>CAWAFE010000038.1:0-239053 GCA_963781215.1 uncultured Alphaproteobacteria bacterium
GCCGTGACGAGACTTTCGACAACGTTCTCTATGACTGCAAAAGGCGGATCATGCAGGTCAACCTCGCCAGCGAGGTGAATGTGCTGGCGCGAGAGTTTCATCAACTGGCGATGCGTGAGTGGCGGACCCGTGACTTTACCTTCAACGGCATGTTGGCGGCGATCGAGGAGGTCATTGCGGGTTTCCCTGGATCGCACCTATGTTTCGCCCCAAGGCGCCGGCGAGGACGATCGACGCTATATCGAATGGGCATTGGCGCAAGCGAGAAAACGCTGGCACGGCATCGATGTCGGCATCTTCGACTTCATCCGCCGGGTCTTGACCGCCGATGCTTGCGGACCGACGTTGCGCGGCGATGCCGAGGAAATATTGCGCGTCGCTATGCATTTTCAGCAGGTGACCGGGCCGGTAAT
The DNA here is from genome assembly GCA_963781215.1 of uncultured Alphaproteobacteria bacterium. Classification (GTDB taxonomy): domain Bacteria; phylum Pseudomonadota; class Alphaproteobacteria; order ATCC43930; family CGMCC-115725; genus AP-15. Next base: position 414 of record CAWAFE010000038.1, read on the forward strand.
GGCAAAGGCCGCGAGGATACGGCGTTCTACCGTTATGTCCGGCTGCTGGCGCTAAACGAGGTCGGTGGCGATCCGCGGCGCTTTGGCATGTCGGTCGCCGCCTTTCATCGCCTGACGCGGGACCGCGCCCGCCATTGGCCGCGTGCGATGGTGACGACGGCCACGCACGACACCAAGCGCGGCGAGGATGGCCGCGCCCGGTTGGCGCTGTTGTCGGAGATGCCGCGCGAATGGGGCCGACGGTTGACCCAGTGGACCCGCCTTAACCGCTCGCGCCGGTCCGAGATCGACGGCGAAATCGTGCCGAGCCGCAACATCGAATATCTCTTTTACCAAGCGCTCCTTGGCGCCTGGCCGCCCGGATCTCACGCCCGACGATCTAGAAGAGATGAGCAACCTGCGCGATCGGATCGGAGCGTATATGGTCAAGGCCGTGCGCGAAGCAAAGGAGCAAACAAGCTGGAGCAACCCCAACGCTCCTTACGAAGCAGCACTCCAGCGCTTTGTCCAAAGCGTGCTCGATGCATCACGAGCCAGCCCGTTTCTCGCCCAGTTCCACAATTTCGTCGGATCGCTGGCACGCCTCGGGGCGATCACGTCGCTCTCCCAGCTCGTGCTCAAGCTGACCGTGCCGGGGGTGCCGGATATCTATCAGGGCGATGAATTATGGGATTTCAGCCTCGTCGACCCCGACAACCGACGGCCGGTCGACTGGGGCAAGCGTCAGGCGCTGCTCGACGAGGTGGCCGCCGCCTCGCCGGCCAACCTTGCCCCCCATTGGCAGGATGGGCGAGAGAAGTTGTTTGCGACGCAGCGGCTACTCGCGCTGCGCCGGGCATTTCCGGAGCTGTTTGCCGAGGGCGATTATCAGCCACTCGAGATAGAGGGTGAAAAAAGCAGCCATCTGTGCGCTTTCGCACGAAGCTGGGAGGATTTATCGCTCGTCGTCATGGTGCCGCGCCTTGTGTAGCGGCTCTACCGCGACGGCATGCCGGTCGATTGGGGATCAACGCGGGTCGTTCTACCCTCGGCGCCCGGTAGTTGGCGCGATGTATTTGCCGACCGCAGCCTGGAGTTGCTGGAACGACCTCATGCGACCGAGATCCTCGCCGATTTTCCGGTAGGGGTTCTCGTCTCGGGAGGCCCTCAACGGCACCAGCCAAACGAGCTATAGTCGCACCGTCACGAGCTTTGGTACGAGGCGCGGGATCCCAGGTTTCCCTGATCGTCGCGAGCATGATGGAGACGGTGATCGCGACGCGATTTGGCGCCTAGGCGGGCGCTGTCCCCTTCATCGCCACGCCGCGGCAGAGCGCTCCGTGCTCACCCCGTCGGCGGCTTGGTCACCTGCATCGAGGGCATGCTCGACCGCCACGTACCAGGCCCCGAGCTTGGGGTGGCGGGTGCGCCAGCTGTCGTCTGGGAACCGGAAGTCGAGATATCCCCGCATGCAGCCGAAGGGACCGGCGAAATTAGACTTCCTTGTTATAGTTGGGCAACGGTCATCAGGAACGCCGATCAGGTGAAGCCGGCACCCTTCACATACCACCGTCCGACGACACTGCCCGACGCGTTGCGGCTCCTCGCCGAGCTGGCGCCGCAGGAAGGCCGGGTGCTGGCGGGAGGGCAGAGCCTGGTGCCGATCATGGCCTTTCGGTTAGCGCGGCCGGCGCATCTGATCGACATCAACCAGGTCGCCGGACTGGACGCGATGGTCGCGCAGGACAGCATGCTGCAGATCGGCGCGCGGGTGCGCCACGCCTCGTTCCACCGTCCGACCTGCACCGGTCCGCTCGGCGAGATGCTGGCCGCGATCGTGCGCCATATCGGGCATTACCCGATCCGGCTGCGCGGGACATTCTGCGGCAGCCTGGCGCATGCCGACCCGGCAGCGGAATGGTGTCTCGCGGCGGCGACATTGGACGCCGAGGTGATTGCCGTCAGCCATGGCGGCGAGCGGGTTCTGAAAGCGAGGGAATTTTTCCGAGGGGCGATGGCGACGGCGCTCGCCGCCGACGAGCTACTGGTCGAGACGCGGCTCCCGATCCTGCCGCCGGCCACGTGTTTCGGCTTTGCCGAATTCGCCCGCCGCGCTGGAGACTTTGCGATGGCGATGGCGCTGGCGGTGCTGCGGATCGAGGACGGCGTCATCGCCGCGCCGCGCCTCGGCGTCGGCGGGGCCGAGGCAACGCCGCGCCGGATCGCCGCCGCCGAGGCGGTGCTGTGCGGCCAACGGCCCGGCGAGACGCTCTTTCGTGAAGCTGCCGCTGCCGCTGCCGCGGCGCTCGACCCACTGGAAGACGCCCAGACCGATGCGCAATACCGCTGCGAGCTGGTCGGCACCATGGTGCATCGGGCGCTGACGCAGGCTTGCAGGTGAGGATCAGCATTTGGTCGAGCCGGTCGATATTGCGCTGAGAGTGAACGGCCGGGCTTATGCGCTGCGGCTGGAGCCGCGCTGCACCCTGCTCGATGCGATCCGCGACGAATGCGGGCTGACCGGCACGCATATGGGCTGCGAGCACGGGGTCTGCGGCGCCTGCACCGTGCTGGTCGACGGCGAGCCGGTGCGGTCCTGCCTGATGTTCGCGGTGCAGGCCGAAGGCTCTGCCGTCCGCACCGTCGAGGGGCTGGCCGACGGCGACGCGCTGCATCCGCTGCAGCGCGCCTTTATCGCGCATCACGGGGTGCAATGCGGCTTCTGCACGCCGGGCTTCCTGATGCTGACGTTGGGCATTCTGGAGCGCGAGCCCGATATCGGCGACGAGGATTTGCTGGAGGCGCTCTCGGCCAACCTCTGCCGCTGCACCGGCTATCAGGGCATCGTCGCCGCGGTGCGCGCCGCCGCCGCCGAATTGCGCCGGCGATGATCGGCCGCTCGCTGCCGCGGCTTGAAGACCCGCCGCTGGTTGCCGGGCGCGGCCGCTTTGTCGGCGATATTGGCTTTCCGCACCAGCTGCACATGCGCGTCGTGCGCTCGCCTTACGCCCATGCCGTGACCCGCCGGATCGATATCGCGGCAGCACTCGCTACACCCGGCGTCGCGGCGGTGTGGACCGGCGCCGACCTCGCCGATCTGCCGCCGATCGATTTCCGGGACCCGGCGGCCGAAGCGTTGCGCCCCTACCGCCAGCCGATCCTGGCGCGCGACCGGTTGCGCTATGTCGGCGAGCCGGTGGCGGCGGTGTTCGCGACCGATCCCTATCTCGCCGAAGACGCGGCGGACCTCGTGCTGATCGACGCCGAGGAATTGACCCCTCTTCTCGACGCCGACGCCGCACCCGGCAGCTTCGCCCCCGGGCTTTCGACCGAGGCACTGGTCATGCGCGCGGGCTATGGCGAGGTCGAGGCGGCGTTCGCCGCGGCGCACGCAATCGTCGCGCTCGACCTGACGATCGGTCGTCATACCGGGGTGCCGATCGAGACCCGCGGCGCACTCGCCCATTGGGACACCGCGCGCGATGTGCTGGAGCTTTACGGCGCGGCCAAGGTGCCGCACCGCAACCGCGACGCGCTGGCCCGGATGCTCGGCCGCAGCGCCGCGGCGGTGGTGCTGAAAGAAGGGAATACCGGCGGCGGGTTCGGCATCCGCGGCGAGCTCTACCCGGAGGATTTCCTGGTCTGCCTCGCGGCGCTGAGGCTGGGCCGGCCGGTCAAATGGATCGAGGATCGGCGCGAGCATTTGATGGCGGCGAACCATTCGCGCCAGCAGCGCCACCACGCCCGCGCCGCCGTCGACGCACAAGGGCGCGTGCTGGCGCTGGAAGACGAATTCTCTCTCGACCAGGGCGCCTATGTGCGCACCCACGGCGCCCGCGTTCCGGAGCTGACGATCAGCATGCTGCCGGGCCCATACCATATCCCAGCCTACCGCGCCGTCTGCCATTTCCGTCTGACCAACAAGACGCCGGCCGCGACCTATCGGGCGCCGGGACGGTTCGAGGGCACCTTCGTGCGCGAGCGGTTGATCGACGCGATCGCCGACCGGCTCGGCCTCGACCGGGTGGAGGTGCGGCGGCGCAATTTGATCACGCCGGCCGAGATGCCGTTCCGCCGGCCGCTCGCGGCACTCGGCACCGACGTGATCTACGATTCGGGCGACTACCCGCTGCTGCTCGACAAGGCAATGGCGCGGATCGGCTGGGACGAGCTGAAGGCGGAGCTGCGGCGGCGGCGCGCCGAGGGCGAATTAGTCGGCGCGGGGATCGGCATCTTCGTCGAAAAAGGCGGGCTTGGCCCGATGGACGGCGCCCGAGTCACGGTCGATACGACGGGTGCCGTCGAGCTGGTCACCGGCGGCTCTTCGGTTGGCCAGGGAATCGCGACCGCGATGGCCCAGATTTGCGCCGATGCTCTGGGCGTCGATTACCGCAGGGTGCGGGTAGTGCTGGGCCAGACCGACCGCATCCAATACGGCATCGGCGCGCACGCCTCGCGCGCGTCAGTGATGACCGGCAACGCGACCCACGCCGCGACTTTGAAGCTGCGCGCAAAGGCGCTGGAGATGGCGGCCGCGCTACTCCAGACCGCACCCGATCGGCTCGACATCGTCGACGGTACCGTGGTTCATCGCGATCAGCCGGGCGGCCCCTCGATCACGCTGGCGGAGCTAGCACAGCATCTCGCACCCAACTCGCCGACGGTCGGCGACCGCGAGCCGGGGCTCTCCGCCGAGGGCTGGTTCCGCACCGCGCACATGACCTATCCCTACGGCGTGCATGCCGGGGTGGTGCGGGTCGACGCTGAGACCGGGCAGGTGACCGTCGAGCGCTATCTGGTCGCCTACGACGTCGGGCGGGCGATCAACCCGATGCTGGTCAAGGGCCAGCTAGCGGGCGGCTTTCTGCAAGGATTGGGCGGCGCGCTCTACGAGGAATTCTTATATGACGAGCACGGCGAACCGCTGAGCGTCACCCTCGCTGATTACTTGATGCCGACCTTGCGCGAAACCCCACCCGTGGATGTGCTGGTCACTGAAGACGCGCCGAGCCCCTTGAACCCGCTCGGCATCAAGGGCGCGGGCGAAGGCGGTATCGCTGCGGTCGGTGCGGTGATCGCGGCGGCGATCGACGAAGCGGTCGGCGTTCCGGGTGCAGTAACCCGGCTGCCGGCGACGCCGCAGCGCGTCAAGGCATTTTTGCGCAGGGCGGAACCGGGCCGCCATAGGGATTCGGGAGAGAACACATGGACTGCTGCAGTCACGCGCTGACGCGCCGAAACTGGATGTGGGGCACGGTGCTGGCGTCGGTTGGCGGGATGCTTGCCGGCGGCGCGGCGCCGACGGGCTCGACGGCCGCCGCGCAGACGGCCGAAGCCACCTCTGCCGCGCTCGGCGTTTTGCGCAAATCCATCTCGGTCGATGTCCATACCCATGGCGGGGCGACCGGGATCACCTCGAAGGCGGCCCCCGGGGACGATCTCGCGAATGGCATGCGGGCGGGATCGTTAGCGGTCGCCTGTCTCGCCGACGTGCCGGACGGCCCCGTCCTCGGTCGGAATGCGGCCGGCGTGCTGGGCGCGCTGCGCACGCCGGCGCCAGGCCAGCTCTACAGCCACCATCTCGAGCGGCTGGCCTGGATCGACGAGATTGTGGCGCACCACGGGCTGCGCCGCGCCCTCACGGCCGCCGACCTCGAGGCGGCGCATGCCGCCGAGCAGCCGGCCATTGTGGCGGACATCGAAGGGCTCGACTTCCTGGAGATGAAGCTCGAGCGCCTCGAGGAAGCGCACCAGCGCGGCGTCAGGCACGTGCAGCTGGTGCACTACACGCCGAACGACATCGGAGACTTTCAGACCGGCGCGGTGACGCACGATGGGCTCACCCCATTCGGCGCCGAGGCGATCCGCGCCTGTCACCGGCTCGGATTGGTATGCGACGTGGCACACGCGACCGAGGATACGGTCAAGCAGGCGGCCAAAGTGGCCACCAAACCCTTGCTGCTCTCGCACACTGCGTTGTTCGAATCGAAGGCGATGGGCCCGACACCGTTGAAGGGGCGGCAGATCAGCCGAGACCACGCACGGGCGATTGTAGAGACCGGCGGCTCGATCGGCGTCTGGCACTTTTTCCCGAACCTGGACAAATACGTCGAAGGGTTGAAGGAGATGGCAGATGTCGTCGGCGTCGATCACGTCAGCATCGGCACCGACCAGCAGGTCGCCCCCGGCAGTCTGCAAGACTATACCCAATGGGTGCAGCTCGTGGCAGCGATGCTGAACGGCGGCTTTACCCCGGAGGAGGCCGGCAAGATCGCCGGCGGCAACTACATGCGGATCTTTCGTGTTGCAGTCGGTTGACCCAATGAATACGACGCTGCGCCGGCAAGGGGCGGTGTACTGATGAGCGAGCTCCCGCGGGGGAGATTGCTGACCCTGGCGAACGCGCCGACCGTCGCCGCTTACACCGCGGCCGGGTTCTGGGGCGGCGAGACGATCTACCGGATCGCCGTCCGCCACGCGCGCGAGACACCGGACGCCTTCGCGGTGCGCGACCGGCACCGCCGGCTGACCTATCGGGCGTTGGTCGAAGCCGCCGACCGGCTGGCGGCGCATCTCGCCGGCCATGGCGTGCGGCCCGGCCAGCGGATCGCGATGTGGCTGCCGAGCCGGGTCGAGACCGCGGCGGCGTTCCTTGCCTGCTCGCGCAACGGCTATGTCTGCTGCCCGTCATTGCACCGCGACCACCGGGTGGGCGAGGTCATCGCGCTGATCGGGCGGATGCGCGCGGCGGCGGTGATCGCAGATGCCGGCCGCACCGATCTTTTCGATCGGCTGGCCGGGTGCGAGTTCGTCAAGCTCGTCCATTGTGTCGGCCCCGCCGAAGCGGCGCCTTTTGCCCATCTGCCGGGTCCCTCCGTGGATCTGGCGGTCAGCGAAGACCCGAACCAGGTCACTTACCTGCCCTTCACTTCCGGCACCACCGGCGAGCCGAAGGGCGTCATGCACAGCGACAACACCTTGTTCGCCACGGCGCGGATGATGGCCCGCGATTGGGCCTTGGAGCGCACCGTGCTCTACACGCTGAGCCCGCTGAGCCACAATCTCGGGCTCGGCGCGCTGATCACGGCACTGGCGGGCGGCGGTGAGCTCGTCGTGCACGACCTGCCGCGCGGGCAGAGCCTCGTCGACCGGCTGGAGGAGACCGGCGCCGGCTTCCTGTTCGGCGTGCCGACGCATGCGATCGACCTGTTGGCCGAAATGCGGGTTCGCGGTGTCGAGCGGCTCGGAGCGGTGCGCGGCTTCCGCATTTCCGGCGCTGCCGCCCCGGCGGGTTTGGTGGAGGGGCTGCTGCGCTGCGGGGTGGTGCCGCAAAGCGGCTACGGCATGACCGAGACCTGCTCGCACCAATACACGCTGCCCGTCGACCCGCCCGAGCGCATCGCCGAGACCTGCGGCCGCGCCTGCGAGGGCTACGAGATCCGCATCTGGCACCGGGATGACCCCGATGCCGAGGTGCGGCCCGGCGAGATCGGGGAGATCGGCGGCCGCGGCGCCAGCCTGATGCTCGGCTATTTCGACGACCAGCAGGCGACCGAGGCCGCGTTCAATGCCGAGGGCTGGTTCATGACCGGCGATCTCGGTCGGATCGACGGCGACGGCTATCTGCGCGTCACCGGCCGTAAGAAGGATGTGATCATCCGCGGTGGCCGAAACATCCACCCGGCAAGGATCGAGGCGCTGGCGCTGCATCATGCCGCGGTGGTGCAGGCGGCGGCCTTTCCGGTCCCCGACCCGCGGCTCGGCGAGCGCGTCTGCCTCGCCGTGGTGGCGCGCCAAGGCATGTGCGCCGAGCCGGGCGCGATCCTCGACCATCTGGATGTGGCCGGCTTGCCGCAATACGACATGCCAGAATTTTTTCTGACATTGGATGAGATGCCGCTGACCGCCAGCGGCAAGGTGCTGAAGCGCGAGCTGGCGCGCCTTGTGGCGCAGGGCTTGGTACAGCCTTTGCCGATGCGCGGGTGAGGGATGCGCGCGATCGTGGTTGACGAATTCGGGCCTCCGGAGCGGCTGCGCGTCGCCAAGGCACCGATGCCGGTTCCGGGGCCGGGTGAAGTGCTGGTGACGGTGCATGCCGTACCGGTCAATTACGTCGACCTGCTGGTAGTTGGAGGCGCCTACCAGTTCCTGCCGCCGCGCCCGTTCATCCCCGGCAAGGGGCCGGCCGGCATGGTCGCGGCGCTGGGACCAGAGGTGGGCACGCTGCGGGTCGGCGATCGGGTGCTGGCGATGGCCGAAGCGGGCGGCTATGCCGAGGCGGTGGTGCTGCCGGCCGATCAATGCCACCCCTTGCCGCCGCGGATGTCCTTTCCCGAGGCCGCGTCGCTGAGCCTTGTTTACGACACTGCCTGGTTCGCGTTGCGCGAGCGCGCGCGGCTAACACCCGGCGAGACGGTGCTGGTCCTCGGCGCCTCGGGCGGGGTCGGGCGGGCGGCGGTGCAGTTGGGCCGCGCGATGGGGGCGCGCGTGCTCGCCGGCATTTCGCGGCCCGAGAGGGAAGCGGTGCTGCGCGAGGCTGGTGCCGATGCAATAATCGACCTGTCCTGCTCGAATTTGCGCGAGGCGTTGCGCGAGCAGGTCCACGCGGAGACCAAGGGACGGGGCGCCGACATCATTCTCGACCCTCTGGGCGGGGAAATGTTAGGGGCGGCCTTGCGAGCGCTCGCCTGGTGCGGCCGTCTGGTGGTGATCGGCTTTGCCGCCGGCGGCATCCCGACGATCAAAGCCAACTACCTGCTCTTGAAGAACATCGAGGTCAGCGGCTTACAGGTCAGCGACTACCGCAAGCGCCGCCCGGACCGGATGGCGGCCTGCTATGCCGAGATCTTCGATCTCTATGGCCGAGGCCTGGTGCAGCCGGACCAGGTCGTGCCGTTCTCGCTCGACCAGGCCGGTGACGCGCTGGCGGCGTTGCGCGACCGCCGCCTTACCGGCCGCGCCGTGATGTACCCGCGCGAAGGTTGAACCGGACTTGACGGATGGCCGCCGTCTCGGCACGGTGGTGGAGAAATTCGATCGGGGGAGGAGCTTCCATGGCCGATACATGGGGACCACGCGTCCTTAGCATTGTGAGATTTTTTGCCGGGCTCCTTTTTATGGAGCATGGCCTTGCCAAATTGTTCGGCTTTCCGCATGTAGCCAACTTCGATCAGCTCCACCTCTTCTCGCTCTTGGGGCTAGCGGGGGTGATCGAAGCCGTGGGCGGGGCGCTGGTGTGCGTCGGCCTATACACGCGGATCGCCGCCTTCGTCATGTCGGGGGAGATGGCCGTCGCCTACTTCATGTCGCACGCGCCGCGCAATTTCTTTCCCGTCATCAACGCCGGGGATGCCGCGATCCTCTACTGCTTCATCTTCTTCTATTTCTTCGTCGTCGGTGGCGGGGAGTGGAGCCTCGACCGGTGGTGGCGCAAGGTCTCGGCTCGCGCCTAGTGCACTGGCTCAAACGGAAGGTACAGGCAGTCGGTTGAGCTTGGCGAGAATGGCGTCGGCGGGTTTGGTCCAGACGAAGGGCTTGGGGTCATCATTGTGCGCTTTGAGATAGCGGTTGATAGCGGCCTGGAGGTCGGCGATGGAGCGGAAGACGCCGCGCTTGAGGCGCTCTCGGGTGAGTGCGGAGAAGAAGTTCTCGACGGCGTTGAGCCAGGAACCCGAGGTTGGCGTGAAGTGGAAGGTCCAGCGCGGATGGCGGGCGAGCCAAGCTTTGACTCTGGGATGCTTATGGGTGGCGTAGTTATCGAGGATGGCGTGGACCGGCTTGTCGGTCGGCGCCGCGCGTTCGACGGCGTTGAGGAAGCGGATGAATTCCTGATGGGTGTGGCGCTGCATGCAACGGCCGAGGACGACGCCGTCTAGCGTGTTGAGGGCGGCAAACAAGGTCGTCGTGCCGTGGCGCTTGTAGTCATGCGTCATGGTCCCGCACTTGCCGGGCTTCATGGGCAGACCCGGCTGGGTGCGATCGAGTGCCTGGATCTGGGATTTCTCGTCGATCGACAGCACCACGGCATGGGCCGGTGGATGCATATAGAGGCCGACAATGTCCTCGACCTTTTCAGCGAAGGCGGGGTCGGTGGAGCGCTTGAAGGTGCGTATGCGGTGCGGCTGCAGGCGGTGCTTTTCCCAGATCCGTTGGATCGTGCGCAACGACAGGCCAACCGCCTTGGCCATCGCCCGGCCGGTCCAGTGGGTGGTCTCGCCCGGCGGCTCGGCACAGGTCAGCGCCAGCACCGCGGCCACGGTGGCGGGCGCCACCGGTGCTTTGCCCGGCGGTCGGGTCTTGTCGCGCAACAGACCTTCCACCCCGGCCTCGGCATAGCGGCGCTGCCAGCGCCACACCGCCGGACGGCTGACCCCAGCGCGCCGCGCGACCTCGATGACCGGCAGCCGATCCGCCGAGAACAGGACAATCCGGGACCGCTGCAGATGCTTCAGCGGCCGGCTCCGATCGCCGACCATCGCGGTCAACCGCGCACGATCCTCGGCTCCAACGACGACGCAGACTTCCTGTGCCATGCCCCGACAATAGCACACTTCGCCTGTTGAATCCTATGTTTGTGTCAGTGCACTAGTAGGGACTGGGTTTGAAATTTATCTTCGGCCTCAAGCATTAGATCAATAAGTTCTCGCAATCTCTCAGTATTCATAAAGTTTCTCCCCAAAACTCGAAAACGCCTCTTGCGACGTTGCTGCGAGCAGCCACCATAGGGTCCAAGAAACCTCAGCTCAACACCCCGACCTTCTTGCGCTCGATCAGCTCGAAATCGATGTTGGCGCCGAGGCCGGGGCCGGTGGGGGCGTGGACGAGGCCGTCGCGGTCGACGGCGATGTCTTCGGCGAGGCCGTATTTCTGCATCGCATCGGGCAGCAGCACCTCGAAGAACTCGGTGTTGCGGATCGCCATGATGACGTGCAGGTTGGCGAAATTGTTCAGCGAGTTGCCGCCGTGGTGGGTCTCGAAGTTCATCCGGAAGGCTTCGGCCAGGTGGGCGGTCTTGATCAGGGTGGTGATCCCGCCCTTGACCGCGACATCGCCGCGCAGAAAGTCAGTGGCGCGCTCCGTTACCCAGGGAATGTAGGAATCGAGCCCGCCGATCGGGTATTCGGTGGCGAGGATCGGGATGTCGAGCTTCTGCTTCAACTTGACGTAATTATAGATGTCCTGCTCGTGCAGCGGGTCCTCATACCAGTAGAAGCCCATCTCCTCGATCGCCCGGCCGACCCTGAGCGCCTCCTCGTAGCGATAACTCCAGGTCGAATCGAGCATCACCGTGTAATCGTCGCCGACCGCCTTGCTCACCGCCTCGCACACCTTGATGTCGTCGCGCCAGCGCTGCGGCGGGTGGATCTTGTAGGCGGCCCAGCCGGTCGTCTTGGTAGTGCAACGCCTGCTCGACATAGGCCTCGGGGGCAGGCGTGGATCTCGGAGCTGGCATAGGCCGCGATATTGTCGCGGCAGGTGCCGAGGAGGCGATGGATCGGCAGCCCCGCGGCCTTGCCGGCGATGTCCCAGAGTGCGATGTCGCAGGCGCCGATCGCCCGCACCGTGGCGACCCGGGCGCGCGCCCACAGGAGACGGTTCAAGCGCTCGCGGTCGAGCGGGTCCTGGCCGACCAGGATCGGCTTCAAAAAGCGGATCAGCCCCGGCCCGTCGAGGCTCGCCGGGTTCGACGAGGTGCCGAGAAAGGCATGGCCGGTGACGCCGTCGTCGGTCATCACCGCCAAGAGGCCGAGATCGCTCTTGCCGGTCGGCCGCGCGGTATGATGGCCGTAGATCGTCGACGGGATGCTCTCCCAGGCAAACAGGGTCAGGGTGACATCGGTGATCTTCATAGCGATTTCCCAACCGTTTCCCGCCGCCAGACGTAAACCCGATCCGGCCGTCGCGCACCACCGTCCCAACGCCGGAGCCCTTCCCATAGCCGCTGCCGCTCAGTAGGTTGAGGCCAATCGCTTTGCAAAGGAGATCGGACATGGCGGTTATCGCTGTCATCGCCCAGGGTTTGATGGGAGCTGGCGTCGGCCGGCGGCTGCACGAAAGCGGGGCGGAGGTTCGCACTCTGCTGGCTGGGCGCAGTGCCGCCAGCGCCGAGCGCGCTAGCACCGCCGGCATGGTCGCGGCGGCTGACGAGCGCGCCTTGCTCGACGGCGCCGATTTCTTCCTCGCCATCCTGCCGCCGGGTGAGGCCCTGCCGCTCGCCCGGCGGCTGGCGCCGGCCCTGAAGGCGCTCGCCCGCAAGCCGGTTTATGTCGACTGCAACGCGGTCAGCCCGCAGACGGCGGTGCGCATCGCCGAAGCGGTGGCGCCGTCGGGCGCCGATTTCGTCGATGCCGGGATCATCGGCGGGCCGCCGCGGCCCGGCTACAGCCCGGCGATCTACGCTTCGGGGTCGACCGCGCGGCAGACCGCGGTGCTGCGTGACTGGGGGATCGACTGGCGAGTCATCGACGGGCCGGTCGGCGCCGCCTCGGGCCTCAAGATGTCCTATGCCGGAATCACCAAGGGCACCACCGCGATCGCCTCGGCGATGATGCTGGGGGCGGCGCGCTTCGGCTGCGGCGAGGCGCTGATCGCCGAGCTGTCGCGCAGCCAGCCGCAACTCCTGGCGCAATTCAAGGCCAGCATTCCGCGCATGTATGACAAGGCCTACCGCTGGGTCGCCGAGATGGAGGAAATCTCGGACTTTCTCGAAGCGAACCCGCCGTCACACGACATCTACGCCGCGATCGCCCGGCTCTACGGCTACCTCGCCGCGGCCGACTCCGAACCGGCGCCCGGACCGGACAACGCGGTCAAGACCCTGGACCGCGTGCTCGGCAGCGGCAGCGGCGATTGATCTTGATCGCCCTGTGGACGCGGGGGGCAGCAATGCTCACATTGCAAAAGCCGGACTCAATCCGAGGCACGCCGCCATGAGTGCATCCGCCCTGCGCCGCGAACCGGTTGACGATTCGCTGATCGCCTCGCTGCGCCAATTGCTGGGTGAGCGGCTGTCGACTTCGGCGGCGATCTGCGCCCAGCACGGCAAGGATGAATCCTACCATGCGGCGCACGCCCCCGACGCCGTCGCCTTCGTTCACAGCGCCGAGGAGGTCGCGGCGATCGTGACCTTGTGCGCCCGCCACAAGACGCCGGTCATCGCCTTCGGCACCGGCACCTCGCTCGAAGGCCAAGTCGCGGCATTGGCCGGCGGCGTGTGCATCGACCTGTCGCAGATGAACCGTATCCTGCAAGTCAATGCCGCCGATCTCGACACGACCGTCGAGGCGGGGGTCACGCGCAAGCAGCTGAACGAGCATCTGCGCGACACCGGGCTCTTCTTCCCTATCGACCCTGGCGCTGACGCCTCATTGGGCGGCATGGCCGCGACCCGCGCCTCGGGCACCAATGCGGTGCGCTATGGCACGATGCGCGAGAACGTGCTGTCGCTGACCGTCGTGCTCGCCGACGGGCGCATCATCCGAACCGCTAGGCGGGCCCGCAAATCAGCGGCCGGCTACGATTTGACCCGCCTTTTTGTCGGCTCGGAAGGCACGCTCGGCATCATCACCGAGCTGACGGTGCGGCTTTACGGCATTCCGGAGGCGATCTCGGCGGCGGTCTGCGCCTTTCCGACATTGGAGGACGCCGTCGACACCGTGATCCTGACGATCCAAAGTGGTGTGCCGGTGGCGCGCATCGAGCTCCTCGACGAATTGCAGATCGACGCCATCAACAAGTACTCCAAGCTCGACAACAAGGTGGCTCCGACCCTGTTCTTCGAATTCCACGGCACGCCGGCCGGGGTCGCCGAGCAGGCCGAAACAGTCAAGGCGATTGCCGATGAGCATGGCGGCGACGATTTCCGCTGGGCGACGACCCAAGAAGAACGGTCCAAGCTGTGGCAGGCGCGGCACGACGCCTATTACGCCGCCCTGGCGTTGCGGCCCGGCTCGAAGGGCTGGGCGACCGATGTCTGCGTGCCGATCTCGAGGCTCGCCGAGTGCATCGGCGAGACCAAGCGGGATCTGGCGCAGTCGTCGGTGCCCTCGGCGCTGGTCGGCCATGTCGGGGACGGAAATTTTCATCTGGTGTTTATGATCGATCCGAATCGGCCGCAGGAAATCGCCGAGGCGAGCCGTCTCAACGACCGCATGGTCGCGCGCGCGCTGGCGATGGAGGGAACCTGCACCGGCGAGCACGGGATCGGCTACGGCAAGATGGAGTTCTTGACCGCGGAGCATGGCGAGGCAGTCAGCGTCATGCGCGCGATCAAGAAAGCGCTCGATCCGGACAACATCATGAACCCGGGAAAGATCGTCCGAATCTGAGCGATTATTTGGGCTTCACTCATAATATCAGATGTTTGCAGGTTCTGGCGCGGGGCCGGAGAGGCGACGCTTCAGACCCACGAGCGGTGGCGTTCATATCCCGCGTTTGCGGGCCGCCCCGCCGCCAGGCGCTGCGCGCCCGGCTCGTCCAGCCGAGCAAATTTGAGCGTGGAGCGGTCATAAGGAAAAATAAATCCTTTCACTGTTGACTTGATTGTCGCTATTGTCCGATACCTGAAAGACGGGCATGGGATGCGGCGGCCTCGCTGGGCTTGGGTAGACCGGTCGGTCGGGGCACCGCTCTCGCCATCGATTTTTCTTCTCTGTCTCTTTCGGCGGCGTCGTCTCGACACTGCATCCGAAGCGTTACGACTTAGGAAACCCGGAAGACAGAAATCTAAAAATTCGCAGCCGAAGGTTCCGGGAATGGAAAAGTCGAGCAAAAGAGGAAAAATCCCCCAGCAAGATTGGCCGTCGATCATCTCGCGATACGAAGCAGGCGAGACGTTGTCCAGTATCGCCCGCACCTATGACTGCTCGCCGCCGGCGATCAGCTATATCGTCAGCCGAAGCCGCGCGCGCAATGCCGCGGCTGAGGCATCGGCAGCGGGCGCTGCAGCGCCATCGGAGCCCCAATTGGTCAAGGGCAATCCGGCCGAGGCACCCTCGCCAGAAGCGCCGGTAGACACAACCGGCGCCGAGCCGAGGCCTCTGGAAATTTTTCCGTCGGCTCCTGTGCCGGCGATCGAGCACCCACCCAGCGTATCGCAGCAGCCCGATGCGGGTCGCGCGTCGGATCAGCCGGCTTTCCGATTCGATCATGGCCAAGACGCCCCGCCGCAGGAGGAAAACGGCGCGGCCGTGCGGCCTGGTCAAGGACGGAGCGACCTGCACCGCGCCGGCGGCGGCAACGGCTTTGGTAATGCGACGCCCCAGCATGGCGATCAGCGCCGGACGCTGCGGCTGTCGATGCCGCACGGCGACGACGGCGGCCCGGCAGGCCCGGAGCCGCAATCGGCGCGCCTGGCGGGAGGCAATCCTTCGGGCGTTGCCGAGCGCAACGTCCCGCGCCCGCCCGCCGGAGAACCGAGCTTCGGTCTGCCGCCGCGGCAGCCCTCTGGGCCTTTTCCCCCACCCACCAGCCGCGAGCCCAATCGCATGGTCGCCGAACCACCGCGGGCCAGAGAGGGCGGAACCTTCATCGATCGGGACCTGCGCGAACGGGTAGACGGCGATATTGCCGCCTTTCTCGCCGCCTTCGACGCGGCTCTTGCCGGCGACACGCCCGAAAGCCGAGCCGGGCTGCGGGAGGCCACCGATCGCCTGCTGCGGGCGGGCGCCCGCACGCGGATCGAGCTCGAACGCCTCGAAGCGCGCGTCCCGCTGGGACCGCGCGAGCGGACGGCGCATGCGGGGCCGGCTTGGCGGTCTCGCTGAACTGTATCAGGCGATGAATAAATGCAGCGCCCTTCCCCGGTGTCGGGGAAGGGCGCGGCCGGTGCGATTGCTTATCCCTGATTGCCGCCGAGGCTGACGCCGACATATTGCGTGACACCGTGGCGGTTCAGCAGCAGAAGAGCATCCTTCTTCGGCGATTTGGCGATCTCCTGTAGCTTGTCGGCCGCCTCTTGCGGAGAGTTGACCGGCTGCTGGTCGATCGCCACCAGGATATCCCCGCGGCTCAACCCGATTTCATCGGCGACGCTGCCGTCGTCGACCCTGGTGACCACGACGCCATGTACGTCCTTGGCAATGTGCAGCTCGCGCCGCATCTGACCCGTCAAGGCGTCGAAATGCATGCCCAGGGCTTCGGCTTTTGCCGGCTGCTCTTCATCCTGCCCCTGGCTCGCCGAGGCGACCTGCTCGTGCTTGGAGAGCTCTCCAAGCTTGGTTTCGAGCTGGGTCTTTTGGCCGTTGCGCCACACGGTCACCTTCGCCTCGGTGTCGGGTGCGGTCGAGGCGACGATCCGCGGCAGATCGTGCAATTTGCCGACATTGTCGCCGTTGAACGACAGGATCACGTCGCCCTGCTTGAGGCCGGCCTTGGCGGCCGGGCTGTCCGGGCTGACCATCGAGACCAGCGCGCCCTCTTCGCCCTTCAGGCCGAGGCTGGCGGCAATCGCCGGGGTGACCTCCTGGATCTGCACGCCGAGCCAGCCGCGAGCGATCTTGCCGTGCTCCTCGAGCTGGGCGACGATCGACTTGGCGACATTCGAGGGGATGGCAAAGCCAATGCCGACGCTGCCACCGTTCGGTGAATAGATCGCTGTGTTGATGCCGATGACTTGGCCTTCGAGGTTGAAGGTCGGGCCACCGGAATTGCCGCGATTGATCGGCGCGTCGATCTGCAGGAAGTCGTCGAACGGGCCAGAGTGAATATCGCGGCCGCGCGCCGAAACGATGCCGGTCGTAACCGAGCCGCCGAGGCCGAAGGGATTGCCGACCGCCATCACCCAGTCGCCGACCTGTGCGGTGCTGCTGTCGCCGAAGCTGACATAGGGCAAGGGCTTGTCGGCCTTGACCTTCAGCACCGCGAGATCGGTCTTGGGATCGCGGCCGACGATCTTGGCGGTGTATTTGGTGCCGTCGTGCAGGATCACTTCGACCTTGGCAGCGTCGCCGACCACGTGGTTGTTGGTCACCACATAGCCCGACGGGTCGATGATGAAGCCGGAGCCAAGGGCGATCCGCCGCGCCTGCCCGCCGGGCGTCTCGGGGAAGAGATGGCGCTCGCCGTTCGGGTTCTGCTGCTCGAAGAACCGGCGCAGGAATTGATCGAACGGCGAGTTCGGGAAGCCGGGGACCGGGTTTTCGTCCTGCTCCTCGGCCATCTGCTCGGTATCTGCCTTCTGCGTGACCGAGATGTTGACGACCGCGGGCGCCACCTTCTTAACCAGCGGCGCAAAGCTCTGCTGCTGGATCAGCGCCATCGGAGAAGTCATGGTTTGCGGCGCCGCCGGAACCGCCGGCGGCGGGTTGGGCTGCGTCGAAGGGTTCTCGGCCCAGACCAGCGGCGAGAGCGCCAGGGTGGCACCCAGGCCGAAGCCGAGCGCCGCCGCGCGCTTCCCTTTCAGCCACGGGTGACGGGTCTTGTCTGCCGGGGATTCTGCCAATTTGTCCTCCTGTCGAGCGGGATGCTCGTGCCGACCGCCTCGAGCGTGACGAGCGAGAGCGGGTCACGACAGATTTGGTTCGGGGAGATAACAGGCAGGTTTCGGCGGGATTAATTCGCTGTAACCCTCAGACAGGCGCGCGGCTCAACAGAACTCATCAGCCGTCGTCTATGGTGCTGAAACAGCAAGTTCGGGATCGTGGCGCCAGCTTGCCCCCTACCGCTTCTTCCGTCGCTCGCGGCGCGCCGCTAGACTGCGCGAGCCGCGCCGAATGCCAAAAACGAGGAGACGACAATGAGCCGCTATCGCGACATAACGCTGGAGGAAATGACCCCGGCGCAGCGCCGGGTCCATGATTTGATCATCGCTGGCCGGCGCGGCCGGTTTGGCGGCCCTTTCCAGCTGTTGATCCGGGCGCCCGAGATCTGCGAGCACGCGGCACAGCTCGGCGAGCATTTGCGCTGGGGCACCTCGCTGCCCGACCGGCTCTCGGAGCTGGCGATCATCACCACCGCCCGCTTCTGGCGCGCGCAGTATGAATGGTACGCCCATGCCCCGCTGGCCGAGAAGGGGGGCGTGCCGCACGCCGCGGTCGAGGCCATTCGCCACGGCGAGGCGCCGACTTTCGCGCGACAGGACGAGGCGCTGGTGCATCGGATCTGCACCGAGCTGTTCACCGCACAGCGGCTATCGGATACGAGCTTCAACGAGGCGGTCGCCGCGTTGGGCGAGGTCGGCCTGATCGAGATCATCAGCATTATCGGCTACTACACGCTGATCGGGAACACGTTGAACGTGTTCCAGGTGGCCGTCCCCGAAGGCGTGACGCCGCCTTTTCCTGAGCAGCAGGTCGCGGGCTAGGCGGCGGCCGGCAGCCCGCGCTCGAGCAGCGCGGCGAGACGGCGGGCGAAGGCGGGCGGGTCGGGAAGCTGCTCGCCTTCGACGATCCGCGCCTGATCGAGCAAAAGCCAGGCGAACTCGGACAACTGGTCCGAGGCGCCGGTCTCACCGACCGTTGCCGCCAGGCGCTCGATCAGTTTGTGCCGGGGGTTGAGCTCCAGAATGCGCTTAGAGGCCGAATCGAGCTGGCGGTGCTGCTTCAAGAGCCGTTCGAGATGCATGTCCATGTCGCCCTCGTCGGCGACGAGGCAGACCGCACTGTCGGTCAGGCGGTCCGAGCTGCGCACGTCCTTGACTGCCTCGCCGAGCGCCAGCTTGAAGATCGCGATCAGGCTGGCGAGCCTGGCCGGCGGCTGCGGTTTCTCCGTCTCGGTGCGCTCCTCGGGCGGGGTGATCTTGTCGAGGTCGACGCCGCCGCGGGTTGCCGATTTGAACGGCTTCTCCTTATGGGTACCGATCGCCGGCAGCCAGAACTCGTCGATCGGGTCGGTCAGCAGCAGGACCTCGATCCCCCGCGCTCGGAAGCCTTCGAGCTGCGGGCTGCGCTTAACGACATCGAGGCTGTCACCGGTCATCGTATAGATCGCGTCCTGCCCGGGCTTCATCGCCGCGACATACTCGTCGAGCGAGACGAGCCCGTCGCGCGCGGTCGAGCGGAAGCGGGCGAGCCCCAATAGCGTTTCGCGCTGCTCGCGGTCCTCGTAAAGCCCTTCTTTGAGCACGGCGCCGAAATTCTCCCAGAACTTGGCATATTCTTCGGCTGATTCCTCCGCCTTCTTGGCGAGCTCGCCCAGCACCCGCCGGGTCAGCTGCTGGCGTATCCGTGCCGCCATCGGGTTCGATTGCAGCATTTCGCGGCTGAGGTTGAGCGGCAAATCCTCGCTGTCGACGACACCGCGCAGAAACCGCAGATAAGGCGGCAACAGGTCGGTGCCCTCGTCGGTAATGAACACCCGCCGGACATAGAGCTTGACCCGGCTCTTGCGCTCCGGGTCGAAGAGGTCGAAGGGCTTTGTCGAAGGCACGAAAAGGAGGCTCGTGTACTCGAGGACGCCCTCGGCCTTGGCGTGCAAGGTCAGCCACGGATCGTCGAAGCTGTGCCCGACGTGGTGGTAGAACTCCTTGTACTGCTCGGGGGTGATTTCGGTCCGCGGCCGGGTCCAGAGAGCGGAGGCGGTGTTGAGCGTCTCTTCCTTGCCGCCCTCCCTCAGCACGATCGGCAGCCCGACATGGTCGGAGTAGGTCTTGACGATAGCGCGCAGCTTTGTGGGATCGAGGTATTCGTCCTCGCCCTCGCGCAGATGCACGATGATCGCCGCCCCGCGCGCGGCGTCGGGCAACGGCTCGATCGTGAACTCCCCTTTGCCGTCGGAAACCCAACGCCAGCCCTCGCCCTCCCCGGCTTTGCGGCTCAAGACCTCGACCTTGTCGGCGACCATGAAAGCCGAATAGAAGCCGACGCCGAACTGGCCGATCAGGCTCATATCCTTGCGCGCGTCGCCCGACAGCTGGTTCAGGAAGGCGGCGGTGCCGGACCGCGCGATGGTGCCGAGGTTCTCGATCAACTCGTCGTGGCTCATGCCGATGCCGTTATCGGCGACGGTCAAGGTGCGAGCCGATTTGTCGGGGGTGAGCACCACCTTGTAGCTGCTGTCGCCGTCGGCCAGCGCCGGTTCGGTCAATGCCGCATAACGCAGCCGGTCGCACGCATCGGACGCGTTGGAGATCAGCTCGCGCAGAAAGATCTCCTTTTCGCTGTAGAGCGAGTGGGCGACGATCTCGAGTAGGCGGCTGACTTCCGCCTGGAAATTCCTCGTTTCCTGGGTCATGGCCTGCCGTTGTGAAATGGCACGAACGCGCCGAGGATATGTGGCGCAAAACCACGGCGCGCAAGACCGCGAGCCGGGCTCGTCGGGCGACGGCGGTAGCCTCAGCGTCGCAGGCGCCAGTTTTGGGCGCTTTGCGCTTGCGTTGGCGGCGGTCCCGCCCGATACCTTTGCGGCATGGCCATGTTCAGCCCCGCTCCGCGGCTCGTCGCGGTCCTCGGGCCGACCAATACCGGCAAGACCCATCTCGCCATCGAGCGCATGCTCGGCCATCGCAGCGGCATGATCGGGTTTCCGCTGCGGCTCCTCGCCCGCGAAAACTATGACCGAATCGTCAAGCTCAGAGGGGCGCGCGCAGTCGCTCTGATCACCGGCGAAGAAAAGATCCTGCCGCCGAACCCCTCCTATTTTGTGTGCACGGTCGAATCGATGCCGCTCGACCGCCCGGTCGATTTTCTTGCCGTCGACGAGATCCAGCTGTGCGCCGATCCGGAACGAGGGCACGTCTTCACCGCGCGCCTCTTGCATGCGCGCGGCGTGCAGGAAACGATGCTGCTCGGCGCCGACACGATCAAGCCGTTGATGCGGCGGCTCGTCCCAGAGGTCGAGCATGTCGCCCGGCCGCGTTTTTCGACCCTCTCCTACACTGGCCACAAGAAGGTGACCCGGCTGCCGCCGCGCAGCGCCGTCGTCGCTTTTGCCGTGGCCGACGTGTTCTCGCTGGCGGAATTGATCCGACGGCAGCGCGGCGGGACCGCGGTCGTACTGGGCGCGCTCAGCCCGCGGGCGCG
This sequence comes from uncultured Alphaproteobacteria bacterium, assembly GCA_963781215.1. Classification (GTDB taxonomy): domain Bacteria; phylum Pseudomonadota; class Alphaproteobacteria; order ATCC43930; family CGMCC-115725; genus AP-15. Next base: position 21,350 of record CAWAFE010000038.1, read on the forward strand.
CAACGCCCAGGTCGGCATGTTTCAGGCCGGCGAGGTCGACTATCTCGTCGCCACCGATGCGATCGGCATGGGGCTCAACATGGATCTCGACCATGTCGCCTTTGCCCAGATCGGCAAGTTCGACGGCCGCGGCCCGCGCCGGTTGAGCGCCGCCGAGATCGCCCAGATCGCCGGCCGTGCCGGCCGCCATATGAGCGACGGCACCTTCGGCACCACCGCCGAGCAGGGGCCGCTCGATCCCGAGATCGTCGAAGCCGTCGAAACCCATCGGTTCGACCCATTGACCCGGCTCAACTGGCGCAACACGCGGTTGCGCTTCGAATCGGTCGCGGCATTGCTCCAGAGCCTCGACGAGCGGCCCTCGGTCCCCGGTCTCGTCCAGGCCCGCGAGGCCGATGACCACGGCGCCCTCCAGGCGCTTGCCCGCAATCGCGAGGTCATGGCGCTGGCGAGGCATCCGGGTGCGGTCCGGCTCTTGTGGGAGGTCTGTCAGATCCCCGATTTCCGCAAGGTGATGAGCGACAGCCACGCCCGGCTCTTGGCCCACATCTTCCTGCATCTCGCCGGCCCCGACGAGCGCCTGCCGATCCCGTGGATCGCCGGGCAGATGGCCAATCTCGACCGCACCGACGGCGATATCGACACCTTGATGACGCGGATCGCTCATGTCAGGACCTGGACCTACATCACCCACCGCGGCGACTGGGTCGAGGGTGCCGTTGAATGGCAGGAGCGTGCCCGCGGCATCGAGGATCGGCTCTCCGATGCGTTGCACGACCTGATCACCCGGCGCTTTGTCGATCGCCGCTCGGCCTTCCTGGTACGCCGGCTCGCCGCCGAGGGCGAGCTCTTGGCCGCGGTGTCGGCGGCAGGCGAGGTCCAAGTCGAGGGCGCCTATGTCGGCCGGCTCAACGGGCTGCGCTTTCTTCCGGACGCGATCGACGGCGTCGAGATGCGGATGCTGATCGCCGCCGCCAATCGGGTGCTGCGCGGCGAGGTGGCCGCCCGGGTGCGCCGCCTCACCACCGACCCCGACGACGCCTTTGCCATCGACGCGGCGGGGATGCTGCGCTGGCGCGGCGACCTCGTCGGCCGGCTCGCGGCCGGCGAGACGATGCTGACCCCGCGGGCCGAGCCGTTCACCGGCGATTTCCTGGAGGGGGAGGCGCGCGAGCGGGTGCGCCAGCGTCTGCAGACGTTTGTCCGCGGCGAGATCGAGCGCCGGTTGGCGCCGCTCTTTTCCACCGGCGCGTTGCCGCTCGGCGGCGTCGGGCGCGGGCTCGCCTTCCAGCTCGCCGACACGCTCGGCGCCGTGCCCGCCGCCGAGGTCGGCTCGCTCGAAGCCCTCGACCCGCGCGACCGGCGCGCGCTGAGCCGGCAGGGTGTGCGCTTCGGTACCGAAAGCGTCTATTTCGAGCCGTTGTTGCGGCCCGAGGCGCTGCGCCTGCGCGCTCTGTTGTGGGCGGTGCGCCACGGACGGCCGGTACCGTCCCTGCCGCCGGCGCGCCGGCTCGCCAAGCCAATCGAGATCGATCGGGAATTGCCGCCTTCGTTTTATGCCGCGATCGGATATCGCGTGCTCGACGGGCTCGCCTTGCGGCCGGACCGGCTGGAGCGTCTTGCCGCCGCGGCTCGCCGCCAGGCGCGCCGCGGCCCGTTTGCGGCCGACGCCGCGCTCGCGGCAACAGCCGGCGTAGAGCAAAGCACCTTGCGCCGGCTGCTGGCAGCGCTCGGCTACCGTGCCGTGGTGGAGGCCGGTGAGGAGACTTTTGTCGGCCGGGCGCGGCGCCGGGCCGAAGCCGTCGATCGCAGCCGCCGGCGTCAGCCGCCGCGGGAGGAAAATCCCTTTGCCAAGCTGCGGGAGCTGAAGCTCGCTTGAGCGACGACGCCACTTCGAACACCGCCCCCAGCCGCCGGCTCGATCGGTGGCTGTGGTTCGCACGCCTCGTGAAGAGCCGGTCGCTCGCTTCCCGGCTTTGCGCCGCCGGGGCGGTCATGGTCAACGGAGCCGTCATCGGCAAGGCCAGGCATGGCGTGCGCGTCGGCGACACGATCGGCCTGCCGCAGGGCGCCTTCCACCGCACGGTAGAGGTGCGGGCGCTCGGCACGCGGCGCGGCCCCTCGGCCGAGGCGCGGCAATTGTACGAGGAGACCGCAGCACCGATGCGGCTCTCCGAGCGTGCCCGCGGCCTGGGTGCCATTGCTCGATGACGCCGGTCCCGCGCGGGAGGCTGAGACATGAGCACCGGCCCTGACCCGCGCTTTGCGGTCTTCGCCGGAGCCAGGGTCGCCGTTACCGGCGGCCTCGGCCTGATCGGCTCCGCGTTAGCCCGTCGCCTCGTCGGTCTCGGCGCCGAGGTCATGCTGATCGACAGCATGATCCCCGATTACGGCGGCAACGACGCGAACATCGCCGACATCCGCGATCGCGTCGCGGTCGACATCGCCGATATCCGCGACCGCCACGCGCTGCGGTATTTGCTCACCGGCCGGGATTTTCTCTTCAACCTGGCGGCGCAGACGAGCCACCTCGAACTCGATGACGGCGCCCGAGGACGATTTGGCGATCAATTGCACCGCACAGCTAGAGCTCTTGGAGACCTGCCGAGCCATCAATCCCGGCATCGTCATCGTCCATGCCGGCACGCGGCAGATCTACGGTCGGCCGCTCTATCTTCCGGTCGACGAGCGGCACCCGCTGCGACCGGTCGACGTGAACGGCGTCAACAAGATGGCCGGGGAGGCCTACCACCTGCTGTTTCGCGACGCCTACGGCATCCGCAGCCGCTCCCTGCGGCTGACCAACGTTTATGGGCCGGGGATGCGGATCAGGGACGCTCGCCAGACCTTTCTCGGCATATGGCTGCGCCTGGCGATCGAGGGCGAGCCGTTCGAGGTCTGGGGCGGCGAGCAGCGCCGCGATCTGCTCTATGTCGACGATGCGGCCGAGGCATTCCTGGCGGCCGCGGTCACCCCGGAGACGGAAGGGCTGGCGCTCAACGTCGGCGGCAACGAGCCGTGCACCCTTGCCACCCTGGCTGAGGCATTGATTGCCGCGAACGGCGGCGGGCACTATGAGGTTCGCGAGTTCCCGCCGGAGCGCAAGCGCATCGACATCGGCGATTTCCTGACCGACGACCGCCGCTTCCGCGCGCTTTCCGATTGGCGACCACAGGTCCCTCTCGCAGAGGGGCTGCGCCGCGCGCTCGACTATTACCGCCGCCACCTGCCGAGCTATCTGTGAGGGCCGGGTGACCGCACCGACAATTCCGCAGACCGACCCGCACGCCGGCTATGTGGCGCAGCGCGCCGCGATCGACGCCGCGATTGCCCGCGTCCTCGAAGGCGGGCAATACATCCTCGGCCGCGAGGTCGAAGCGTTCGAGGCTGCGTTCGCCGATTTCCTCGGCGTCGGCCACGCGGTCGGCGTCGGCAGCGGGACGGACGCGATCGAGCTGGCGTTGCGCGCCTGCGGCATTGGCGCCGGCGACCTCGTCTTCACTGTATCCTACACCGCGGTGGCGACGGTCGCCGCGATCGAACGGTCGGGTGCGGTCCCGGTGCTGGTCGATGTCGAGCCCGGCACCTATACGATGGCGCCGCGCGAGCTGGCACGAGCGCTGCAGAAACCACCCAAGGGCCGGCCTGCGGCAGTCCTGCCGGTCCACCTTTATGGGCAGCCGGCCGACCTGTCGTCTCTCGCCGATCTCGCCCGCGCGCGCGGGCTGCGCCTGATCGAGGATTGTGCCCAGAGCCATGGCGCGCTCGATCGCGGCCGGCCGGCGGGATCGTATGGCGATCTGGCGTGCTTCAGCTTTTATCCGACAAAGAATCTGGGCGCCCTCGGCGACGGCGGCGTGGTTGTGACCAGCGATCCCGCGCTCGCCGCGGCATTGCGGGAAATTCGCGAATACGGCTGGCGCGAGCGGTACGTCAGCGCCCGGATCGGGGTCAATTCGCGCCTCGACCCGGTTCAGGCCGCGGTCCTCCTGGTCAAGCTCGGCGCCCTAATGCCCGGCAACGAGCGCCGCCGTGCGATCGCCGCACGCTATGATGCGGGCCTCGCCGGGCTGCCGGTCGTCGTGCCCGGGCGACGCCCCGATTCAATTCACGTCTTCCACCAATATGTGATCCGGCTGCCCGGCCGCGACGCGTTGCGCGAGCGGCTGCGGATGGCCGGCATCGGCACCGGCATACATTATCCAGTCCCGGTCCATCTTCAGCCGGCCTATCAGGGCCGTCTCGCCGCGGGGCCGTCGGGCCTCGGCGTAACCGAGCGCGCCGCCGGGCAAATCCTGAGCCTGCCGATCTACCCGCAGCTCTGCGACCAGGCGGTCGACCGCGTCGTCGCCGAAATCCGCGGGTTCCTCAGCCCTGGTGGATCAGGATGACGCCGCCGCCAATCAGCACGATGCCGGCGATCTGCGGCCAGCCCAGAGGCTCGGCCCACAGGATGTGCGCGAGCACGGCGACGATCGCGTAGCTCGCCGACACCGAAGGAAAAGCGATCGAGACTGGGATCTTCTTCAGCGCCACGATGTAGCAGAACGCGGCGAGCACATAGATCGTAAAGCCGACCATGGTCAGAGGACTGAGAAACTGATCGACGAGCGTGGCCGAATCGTTGGCGGCCGATTTCAGCGCCACCTGACCCGCGATGCCGAGCAGGATCCCTACCGCGAGGCTCACATAATAGAGAAGCATCCCGCTCACGCGTGCTCGCGCAGCAAAACCGCAGCTCGGCTCTCGGCGGGGGCTTCGGCAGAAGACAGGGGACGGCTCCGCACGATCTCCCTGGTCACCGATTGCGGCTTGCGGTTCGCGGTCAGATAGAGCCGGCCGAGATACTCGCCGACGATGCCGAGGATCAACAGCTGGACGCCCGAGAGGAACAACACCGCAAACATCAGCGAGGCCCAGCCGGGCGGCGTCGACGACAGCAGCGCCTCGGCGATCGCCATGGCGCCGCCGACCGCGCCGAGCACGCTCAGCGCGAGCCCGGCGATGGTGCTGATGCGCAGCGGCATCACCGAGAAATTGACGAACATGCTCATCCACAACCGCAGCAATCGCCGCAGCGTGTAGTTGCTGCGCCCCGCCGCGCGCGGCAGGTGCCGCACCCGCAGCCGGTCGATGTCCTGAGTGACCTGGAGGATCAGTCCGTCGATATAGGGAAAGGGGCCCTCGTAGCGGGTGACCTCGCGCACGACGAAGGCGCTGAGGCAGCGAAAGCTGGACAAATAGAGCCCACGCGGCTTGTCGAGCACAAAATCGGCCACCCGATTGGCAAAGCGGCTGGCAAGGTTGCGCCACAGCGCGTGTCGCTTCTCGTCGTAAAAGGTGTAGACGACCTCCTTCCCGCTCTCTTGGGCGAAGGCCAGCAGGCGCGCGACTTCCTCCGGCGGGTTTTGCAAATCGTCGTCCATCGTGACCACGTGGCTGCCGCGCGCGTGGCGCAGGCCCGCCATCACCGCGTTGTGCTCGCCGTAGTTGCGCGCCAGGCCGACAAGAGTGATCGGCACTCGGGCCCGGCCGACCAGCCGGCGGCATACCTCCAGACTGTCGTCGGGGCTGCCGTCATTGACCAGAACGATCTCGTGCCCGCCGGCGATCGACAGCTCTTCGAGCGCGCCGACCAGCTCGCCGACGCTGCCCGCCCCGTTATAGACCGGGATCACGATCGACAGCGCCGGACGCGGCGTCCCGTCCTCAGCATCGGGCCGGCCGGCTTCATCCATCGGCGACGTCTCCCTTGGCGGCGACGGCGAGCAGCGAGCCGCCAAACGGCAATCGCAATCCGGCGCCCAACAAGGCGGATTCAAAGCCTGTCGCCGCTCGACACAGCGCGTCGACCGGACGCGGGTAGACCGCCACGTCGCTGTGCGCGACCGCACCCCTCGGCGCGAGTTTTCGCGTCGCGACCATCAGCGGAAACAGCACCGCATTCCAATAGGTCGCGTAGAGGAGCCGGAACCCCGCCGAGCGCAGCAGCCGATCGAGGCCGCGAGCCGAGTAGCGCCTGACGTTGTGCACGGCGGCGTCATGGCGCGACAGCATCCAGCGATAGGCCGGCAGATTGAGGATGAGCCGCCCGTCTGCCGCGAGGCAGCGATGGAATTGGCGCAATGCGCGCGGTTCGTCGACATTGCGATGGCATAGCACATCGGCGCTGAAGATCGCCGCTAAAGCGCCGTCGGCGAAGGGCAGCGAATCGACCGATCCGGCGCAGACCGGCCTGCCGCTCTTCTCCGCGGCGCGCGCGCAGGCCCGCGGCTCCACATCGAGCCCGAGCACGGTGCGGTCCGGAAAAGCCGCCGCAAGCCGGGCGAGCAGCCCGCCGGTGCCGCAACCGGCGTCGAGGATCGGCTGGCCCAACGCCTGCAACGGCAGCGGGCGGCGAGCCGCGCCGAGTAAATTCGCGTGCAGGGCGCCGAACCACCACATCGCGTCTTCGGCGCGATCGAGCCTGTCGTATTCGGAGCGTTCCACGCGATGTCCGGATAGTATCAGCTCAAAGAGCGTTGCGGCTCATGCGGCAACAAAACGCCGCAGCCGCCGAGGCTATTCCCGCGGGGGTGGCACAAGGCTTATGGCGTCTCCGATCGCGGCGGCGACTGCCGTTCGCGCCACTGCTCGGCCAGGATTTGACGGCGGTCGAGCACGACCGAGAGCAGCACTCCCAGCCGCTCGACCTCGTAAATCGGGCGGCCCGGCAACGACCGGTCGCAGTTGTCCTTGGTAAAGGCGATGAAAAAATCGGCGTGATCCTGCTCACGGATCAAGCGGAAGTTTGATGGAAAATAATATTTGGCCGAGATCGGCGGCCCGCACACTGCCACCGAGAACTCGCGCTCTTCGAAATCGGGCCCGTATTCGGAGCGCAAATAGTCTTCGAGGCCCTGTACCGCCTCGGCATAGGAATTGGCCCAATAATCGAGCTTGAATTTGCGCTGTGCGCCTTCCACTCCGCCGATGAAGGCGTTGTAGTAGACATATTGGTCGGGGTGCAGCATCACCATGATCGAGACATGCACGAGGCCATAGAGGGCGAGTGCGACATAGATCGGCCGCCTGTAGGGGAGTTGCGCCAGCCGGGTCAATGCCCAATCGGCGGCCAGCGCCGCGACGACCGCGATCAGCGGCAATACAAAGATGAAATGGCGCATGCCGTCGAACAGCACAGCCTTGATCGCGATCGCATAGCCTACCGGGAAGATGACGCTGACGCCGACGATGAAGCACGCCAGGACCTCCTGCGGCCGCCGGCGGCCCCGCCGGATCTCGACCGCTGCCAATACCGTGGCAAAGAGCAGCAGCGCGAGGACCGCCTCGGGAAGAGCCAGGGCGATATAGGTCGGCAGATAGCTCCAGGGCAGGTTGTAGCTCGACCACATCTGCCCGTTGAACAAGGTCTTGGTCGGGTAAATCTCGTGCGAAAAGACCGCGAGGGCGGCGAGAGGATGGCGAATCGGCTCGCTCTGCGCCCACGGCCAGAACAGGAGCATCACTCCGTAGGCGATGGCGGCGACCGGCAAAAAAATCCGCCAAAGGCTGGTTAGTCCGGTGGCGAACAAGGCTGCAATGCTGCGCCGGTCGATTGCCACCCATGCGGCGAACAGGAAGAGGAGCAGACCGAGGTAGCACAGCAGCAAGAGGCCGCCGATCCGCACCGCCATCGTCAGGCCGATCGCGACCCCGGTCTTGAACACCAGCCGCAGCGGCGGTCGCGGCAACTCGGGCACCAGGCGAACCAAGTAATAGATCGCCCAGACGCAACCGACGGCAAACGGTATATCCTTCGGGTTGTTGAACATTTGGCCGTAGTAGTTGGGCGTCAGCGCGAGAAACAGCACGGCGATGAAGCCGGCGCGAGCGCCGCCGAGCGTGCGAGCCAGCTTCCAGCACCCGGCCAAACCGGCGATGCCGACGAACGCGTTGAGCAGGTGGCGGGTCTCGTACATCCCGAGCGGCGAGACGCGGTTGAGCGCCGCTGCGGTCATGTCGAAGACCGCGCCGTAATTGTAGAGATCGCCGTATTTGTAGAGCGCCTGCCAATGCGGCGGCGGCAAGTGTAAAAACAGTGATCGGTAATGGTCGAGGACCATATTGCCGTACCAGTTCTGGAGGTCCTCGTCCCAGGTGACGCCGTAATCGTGAAAGGTGAGAAGAGCAACGGCTGCAACCAGCAGCACGAGGCCGACAGACATCCGGTCCCAGCACATTCCGTCGCGGCCTCGGGCGAGCCGAGAGTAGGCGACGCCCCCCACCGGCGGGAGACGGAACAAAGTACGGAATCGATCCATCAGCGCGCCAATCGCGGGACCAGCCTCGCAGTCCGGCCCCTCCAGCTCAGTCGAGTGCATCGGCCAACAGCCGGGAGAGAATTGCGGCCGCGTCGAAATGGGCCCGAGCCAGTTCCTTCGCCGCGCGAGACTCCCGCGTATAGTCGCGCTCCACGGCAGCTACCGCGGCGACGGCATCCTCCGTTGTCTTGAAGGCATGCAGGCCTGCCCCATTCGGAATGTTTCTGGTAAATCCGGTGTCCTGGACCACTACTGGGCGTCCAGCGGCCAGATAGCAGGCCGATCGGCAACTGAACCAGCCGGTTCGTAGCTCGACATAAACGTCCTTGGCGACCGAAATTTCGCCCCGCGAGGCACCAATGTAATCCTGATAGCGGGTCGGGGTGAGGGTGACAACGGGGCCGTCTTCGACGGTCCAGCCATGGGCTGACAACTCCTTTAACGGCGCCGCAGAGCCGCCGACCGCCACCCGGAAGTTGCCGCCCGTACGCCGCGGAAGGCCGATAATCTTGGCGAATTCCGCGCCCTTGCCGCAATATTCCCGCCCCGCATACGCGAGCCTTCCCTTGAATACGTTCCAGGTCATGACCGTGCTCCAGCAGGCCCCCGGCGGCCCCTTACCGACCAGCCCCTCCCACAGATCGAGGACCACCGGCATCCGCGTCTTTCGCCAATTCAACCCGCCGGTGGGGATCAGACAGTCCGCCGCCTCGATATTCTCTCCGTAGGTGAAGTGCTTGTCGTGACTGAAGACACTCTCGCACCAGCGATCGACATTCTCGGACCAGGACGGTCGTTCGCTCAATATGATCTGATTGTAACCGGGATCGGTATCGATGAATACTTTAATACAATGGGGCGATAAAGTTTCAGGGAAAGCGCTGGCGCCGCTGACGTTGAGGAACAGATCGGCGGTGCGCGCCACCTCGTCGAACTCGGCGCGCGACATGCCGTAACTCGTCTCGTGTAAATGAAGATAGTGCCAGCGCGAGGCGAGTTCGGGCGCGTACCGCTCGAAAAACCCCGCCAGGTAGGCGGCCGAGTAGGTCCCGTCGCTGGTCACCGTCTTTTCTGCCGGATGGTAAGGCCAGCACCACGTGTCTTCGTGATAAAACACGTCATGTCCGAGCCGCCCCAATCCGATCACATATTGCAGGTAGTCCCAGGCAACACCTCCAACCGGATATTGAGCGACCATGCCGCTTACGATGATCCTCAATCGTGTCGACATCCGCTTCCCGCGCGCTTCTCCAGGAACAGCCTGCTCACAGGCCCGCCTCCGCCATCAGCCGCCCGATAACGCGATCAACCGCGAAATACTCACTGGCAAGCGCCCGCGCCGCACGGCTATGCGCGCCATAATCGGCTGCAATGGCGTCGACAGCAGCGAGCGCCTCGTCCCGGGTCGAATATTCAAAGAGGCCGCGTCCGACAGGGTAGAACTTGCTGAACCCGGTCGCCATGGTCACGACCGGCCGACCGGCGGCGAGGTAGCAGACGCTGCGGTCGCTGAACCATCCACTGTTCGGCCGAACATATATGTCCTTTGCGACCGTGAACTCGCCGCGCGAGCCGGCGATGAATTTGCGGTAGCGCGAGAGGTCGGCCGATATCGGGGCCGGATCGACGAGCCCCCAGCCATGGGTCTCGACCTCGCGGCGGATCGTCTCATCCAGCGGCAGCATCGCCACCCGGAAGCAGGTCTGCGGCCGCTGCCGGGGAATCTCGAGAAAACGCAGGAAGTTGACATGTTTCGACCAGAGATATCTCTGGCCCGCAAATTCGATGTCTTTACCCTTGTTGTCCCAGCTCGCGATCGTCGTAAAGCACTTCGGCGCATCGGCCGGATCGGGCCAAAGATCGGGGTCGACCGGCGGCCGGGTCGGCTGCCACAGCACCCCGGACAGCGGCACCGGGCAATCGGCCGCGCCCAAATTCTCGCCATAGGTGAAAAAATGCGTGTGCGCGTCGATATAGGCGCGCGCCCCCGGATCGTTCTCGGCGTATTTGATCTGTTCATAGACCGGGTCGGTATCGACCAGCATTCGGACCGGGCAGGCGCGATGCTCGTCGCGTAATCGTGTCGCGCCGCAGAGGTTGATCAGGCCATCGGCCTCCGCATAAAGCGCCCGCACCCGCTCGCGCGGGAGCCCATAAAACCGGTCGTGGATCGCATCCCAATAAGCCCACCGGCCGCCGAGCCCGCAGCGCTCCATCATCCGCTGAAGAAAGCCCACATTATAATCGCATTCCATCGCGACGCTGTTGATCCGCGGGTCGTACGGGTTTGCTCCACCATCCTCGATATACCAGGCCTCGTAGCCGAGCTTTTCCAAGCCGAGCAGATAATGCATCGCCTGCCAGGCAATGCCGGCAAGCGGCATTTGCGCGACGAAATGAAGAACCAGGATCTTGCCGCGCTTGCTCACGGGTTGCCCTTCGTAGGCGGAGATCGGGTGCGCCAACAACGGCCGAGGCGACAGTTCATTTCCATCCGCCGGCGCAGTTCGCTGCCGACCCAGAAAAACCCCCAGAATACGTAGGGTTGCCCCGGTTGCGCCGCGCATGCTAGGCAAAACGCGATGATCGACAGCATCCTCGGCTGGCTCACCGGTGCTCACCCGGACGGCGCGGCGGAGCCGCGCGAGGAGCTGCAGCTCGCCTTGACGGCGCTCCTCGTCGAGGCGGCGTACAGCGACGACCATTTCGACGAAGCCGAGCGCGCGGTCATCGCGCAACTCCTCGCCCGCCGCTTCAAACTGTCGCAGACCGAGGCGCGGGCATTGCTGGCAGCCGGCGAAGCCGCGGCGAGCCATGCGACCGAGCTGTTTTGCTTCACCCGGATCGTCAACGAGCGGCTCGCGCCCGAGCAGCGGATCGAGCTCGTCGAGATGCTGTGGGAGGTAGCCTACGCCGACGGTGTGCTCGACCAATATGAAGACAGCCTGCTGCGCCGGGTCGGGGGATTGATCTACGTGCCCGACCGCGAGCGCGGCATGGCCCGCCAGCGCGTCCTCAGGCGGCGAGGCCTCGACGGGGCGGTTTCCCGGCCCGAGGCGGCCGTCGCAGCTCAGGAGAAAGCACCAGGATCATGACCTACGTCGTCAACGAAGCCTGCATCCGCTGCAAATACATGGATTGCGTCGAAGTCTGCCCGGTCGATTGCTTCTACGAGGGCGATAACATGCTCGTGATCCATCCCGACGAATGCATCGATTGCGGGGTTTGCGAGCCGGAATGCCCGGTCGAGGCGATCATCCCGGACAGCGAGCCCGAGGCCGAGAAATGGCTCGAGCTCAACCGACAGTACTCGGCGAGCTGGCCGAACATCACGCGCAAGAAGGCATATCCCGACGATGCCGACGAATGGAAGGACGTACCCGACAAATACGAGAAATTTTTCAACCCCAATCCCGGCGGCAGCTAGCCGTCTCGAGGCCGGAGCGCGGCGACGGCGCGTCCGCGCATTTGCGCAGCCGATATGCGCGATCTGCTGGTTTTGGACAGGCTTTTCATGGTATTGTCGCGCTGGTGCTATTGACGCCTCCCCCTCCGGTTCCGCGCTCTCCCTCGAGTCGTGGCGGTAGCCGTCGTGTGGTCCAGCGACCGGCCGAAGCGTCCTCGGCAGCATCGCTCGGCCCGATTGTGAGAGACGGACATGATGTCTGAAAAGCTGCTCTTCACCACCGGCGACCTCGTCGTCTACCCGACACACGGCGTCGGCAAGATCGTCGGCATCGAGACCCAGGAGATCGCCGGCCATACGCTCAGCGTGTTCGTGGTGCATTTCGACAAGGACCGCATGACTTTGCGCGTGCCGCTGGGCAAGACCAAGGTGTCGGGCTTGCGCAAGCTGTCGAGCCGCAAGGAAATGGACACGGCGCTTGGCAAATTGCGCGGGCGCTCGCGGGCAAAGCGGACGATGTGGAGCCGGCGCGCGCAGGAATACCAGGCCAAGATCGCCTCGGGCGATCCCGGCTCGATCGCCGAGGTGGTGCGCGACCTCTACCGCAATGCCGGCCAACCCGAGCAATCCTACAGCGAGCGGCAGATCTACCAGGCGGCGCTCGACCGGCTGGTCCGCGAATTTGCCGCGGTCGAGCGGATCGACGAGAGCACCGCGACCGAGCGGGTCGAGCAGCTGCTGACGGCCTGACCGCCGAGCGGCGGGAGCTCTCGGCGGGGCACGGGGGTGCGGGCGGCGCGGAACGGAGGGCATTTCGCCCGATTACGGGGCGCCCGCCGAGTCTGGGCGATCGGCGCCGTGCACGGCGAGGCGAGACGCCTGGCACTCCTGCACGACCTGATCAGTGAACGGTTCCGCGAAGGCGACCGGGCCGTCTATCTTGGCAATTATCTTGGATATGGCGAAGCGGTCCTCGCCACGATCGACGAGCTCCTCGACTTTCGCCGCCGGGTTCTAGGACGGCAGCGCGGCTTTGCCTGCGACGTCGCCTTTCTGCGCGGCGCCCAGGAGGAGATGTGGCAGAAGCTCTTACAGCTACAATTTGCGCCCAATCCGAGCGAGGTACTGGGGTGGATGGTCGGAGCGGGCGTCGAAGCGACGGTGCGCGCCTATGGTGGCGATCTGCGGCAGGGCTTTGCCGCCGCCCGCGACGGCCCGCGCACGATCACCCGCTGGACTGGTGCGCTGCGCAGCGCGATGAACGCCGCACCCGGCCACACGACGCTGTTTTCGGCTCTGCGACATGCCGCCTTCACCGAGGAGGGCGGGCTGCTTTTCGTCCACGCTGCGATCGACCCTTCGCGCCCGCTCGCGGCGCAAGGCGACGCCTTTTGGTGGGGACGCGGGGACATCCTCGAGCTCGATTGCCCGTTCGAAGGGTTTCGCCGCGTCGTCAGAGGTGCGGACCGCCATCAGCGCGGCATGGTCGAGTGCGATTTCGCGGTCTCCCTCGACGGCGGGGCGGGTCGCGGCGGCAGGCTCATCGCGGCCTGCTTCGAGGCGGGGGGTCGGATCCTCGACGTGGTCGAGGCCTGAGGACCGGGACCGGGTAGAGGAGAGACGCATGGCTAACGACAAGCCGCTCGCGGGCAAGGTCGCGATCATCACCGGCGCGGGCAAGAATATCGGACGCGCGATCGCCCATCGCCTCGCCGCCGACGGCGCCGCAGTCGTCGTCAACGGTCGCGGCGACCGCGCCATCGTCGAGGCGGTAGCGGACGAGATCGGCGCGGCGGGCGGCAAGGCGATGCCCTATCTAGCCGACGTGTCGAAGTCCGATGCGGTGGCGGCCATGGTCGAGGCCGCGGTCAAGGAGTTCGGCGGGGTCGACATTGCCGTCGGCAACGCCGGCCTGCGCCGGCAGACTCCGTTTCTCCAGATGAACCTCGAGGAATGGCACGAAATCCTCGCGGTCGCTCTCGATGGTGCCTTCGTCCTTGCCAAGGCGGTCGTGCCGGAGATGATCAAGCGCGGCGGCGGCGCCTTTGTCGGGCTGAGCGGCGTGTCGCACCACGCCGGCTCGACCGGCCGCGTCCACGTCAATGCTTCCAAGGCGGGCCTCGAAGGCTTTCTGCGCGGCCTGGCGATGGAGCTGGCGCCGCACAACATCACCGCCAATGCGGTGGCGCCGGGCTCGATCGATACCGTGCGCGGCCCGTCCGCCGGCGGCCCGGGAGGACGCGGCCACATCCGGGAGATCCCGCTCGGCCGCCAGGGCACGGCCGACGAGATCGCGGCGATGGTGCGCTTTCTGGTCGGCCCTGAAGGCCGCTACATCACCGGCCAGACGATCCACGTCAACGGCGGGCTGTTCTTTGGGAAATAGAGGCTCGGATGAATTCGCGAACCCATCGCGGACCGCTCGTCTTGTGCATCCTCGACGGCTGGGGCGAGCGGCCGCCCGCCGCCGACAATGCGATCGAGGCGGCGCGCACCCCCAACTGGCATCGGCTGCTGGCGCGATGGCCGCATGCCCATCTGCAGGCGAGCGAGCATTATGTCGGGCTCCCGGACGGCCAGATGGGCAACTCCGAGGTCGGCCACACCAATATCGGCGCCGGCCGCCTCGTCCTCCAGGACCTGCCGCGCATCGATGCGGCGATCGCCGCCGGCGAGCTCGCCGCGATGCCCGCCTTGCGCCGGTTCATCGGCAAGCTGCACGAGAGCGGCGGCACGGCCCATCTGATCGGGCTGATGTCGCCGGGTGGGGTGCATTCGCACCAGCATCAGATCGCCGCCCTCGCCGATATCCTGGCGCGGGCGGACATGCCGGTCGCGGTGCACGCCTTTCTCGACGGCCGCGACACGCCGCCCAAGGCTGCTGCCGCATATCTGCGGAAATTTCGGGATGAGGCGGCCGACGACCCGCAAGTGCGGATCGCTACGGTTTGCGGTCGCTTTTATGCGATGGACCGCGACCAGCGCTGGGACCGCGTCGAAAAGGCCTATCGGCTGATCGTGGCCGGCGAGGGCGAAACTGCCGCAGACCCGATCGCGGCCGTCGAGGCCGCCTATGCCCGCGGCGAAACCGACGAGTTCGTGCTGCCGACGGCCCTCGCCGGCTATCGTGGCATGCGCGACGGCGACGGGCTCCTGATCGCGAACTTTCGCGCCGACCGGGTGCGCGAGATTAGCGCCGCCCTGCTCGCCCCGGATTTCTCCGGGTTCCGGCGGGGCAAACGCATCAGCTTTGCGGCAGCACTCGGCCTTGTCGAATATTCCGAGGAACTCAACCCCTTCCTCGATACCTTGTTTGCGCCCGAGAGCCTCGCCGACACTCTCGGCGAGGTGGTGTCGAAAGCCGGGCTGACACAGTTGCGCATCGCCGAGACCGAGAAATACGCGCATGTGACTTTTTTCTTCAACGGCGGCAGGGAGACGGTCTTTCCCGGCGAGGAGCGGATTCTGGTGCCCTCGCCCAAGGTCGCAACCTACGATCTGCGCCCCGAGATGTCGGCGATCGAGGTCACCGACAAGGTGGTCGAGGCGATCGCCTCCCATCGGTTCGACGTCATCGTGCTGAACTACGCCAACACCGACATGGTCGGGCACACCGGCCGGCTCGATGCGGCAGTCGCGGCGGTCGAGACCGTGGACGCCTGCCTCGGCCGGTTGTCGCAGGCGATCGAAGCGGCTGGCGGCACGCTCGTCGTCACCGCTGACCACGGCAACGCCGAGACGATGCGCGATCCGCAGACGGGCGAGCCGCACACCGCTCACACGCTCAACTCGGTGCCGTTCATTGTGGTCAATCCGCCGGCCGCGATCGGCCGGCTCGAAGACGGGCGTCTGTGCGACGTGGCCCCGACCTTGCTCGACATCCTCGGTCTGCCGCCGCCGGCGGCGATGACCGGCCATTCGCTGATCGTGGCCGAGGCGAAGCGGCGCGCGGGCAGGCGACCTTGATCATTGCTCGCGCCGCCGCATATCATGCCGCACTCGGATCGTTGCCGGCGGCCCTGAGGGCCTGCCACGATAGGATGCATCGATGAAGCGTCTGGGTTTGATCGCGGCGGTGGCCGCGACGGTAGTGGTGTTCTCGTTGCGCCAGGACGTCGGCGCGGCGACCCCCAACTCCTCGGAAACCTACAAGCAGCTCAATCTGTTTGGTGAAGTGTTCGAGCGCGTGCGCGCCAACTACGTCTCGGATGTCAGCGACAATTCGCTGGTCGAATCGGCGATCAACGGCATGCTGACCTCGCTCGATCCGCACTCGAACTATATGAACACGAAAAACTTCAACGACATGAAAGTCCAGACCCGCGGCGAGTTCGGCGGGCTCGGGATCGAGGTGTCGATGGAGAACGGCATCGTCAAGGTGGTCTCGCCGATCGACGACACGCCGGCAGCGCGTGCCGGGTTGAAGCCCGGCGACCTGATCACCCAGCTCGACGGCGAGCCGGTCCAGGGAATGACTCTGCCGGAAGCGGTCGAAAAGATGCGGGGCCCAGTCAACAGCGACATCAGGCTGACGATCCGGCGCGAAGGCCGCGACCCGTTCGACGTCAAGCTGACCCGCGCCACGATCCGGATCAAGTCGGTCCGCTCTCATCTCGAGGGCGACGACATCGGTTATATCCGGATTACCAGCTTCAACGAGCAGACCGATGTCGGGCTCAACAACGCGATGAAGAGCCTCAAGCAGGAGGCCGGCACCAAGCTGCGCGGTGTGATCGTCGATCTGCGCAACAATCCGGGTGGCCTGCTCGACCAGGCGGTGGCGGTATCGGACGCATTTCTCGACAAGGGCGAGATCGTGTCGACCCGCGGGCGGCGCAGCGACGATGCGCAGCGCTACAACGCCCGGCCCGGCGACATCGCCGCCGGGCTGCCGGTCGTCGTGCTGATCAACGGCGGCTCCGCCTCGGCCAGCGAGATCGTCGCCGGCGCCTTGCAGGATCATCACCGGGCGATCCTGCTCGGCACGAAATCCTTTGGCAAAGGCTCGGTCCAAACGATCATCCCGCTGCCCGGCCACGGCGCGATGCGGCTGACCACGGCGCGGTATTACACGCCCTCCGGTCGGTCGATCCAGGCCAAGGGGATCGATCCGGACATCGTCGTCGACGCCGCCAAGATCGAGCCGGCGCCGGAAAAAGGCGAGCCCAAGGTCGCTGCGGCGGACCCCAAGAAGGACAAGAAAGGCGAGACAAAGAACGATTCGGACGAGGAGGCCGCCGCTCCGACCTCGGTCGATCCGTCGATTATGGGGACCAAGTCGGATTATCAGCTGACCCGCGCGCTCGACATGCTGCGCGGCATCGCGATGTTCAACGGGCGCGTGGTGAACTAAAGGCCGGCGGCGGGTCGATGCCACCCGACCGCGGCCCGCCGGGTTATCGACCGGCGGTCGGCATCATGCTGCTGAACCGGCTGCAGCTGGTTTTTGTCGCCCGGCGCCTCGACATGCCGAGGCAGTTGCCGGCGTGGCAGATGCCACAGGGCGGGATCGACCCCGGCGAGACACCGCGCGAGGCGGCGTTGCGCGAGCTCAAAGAGGAGATCGGCACCGACAAGGCGGAAATCGTCGCCGAGAGCCGGGAGTGGTTGAGCTACGACCTGCCGTCCGATCTCGCCGGGAAAATGTGGGGCGGGCGATATCGCGGACAGCGGCAGAAATGGTTTGTCATGCGCTTTGTCGGCGGAGACGGGGACATCGACCTCGCCACCGCGCACCCCGAGTTCGACGCTTGGCAATGGGTGGTACCGCGAGCTGCTGCCCGAGCTGATCGTGCCGTTCAAGCGCCGGCTCTACCTCGACGTGCTCGCCGAGTTCCACGCGCACTGCGCCGGCGACGCGGCGTCACCTTCCGGCTAGCCGCCGTTCCGCATCGTCGATCGCCGCGGCATCGGGCATCGCCGCCTGAGCACCGCGGGCGAGGCAGGCGAGGCCGGCAGCCGCACTCGCCCGCCGCAATGCGGCTTCGAGTGCGGCACCCCGGTCGAGCGCCGCGGCAAGGACGCCGACGAAGGTATCGCCCGCCCCGGTGGTGTCGACCGGATCGATCGGCAACGCCGGCACTGCGATCTCGGTGCCATCGGCGAGAAATGCCGTCGCCCCGGAGGCACCGCGGGTGATCACCAGCGCCTGCGCCAGCACCGCCGGGTTGATCCCGAGGCTCGCCGCCTCGCCCTCGTTCGCGACGAGAAAGTCGATTTCTCGAAGCAGCGCCCGATCTAGCGGTAGGGCGGGCGCCAGATTGAGCAGGCTGCATCCGCCGCGCGCTCGAACTCGCCGGATCAAGGTTGCGGTTTCGCCGGGCGGAACTTCCATCTGGGCGACAAGGATCACGTCGGCGCCAAGCAACTCGTCCGGCACCTGATCTGCGCGCACGGCCGCATTGGCGCCGGGAGCGACCGCGATCGCGTTCTCGCCATCGCCCGCAACCATGATTGCGGCGAAGCCCGTCGGCTGCCCGGCCGTTCGCACCAGGCGAGTGTCCACCCCGGCATGGCGCAGCCCGGCCAGGGCAATTCCGGCGAAGTGATCCGCCCCGACGGCGCCGGCCAGCACGGTCACGGCGCCGGCACGGCGGGCTGCCAGCGCCTGATTGGCGCCCTTGCCTCCGGGGAGGAGCAGATAGTCGCCGCCCAGCACTGTTTCGCCCGGCTGCGGCAAATGCTCGACCGGAACGATCAGGTCGACATTGATTGAGCCGAAGATCACTATCATGCGAGTGCACCTTTGACTGGGATGCCGCTTATCGAGGATATTAATCGACCATAGGTGCCTGGCGGAATTAACCATATGGCGGTCTTCGAGAAGCGGCGCCTCGGACACACGCCGCTTGAAGTGACGGTTCTCGGCCTTGGCTCGGCGACCCTCGGCGGCCACCGCGTGCCTGTAGCGCGCGAGGACGGGGAAGCGCTCGTCCGCGCCGCTTGGGCGGCCGGGCTGCGCTATGTCGACACTGCGCCCTTTTACGGGTTCGGCCAGGCGGAGCGCTGCGTCGGCGACGCCTTGCGGACGGTGCCGCGCGATGAGTGGGTGCTATCGACGAAGGTCGGGCGGCGGCTGCGGCCGCGTTCGGATTCGGCTGCATCCGACGGCTTTCGTCATCCGCTGCCGTTCGAGCCGAGCTTCGACTACTCCTATGACGGGATCATGCGGTCCTTCGAGGAAAGCCTGCAACGGCTCGGCCTGGCGCGGATCGACATCGCCCTGGCGCACGACATCGGGGCAAGGCAACACGGCGCCGCTGCGCACCCCGGCGTGATGCGCGAATTTCGCGCCGGCGGCTTCCGCGCGCTCGAGGAATTGCGCCGCTGCGGCGCGGTGCAGGCAATCGGGATCGGGGTCAACGAGTTGGAAGTGCTGCTAGAGGCGATGGAGTGGGCTGATTGGGACATGTTTCTGCTCGCCGGGCGCTACACGCTCCTCGAACAGCGGCCGATCAAGGATCTGCTGCCGAAGTGCCTGTGCTCAAGGATATCGGTCGTGGTCGGCGCGCCGCTGAATACCGGCGCCTTGGCCGGGCGCGACAGCTGGAACTACAAGCCCGTGCCGGCAGAGATCGCTGCCCGGAGGAGCGCGATCCGAGCCGTCTGCGATCGTCATAATGTGCCACTGATGGCGGCCGCATTACAGTTCCCGCTCGCCCATCCGGCGGTGGCGGCGGTCATTCCCGGCCCGCGCAACGCCGCAGAGCTGGAGATGAACTCGCAGCATTTGCGGCATCCGATCCCGCTAGCGCTGTGGTCGGACCTGCGTGCCGCCGGCCTGTTGCATCCGGACGCGCCGACCCCGGCGTGACCTCACGGAATCGACGAGGAGGATACCGATGAAGCTGAATGGCGCCACCATTCCCGACTACCTCGTGGAGCGGGTTATCGCCCGCCGCGGCGCGGAGCACGTCTTCGCCGACCTCGATCCGGCGCGCACCGCGCTGGTTGTGATCGACCTGCAGCACGCGTTTATGAACGATACGGTCGGGCACGCGGTTTGCCCGGCGGCGCGCGACATCGTGCCGGCGGTCAACCGCCTGGCGGTGGCGGTTCGGGAGGCGGGCGGCGGCGTCTTCTGGGTCAAGATGACCCACGATTCGGGCTGCCTCGTCGACTGGTCGGTCGCCCATCAGATGGTCTCCGCGGAAATGCGCGAGAAACGCGTCGCGGCCCTTTCCGAAGGCACCTTGGGCCATGAGCTGTGGCCCGATCTCGACGTGCGGCCCGAGGACGAGATCGTCAAGAAATACCGCTACAGCGCCTTCATGCCGGGGACCTCCGAGCTTCCCGGCCGGCTGCGGGCGCGTGGCTTCGACACGGTGCTGATCACCGGGACCGTCACCAATGTGTGCTGCGAAAGCTCGGCACGCGACGCCAACATGACCAATTTCCGCACAATCATGGTCTCTGACGGCAACGCCGCCAACACTCGGGAGGAGCACGACGCGTCTCTGACCGCCTTCTACAACACCTTCGGCGACGTGATGGATACCGATATGATCGTCGCCAATCTGCGGCGCGCGAAATCGGCGCGGGCGGCCTAGCCTCGTCATCGAGCGATAAGGGAGGGCAGCATGAGAGAAAATCGAGTAAAGCGCATTCTGCGCGAGGGCGGTCTCGCGTTGGGAACCCATGTCGGCGGTATTCCCGACCCGCAGATCGTCGAGATCATCGGGCTGGCCGGCTTTGACGCCGCGTTTATCGACATGGAGCATACCAGCTTCGACCTGCACGATGTGCAGGCGATGGTGATGGCGGCGGAGCGGGTCGGGATCACCCCGATCGTGCGCACGCCGGGTTTCGACCCGGCCTTTATCCTGCGCCTCCTCGACATGGGCGTGCAGGGCGTCCAGGTGCCGCATGTCGGCAATGCAGAGACCGCGCGGGCGGCGGTTCAGGCGGTGCGCTATCCGCCGCAGGGCGAGCGCGGCATGGCCGCCGGAAGCCGCGCTGCCGAATACGGCCGCATCCCGCTGGTCGAGCATATGGCGCAGTCGAACCGCGAGATCCTGCTCGCCTGCATGATCGAGGACATGGCGGCGGTCGAGCGCATCGACGAAATCGCCGCGGTCGAAGGTGTCGATCTGCTGGCGGTCGGGCCATCGGACTTGTCGCGCTCGCTCGGGGTCAGCGGAACGCCCGATCATCCGCGGCTGGTCGCGGCGATCGACCGGGTCCGCGCCGCGGCCCATAAGAGCGCCGGCGCCCGCCTCGCACTGCCGCTCAACCACGCGGCTTTTCCGCGCAACGCCGCACAGCTCAAGGAACTCGGCGCCGGCTATACCAACTGCGCGCCGACCCCGGAAGCGCGACTGCTGCAATCATTGCGGACGCAGGCCGCCGAGGCCCGCAAGCTCCTCGGCTAGACTGGAAACCTTTTCATCGAGGCGCATCAGCTTGTAGCCGAGCGCGAGGTACGGACCCCAATCGGATCGATCAGCGGCGAAGGCGGCAGGGTCGCAGCCGTGCCGCTGGCGCAGATAGGCAGTGACCTCCGAATCGATCGGGATGCGGGAAAAATCGTGCAGCAGCACCCGGCAATGGGCGGCGGCGTAGGGGCCGATTCCCTTCAGGTCGAGCAGGTAGTCATGGCTCAGCCGCTCTGCCCTCCCCTCCCCCGCTGCATCGATCGCCCCGTCCTCGAGCAGGCGCTGCGTCGCCCCGACCACCGTCGCGGCGCGAAAGCCAAGCCGGGCCCGCTCTCGCAGCCGCGCCTCGCCGTAGTCGAGCACCGCTTCGGGGCCGGGAAAGGCGCCGCCGCCTGGCTCGGCGACCAGTGCCGCCGCCATGCGGCAGGTCGACGACCAGCTGGTGTTGATGGTCAGCACGGTCTTGACGAAATCCTCGTAGAACGACGAGCAGCGCAGCATCCGCCCGCCGCCGCGCTCGATCAGCGCCGCGGCACCACCGGGCTCGCCGCGCAAGGAAACGATCGCCGCCGACGGCTCCCAATCCGTCGACAGCCAACGGCAAACGCGGCTGAGGATTACCGTCAGATCTTCACCGGCAAAGCCGTCGTAGCGGACCAGGATTGAGCAAGAGTTCGCGCTGAGCGATCTCGACCGTACTGAGGCGCCCGCCGATGCGCTCGGCTCGGGCGAGGTAACCCGCCTCGCGATTCCAGGACCACGGCGCGAGATACGCCCAGCCGTGGCTCATCACCGTCAAGGCGATATCGACCGGCCATCGCAGGGCGAGAACCGTCTCGCCGCCCCTCACGCGCGCAGCCCGAAGCCGAGTCAGGCGGCGTCGAGCGCCTGCGCCAGATCGGCGAGGATGTCCTCCTCGTGCTCGATGCCGATCGACAGGCGGACATAGTTGTCGGTGACCCCGGTCTGCAGCTGTTCTTCGGGCGACAATTGCGAGTGCGTGGTCGTCGCCGGGTGGATCGCCAGGCTGCGCGCGTCGCCGATATTGGCGACGTGATAGAACATCTTGAGCGCGTCGATAAAACGCCGCCCGGCCTCGCGCCCGCCCTTGAGCTCAAAGCCGAGCAGGCCGCCATAGCCGCCCTTCAGATGGACGTCGGCACGCCGCTTGGCCTCGCCCGTCATCAGGCTCGGATGGATGACGCGGGTGACCTTAGGATGCTCGGACAAGAATTTGGCGACCACCATCGTGTTGGCGCAGTGCGCCCGCATCCGCAGTGGCAGGGTTTCGAGCCCCTGGATGAACAGGAACGCGTTGAACGGGCTCATCGGCGCCCCGAGATCGCGCAGCAAAGTCACCCGCATCTTCAGGATGTAGGCGATCGGCCCCAGGGGCTTTACCGCCTGCGTCCAGACCGCGCCGTGATAGCTCGGATCGGGTTGGTTCAGCAGCGGAAAGCGGTCGGCGTGCTTTTCCCAGTCGAAATTGCCGCCGTCGACGACGATCCCGCCGATCGAGGTGCCGTGGCCGCCGATGTATTTCGTCGTCGAATGCATGACGATCGCCGCACCGTGCTCGATCGGCCGGCACAGCACCGGGGCCGCGGTGTTGTCGACGATCAGCGGCACGCCGAGTTCGCGCCCGATGCGGGCAACCTCGGCGATCGGAAAGACTTCGAGCTTCGGGTTGGGCAGGGTCTCGGCGTAGTAGCAACGGGTGCGCGCGTCTGTCGCGCGTCGGAAGTTCTCGGGGTCGCCCGGGTCGACAAAGCGGACCTCCATCCCCATCGTCTTCATCATCGTATTGAGAAAGAGGTTCCAGGTCCCGCCGTAAAGGTCAGTAGAGCTGACAAAATTGTCGCCGGCCTGACAGATGTTCTGCACCGCGAACAGCGATGCGGCCTGACCCGAAGCCAGCGCCAGCGCGGCGACGCCGCCCTCGAGCGCGGCGACCCGCTCTTCGAGCACGGCGTTGGTCGGGTTCATGATTCGGCTGTAGATGTTGCCGAGCTCTGCCAAACCGAAGAGGTTCGCGGCATGCTGGCTGTCGCGGAACTGGTAGCTCGTCGTCTGATAGATCGGCACCGCCACCGCGGTGGTCGTCGGGTCGCTACGGTACCCGGAATGGAGCACGAGTGTTTCGGGATGCTGGCTGTTGGTCGGCATTTCATCTCCATCGGGTAGAGTCGGTCGCAGCACCACTCTGCCACGAGGAGGGCCACGCCGTCAGCCGCTTTGACGCCGCAGCCGCGCCGAAATGGGAAAGGATCATGGAGTTGAAGCTCGCTGGTGCCGCCGTCGCCGTCGCTGCGGTCGCCGTTCTGGCCGTCAGCATCGTGATCGGCCGGTTTTGGAACGATATCGGCGCATCGGAGATCAGCCTCGCAGGCTGGCTCGCCATGGGCGGCGGGATCGTTGTCACCTTGGCGCTCGGCATCGGCCTGATGGCGCTTGTTTTCATCAGCAACCGGCGCGGCTATGACGATACTGGCCGCGACGGACCGTGACGCCCGTCGGGTAAGGACGGCATTACTCTCAACTCGAACGTGAGGTAGGAGGGGCCGGCTCCCGAAACGCATCGCGGTTGATCGAATGCCGCTTGCGCTTCGCCCCAACCCGATGCAACGTAATCGCGCACCATGCGGCGAGGGGGTCCGTTGAAAAACTCGGCGAGACAGGCGGAGGAAGCCCGGCCGACGCCGAAATACGGCCGCGGCACCGGTCTTCCGAACCCGATCGACGTCCATGTCGGCAACCGCGTTCGGATGCGTCGGCTGCTGCTGGGCATGAACCAGGAGACGTTGGCGAACGCGCTGGGCCTCACCTTTCAGCAGGTGCAGAAATACGAGGGCGGCGCCAACCGCGTCAGCGCGTCCCGGCTGTCGGCGATGGCCGAGATCCTAAACGTGCCAATCTCATACTTTTTCGGCGATCTGCGGACCGACGACACCGAAGTCAGCCCCGAGGACCAGCAGCTGCGCGACCATCTGCAGCGCCCCGAGACGATCGAGCTGATCCGGCTTTATTATGCTATTTCCGATCACAAGGTTCGGCACCAGTTTCTCGATATGATCAAGGCGCTGGCCGAGGCGAGCGAAACCGAGGAGTGATGCGCAGGCTTGGGAGGCGATTGCCGCGCGGCCGAAACGCCACCCGATGAACGTGGGCCAAGCCACCGTCGAGCACGGGCCAGCCGTAACAGCGGACGCCGACACCGCCGTCGCGCGCTTCCGTGACCGATCGGCATCAATCGGCGTCATCGGCCTCGGCTATGTCGGCTTGCCGCTGATGCGCGCGGCGGCCGAGACGGGGTTTCGGACGATCGGCTTCGACATCGACCGCGCCAAGGTCGACGAGATCAACGCCGGCAGGTCGTACATCCGGCATATCGCATCGGACGGCATAGAAGCTTTGCGGCGGATGCGGCGGATCGATGCGACCGATGATTTCTCGCGCATTGCCGAAGTCGATGCGATCCTGATCTGCGTTCCGACCCCGCTGACCCGGCAGCGCGAGCCTGACCTCAGCTTTGTCGTCGGCACCACCGAGGCGATCGCCCCCCGCCTGCGCCGCGGGCAGCTCGTCGTCCTTGAATCCACCACCTACCCCGGCACGACGCGGGAGGTGATGCGACCCATTCTGGAGCGAACCGGGCTGGTGTCGGGCCGCGATTTCTTTCTGGCCTATTCGCCCGAACGCGAGGACCCGGGCAACATCGGCTTCGGCACCGCCGACATCCCCAAGGTGGTCGGCGGCGATGGGCCGGATGCGAAACGCCTCGCCTGCGCCCTTTACGACCAGATCGTCGCGCACACCGTCCCGGTCTCCTCGCCGGAGGCGGCCGAGGCGGTCAAGCTCACGGAAAACATCTTCCGCTCGGTCAACATCGCTCTCGTCAACGAGCTGAAGGTGATCTACGAGGCGATGGGCATCGATGTCTGGGAAGTCATCGAGGCCGCCAAGACCAAGCCGTTCGGCTATATGCCGTTCTACCCGGGTCCGGGGCTCGGCGGCCACTGCATCCCGATCGACCCGTTCTATCTGACCTGGAAGGCGCGCGAATACGATCTTTCCACCCGCTTTGTCGAGCTGGCAGGCGAGATCAACACCGCGATGCCGCATCGGGTGGTCGACAAGGCGATGGCGAGCCTGAGCACCCGCCTCGGCCGCGCCCTCAATGGCGCACGCGTTCTCGTCGCCGGCGTCGCCTACAAGAAGAACGTCGACGACATGCGCGAGAGCCCCGCACTCAAGATCATGCAAATTCTCGAGGCGCGCGGCGCCGAGGTGCTGTACCACGACCCCTTCTTTCCGGAAATCCCGATGACGCGCGAGCATTCGGCGCTGGCGGGCCGCCGCTCGACGCCACTGACCCGGGCGAGCCTCGCTGAGGTCGATCTGGCGCTGATCTGCACCGATCACGACGAGGTCGACTATGCGCTCCTGGTCGAGTGCTGCCCCCTGGTGGTCGACACGCGCAACGTTTGCGCCAGGCTCGGCATCGAGGGCGACGGCGTGGTCAAGGCCTGAGCGCGGGCTGCGACGCGCCGCGGTCTTGCATTTCCGCGCGCACCGCGCGACGCTGCGGACCATTCGGAAAACCTTACCGGGCGATGAGGAGAACAGCCGTGAACGATATCGCACCGTCGCGTTACAAATGGGTTGGCACCAGGCCGATTCGCCCGGACGGCGTGCCGAAGGTCACGGGCCGAGCGATGTACGGCGCCGATTTGGCGATGGCCGGGGCGCTCTACGGCAAGATCATTCGCTCGCCGCATGCCCATGCCCGCATCCGCTCGATCGACGCCTCTAGGGCTTTGGCGCTGCCCGGCGTCAAGGCGGTGGTGACCGCCGCCGATTTTCCCGACCATAAATTCGAGTATGTCGGGCCGGAGCGGGTCGCGCAGAATTTCTGGCACATCACCCGCAATGTCATGGCGCGCGAGAAGGCGCTCTACGAGGGCCACGCGGTCGCCGCCGTCGCGGCGACCGACCGTAGCACGGCCGAAGAGGCGGCAGCACTCGTCGAGATCGACTATGAGGTCCTGCCGCACGTCATCGATGTCGACGAGGCGATGCGGCCCGATGCACCGCTCTTGTTCGAGAACATGATCACTCGCGGCGTCGAGCCGGCGCCGGCCAAGCCCTCCAACATTTCCAAGCGGCTCGAATTCGCGATCGGCGATCTCGACGCCGGCTTTGCCGAGGCCGACGTGATTGTCGAGAAGGAGTTCAAGACCGCGGCGGTCCACCAGGCCTACATCGAGCCGCACGCCACGGTCGCCCGCGTCGACGCCGACGGCCAAGGGGAGATCTGGGCGTCGAGCCAGGGGCATTTCGTCGTACGCGCCCTGACGGCAAAGCTGCTCGGCGTTCCGGTCGGCGACCTGCGCGTCAACCCGGCCGAGATCGGCGGTGGCTTCGGCGGCAAGACCGTCGTCTACCTCGAGCCGGTCGCGGCCGCGCTGTCGAAGAAATCAGGGCGCCCGGTCAAGATCGTCATGGGCCGCGACGAGGTGTTCAAGGCCTCGGGACCGACCTCGGGCGCCTCGATGTGGGTCAAGATGGGGGTCAAGAAGGACGGCACCCTGACCGCCGCCGACGGCGTCTTTAAATTCCAGGCCGGCGCCTTTCCCGGCTCGCCGGTGATGAATGCGTGCCTGTGCGCGTTCGCACCCTACAACGTCGCGAACGCGCGCACGGTCGGCTACGACGTCGTCAGCAACCGGCCGAAATCGGCCGCCTACCGCGCCCCGGGCTCGCCGATCTCGGCCTTCGCGGTCGAGAGCGTGCTCGACATCCTGGCCAAGAAGATCGGCATGGACCCGCTCCAATTGCGCCTGAAGAACGCGGCGCGGCCGGGAACGACGATGATCTATGGACCGAAGATGGCCCATGGCGGCTATGTCGAGACCCTCGAAGCGCTGATCAACCATCCCGCCTACGCGGCACCCTTGGGCAAGAACCAGGGCCGCGGCGTCGCCTCGGGCTATTGGTTCAACGGCGGCGGCGAATCGAGCGCCAGCGTCCAGGTCAACGAGGACGGCACTGTCGTCGTCGCCACCGGCAGCGTCGATGTCGGTGGCTCACGCGCCTCGATGGCGCTGATGGCGGCCGAGACGCTCGGGGTCGACTACGCCCAGGTGCGCTCGATCGTCGCCGACACCGCCTCGATCGGCTACACCCATGTCACGGGCGGCTCGCGCGTCACCTTCGCCACCGGCATGGCCGTGGTCGAGGCTTCGAAGAAGATCGTCAACGAGCTGCGTGCGCGGGCGGCGATGATCTGGGACGTCGATGTCGACGGGGTTGTCTGGGAGGACGGCGAGGCCCGGCCTGCCTCCAGCAATGTCGGCGATTTCAAGCCATTGCCGCTGAAGGAGCTGGCCGCCAAAAAGGCGCTGACCGGCGGGCCGATCACCGCGGCCGCCGCGGTCAACGCCGGCGGCATGGCGCCCGGCTTCTCGACCCAGTTCTGCGATGTCGAGGTGGACCCCGAGACAGGCAAGGTGACGATCTTGCGCTTTGTCGCCGCCCAGGATGTCGGCAAGGCGATCCATCCCTCCTATGTCGAGGGGCAGATCCAGGGCGGCGTCGCCCAAGGCATCGGCTGGGCCTTGAACGAAGAGTACATCTACGACCGCAACGGGCGGCTCGACAATGCCGGCTTTCTCGACTACCGGGTGCCGGTCGCCTCGGACATGCCGATGATCGAGCCGATCCTGGTCGAGGTGCCGAACCCGGCGCACCCGTACGGCGCCAAGGGGGTCGGCGAGGTCAACATCTGCCCGCCGATGGCAGCCATCGCCAATGCGATCGACAATGCGATCGGCCGTAGGCTGACCGAATTGCCGATGTCGCCGCCCAGGATCCGCGCCGCCCTCGACGCGGGTGCCGGGGATTAGCGACGATGGCCGCGCGGGTTCTCTTCACCGCCGGGTTCAGCCGCCGCTACACTGGAGGCGTGCGCGAATTCGAGGTCGAGGCGAAGAACCTGCGCGGCGTCATCAAGGCGATGGACCAGCTCTACCCGGGCCTCGGCGAGCATCTCGAAGAAGAAACCACCGTCGCGATCGACGGCGAGCTGCACGAGACCGCTTATTTCCAGCTGCTCCGCCCCGGCAGCGAAGTCTTCTTCATCCCCAAGCTCGAAGGGGGATAGCGCAAGGGCAGTTGTCGGCAGACGCCTTCGCGCAGCGGCTGCTCAGCCGCCCGGTATCACCGGCCTTTCGTGCGGCAGGCCGCTGTCGTCGATGTCGAAGTCGGGATCGAGGATCGTTTTCCCTTGCGCGCCGAGGAACGCCGGCTGTGCCTTGATCCACAGGCTCGGCTTCTGATCTTTCGCGTAGGCCAGCAACCGACCCTCCAGATCGCGGACCACGTCGGGGTTCTGCTCGGCGACATTGGTGGTTTCCCCGGGATCCTTGGCTAGATCGAACAGCTCGGTTTTGCCCGGCAGCAAGGCGATCTTGACCAGCTTCCAGTCGCCCTTGCGCACGGCCCCTCGGAATGCCTCGACATTGATCAGCACATCTTCGTTCGGCGATGGTTTGCCCTCCGCCAGGGTCGGCCACATGTCCTTGCCGTCCATTGGATGATCCGAGCTGCCCTTGCCGCCCGCGAGAGCGAGAAGCGTCGGCATCACGTCCACCATGTGCAGCGCGTCGTTGACGACCCGCGGCTGCAGATGTCCGGGCCAACTGACAAAGGCCGGCACGCGAACACCCCCTTCATAGAGGCTCCCCTTGCCGCCGCGGAACGGCGCGTTCGAGGCCGGCGGTTTCTCTCCCAGCCCGACGCCGCCGCTTTCCTTCCGTTCCTCCGCCGAACGCGCGCCTGTCGCGAACAGCGCGCTTGTGGCGCCGCCATTGTCGCTGGCAAACAGGATGATTGTGTTGTCCAGCAGCTTCTTCTTTTCGAGCGCCGCGACAATGCGGCCGACATCCTCATCCAGCGCCGAGATCATGCCGGCGTAGGCTTGGCGGTTCTTGTCCTTGATGGCCGGATAAAAGTCTTTGTACTTCTGCGGCACCTGGTACGGCGCATGGGGAGCCAAGGAGGCGAAGTACAGAAAGAACGGCGTCTTGGCGTCCTGCTGATCGATCAGCTTGACTGCGTCGTCGGCGATCAGCCTCGTGTAGTAGCCTTGCTCCCTAAGAAACTTGCCATTGCGCTGCCAGTCGACGATGCCTCCGCGTTCCCGGGTGAAGTAGTCCACTTCCCCCACAACATTGCCGCAGAAGTAATCAAAGCCGCGGTTCTGCGGCCAATATTTCTTGTCGGCGTGGCCGAGATGCCATTTGCCGACCATGTAGGTGCGGTAGCCGGCTTCTTTGAGCGCCTGGGGAAGCGTGCGCTCGTCAGTGGCCAGCCCAAAGGTGTGGCTGGGGAAGATGACGAGCGTCTGCAACCCGTAACGCATCGGGTACCGGCCGGTCATCAAAGCCGCACGGGAGGGGGTGCAGACCGGCTCGCCGTAAAACGACTCCAGGCGGACGCCTTCCTTGGCGAGCCTGTCGATATTCGGCGTCTTCATCTCGCCGCCTCGATAACCGAGGTCGGCGTTGCCGAGATCGTCAGCCATGATGAAGACGATATTCGGCTTCGGGTCCGCCGCTTGTGCAACGGCAACCGCGGCGACGCAGAGCGCGGCCACAAGACCAGGATGAAAAAGTGCGTTCATGGCTATCGCCTCCCTTTAGCGAATACAGTCAAGCACTCCGTCGCCAGCTCAAGTTATATGCGCACTGCCCTACCAACCGACCCGTGAGGACATTTTGGCTATCTATTTGTCCTTCAAATCTTTGGCCGCGGCCGGAGCTCATCGCCAATGCGCCCTGCGGAGTCACGTATCCCTGGAACGTGCGATTGAGCGCCTGGACCTGGGCGAGACCATTGGAGATGGTCATCGTCGGTAGATCATTGATACTGTAATTCGGGCAGCTTGCGGAACCTTCCCCACCCGACGGCATAACGCTCGCGATTTTCTGTACGGAAACACCAGAGTAAGTTCCATCGTAGACGGTCGTTGTGTTGGCGGACGATCCTGCCGCGTAGCTGAGCGGCTGGACCGCACCGGGCGCCGCGGCGGGCGGTGGGGATGATGGCTGCGAGGCACAGGCAGAGATCGCGAAGAGTACAATGCACAACGGGAAGAGGGGTTTCATGACATATTGCCCTGATTCGGTGGTTGGCTCGTTGCGTTGCAGCGCGACGGTTACAGTGCGCAACATGGGGAAGTCCATCGAGGCGCGATTGCAGCCCCTTGCGGTGTTAGTTTAAATCCTTGCGGACCTGCTCCCGCGTCGAGCGCTATGCGCGTTCGTTCTTGCGGCCGAAGGCAGACGCGCGGCAATCGTCCGGCTGAAGGAATATTCCGTCATGTCTCCGGGCTTCTGGTTCACGTTATCGCAGCGCGAAACCGGCCGGGTGTCACGCCCACCTCACGGTGGAAGATGGAGTTGAGATGGCTCTGGTCGGCGAAGCCGACGTCCTGCGCAATCAGGGCGAGGGGCTCGCGGGTCCGGCGCAGCAGGGTTTTTGCGCGTTCGAGCCGACATTGGATGACGTAGCGCTGCGGCCCAACCCCGGCCGCCTCCTTGAACGAGCGACTAAAGTGATAGGGGCTCAGACAGGCGATGTCGGCGAGGACGGTGAGCGAGAGGTCTTCATCGAGATGCGCCTCAACGTAGTCGCGCACGCGACGCAAACGTTCCGGCGAGAGGCCCTTGTTGCTGGTCGGGAGGGGGAGGTGCCTGACGAAACGCCGAGCGATGCCGATGCACAGAGCAGTGCCGAGGCTTTCGATCAGGATCCGGTCCGCGAAGCCACCTTCGATTTCCTGGGCCAAAGTCGTGACGATTTGGCTCAGCAAGGGGTCTTGCACCCCATGCAGATGTTCGAACCGGGATGCTGCCGCTCCAAGCTCCGGTAGCAAGGCGGAATACAAATCCGTATCCCAGACCACATGAATTAATCTCGCTGCGGGTAGAACACTCCGGGTCGTGAGGCCGGCAGGACAAAACGTAACACTGGCGGGCGCGCTAAGCGGCATTTGCCGGGTCGGTCCTTGCTCAATCTGGAGGAGCCTCGGCCCGAGCTGATGCGGTGTAAGAGTTACCCGGTGGCGGTCACTTCGCCAGATGCCTTCGCCTCCACCCCGGCGGAAGTTCACTGCCGTGATGGCGGCCCAGGATTTGATCTTTGAGATTTCTAACAGGGGATTTGCCAGACCGAGTTGCCGAGCCACTCCTGTCCTGCGCAGGACGCGAGATCGGCGGTGCTACCCCTTTCGCTCGGTGCTTGCACGTTGCCCTCTGTCATCGTTCGGTCGCCTTGCAGGGGTTCCCTCCACAGCCTCGATCTTACGTCGAACCGGAACGGTCGCCGGGCGAACGGTCGAGCGAGGCGAGCAAACCGAGATCTCTTGCTTCCGCCTTAGCCAAAATTAGGCTACGGTCATACCGACCTTTGGCCTTGATCTGGATCAACGATCGACCCGGAGCGCATCAGTCGCATGACGCCCACAGCCAACTCCGCAAAGATCTGACATCCGGACCGCAAGCCGCTGCAATCACGATCCGCGAAAACCGGCTTATCAAAGACGCGGAAATCACGCGATCGGCTACCTGACCGATTTCGAGCCACGGCCTGAAGAAAAGGAGGCGACAGAGCTTCGCAGCGCTGCGGCGGAGCCTCTAAAGAGCGCCGCTCGCCAAAGCGATCCACGTGAGTTCGACCGGCTCACGCGGCACGCGCTCGGCCTCATCGAACGGGCCCGGGCGATCCAGCATGGCGAACGGACGGCGCGTGGATCGATCCCGGATTTGCCTCAGCCGCCGCTACACTGGAGGCGTGCGCGAATTCGAGGTCGAGGCGAAGAACCTGCGCGGCGTCATCAAGGCGATGGACCAGCTCTACCCGGGCCTCGGCGAGCATCTCGAAGAAGAAACCACCGTCGCGATTGACGGCGAGCTGCACGAGACCGCTTATTTCCAGCTGCTCCGCCCCGGCAGCGAAGTCTTCTTCATCCCCAAGCTCGAAGGGGGGTAGATCGCCGGCGGGACGGAAAGAATGATCAGCGCTCTCGACACCCACGAAACCGTCAAGAGTCTCACGGCCGCCGGCTTCAACGACGCCAAGGCCGAAGCCCTTTCTCGCCGCCGAGCCGGCTTCCGTCAATAACGGCGTGGTTCTGGCCGGCAATGTGCTCGACTTTCGTGTCGACCCGGGCGCCGCAGCCTGCAGCCTCTCGCGATTGCAATCGTCGCGGGGTCGCAGTTCAGCTCCTGCTTGTTCTCTCGCGATGCCGGTTGCGATCCGGAAGGACGTCTGACCGTTTAGCAGCTACAGCTTCTCGCCGCGGGCGAGGCGAGGGAGGTCGCCGGTGAGGCCCATCGCATCCCGCATCAGGCAGCGTTTCAGCGGCGGCATGCGGTGGACGGCGGCGAGGCCGAGGCGGCGGGCGAGCTGCAGCGGGGCGTCCGCGTGCGAGAACAGGCGGTTGAGGCCGTCGGTCACCGCCGCGAGGCCGAGCGCGTCGAACCGGCGCCAGCGCTGGTAACGGTCGAGCACCGCATCCTCGCCGATGTCGAGGCCGAGCCGGCGACTGTTGATGATCAGCTCGGCCAGGACCGCGACGTCGCGGATCGCGAGGTTGAGGCCCTGGCCAGCGATCGGATGGATCAGGTGCGCCGCCTCGCCGACCAGGGCCAGGCGGCGCCCCCGGTATCGCTCCGCGAGCAGCAGCCCGAGCGGGTAGGACCAGCGCGGCCCGACCGGCTCGATCGCGCCCAGGAAATCGCCGAAGCGGGCGCCGAGCTCGGCCGCGAAGGCGGTGTCGGAGAGCGCCATCAGACGCGGGGCGAGCGCCTTGTGCTCGGTCCACACAATCGACGATCTGTTGCCGGTCATCGGCAAGATCGCAAACGGCCCCGCCGGCAGAAAATGCTCGACCGCAATCCCGGCATGCGGGCGCTGGTGCTGCACGGTCGTGACGATGCCGGTCTGGCGGTAGCGCCACTCGACGGTACGGATGCCGGCGGCGCGGCGCAGCGGCGACCCCGCGCCGTCGGCCGCGGCGACGAGGCGCGATTGAACTCGCCGCCCATCGGAGAGTACGGCGACCGCGGCGAGCGGCGACGCCTCGACCATGTCGACGGCGAGCGGTGCCAGGAATTCGAGATCGGAAAGCGCCTGGGCCTGATCGATCAGAACGCGGCGCAGCACGCGGTTCTCGACGATGTAGCCGAGCGGCGCGCCGGTCGCCAGCGCCCGGTGGTCGTAATGCAGGAACAGCGGCGAATTGTCGTCGGCGACCCGGATTTCGAGTATCGGCTCGGCCTCGTCGGCCATCTGCGGCCACAATCCGAGCCCGCTCAGCACCTGGCGTGAGCCGTAGGCGATCGCCGAGACGCGCCCATCGAAGGCTTCGTTGAGCATTGCCGCAGGCGGCTGGCGGTCGATGATGGCGGTGTCGAGTCCGGCCCCGGCGCAGGCAACCCCGAGCAGCAGCCCGGTCAAGCCCCCGCCGACGACAATCAGCTCGAAATCGTCGGTCATGAAGAAGAAATGCCGCGGCACGCCCGGGCTGTCCAGCCACCGAATCGGCCGGCTTTCGCAGCGGGTGGGAATCGCGTAATATTGTTGTCGATGCGGGCCCGCCGTGGCGGGCGCGTGTCGGGGGAATTCGGCCGGCAACCGGGGGGAAGCATGGCCAGATCGATGAGCTTGGCGGCGAGCCGAGGGGCGCGCCGCCGTCTACGCGGCTGGGCGGAGACCCTGGCAGCGGCCAGGCGCCGCCTGGTCGAGACGTTGGGTTTCGCCCTGCTGCTGACGGCGCTGCTGCTGATCGCGGCATTGCTGTCCTACGACCCGAAGGACCCGTCGCTCGACACCGCGATCGACGGCGTGCCGCGCAATATCCTCGGCCACGACGGCGCGGTCCTCGCCGATATCTTGCGGCAGAGCCTCGGCCTCGCCGCGTTTCTGCTGCCGGTCGTGCTGCTCGGCTGGTCGTTGCGCCTGCTGCTGGGCCGGCCGCTGCGCTCGATCTGGCTCAGATTGGCGTTGCTGCCGGCGGCATTGGTGCTGGCGGCGCTTGCGCTCTCGGTTCTCGACCTCGGCTCAGCCTCGACCTTGGCGAGCTCCGGCGGTGCCATTGGCTGGGGATTGCAGCGGTTGCTGTCGCGTGCTGGCGCGGGTGCGGCGGCGGTGCCGGTCTCGATGGCGGCAGCGGCCGGGGTCGGGCTTTTGCTGTTGACGATCGTCGGGCTTTCCTGGCGCGACTGGCGCGATCTCGGCGGCGGCGCCGGGCGCGGCGCCGGCCGCCTCGCGATCGTCTCGGGCCGCGGCACGATCGCGGCAGCGAGCCTCGGGCATCGGCTCTTTCGTTACTGGCGCGGCGCACCCTTGGCGCCCGACCCGCCCGAAACCGGCCGGCCGGCCATTGTCACCCCGCTGCCGGGGCGACGCGAGCCCCGGCTCGACCATGCAGCACCTGGCGGCGAGCGCGAGCGCGGCGGGCTCGTCCGCTTCATCTCGCCGCGGCTCAAGCCCGCCGCAACGGGTAAGCGCGCTGAGGAGGAGCGCCAACCCAAGCTCGACCTGGTGCCGGACGAGGAGCCGGTGCTGCCCTCGCTCGAGCTGCTGACCAAGCCTCCGGCGGCAAAGGCTGCGGCGGTCAGCGAGGAGGCGCTCGAAAAGAATGCCCGGATGCTCGAGACCGTGCTCGAGGATTACGGCATTCGCGGCCGGATCGTGCAGATCCGGCCGGGCCCGGTGGTAACGCTCTACGAGCTCGAGCCGGCGCCAGGGATCAAGGCATCGCGCATCATCGGCCTCGCCGATGACATCGCCCGCTCGATGAGCGCGATCTCGGTCCGCGTCGCCGTCGTGCCGGGGCGCACCGTGATCGGCATCGAGCTGCCGAACCGCCACGCCGAGACGGTGTATCTGCGCGAGCTGCTCAATTCGCCGATCTACGAGAAGCACATCGGCCGGCTGGCGCTGATCCTGGGCAAGGACATCTCGGGCGAGCCGGTGCTGGCCGACCTCGCCAAGATGCCGCATCTGTTGATCGCCGGCACCACCGGGTCGGGAAAATCGGTCGGCATCAACACGATGATCCTCTCGGTGCTCTACCGGATGCCGCCCGACCGCTGCAAATTCATCATGGTCGACCCGAAGATGCTGGAATTGTCGGTCTATGACGGCATCCCGCATCTCCTCGCCCCGGTGGTGACCGACCCGAAGAAGGCCGTCCTCGCGCTCAAATGGACCGTGCGCGAGATGGAGAACCGCTACCGCAAAATGTCGAAGCTCGGAGTGCGCAACATCGAGGGGTTCAACGCCCGCCTCGCCGACGCCCAGGCCAAGGGCGAGAGCCTGATTCGCAAGGTGCAGACGGGCTTCGACCCGGAAACCGGCCAGCCGGTGTTCGAGCCGCAGCCTTTTGACACCACCGAGCTGCCGCTGATCGTCGTCGTGGTCGACGAGATGGCCGATCTGATGCTGGTCGCCGGCAAGGAGATCGAGGCAGCGATCCAGCGCCTCGCACAGATGGCCCGCGCCGCGGGCATTCACATCATCATGGCGACCCAGCGCCCGTCGGTCGATGTGATCACCGGCACGATCAAGGCCAATTTCCCGACCCGGATCAGCTTCCAGGTGACCTCGAAAATCGACAGCCGGACGATCCTCGGCGAAGGCGGCGCCGAGCAGCTCCTGGGCCGCGGCGACATGCTCTACATGGCGGGCGGCGGGCGGATCACCCGCGTCCACGGCCCCTTCGTCTCCGACGAGGAGGTCGAACGCGTGGTCTCGTTCCTGAAGGCTCGCGGCGAGCCAGACTACATTGACGGGATCACCGAGGACGACGACGCGCCGCTCGACCCGCTGGGCGGCGGCGACGAGGGCGAATCGGGCGACGCGCTCTATCGCCAAGCGGTCGCCGTCGTGTGCCGCGAGCGCAAGGCGTCGACCAGTTTTGTCCAGCGCCATCTGCAGATTGGCTACAACCGCGCCGCGCGGATCATCGAGCGGATGGAGGCCGAGGGTGTGGTCAGCCCGGCCAACCATGTCGGCAAACGCGAGGTCCTGGCGGGCGGCGGCGATTGAGCGCAATTGACGGCGGTGGCCGTGCACCTCATCTCGACGGAAACCGCCGCATTGGCGGGAACCGGACAAGATCGGCATGGTCGGCATCGTAGACAAAAGGAACCGGGCACCGCTTTGCCGCCGGTGGCTGCTGGGCGCGGGATTGGCGATCGCATCGGCAGCGATTTTGCCGGGCCGGTCGTATCCCGCCACGCCGCCGCAACCGGTCGCGCTGACGCCGCAGGACAACGCCGATCTGCAGCGCATCGCCGCCTATCTGAACGGCATCCGCACGATGTACGCGCGGTTTCGCCAGGTTTCGGCCGGCGGCGGCGGTGCGGCGGGCCAGGTATGGATGGAGCGGCCGGGGCGGATGCGCTTCGAATACGATCTGCCCTCGCCGACCCTGCTGATCGCCGACCGGTTCTATGTCTATTACATCGACAAGGAGCTGGCGCAGGTGACCCAGGTCGGGCTGAAATCGACGCCGGCCTGGTTCCTGTTGCGCGATCCCGTCACCTTCAGCGACCTCGCCGTGACTCGGTTCGAGCGCGGCAACAATCTACTGCGGGTCACCGTCGTCGAGAGCGCCGAGCCCGACAAAGGCTCGCTGACCATGACGTTCACAAATTCGCCGCTGGCGCTGCGCCAGTGGACGATCGTCGATCAGCAGCGCAAGGCGACGACCGTATCGCTCTCCAATGAGCAATTCGGTATGGCGCTCGACCCCAAGCTGTTTGTATATCAGAACCCATACGCCCGCCAGTAGAGGCCGCGAGCCAACTCCATGCCCATCCGTCATTTGCCACTCATCGGCATTCCCACCTGTCTGCGCACAGTCAACGAACGGGTCGTCCACGGGGTCGCCGACCGCTACCCGAGCGCGGTGATCGACGCGACAGGGTGCCTGCCGGTATTGATCCCGGCCGTCGGCTCGAAAATCGACATTTGCGGCGTGCTCGACCGCCTCGACGGGCTCTTGCTGACCGGCAGCCCGTCGAACGTCCATCCGAGCCATTACGGCGCCGAGCTCAGCCATCCGGAAATTCTGCACGACCCCGAGCGGGACGCGACGACCCTGCCGCTGATCCGCGATGCGGTCGCGCGCGACCTGCCGATCCTGGCGATCTGCCGCGGCATTCAGGAGCTGAACGTGGCGCTCGGCGGCACCTTGCATCAGCGGGTTCACGAGCTGCCGGGCCGGCTCAACCACCGCTCCCCAAAGGACTCGCCGGACGGCCCCTATGGCCCCGCCCACAGCGTGGCGCTGACCGCGGGCGGGCTGTTGGCCCTGCTCGCCGGCGCGGTCGAGGCGATGGTCAATTCGCTGCATTCGCAGGGGATCGACCGCCTGGCGCCGCAGCTGCGCATCGAGGCCGTGGCGCCCGATGGACAAGTCGAGGCGGTCAGCCTCCCCGAGGCGCGCTTTGTTGTCGGCGTACAATGGCACCCCGAGTACAAGGTGATGGAGAACCCGTTTTCGAGCGCGCTTTTTTCGGCCTTTGCCCGGGCCTGCCAGGGAGCCGATACGCGAACTCCTTCAGCGGTTCGCGCGGCCTAAGGGAAAGAGGCTTGGTCCGGCTCGCAGCATGCGCTTTTTTCGCGCCCGGCATGCACAATTCGCTCTTTTATTTTCTTGGCGCGCCCCCCACTTCTATGCTTCGGAAGCGGAGAGAGCCTCAAACTCTCTCAAAAACGGTCCCGTTTCCCCTGCGGGTCCGATTTCCCCCAAACGCTTCTGACATGCAGGCGCCCGGTCTTCCCCCCCGACCGGGCGCCAATGCTGTCCGGGCCACGCCAAAGGCGCCCACTCCAGGCGTGACCGCGGCAAATGTGCCGGGGCCGACCGCCTGACGATGCGGCTCGTCACCTGGAACATTAACTCGGTTCGGCTCCGGGCCGACAATGTCTGCCGCCTGATCGCGGAATGGGCGCCGGACGTGATCTGCCTGCAGGAAACCAAGACGCCGGACGAGCTGTTTCCACACGAGCCATTCGAGGCGTTGGGCTACCGCCATCGGCTGGTGCACGGGATGAAGGGCTACAACGGGGTGGCGATCCTGTCGCGCCTTCCATTCCAGTCGCCTCATACCAGGGCGTGGTGCGCGCGCACCGATTGCCGGCACGCCGTCGCCGTGCTGCCGGGCAGCATCGAACTGCACAACATTTACGTCCCGGCCGGCGGTGACACCCCAGACCCGAAGGCCAACCCGAAATTCGCCCACAAGCTACAGTTTCTCGACGAGGTCACGGCATGGTTCACCGCCGAGCGCGCCGATAACCGTCCGATGATCGCGGTCGGCGACCTTAACATCGCGCCATTGGAAACCGATGTGTGGTCGCACAAGCAGCTTCTGAGCGTGGTCAGCCATACGCCCGTCGAGGTCGAGCGGCTCGGACAATTGCGGCAGGCGGGCGGCTTTGTCGACGCCGTGCGCCATTTCGTGCCGCCCGAGGAGCGCCTCTATTCCTGGTGGAGCTATCGCGCCCGCGACTGGTCGGCCTCCGACCGCGGCCGCCGCCTCGACCACATCTGGGTGACGCCACCGCTGGTCGGCGTGCTCGCCGAGGCCCGCGTCCACCGCGACAGCCGCGGCTGGGACAAAGCCTCCGATCATGTCCCGGTGATGGTCGAGATCGGGAGCTGATGCGGCGATGCCGGCGTTGTCGCTTAAGGTCGATTAAGGCAAAGAAAAGAGCGACCGGGGGCACATTGGGTAGATTACGAATCGGCGTGTTCTGATGGTGGTGACGTGTTGCGCGCTGCCCATTTCAGCCTGTTTCAGAAACGCCAGCGGTCTAAAGTTTGATGAAATACCTCAGAAACAATTGGAACAAGGAGAAGCAAGAGTATACTACTCTTGCAACAAGATTCTCTATCTCGCTCAAGCCCCAACAGTCATACGTCCTGAGATACAGGTGGACGGCCAAAGAATTGGCGGCATCAAAAATGGAGGATTTATTGAGACAAACGTTCCGTCTGGGCGACACTATTTTTCTATGCAGTCTGGAACCGATCAGACGGTGTGGTACCTAAATGCGCCGTCTGGAGGCAACATCTATTTTAAGATATGGGACAAGACCCGCATCGAGGTGCGCGTTCGGCCGGTGGACTTGTGGTCAGCGCCGCGGCCCGGCGGTGTAGAAGGTGCGGTAGGCGAGTTCCCAAGTGCTAAAAGTCCGAATACGCTCGGTGCAGACGTCAGAGTTAGTAACAGCGAGTGCAGTAGCCGCGCGCGCCATACCGATATTGCGTACCAGTGCAATTTGCACACGCATGGATATGTTTTGGCCAAACACGCGAAGCGACCGCTTTACGGTTTGGGCGCGGAGCGGGTGCCAAGAATACCTGCGTGCTCGGCTCTTACCAGGCGCATTCGCAACTCATGATCTACGCCCGGTAGAGGTGGTAGCGGCCGGGGGCGACGCCGTCGCGGCAGCGGCAGCGGGACGAGCGTCGTCGACGGCGAGCGCCGGCTCGCTGACGAGGATCGCGCCCGGGCGCAAGAGCGGCAGGATCAGCGGCGCGAGGTTGGCGGCCAGCGCCCGGCTCGCCTCGACATCGCCGGTTGCGGGGTCGAGATGGGCGAGCGCCACCCGGCCTTCGAGCCGCCCACGCGCGGCCGGCAAGGTTTCGCGCATGTCGCCGAGCAGCAGGAATTCCGGCGGCGGTACGCAGTCGGGATGCGCCGCGACCCGCCGCTCGCAGACGTAAATCCGCCGGTCCGGGAACAGCTCGCGCAGATGATCGTAGGTGCGGCCGTTGCCGAGGCCAAGCTCGATGACGTCGCCCGGCAATTCCCGGACCAGCTCGGCGGCCCGGTCGAGGCAGGCGCGCTGCGCCTGTAGCCGGCGGATAAAGCTGTCGAGCCGGCTCACCCCGCCTGCCCTTCGGATGCTGCCTCAGGCGGGAGCGCCGGCCCGTTCGCGCAACCGCTCCATCTCGGCATGCGCGGCGCGCAGCTGATTGTTGGAGGCATCGAGCCGGTCCGCCAATTCCTGCATGATCGAGATCGCCATGTTCGGGAATTCCCGAACCATGCGCATGAACGGCTCCTTCGAGATGCGCAGCGCGATCAGCCGGTCCTTGGCGCGCACGGTGGCGTTGCGCGGCCGGTCGCACAGGATCGCCATCTCGCCGACGATCTCGTTGGCGCCGAGCGTCGCCAGGATCACCGGCCCGACCGGCGTTTCGGCGATGACTTCGGCGTGGCCGTCGATGATCAGATAGGCGGCGTCGCCGGGATCGCCCTGGCGCATGACGATCTTGCCGGGGTCGAAGCCGACCCGTTCGCTCATGAAGGCGAGGAGCTTCAGCTTTGTCGGCTCGATCTCGGCAAATATGGGGAAGCGCTGTAGCAGCTCGAATTCTTGCTTGAGGCTCATCTCCTCCCTCCGTTTTCCTGCTGCATTGTGGTTGTCCTCATTCGGCCGCGATCAGCAGGGACATCACCGAGCCCTTGTCTTCGAGCGAGGCGGGCGTGCCTTGCTCCTGCAGCTTGCCATTGCTTAGGACCAGGACAAGATCGAAATTGCGGGCGAGGCTCGCCCGGTGCAGCACCCAGATCATGCCGCGGCCGGCAAGCTCATCGCGCAGCCCCTTGCCGACTTTGCGATTGCGCCTGCCCGTCGAGCGCGGAGGTCGCCTCATTGAGGATCATCAGGTCAGGCCGCTTCAATACCTCGCGGGCGATCCCCGCCTTTTGCCGCTGTGCCGGCGACAGGCGCGACCCGCCGGTGCCGACATTGTAGTCGAGCCCGACCTCGATGACGGTCTGGCGCAGCGACAACGTATCGACGATCTCGGCGAGAACCGCCGGTACCCGCACCGGCGCATCCGCCTCGCCATAGGCGATCTTGCCGAACAGGATGTTGTCCTGCACCGAGGCGGCGGCGTTGTAGCGCTCGGCGTCGAAGAATTCGATCTGGTCCCGC
Source organism: uncultured Alphaproteobacteria bacterium (assembly GCA_963781215.1). GTDB lineage: Bacteria > Pseudomonadota > Alphaproteobacteria > ATCC43930 > CGMCC-115725 > AP-15. The sequence continues at coordinate 62,464 of CAWAFE010000038.1, forward strand.
GCCTCGGCCGGCAGCTCGGCGCGAAACACCCGGCGCGCCGCCAAGCAGGCGCTGCTGCATCGCCTCGTCGAGCACGTCGAGCCGGTGCCGCGCCGCGATCAGCTTGAACGGCAGCGATAACAGCTTGGCGCGGTCCTCCTTGGCCAGCGCCGCCGCCCCGCCCTTGCCGATGCGCCCCAGGATGGCGCCGAACTCGGGCAGGTCGTTGGCACTGATAAAGCTGAACTGCTCGAAGAAGGCGTGGTCGGGCGGGAGGTCGGCAAACAGCTCGACCATCGTCTCGGCGACTTCCTTGCCGGCGTCGACGAGGTCCTCGATCAGTCCGACCTTGGTCAGGACCTGCAGCACGTAGCGGTTGTCGGCGAGCGCGTCGAAGTCGAAGGCCGGGCCGATCGGCGTCCCGAACAGCAAATTCTCCGCAACCGAGGCGTTGAGGTTGAAGCGCTCGGCGTCGTAGGTCTCGACGAGGTTGGTGATGCCGTCCTCGACGAGCCGCCGGGCCATTGCCTTGCGTGCTTCGAGCAGTCGTGCGGCCGCCTCGCGGATGGGCTTCGGCGTCGAACCGCCAGCGCAGCCCCAGGGTGTAGACGTCCTCTACCAAGTCGAGGCTGGCCAGCACCTCGGTGACGCGTTTGGCCAGCGCCTCCGGGTCGGCGACGCCGGCGCCCCGGTAATCGATCCAGTCGTCGTTGAGGTCGAGATCGATATTGCCCGATTTTCGCGCCTCGGAGAGTTCTCTGGCGTGGCGCCGGGCGGCCGCGCCCTCGTGTTCGACGGCTCGCACCGGGACATGGCGCAGCGACAGCAGCAGATTATCGCGCAACGTTCCGGCAAAGAAATAGGGGGTCGCGGAAGCATAGCCGATGCGGCGCCCGATCACCGCCGCCGGAAGGGTGGCGATGTCGACGCCGCCGATCGTGATACGGCCCCCCGTTGGCTGCATCAGCCGCGCCAGCGCGGTCGCCAGCTCGTTCTTGCCGCTGCCGCCCTGGCCGATGACGGCGATGTGGCGGTCGAGTCGGGACGCGTAAAGCTGACGCCGTCGAGGACGCGGCTGCGGTCGTCTTCGGCCAGCGACAGATTGGCGACCGCGAGCTCGCCGGTCAGCGGCGCCACCGCTCGCCGGCTCGTCGAGCTGGAGCCGCGCGTCGATCATCTCCGCCGGCTGGAATTGCTCGATGATCTGCTCGTACTTGATCTTGGAATCCTGGAAAAGCTGATAGAAATCAAGCAGCTCCTTCCACGGCGAAGCGACATCCTTGTAGGCGGCGAGCACCGCCACCAGCGCGCCGAACGACAGGCTGCCGCGGATCACCAGGTACCCACCGATCGAATAGAAGAAAAAAGGCGTCAGCTGTGCGAGAAAGTTGTTAAGAAATTTGACAAAGAACTTTCGTTGGAAAATTTCGAACCGGATGTCGTAAATTCGACCCAGCAGATTAGAAAAGCCGGCCAGCTGCAATTTGACCGCATCATTGGCCTGAATGTCGACGATCCCTGCTGCCGATTCCTGCAGCCGATCGGCGACCTGGCGGATCGTGCGCACACGCTGCTTGTTGAGCTGGTTCACCTTGCGCTGCAGTTTCGGGATCACATAGCCCTGCAACGGGTAGAGCGCCACCGCAGCCGCGCCCAGCACCGGGTCTTGCATGAACATGAACAAAATGATCGTCAGCAAGCGTGCCGCCCTGGAAGGCCGGCGTGTTGAAGGCGTCGCCGATAAAGCCGCCCAGCGACTCGCACTCCGCGGTGACCATCGGGATGATCTGCGCCGACGAGGTCTTGCTGAAATAGGTCAGCGGAAAGCGCAGCATCCGCTGGTATAGCTGATAGCGGAACCGCCGCAGCATCCGCTCGCCGAGCTGACCCTTCAGAGTATTTATGTCGATATTTGAACGCGCCGTTGATGAAAACCAGTAGCCAGGAATACGCGTGCACAACATCAGCAGATACGGAATTTGACTAAATTCCATCCCGAAAAATTGCTGCGGAAACTGCTTACCGCCGATCGCCCGGTTGACGATGGTCTTCGGCAGATCGAGCGAATAATAAAGGAACGGAAACGAAACCAGGGTCAGCGCGAGGAGCGACAGCTGCTGGCGCAGACTGTGGCGCAGGACAAAGCGGTAGATCGTCGGCTCGAGCGCGTTGGGGTCGCCGCCTTCGTCCTGTTTCGGCTTCGGCGGGGCGGCTCGCGGCGCCGCGGCGGCCGGCTTCTCCCGACCGGGCAGAAAGCCCAGCCAGCCGCGCACCGGCCGCAGCACCTCCTCGGCGGTGGCCGCCACCGCGAGCATTCCTTTTGTCGCCATCTGATTCACAAAAAGATCATTTCGCGGTGGTATCTGTTATGCAATAGTCGACGTGCACTCTTGTGCCAGGGGGGGCCTGCGTGGCCGTTCGGCGTCATCAAAAGCGGGTGCTGATCTACAGCCATGACAGCTTTGGTCTCGGCCATCTGCGCCGTTGCCGCGCGATCGCGCACTCGCTCGTCGATGCCGATCCCGCTGTCTCGGTCCTGATCCTATCCGGTTCGCCGATCATCGGCAGCTTCGATTTTCGTTCCCGCGTTGATTTCGTGCGGGTGCCCGGCGTCATCAAGCTGCGCAACGGCGAATATGTCTCGCTCAACCTGCATATCGACATCGAGGAGACGCTGGCGATGCGCTCCTCGATCATCCGACACACCGCCGACATGTTCGACCCCGACATGCTGATCATCGACAAGGAGCCGCTGGGGCTGCGCGGCGAGGCGCGCGACACGCTCGGCCTGCTGCGGCGGCGCGGCGCCGCGCTGATCCTCGGCCTGCGCGACGTGATGGACGATCCCGAGGCGCTGGAGAGCGAGTGGGAGCGCAAGAACGCGGTCCCGGCATTGGCCGAGTTCTACGACGAGATCTGGGTCTACGGCCTGCCGCAAATCTGCGATCCGCTCGACGGCCTGCCGGTGCCGGCGAGCGTGCGGCGGCGCATGGTCTATACCGGCTATCTGCGGCGCAACCCGGTCGAACTCGTGATGACCCCGGAAATCCGCGGAATTTTCGAGGGCGAATTCCTGCTGGTCACGCCGGGCGGCGGCGGCGACGGCGACGCGTTGATCGATTTGGTGCTGTCGGCCTACGAGCACGATCGCGGCATTCCCTATCCGGCCCTGCTCGTCTTCGGCCCGTTCATGCTCCCCGAGCAGCGGGCCGCCTTCGCCGCCCGCGCCTCGCGGCTCGACGAATGTTCACGCGATCACCTTCAACGCCCGCTTCGAAGCGCTGATGGCGCGCGCCGCCGGCATCGTCGCGATGGGCGGCTACAACACCTTCTGCGAGATCCTGTCTTTCGATAAGCGGGCGCTGATCGTGCCGCGGACCAAGCCGCGGCTCGAGCAATTCATCAGGGCCAAGCGCGCCGCGGAGCTGGGGCTGGTGATCGATGCTGTCCGAGGAGGACGGCCGCGACCCGCGGGTCATGGCCGCGGCGCTGCGCCATCTGACGCAGCAGGCGGCGCCGTCGAGCGTGGTCATTCCCGGTCTCCTCGACGGCATGCCCAACGTCAACCGCCTCGCCGGCAAATGGCTCGACCGGGCGCGCGCCGGCCGTTCGCCGGCCAAGGTGCGCCTCAGGGCGTGAGGGTGGGCTCGGCATCCTGTCCGGCGGCCGGGCCGGTGGCCTTTGTCCTGAAGGGCTATCCGCGGCTCTCGGAAACCTTCATCGCCCAGGAGATCCTCGCCCTCGAACAGCGCGGGCTCGAAATCCTGATCGTCTCGCTGCGCCAGCCGACCGACCGCAAGACCCATCCCGTCCATCAGCAGATCCGCGCGCCGCATTCTCTATCTGCCGGAATATCTCTATCGCGAGCCGCGCCGCGTGTGGCATGGCTGGCTGCATTCCCGGCGGCGCGCCGGGATATCGCCGCGCGCGCCGCCTCTGGCTCGCCGATTTGCGACGCGATCCGACGCCCAACCGCATCCGCCGCTTTGGTCAGGCGCTGGTGCTGGCGGCGGAACTGCCGGACGACATCGGCCATCTGCATGCCCATTTCCTGCATACGCCGGCCTCGGTCGCCCGCTATGCCGCGCTGGTCGCCGGGCTCGACTGGACGGTGTCGGCGCACGCCAAGGACATCTGGACGACGCCCGATTGGGAAAAGCGGGAAAAGCTCGCCGAGGCCAGCTGGGCGGTGACCTGCACCGAGGCCGGCCGTCGACATCTCGCCAGCCTGGCGCCGCGGCCGGACAAGGTGGCGCTGTGCTACCACGGGCTCGACCTCGAACGCTTCCCGACGCCTCCGCCATCGATCTCGAGGCGGCGACGGCGGCGATCCGGCGCACCCGGTGGTCCTGTTGTCCGTCGGCAGGGCGGTCGCGAAAAAGGGCTACGACGACCTGCTCGAGGCGCTGGCGCTATTGCCGCCCGGTCTCGCATGGCGCTTCGTCCATATCGGCGGCGGCGCGCTTGGCCGCGGCGCTGAAGCGCCGGGCGGAGCGCCTGGGGTCTGTCGGATCGGATCGAATGGCGCGGCGCCAGGGCACAGCCCGAGGTGCTCGCCGCCTATCGCGACGCCGATCTGTTCGTGCTCGCCTCGAAGGTGGCGAAGGACGGCGACCGCGACGGCCTTCCGAACGTGCTGATCGAGGCGCAGAGCCAGCGTTTGGCCTGCGTCGCGACCGAGGTGTCCGGCATTCCCGAGCTGATCGAAGACGGAGTGACGGGGCTCCTCACCCCCTCTGAAAACCCGCGGGCGCTGGCCGGCGCGATCGAGCGCCTGATCCGCGACCCGGCGCGGCGTGCAGGGCTGGGCCTCGCCGGCGAGCGCCGCGTGCGCAGCCTGTTCGCGATGGCAGCGGGGATCGACGCGCTGGCGGCGAGCTTTGGCCTGGCCCCGAGGCACCGCCGGGACGCGGGCGCCGACACGCCCGAGCTCGCCGCGACGGGTTGAAACCGCGGGCATGCGCATCGCCTTTTATGCGCCGCTGAAATCACCCGACCATCCGGTCCCGTCGGGAGATCGGCGGATGGCGCAGCTCTTTCTCGCAGCACTCGGCCTCGCCGGCCACGAATGCGCCCTCGCCTCGCGCTTCCGCAGCTGGGAGGGAAACGGCGAGCGGTCACGGCAGGTCCGGCTGGCCGAACTCGGCCGGGATCTGGCCGACCGGCTGCTGCGCCGGTTCGATCGTGCGCCGCAAACCGCACCCGATCTCTGGTTCACCTATCACCTCTATCACAAGGCGCCCGATTGTCTCGGCCCGGCCATAACCCGCGCGCTCGGCATTCCCTATGTCGTCGCCGAGGCGTCCTACGCGCCAAAGCAGGCCGGAGGCCCATGGGCGGAGGGCCATCGCGCCATCGAGCGCGCGATCCGGCAGGCGGACGCGGTAATCGGGCTCAACCCGGCCGACCGGGATTGCGTTCTGCCGTTGCTGCCCGATCGGTCGCGCTGGGTCGCGCTCAAGCCGTTTCTCGATGCCGCGGTATTTTCGCCCCGAGCCTCGCGACGGAGTCGGCCCGCCACGGCTGATCGCGGTGGCGATGATGCGGCACGGCGACAAGCTCGCCTCGTACCGAATTCTCGGCAGTGCCCTGTCGCGGCTCCTCGATCTCGACTGGTCGCTGGAGGTGGTCGGCGACGGCGCCGCCCGGCGCGAGGTCGAGCAAGCGCTGGCCCCGCTCGGCCGGCGCGTCGGCTGGGCCGGTGCGCTCGCGCCCTTGGCTGTCGTCCGGCGGCTCGCCACGGCGGATCTTTGCGTGTGGCCGGCGGTCAACGAGGCGTTCGGCATGGCCCTTCTCGAAGCCCAGGCGAGCGGCTTGCCGGTGGTGGCGGGTGCCGGCGGCGGTGTCGGAGAAATCGTCGTACCGGAGGCGACCGGGCTGCTCGTCCCGCCTGGCGACGCGCCGGCCTTTGCGGATGCGGTGCGCAGCCTGATCGTCGACCGCGGCCGCCGCACTGCCTTCGCCGAGGCGGCGCGCCGGCGCGTGCTGGCCGAGCACGATTTGGCGCCCGCCTCGCGCCGGCTTGCCGCGATCATCGACGCCCTACGTCCGGCGCGCGCCGCGTGAGCGGTAAGGCGCGCATGCCATCGGACTCCCGGCGGTGACCGGTTCGGTCCTGTTCTATGTCCAGCACCTGCTCGGGATCGGGCATCTGCGGCGCGCGCTGCGCATCGTCGACGCGCTCGCCGGCGAGGGCATCGCGGTGACGCTCGTCTCCGGCGGGGAGCCTCTGCCCGAGCTCGACGAAACGCGGGCCGACCGGATCGTTCAGCTGGCGCCGATCCAGGCGCGCGATGCCGGCTTCAGAGACCTCGTCGATGCCGCCGGCCGGCCGATCGACGACGAGCTGAAAGAATCACGCCGCACGATGCTGCTCGCCGCCTTCGCCGCGGCCAGGCCCGATGCGGTGGTGATCGAGGCGTTCCCGTTCGGGCGGCGCGCCTTCCGTTTCGAGCTCGACCCGCTGATCGACGCGGCGCGGCGGAGCCGCCCTCTCCCACTCGTCCTCTGCTCGCTTCGCGACATCGTCGTGGCCCCCGAAGACCCACAGCGGCGGCGCGCGATCGTCGAACGCGTGCGGGCCGATTTCGATGTTGTCCTCGTGCATGGCGACCCGGCTGTGATCCCGCTCGAAGCGAGCTTTCCCGAGGCTGCGGAAATCGCCGATCGGCTGGCTTATACCGGCTATGTCGGATCGTCGTCGCAGCCCGGCGAGTCGGACAGGCTCGGCTGCGGCGAAGTGCTGGTCTCGGCCGGCGGGGGTGCGGTCGGAGGCAGGCTGCTGGCGACGGCGGTCGAGGCTCGGCGTCGGGGCTGCCTCGCCGGAGCGGTCTGGCGCCTGCTCGCCGGGCCGAACCTGCCCGAAGCGGAATTCGCGGCACTCGAGGCCCGGCTGCCCGACGGGTGCAATCCTCGAACGCTATCGGCCGGAATTTCCCGGCATGCTGCGGCGTTGTCGCGTTTCGGTGAGCCAGGCCGGGTACAACACAGTCCTCGACATCCTCGCTGCCCGCGCCGCCGCGGTGGTCGTGCCGTTCGCCGCCGAACGCGAGACCGAGCAGACCCTGCGGGCGGGATGGCTGGCCGAGCGCGGCGTCGTCGAGCTGGTGGCGGAGGCCGCAGCTGTCGCCCGAAAGCCTCGCCCGCGCGATCGAACGCGCAATCGTGCGCGGCCCCGCGGCGGTGGCCGTCGACACCGCAGGCGCCGCCCGCACCGCGGGAATTATCCAACAAATGATGCGATATCCGGCGGGCGTCGCTCAGAATTTGGTAACCTTGCCGACTGACGATATGATCGGCAAATGAGCGATCGGCTGCGAGATACCCGGGCGACACATGCGGGCTGGGCCGATCTGAAGAGCGAGCTCGACTGCTGGCTGGACACCGGCCGGACGGCGACATTGTGGTGGCGAGATGATGACGCTGTGGCGGCGAGCCCCTGCCTCGACCGGCTACTGATGCTCGCCGGCGAGGCGCCGGTAACGCTGGCGGTCATTCCGGGCGCCGCCGAATTCGGGGCTCGCCGACCGCCTCGCCAGGTCCCAGCAAAATATCGGTGTCGTTCAGCACGGCTGGCGCCATGTCGATCACGCCGCCGGCGGCAAGAAAAGCGAGTTTCCGCCCGCCCGCCCGCGCGAAACCGTCGCAGCCGAGCTCGTGCAGGGGCGGTCGCGGCTGACGGAATTGTTCGGAAGCCGCGCGCTCGCCGTATTGGCGCCGCCGTGGAACCGCTTCCACGACGGGTTTCTGGCGCTGCTGCCGGATTGCGGGATCGGCGCGCTCTCGCGGGTGAAGCCACGGCGGGCGGCACGGCCGGCCCCCGGCGTGTTCGAGGCTAATATTCACGTCGATCTCGTTGCCTGGGCCGATCGCCGCGGCTTCGTCGGCACCGAGGCGGCTCTCGGCGGCCTCGTCGGCCATTTGCGCGCCCGCCGTCTCGAAGAGGTCGACGGCGATGAGCCGACCGGAATCTTGACGCATCATCTGGTTCAGGATGAAGCCGCGGACGCGTTCCTACAGCGGCTGATCGCCCTGACCTGCGCCCATACCGCGGCGCGCTGGCTCGCCGTTCGCGAGGTCTTCGCGCCGGGGGGCGTCGCCGCGGCATGACCCGCCACGTCTATCCGAGCTCCTCCATGATGGGCGACTACCTGCGCGCGGCCGCCGGGTTCGTGCCGATCACCGCGATCCTCGCGACCACGCCGGTCGGCACCGTCGCCGGGGCGGTGCTGGGCGGGTTCGCGGTATTGTTTTCGGTGTTCGGCATCCGCACCGCGCTGCGTCACGGGACGCGCGTCGAGATGACCGAGGAGGCATTGCAGGCATCGGGGCTGATCGGCACGTCGCTCGCCTGGCGCGATCTCGACGGTTTGAAGCTCGCCTATTATTCCACTAGGCGCGACCGGCGCGACGGCTGGATGCAGCTCGAATTGCGCGCCGGCGCGTCGGCCTTGCGCATGGACAGCCGGATCGAAGGCTTCAACCAGGTGGTCGAGCGCGCGGCACGGGCCGCCGAGGCGCGGAGCCTGGCGTTGAGCCCGGCGACCGCGGCCAATCTGGAGGCGCTCGGGATCAGACCGCGCCTCGCCGCTTTCGGTGTCGGCGAACCGGGGCGAGGCGCCCTGTGAGCGATCTTCTGAGTGTGCGCGACCTGCATGTCCGCTTTGCCGCGCCGGGCGGGTTCATCCGTGCCGTCACCGGCGTGTCGTTCCGTGTCCGGCCGCGGTCGACCGTGGCGCTGGTCGGCGAATCGGGGTCGGGGAAGTCGGTCGTCAGCCAGGCCATCCTGCGCATCCTGCCGCGCAGCGGGCAGATCACCGACGGCGAGATCCTGTTCGCCGATCCGCGCCTCGACGGGCCGGCCGTCGACCTCGCCAAGCTGCCGCGCGACGGTGCGGCGATGCGGGCGATCCGCGGCGGCCGGATCTCGATCATCTTTCAGGAGCCGATGACCTCGCTATCGCCGCTCCACACAGTCGGCAATCAGGTCGGCGAGGCGTTGCGGCTGCACCGTTCGGTCGGCAACGCCCAGGCGGCCGAGCTGACCGCGGAGATGCTGCGCCTGGTCGGCTTTCCCGACCCGCAGCGGGCGCTGCGCAGCTATCCGTTCGAGCTGTCCGGCGGATTGCGACAGCGCGCGATGATCGCGATGGCGCTGGTCTGCCGTCCGGCGTTGTTGATCGCCGACGAACCAACGACGGCGCTCGACGTGACGATCCAGGCGCAGATCCTCAAGCTGATCCACGAGTTGCAGCACGAGCTCGACATGGCGGTGCTGTTGATCACCCACGACCTCGGCGTCGTCGCCAACGTCGCCGAAGAGATCGTCGTGATGTACCGCGGCGAGGTGATGGAGAGCGGCACGCTCGACGACATCTTCGGGCGCGCCGAGCATCCCTATCTTCGGGCGCTGCTGCGAGCGGTGCCGCGCTTCGATATGAAGCCCGGCGAGCGCCTCGTGCCGATCCGCGAGATCGCCTCGGGCGAGGCGCCGCACCTGATGGCCGAGAAGGCCGAGTGGCCGGGCAACGCCACTGCGCCGCTGCTCGAATGCCTGTCGGTGAAAAAGGCCTTTTCCATTCGCAAGAGCGGCTGGTTCGGCAGCCGCAAGTCGGGTGCTGCAGATCCTCGCGGTCGACGATGTCAGCCTGCGGATCGAGCGCGGCGAATGTCTCGGTCTGGTCGGCGAGAGCGGCTGCGGCAAGACGACCCTGAGCAAGCTGCTGCTGCGGGCGGTGACGCCGGATGCGGGATCGATCACCTTTAACGACCGCGGCGCGCCGACCGACGTGCTGGCGCTCGAAGGGGAAGATCTGAAGCGGTTTCGCAGGCAGGTGCAGTTCATCTTTCAGGACCCGTTCGGATCGCTGAACCCGCGAATGACCGTGTACGACATCATCGAGGAGCCGCTGGTCATCCACGGCTATCGGCGATGTGCGCACCCGGCGCGAGATGGTGCACGAGCTGGTGACGCTGGTCGGGCTCGACCTGCATCATGTCCGGCGCTATCCGCACAGCTTCTCCGGCGGTCAACGCCAGCGCATCGGCATCGCCCGCGCGCTGGCGCTGCGGCCCGGACCTGGTGATCTGCGACGAGCCGACATCGGCGCTCGACGTCTCGATCCAGGCGCAGATCCTGAACCTTCTGATGGATTTGAAGAAAAAGCTGTCGCTGACCTATCTGTTCATCTCGCACAATCTGGCGGTCGTCGATTACATCGCCGACCGCATCGCGGTGATGTGTGCCGGCCGCATCGTCGAGATCGCCGACCGCGCGACCTTGTTCCGCAACCCGGTGCATCCCTATACGCAAGCCCTGCTGGCCGCGGTGCCGACGCCCGACCCGCGCATCCCCTCTCGACTTCGACCGCCTGATGGAGGACAAGGCCTCCGATCCGCGCGCGTGGCCCGACCTCTTCCGCCGCGAGCCGGGAAGCCCGCTCGAGCTGCTCGAGATCGCCCCGGGCCATTCGGTGGCGGCGAGGGCGCCGCCCCCCGTCGCAGCGCCGCGCGCGGCCGGTCTGGCACGCGGCCTCGCCCGGGCGTGATGCCGAGGAGGCGGGGGATGCACCGGATCGGCATGGCCTCGATTCTGCTCCTAGCGCTGTCGGGCGCAGCGCGCGCCGAGCTCAAGGAGACGCCGTTCTTCAAGGACGCGGTGGCGAGCGGCAAATTGCCCAAGGTCGAGGATCGGGTGCCGAGCGACGCGGCGGTGGCCAAGGTCGATACGGTCGGCAATCCTGGCGGCGAATTGCGGATGCTGATGGCCGGCCCCAAGGACACCCGCATGATGGTGGTCTACGGCTACGCTCGGCTGGTCGGCTATACCCCGTCGCTCGAGCTCGAGCCCGACATCCTCAAATCGGTCGATGTCGAGGACGGACGCATCTTTACGCTGCATTTGCGCAAGGGGCAGAAATGGTCGGACGGACAGCCGTTCACCACCGAGGATTTTCGCTACTGGTTCCAGGACATCGCGCAGAACAAGCAATTGGCGCCCTCGGGCCTGCCGGTGTCGATGCTGCCGCAGGGCGAGGCGCCGCGCTTCGAGGTGCTGGACGACACCACGGTGCGCTACAGCTGGTCGCGCCCGAACCCGCTGTTTCTGCCCGATATCGCCGGGCCGGACCCGCTCTTCATTTACCGTCCGGCCCATTATCTGAAGCAATTTCATCTAAAATACGCCGATAAGGAGGTACTCGAAAAGCTTGTAAAGAAAGCCAAGCAGCGCAGCTGGGCGGCCCTGCACAACCGAATGGACACGATGTACCGGAATGACAATCCCGATCTGCCGTCCTTGCAGCCGTGGGTATTGAAGACCAAGCCGCCCGCGGAACGTTTTATATTTGAACGTAACCCGTATTATTACCGAGTCGACCAAGCCGGGCATCAGCTTGCCGTATATCGACCGCGTCGTGCTGTCGATCGCCGACAGCAGGATCATCCCGGCCAAGACCGGGGCCGGCGAGAGCGATCTTCAGGCCCGTTATCTGCGCTTCGACAACTATACCTTTCTTGAAGGAGAGCGAGCAGCGCAACGACTTCAAGGTGCGGTTGTGGCGCACCGGGCCCGGCAGCCAGCTGGCGCTCTACCCTAACCTCAACGTCAACGACGAGGGCTGGCGCGCCCTCTTGCGCGACGTGCGCTTTCGCCGCGCCCTGTCTCTCGCCGTCAACCGTCACGAGATCAACCAGGTGATCTATTTCGGGCTGGCGATCGAAGGGCAAAATACGGTTCTGCCGCAGAGCCCGCTCTATGAGCCCGAATACCGCTCGGCCTGGGCCGGCTACGATGTGCGCGAGGCCAACCGCCTGCTGGATCTGATCGGGCTCACCAAGCACGGCAGCGACGGGGTACGCGCTGCTGCCAGACGGCCGGCCAATGGAGATCATCGTCGAGAATTCGGGCGAGTCGACCGAGCAGTCGGACGTGCTCGAATTGATCCGCGATTCCTGGCGGCGCATCGGCATCAAGCTCTTCGCCAAGCCGTCGCAATTGACCCTGTTCCGGCGCCGGGTCTTCGCCGGCGAGACCTTGATGTCGATCGACAAGGGGATCGAAAACGGCCTCGCCAACGCGGCGTCATCGCCCTGGGAATTTGCGCCGACTAGCCAGCAACAGCTCGAATGGCCGAAATGGGGTCAGTACTATGAGACCAAGGGAACGGCCGGCGAACCCCCCGATCTGCCGTCGGCGATCCGGTTGAAGGAGTTGTACGAAGAGCTGGCTCGATGCCGCCTCGGTCGAGGATCACGAGGCGGGTCTGGCGCCAGATCCTGCAGATCTGGGCCGATCAGGTGTTCTCGATCGGCACAGTCGCTGGTGTCTTGCAGCCGGTTGTAGTCAACGCCAATTTGCGCAACGTGCCCGAGGAAGGGATCTACAATTGGGATCCCGGCGCCTATTTCGGCATCTACAAGCCGGACCAGTTCTGGTTCGACACGCCCGAGACCCGGGCCAAATCCGCGTCCGCGGCGCGCCCGTGAGCGGACCCGAAATGGCACTTTGGATATCGGTTGCCTCTTCGTCATTCCCGCGAGGGCGCAGGGGCTACGTAAGCCCGAGGTACCGCACTGCATTTCCGATCGGACACTGAGGGGCGCGGCGTCGAATGCTCGGCTATCTCGTTCACCGCATCCTGATCATGATCCCGACCTTGATCGCGATCAGCATCGTGATCTTCACGATCATCAACCTGCCGCCCGGCGACTACTTCTCGACCTATGTCGCCGAATTGCAGGCCTCGGGCGAGGCGACCGACCTCGCCAAGATCCATTTTCTGCAGGCGCAGTACGGCTTCGACCGCCCGCTATGGGAGCAATACCTGTTCTGGGCCGGCGGGCTGCTGCACGGCGATATGGGCTTCTCGTTCTCGTACAACCTGCCGGTCAACCAGGTGGTCGGCGACCGCTTGTTCCTGACCTTTTTGGTCTCCTTTACGACGATCGTGTTCACCTACGTCGTTGCCTTCCCGATCGGCGTCTACTCGGCGACGCACCAGTACAGCTGGAGCGACCATGCCTTGACCCTGCTCGGCTTCCTCGGGCTGGCGACGCCGAGCTTCCTGCTGGCGCTTGTGCTGCTTTATCTGTCGAACGTCTATTTCGGCATATCGATCGGCGGCTTGATGGATCCGCAATATGTCGACCAGCCGTGGACTTGGCCCAAGGCCTTGTCGGTCGCGGCCCATATCTGGATCCCGGTCGTCGTCATCGGCGCCGCCGGGACCGCGCGCGATGATCCGGCGGCTGCGCGCCAATCTGCTCGACGAATTGCAAAAGCAATATGTCGTCACTGCCCGCGCGAAGGGCATGCCCCCGCTCAAACTGTTGTTCAAATATCCGCTGCGCATGGCCTTGAACCCGTTCATCTCCGATATCGGCTCGCTGTTGCCGCACGTGATCTCCGGCGCGGCGATCGTGTCGGTGGTCATGTCGCTGCCGACGACCGGGCCGATGCTGCTCGGGGCCCTGCGCAGCCAGGACATGTATCTCGCCGGCTCGTTCTTGATGTTCATGGCGTTTCTGACAGTGATCGGCGTCTTCATCTCGGATCTAGCGCTGGCGGTGCTCGATCCCCGCATCCGGCTGCAGGCGGGGCGCCGGCAATGAGCGATCTGACCCTAGCCGCAGGCGGCGGCACCCCCCGCAACGAGGGCGGGACCGGCGCGGCCTCCGGCGATCCGCTGCCCCATTACGTCTCCACGGCACCCTTCGACCCCTATTTCGTCGAGCGGATGACGCCGGCACAAGAGCGCTTCTACATGGCGTCGCAGTGGCGGATGATGTGGTGGAAGCTGCGCCGGCATCGGGTCGCGGTGGTGTCGGGCGCTATCCTGCTCGTCATGTACCTGTCGATCCTGATCTGCGAGTTTCTCGCCCCCTACGGCCTCGACACTCGCAACACCGACTTTATTTTCGCGCCGCCGCAGCGGGTCCGTTTCTTCGACCAGGGCCGCCTTGTCGCGCCGTTCGTCTACGGCTACGACTACCGGCTCGACATGGACAAACTCGAGCGGGTTTATACGCCGAACCTGCAGAAGCGGCAGACGATCCGCTTCTTCTGCCGCGGCGACGACTACATGTTCTGGGGGTTCGTTCCGGGCAATCTGCATCTCGTCTGCCCGGCCAAGGGCGGGCAGCTGTTCCTGCTCGGAACCGACCGTCTTGGCCGCGATATGCTGTCGCGAATGATTTATGGCGCGCGCCTCTCGCTGACCGTGGGCCTTCTGGGCGTCGCCGTCAGCTTCACCCTCGGCATCATAATCGGCGGAATCGCCGGCTATTACGGCGGCTGGACCGACATCCTTATCCAGCGCGGCATCGAGGTCGTGCAGTCCTTCCCGCACCTGCCGTTGTGGATGGCGCTGTCGGCGATCCTTCCCGTCGCCTGGAGCCCGCTGCTCGTCTATTTCGGCATCACCCTCATTCTGGGGATGATCGAGTGGACCCACCTCGCCCGTGCGGTGCGCTCAAAGCTGCTGTCATTGCGCGAGGAGGATTTCTGCACCGCCGCGGTGCTGATGGGGGCAAAGCCCTCGCGAATCATCGGCCGCCATCTGTTGCCGAGCTTCATGAGCCACCTGATCGCCTCGGCGACCCTGATCATTCCCGGCATGATCCTGGGCGAGACCGCGCTTTCCTTTCTCGGCCTTGGGTTGCGGCCGCCAATGACGAGCTGGGGCGTCCTCCTGAACGAGGCTCAGAACATTAACGTCGTCGCACTATATCCGTGGCTGATGCTGCCGGTCGTCAACGTCATCATCGCCGTCCTCGCCTTCAATTTCTTCGGCGACGGATTGCGCGACGCCGCCGACCCCTATCACTGAGCTTTCGCAGCGGACCCCGGCCGGTCACGGCCGCAGCACCAGCCCTTCCTGGGCGACGATCGTGCCGGGGCGGGCGACTGCGGCGTCCGCCGCGATCCGATCCATGAAGGCGTCGTCATGGCCGGGGTCGTGGTGAAAGATCACCAGGGTGCGGACCGCCGCGGCGTTGGCGAGGCGCACCCCCTCCTCCCAGGTCGAATGCCCCCAATCCTTATGCGACGGAAATTCGGCGTCGGTGTAGGTGGCGTCGTAGATCATTACGTCGGCGCGGTCGATCAGGCCCAGCACATTGGCGTCGCGCTCCTCGGGCCGATGCTCGGTGTCGGTGATGTAGGCCACGACTTTGCCGCCGTATTCGATCCGGTAGCCGGTAGCGCCGTTCGGGTGGTTGAGCGGCGCGGTGCCGAGGCGGATCCCCGGATGCGGGACAAGCGATTCCCCGGCGGCGAAATCGACAAAGCTGATCTTGGACGTGAAGATCCCCATCGGGATCGGAAACAGCGGCGCGATCATCATGCTGTTGAGCACCGCCTCGATGCCCATGCCGTTCAAATGCCCGGCCCAGATGCGGATGCTGCTGCGCGAATCGTAGCACGGCGCAAAGAAAGGCAAGCCGCAGATGTGGTCGAAATGGGTGTGGCTGTAAAAGAGGTCGAGCTCGGCCGGCTCACCGTCGCGCGTCAACTCGTGGCCGAGAAGCCGTAGCCCAGTGCCGCCGTCGAAGATCATGCGGCGATCCCCACACCGGATCTCGACGCACGATGTATTGCCGCCGTAACGCACGGTGTCCGGCCCCGGGCAGGCGATGCTGCCGCGCACGCCCCAAAACCGCACCGTGTAGTCGCGGTGGACCAAGGCCGGTCCTCGTCCTCTCCATCCCCCACCTTTCATTATCGCCGAGATTCGCAGAAAAAGCCATATGGCGCAGTCCGATTCCCGGCCTGTTGCAAAACATTTTCGGGATGTTCTCCTAAACCTCTCGTTAACTGATTAGCGCTAAGACGGGACTTGCCCCCCAACCGGACGGAGAGCCCGTCATGTCCCCCTCCGAATATGAAGCGGCCGTGGCCGCGTTTCTGCGCACCAATCGCATCACCCGCTGCCCAACCGTGTGCGTCGTTCCCACCCGCACGAATGTCGCCGAAGCCGACCGCGCCGCCTATCGCGACTATGTCGCGGCCAAGGAAGCCGCGCGCCTGCAAAAGCTGAGGACTTTGCAACCGATCGGGCGCCTGTGGCCATCGCCGGCGCTCTGAGGCAAAGTCGGCAGCCGGACGGGTGACGAAGGATGGAGGCCCCGATGGAAGCCGACGAGCTGTCGACCCGCTGCTGCATTGCCGGCGGCGGTCCGGCCGGGATGATGCTGGGATTGCTGCTGGCCCGCGGCGGGATCGATGTCGTCGTCCTGGAAAAGCACGCTGACTTCCTACGGGATTTTCGCGGCGACACGATCCACCCATCGACCCTCGAAGTCATGCACGAGCTCGGGTTGCTCAAGGACTTCCTGCGGCGGCCGCATCAGGAAGTACGTACTCTGGGCGCTCAGATCGGCGACACGTTTGTCGAAGTGGCCGATTTCACCCGGCTGCCGACGCATTGCCGCTTCGTTGCCCTGATGCCGCAATGGGATTTTCTCAATTTTGTCGCCGATCACGCGAAAAGCTATCCGGGGTTCCGGCTTGAGATGGAGGCCGAGGTCACCGGTCTGATCGAAGACGGCGGTCGTGTGGCCGGGGTGCGAGCGCAGACCCCGCACGGCGGCTTGACCGTCCGCTCCGATCTCGT
The DNA here is from genome assembly GCA_963781215.1 of uncultured Alphaproteobacteria bacterium. Lineage (GTDB taxonomy): Bacteria > Pseudomonadota > Alphaproteobacteria > ATCC43930 > CGMCC-115725 > AP-15. The sequence goes on from CAWAFE010000038.1 coordinate 79,056, forward strand.
CGTCGGCGCCGATGGGCGTCATTCGACGGTGCGCGACAAGGCCGGCTTCGAGATCATCGATCTCGGCGCGCCGATGGACGTCTTGTGGATGCGCCTCACGCGGCGCCCGGGCGACCCCAGGCAAACCCTGGGTCGCGTCGATGCCGGCCGGATTCTGGTAATGCTGAACCGCGAGGATTATTGGCAATGCGCATTCGTCATCCCGAAAGGCGGGTTCGACGAATTTCGTCGCCGCGGTTTGGCGTCCTTCCGCGACGAGCTCGCCAGGCTCGCCCCCTATCTGCGCGACCGCACGGCTGAGCTTGATGATTGGTCCGACATCAAGCTGTTGAGCGTGACCGTCGATCGCCTGAGGGTCTGGCATCGGCCCGGCCTCCTCTGCATCGGCGATGCCGCGCACGCGATGTCGCCGATCGGCGGCGTCGGGATCAACCTCGCCATTCAGGACGCGGTCGCCGCGGCCAACATCCTCTCGCCCCGGCTGCGGCAGGGCGTCGCTTCCGACGACGATCTGCGCGCCGTGCAACGGCGGCGCGAGTTCCCGACGCGCGCGACCCAGCGGGCCCAGGTCTTGATTCAGAACCGAGTGATCGGCCGCGTCTTGCAAAAAAGCGGGCCGCTGCGGGTCCCGCTGGCGGTGCGGCTGCTGGACCGATGCTCGTATCTGCGGCGGTTGCCGGCGCGGCTCGTCGGCATGGGTGTGCGTCCGGAGCATGTAAGCACGCCTGCCGGGGCTTGATGCCCAGCGCGGGATTGCTCTCTAATCCCCGCTCCGACACCAGCTCGGGAAGGAGCGGGCGATGGCCGAGGATGACCTTCAACAGCAGGCCGCCGAGATCGGGCTCGATCTGACGGCGGCGCAGCTGGCGCAACTCGGTCGGGCGACGACGCTCGCTCGACGGCTCGCCGGTCTCGTGCCGCACGATCCGCCGATTGCCGAGGAGCCGGCGCTGACTTTGCGGCTGCGCCGCCGGATGCCGCGATGAGCGCGGATCTCGCCTGGCTCGGCCTCGCCCAGGCGGCCGACCATATCCGCCGGCGCGCCCTCTCCTCGGTCGAGCTGACCCACGCGCTGATCGAACGCATCGAGCGGCTCGACCCCGCGATCAATGCTTTCCTCCGGTTCACACCCGAGGCGGCGCTGGCCGAAGCGAAGGTAGCGGAGAGCGAGATCGCCGCGGGCCGCTGGCGCGGCCCGATCACGGCGTCCCGTACGCGCTCAAGGACATCATCGATTACGCCCGGCTGCCGACGACGGCGCATTCCAAGGTCTTGATCGACAACATCGCGGCCGAAGACGCAGTCGCCGCCGCCCGGCTGCGCGCGGCGGGCGGCGTCCATCTCGGCAAATTGTCGACGCATGAATTCGCGATCGGCGGCCCATCCTTCGATCTGCCCTGGCCGCCGGCGCGCAACCCGTGGAACCGCGAGCATTTTCCCGGCGGCTCGTCGAGCGGCTCCGGCGCCGGACTCGCCGCCGGCTTCTTCCCGGCAGCGCTCGGCAGCGACACCGGCGGCTCGATCCGCAACCCGGCTTCGATGTGCGGCATCGCGGGGATGAAGCCGACGTATGGCCGGGTCAGCCGGCGCGGCGTAGTGCCGCTCGCCCAGTCCCTGGACCATATCGGGCCGATGACCCGAAACGTGCGCGACAATGCGCTGCTGTTGCAGGCGGTTGCCGGGCACGATCCCCTCGATCCGGGCAGCGCCGACGAGCCGGTCGATGATTATCTCGCAGTACTCGACACGGGGGTGCGGGGGCTGCGCATCGGCGTCGTCCGGCATTTCCACACCGAGGACTGCGAAGCGCACCCCGAGCAGGCGGAGGCAGTCGAAGCCTCGCTCGGCATTTGGCGCGACGCCGGCGCCGTGATCGACGACGACGCCGGGCTCGCCCGCACCTATGAGCGCCAGGCGCGCATGCCGTTCAACCTGACCGACTATCCGGCGCTGGTGATCCCGGCCGGCTTCACCCGCGACCTCAACCTGCCGCTGTCGCTGCAGATCGTCGGTCACCCGTTCGAGGAGGCCACGGTCTACCGCATCGCCCAGGTTTACGAAAACGCCACCGGCTGGGTGAAACAACACCCGCCGCTCGGTTGAGACCGAGCAATCGACGCGCTCATCAGTGCCCCTTGTATTGCGGAGGGCGGCGTTCCTTGAAGGCGCGTACGCCTTCGGCGGCGTCCTCGCTGTCGCGCACGGCGGCGAGCTCGGAGCCGAAGCCCGCGGCGACTCGCCGGTCCCTCGGCGGATGGCCCGGTGACAAAGTGCTTCATCGTCGCCAGCGCCAGCGGGGCGAGGCCGAGGATTTTTTGCGCCAGCGCCATCGCCTCGTCGAGCTCGGCACCATTGGGCACGACGCGGTTGGCGAGCCCCGCCTCGTAGGCGCGCCGCGCGCCGATCGGCTCGCCGAGCAGCATCAACTCCATCGCAATCTTGTGCGGGATGCGGGCGGCGAGCCCGGCGATCATGCCGCCGGTGAGGCCGACCTTGCCCTCGGGATAGGAGAATTTGGCACTTTCGGTAGCGACGAGAAGATCGCACATCATCGCCATCACCAGCCCGCCGCCGATGCACCAGCCGGCCACCGCCGCGATGATCGGCTTTTCGGTGGTGACGCCGACGGTCGGCACGCACCGCCACAACTCGGGCAGGTCGGTCACGTCCGCACCCGCAGAACAGGCCCGGCCGCCGGCCCCGGTCAGGATCGCCACGCGCTGTGCCGAGCGGTCGAATGCGGTGAAGGCCGATTGCAGCTCGATCGCGACTTGCTTGTTGATGGCGTTGAGCTTTTCCGGCCGGTTAATCGATACGATGGTGACCGGGCCGCGCTCCTCGATGGTGACGACGCTCATATCTCCTTCCCTTGACCGCGCCCGGATTAAAGCCGAGGCACCTCGCCTTGACAAATCTCGGCCGCGGCCGCCATCCTTGCCGGCATGAAACGGCTCATGATTGTCCTTGCCGCAATCGGCGCGCTCGGTGCCGGATGCGCCGCCCCCAACCCCAACAGCGTTGCGGGCGCTGGCGGCGCGCCGCGGCAGGATTGCGCATCGTGCCAGTTGGAAAACCCGGGCGACGTCGTCGTGTGCGAAAGGATTTGCCACGAGTACGATGCGAACCAAATGGGGCCTGGGTCCGGTTCCGCACTGCACTGAGACGAATGCGCCCGAAAGCCGCGTTGCCGCTGGCGACACCATCCGGGAGGAACGACCGATGCAGGTCATGAACGTCATTGCCGAGATCCTGAAGCGCGAAGGCATCTCCACCCTGTTCTGCTTTCCGACGACGCCGATCATCGAGGCGGCCGCCGCGGTCGGGATCAAGCCGGTGATCTGCCGCCAGGAGCGGGTCGGCGTGCACATGGCCGACGGCTTTGCCCGCGTCGCCAACGGCCGCCCGCCCGGCGTCTTTGCCATGCAGTACGGGCCGGGCGCCGAGAACGCATTTGCCGGCGTCGCCACCGCCTTTTCCGACTCGACCCCGGTGCTGTTTCTGCCGCTCGGCCACCCGCGCGAGACCGCGCAACTGTTCCCAATGTTCAAATCGAGCCGCAGCTACGCCGCGGTCACCAAATCGGTTGAGGAGGTGCAGCTGCCGCACGAGATCGGCAATATCATGCGGCGTGCCTTCGCCCAGCTCAAAAACGGGCGGTCCGGTCCGGTCATGGTGGAAGTGCCGGCCGACGTCACCGGCCTGGAAGTTGACGTCGACCCGAACCAGCACCGGCCGGTTCGCACCAGCCGATCGGCCGGCGACGAGCGCGACATCGACGACGCGGCGAAGATGCTGCTCGATGCCGCCTGTCCGATGATCCTGGCCGGGCAAGGCGTCTTTTATGCTGAGGCCACCGACGAGCTGCGCCAGCTCGCCGAATTGCTGCAGGCCCCAGTCATGACGACGTTCGACGGGAAGAGCGCTTTTCCGGAGGATCACGCGCTGGCGCTCGGGCCGGGCGGCGGCACCTTTACCGGTCATGGCCGCCATATCCTCCACAAATCCGACCTGGTGCTGGGCGTCGGGTGCAGCTTTACCCGCCACGGCATCGCGACCCCGGTATTCCCGCCCGGCAAGAAGTACATCCACGCGACCAACGACACGCGCGACCTGCACAAGGCCTTTGCCGCCGATCTCGGGATTCTCGGCGACGCCAAGCTGGTGCTCGGGCAATTGATCGAGGCGGTGCGCGACCGCCTCGGCGGCAGGGCGCGCGGCGAGGCTGTGGCTCAGGAGCTCGGGGCCAAGCGCGAGGAGTGGCTCGGACGCTGGCACGCCAAGCTCCACTCGAACGAGCATCCGATCAACCCGTACCGGGTGATCTCGGAGTTCATGCGTGTCATCGACCCGGCCGAGGCCATCGTCACTCACGATTCCGGCAGCCCGCGCGAGCAGCTCAACCCGTTTTACCGGGCGACCCGGCCGCGCGGCTATCTCGGCTGGGGCAAGTCGCACCAGCTCGGCACCGGGCTCGGGCTGGCGATCGGCGCCAAGGTCGCGGCCCCCGACAAGTTCTGCGTCAATATCATGGGCGACGCCGCCTTCGGCATGACCGGGCTCGATTTCGAAACCGCGGTGCGCTGCGGCATTCCGATCACCACGATCGTGTTGAACAATTCGACGATGGCGATCGAAACCCATGCGATGCAGCTTTCGCACGATCGCTACCGTGCCCGCGATCTCGGCGGCAGTTACGCAAATATCGGGCGCGATCTGGGCGGGTGGAGCGAGCGGGTCGAGGATCCGAGCCAGATCGGCGACGCGATCCTGCGCGCCCGCCGGCAAAACGACGAAGGCCGTGCGGCGCTGCTCGAATTCGTCACCAGCCAGGAGCAGGGCTTTTCCCACCGCCGCGGCGGCGCTGAATAGGCGAACCACTGCGAGTCAGTCCCGGCTTTTGCCGAAATCCATCGGCCCGGCGCGCGCGAGGCGCCTGACCGCGCGCAACCGGGCCTTCGCCCGCCGTGCGACACGCGCGCCCTCGGCGGGCGCGATCTCACCGCGCGCAATCGCGGCCAGAAGAGTGGACAGCACCTGGCGCAAATCCGCGCCCGTCCGCAATGAGCTGAGGTCGAGCCCGAGGCGCGCCGCCGGGTCGATGGCAATCAGCAGCGGCGGCAACATTTGCTCGGCGAGGGATCGCACCAGATGCGGCTTGCGGTCGAGGAAATCTGACAGTGCCTGGGGGCTGAGCGGCCTCGCCACAAGATCGGGCACGCGCCGCCGGGGATTGCGAATGCCGCGCGGCCTCCCGCGCGGGTTACCGGAGCTTCCTTTGGCGAAGCGGCCTTGTTCATCGCGCCCGCGACACGATATGGGATCAGGACCAAGCATTTGAGATTCTTGGATTTGGGTGCCAAAAAAACAGCTAATAACAGCAGAGCGAAGCCGCATCGGCGACCGGTTCCGGCATCAGCGGGGGCTCCAGGGGTGAGGTCGCACCCTATATCGGTTCTTGATACGTTCTCTGCAAGAGGCACAAATCAAGCGCCTCGCCCGGACCCGGTCGTCAAGAGATCCGCTGGAAGCCGCGTCCGTTCATTCACCATCAACGCTGGACCCTGGAAAGCCAACGGCGGTCAGTTGGAGGCCGAGCCAACTTTGCGCCGTCGTCTCGACGGATAACCCCTCCGCGCCCAGCACGTGCTGGCGGGCCTGCGCCTGGCGGCCAGCGAAACATCATGCCACTTCAGGCGCTTCCTAGCGGTTGCGGGAAGGCGGAGGTCGTCGTACAACCGTCTACCGCGCCGGGCGGATAGGGCGCCCATTCGGGACGCCGCGCCCCTGACGAAAAGGTCATGTCATGAACCGCGAAGAATTCGAAGCCGATCTGCTGCGCGAGGGTTATCAGGTTCTATATAGCGGTATGCGTGCCAATGAGGTGCTCCCCGAACACGGGCATGACTGGGATGCGCGTGTCATGGTGATCGGTGGCGAAATCACCATTACCCGGGACGGCAAAGCGGAGACATTCCGTTCCGGGGATAGTTGCGCCGTACCGGCGAACTACCCCCATGCCGAACAGGTCGGGCCGCAGGGCGTGGCTTTTATCGTCGGTCGCCGGGCTGCCGGGGCTTAGGATCCGTCCGCGGTTCCGTGGGCATCTACGCAGCGCGGTCAAACTATATTTTTCAAGAGCTTGGTGGTGGCAGCGACAGGTGGATGCCCGGAACAAGTCCGAGCATGACGATGTAATTTTGGCGCGATATTCACCGCCGGCCACCAAGACGGTTTGTGATAACCGGGTGTCGCGCCCCAGTCGCTAACCCATGATAACGCCTATAGCCGATCCCAACGCGCCGCCATGCACGAGTAAGCTACGACGAGATCGCCAATCGGTTCCAGCCGGGGATCTATTTCGGCAATGCGCAGCGGCCCTCACCTGTGTGGCAAGATTTTTTGGGGGCGATCTGTCAGAACTGATCGCCTAAAGTCGATAATTGCCGACTGCCGCATAATCGGCTTGCGGCACCGACAATCAGACTGTGAAGAGAAAGGAGGCCGGCGATGGCGCCGCGCATCGGATATTTGTTGCCGACCCGAGAAGCGGTCATGCAGGGCCGGCCCGAGACGGGGCCGCTGTTGGCGCTCGCCGAGCGGGCGGAGGGGCTGGGCTACGATTCCGTCTGGGTTGGCGATTCGTTGCTGGCGCGGCCGCGGCATGACCCGCTGACACTGCTCGCGGCGGTCGCGGCGCGCACCCGCAAAGTATCGATCGGCACCGCCGTCTTTCTGCCGGCGTTGCGCAATCCGGTCGTGCTGGCGCATCAGCTGGCGACCCTCGACCGGATCAGTGAGGGGCGCCTGGTGCTGGGCGCTGGGATCGCCACCGACGTCGCCAATATCCGCGCCGAATTCGCCGCGGCCGGGGTGCCGTTCGAGGGGCGCGTCGGCCGCATGATGGAAGGGTTACGGCTAGCGCGGGCATTGTGGACCGGCAAGCCCGTGGATTGGGACGGGCGCTGGAGGGTCGAGGCCGGCGTGCTGGGGCCGGTGCCGTATCGCCCGGGCGGGCCGCCGATCTGGATGGCCGGCTCGGTGCGTCCCGCGCTCGAACGAGCCGGCAAATACTTCGACGGCTGGTTCGCCAACGAGGCCGACCTCGCCCGCTGGACGGGACAATTGGCCGAGGTGCGCGAGATCGTCCGTGGGGCCGGGAGAAACCCGGCCGATTTCACGGCCGCCGTCTATATGACTTTGGCGGTCGACGAGGATTCGAGCCGCGCGGACCAGGCGATCGACGCATTCCTTGTGAATTATTACGGCCGTCCAGCGGCGGAGCTGCGCCGGCGGCAGGCCTGCTTCGGCGGCCCGAGGGCCGCCGTGGCGGATTACATGCGCAGCTATGCCGACGCCGGCGCCGACCACCTGATCGTGCGTTTCACCGGCGAGCACGAGCGCAATCTCGACACCCTGACGGCGCTGCGCGCCGAGCTCGGCTGGTGAGCCGTACGCCGCATCGCCCTCCTCGCGGTGGCCCTATCGGCGCTGTCTCCGGCAGCGTCGGTGCAGCAGCCGAGCAGGCGCAGGCGAACGTCATCCGCCAGGCCTGCCGAGCGGATTACCAGGCGCATTGCGCATGGCCGTACCGACCGGCGGCTCGGCGGCGCTCGCCTGCCTGAAGTCTTCGGCCTAGACAAGCTCGGCGCCGGCGCCGTCCCATGCCGCCGCGCCGCCGCCGCGCGGGGATGGCGCCGATGCCACCGCGAGAGGAAGTGCTGCCGGTGCGTGAGGCCTGCGTCGGCGATTACCGCTATCCCTGCCGCGGGCTGCCGCCCGGCGATGGGCAGGTGCGGGCCTGCGTGCGGGAAAAACCCCGGCGGGCTGTCGCGGCAGTGCCGCCGCGCCTAGGCCGCCGCTCGTTACAGGCGCTAGCGCCGCAGGTTGCGGGTCGCTCTTCGCGCGCTCAGCCGCGGACCATCAGCTGCAGGCGGTGGCCGTCGGGGTCTTCGAAATAGATGCAGCGGTCCTGCCCGGGTCGGCCGTGCACCGCCACACCGTGTTGCTCGAGCTCGGCCTTCAGCGTCTCGTAGGTTCCCGACGCGACATTGAAGGCGAGATGGTTGAGGTCGTTGCCCTTGGTCAGCGGGCTGCCATCCCGCTTCTTGAACAGGGCCACGCCCTGCCCGCCGGCATGCATGAACACCTGGCCGTCATCCTCACGGTAGACGTTCATACCGAGAATATCTGTATAGAACGCCCGCGACCGCTGCACATCGTCTACGTGCAGCACGATGTGGTCGACCCCGCTGGTGTGGATCATCTCTTCCTCCCTTGGCTATTGCGGCGAGCCGCCAGCCGCCGCCAGCCTGTCGAGCATTCTCGGCTACCGCGCAACTGTCAACCGCGCGGGCGCGCGCTCGTCCGCGAGCAATTTCCGCGTTCACACGCCGTCGGCAAATCGCCGTAATCCAATTGCCCGCTTCGCGGATTCGACGTAGGTTGTTCTACCTGTCGCCCATCGGGTCGGATTCGCCGACGGGATGAAACTGTCGGCCGAGTGCTATGCGGTGGTCGGGTGGGACATGGACCAACAAGTCATGTGGAGGACAATCGTCATGAAAAGGCAATCGTCGAACATCAGGAGACACATCGCAGCCGCCGCAATCCCCCTTGCCGCGCTTCTCCTATCCGCCTGCGTATCGCAAAGCGACTACGACGCGGTGGTGGCGGAAAATCAGCAGCTCAAGGCGCAGCTGGCGCAGTCGCAGGCCGAGCAGAAGTTCGTCGTCGCCGACGATATGCTGTTCCCATCGGGCGGCTATCAGCTCGGGCCCCAGGGCCAGCAGGCGCTTAAGAACCTGGTGCCAAAGCTGACCGGGCTGCAAAACGCCAAGATCGTCGTCTACGGCTATACCGACAATACGCCGATCGGCCCCGAGCTGCAGCGCCAGGGGATCGCCAACAACCTCGACCTGTCGACGCGGCGAGCCGCGACGGTGGCGAGCTTCCTGGTGTCGCAGGGCGTCAATCCCAATATCACCTCGGCCAAGGGGTTCGGCGACACGCATCCCGTGGCCTCGAACGATACGCCGCAAGGCCGGGCACAGAACCGCCGCATCGAAATTACCGTCCAGGGGCCGGGCGCACCCGGCGCCTGACCGTCGCGCCACCGCCGCCGGCCTTCAATAGCCAGCGGCGGCGGGTGACTGACATACGGAAAAGAAGAACACCGGCCATCGTCTGCAGCGCTCGGGATCGAGTATGGTATTGATGGGGACGGTACGTCTTTGCGATCGTACCGAGGGCTGACGAGGGCGCACGATACGGTGAAGATTGTGCTCGGCATCCGCGGTGGCGCGGCGGCCTCGTCTGCGCCGCGCCACGTCTGCGCGTTCGGTATGGGACGCCGCGCCTTCGCTGTGCTGCTGGCGCTACCGTGCGCCGGCTGTCTCGTCGGCCCGGACTTCTCCACGCCCTCCGCGACGGTCGCCGCCAAATATCTCGAAGCAGGCAACCCGTCGGTCGAGCCCGGCGACCCGCTCTACCGCGACTGGTGGAAGGTGTTTCATGACCCAGTCCTCGATCGGCTGATCGAGGTCGCCTACGCGCAGAACCTGACCTTGCTGAGCGCCGGCACCCGGGTGCTAGCGGCCCGCGCAGAACTGGGTGTCGCGATCGGCGAGTTCTACCCGCAGCTGCAAACCGGAAGCGGCTCGCTGACTTATGACAGGACGAGCCACGCCGACCCGACCGCGAGCCCGATTGCCCAATTGTCCAATTTCTGGCGCGCCTCGCTCGCCGGCAATGTCAATTGGGAATTGGATTTCTGGGGCAAATTCCGCCGCGGCATTGAATCGGCCGATGCCGCCTATCTCGCCTCAATCGCCAGCTACGACGACGTGCTCGTCACACTCTTGGGCGATGTGGCGACAACCTATATCGGGATTCGCACTCTCGAAAAGCAGATCGAGATCGCCCGCGAAAACATCGTCAAGCAGAAGAAGGCGCTCGCCATCGCCGAGGCGCGATACAGGGGCGGCGTCGCGACCAAGCTCGACGTCTATCAGGCGCAGAACGTTCTCGGCCAGACCGAATCCACGATTCCGCAGCTGACGATCCAGCTCGACCAGGGGCTGAATGCGCTGCGCGTATTGCTGGGGATGGCGCCGCAGCCGCTCGACGACCTGCTGCGGGGGGCGAGCGGCATCCCGGTTCCGCCGACAGATGTGGCGGTCGGCATCCCCGCTGATCTGGTCCGCCGCCGGCCGGACATCCGCGCCGCCGAGCTGGCGGCGGCGGCGCAGAGCGCGCAGATCGGCATCGCCGAGGCCGACCTCTACCCCGCCTTCAGCCTGCTCGGGACCTTCGGCAGCGTCTCCAGCAACATCAACGGCAACCGGCTGAAGGAGCTGTTTGAGGGGAAGGGTATCACCTTCGGGTTCGGGCCGTCGTTTCAGTGGAACATCCTCAATTACGGACAGATCACCAATTCGGTCCGCGTCGAGGACGCGAAGTTGCAGGGGTTGCTGGTGGACTATCAGAACAGCGTGCTGAAGGCACAGCAGCAGGTCGAGAACGGCCTGGCGACCTACCTCCAGTCGCGCGAGCAGGTCGGCGACCTGCGCCGCAGCGTCGACGCCGCCAACGCCGCGCTCGGCCTCGCCTTTCTGCAATACCAGCTGGGGACACGGGATTTCACCACCGTCTTGACGGCCGAACAGAACCTCTACACGGCACAGAACAGCCTCGCCGTCGCTTCCGGCTCGGTCTCGACCGGGCTGGCGTCGGTCTATCGGGCCTTGGGGGGTGGATGGCAGATAAGAGACGGCAACGAATTCGTGCCGGCCGCGACGCGCGACGAGATGCGGGCGCGGACCAATTGGGGCGAGCTCTTGCCGCCCGCGGGGCAGCCGCAGCCCGAGGCGCCGGGGCTGCCGACCCCCGCGGATGCGAGCCCGCGGGTTCGGGCGCCCGAATGGTGAAGAAGCTGTGAAGCTCCTTTTTGCCGATTGGCGCTCCAAGCTCGCCGCCGCGGGCCTCGCCGTGGCGCTGACCGTTTTCGCCGGATACGGCGCCGTCCGGGTCTGGACCGCAAAACCGATCGAGGCCGCGGCGGCGGCCGTGCCCAAGCCGCCCTCGGCGCCGCAAGCCACCTCTCCGGCGACGCCGGCGCAAGCTTCGCCGCAGCCGGCTCCCCAGGTCTCGGTCGTCGTCCCCAAGACCGACAGCGTCACCAATTACGTCGAGGTCACCGGCAACGCCGCCGCGGTGAACGCGGTCAAGCTCCTGGCACGGGTCGAGGGTTATCTCGAAAAGCAGCATTACGAAGACGGGGCCAGGGTCAGGAAGGGTGATCTCCTCTTCACGATCCAGCAAGACCAGTACAAGTATTCGCTGGAGCAAGCCCAGGCGCAGCTGCAGATCGCCCAGGCCTCGCTCCTTTATGCCAAGACCGAATTCGCCCGCTATACGGCACTCGTCAAAAAGGACGCCGCTACCCAGACCGAGGTCGACCATTGGAATTTCGAGCGGGCGAGCGCCGAGGGACAGATTCTGAGCGCCCAGGCGCAGGTCGGGTTGGCCAAGCTCAACCTTTCCTATACCGAGGTCAGGGCGCCGTTTGACGGCATCGTCGGCAAGCATCTGATCGACCCCGGCAACCTTGTCGGCGGCGGCGGACAGCAGAGCGCCCTGGCCGAGATCACCCAGCTCGACCCGATCTATGTGGTCGCCAACCTAAGCGAGCAGGACGTGTTGAAGATCCGGCAGAATCTGGGCCAGCGCCGCCTGACCCTGGCGGATCTGCACAAAGTGCCGGTCGATGTCGGGCTGTCGGACGAGACCGGGTTTCCGCACCGCGGCACGATCGAGTATGTGGCGCCGGCGCTCGATCCGGCGACCGGCACCTTGCTGGTGCGCGGCATCCTCGCCAATCCGGACCTGACCTTGGTGCCGGGTTTTTTCGTGCGGATGCGGCTGCCGATGGCCAAGGTCGACCGCAACGCGTTGCTGGTTCCGGACCGGGCCTTGCAGCAGGACCAGGGCGGCCGCTACCTTCTCGTCGTCGACAAGGACAATCTGGTCACCCAGCGCTATGTCCAGCTGGGTGAGCTTCAGGGCGCGCTCCGGGTCGTCACCTCGGGGCTCAAGCCGGACGACCGGGTCGTCGTCGGCGACCTCTGGCGCGCCACGCCCGGCACCAAGGTCACGCCCCGGCTGACGACGTTCGACTGACAAGGGCGCCCGCCGAGCCATGATCTCCAAATTCTTTATCGAGCACCCGGTCCTGGCCAATGTGCTGGCAATCGTGCTGGTGCTGATCGGCGCGATCTGCGTCTTTCGCCTGCCGGTCGCGCAATACCCGAACGTCGTGCCGCCGACCGTGCAGGTGATCACACGCTATCCCGGCGCCAGCGCCCAGACAGTCATCGACACCGTCGCTTTGCCGATAGAGCTGCAGGTCAACGGCGTCCCGGGCATGATCTATATGCAGTCGACCAGCGCCTATGACGGCACCTACACTTTGACGGTGAGTTTCGAGATCGGCACCGATCCGAACATGGCACAGGTTCTGGTGCAAAACCGCGTACAGAACGCGATGGCCCAATTGCCGCAATCGGTGCAGGCGCAGGGTGTGTCGATCCGGGCGAAATCCGCATCGATCCTGGAGTTTGTAACCCTCGAGTCGCCGAATAATCAGTACGACGCCCTCTATCTGTGGAACTACGCGACGATCAATTTGGTCAACGAATTGGCGCGGCTACCGGGTGTCGGCAACGTCATTGTGATGGGCGCCGGCGAATACTCGATGCGAATCTGGATGGACCCGCAGAAATTGTACTCTTTCGGTCTGGCGCCGGAGGATGTGATCAAGGCGGTCAGGGAGCAGAGCCAGGAGGTCGCGGCCGGGCAAGTCGGCATGCCGCCGGCGCCAAAAGACCAGCAGTTTCAATACACCGTTGACATTCTATCGCGGTTCAGCGACCCGGGTCAGTTTGCCGAAATCGTGATCAAGGACCAGACCGCGCAAGGTGGCCGGCTCGTCCGGATCAAAGACGTCGGCCGGATCGAGATGGGAGCGCAGACCTATTCCCAGGACTTCAAGCTCAACGGCAAGCCGGCTGCCGGCATCGCCATCTACCAAGCCCCCGATGCCAATTCGCTGAAGGTCGCGGCGGTGGTTGCGGCGAAGATGGAGGAACTCTCGCGCCGTTTCCCGGTGGGGCTGCATTTCAGCATTCCCTACAACACCACGATTTTCATCCAGGATTCGATCAACGAGGTCTACAAGACCTTGTGGCAGGCGGGGGTCCTAGTCCTGATCGTGATCCTTGTCTTTCTGCAGAACTTTCGTGCCACTTTGGTACCGGCGACGACGGTTCCGGTTACGATCATCGGTGCCTTCGCCGGCATGGCCGCCCTCGGCTACACAGTCAATTTGTCGACCCTGTTCGCGCTGATCCTGGCAATCGGCATCGTTGTCGACGATGCGATCGTCATCGTCGAAGGCGTGTCGAAATATATCGAGCAGGGCATGTCCGGTCACGACGCCGCGATCAAGGCGATGGACGAGCTGTTCGGCCCGATCATCGGCATCACCCTGGTGCTGATGGCGGTCTTTCTGCCGTCGGCCTTTGTGCCGGGTCTGAGCGGCCAGATGTTTGCACAATTTGCGCTTGTCATCGCGGTGACGGCACTGATCAGCGCGGTCAACGCGGCAACGCTCAAGCCGACACAATGCGCACTGTGGCTGCGCACACCCGTGCCGCCGGCGCAGCGGAATTTCTTTTATCGCGGCTTCAACCGCGTCTACGAAGCGGCGGAACGCGCGTATACCGGGCTCATCGGCCGCATGGTGCGGCTGAGCGGGCTGATGGTGGTGATAGCGCTGGTGCTGTCGGCTGCGGGGATCTGGGGCATTGCGCGACTGCCGACGGCCTTCATCCCGAACGAAGATCAGGGCTACCTGATGGTGGTCGCGCAATTGCCGGACGGGGCCGCCCTCGGGCGCACGACCGCAGCCCTTGACAAGGCGACGAAGATTGCCCTCGAGACGCCGGGCGTCGACAACGTCACCGCGATTTCGGGACTGTCGGCGCTCGACAATTTCGCTGACCTATCCAGCGCCGGCGTCAGCTTTGTCGTGCTCAAGCCATGGGATCAGCGCAGCAAGGCAAAGGGAACGGACATCCTGACGATCGCCGAACACCTGCAAGGCGCGCTTAGCGCGGCTCCCGATGGCCGGCTCTTTGTCGTGCCGCCGCCGCCGATCCAGGGTATCGGCAACGCCGGCGGTCTGCAGATGCAGCTCGAGCTGCTCGGCGGCAGCTCTGATTATCAAAAGCTGAACATCGTCACCCAGCAGCTGGTCAAAGCGGCCCAGGCCGATCCCCGACTGCAGCGCGTCCTGACGACGTTCAGCCCCGGCGGTCCACACGTCTCGGTGACCGTGGATCGAGATCGGGCGGAGACTTTGCGGGTCTCGGTCGGAGATGTGTTTTCGGCGCTGTCGTCCTATCTCGGATCAACCTACGTCAACCAGTTCAACAAGTTCGGTCAGGTATTCCAGGTCTATGTGCAGGCCGAATCACAGTTCCGGTTGCAGCCGGACGATCTCTTAAATCTCTATGTCCGCAGTTCGGACAACCAGATGGTCCCGATCGGCGCGGTCGCACATCTCGGCTCCGAGGTCGGTCCGTCGCTCGTGACCCTCTACAATCTCTATCCCTCCGCGACGATCATCGGCGGTCCCGCCCGGGGCGTCAGCTCGGGTCAGGCGCTCGCGGCGATGGAAGACATCGCAAAAAGGACGTTGCCGGGCGATGTCGGTTATCAATGGACGACGATGTCCTATCAGGAAAAACTGACCGGCAACCAGCTCTATTACCTGTTCGGCCTGTCGGTGCTGCTGGTCTATCTCTGCCTCGCGGGTCAATATGAAAGCTGGATCTTGCCGTTGGCGGTGTTGTCGGCGGTGCCGTTGGCATTGCTCGGGCCGGTCGTAGCGCTGACCAGCCTCGGGGTCGCCAACAACCTCTACACGCAGATTGGCCTCATTCTGATGATCGCCTTGTCGGCAAAGAACGGGATTCTTATCGTCGAAATGGCGCGCGAAGGCCGAATGGTCCACGGTAAGCCGATCGTCGAAGCGGCAGTCGAGGCAGCGCGCCTGCGCTTCCGGCCGATCTTGATGACTTCGTTTGCTTTCGGACTCGGGGTTGTACCGCTGGTGCTGGCGACGGGCGCCGGAGCCAACGGCCGCATTTCGTTGGGCCTCAGCGTGCTCAGCGGGATCATCGCCTCGACCTGCCTCGCCGTGCTCTTCGTACCCTCGTTCTTTGCGGTGTTGCAGCGCCTCGACGAGCGTCGCAAGCGCGTCAAAGCTGCCGCGCCCGCGCCCAGCGCCGCCAACTGAAGGCCGCCGTTAGGACAGGTGCAACGCGAACACGTTGAATTGCCAGGGGCGGTGGTCGATGTAGAGCCCGGGATCGACGAGCTCGCCGCCGTCGCGATCGTAGATCTCGCTGCCCGTCAGGTCGGTGAGGCGCACCTGCCGGCCGCGCAATCCCGCAAAAGGCAGCGGCAGCCGGCATTGCCCCTGGTGCCCGGTATAATTGACGACGACGACATGGCGGCTGTCGTCCGCGCCGGCCCAGGCGTAGGCGATGAAGCCGTCTGAGGCCCAATTGCCTTGCCAGGCCGCCTGCGGCTCGATCTGCGACCAGGCCCCGTCGCGAAAGGCGCCGGTCTCCTTCAGCACCCGCAACAGCCTACCATAAAAGGCGGCAATATCGGCGTTGGCCGCCTCGACCGGGCCGCGGCAGAGATGCGCCGGCACCCGCACATGCGCGCCCTCGAACTGGCCCTGATGGAAGAAGCGCAAGCCGGGTGACAGGAAGGTGATGATTGCCGCCGCTTGGTGCTGCGGCCAGGTAAATTCGGACGCGGCGCGCGGCTCGTCGTGGTTTTCGAGAAAGCGGGTGAGCTTGTCCTGATAGTCGAGGCCGGCCAGCAAATGGCCGCGGATCGGGCCGGCATCGCCGTCCCTTAAGCGGTCGTATAGGCGCTTGTCATAGCAATAGGCGAAGCCCTGCTGCTGCAACGTCCATTCGAGGTCCCAGTACACCTCGGCCATGAAGGTGAAGGCGGGATACCGAGCGTGGACTGCCGCCGTCGCCTTCGGCCAGAACGGCTCCGGGGTAATCCCCCAGGTCCGCTCGAAAATCTCGGGCAGCAGCAGCATCGCCATGTCGCAGCGTACGCCGTCGCACTTGCCGGCGATCGCGGTCAGCTCGTCGATCCGCGCCCTCTGCAATTCGGGATTGGCGTAGTTGAGCTGCAAGGTGTCGGGCCAACCCGGAAAATTCGGATCGCGGCCATAGGCTAGGATCTTGGGTCCCCGGTCGGTCTCGACCCGCAGGTAGTTTTGCGGCGCGACCGCCAGCGCCGCCTCGCTGCCCTCCACATAGTAATCGGGATGAGCCTTGGCCCAGGGATGGTCGGGGGCGGTATGGTTGGGTACAAAGTCGAGCATCAGCCTGATGCCCCGCTTTGCCAGCTGTTCCCGAAATTGCGCCAACCCGGTCTCACCGCCCAACACATCACTGGCGGTATAGGCGGTGATCGCAAAACCGGAGCCGCAGATGTCTTCCTCGGTCAGGTCAGGCAGAACGGCCTTGAACTCGGCGCGCCATTGCGGGTTACTGCGCGAGACAGCTCGGCCGGCAGCGCCGATCTGCCACACGCTTAGCAGCCAGACCCAGTCGAAACCTCTCTCTGCAAAGCCGTCGATCGTCGCATCATCGATGTCGGCCAGGGTGACCCGCCTGCCGGCCTCGCGTGACAGACGCTCAAGCCAAACCCGCGTATTGATCTGAAAAAGCGATGGATAACGTGGGGCGGTCGCCATAGGTGTCCTCCAATTACGCTAATTTTCTTTTGCGTCCGACCCCACATCATCGGCACAGCATTTGGTCTGAATTGGCTCACGGATGCGTGTATCATTGGAGATGCCGCGCGAACATCTCGACATTGACCTTGGTCAACTCCGAGCATCGTGTCTAACCATTGGCTTTTTACGGCCGCGCGGCGAGTTTCGCCGAAATTTCATAGACCAGAAGGCGTTGCGGAATCCTGCGCCTGCACGTCCCCGCTGCGACTGCTGAGCGAGCTTGTTGCGCCGCGCAAGAAACACCTGCCACTGCGGAGCCAAATGGGTCCAGACGCCTTAGGCCGGGCGTCAACGGTCAGTACCCGGATGGGTAATACTGATAGGGCGGCGGCGGCGGATAAGAGGCAGGGGGTGCGGCGGCAGCACTGGTCGCCAACGCCGCTACACCAGCGCCGACCGCGACGCCGGCGGCGACACCGCCCCAGTTGGGCCCGCCCCCGTAATAGCCACCGCCGCCGCTGACCGCGACGTTGCGATTGACATTGACGTTACCGCTGCCGCTTACGTTGCGGTTCGCCGCGACGTTACGGTTGGCCGATACGTCGCGTTGAAAGTTGCCGCTGTTGAAGTTGCCCCGGTTGGCGTTGCCGCCGCCACGATTGCCCCCGCCGCCACCCCGGTTGGCCCCGCCGCCGCCACCGCCACCACGGCCGCCGCCACCACGCTGCACCAGCACCAGGGGTGCGCCCTTTCCGGCGCCAGCAGCAAGATCGACAGCCCCCATCCCGCCCCATCCAGATGACGGGGCGGCCGATGCGTGCGCGACCAGCAACGCGACCGGCACGACATAGATCAATATCTTCTTCATGACCGCAGACCTCACTTGTTGAGGTACTTTGCTTGAACCTGTTTCCAGCCCTCGATCGCCTGGCTGCAACCAGCCTTGTCGAACGGACGCCCGGAGCCGTAGCCGAGGGCGCCGGCAAAGGTGAAGGCGGCCTTAAGTCCAAAATGGATCGCGATCAGGTTCGCCAATTCCATTGCTCGCGAGATCTGAGCCTGCTTATCCGCTTCGGCCGAGCACTCGACCACCTGGCCCGCCATTACGCCGACCCGACGCAACCCATCCAGGAAGGTTGGATTATCAGCGGGCGGCGTCGGCGCCTCCTGTGCGGGTGCGGCAGGGGTGGTCGAGGGGTTTTGGGGAAGCGCTGGGCTCGCCCATGTCAGGCAAGCCAGCGCCATTATAGTGGCCCGAAGTCGATACGATCGCATGTGTTTGCCCTTTCCGCGCTTCTGGCGAGAAATAGATGATGCCGCTATCAGTGCTATCAGTCGACCAGAATGATTATGGCATAGCCGCTCCGGGCGCAGCGGGTCGTCAGCATCGCCCCTCAGCTCATGTCCTTCCCAGTTGCCCCTTTCCGCTGCCAGACTGCGTTATAGACGCAAGCGCCGGTGGTTTGGCCTCTGAGCACATAATGGGGATCGATGTGTCCCACGAATGTCTGGCCGGACGGGCTCTGCATTCTCACCTCTCCTTGCGTAGTCACATATCCCTGATAGGTGATATCGAGCGCGGCGAACCGTGCCACACCGTTTTGGATCCTCAAGGCCGGCGCTACCGGGAAATTTGGGCAATTCGATCCGGGGGCGCTCACGTTCTGAGTGAAACTGCCGATGTAGGTTCCATCGAAGTAGGTCGTCGTCTGGGGCTGGGCTTCCGTCGCGGCCATAGTCGGCGGCGGAGGCTGCTGCGGCGCGCAAGCAGCAATGGCGAGAACCGGTACGGAGAGCAAGAATAAGCGTCTCATCTGTTCCTCCTTCTGGGTCCGGAGACCCGGTTGACCATACTCTTGAGTGCGTGAGCCAACGCCGATCAATTACCCGCGGCCAGACCGACATTCCCCTGATTCCCGGCGGTCGCGGGGTAAGGTTTCTATGCCGCCCGTGGCGTCCATCTCGAGTGGCCGCGAGCCGCCTGTCGCTCCTTCCAAGGGCAACTTATTTTTGTGCTGGCGCCTGGCCTTGCGCCGGCTGACCTTGTGCTGGCTGGCCTTGCGTAGGCTCTTTTGATGCAGGCGTTCCGCCGCGCCGCTCGTAGCGCCGTTCGACGCGTCCTCCGCGCCGCTCTTCACGCCGCTGATGGCCCTTGGTGCCGGTGGGCGCCGGTGGTGCCGGTGGGGTGCCGGTGGCTGGCGGTGGGGTCTGGGCCTCCGCGCCTGTGACTGATACGGCGAAGCCCAACGTCGCCGCTAATCCCAGAAGCGAAACCATCCTTCGACGCGAGACCATTCTCGATTCGACTTTTGAAGTCATTTTCAGTCTCCTAGATTTTGGCGACGTGGCAATCTCGATTTAGCACTTGCTTGCGCTAATCCGAACCGACCAGCGGCGACAGCCGGGGGGCGAGGTCCTCAGCCTAACGGAATTGCGGCCAATCATCCCGCTCCTGGATCCAGGTCATCATACTGCGAGGACTGTCTCGACCATAGAGGTTACTCCAACGAAACCGTGAGCAAGGCGGGCCGCGGTCAGGATTGCCTTTACTCGCTTCATTTATCTTTCTCCTTTTGGTTGCAGGACAATCGAAGCTCGCCCGCGCCTGAAGGCTAAACAGCGGGTTCGCCGGCCGCTATGCAGAAATAACGGATTTTACGGGTTGACGAACCGCGCTGCTGGAGCGCGTTGGAGGGTGGTCAGCGGGGTCTCGCTGAAGGCTGCCCCGTAAGCCGCCTCGAAACGCCCTAGCTCAGCGAAACCGAAGCCGTGGACAACCTCTGAGAGGTTTGTGCCATGTGGATCGGCGTCGCGCAGCACGACACGTGCCCGGCTCAACCGGCGCAACAGCACATACCGGATCGGACTCATGCCAAGGAATTCGGCGCAACATGAGCGCAAGGTCCACTCGGTCACGCCAATCCGCTCGCACAAATCGGTCATGTGCAGAGGCTCGCCCAGACGCGTCGCCAACACCTCCTCGAACCTGATCATGATCCTGGCGTGACGGCGTTTGATCGCTCCGTCAACTCGTATGCTGGTGCCGGTCAGGCAGGCGACCAGCGTCTGGATCAAACCTTGCTCGATGGCGCGCGCGACCTCCGTATGCGCCAATAATCTGGGCTTTGTCTCGGCGAGGCGGCAGATTTGCGCATGCAGGCGCCGCAGGCGCGCCACATCGCGCGCGGAAGGGCGCAGGATTTTTCTCTCCGATGGCAAGGAGAATGGCTTTCCGGAAAGAGCCCGGCCATATTGTTCGAGCTGCACCGGTTCCAGCGCTATCACGTTCCACACGAAGGAGCCAGGCGTTGACTGGTGCAGCCGCTCGTCGCGGCCGTGGAACACAATCTCGCCCGGCTGCAATTCCGTCCCGCCCCATACCGGGAGTGGCCCGGAATGGGCCGGAAACGTCACGAAGGAGAGCTGCGGCGCCAGACAAACATAGGCAACCCGCGGAATGTCCTCCTCGCAGCGGAGCACCTGCAAATCGTGCAGCTCCGCCCATGTCAGGCGGGCCTTGAACTTGGGGCTCAGTGCAATGAGGATTTCGATTTGCGCCTGACGCAGGCTCGCCTCGTAGTGATCGGGTTCGAGGTACGTGCGCGTGCCGCTTCCCGGCATTCATCCCTCTGCAAAACCGAAGATCTACATTGCAGGCCGAGCATTTTGCCCAAGCTAAGGATAGATCGCGGGATCGTGGCGCCTATGCAGATTTAACGAATTTCCGCGTCGGCTCGATGATTTCGGCCGGTTTGGCGCTGGAAGGCATGCTGACCCCCCGGCGAGGCAAGTTCGTATGCGCAACCTGCCGCGGCCTTGCGGGAGAGGCCGCTTTCTGTTCGGATACAGGTCCTGACGCCGCAAATTTGTAGAAAATGTTAGGCGGCGCGGTCATTCGATGGTCTTCTGCACTCCGGGTTTTGGACAGCGGGCTACAGCGGGCTAAGGTAAAATCTGACCAGTCCAAAAGGGGGTGGGAGGTGAATGTCAAGGAGCCAGCACAGCGGGGCGAAACGCGAGCAGCGACAGCAGCGCTTTCGGGGAGAAGACCCAGGCCTGAGCGTCAACGCGTTTGGGGTACATCCGACGATGATCAGCTACCGGAAGCAGAAGCGCAGGGGCCTACGGCAACAAGACGGCGCCGGTCGAGGATGCGCTCTTGCGCCGCCCCTCTAATCATAAACCGGCCGCGGGTCGGAGACTGATGCGATCACGCCAAATCAGGCGCAACTTCTTCGTCGAGCTCTTTCGGGTGATTCGTGTCGTCTGGCCGGTCCTGTCCGGGGTTCTTCTCGCGATGGTCGGGCCCGGACTTCTGATCGGGCACATAGAGGGGTGGCGCATCATTGACGCTCTTTATTTCACCTTTGTGACCGGTCTCACCATCGGTTACGGCGATCTGACGCCGCGACATGTCGTGTCGCGGTTGCTCGCGGTGGTGATTGGCTTTGCCGGTATTGTGCTGACCGGCCTGGTCGCGGCGGTGAGCGTGGAGGCACTGCGAGCGGCGGCCCGCGATGCTGAAGAATGAAAGGGGACAAGAAATGATCGACCCGAACGTGCCGAACTCTGATCGCGTGCCTTCGCTCTCGGCCATCCTGGATGTTGCGCTTCAAATCGGACTGATAGCCCTTTTGGTCTACGCTTGCAGCCGGTTCATATCGCCCTTTACCGACCTCCTGCTCTGGTCTGGAATTCTCGCGGTGATGCTGTATCCGCTGCATCTCTGGCTGGCTGCCCGGATCGGTAATCGCTGGTCGGCGCTTCTGATCGGGCTGGTCGGCGTCACGGTGATGTTGGTGGCGATGGTCACAGTGGTGACGTCGATTGCGTCTTCCGTGTATTCGCTAATCGTGGGCTTGCATAATCAAAGCCTGACTGTCCCACCGCCGCCGCCATGGCTTGCCGGGCTTCCGCTGGTGGGTCAGAAACTGGCGGAGGCCTGGGTGCTCGTCGCCACCAACATGCCGGCGGCGGTTGCCAAATACGGCGGGGCGTTGAGCGAACCAGCGGCACGGCTCGTATCGTCCGCCGGTGGCCTGGCCGCCGGCCAACTATCGTTCGTTCTCTCTTTCGGGATTGCCGCCGTCATCGTCGCGTACGGCAGGGGCGCCGCCGATTTCGCTCGGCGACTGCTCGGACTTTTTACCGGCAGCGAGGAGCGGGGGGCCCATCTGGTTACGCTGACGGCCGCTACGATCCGTGGCGTGGCGCTCGGCGTTGTCGGCGTAGCGGTGATCCAGTCGCTTCTGCTCGCGGTCGGCTTCTTCGCCATTGGTCTTCCGGCAGCCGGCCTGTGGACGGTCCTGTTGCTTTTGCTGTGCATCGTGCAGGTGCCGGCGGTGCTGGTGACGCTGCCGATCATAGCCTATGTCCTTGCGACGAAAGCAACGCAGCCCGCGATCATCTTCCTGGTCTGGACCCTCGTCGCCGGGCTCAGCGACAATATCCTAAAGCCATTGATGCTCGGCCGCGGACTGGAAGTGCCGATGCCGGTAATTCTGATTGGCGTCATCGGCGGCATGATTGCCGACGGCCTTCTCGGGCTGTTTGTGGGGCCTGTGGTCCTGGCCGTCGGCTATGTGCTGCTCATCGAATGGATGCAACAGCGCCGCGCCCGGAGCGGGCTGCAGACCGGCGATCGGACGCCGTAAAAATGCGACTTTTGCGGTCGGCATGCGTTGGGCTCGAGGAAGCTGGCATCGGCGCTCGGGCTGCCAAACGCGTGTTGCCTCGATGAGCGCTGATCCTGAAGCCACCAACAAGATTGCGGTGGAGGAACTCACTCCTGCGAAGCCCGCTCCCGCGGACACCGATTCTGCGAACCCGCTGCGCAAGGCGGCGCTCATTGTCGTCATCGTGACCATTCTGCTGTTTGCCCTGTCGATCGTCATGGAGCGGTTAACGCCTTCGTCATCGCAGGCGGTCGTACAAGCATATGTTATCCGCATGGCTCCCGAAGTCGCGGGCCGCGTCATAGATGTCAACGTCGCCGACAATGCTCGCGTCGAGGCGGGGCAGGTCCTGTTCCGCATTGATCCGCGCCCGTTCGAAATTGCCGTGGCTGAGGCGCAGGCTCAGGTCGAGCAGATCGGTCAGACGCTGGGTGCCTCTACGGCCGCCGTGGATTCGGCGCAGGCGCGCGTCGTCAAGGAGGCCGCCGAACTCGAGAACGTTCGGGCCCAGACGGAGCGGATTTTCGAACTCGTCAAACGAGGCGTCTACCCCGCCGCCAAGGCCGATACAGCCCGCGCCGCACAGGAATCCGCGCGGGCGATGCTGACGGCCAGCCAGGCCGACCTTGCCAAGGCGCGGGAAGAGCTTGGCCCTGAGGGCGCCGACAATCCCCAGCTCAAGGAGGCGCTCGCGACGTTGGAGCGGGCGCGGCTCAATCTCCTTTATACGACGGTCAAAGCCCCTGCCGACGGTCTGGTCTCCAATCTCCAACTTGCGACCGGCCAGTTCATAGGGGCAGGGCAGGCGGCCCTTACCTTCATCGACTTGAGCACGGTCTGGGTTTCGGCCGAGTTCAAGGAGAACAGCCTCGAATACATGTCTCCGTCCGATCGGGCCGAATTGGTATTCGAACTCGTTGCCAGGCGCGGTCTTCAAGGCCCACGTCGAGAGCATCGGCTGGGGCGTCTCCCAGAATAGCGTTGATCCCAATACCGGCCTGCCGACGATCAAAAACGCCACGGGCTGGGTGCGCGACCCGCAGCGTTTCCCGGTGCGTTTGATCGTCGACGAGACGCCGCCGCGGGGCAGCGTGCGGTTCGGTTCGCAGGTGAATGTCGTCGTCTACGCCGGCAACAATCCAGTCACGGACCTGCTGGGCGCCGTATTGATTCGCGTCATCTCTATCCTGACCTATGCCAGCTAACGCTTTCGGCGCCACGCAGGCGGTCCTGTCGCGCCAGCGCCGCATCGGGCTGCGGGTGGCACTCGCGGTCGCTGCCGGATTCGCCTGGAACCTGGCGACTGGTGCGGTCATCCCCTTCTTTGGGCCGGTCCTCGCGGTGCAATTTCTGATCTTCGGCGCCGGGCCTTTGCCGCTGTCGAAGGCGGTCGCGTTCGTCGGGCTCGTACTCGCCGTCGGACAGGCCTTCATTGTCCTTAGCGGCATCTTCGGCAACCACCCGATCCAGCTGCTGGCGCTGCTCGGTCTATTCTTTTTCGTATGTTTCTTCGTACAGGCGCGGGGACAGGGTGGCCCTGTGATCTTCCTCTGCTTGGTGATCGCGATCACGGTTACCCTCCTCGATCGCGTTCACGACACGCTAGACTCGAGCATAATTGCAATATTGCTCCAAGCTTACCTGAGCGCCGTGGTCTTGTCGTGGCTCGCCCATGCGATCTTGCCAGGCCACGATGCGACCGAGGACGCGCCACAGGCGGCCCCGGCCACCGACAGGCCTGCCATGCGGGCTCTCGCCAACGCGGCTATCCTGCTCGGCGCCATGACCCTCTGCCTGACCAACGACGCCCTTTCCTTGGCGCTCGTTCTTCCGATCACCGTCGCTTCGGTGCTGCTTCAGTTTGACTTCGCAACCAGCGTCCGCTCCGCCCTTAGCCTCGTCGCCGTCAATCTGCTGAGCGGTGTGCTTGCCTCCCTGGCCTTTGCGTTCGTCGAGCTGCGCCCTTCGCTGCCCTTCCTGTTCCTGACCGTTTTTCTCGTCGGGCTGATCCTGGGTGGGCGGGCAACGGCCGGCTCTGCCAAGATGTATGGCGGAGCGCTGACGACATTCCTCATTCTGTTGGGATCGGGCATGTCGCCATTGCCCACGACGACCCCGGAGTCGTTCTCGACCCGGATCGGCTACGTCCTGTTGGCGGTCGGGTACACTCTGTGCATGATGGCGCTACTCTGGCCGCGCGAACGATCTGTGTCGACACAATTCTCACTGCGGTCTTCAAGGCGCGCTGCGACTTCCCCCAGGTCAGACGGGCCTTGAACTTGGAGCTTAATGCAATGAGGATCTCGATCTGGGCCTGACGCAGGCTCGCCTCGTAATGATCGGGCTCGGGGAACGTGCGCGTGCCCCTTCCCGGCATTCATCTCTCACGTAAAACAGAAGAGCCAAGCTGAGCATTCTGCCAGACGATAAGGATAGATCGCCGGATCGCGGTGCCTATGCAGATTTAACGAATTTCCACACCGGCTCGATGATTTCGTCCCGTTTTGGGTCTTCAGGGGGCCGACGCAGCGCCGCCGAGGGCACTTCGCCGAATAGTGACCGGTAGGCGGCGGCAAAGCGGCCCAATTCCCAGAAGCCACAATCTGTGGCGATCTCGGTCACACTCGTCTTCTCCGCGTCCGCGCTCCGCAAAACCCGGCGCGCCAGGTGCATGCGCCGCAGCCATAGATAGCGCTTCGGGCTCATGCCGAGATACTCCTGGCAACAGTCCCGCAGCGCGGTGTAGGAAGCGCCGACCGTCGCGCAGAGCTGGGGCATATAAAGAGGCCTATCCGGGGTCGACGTCAGGACCTCCTCCAGACGCCGCATGACCGTCGCGCGATGCCGATGGACATTGCGCACATTGTCTGAATGGCCCTCGGTCAGGCACAAGACCATGACTTCGAGCAAAGCCTCCTCGATCGCTCGCGTTACTTCCGGCTTGGCGAGAATGTCGGGGGCGGTCTTCGCCAGGTGGCCCGCCGCTTCGTGCAGCTGAAACAGCCGGGAGGTTACAGAAGCGGGGGGGCTGGTCCATCGCGGGAACGAGGGTGGTGTCACCGGGCGCCCAAGGATGGCCTCGCCAGCGGCGGCGAGGTCCTCGGGTGTCAGCGACATGGTGCCCCAGCTGCAGGCCGCAGACGATCGAAGGTAGTACGGCCAATCCAGCCCGAACACGGCGATTTGAGCTTGCGACGTTTCGATGCCGCTGACCTGCATCTCCGGCTGATGAGGATCGGTCGCGAACAGGATCAGCGACCGCTCCCCGCTCGGCGTTACCCGCATGATCCGAGGCAGTCTCTCGTCGAGGCGATGCATCCACAGGCGGTGCAGGTCGATGCGCGTCGAACTCTGCGCGAAATTCACCGCGCCTCGTAATCACCCCGTCAATCTGCAGGTTTCGGATCCCTGCAAAATACATATCAGGGTCGGTAAATGCGCGAACCGTGCTCGAGGGCATCCCCACCCCCCGGATGATCAGGGTCATTTAGTGCAGAATACCACGCAGCCTCGACGGACGGCTGATCTGGATCAATTGTCAATGAAAATATTCACACTCTGCGGGCTCGCCGGGACTCCGCCCGCGCGCGCCACCCAGCAAGTGTCAAGAATGCATAGCCAGCGCTTCCGCCTGCGGGAGAGGCCACTTCGCGTCGAATACGCGTTCGTGACGCTGCAAATTTGCGGGAAATGCATAGGCGACGCGGGTGGTCGGGGGCGGTGTGATTAGGCACGAAGTCGAGCATCAGCTCGATGCCTCGATTTGCCGGCTCGTCGCGGAATTGCGTCAATGCCCTCTCCCCGACCAGCGGCTTGCTAACGGTGCAGGCGTTGATTGCAAAGCCGGAACCGCAAAACGCGCCTAAGCCGTCTCTTTCTCGCGGCCAAAGGCCGCTTCCCGGCTACCCTGCAGAAAGGTCTCGGCGTCAAGCTTGCCAAAAATGTCGATCAGGCCGGCGATGACCCCGGTCCAGCCCGTCTGATGGCTGGCGCCGAGGCCGGCGCCGTTGTCGCCGTGGAAGTATTCGTAGAACAGCAAATTATCCCGCCAATGAGGATCGCGCTGGAATTTTTCGGCGCCGCCAAAGACCGGCCGCCGTCCGCTCTCGTCGCGCAGAAAGAGCCGGGTCAGCCGATTGGTGATTTCCCGTGCGACCTCGAACAGGTTCATCACATTGCCCGAGCCGGTCGGACACTCGATCTTGAAATTATCGCCGTAATAGGCAAAATAGTGCATCAGCGCGCGGATGATCAGCGCGTTGACCGGCATCCAGATCGGCCCCCGCCAATTGGAGTTGCCGCCAAACATGCCGCTGTCAAACTCCGCGGGCAGATAGCTCACCCGATATTCCTGACCGCTCCACCGAAAAGACATAGGGATGCTCGGCGTGATAGCGCGACAACGAGCGGATCCCGTAGGGGCTCAGAAACTCGTTCTCGTCGAGCATGCGGGTCAAAATCCGGCGCAGCCGATCCTGATTGACCAGACCGATGAAGCCCACGCTCGGCGACGCCAAAATGACCGGGGCCCGGTCGGATGGATCGATTCGCGCAGTTCCGGCATGCGCCTGCAAGCGCTCCTGGCAATTGCCGCGGTCAGCTCTGGGTACCCGCTCGCGCTGCCATTTGTCTACGGCCGTCGCGGCGCAGAGCGGCAACAGACCCACCATCGAGCGGACTTTGAGCCGGGTTGGCGTTGCCGTCGGGCAGGCGAAGGACGTCGTAGTAAAAGCCGTCCTCCTCGTCCCACATGCCGCCCGGACCGATCCCGTTCATCGCCCGCGCGATCAGCAGGAACTCGATCGCATAGTTGCTTGCCAACTCCTCGTAGGTCGGGTCGTGCGCGGCGAGCTCGAAAGCGATCTCGAGCATGTTCTGGCAGAACAAGGCGACCCAGGCGGTGCCGTCGGCCTGTTCCAGATGGCCTCCGGTCGGCAACGGCGCACTGCGGTCAAAAACGCCGATATTGTCGAGCCCGAGAAACCCGCCCTCGAAGAGGCTTCGCCCGAAGCGGTCCTTGCGGTTCACCCACCAGCCGAAATTCGCCGACAGCCTGCCGAACATCCGCTTCAGAAAATCGAGATCGGTTTGGCCGCGCACCGCCTGCTCCATGCGGTAGAGAAAGATCGTTGCCCAGGCCTGTACCGGCGGATTGACGTCGCTGAAGTTCCACTCATAGGCCGGGATTTGTCCGGTCGGATGCAGGTAGATCTGGCGGAGCAGCAGGTCGAGCTGCTGCTTGGCGAAATCGATGTCGACGGTCGCCAGGGCAAGCGTATGGAACGCCAGATCCCAGGCCGCGAACCAGGGATACTCCCACTTGTCCGGCATCGAGATGATATTGTCGCCGATCATGTGGAACCACTCGCGGTTGCGGACCTGATGAGGCGTCGGCCGCATCGCATCGAAGCCGTGTTCCTCGAGCCATTTGTCGGTGTCGTAAAAGAAGTACTGCTTGCTCCACAGCATGCCCGCCAATGCCTGCCGCATGACAGTGGCTGCATCCTCGCCGACCCGGGCAGGCGTAATCGACTGATAGAACACGTCGGCCTCGCCCCGGCGCTCTTCGATGATTTGATCGAACTGGCTGCCGATGGGGTCTCGGGCGGCAGCGTTGCTCAGCCGTAGCCGGACGACGGCGGTTTCGCCGGCACCCACGTTGAGCTGATAGTGCGCGGCGGCCTTGGTCCCGGTCTGATTCGGGTTGACGGCCTCTTGTCGGCCCGCCACGACATAATTGTTAATCCCGTCCTTGACATAGGGTGTCGCGTTGGGTCTGCCGAAGAGCCGCTCGTTATTGGTGTCGTTTTCGGTGAACAGCAGGCGCGGATTTCCGTCGCAATGCAGTAGAAAGTCACCGAGCTCGGCATGCGAGGTTTCGATCGTGACAGTGTTTTCTCCCGGCATCTGCCGCAAGGAGGGTTTGGGCTGGTCAGGCCACCAGGTCCAGGTGTTGCGGAACCACAAGGTCGGCAATACATGCAGCTCGGCCGTCTCCGGTCCGCGATTCGCGACGCCGATTTGTATCAGGATATCGGTCGGCGACGCTTTCGCATACTCGACGAATACGTCGAAATATCGGTTTTCGTTGAAGATACCGGTATCGAGTAATTCGTATTCCCAATCGTTGCGGCCGCGCCGCCGACTGGTTTCGATGAGATCGCTGTAGGGGTAGGCATTTTGCGGATACTTGTACAGATACTTCATATACGAATGGGTGGGCGTGTTGTCGAGGTAGAAATAATACTCCTTGACGTCCTCGCCATGATTGCCCTCGGCATTGGTCAGTCCGAACAGCCGCTCCTTTAGGATCGGGTCCTTGCCGTTCCACAAGGCCAGCGCGAAGCAGAGCCGCTGATGGTCGTCGCTGATCCCGGCGATGCCGTCCTCGCCCCAGTGATAGGCGCGCGAACGAGCCTGATCATGAGTGAAATAGTTCCATGCGTCGCCGTTCTCGCTGTAATCCTCGCGCACTGTGCCCCATTGGCGCTCGCTAAGATACGGCCCCCACTGCTTCCACGGCACGCCTTCCCCCGCTGCGTCGAGTCGCTTTTCTTCCGCCGTCTTGGCCGGCTGGTCGGGATCCTTTGGCAACGTCTCCTCCTGAACTGGGTTGGCTGATCAAGACCTTTCGTCGGGCCCGGCACCGGCGAGCAGGAGAACCACGGAACGCGGCTGAACCCCGTAGACCGATCCCTCCAGGCTCCGGGCATCGGCCCAGCCGCAAATGTCGTCGGGCGGATCGAGATAAGTGTCGACGCACCGTCGCCACGACCCATGGCCCGGATCGAGCGGCGGCAGCTCGAACTCGAGCCTCTCCCAGTACGCATTGACGATAATATGCAACAGCAGCGGGTAGCCGAGAAGCCGGACTGTACCGGCCAAGGTATGTGATTCGTGACTCCAATCGGGCGAATTCAATTTCACGCCGTGCCATTGCACCGGCTGTCGGCGCAGCAGCTCGTTCAAGGTCACGTCGAGCCGCTCGATCGGCAAGTTTCGGGTCAGACGGAGCGCGACAGCCTCCTTGGTGAACCGGTGGATGTCCGCGTGCTTATCGACCAGCGTCCAGTCAAACCATGAAATTTCGTTGTTCTGGCAAAAGGCATTGTTGTTTCCGGCCTGGGTGCGCCTGACCTCGTCTCCCATCAGCAGCATCGGCGTTCCGATTGCCAATAAGGTCAGCGTCAAGAAATTCTTCACTTGCCTGTTGCGCAACCGTTCGATCTCCAGGTCGGCCGTTGCCCCTTCGACGCCGCAATTCCAGCTGACGTTGTTATCGGCTCCGTCACGGTTGCCCTCGCCGTTTGTCTCGTTGTGCTTGCCGTTGAACGAAACCAGGTCGTCGAGCGTAAAGCCGTCATGGCAGGTTACGAAATTGATGCTCTGTTCGGGCTCGCGTTCTTCCTGCCGGTAGATGTCCGGGCTCCCGGTGAGCCGGAACGCCATCGCCGAGACCGTGCCGTTATCGCCTTTCAGAGAAAGCACGGACGTCATCGCGGAACCGCCCGTTCCACTCCTTCCAGCTGTCGCCGACAAAGCGGCCCACCTGGTAAAGCCCGGCCGCGTCCCAGGCCTCGGCGATCAGTTTGACGTTGGCAAGCACCGGGTCGGATTCGATGTCCCAAAGGATCGGAGGCGAGGCCAGCGGGCGACCCTCCTCGTCGCGCGACAGGACCGAGGCGAGATCGAAGCGGAAGCCGTCGACGTGCATCTCGCCGACCCAATAGCGAAGGCTGTCGAGGATCAATCGTCTGACGATCGACTCGTTGGCGTTCAGGGTGTTGCCGCAGCCGGCGAAGTCGGCATAGCGAGATTTATCCTCGGCGAGCATGTAATATGTTTCATTTGACAGTCCGCGGAAGGAAATGGTCGGGCCGTCTTCGTTTCCCTCTGCGGTATGGTTGTAGACGACGTCGAGGATTACCTCGATCCCGGCACGGTGCAGCGCCTTGACCATGTCTCGGAATTCGTCGAGAGCGCCCAGCGGGTCCGGTCGCGAACTGTAGCCTGGGTGCGGGGCAAAAAAGGAGAGGGGCTGGTATCCCCAGTAATTTCCCAAATCCGGCGGACCATCCTGCTCGTCGAAGGCAAATACCGGCAGCAGCTCGACCGCATTGACCCCGAGATCCTGTAGATAAGGAATCTTTTCGACCAGCCCGGCATAAGTACCGCGCTTAGCCTCGGCGACGGCCGAGTTCGGATGCCGGGTGAACCCGCCCACATGCATCTCGTAAATGATCGTCTCGGCAAAAGGCCGGCCGAGCGGCGCATCCGCCTCCCAGTCGTAAGCGCTCGGGTCGACGACTACGCTGCGGAGCGCCGTGGCCACGTTGTCCCCCGGGTGCCGTGCGGATTCTCGGCTGCGAGCCGCCGGTCGGGCAACGCACTTCCCATAGGGGTCTAGCAGCACCTTTTCGCTGTCGAAGCGCAGCCCCCGATCGGGGTCCAAAGGTCCGGCCGCACGGTAGGCATAGATCTGGCCGGCGGTCACGCCGGGCACAAAGACATGCCAATAATGGTATGTCCGATTCATCCGCGGGTCGAGATCGATCACCCGGGACGGCTCCGGGTCGTCCACTCGATCGAACAGCAGCAGCTGCGCGCCTGTGCTGTGCTTGGCAAACACGCTGAAATTGGTGCCATCGGGGCGCGCCGTTGCTCCAAGCGGAAAGCTCTTGCCCTGCCTGCGATCTGCTGGCACACCGCTCCGCTCCATCCGAGGGACCTCAGCGGACCGGCTCACAGCTCACAGCCATTGCTCTAACATAGGGAGGATAAGATGCGAAGTCCGGTTGTGGCGTTGCTCGCCCTCATCGGCCTCGTGACGGCGTTTCCGACCGCGGCGGCCCCCCTCTCGGGACGGATCAGCGCGATCGTCGCCGCCGCTCCGGCAGTCGTGCCGATCGCGCAAAAATGCCCGCAAGGACAGCGCTGGGTTCCCGCCGGGTATGCAAAACACGGCAAATACCGTCCCGGTCACTGCGTTCCGAGCTGACGGTGGATTTGGCGCACGACACGAGCGGCCGGCCTCCCGCCTCCCGGCGGTCCTCTCAGTTCGCGGTCCTGTCCGCTCGGCGGCGTCGCTCATTCGTCAGCACACGCGTCACTAACGATCGCACGCGCATCAGCCAGAATCGCCTGAAGGTGCTTCTCGTCCCTGAAGCTTTCCGCGTAGATTTTGTAGACCGCCTCGGTGCCCGAGGGTCGCGCCGCAAACCAGCCATTGCGTGAAACAACTTTCAGACCGCCGATCGGAGCGCCGTTGCCCGGCGCGCGCGTGAGCTTTACGACAATCGGGTCTCCCGCCAACTCCGGCGCCTTGGCCGCTTCGGGCGACAGTCTTTCGAGCTTCGCCTTCTGGTCGGGTGTCGCTGGCGCATCGATGCGGGCGTAGTACGCCGTCCCGCACTCCTCGGTCAGGGCGCGGTAGTGCTCGCCGGGGTCCCTGCCGGTGCGGGCGGTGATTTCGGCGGCCAGCAAATTCATGATCGGACCGTCCTTATCGGTCGTCCAAACACTGCCGTCCCGTCGCAGGAAACTCGCCCCCGCGCTTTCCTCCCCGCCAAAGCAGCACGACCCATCGAACAATCCCGGCGCGAACCACTTGAAGCCGACCGGTACCTCGAAGAGTTGGCGCCCGAGCTTTTGTACAATACGATCGATCATGCTACTGCTGACCAGGGTTTTGCCGACGACCGCGGTGGTCGGCCAGTCGGGGCGGTTGGCGAGCAGATAATGGATCGCCGCGCACAAGTAGTGGTTGGGGTTCATCAGCCCCACGGTCGGAGTGACGATGCCGTGACGATCGGCGTCCGGATCATTGGCGAAGGCGACGCGATAGCGATCCTTGAGGCCCACGAGCCGGGCCATTGCATACGGGCTCGAGCAGTCCATGCGAATGGCGCCGTCATGATCGACGGTCATGAACGAGAAGGTCGGATCGACCTGCGGATTGACGATAGTGATATCCAACCCGTAGGTCGCGTTTATCGGCTCCCAGTAATGCACGGCGGCGCCGCCGAGCGGATCGACGGCGAGCTTCAAACCGGCGGCACGAACGGCGTCCATGTCGATAACGTTGCGCAAGTCGTCGACATAAGGGCGGATGAAATCTTCCCGATGGGTCGTGTCCGCGTTGAGTGCGGCGGCGAACCCCATCTGCTTTACGCCGCGGTTGCCCTCCCGTAGAAGCTCGTTCGCCCGCCGCTCGATCGATCGAGTCACGTCGGTGTCGGCGGGCCCGCCGTTGGTCGGGTTGTATTTGAACCCGCCATCCTCCGGTGGGTTGTGCGAGGGCGTGACGACGATGCCGTCCGCCAACCGCTCGGTGCGGCCCCGGTTGTGGACGAGGATGGCGCGCGATATGACCGGCGTCGGGGTCGGCCCGTCACCGCGCTGAACTACAACCTCGACCCCGTTTGCGGCCAGGACCTCGATGGCGGTGCGTTGGGCCGGCCCCGACAGCGCGTGCGTGTCCGTGCCCATGAACAGCGGGCCACTCGTGTCCGTGGGCCTTGCGATAATCGCAGATGGCTTGGGTGATCGCGAGAATATGGGCTTCGGTGAACGACCCGCGCAGCGGCGAACCACGATGCCCGCTGGTGCCAAAGCTGACCAGCTGTGCGGGATCGTCAAGCTCAGGCCGGCGGCCGAAATACTCCGCTTCGAGCCGGGACACATCGACCAGCATCTCCTTCGGAGCCGGCTTGCCGGCGAGCGGTGAAATGGTCATCTGTGCGCATCCTTCTATTGCACCGGGCACGGTTTCGCGTTCCAAATCTCGGCCGCGTATTGGGCAATAGTGCGATCGCTCGAAAATTTTCCTGAGCCGCCGATGTTCAAGATCGCTTTACGCGCCCAAGCCTCCCCGTCGGCATACAGCTCGCAGAGCCGCCGATCCGCATCGAGATAGGATTTGAGGTCCGCCAGATGCATGTAGTGGTCGCCGTGTGCAAGCAGAGCGTCATGAATAGGAGCAAAGATGCCGGGCTCATAGCGGCTAAAATAGTCGGATGAGATCATGTCTAATGCCGCCCGGGTTTCCGGCTCGTTGTGGTAATGCCAATATGGGTTATACCAGCTGCGACTATCGGCGACCTGTTGCGCGCTGAGACCAAACAGAAAGAAATTCTCCTCCCCGGCTTCTTCCGCCATTTCAATCGTCGCCCCGTCGCGCGTTCCGATGGTCAGCGCTCCGTTCATCATAAACTTCATGTTGCTCGTCCCGCTGGCCTCGTACCCCGCGGTCGAGATCTGGTTGGAGACGTCGGATGCGGGGATCAGCCGCTCCGCAAGCGAAACGTTGTAGTCGGGCAGAAACACCACTTTGAGACGTCCACGCGTCACCGGATCCCCGTCAATGGTCCCCGCCAGGTTATTGATAAATTTTATGATCAGCTTGGCTAGGTGGTAAGCGGGCGCCGCCTTACCGGCGAAAAAGAACGTCCGCGGCGGCATTTCCAGGCCTGGATTTTCGCGCAGTCGATTGTAGAGAACGATGATGCGCAGCGCATTCAGCAATTGTCGCTTGTACTCGTGGATGCGTTTGATTTGGCAGTCGAAGATGGTGCCCGGATCGACTATCTGGCCCGAAGTAGATCTGAGCCAATCGGCAAAGCGCGATCTGGCTTGATGCGCAGCCTTGTGAAACGCATCGCGAGAGGCTTTGTCGTCGGCAAGGGGCTTGAGCCTGGTCAACTGGCTGAGGTCAGTCTTCCAACCATCGCCGATCGCCTCGGTGATCACTCCGGCGAGATCCGGGTTGGCCAACAGCAGCCAGCGTCGCGGGGTGACGCCATTGGTTTTGTTGTTGAAACGCTCCGGAAACATCTCGGCCAAGTCTTTGACCGTCGTCTTGCGCAGTAGCTCGGAATGGATTGCGGCCACACCATTCGTGCTGTGCGAGCCGACAATTGCCAAGTTCGCCATCCGAACCTTGTCTTCCGGCCCCTCCTCAATCAGGCTGAGGCGTTCGATGCGCCCTTCGTCGCCCGGATACCGGCCTCGGGCATCGTCGAGGAAGCGGCGATTGATCTCGAAAATGATTTCCAATTGGCGCGGCAGCAACTGTTCGAAATAATGCAGGGGCCATCTCTCGAGCGCTTCCGGCAACAGCGTATGATTAGTGTAGGCCAAAGTCTGCCGTGTAATTTCCCAGGCTTCGTCCCAGCCGAGATGCGCGTCATCCAGCAGAATCCGCATCAGTTCCGGGACCGCCAGGGTCGGGTGAGTGTCGTTTAGCTGGATCGCGGCCTTCTCGGAAAGCAAATGCCAATCCCCATTGCGGCGATGGAAGCGGCGCACGAGATCGGCGAGCGAACAGGCGACCAAAAAATATTCCTGCACAAACCGTAGCGCCTGCCCGACCACGGTGCTGTCGTTGGGATATAGTACCCGCGTCAGGGTGTTAGCCGCTAGGCTGCCGACCAAAGCTCCGACAAAATCGCCGCTGCTGAATTCCTGAAAATCGAAATAGTCGTGCGAGGCGGCGGACCACAAACGCAGCGTGTTTATGGTCTCGCCGCCATACCCGACAACGGGGCGGTCATACGGGACGCCGATCACGGTAGAGGCTCGGCCCGGGACGATCTCCAGATGTCCGCGCTGCATCTCAAAGGAAGAGCCGAGCTTGATTTCCACCGTTTCCTTTGGGCGAGCAACTTCCCAAGGGTCATCGCGGCGCAGCCAGTTGTCCGGATGTTCGCGCTGCCAGCCATCCTCGATCGATTGACGAAACATGCCGTATTCGTAGCGCAGCCCGTAGCCCATCGCCGGCAATTGCATCGTCGCCATCGAGTCGAGAAAGCACGCGGCTAGCCGTCCTAATCCGCCATTGCCGAGCCCGGCATCGGGCTCTTCCTCAAGCAGACCGAGCCAGTCGAGATGCCTTTGCTGGGCAGCCCGATGCACAAAAGGATCGAGCAGCATATTGGTGACGTTGTTGGCCAAGGAGCGCCCGACCAGAAACTCCATCGACAGATAGTAGATGCGTTTCGGATTGAGGCGATTGTAAGTGCGTTCGGTCCTGACCCAGCGTTGCGACAGCACGTCTCTGACCGATCGTGCCGCGGCCTCAAAGCGTTCGCGTGCGCCGGCCGCAAGTGGATCGACGACATCGTCGAACAGCAGGTGGCGCTCGAAAAGCGCGTCCTGGCTCCCGGAGAACTGGATAGGACCGCAGCCATATTGATCGAGAAGATTTGCCGCCGCCTCGGCTTCCGCTTGCCGTGGCAGAATGGCCACCTTACCCTCGCTCATTGCCCTCTCCCACACATCGTCCGTCAAATTGTAAATTTACTTCTGCGCTGTGACGGTTACGTGATGGCTTTCGTGCGACGGCCGCGACGCCTCCAAATGGTTGGATCCGCTCATCGTCGATTCTCCTTGCTGCAGCCGGCGCAACGTCACCTTCGAGTTTGGCACGTCCTTATAGGCGATTTTGCTCGGCGCGTGGGTCAGGATGTTGAGCCGCGCCCGCCGCTTGCTGTCGAAGCGGGCGAGTACCAAGTCGCCCAGGCGGTATCGGTTGCCTTGAACATCTCGTCGCGCGCAGGCGAGCAATCGTACCAACCGGAACCGCTCTGCCGGCATGCAAAAATGCGTTGTTACGGGCATAGCGGGGCGGCCGCTGCACCATGGCTGTTCCGCTGTTGCCAGGCGCGCACCCCGTCAGTCACACGCTCGCAGAAGCTGTCCGGGCCGACGGCGGCTGGCGCGCCCGGGAAGGAGGACGAGCCGAAATCGGCATCTCGAAGTCAGGGGCGCGGGTCCGCGAGCTTCAGGGTCACCAGCCGGCCAACCGTTACGGCGAGGAAGAATTGCCCGGCTACCGCTTCCAGATTGGTCCAGCTCCGGGCGAACGGATCGACCGCGACGATGTCCCCGTAGCCCGTGGTGTTCAGCGTCGTCAGGCTGAAATACAAAAGGGTGGCGACTTCCTCCGGGCCGGTCATCGGAGCAAGGAGATTGGCGAAGGCGCCGGGGCTCAGCTTCCAAATCAGGCCGTAAGTGGCGAGTCCCAGATACAGCACGACCGCCCCTGAAGCCGGCTTGAGGTGATGCGGCCGGGAGCATAGACCGCGTGCGCCGCGACCCAGATCAATGCCGAGAAGGTGCACATCTCGCCGCCGCGGCGATGCACGCCGACACGCTCGTCCTGATCGGGCTGCTACTTCCAGGTGATGAAGAAGCCGATGTCGCCGGGCATCCCGCCGGGAAATTCGAGCACCTCGGCTTTCAGCCCAAATCCGAGCGGCTGGAGATGGTCGCGCCAGAATTCGTAGCCGTCCTTCGGCCGGCCCTGCAACGTCTCGACCCAGCCGGGCTCGGAATTGTTGATCGCCCGGCCGCGGTCGGTGCACAGGGCGTTCGGAAACCGATAGACCTGGACCTCGGTCTGGCCGCGCTCGGCGGCCCGGGCGACGAGCTGCATGATGAGCGGCATCAGCTGGTCGGCGGTCCTGGCCGGCGGCTTGTGAAACTCCTCCATCACCGCCTTCTGCCGCTCTTGCTGCTCGCGCATATGGCGCAGCTCCTCGGCCGCCTTCGCCGCCTGCAGCTCGGCCATTCGGCGCTTGAGGTCGGCGGCGGAAAAAATGTTGGCGCCGGCCGGCGGCGCAGTACTGGGACTCTCGGGCGCCATTATCTTCCCTCCATTCTGCCTCGGTCAGCTCGCCGCCAGCACGCTCGTGTGCCGGGCGATCATCAAATTCTCGTCGGTTTTTATCACATATGCGGCCACACGACTGCCCGGCATGCTGATGCGTTCCCGGTGCTCGCGGTTTGCCGCCTCGTCCAGCTCTAACCCGAGCCAGGTGCAAGCCCGGCAGATGGCGCTGCGCACCGGTGCAGCGTTCTCCCCGACGCCAGCCGTAAACACCACGCCGTCGAGGCCGCCCATCGCCGCCGCCAGCGAGGCTATGTGGCGGGCGGTGCGGTAGCAGAACACTTCAACCGCAAAGCGCGCATGCGGCTCGCCACTGGCCAGAAGCTCGCGGAAATCCGACGACACACCTGACAGCCCGAGCATCCCCGAGCGGCGATAGAGGAGATCGACCAGCTCGTCCGCCGCCATGTGCTTCTGCTGAATGAGGTGGAGCACCACGCCGGGGTCGAGCTCCCCGCATCGGGTCCCCATCGGCAATCCGTCGAGTGCGGTAAACCCCATCGTCGTCGCGACTGATTTGCGCGCTCGTATGGCGCAAGCCGAGCAGCCATTGCCGAGATGCGCCACGACCACGCGGCCCTCGGCGATGTCGGGTGCCCAATTCGGCAATACCGAGGCGATGTATTCGTAGGAAAGGCCGTGAAAGCCGTAGCGCCTCACCCCCTCCTCGTAAAGCGCGTAGGGTAGCGCGAAGGCCTGCTCGACCTCCGGCGCGGTGCGGTGAAAGGCGGTGTCGAAGCAGGCGACCTGGGGCAGTTCTGGGTCGAGGCGCCACGCCACCTCGATCGGCGCCAGATTGTGCGGCTCGTGCAAGGGGGCGAGCGGCACCAGCGCCTTCAATTCGGCCAGCAATTCGGGGGTCGCGCGAGCCGGCCGCGAGTGACGAATCCCGCCGTGGACTACACGGTGGCCGAGCGCGGCGAGCTGCCGGCCGCCGAGCCTCTCCCTCACCCACGGCAAAATCGCCGGCAGCACCTCGCTTGGCGTCGAAGGAGGTGTCGTGCCGAGATGGGGGGGTGCGATCGCTTCGCCGTCGGGCCCCGCGGCGCTCGCTCGAGGATGGACCCCGATGCCGTCCACTTGTCCGGCCAGCAACCGGTTCTCGCCCTCGTAAATGCTGAACTTCACCGACGAGGAGCCG
Organism: uncultured Alphaproteobacteria bacterium; assembly: GCA_963781215.1. Taxonomy (GTDB): domain Bacteria; phylum Pseudomonadota; class Alphaproteobacteria; order ATCC43930; family CGMCC-115725; genus AP-15. Next base: position 117,374 of record CAWAFE010000038.1, read on the forward strand.
GCGTTGATCACGCCCACCAGCGGCTCCGCTGCCGTCTTCATGCTGCGTCCCTCAGCCGAGAATGTGATAGCCGCCGTCGATATAGATCGTGTCGCCGGTCATCGCACCGGCATACGGACTGGCGAGGAACACACAGGCGGCGCCAACTTCCTCGATCGTTACCAGTCGTCTCGCCGGCGCACGCTCCGCAACCCGTTCCATCAATGCGTCGAAATCCGGAATGCCAGAGGCGGCGCGGGTAGCGAGCGGTCCCGGGCTGATCGCGTGGACGCGAATGCCCTTGGGGCCAAGCTCCGCCGCCAGGTAGCGCACCGCAAACTCCAGCGCTGCTTTCACCGGACCCATGATCCCGTAATTCTCGATAACCTCGTTGGCGCCATGATAGCTCATCGCGAAGATCGTGCCGCCGCCGGTCATCAGGCTCTCCGCGCGGCGGGTCAAGTCAAGCATAGACCAGCACGACACCTCCATCGCGGTCAGGAAGCCATCGCGCGGACAGTCGGTAACCCGCCCAGCCAGGGCCTCTCGCGGCGCAAAGGCAATCGAGTGGACGAGAATGTCGAGGCGTCCCCACTTCGCCGCGATCGCCTCGAACAGCGCATCCATCTGCGCCGGGTTGCGGACTTCCAACGGCAGCAGGAGAGGCGCCCCGACCGCCCGAGCCAGCGGCTCGACATGAGGCCGGGCCCTGTCGTTGAGATAGGTCATCGCGATCTCGGCGCCGGCCTGGCGCATCGCCTGGGCGCATCCCCAGGCGATCGATCTGTCGTTGGCGACACCGACGACGAGCGCCTTTCGATCCTTAAGGATCGAGGAACAAATCAATTCCGCCGGCATCAAAGCCACCCCCTTTAGCGGATCGCAGCCGCCGCGCTCTTGCGGCGAGCGTCGGCGACGAGGCTCGCGACGGCGCATGACGCAAGCCGGGTAACGACGCTGTCGGCGCGGCTGGTCAGGATGATCGGCACGCGAGCTCCGAGGACGATGCCGGCGGCAGCCGCGCCGGCGAGAAAGGAAAGGCTCTTGGCCAGCATGTTGCCGGCTTCGAGATCCGGCACTACCAGCACGTTTGCCCGCCCAGCTACCGGCGAGACGATGTGCTTGATCGCCGCCGCCTCCACGTTGATCGCATTGTCGAGCGCCAGTGGGCCGTCGAGGATCCCGCCGGTTATCTGGCCGCGTTCGGCCATCTTGCACAGTGCGGCAGCCTCGATCGTCGACGGGACTGCCGGATTAACCGTTTCCATTGCCGACAAGATTGCCACCCGCACCTCCGGAAAGCCCAACGCGCGACCGAGATCGATGGCGTTCTGGACAATATCGACCTTGTCGGCGAGGCTCGGCGTGATGTTGACCGCGGCATCGGTGATAATCAGCGGATCCTTGTGGCCGGGAACATCCATCACAAAGCAATGGCTGATGCGCCGCGCGGTACGGATACCGCTGTCGCGCGCGACCACGGCGCCCATCAGCTCATCGGTATGCAGGCTGCCCTTCATCAGCGCCTCAGCCTTTCCTTGCCGAACGAGTGCGACCGCCTTTGCCGCGGAATCATGGCTGTGCGCCAATTCCTCGAGCGGGAAATTGGATATGTCGGCTTGGGCTTGATGGGCGGCATCGCGCACGCGGGCCGGCGGTCCGACCAGGATCGGTGCTATCAGCCCCAATTTGGCCGCCTCGACGACACCCTCGATCGAGATTTGGTCGCAGGGATGTGCAACCGCCGTTATCACCGGCGGCAGGTGCTGCGCCGCTCGCACCAGTCGGTCATATCGTTCGCGGGGCCTATTGGCCTGGGTTTCCATCGCCCGCCCTCACCGGTTCAGGCCGCCTTATCTCGACCGATCTCGGGTGGCGGACCCTCGAACATCGCCTCGATGCGTTCGAGCCGCCGATGACCCTCGTCGGGAAGGGCTCCACGCGCCGCGAGCACCCGACGCACCAATGTCAGCGCCTCCTGGCATTCCCGGCGATTGCCGGGCAACAGCTTGGGAAGCGCCGCAATCGCCCGCTCCATGTCCAAGAGCAGGATCAGGTATTGCTCCTTCACGATCTCCTTGAACCGGGCGAGCCCGATGCGTTTGGCGGCCGGCAGCTCGGCGCCGATTTGCTTCAAGGCGGCAAATCCGCGCTCGTCGACCTTCCCTTCGGGAAGGCGCACATAGATCAGCGACCGCACCGCCGCCTCGATCAGACCGCCCTGATCGATACGCTCCTCGAGCTGTGCGGCCGCCTGCTTGGCGGCAGCTTCGCGCGCGATATCGCGCCCGACATGGCGGCTCACAGAGGTTTCGTCGGCGCGCAGTCCGACCATCGCCTGGAGCATCGCGGAGCCGTAGGTGTTGAAGAAAAATGCCTCCGCCGCGGCGTCTCGCGCCTTGCCCCACATTTCGAGCCCGCCCGAAATCATGTCCGACACCATGCGCTCGTAAGCGAGAAACGGATTATCCGGGCGCGTCGGGCGCCGATTTTCGCGCACCGTTTCGGCCCAATCGGCGACCGGCCGCATCAACGGGTTCGAATCGGCAAACATCTCGAAGCGAAGGCGGTTTGGATGACTGCGCCGCGTCAACTCGGCGCTAGTTTCCGTCGACGTCGCGCGCACCGCCGGCCGCATCAATGTCGCATAAAGACCCTGGTTGATTTCGGAAACCCGGGCAACAGCGGCAAAAGCGAGGTCGTCTTCGTGGCTGTTGCCGCCAAGCTTCCGGATGTCGTCGAGCGTGCGGGTCTCTAGAGCGAAAAGATAGTTGCCCCGCACCAGTTCCGGATTTTCGACATGCTCGTCCATACCCGTGATCACCGCCTCGTAGAGACCGGGTGGCATCAAATCGATCATGTCCATCGACTGGGCAAACTCGCCATGCTCCTTCGTCGCGACTTTTCCCGATACGAAGATGCCGAGATGCCCGATGCTCTGATGCAGGCAGTAGACGATCGTTTGACCAGCCTTGACGATTTCCTCCTCGTGATCGTAGAGGTCGAGGATCCAATCCAAGGCCTGCTGCGGCGGCGTGATGTCGTCGCCCCACGAGCAGAACACGATGATCGGCGATTTGATATTGCGCAGATCGACCCGCAATCCATTGGAGCTATGCAGCTCTCCGGAGACGAGTTTATTGCCGACGAAGAGCTGATCGGCAATCGACTGCATTTCCTCGGCATTTAGCAATACCGGGCTGCCCCACCATTTCTCGAATTCGAGAAAGCGCGGCGCCTCGCTGTCGACTTTCGAATAGACGTTATAGATCTTCTTCCAATACGTGTTGTCGGGGTGCAGCGATTCGAAATTCGCAACCAGGTTGGCACCGTCGAAGATGCCGTTGCCGAGGTCACCTGCCAGCGAGGTCAGCCAGGTCCCACCCAACAGGCCGCCGAGGTAGCGCATCGGGTTCTTGCCGTGCACGCCGGCCCAATAGGAGAGTGGCGATCCGGCGAGCATGATGGGGCCGACTTTTTCCGGGTGAATCGCGGCCATCATCATGATCTGCCAGCCAGCCTGGCAGTTGCCGATCAGGCAAGGCTTGCCCTCGGCGGTCGGGTGGCTCACGACCACCTCCTGAACAAAGCGAGCCTCTGCCTCGCATACGTCTTCGATTGTCTGACCGGGCACCGGGTCGGGGAGAAAGCCGACGAAGTAGCAGGGATGGCCTGCCGCTAGCGCGACCCCGATCTCGCTGTCGTGCTTCATGCCGCCGATACCGGGGCCATGCCCGGCGCGCGGGTCAAAAACAATGAACGGCCGCTTGCTCGGGTCGATCGCGGCGCCTTTAGGTGGGACGATCCGCACCAATGCGTAATTAACCGGCCGCGACAGCGAGCGCCCATCGAGCACCAGCTCGACCGCAAAACTCAGCACATTGGGCGCCTTGCGGGCATTGTGCTCAAGACAATTATTTCCACGCTGTCGTAATATATCGAGCAGCAAAATGGACCGTTGACTTGCGTCTATCCAATATTCGAGTAAATCGTTTGCCCATAACGATGGCGATGATCGATCCACATTCTTTTCTGCCGTCTTCAATTCAGAGCTCGTTGTCATGTCAGCCTCGCAGCCGTTAGCCTGGGTCGATAAAGATCCCCATTTTATTTTACAGTTTTGTGAACTCGCCGCCTCGCTCGGAGGAGGCTGACGGATCGGCCGGAGCAGTCCTTGATCCAAATCAAGGAGGCGGTCAACCGAACAGGCGCTTGCTGCGGTGCAACATGGATCGCAGGCGATTATCGAGTCAAATGGATTCTTTGGCGCTTCCTGCTTTGCTCGATGGCGCGGCTCCAAGAGCCCCCTCGGAGCGATTCGGGCGTGGCACAGCGAACGACAGAGCAGGGTGATCGGCGCCGCTTCGCGACCGTGACCGAATAGGGGAATCATGTAGGGGCCAGAACTCGCATCGACAAGCGTCTCAGGCAGACCGATGGTACAGGACAGCGGTCGGGTTTGGCCATAATGGCCTCGGCGGATTTGGTCCAGACAAACGGTTGGGGACTGGCATTGTGCTCGGCGAGACAAGCATTGATGGCGGCCGGCAAGTCGGCGATCGAGTGGAAGACGCCGCGGCGGATGCGTTGCCGGGTCATCTTGGAAAACAAGTTCTCGACGGCGTTGAGCCAGGAGGCCGAGGTCGGGGTGAAATGGCAGGTCCAACGCGAATGACGCGCCAGCCAGGCCAGCACTTTGGGATGTTTGTGGGTGGCGTCGTTGTCGAGCACTGTATGGATCACCTTGCCGGCGGGGACCTGGCGTTCGACGGCGTTGAGAAAGCGGATGAATTCGATGTGGCGGTGGCGCTGCATGCAGCGCCCGATGACGCTGCCGTCGAGCAGGCTGAGGGCTGCGAACAGGGTGGCGCCCCCCGCCTTGCGGGGGCAGGCTGGGCCGCTTGTAATCGTGGGTCATCGTCTGGCAGCGCCCCGACTTGATCGGCAATCCGGGCTGGGTGCGGTCGAGCGCCTGGATCTGGCTGTTCTCGTCGATCGACAACCCCACCGCATGGGCCGGCGGATCGACGTAGAGCCCGACGATGTCGGTCAGCTTGGCGGCGAAACGGGGGTCGCGCGAGCGCTTGAAGGTTCGCAGCCGATGCGGCTGCAGCTGATCCGCCTGCCAGATGCGCTGCACCGAACCCAGCGAGATGCCCACCGTCTTGGCCATCGCGCGGCCGGTCCAGTGGGTCGCCTGGTGCGGCGGTTGGGTGCAGAGCCTGCCCCCGCGAAGGCGGGGGTCAGCGCCACCACCCGCGCCGTGATTTCCGCCGCGATCGGCGCCTTGCCGGGCTTGCGGGTCTTGTCGCGCAGCAAACCCTCGACCCCGCTCTCGGTGAAGCGTTGTTGCCACCGCCACACCGTCGGCCGGCTGACGCCGATGCTGTGCGCCGCCCGCTGCGCCGAGTGCCGATCTGCCGAGGCGAGCACGATGCGCGCCCGCTCCACATGCTGGCGCCGCCGATTGCGGTCGGTCGCGATTGCTTGCAGCAAATCCCTCGCAGTCGCACTATCTGCCGAGACCATCGCTATCCAGCTGCCCTGACCCATTCATTATGGATCTCTGAATCTCAGTGCATTGAACCGCCCAGTATCGCCCCGTTCATCGTGTTTGACGACGCCGATATCGAGGCCGCGGTCAAGGGTGCGATCGCCTCGAAATACAGGAATGCCGGCCAAACCTGCGTCTGCGCCAACCGCATCCTGGTGCAGGACGGCGTCTACGATGCGTTCACCAAGGCCTCGCCGAGACCGCAGGTGCCGCCGACGGGTTCGAGCCCGTTGCGGTGATCGGCCCGCTGAAGGCGGTCGAGAAGGTTGAGGCCCACATCGCCGATGCCGTCAAAGGGGCGCCAAGGTTGTGAACGGCGGCAAGCGTGCGACACAGGGCGACAACTCGTTCGAGCCGACGGTGCTGACCGATGTGACGACCGACATGGTCATCACCAAGGAGGAGACCTTTGGCCCGGTCGCCCCGCTCTATCGCTTCAAGAGCGAAGCCGACGCGATCAAGATGGCCAACGACGCCCCCTCCCAACCCTCCCCCGCAGCGGGAGGTAGGGAGGGGGCCTCCTATTTCTACAGCCGCGACATCGGCCGCATCTGGCGCGTCGCCGAGGCTCTCGAATACGGCATCGTCGGCATCAACGAGGGCATCATCTCGCCAAGGCCCCTGGCGAGATCGCCCCCTTCGGCGGCATGAAGGAAAGCGGCATCGGCCCATCTCGCGGTTTACTGGGGCTCGAAATACGGCATCGAGGAATTCCTCGAGGTCAAATACCTCTGCATGGGCGGCATCACCGGTAAGTTCGAACCAGCCCGCGCCGAGGGGGCGTGGGCGGCTGGTCAGCGTTAGCGGGCCTGGGCAATCAGCGCGTCGCGCCGTTCGGCGGCACGGATGGCGAGGTCGTGGCAAAGATAGGCAAGGCGGCTGCGGCACCAGGGCTGACCCGACAGGACGTCATACTCGCCGGGCATTGGCAACCCCGCCGGAACCGAGGCGACGAGCCCCAGGCGGCGTGCGGCGGCGACGCAGCGCCAAGCATGATCGGCGAAGGCCACAACCGCGACATTCCCGAGCGATCTCGGATTGCCGGATTGCCGAACGATATCAGCGATGACCGCCGAGGTGCTCAAATAAATCGGCTCGGCCCGCTCGTCCCGCGCCGGGAAAATCGTGGTGAGCTTTTCCTGCGGCACCCGCGCACCGATCGCCTCGGCGACTTCCCACTGAGCGTAGATCGGCGCGCCTGTCTGGCGATGAAGCCGCAGCGCGATCTCGGCGAGCGCCTCGTTGACCGGCCCCGGCTGGCGATTGCCGTTGGGCTGCATGCGATTGCCAAAGGTGAAGGCAAGGATCGTCGCGATTTGCTGCGGCGCGATCTCGGGCGCGCGCCACGACAGCACGTCTTCGCCGAGAAGCCGAGCGAGTTCTTCTGCCGTCGCCTGGTCTGCAAGCTCATCTGCGAGATGGACCGCGATCTGGCCGAGCAGATTTTCAGAGACAGCCATGGTTGAGCCCTTTCGCCGGAGCGCCTGGCGGCTTGTCAGGTAATTCCCGCTCTGCCAGGATCACAGCAAGAGCGAGAGGAGCCGGGAAGATGACAATACTCGGGCCGCGGCCGCGGCGGCGACAGTTATTGCAGGCGGGCGCGGCGGCGGCGGGAGCTCTGATACTGCCCGGCAGGGCGCCGGCGCAGGGCGGCGCCAAGCCGCTGTCCGGCACCACGCTGAACATCGCGTGCTGGAGCTCGCCGTATGCGAAGCTCTTGACCGAATACGTCCCGCAATTCGAAGCGGCGACCGGTGCCAAGGTCAATTACGAGACCCCGTCCTTCCCGATCTATAATCAGCGCACCGACGTTGAATTGTCGACCGGCGGTTCGGCGTACGACGTGCTCAACGTCACCTTCATCTACATCGGCCGCTGGATCGGCGCCGGCTGGTTCATCCCTCTCGATCCGTACCTAAACGATCCGCAAAGAACGCCGGCCGATTGGCAACCCGGCGATTTCCTGCCCGGGGCCACCGCGGCATTCAAGGACCCGTCAGGGAAGCTCTACGCGATCCCATGGACCGCCGACATCTACATGGCCGGGGCCGGGCGCTTCGATCTGTTCGAAAAGGCCGGCAAAGCGATGCCCGACACCTTCGACGAGGTGGTGGGGACAATGAAGGCGGTGCACATGAAGGACGGCGTCCCCGCCTTCTTGACCGAGAACCATTACGGCTGGAGCTTCATCCCCTGGTTGCAGGGCTTTGGCGGCAACGTCTTCCGTGACCCGCCGGAGGATTTGATGCCGGTGCTCGACACCCCCGAGGCGATCGCGGGCGCGGATTTCTTTGCCAAACTGGTGCACGACTTCGGGCCCGACGGGGCGATCTCCTATACCTACGACCAGGTCGTCGCGACGCTCAAAGCCGGCCGCGCCAATTACTCGCCCAATGGCCAAATTTTCGTCCTTCAGATGGGCGCTAAGGACAGCAAGGTCGCCAACACCTGCAATTTCTCGATGTGCCCGGCCGGGCCGCAGGGGCGGTTTCCCGGCGTGGCGACGCATGGCTGGGGCATCCCGACCGGCTCGAAGAACAAGGACGCCGCCTGGCAATTCATTACCTGGGCAATGTCAAAGCCGGTTATCCAGCGAATGGTCGCCGAGCGCGGCTACAGCTCGATCACCCGGCGCTCGCTGATCGACAGCCCCGAATTCAAGGGCAAGCTCACCATCAACGGGCACGATATCGTCAAAATCTATCTCGATACCATCGCTCTCGGCGAGCGGGGCTACATGAAATACCGGACGATCTACGTCTACCCGCAAGTCGACAAGCAGATCGACATCGCCATCCAGAACATCGCCTCAGGGCAGATGTCGGCCAAGGAGGCGATGCAACAGGCGCAGCAGAACTCGCTGGCTGAGCTGAAGCGGGCCGGCATCAAGCTCTAGGGAAAATGTGGCAACGCAGCCGGCCTCGATAGAAGAGGCCGCGGGCAGGCGCCGGCCGGCGCATACAGCGCTGTCGGGTTGGCAGCGTCACCAGGGGCGCGCCTTCGCCTTGGGTCTGCTCCCCGCCCTCCTGGTCTTGGTGGCGATAACGCTCGGCCCGACGATCTACCTAGTGGTTACCAGCCTCACACCGCTCAACCCGGTCCACCCGCACAGCGCTACCGACTTCTCCGATCCGGCCGGCAATTATCGAGCACTGATGGCGGATGCGCGTTTCCTCAATTCGCTATGGGTCCAGTCAAAATTGTCGGTCGCGACCGTCGCGTTGCAACTGGGGATCGGGCTCGGCGTCGCCCTGCTGCTCAATGCCGGCTCGCGCTTTCTCGAGGCAGTACGCACCGCCTTTATCTTGCCGATGGTATTACCGCCGATCGTCGTAGCGGTGGTCTGGAAGGTGATCTTCACCCCGGATGTCAGCCCGATGCATCGGGCGCTCGTTGCGGTCGGACTGCCAGTGCACTCGCTGATCGCTAACCCTGACACCGCGCTCTGGGCGATCGCTGTCGCCGACACCTGGGAGTGGTTCCCGTTCACCATGCTGATGGTGCTGGCGGCGTTGCAGATGATCCCTGGCGAGCCGATCGACGCCGCCCGGATCGATGGCGCCGGCCGCCTCGCATTGTTCCGCTATATCCTCTTGCCCTATCTTCGCCCGACACTCGTCGTCGCCGGCCTGTTCCGGCTGATCGACAGCATCAAGGCCTTTCCCCTAATTTACGTATTGACCAATGGCGGTCCCGGAACTGCGACCGAGGTGACCAATTATTACGCCTTTGTCGAATCGTTCAATTTCTCCTATTGGGGTTACGGCAGTGCGATCGCGACATTGATGGTCGCCGGCGTATTGCTGTTGAGCTGGATCATCGGCCGACTCGGCGTTGAGTTGGAGCGCGATGAATAGCGAACGCGGCGTTCTTTACGGCACCGCGGTGCTGTTGCTGGTGGTCGTGCTATTTCCGGCACTCTGGATGCTGCAATTGTCGTTCCGCGCCGGTGGTGATATTTTCGATCTCAGCCTCATCTTCACGCCGACTCTCGACAATTACCGGGCATTGTGGACAGGGCTGTTTCCCGGCTCCTTTGGCAACAGCGTGGTGGTCAGCCTCGCTGCCACGGCTTTGTCACTCTTGTTCGGCGTCCCCGCCGCCTATGCGCTGTCGCGCTGGCGTTTCCGGGCGCGCCGCTCCGTCGCCTTGTGGATCCTCGCAACGCGCATGGCGCCGCCAGTCGCCTTCACGATCCCCTTTTTCCTCGCCTATCGCTTTCTCGGGCTGATCGACAGCATCGCTGGGCTCATAATCATCTATCTGACCTTCAACCTCGCGCTTGTCATCTGGATGATGCGGAATTTCTTCGACGGCGTGCCGCGCGCACTCGAAGAAGCCGCCTGGATCGACGGTTGCGGCGTGTGGAGCGCGTTCCGCCTGATCGCCCTGCCCCTTGCCGCTCCGGGTTTGGCGGCCACCGGCGTATTGTGCTTCATCCTGTCGTGGAACGATTTCTTTTATGCGCTGATCTTAACGCGCACCAAGGCGATGACGGCACCGGTCGCGATCGTCAACTTTATGCAGTACGAAGGCTGGGAGTGGGGCAAGATCGCCGCCGGCGGAACCCTCGTCATGCTGCCGGTCGTCCTCTTCAGCATCTTCGTGCGCCGCTATCTCGTGCGCGGGCTGGCCGCTGGGGGCGTCAAGGAGTGATCCCACCCCGTCTCAAAGTGCGACACCGCCGGCATGTGACGCTGCCCCGCTCATCTACGACGGGTCCACCAGCGCCTGCCCGAGACCGCCGGGGCGATGAAGGTTGCCGACGGCTTCGAGCCGGGGGCGGTGATCGGCCCGCTGATCGACATGAAGGCGGTCGAGAAGGTCGAGGCGCACATCGCCGACGCCGTCAAGAAGGGCGCCAAGGTGGTCCTCGGCGGGAAGCGCGCCGCAAGTTAATGTCCAGGTGGGGCGGCAGCTTCTTCGAGCCGACGGTGCTGACCGATGTGACGATCGACATGGTCATCACCAAGGAGGAAACCTTCGGCCCGGTCGCCCCGCTCTACCGCTTCAAGAGCGAGGAGGACGCGGTCAAGATGGCCAACGACACCGAATTCGGCCTCGCCTCGTATTTCTACAGCCGCGACATCGGCCGCATCTGGCGCGTCGCCGAGGCCCTCGAATACGGCATCGTCGGCATCAACGAGGGCATCATCTCGACCGAGATTGCCCCGTTCGGCGGCATCAACGAAGCGGCATCGGCCGCGAAGGCTCGAAATACGGCATCGAGGGATCCTTTGAGGCCAATATCTCTACATCTGCCGCACTGACCGCTGAGTATCGAGGAAAATCGCGGTGATATCGGCGTTTGGGAGTCGGTCTACTATGACCGACACTCGACCGAGGCCGAGAAACCCGACGCGCGGGCCGCCAGATCCGGCGGAGACAGAGTGTCATTCCCCAACGAACCAGTGCGGACAGCGATGCCATTTGCTTCCAAGAAGGATGTCACTATTGATGACTTTATTGCGAAGTTTATATTTTCCGCTAGGTCGTTGGTTATCCGTGCGAGCTTTATAGCATTGATCTTTGCTACGACGGTCCCAACGACATTTCCCGCTTGATCGAGCAAAGGTCCGCCGCTGTTACCCGGCTGAACGGGTGCAGAGATCTGCACCATGCGCGTATCGTCACCGATTCCGGCGGCAGCAGTGATATTACCAAGCGTGAAGTTGCCGCTCGTCGCCAAGAGCCCATGCAGTGGAAAGCCAAAGACAGCGATGCTTTCGCCAAGCCGCACGCCGGTACGCAGGACCGCGACAGATTTGGGTCTCAGATCGCTCGCAAGAAGAACAAGATCGTTGACGGGATCGCGTGCAACTACGCGAGCTTGGACAGGATTCACGCCAACGGACACGGTGATGCTGCGGCAACCCTCGACAACATGCGCATTGGTGATCAAGTCGCCATCCGCGGTAACTATGTAACCTGAGCCGCTCGCATTGATCTGTCCCGGAGCGGCCGGCTCGTCAGGTTCAGGTTGAGACGGACGAGCCGGCGGTGTGACGGCGAGCTCCGGCGGGACTGCATGGACTGCCGCAGCCGCTGTTTCTTGACCTTCAATATAGGCATTAGTAATCAAGTGCTTTCGCAGTGCCTCTGGGAATGAGACACGTTTCTTTAAGCCGCCTGGGCACTTATCCAAAGGCGCTCCCGTAGTGCATTCCTCCAGCAACCAATCGCTGTTGTGGTCATAAGATACGAGCATCCGAGCCCACGCATCGTCAAATTGACCTACCAAAACCTTGGCCGCGACCCAGCCGGCCAGGAAGCCATTGGAGTGCCACAGTTCCTGTGTTCGTTCGGCGGAGTATTCCATTCGATACAGATCTTGCCGCAAAAACTTTGCGTAATCGCGGTGCACGTCGCGAAGTCGGGTCCCTTCCAGTTTTTCTATGCGGACGGGTGCATACGAAGATGCGTAGCCGTCGAAGGCGTATAGAAAGCTGTTATCAATACTCACCAGCTCGCTTACACCATCTCCGCCGAGATCCTCAAATTCGTACCCGTCAGCATCGAGCGTGTCGGCTTTCAGAACTGACCACCGCCCATCGCTATCTGACGTCGCGATCTGGGTTACGGTGCAGCAATGCGCGCCTCCCGTAAAGGATGTCATGACGACCTGCGGCGTCGACCCATTAGGATCGAGCTTTATTAGAAAGACATGCGCGCGCGGCTGATCAGATGCTACGTCAGGAACCCCTCTGATGGTGAAAACTGTTTTGTCGCCGACGCGGCCGGCTAAAACGGGGACGAAGCCACTCCGGTCGGCTGTGCTGTCCGGCACCCGTGAAACCGATAAGGAAATCGCGCCATAATCTAACTTGGCTGGCTTTTTCCCATCATAATTCACTTCCGCGAAAATGGGTGACCGTATTCGCCAAATCTCTTCGGTCCAGCTATCACCGCGTGACAAAAAAGCATCACCGGGGATCGGTCGCATATTCTTGGCTCGCTCTCGAAATGTCTGAATATTGGTTGTATGCTTTGGCCCGATAATTACGGCATAGATACCATTATTTGATTTGACAACCCTAACCGACGGGAAATCGCCCCTGTAATATCGGGCGATCCCAATAGCTTCGTCCGCGTCGCGAAGACTCGCGAGGACCACCCACCGCTGATCACCCGGGAGCTTGAGCGACCGCGCTGCTGCTGCCGTATCCACCGTTGTTCCTGGCGAAGAGGCCGAGGCGCCTTCTGTTCCGCCGTATGCGCGGATAAACGCGAGGCGAACCTCTGCCGCTTTCCTGAAACACTCCTTGATTGAAATAGGCACGGGAATTTGCGGTGGGCGATCTGGCGGGACGCCGCAGGTTGTCGCGTACGATCGGACCCATGCTTTTTGGTTTTCCCAAAGCTCCGGCCAGCGATCTTCGCCGATGCGCGCTCGAACCTCGTCAATCGCCGCTTGGCGCTCGTCGGCGAGCGTCATCAGTTCAGGATCGCTGCAAATCACGATGCTCGACGGCAGCGTCACACCGGCGCACTCGAAACCTGTCGCGGTGCCGCTGCCGACCATAAGCACTATCATCAGGGCCAAAAGAGCTGGCATCTCGACCACTCCGTGCGTGGGCGCGAGCTAACCACATCATCAGTAAAAATTCTATCAATTAACCACTGAGACAGCCTTCTCGACGATGCTACCCGGCGGCCAAGAGCCCCATCCGTGCGAGCCAGAGCCATACTTGTGAAGTGCCCAAACGGACCTATCAACTCCGGGAGGGGAACCAGGCAGCAACGCGTCTTTGACGACGCCGATATCGAGATGGCGGTAAAGGGGGCGATTGCCTCGAAATATAGGAACGCCGGCCAGACCTGCGTGTGCGCCAACCGCATCCTGGTGCAGGACGGCGTCTACGAAGACTTTACCAAGCGGCTGGCCGGGACCGCCGGTGCGATGAAGGTCGCCGACGGGTTCGAGCCGGGTGCGGTGATCGGCCCACTGATCGACATGAAGGCGGTCGAGAAGGTCGAGGCGCACATCGCCGACGCCGTCAAGAAGGGCGCCAAGGTGGTGACCGGCGGCAAGCGCGCCGCGAGTTAATGTCCAGGTGGGGCGGCAGCTTCTTCGAGCCGACGGTGCTTGACCGATGTCACGACCGACATGGTCATCACCAAGGAGGAGACCTTTGGCGCGGTCGCCCCGCTCTATCGGTTCAAGAGCGAAGATGAGGCGGTCAAGATGGCCAACGACACCCCCGAATCCTCGCCCGCGGGGGAGGTGAAGGAGGGGGCCGCCGCCTATTTCTACAGCCGCGACATCGGCCGCATCTGGCGCGTCGCCGAAGCCCTCGAATACGGCATCGTCGGCATCAACGAGGGCATCATCTCGCCAAGGCCCCTGGCGAGATCGCGCCCTTTGGCGGCATGAAGGAAAGCGGCATCGGCCCATCTGGTGGTTTACTGGGGCTCAAAATACGGCATCGAAGAATTCCTCGAAGTCAAATACCTCTGCATGGGCGGCATCGACCGCTAGCTCTCGATCGGGCTAGAGCGGGATCACGATTTCCGGAAGCAGGCAATGCGGCCGCCGGTCTTTTGCGGCCGCGTCGCTGACGAGATCCGGTGGTTACTCGACGACGAGGGTCGGCTTTAGAGCCACCGGCCGGGACAGGTTGTAGAAGTTGGGTGAGGTTGCCATCACTGCCTCGTGAATCTCGGCAAATTGCTCCTTGGTGCCGTTACCTTTGATGCGCACCTTGTAGCGCAAGTTGTCGTAGCCTCGCGTCACCGCGGGATCGATGCCGAGAAAGCCGCGGAGATCGATCTCTCCTTCAGTCTCGATTGCGAGGTTCTCAAGAGTGATTCCGCGCACCGCGCACTGTGCGACGTACCCAACCATTATGCAGGCGTTGAGCGCTGCGATCAGGTGTTCCTGCGGGTTGGCAAACCGGTTGGAGCCGCCGAGTTCGCGCGGCTCGTCGATGTCGATCGTAAAGCGGCGCGCCACCTCCTCGCCGCCAATGCCGAAGCCCTCGACTTCCGCACGGCTGCGCGTCTGGCCTTGCCAGGTCGTGGCGACCCGCCACTGCGTCTTGCCTTTCGCGGGATCCTTCCTGACGCCCTCGATCAGGGCGAACAGGTCGTCGACATTGATGCCGTTGACGACGTTCTGCGCAACGGTCACTGCGTTGCCATCCATGATTAGTCTCCTCTCTCTTGCTCAGTGATTGAAACGGCGTGTGATCGGCTTAATGCAGCGTGGCGAGGGCGGCTTGAATGCGCTGGCCCTGGCTTTCGGTGATCAGTCCGGTAAGCACCTTGCCGAAATGCGGGTGGCGCGCGCCCGAGTGGATGTATTGCCAGCGGTAGGCGGCAAGAAACGCGCCCTCCACCACAAGTGCCTCGTCCGCCTCTACGACACGGCCGCAATTGGCGGCGAAATAGCCGGCATCGGCTGCGGCTTGTGCCTGCAAAATTCCGTCCACTGCGGCGATCAGCCCGATGAAATCGTCGACCGCCCGGTCGCGTTCTTCCGCCGTCAGACCGGCGTCGTGCCGTAGGAACTCGAGCTCGTCGAGGAGCGCGTGCTGGCACTCCTCCTTCCAGTGATACAGGAATACATCCTTGAACAGCTCGGACATCTCGGTGTCGGGGTCGATGCTCTGGCGATAGTGAGCCTGAGTGAAGAGCTCAATATCCAAAGTCAGTGCCAGCACCGCCCAGGTGCTCTTGCCGAGCACGGCGCCGGCGACTGTGTTAGGGTCGAAGTCAAAGCGGTAGCCCCCGGGCAGAACCTCGCCGACCATCGCCTCGATGCGGCGGAACAACGCCTGGTGCTTCAGCTCCTCGTCGCTGAAGCGGACCAGCGCTTCGACCGCAACCTGGTCGCCAAGCGCGTGATCGCGGCTCAGTTCCAGGACCTTGGCGTTGATGAACCGCTCGACCAAGCCAAAGACGTTGGCGTAAGTGCGGCCCTGGATCTGGCTCACGAGCCGCTTTTCACCAGGGGACAGGGTCGTGAACCCGTCGGCGAGCGACAGCCCGTCCGGCAGGAATTTGTGGCCGGCGTCGAACCGGCGCCCCCGGATCACGTCCTCGTCGATGTCCCAGCGGACCCGTTTGGACGACTGGATGCAGCGGGCGTACCGGCTGCCGTCGGGAATCCTGTCGATTACAGTCATTGTGCGCCTCCCTTCCGGAGTGGCGGCCGGCGGGCTACGTCAACGGGCCCGTCGACTTACAACCAACTTAAGCAGGCGAGGCAAATCGGCTATGATCGCGGCACCGCAAGAAATGACCGGGACACCGGATCCTGATAGGAGGGAGGCATGGACGCGTTATCGGATGTCTTGAGGGTCGCGCATTTGACCGGCGGCGTATTCCTTCACGCCGAGTTCTCCGCGCCCTGGTGCATCGCATCCCACCTCACACCCGAGCTTTGCCGGCCGGTTATCGGGCCAGCGTCCCATCTCATGCTTTTTCACTACGTCGTCGAGGGTGGTTTTCACCTGCGCGTCGAGAGCAAGGCTGGGGAAGTCGTGGCGGTCGGGTCGGGTGAAATCGTGCTAATGCCGCGCAATGACCTGCATCTGATGGGGAGCGATCTCGACAGACCGCCGGTGATGAGCAGCGAAATCATCCAGCCGCCTAAGGATGGCGGGCTGTTCACGATCCGCCACGGCGGCAACGGCGCCCGCACCCGGATGATCTGCGGCTTCCTTGGCTGCGACTGCGCCGAAAGCAACCCTGTGCTCGCCACCTTGCCGCCGGCGCTCAAGCTTAGCCTCGAAAAGGGCGGAGCGGCGGAATGGATTCGCTCGACCTTTCACTACGCCGCCGAGGAGGTGGCTGCCGGCCGCCCTGGATCGGTGACCGTGTTGGCCAAGTTGTCCGAATTGCTGTTCGTGGAAACCGTGCGGCGATATGTGGAAAATCTGCCGGACGGCCAGACCGGATGGCTCGCCGGGTTGCGCGACACGCATGTTGCGCGCGCGCTGGCGTTGCTGCACCGTGATATCGCCCGGCCCTGGACCGTGGACGAGCTGGGGCGCGAGACGGGCCTATCGCGTTCGGCGCTGGCCGACCGTTTCATCCGCCTGATCGGCGTGCCGCCAATGCATTATCTGGCGAACTGGCGCATCCAGGTCGCGATGCAAAAGCTGCGGGATACCAACACGTCCCTCGCCCAGGTGGCGGGGATGGTTGGCTACGAGTCCGAGGCCGCCTTTTCGCGCGCGTTCAAGAAGGCGGTCGGTACGGCGCCGGCCACCTGGCGACGTTCGACAGGTTGAGGCGCGCGTCGCCGTTGCCGTGAAGAAAGGCGTCGAGGTGGCGACCGGCGGCAAACGCGCCACTTGGGGCGGCAGCTTCTTCGAGCCAAGGGTGCTGACCGACGTTGACGACCGACATGGTCATCACCAAGGAGGCGCCTTTCGGGCCGGTGACGCCGCTCTACCGCCTCAAGACCGAGGCCGACGCGGTCAAGATGGCCAACGACACCCCCACCCTGCCCTCCCACGCAAGCGGGGGAGGATTGAGAGGGGGCCCTGCTATTCTACAGCCGGCATCGGCAGCATCTGGCGGGTCGCCGAGGCCCTCGAATACGGCATCGAGGAATCCCCCGAGATCAAACACCTTTGCATGGGCGGCCTCGACCGGTAAGCAACATGAGGGATGGGGCATCGCCAAAGCCCCATCCTCGGCGCGCGGCTCCTCTTAGCGGATGCAAGAAGCCCTTTCTAAGCACCTTGTTATGCGTTAGGTCAGGCTGGGGTCGCCATCAACCGGGTGCCCGCCGCCCCTGCCGGAGCACAATCGACCAAGGGAGAAACCGATGCCAGTCAAGATATGGATGCGGGTGGCCGCCGTGACCACCGTCGCGGGCTTGGCGCTGGCACCGCAGAGCGCTGGCGCCGCCGAGCGTCACTTCAGCTTCGGGTACGATCAGCCGCACACCACCGCCTACGGCTTTGCTGCGGACACCTTCGCCAACAAGCTGAAGGAGTTGAGCAAGGGGTCGATGATTATCGATCAGTTCCCCGGCGCTCAGCTCGGCCAGGAGCCGCAGATGCTCCAGAAGGTGCGCACCGGCGACATCGATTTCATCCTCTCCGCCACCGCGAACGCAGCGACTGTGGCACCCGAAGCGGGCGTGTTCTCGATCCATTTCATCTTCAGGAGCGAAGATCACCTGAAGAAGGCGATCAGCGATCCCAAGGTGGTCGCCTCGTTTCGCAAGATGATCAAGGAGTCGGTGCAGGGCTCCCAGGTGCTGACATTGCTGACCCTCGGCTTTCGCGACTTCTATAGCAAGAAGGAGATTCACAGCGTCGCCGACGTCAAAGGCCTCAAGATCCGCGTGCAGGCGACGCCGACCGAGGACACGCTGTTCACCGCGTACGGTGCGCAGGTCGTCCACATGCCGTTCGGCGAGGTCTACACGTCGTTGCAGACCGGGGTGGTCGACGCCGCCGAGAACGGCATCAACGTCTACCTCTCGAACAAGCACTACGAGGTGGCGCCGGTGATGTCGCTGTCGCAGCACGAGGCCAACGACAATTGCATCTGGGTCAGCGACAAGGCCTGGAACAGCTTCAGTGACGACGAGAAGAAATGGGTGCAGGCCGCAGCCGACGAGGTCAATCGGCTGGAGCCGGGCCATGCGCTCGAGCTCGAGAACCAGTCGATGGTGAAGCTCGAGAAGATGGGCGTCAAATTCGTCAAGGAAGTCGACAAATCCGGCTTCCTCAAGATCGCCGAGCCGATCCAGGACAAGACCGCGGCGGCGCTCGGGCCGCACGCGGTGGAGATCCTCACGCTGGTCCGCGAGGTGAAATAGCGGCGGGGCTACCCGCAACCGCATGAGAAGGCCGAGCCGCCTCGTCCTGGAGACGCAGCGCCATCTCAAATGGCGCGCGCTCGATTTTATCGAGGTCGCAACCATGGTGCTTTGCGGGGTCTGCCTCGCGGGCTTCAGCAGTTCGGTGTTTTTCGACGTGCTGACGCGCACCCTCGGGTCGCCGTGGCTCTGGCTGCAGGAGGTGACCAGCACGTTCTTTGTCTACGGGATTTTCATCGGCGCGGCCGCGGCGACACGGCGCAACGATCACCTTTATCTTTCGGCTATCAGCGAGACCATGACGGGGGCACCCCGTCTCGCGGTCGAGACCTTCAACCGGCTGGTGGTGCTCGCGGTCGCGCTGTGCATGGTCTATTTCGGCTACATCAATTTCCTCCAGGGCTTCGGCAGCTTCCGCATGCCGTCGATGACGCCGATCGCCTCGCTCTACGCGGCGATCCCGATCTCGGGTGTGCTGATCGCGCTGTTCACGGTCGAACAGCTCGTCAACGGCTGGCGCCACGGCTTCGAATCGGCCGCGCCCGCGGATGAAGAGATCCATTTCCAATGACGGCCGCCCCGGCATGAGCAACGGCTGGATCCTCATTGTGATGGGCGCCCTGTTCCTGGCGCTCGGCTACATCGGGGTGCCGGTGGCGTTCAGCCTGACCGCCGGTGTGCTGCTGGCGACGATGCTGACGCCGATCAGCCTGCCCTCGATCATCGGGCAGCTGTTCAACGGCGTCGATTCCGAGGCGCTGCTGGCGGTGCCGTTCTTCCTGTTGGTGGGCGAGTTGATGACTTCCGCCAACGTGGTGGAGCGGATGATCACTCTCTCGCAAAGCATGATCGGCCACCTTCGCGGCGGCCTTGCGCAGGTGGTGACGTTGTTCAGCATGTTCTTCTCGGGGATCTCCGGGTCCTCTTCGGCCGATGTCGCGGTGCTGTCGCGCACCTTGGCGCCCTCGATGGCGCGGGAGGGCTACGATCCCGGCTTCACCGCGGCGCTGATCGCCTCGGCCTCGACGATGGCGAATCTGATCCCGCCCAGCATCATGGCGGTGGTCTACGGCGCCACCGGCAACGTCTCGATCGGCGGCCTCTTTCTCGGCGGCGTGGTGCCGGGCGTGCTGGTGGGCCTCGGGCTGATGATCTACAGCTATTTCTTCGGCCCGGTCGGCTTCATGAAGAAGCGCGCCTCGTTTTTCGAGTTCGCGGGCGCGGCGTGGAATGCGTCGGTGCCGCTCGTCATCCCGATCATCATCATGGGCGGCATCCTGACCGGCTGGTTCACCCCGACCGAGGCGGGCCTCGTCGCGGTGGTCTACATCCTTGCAGTGGCGATCCCGGTGCTCAACTGGCGCCATATCCGCGAGCTGCCGCTCGATTTCGCCAGGGCCGGTCTCCTCTATTCGATCCCGTTGATCACCGTGGCGGCGGCCTCGGCCTTCGGATGGATGTTGGCCTATCTGCGCGGACCGGACCTGGTCTCCGATTGGATCACGACGCGCGCCGGCACCGATCCGACGATCATCATGTTCCTCCTGGTCGCGGCGTTCGTGATCATCGGCGATTTCGTCGACGCGATCCCGGCGATCATCATCTTCATGCCGATCATCAACAAGCTGACGGAGATCGGCCAAATCAATCCGGTGCATATGGGCGTCGTCATCATCGTGACATTGGCCTTCGGCCTGATCACGCCGCCCTACGGCATCGCGCTCTTAATGGCGGCGAAGTTCGTCAACGTCAAATTCTCGGCGGCGCTCGTGCGCTCATTGCCGCTCTATGCGGTCTTCTTCGCGGTTATCGCCTTTTGCATCTTCTTCCCGGACGTTGTGCTCTGGCTCCCTAAGCACGCGCTGCCGGAATCCGTCGGCTGCTTCAAAAGCCCCGCCGGCACCGGCTATATCTGCCCGGGGTGATAGTGCGCTGAGGCTGGGAAGGGATTGACGATCTGAAACGTCTTCGACGACGCCGATATCGAGACGGCGGTCAAGAGCTTGCCCTTGCGGAGGCGGGGGTGATCACGTCCAAATACCGGGACGCCGAGCAGACTTGTCTCTGCGCCAACCGCATCCTGGTGCAGGACGGCGTCTACGACGCCTTTACGAAGCGCCTCGCCGAAACCGCCGGTGCGATGAAGGTCGCCGACGGCTTCGAGCCGGGTGCGGTGATCGGCCCGCTGATCGACATGAAGGCGGTCGAGAAGGTCGAGGCCCACATCGCCGACGCCGTCAAGAAAGGGCGCCAAGGTGGTCACCGGCGGCAAGCGCGCCGCCGCGCTTGATCGGACCGACCAGGCATTCGCATTGAGCGTGCGCCAGATGCGCGGCACCGCCCCCGCCCAGATCCCGGGCGCCAAAATCTCGGTCTGCCACGGCGTCGGCGGCATGTTTGCCGCCTCCGGCACGATCATCATGTCCAATGAGCCGCCGTGACGCGTCGGAAGAACCTGCTTTTCTGAGTGTTACCCTCGTCGCGGGGCGACCGGGCCGTGATCCACCTGTTTCTACAGGGAATCTACAGGTGATGGGACCTTGCCCGCCCCTCGCCGATGGCCTCGCCAAAGCGTTCCGCCTCTCCGGCGATGCTACCCGCCTTTGCAATAAAGCCAGAGCCAAGCGCCTCTCCGCATCCGATCGCAACCCCTATTCGCCGTTGTACAGTACAATGCGATTGTGGCAATATTATCGTCAACACGCGACCCGCGGCCGATCACCGTGTCCGGCTCGAAGCCGTCGGCGACCTTCGTACCCGCAGTCTCGGCGAGGCGCTTATAGATGACGTCCTGCATCAGGATGCGGTTGGCGCACACGCAGGTCTGGCTGGCGTTCCCATGTTTCGAGGCGAACGCGCCCCCTGTCTCCGCGGGGGCAAGCTCTTGACCGTCACCGCGCGACACAAAGCCCAGAACCTCGAGGCCGTAGATCGGCAGATGCGCGAAGCCTGCCCCTGGCAGCGAACAGGGGGCGTCGTAGATCATCAGATGGTCGACGTCTTAGTGGGTGATGCCGGCCTCGGCAAAGGCCTTGGCGCCGGCGACGCGGAAGGCGCGCGAGGAGGTGAAGTCCTCCATTTGGCTGACCATCGGGCTCTCGACACTCTCGCCGGTGCCGAGCAGGTAGACCGGCGGGTTTTGCGGGAAGTCCTTCGCGCGCTCGGCGGACACCAAAATCAAGGCCCCGCCGCCATCGGTCACCAGGCAACACTGCAATAAGCGGAACGGGTAGGCGATCATCCGCGAGTTTAAGCCGAAGTTTTCATTACGGAAACGCGCAACCGCCTGATCCGATTCACAAAAATCGGCTGACGGTGGTGTCGTACTGACTACGCCGCGAGGCTGACGCCGAGCAATTCGCCGGCGCGGGCCTGGAGGGGTGTCGGCTTGGTCGGCAGCTCGAAGCGGTATTTCGGATTGCTGGGTAGGCTGACTTTATTGAGACAGATTGTGGCCAAGTCGCTGAGCAGGCTGCGGAAGCTATGCACCGGCAGACCGTCATCGGTGCGGCGGGTCGCCACTTTGCGCTGCGCCGCCGGGGACCGTTCGGCCGGGGCAACGATCGATGGCCGTTCGGCGGCGGCAGCGGCGCGGTCATGGTCGTCGAAGAGGATCGGCGCCAGGCGGGATCGCATGTGGAACTCGACGTAGTAGGCCAGCATGCACAGAAAGACATGGGAGCGCACCCGCGGAGCCGTCCAATGGAAGACCGGGCGGATTTCCAGATCGATCGTCTTCAGACAGCGGAAGGCGCGCTCGACCTGGGCCAAGGATTTATAGGCGCTGACCGTCTGCTCCGCCGTGAGGGCCGCCGCCGGCAGGTTGGTGCGGATCACGTAGATCCCGTCGAGGCGGGCTTCGGTGGCGATGGCGTCCTCCTTGCGGCGATAGGTGAATGCGGTGTCGGTAATCGTCAGGTCATAGTGCTTGCCCATCTTGTGCTGATCGAGCACGGCGCCGACCTGGAGGCCGATCTCGGCCATGCCGCGCAACGGCGCGCGCTTGCGCTCGACCGCCCGTTTGATGCGGCCGAGATCGCGCTCGGTCACGGCCAGCAAGTCCGCGCGCTTGCGCTGGCGCTGCGCCGCCAGCAAGGGATTGCGGCAGACGATCAGCCGCTCGCCGGGATAATCGGGAGAGGCGATCTCGGCCAGGTCGCGATCGTCGAACAGCGATAATTGCAAGGGGCCGCCATCGGCCAGCTCTTGGATCTTCGGTGCCCTGAGCGCGGTGATCCAGCCCAGACCGGCCGGCTCGAGGTCCTCGCGTATCCGGGCGCTGGTGATCATGCCACGATCACCGACCACCACAACGCGATCCAAGCCGAAGCGTCCCTTGAGCTTGCTGACCTGATTGCTCAGTGTCATCGGATCGGCGGTGTTGCCCTCGAACACTTCGATCGCCACCGGACACCCCTCGCGGTTGCACAAGAGGCCGTACACGATCTGTGGCCTGTCGGGCCGATGGTCACGGCTATAGCCATGCTTGGCCAGCGCGCAGCAGCGGCCTTCGAGATAGGAGGAGCTGACGTCGTAGAGGGCGAGGGTGCCCCCGACCAGGTGGCTCTTGGCCAACGCGTTCTCGATCCGCTCCTGCTGATCGAGAAGCCAGTCGAGCGCTGCGTAGACCTCCCGTTCAGCCACCTCACCCAATCCCAGCCGTTCCCCCAGGCTGGACGCAGCGGTCTGCGGATTGAGCGCCCGAACCGTCGCCAGCTTGGAGGCCGGCGCGATCACCCGGTTGACGACCAGCGCCAGCACCAGGTCGCGATAGCGCCGGCTCGCCAATCCGCCGCGCCGTTCGCTCAACAGCTTCGGCAGGCCGACCTGCTCCGCCGTCCCAAGAACCGCGGCGACGTGACCATGCGGTAGCGAACGGCTGATAGTCAGCGCCTCATCCGCCGTGGCCAGCGCCACGCCGCCATGCAGCAGCGTGCGCAGCCCCTCCACCAGCGGCTCCGGCCAGTTCGTCAGGTTAGCGATGGTACGCTTCTTGACCTTGCCGTCCGCGCGGTAGCTCTCCCGCAGCAGGATGGTCGGGTGCGACTTGCGATTGGGCACCGACTCGATGTGCATGGCACACAGAATCGTGACCGAATCCCGATGTCAACCCATAAAATGCGCCTTTGCATGGCTACACGCGAACACGCAAATCCGCCGATATCGATTCTGCCTCAACACCTTACCGCTGCGGATAATGAAAACTTCGGTTTAAGACGTCCTCGACGGTGATCGACGTCTTGAAGGTGGCGCGCGGGTTCTTGCCGGCCCATTCGCGCTGCACCACCGAGACCGTCGCCAGGGTCTCCTGCGAGAGACCATCGGTCTTCATGTAGCGCAATACCGGGATCGTGAACAAAGTCGGCGGCCCCATCGGCCCATAGGGCTGCTCGAACTGGCCGGCGAGGCTCGCCGGCGAGACGACGTTGCGGGTGCGTCCGACGCCGGAGCGGCCGCTCTCGCCGTGGGTGATCAATACCGTGTCGCACAGCCCCGAGGCGATCGCCGCGGCGGCATGCCTGGTGTGGATCATGAACGAGCAGCCGCCGACCGCGGTGCCGTCGACCCGTTTCGGGGTGAGGCCCAGATAGTGTGACATCGTCACCGGCGTCTCGCCGGCGGTCGCGATGCCGTCGATTTCGGCGGGTTTGAGGCCGACATCGGCCATCGCTCCCTCTGTATCGATAGCTTTTTTCCCGACCTTGTGATAGGTATTTCACGTAAATAAACCTACGGGAGACCCGCCATGAGCAATGAAGTTTGGATTGTGCTCATCCTCGCCGCGGCAGTCGTCATCGTGTTGGTGATATTCCGGGACCGGCTCGGTCAGTTCGGATTGAAGGCGAACCGAGGCGGGGTCAATGTGAAGCTCACAGGTCAGCCGCGCGAAGCGCCGTCCCTGGCGCCGGGTACCACGGTGATCCGCGGTAACCGGCAACGTGGCTGGAAGCATCGGATCAATATTTGGCGCCCAGCGTTTGTGGAGGACAACATTCAACGAGGCGCGGAAAATGAGATTGTCGCGGGTCCTGATCAGACCTCCAACGGAGTTCGGAGACCGGTCGGCGAGAAGAAGCAATGAGCATAGTCATCGCGGATTACGAGGCGCCGCGGAGCGCGTTCGAATCGCTGTTGCGGCGGGACTGCTATTACCGGATCCTGCTGATCCGGGGACCGATCGGCGGGAGCGGCAAGACCACCCTTCTTCGTCATTGCTGTCAGCGGATGGCTAAGTCCGCTCTGCATGTCCCGATCGAACTTCGAGACAGTATGGTAAATGTCGCCGAAATCTTTTGGCGCATCGGTCAAGTAATTGGGTGGGATCGCCTGCCGCACTTCTCGAGGCGGCTGACCGCATTAAGAGGCGAGCCAGACATCAAGATCGACAAAAACCGGCAGGCCGGTTTCAACAATACTATTGCGATGGTCCTTCGAGCGGACAACCAGTTGGATCGCGAGGAACGGCGCAGTGATTTGACCAACGCCTGGTTCGATGATATCGGTGCGTTAGCCGACCCAGTTGTGATGCTATTCGATACTTACGAAGACGCTCCAAGCGAGGTAAAGGGTTGGATCAATGGCCCGTTTCTCTCGCGAGCTGCTACCACGGGTTCGATCCGAGTGGTAATTGCTGGACGGGACGTCCCGGAACGAAACAATATCGCATGGGGCGATTTCTGCCAGGTCCATGATCTCTTTGGTGTGGCGGAGGCGAGGCACTGGATGCCGGTTGTCCAAGAAATGCATCGGCGAATTCCAGTCTCGGACCCAGAGATTTGGCTCGCCGGCGTGTGCCACGCTTTAGGCGGGAATCCTAAGCAGATCATGCAGGTGATTGAGGGCTTGCCTCTCGAAGGGTAGATGATGAATACCAACTTCCTCCACCAATTGCAGAGCGTCGCCCCCGGCGAAGACCGTGAGTGGCTGGTTCTGCAGCATAGCCTCGGGGCGCTCTCCCCAGCCTTACGCGATGCGGTCCAGGCGTGCGCTATCCCGCATTGGTTCGATCATGAATTCCTGGGGACCCTGCTTGCCCGACCGCTGGAGGAGGCTGGCAGCCTATTCGAGGACTTGACCGCTTTGTCATTCGTAGAGCCAATCGTCGGTCGAGGTCAAAGTCTGCACGCGAGCACGCGCGCATTGCTCCTAAAGCGGCTTTGGCAGGATGATCGGGGCCGCCTCCGGGATTTGAGCGGTCGCGCTGCAGCGTATTGCGCAACGCAGGACCAATCGCAGCTCGTTTGGCCAGTGGAATGGGTCTATCACCTTTTGGTTGCGTCGCCCGATAAAGGCGTTGAGAGGTTGGAGAGCGTAGCGCAGGATTGGGGAAGAGTTTGTGCATACGATGCCGTGGAAAGCCTCTTGCGCGCAGCTCGGGAGCACGCCGATGCTGGGCGCCTGACCGTCTTCGGGGCCGGCGTAACTAGGTTGTGGGAGGCTCACCTTCATCAGGACTATTCGCGTTTCTTGGAGGCACGAGACGCGTACGAAGAGGCCGGCCGGCTGTTTCACGAGCTCGGCCGGGACCTTTACGAGGCGCGGGCGTTGCTTGGAGCTGGTGGGGCGGACCTTTCACTCGACGAATATGAGGCCGCGGGCGACCGCTTTGAAAATGCTTTGAAGGTATTCCGACAGACCGGCGACAAGCTGAGCGAGGGCCGATGTCTGCACGGTCTGGGGGACACCCATCGGGCTGTAGGTGAATTCGAGATCGCGCAGAGGTATTATGAGGAGGCCCGCCAGGAGTTCCACAAGAGTGAAAATTTTGAGAATGAGGCCTATGTCCTTTGGGCATTAGGAGAAGTGAACGAAGCCCTGGGCGAGTTCGAGACCGCCGTCGACAGGTACGACGAGGCAGATCGCCTCTTCGACGAGGTTGGCAGCCCCTACGGCAAAGCTGTGATAAGCCATAAGCGGAGCGTCGTGCACTGCGTGTTGGGCGCGTATCAGGAGGCGCGACAGCGCTGCGACAAAGCACTTGCAGCATTTCGGCAGATTGGCGCTCGAGACGGCGAAGCGCACTGTTTGGAGGGGTTAGGAAAAATTCATCATAGCCTAGGAGAGGTCTCAGCGGCGGAGCAGTGCTACGAGAGAGCCCGGGCAATCTACCAAGCGATCAGCGACCGTCGCGGACTTGCCAGCTCCTTGCGGGGACTTGGCGAGGCCCTTCGCATTCAAAAGAAACAGGACCTAGCCCGAGAATATTGCGAACAAGCGCGCCAAATCTGCCACGATATTCGCAACTCGCAGGGCGAAGCCGATTGCGTGCTATTCTTGGCCGACCTGGATAGTGGCGCCGGATGTTGGCCTGCCGCAGAAGCGGGTTACTTGCGGGCTTTAAAACAGTACCGAGCCGCGCGGACGAAGCCCCAAATCGCGGTCGCTCTGCTTGGGTTGGGTAAAGTGCGCGCTCACCTAGGGCGTACAGACGCGGCCCGTGGTCATTTGACGGAAGCCCTAGATCTGCTTGCGGCGATGCGGTTACCTCAGGCTGAGGAGGCGAAGGCCGAGCTAGCCGCTATTAGTGTAGATAAGCCCATTTGATCGTTGGATCGTCTATACTCCGCTTGGACGTGGGACTGCGAGTAACTAGGCCGCGCTAAGAGGCGACCCGGCTTCCGCTGTGCCGGCGTCTCTGCTTAGTCCCGACCGCTTGATCTGTCGCCTCATGAAGCTTAAGGAGGCGGCTCATTGGACATGATGATTGTCCCCGACGATGATCGTGCCGGAGGCGGCGAACATGCCGCCGACGCCGTGGCAGACCGAGATCTTGGCGCCGGGGATCTGCGCCGGGGCGGTGCCGCGCATCTGGCGCACGCTCTCCTGCAAGGCGTACATGCCGTACATGCCGGAATGCATGTAGGAGAGGCCGCCGCCATTGGTGTTGAGCGGGAGCTTGCCGCCGGGGGCGGTGTTGCGCTCGGCGATGAAGGCGCCGGCCTCGCCGCGCGGCGACAAAGCCGAGATCCTCGAGGCCGTAGATCGGCAGATGGGCGAAGGCGTCGTAGATCATCAGATGGTCGACGTCGTTGTGGGTGATGCCGGCCTCGGCAAAGGCCTTGGCGCCGGCGACGCGGAAGGCGCGCG
Source organism: uncultured Alphaproteobacteria bacterium (assembly GCA_963781215.1). Lineage (GTDB taxonomy): Bacteria > Pseudomonadota > Alphaproteobacteria > ATCC43930 > CGMCC-115725 > AP-15. The sequence continues at coordinate 144,778 of CAWAFE010000038.1, forward strand.
AGGAGGTGAAGTCCTCCATCTGGCTGACCATCGGCGTCTCGACGCTCTCGCCGGTGCCGAGGAGGTAGACCGGCTTCTGCGGGAAGTCCTTGGCGCGCTCGGCCGAAACCAGGATCAAGGCGCCGCCGCCATCGGTCACCAGGCAGCACTGCAACAGCCGGAACGGGTAGGCGATCATCCGCGAGTTCAGCACATCCTCGACGGTGATCGGGTCCTTGAAGGTGGCGCGCGGGTTCTTTGCCGCCCATTCGCGCTGCACGACCGAGACCATCGCCAAGTTGCTCGTGCGTCAGCCCATAGGTCTTCATGTAGCGCAATACCGGGATCGTGAACAAAGTCGGCGGCCCCATCGGCCCATAGGGCTGCTCGAACTGGCCGGCGAGGCTCGTCGGCGCGACGACATTGCGGGTGCGCCCGACGCCGGAGCGGCCGCTCTCGCCATGGGTGATCAGCACCGTCTCGCAGAGGCCCGAGGCGATCGCCGCGGCGGCGTGGCGGACATGGATCATGAACGAGCAGCCGCCGACCGCGGTGCCGTCGACCCATTTCGGGGTGAGGCCGAGGTAATGCGCGATCGTCACCGGCGTCTCGCCGGCGGTCGCGATGCCGTCGATGTCGGAGGGTTTGAGGCCGGCATCGGCCATCGCGTTGAGTGCCGCGTCGGCATGCAATTGGATCTGCGAGGTGTCGGGGATGACGCCGAGCTTGGTGGTCTCGGCCGCACCGACGATGGCGATCGATTTCGGCTGCATCGCGCTCACCTCCGGGCTGGGCGGAAGAGCGGGAGGGTGATCTCGTCGTCGAGCTTCTCGAAGGCGATTTCGACCGGCATGTCGAGCTCCAACGCCTCGGGGGTCTGCGGGCAGCCGGTGATGTTGGTCATCATGCGCGGCCCCTCGTCCAATTCGACGACGGCGATCGCATAGGGCGGGGTGAAGCCCGGCACCGGGCGGTGGTGGATCACATAGGAGTAGAGCCGGCCCTTGCCGGACGCGGCGAAGACGCTGACCTCGCGTCCGGCGCAGGCGGGGCAGAACGGCCGCGGCGGGAAATACACCTTGGCGCAGGCGTTGCAGCGCTGCAGGCGCAATTCGCCCGACCGCGTGCCGTCCCAGAAATGCTGCGTCTCGGGTGTCGGCTGCGGCCGCGCGCGTCTTCCTTCGGACATGTTCACCACCTCCGTCAGGGCATCAGGAGCGAGACTTTGACGCCTGCCGCGAATTCGGGCAAACGGAATGGTGCCCCAATTACCTCGCCCCGCTTGCGGGGAGAGGTCGAAATCAGCGCATGCGCGGATCCCGGGTGAGGGGGACGGCGGTCGGAACCAATAGGCCTCGGCGTGTCACAAGAAAGTGGCCCCTCACCCCGACCCTCTCCCCGCAGCCGGGGCGAGGGGACCTCCCCGACTTTGACATCTGCCGTGAATTCGGGCAGACGGAAGACGAGGCAGGCCGCATCGCGTGACAGCTGCCGGACCCGCTGCTATCCTCGTGTATCGTCGCGGGGAGCAGGCGATTGGCGGAGGAACGGGTAGAGCGGCGGCTGGCGGCGATCCTCTGCGCCGATGTCGTCGGATATTCGCGGCTGATGGGCGCCGACGAGGAAGGAACCCTCGCCGTCCTCAAGAGCCACCGGCGTGAATTGATCGATCCGCTGATCGACCAGCACCGCGGGCGCATCTTCAAGACCACCGGCGACGGCATGCTGATCGAGTTCGCCTCGGTCGTCGATGCCGTGCGCTGCGCCGTCGTGGTGCAGCGGGGGATGGAGGACCGCAACGCCAATCTGCCGGAGGGCGAACGCATCCGCTTTCGCATCGGCATCAACCTCGGCGATGTCATGGTCGACGAGGGCGACATGTTCGGTGACGGCGTCAACGTGGCGGCGCGGATCGAGGCGCTCGCGGCACCCGGCGAGATCTGCGTCAGCTATTCGGTGCGCGAGCAGGTCGGCGAAAAGCTGCCGATCAGGTTTGCCGATCTCGGCGAGCACGGCGTCAAGAACATCGCGCGACCGGTCCGCGTTTACCGCGTCGAGAAGGGAGCGGAGCCGCTACGCGGGTGCCGCGGAGGCACCGACCGAAGATCCGCTAGCGCTCTCGCTGACCGGCCGTCGCTCGCGGTGATGCCGTTCACCAATATGAGCGGCGATGCCGAGCAGGAGTACTTCGTCGACGGGATCGTCGAGGACATCATCACCGGCCTGTCGCGGATTAAATGGCTCCATGTCGTCGCCCGCAACTCGACCTTCGCTTACAAAGGCCGGGCCGTCGACCTGAAACAGGTCGGCCGCGAACTCGGTGTGCGTTATGTCCTCGAAGGCAGCATGCGCAAGGCCGGCAACCGCGTGCGGGTCACCGCGCAGCTGATCGCGGCGGCGAGCGGCACACATGTGTGGGCCGAGCGCTACGATCGCGCGCTCGACGATATTTTCGAATTGCAGGACGAGATCACCTTGAGCGTCGTCGGCGCGATCGAGCCGAGCCTGCTGCCACGCCGAGATCGAGCGCGCCAAGCGCAAGCGCCCGGACAGCCTCGACGCCTACGATCTCTACCTGCGCGCCTTGCCACATACTCGCGTCTATATGCCGAGCGAGGCGGACAAGGCGCTTGCCGCTGCTTCGCCGAGCCGCTTTCGCTCCAGCCGGATTATCGCCGCGGCGCATGCCGCGGCGGCTGTGGTGCCATGAGGTGCGCTACATGCGCGGCGGTATGCAGGAGGCGGACAAGGACGGCATGCGCTCGAGCCATGCGCGGGCGGCGATCGAGGCGTGGTGCCGACGACGCGGAGACACTCGCTACCGCCGGCTTCGTAATCGGCCTCGTGGCGCATGACTACGACACGGCGATGAACGCAATCGACCGGGCGCTGTTGATCAATGGCACGTCCGTCTTCGGCCCTGGCGCTGAGCTTGGGATGCAGTCATCCTCGGCCACGCCGGGCGAGACCGCCAAGGCGATCGAATACGCCGAGCGGGCGCTGCGCTTGAGCCCACTGGACCGACCGGTATCAGCGTCACCCTATATACCGGGCTCGGCATCGCCCATTGCGCTGCCGGCAATTGGGAAGGCTGCATCGCCGGCCTGCGGCAAGGCGATCCAGGCCAATCCGCGCTTTAGCCTCCCCTATTTCCTGCAGGCCGCCGCCCTGTCCGAGCTCGGCCGCATCGAGGAGGCCAAGAGCGCCGGCCCGGCGGGGGCTCGAACTGGAGCCCGGCTTTACGGTCTCCGGCTTCGTTCGGGCCCATACCGGCCGAGCAGAGATTTGGGAGCCGATCGGCGACGCGCTGCGCCAGCTCGGCCTGCCGGAATAGCGCTGCCGACATCAACAAGGAGAGCAATCATGGCCGAGACCGTTACCGCCGCGCAATTGCGCGACCGACTAGCGTTCGGGCGGCGAGATCGCGATCGTCGACGCGCGCGAGGAGGGCAGCTTTCACGAGCGGCACCTGCTGATGGCGTCGTGCCTGCCGCTTGTCCCGGCTGGAGCTGATCGCGCCGGGCCTGTTGCCGCGGCGCTCGGCGCGGCGATCGTCGTGTGCGATGCCGGCGAGGGGCTGGCCGAGCGCGCGGCGGCGCGGCTGATCGAAGGCGGCTACAGCGACGTCTCGGTGCTGGCGGGCGGTGTGGCGGCGTGGGAGGCGGCCGGGTTTCCGGTCTATAGCGGCGTCCATGTGCCGAGCAAGGCCTTCGCCGAGGTCGTCGAGCACGAGATGCAGACACCATGGATCAGCGCCGAGGAATTGGCCGAGCGCCAGAAGGGCACCTCGCCAATGGTCATTTTCGACAGCCGGTCCTACGAGGAATACCACTCGAACAGCATCCCCGGTGCCATCAGCGTGCCCGGCGCCGAGCTGGTCTATCGCTTCCAGGAGATGGTGCCGTCACCCGACACCTTCGTCGTCGTCAATTGCGGCGGGCGGACGCGCAGCATTATTGGCGCCCAGGCATTGATCGACGCGGGTGTGCCGAACCGTGTCGTCTCGTTGAAGGACGGCACGATGGCCTGGCATCTGGCCGGGCTGGCGGTCGTGGCAGGCGCCACCGGGCGTGCTCCGGAAGTGTCGGCTGACGGTATCGCCACGGCGCGGCAGCGGGCCGACGCGGTCGCGCGGCGCTATGGGGTGCCGGTGATCGATCGCGCGAAGCTCGCGGAATGGCGGCGCGAAGCCGACCGGCGCACGCTTTATGTGCTCGATGTGCGCGATCCTGCCGAATACCGCGCCGGCCATCTACCGGGATCGGCGATGACGCCCGGCGGCCAGTTGGTGCAGGAGACCGACAGCTGGCTCGGCGTGTGGGGCGCGCGGGTCGTGCTGGTCGACGATACCGGTGTGCGGGCGCGGATGACAGCGTCGTGGCTGCGGCGCATGGGCTGGGACGCCGCGGTGCTCGACGGCGGGCTCGACGGTGTGACGCTCGAGGAGGGCATGCCGCCGGTCGACACCGGCATGTTCCCGCAGGGCGCCGAGCCTGGATTGGTGACGCCAGAGGCGCTGCGGGCGAAGGCGGCGGCGGTCGTCGTCGATCTGGCACTGAGCCGCCGGCATAGCGCGGGTCATATTCCGGGCGCCTGGTTTGCGATCCGCGCGCGGCTCGCCGATGCATTGCCCAAATTACCGGCCGCCGGCGACCTGGTGCTGACCAGCGAGGATGGCGTCATTGCGCGCCTTGCCGCCGCCGAAATTCGCACGCGCCGGCCGGTCGAGGTATTGGCCGGCGGCACCGCGGCGTGGCAGGCGGCCGGGCTGCCGCTCGAAACCGGCATGGGACAGCTCGCCTCCGAGCCCGACGACGTGGCACTGTCGGCGCGCGACCGGCCCGCCGAACGCGAGCGCTGGATGCGCGAATACCTTGCGTGGGAAATCGAGCTCGTCAACCAGATCGCCCGCGATAGCGACTGCCGCTTTCGTTTGGCCGCGGTGGGATGAGTCCGAGCGAAATTGCCCCTCACCCCGCCCCTCTCCCCGCGAGCGGGGAGAGGGAGAAGGCACTGAGAGGTAGGGTAAGGGGCAGCTTCCCGCCGATTTCGGCTCAGGCCGTGACGACCCTGCTGATCCTGCTCTTCGTCGGGGGGCTCGTCGGCTACCCGGTGCTGTTCCTGATCCAGGCCTCGCTGAATACCGGCGATCCGCAGGTCTTTCCGGGCGAGGAATGGGGGCTCGGCAATTTCGCGGCACTGGGCGAGGAATTGCACATCCTCGGCAATACGGCACTCGTCGCCTGCCTGGCGACGGTCATGGCGGTCGTCTTCGGCTTTGTCGTCGCCTGGATCCTGACCCGCACCAAGGTGCCCGGCAGCACCAGGCTCGAGCGGCTGATGGAGTTGCCCTACTACATGACGCCGCTGGTCGGGGCGCTGGCCTGGGCGATCCTCGCCAGCCCGCGCACGGGCTTCTTGAACCAGGCGTGGCACGCAGTCGGCGGCAGGGGCGACCTCTTCGACATCTATTCGCCGTTTGGCATCGCCTGGGTCATGGCATTGTTCGAGGGTACGGTCGCGTTCGTCATGATCTCGGCGGCAATGAAGTCGATGGACCCCTCGCTCGAAGAAACCTCGCGGGTTCTCGGCGCCGGCAAATTGCGCACCGTCCTCAAGGTGACGCTGCCGCTGGTCATGCCGGGGGTACTGGGGGCGACGATCTTTGTCTTCGCCGAGATGCTGGGCTCGTTCGCCGCCGCCTATGTGCTCGGCATCCCCGGCCGCTATTACGTCGTCACTACCGCGATCTGGCAGGCGACCACCTCCTATCCGCCCGATTACGGCCGGGCTTCGGCGATGGGGATCTCGCTCTTCGCGGTGATGCTGGTGACGTTGACGATCTATCGCGTGATCGTTCGCCGCGGCAATTACGCGACGATCACCGGCAAGGCCTTTCGCCCGCGGGCGATGGAGGTCGGGCGCGCCGCCTGGATATTGCTGGCGGTGTGCGCCGCCTACATCCTGGTCGCGGTGGTATTGCCGCTGGCGGCCTTGCTGCTGACCTCGTTCCAGCGCTTCGCGACGGTGATCCTGGGACAGATGCAGTTCACTTTCGCCAATTACCAGAACGCCGTCGCCTTTGCCGCGGTCAGATCGGCGCTCGCCAACAGCCTGATGCTGGGCTTCGGCGTGGCGACGGTCGGCGCGTTCGGGATGACGGTGCTGGTGTGGATCATCTACCGCTCGCGCGCGCCGGGCCATGCGCTGATCGAATATGTGGCGATGTTCCCGCAGGCGGTGCCGAGGCTGGTGTTCGGGCTGGCGCTCTTATGGGCCTGGCTCAACATCCCGATCCCGATCTACGGCACCTTGTGGCTGTTGGCGCTGGCCTATCTGACGGTGTTGATGCCATTGGGCGTGCGGACCCTGGCCGGGGTCATGCTGCAGATCGACAAGAGCCTCGAAGAATGCGCGCGGGTGTGCGGCGCCTCCTGGGGCTATCAGCTGCGCACCGTGACGATGCCGTTGTTGCGCCCCGGCATCCTCGCCGCCTGGCTTCTGCTCTTCATCGCCAGCGTGCGCGAGCTCGGCGTGTCGATCTTTCTCGTGGGCCCCAAGTCGCAGGTCATCGCCCCCGCGATCGCCAGCGCCTGGCTCAGCTCCTCGACCGAATTGTCAACCGCATTGGCGATCATCCAAACCTCGGCGGTGTTCGTGGCGCTGGCCCTGCTGTTCCGCGCGACGCGGCGCTTTACCGGGGAGTTGCGGTGAGCGAGGCGCGCATCGAGGTGTCGGATCTGGTCGTCCGCTACGGCGGTGTGGCGGCGGTCGATGGCGTCGGCTTCACGGTCGGGCGCGGCGAGCACCTGACCCTGCTCGGGCCTTCGGGCTGCGGCAAGACGACGACGTTGCGCGCGATCGCCGGGCTCGAAGAGCCGACCGCCGGCACGATCCGGATCGACGGCCGCACGGTCTATTCCTCCGCCGAGCGGCGCAATGTGCCGACCGAAAGGCGCGGCGTTTCGATGGTCTTTCAGTCCTATGCGGTCTGGCCGCATATGACGGTGTTCGACAACGTCGCCTATGGGCTGCGGGTGCGAAAGCTGCCGCGGGCGGAGGTGGCGGCGAATGTCGAGCGCGCGCTCGACCTGGTGCAGATGCGCGAGCTGGCGGCGCGCCCGGCGGCAAATTTGTCGGGCGGCCAGCAGCAGCGCGTGGCACTCGCCCGCGCGATCGCGTTCTCGCCGACCGTCGTCCTGTTCGACGAGCCGCTCTCCAACCTCGACGCCAAATTGCGCGCCGAGATGCGGGTCGAGTTGCGCGAATTGCAGGCGCGGCTCGACATCACCTCGGTCTATGTCACGCACGACCAGGAGGAGGCGCTGGCGATCTCCGACCGGGTCATCGTCATGAATTCGGGCGGGATCGAGCAGATCGGCACCCCGGAGGAAATCTACAACCGGCCGAAGAGCCGCTTCGTCGCCGATTTTGTCGGCTCGGCCAACCTGATCGGGGGCCGGCTCAAGAGCCCGGCCGACGGCCCCGGAACGGTATTGTTCGAGGCCGCGGGCGGCATTGTGCTGCAGGCGAGCGCATTGCATCGACCGCGCGGCGACGAGGACCGGGTTGCCGTGCGCACCGCCTATATCGACCTCGCGCCCGGCCCGCCCAACGGCGCGATCAACGCCGCGGCCGGGAATATCCGCCAGCGCTTGTTCCACGGCGACTTCATCCAATACATCGTCGACTGGCCGGCCGGGCAGCTCGTCGTCCGCCGGCCGCCGACCGAAATGCTCGACGAGGGTGCGGCGGTCGCAATCTCCTTCGCCGCCGGGCATTGCATCCTGCTGGAGGGTTAGGTTAGGGTCCGCTCAATCGTTGCGTTATCGCGGCGTACCGGAGGGAGGAAGCCCAGATATGCGTATTTCCGATTTGATCCTCAGCCTTGCCGTCGTGGCTTTCGCGGCGGTGCGGCCCGTATATGCGGAGGATGCCGTGAACGCTCCGGTCTATACCGTCACCTATTTCGACGTAGCGCCGCAGTCGGCGGCAAAAAGCGCGGGCCTCGCTCGGCAATATGCCGATGCCGGCCGCAAGTCGGACGGCAACCTCGTCTTCGATGTTTACGAGGAGATCGGCCGGCCGAACCGGTTCGCCATCTTGGAAGGCTGGCGCGACAAGAAGGCAGCTGACGCACACGGCGCCTCCGCGCTCACCACCGGTTTTCACAGCAGCCTGCAGCCGCTGTTGATCGCCGGGCTCGGGGCGCGAGGCTTCAGCGGCCTCTCGATCGCGGCGCCGACGGCGCGGCCCGGAAACGACGCTGTTTACGTCCTGACCCATGTCGATGTGTTCCCAGCGGGGAAGGATCAGGCCGTCGAGCTGGTCAAGGCGCGCGCGGAGGCGGGCAGAAAAGACGACGGCAATTTGTGGTTCGACGTGCTGCAGTGGGACGGTCATCCCAACCACTTCACCTTGGTCGAGGCCTGGCGCGACCATAAGGCCTTCGACGCGAGCGTGACCGCACCGCAAACGAAGGATTTCCGCCAGAAGATCACCCCACTCGAAGGCGCTCTCTATGACGAGCGCCTGTACAAGGTCCTGCGCTGACCCGGCGGCTCCGCGGGCTCACGACGCCCCGTAATAGCGCCTGTACCAGTCGACAAACCGCGTGAGCCCAGCCTCGATCGTGGTCTTCGGCGCGTAGCCGAGGTCACGGCGCGCCGATTCGATGTCGGCAAAGCTCTCGGCCACGTCGCCGGGCTGCATCGGCGCCAGCTCCTTCCGTGCGGTGCGGCCGAGCAGGCGTTCGAGGACGGCGATGAAATCGAGCAGCGGCTCGGCGCGGTGGTTGCCGAGATTGTAGATGCGGTGGGGGACGCCGCCCTCGGCCGCCGCGACTGCGGGCCGGTCGTAGGCCGCGAGCGTGCCGGCGACAATGTCGTCGATATAGGTGAAATCCCGCGCCATCCGACCGTTGTTGAAGACCTTGATCGGCTCCCCGGCGAGAATCGCGCGGGTGAACAGGTAATAGGCCATGTCCGGCCGGCCCCACGGCCCATAGACGGTAAAGAACCGCAGCCCGGTCGCGGGCAGGCCATAGAGGTGCGCGTAGGTTTGCGCGATCAGCTCGCAGCTGCGCTTGGTCGCGGCATAGAGCGAAACCGGCTGGTCGACCGCGTTGTCGACGCTGAACGGCTGCTTGCGGTTGGCGCCGTAGACCGAGGATGACGAGGCGTAGACAATCCCCGTCAGCCTGTCGATCCGCCGCGCCGCCTCCAGCATCACGAGGGTGCCCATGACGTTCGCGTCGATATAGGCGTAGGGGTTTTCGAGCGAGTAGCGCACGCCCGCCTGCGCGGCGAGATGAATGATGCCGTCGAGATCCCGATCGGCGTCGACCAGGGCGAAGACCGCCTCGCGGTCGGCGATGTCGAGCCTCGCAAAGTCGAAGCCCGGAAAATGGCCGAGCTCGGCGAGGCGGGCTTCCTTCAGCCGCACATCGTAGTAGTCGTTCAAATTGTCTATGCCGAGCACGCGCTCGCCGCGCCGCAGCAGTGCGGCGGCGACGTGGAAGCCGATGAACCCGGCGGCGCCAGTGAGCAGGATCGACATGAGGCCCGCTGTTCTCTCTCTGCAACTATAAGTGGGTGAGCAAATCCGCTTCACCTACCGTTTCGTCTCCCCGGCGGCAAGCCTTTTTTGCGCCAGCCGTCGCGCGAGGCGCTCAACGCGAAAGGCGAGGCGCGGCTGGCGTACGACCTGCCACAGCATCGGCTCACACTGCGTGGCAAAGCTTTCCTTCAGCCGGTTATGCCCGGCCATGAAATCATAGATGCGCGCGCCCGACCGGAACGCATGCCGGATCCCCAGTGCGTGCGAGACGACACCCGGCCGCTCGCGCCGATCGGCATCATCAAAGCCGCTCTGATAGGCGTAAACCCGATCATCCAGCCGCAGATTGTAGAGATAGCCGATAATGCGCTCGCCCGCGCGGATTTCGAGAAGCTGCGTGGCGCCGGCGGCAAAGCTGCGCCCGATCAGCTGCCGGTGGAACTGCTCGAAGAACGGGTCGGCAAAAGCATGTCGCTCGCCGCGGCGCTCCCAGGACGCGCAATGCAGCGCCTTCAGGGCATCGAAGAAGGCCAACCCTTGCGCCGCCGTCACCGCTTCGACGACACGCAGCGGGCCGAAGCGCTCGAAATGGCGCATGGCGCGGCGAAGCTGCTGGCGCGCGTTGGCGCTGAGCACCGGGTCGAGCGCGCCGCCGCTTTCGGCCAGGCGGCAAAGTTCGACAGAGTACGACGGAAGGGTCCGTTCTGCTCGAAGGAGCCGCCATTTCTGTACGGTCCGCTCGGGCACCAGTATCAGCATGCCCCTGAGATGCAGCTCGTCGGCCTCCCCGCGTAAGCCGGCGAACCAGGCGATCAGCGCGTCGTAGGCAGCGGTTTCGAGACCGGCCGCTACAACCAGGCCGTTGTGCTCGATGGCGAGCGCGTCGAAGCCCGGATCCCCGGTTTCGTTCAGATAGAGGCCGCGCGTGCGATAAAGCCCGCGTCGGCCGCGCGCCGTAGCGGCGCCGAGCAGCGCCAGCGCCACCGTCTCGCCTCGGTCGACCCCGCGCAGCAGCATCGGCCGGCCGGCCTCGGGCACCGCCGCCAGCAGCGTGCCGATCCAATGCCACGAGGTGAAGAACGACGGGCGGGAAGCCGCCTCTAGCCGGCGCCATTCGTCTTCGAGCCGGTCGAGCGTTGGCAGCCTCTCCCGGCGGAATTCGACCTCACGCGGCACGTCAATCAAATCTGAGGGACTTCGACATAAACCGGTTCCAGGGTGCAACGCTGGTATAATCGCACCAATGCGGATCTTGCATATTCTCGACCACTCGCTGCCATTGCAGAGCGGCTATGTCTATCGCACGCTCGGCATCGTCAATCAGCAGCGGGCATTGGGCTGGGAGCCGGTGCTGCTGACGAGCGGCAAGCATTACGCGCCGGGGCCGCCGCGCGAGCGGATCGGCGAGTGGGAGTTTCTGCGCACGCCGGCGCCGAACGGTGCTGGCGGGCGGCTGCCATGGGTGCGCGAGTTGAAGATCGTTGGCGATCTCGGCCGGCGTCTCGACGAAGTGATCGGCGAGGTCAGGCCGGATATCCTGCACGCGCACTCCCCGGTGCTGAACGCGATGGCGGCGATCCGCGCCGGCGGACGGCATCGGCTGCCGGTCATCTACGAAGTGCGGGCATTGTGGGAGGACGCGGCGGCGAGCCATCGCGGGCAGCGGGCGCCGGACCTGCGTTATCGGGCGACGCGGCTCATCGAGACCCGCGCACTGCGCCGCGCCGACGCGCTCACCACGATCTGCGATGGTTTGCGCCGCGAGATGATCGGCCGCGGCATTTCGCCGGAAAAGATCACGGTCATTCCGAACGCCGTCGACCGCGGCGCCTTCAAGGGGCCCAGCCCGCCCGACCCGGCGCTCGCGGCGCGGCTCGGCCTCGCCGGGAGGACGGTGCTCGCCTTCTTCGGCTCGTTCTACGCCTATGAGGGGCTTCATCTGCTGCTGCAGGCGATGCCCGAGCTGCAGCGGCGCCACGCCGAGATCGCCGTTCTGCTGGTCGGCGGCGGCCCGGAGGAGAAGCGGCTGCGGGAGACGGCCAGGGCCCTGAGCCTCGGCGACGGCGTGGTCTTTGCGGGGCGGGTCGCGCACGAGGAAGTCCAGCGGTATTACGATCTTGCCGACCTGTTCGTCTTCCCACGCGTCTCGATGCGCCTGACCGAGCTGGTGACGCCGCTGAAGCCGCTCGAGGCGATGGCGCAGGAGCGAATCGTCGCCGCCTCCAGCGTTGGCGGCCATCGCGAGCTGATCCGCGACCGCGACACGGGTTATCTCTTTCCGCCGGACGATCCCCGGTTGCTGGCCGAAGGCGTCCTGGCAGCACTCGACGACCGCGCATCATGGCCGCGGATTCGGGCGCGAGCGGCCGAATTCATCGACGCCGAGCGCTCTTGGCCGCACAGCGTCGCCCACTACGCCGAGGTCTACGCGCGCGTGCTACGGCAATAGGTGGGCGTGGGCGGCGGGGCGAGCCACGGCAGGGCGGGCGCAGATCTCTTGGAACAGCTCGACCTGCCCTTCGGTTGTGCTGCGCCAGTCGAACCCCTCGGCATAGGCCCGTGTATCGGCACGGTCGGGCGGCGCGGCGAGGAGGTCGCGGATGGCGGCGGCGAGACCGCCCGGCGTCGCATCCGCCACGATCCGGCCGGCGGCGGGTGCGGCGACGATATCGGCCATGCCATCGATGTTCGCGACGACGACCGGGGTGCCGCAGGCCATGCTTTCGAGCAGCACGTTGGGCCAGCCTTCGCGCGACGACGGCAGCAGCAGCAGATCGGCCGCGCTGTAGATCTCGGGCAGCCGGTCCTGCGGCATGGCGCCGAGCAGACGGACCCGGCCGGCGACTCCGCGCTCGCGCGCCAGCGCCTCGATCGCCGGCCGCTCCGGGCCGTCGCCGACAATCACGAGATCGACGCCGGGCAGCTCGGCGAGGGCCTCGACCATCAGGCGATGCCGCTTTTTCTCCACCAGATTGGCGACGGCGAGCAGTGTCGGCCGGACAGCGCCGAGGGCATGCCGCGCCGCGCCGCGTTCCATCGGATGAAAGAGGGCGAGGTCGACCCCGTTGCGCAGCACGCGCACCCGCTCCGGCGCCGTCCCGAGGGCCGCGAGCTTTCGCTGCAATCCGCTCGACACCGTGATCAGCCCCGCGGCACGCGCCGCCGCCCAGCGGATCCATCGGCGCGGCACGGCATAGGTAGCGATCAGGTCGAGGTCGTCACCTCGTGCGGTAACGACTACGGGTCGGCCGAGGGCGCGGCCGAGCAGCACCGCGGCGACGCCGTCCGGGTAAAAATAGTGCGCGTCGATCAGGTCGAAGTCGCGGCCTTGGCGCATCTGCCGGCGCAATACCGGCAGCACCGCCGCGAAGAGCGCCAGCGGCGCCGAGCTCATGCCGATCTTCGGCAATAGCGGATAGCGCGGATGATCGATCTGCAACCCGTGCCGAAGCTCCTCGCTCGGCGTGCGGGCGATGACCGCGTAGCGGCCGAACCGGCCGGACGCGAACGGGAACCACGGGCAGGGTGCGACGACGCGCGCGGCGACGAGGCCGCTCTCGGCCAGCTTTCGCAGCCGCGTCTCGATGAAAATCCCATGCTGCGGCCGCAGGGCGCTCGGATACAACGTCGTGAAGGTGAGGATCTGCACCTGAAGGCCTGCATCTCCTTGGACGACGAGGGCGCCGCCGCCTGATGCCAGTTTACCGCAACCCCGATTTTCGACGACTGCCGCGCGGGCTCGACGCGATTTTTGACGGCAGCGGGGACGACAGCTTCTTCGCGCTTCCTGCCTGGTACGATTTGATGGCGCGCCACGGCGTCGCGGCCGGCACCGAGATCCGCGTCTATGCCGACGAGCGGCCCCATTCGGCAACGGCTCTCGTGCTGCGGGCGGCGGCGGACGGGGAGCGGCGCCTCGCGAGCCTCACCGACATCTACAGCGCCGAGCATGCCGCCGTCGCTGCGCCGGGGGCCGATTTCGCCGCCGGGCTCGGCGCGATCCTCGACGAGATCGGCGCCGAGCGGCCGCGCTGGGACAGCCTCTTATTGGCCGCGCTCGATCCCGGGGACCCGCGCTACGCCGCGGCAATCGCAGTTTTCAGGCGGGCCGGGTTTCTCGTCGAATGCGTGTTCCAGTTCGGCACCTGGTACGAGGAGACCCAAGGGCTGAGCTTTGCCGATTATGCCGCGGCACGGCCCTCCGAATTGCGCAACACCTGGAGCCGCAAGCGCCGCCGGCTCGACCGCGGCAACCGTCTGCAGAAGACCTTCCTTTCCAGCGTCGCGGATATCGACCGGGCGATCGCCGACTATCAGACGATCTACGCCGCGAGCTGGAAGCCTGCCGAGGCCTACCCCGGCTTTGTCCCGAGGCTGATCCGTTGCGCCGCCGCGGCCGGGGCATTGCGGCTCGGCCTCTATCATGTCGACGGCATCCCGGCGGCGGCGCAATTGTGGACGATGTGGCGGGGTCGAGCCGTCATCCACAAGCTCGCCCACGACAAGCGGTTCGACGATCTTTCGCTGGGCACGCTGTTGACGATGGAGATGATCGAGCGCGCGCTCGAAGAAGACCGTCCGCGCGAAATCAGCCTCGGCCTCGGCGACGACCCCTACAAAAAGCTGTGGCTGCCGAAGCGGCGCGAGCGCTGGGCGATCCGCGCCGCCAATATGCGCTCGCCGCGCGGTCTGCGCTTCGGGCTCAAACGCGAAGCGGCCAAGGTCTATCACCGGCTCCGAGGGCAGCGCGTGAGCCCGTTCGGTTGACCAGGATCAGCCGAGTTCGTCATGCCTCACACGTTCGCCTATTCGCCGCTGATCCCGCCGGACCTCTTCATCCTCGTCGGGCTGGTCGGCGTCGTCATCGCCTGGCGGTGGCGCCGGCCCGGCCTGTGGATCGCGACTGTCGCGGTCGGCGCTCTCTACCTCGCCGCGACGCCGCTCGTCTCCCATTGGCTGACCATGTCCGCCGATGCGCTCGCCAGCGAGATCCCGGCTGCCGCTGCGGCCGGCCCGCCCGGCGCCATAATCGTCCTCTCCGCCGATGTGCTGCACGGGGCGAAGCCTGGGCAGGGCGACACGGCCGGGCCGATCACGCTCCAGCGCCTCGCCGAAGCCGCCCGGCTGCAGCGGCGGCTAGGCCTGCCGATCCTGGTCAGCGGCGGGCGGATCGAGCACACCGACGATCCGCTGGCGGGGCTGATGGAGGCGGCGTTGGAAGAAGATTTCGGCATCCAAGCGCGATGGCGCGAGGAGCGCTCACGCAACACCTTCGAAAACGCGTCCTTTTCGGCGGCGATTCTGCGGCGGGCGGGCATCGCTTCGGCTTTCGTTGTCACCAATCCCCGGCATATGGCCCGCGCGCTTTGGGCGTTTCGCGCCGTCGGCTATTCGGTGGTCCCGGCCCCGACGCCCGGCGAGCGGGCCCTCTCGCTCTCGGCCGCGGCCTTCCTGCCGCAGGTGCCGGCGCTGCAGGACAGCTACTTCAGCTTCCACGAGCTGATCGGTTTGGCTTGGTATGCATGGCGCTACGGTCCGAGCTGATGTTCAGCGCCTGGCGACGATCCCGAGCAGCCGAGCGCGCTTTGCAGCGAGCTCGCCGGATGGGCCGCTACGCCGGCATCGTGCGCTTCTGGTGGGCGCGGCCGATCTTAGCCGTCTCCTCGCGGTGGCCGGCGATGACGCGCACACCCTCGTCGAGCTTGGCGACGATGCTCTCTGGAGTGGCGGTCTCGAGGAACGGCACGCGGTTCTTGCGGCAGGCGGCGAAAACGCGCTCGCGCGCTTCACGCATTTCCGGCGGATAAGGGTCGCGAGGGACCGACGGATATCCGAGCGCCAGGCCGAGGTCGCCCGGCCCCAGCTCGGCAAAGCCAAGCCCCGGCACGGCCAGGATCTCCTCGCAATGGGCGATCCCCTCGGGGCTTTCGAGCTTGACCCCGAGCAGCAATTCACCATTCGGGTCGAGCGGCCAAGGCTCGCAGCGGGCGAGATATTCCTCGGCCGGGAGCCCCCAGATCGGGGCGGCGGTCGCTTCGGAGCCCCGCCCGCGCGTGCCGATGCCGAGAACGCCGTCCGCCTGGCGGACGGCGCCGCGCATCCGCTCGATCGGGGAAGGCAGCGCGGGGTCGACGCCGCCCAGATGGTGCGGGTAGCGGCAGGATTCGACAAAGGCGCGCACCGCCTCCGCCGCTTCAGCCTGGCACAGCAGGATCCCGTGCGCACCGCGGCCCAGAATCTGGCGGAACTGCCAGGCATTGAATCGGACATTGGCGGCGTCGGTGCCGTTGACCGGAGCCTCGACGACAATGGTCGGGGTGCGATGCCCGGAACGCGTTGGCCCGGCATCGACGAGCCCCTGCATGTATTCGGCGAGGCCCGCCATGTCGAACGACCCGTGCTCCATCCCGACATTGATGTAGTCGGCCCAGGTCGCGGCATCCTCGCGGCCCTGGGCGCGGGTCAAAACATGCCCGCTGTGGCCGCCAACGTAATAGATCGCCTGGTCCTGCTGCAGCAGTTCGATCGCGCGGTTGATGCGGGTGGCCATGATCTTACCCTTCGGATGGCGGCGGCGAGGCGCGGCCGTTGACCCTCTGCTCGATGCGATTATAGTCCGCGCCGGCGGCGGGCGTGGCGGAATGGCAGACGCGGCAGACTCAAAATCTGTTGTCCGAGAGGACGTGGGAGTTCAAGTCTCCCCGCCCGCACCAACCAAATCAATGGTTTGTGTCGGACGCCGTGACGCCGGGCCGGGTACGATGCTGCGTCCTGCTCGGCGATATTTGGTTCGACGAGATCGCGGCGGAGTGCTTTGAGGCGTTCGAGCGTGCCTGCTTCGCCGAGCCCATCAGCCGCGAGCACGCCGCCACATCGGCGGCCAGAACCGCGGCGAGACGGCGGGTCTGGCTCATGTTTTCTCGCCCGCGGCCAAGCGCAGGCCGGAGACCAATAGCTCGCGGTGTTCGGCGTTCCGATGTTGGCTGGCCTCCGGTATCACGACGGAGGTAATGGCCCGCAACCGCTCGACGATCTCTCGTGCATCGTCGAGCCGACCCAAATGCGCGTAGCAGGCAGCGAGAAAGCGGTACGACGACGGGAAGCTTGGATCCTCCTGGATCGCGAGGAGTAGCTTCGGCACCGCCTCATCGAAGCGCCGAGCGAAGAAATGCGCCATACCTATTGGAAGGAACGACGAGCCGACGCGGGCGCGGGGACTGAGGCGCAGCGCGGCCTCGGCATGCTCGATCGCGATATCGGGCTGGCCCGCCCACAATCTGAGTACGCTGCTGATGTGCCAGCCACGCGCATAGTTCGGGTTGAGCGCCAAGGCACGATCGACCAACGCTGTTACTGCGCCGATGTCCTCGCCGAAATACGCCAGGGCGTGGGCCGCACTCGCAAGGGTGCTGGGGTCGTCGCCCGCCGCTTCCAGGGCCCGTCTGGCGAAATCAGCGCCCTTCCGACGATCCGCCACGGGATCTTTGCTCACGCTGTCATGAAGCAACCGATGACAGCAGAACGCGGCCCAGGCGAGAGCGCACGCCCCGGAGACGCGAGACTGGCCCCTCACCGGCATAGCGAACGCCCGCCCGGAAACCATTGCGGCGGGCAAGCCGCGTGTGGATGTCTCGAAGCTCCCATTCGATCCGGCCGAGGCCATCAAGAAGGTGCCGGGATGGGACGGCATCGAGATCGATCGGGCCGAGTGAGGCACGGAAAGACGACGCGAGGACTGGCAGTGCTCATTCTTCACCCATCCCGAAGAGCGACCTGCAACTCGACCGCTCCCACGTTGCGGCATCTCGTCAACAGCAACTCGACGGCCCGGGTGCTAAATTCGGAGGCGCTCGCGGTGCTGAACTCTCCTATCCGCTAGCTTCACCGGCTTTGTCCATCATCCAACTGGGAAATTCGAAGCAATGACACATGGTATGAAACGCGGCGTCCTGCTGCTCCCGCTTATCGCGCCTTTCCTCCTCTCCGCCTGCGTCTCCCAGAGCAGCTACGATGCTCTGCAGGCGCAATATCAGCAGGCGCAGCAGCAGAACTCGAAATTGTCGGCACAGGTTGCCGCCGATCAGGCGCAGATTTGCCGGCTGCAAGGAGCGATCAAGTACACCGTCAACAGCGATTTGCTGTTCCCGTCAGGCGGCTATCAGATGAGCGAGCGCGGGAAGCAGATCATCGCCGGCTTTGCGGCGAAGTTGGCGCCGACGCAGCAGAACAAGATCCTGGTGAGTGGCTATACCGACAACGCGCCGATCGGTGCGGCGCTGCAGCGGCAGGGCATCACCTCAAACGACATCCTGTCGCAAAAACGCGCCGAAAACGTGATGGAATTCCTGCTCTCGCAGGGCGTGAAGCCCGACCTCATTGCGGCAAAGGGATTCGGCGAAACAAATCCGGTCGCCCCGAACGACACAGCACAGGGCCGCGCGCAGAACCGGCGGGTCGAGCTGTCACTTGCCGGTTCCGGCTGCTGAGGGCGCATCTTATGTGACGGGGCTTGCGCGCTGTCCGAGGTTGGATATCGCGCGAGCCCTCTCGCCGCGGCGGTCGCCAGCCGCGCGATGATAAACCGTCCGATAATGGCCCGCGATCTCCGCGATGGCGGGCCATAACTCGGGACATTATAGATCCCACTCGGAAGGGTCTTGATCTACGAGCATTAGAGCATGCCCACTGCTTCGACGCCAACTGCCGGGACGAGCACCACGGCCACGACCACTCGACGACCTTCAGCACGTGGAGCTATGTGACCGGCCGGGCGCTGCTCTAAACTCGGGAGGAAGGCAGCCAAGCGCCCCGATGAGGAGCACGCCCGGATAATGGCCGCTGCCAAGCAGGCCAACCAGGCATCCGATGACTATGTCCTCCTTACAGTCCGGTTCGCGGCGGTGCTCTTTTTTGGCGGCATCGTCAGCACCTTTGAGTCGCGGCGACTGCGCACCAGCATGTTTCTCCTGGCGGTTGCGCTCTTTACATTGACGACTATTGTCTTGACCACGCTGCCCGTCTGCAGAGAATAAGCATGTCTGCCTGGCCTGTCGCTTACGCTTCTGCCGATACCCAAAGGGGGTGTGATCGGGTGATGGAGGCGGATCGGCGCATTGAGACCCATGAGGAGGCGATGATGTTGATACGATCTTGTCACGAGCGGAGGACTGGCTTCATCCGGATTTTGGCGATGGGGCTGGCTGCTCCTTTTCAGCGCTTCAATCAGTGCATTTGCTCAATCTGCGCCCCCAGCAAAGCCTTCGGGGAGCGTCACGATCCACCAGGTGCAGGTGGCTTTCATCGGTAGCGGGGCTGCCGGCGGAGGCACATTGTATTATCGTGGTCGTGCCTATCCGTTTAAGTTAGGAGGCCTGGGGATCGGGGGGATCGGGGTATCCCGGCTCGACGCTAGCGGAAGCGTATACAACCTTCGCCGTCTCGAAGACTTTGCCGGCGTCTATGGTCAGGCTCGCGTCGGTTGGGCTGTTGGAGAGCAGGGCAAGGGCGAGATGTGGCTGCAAAACCCGAACGGCGTATATCTGCGTCTGAAGGCAAAGCGCCAAGGCTTGGCCCTGTCACTCGGAGCGGACGGGATGCTGGTCAAGTTCGGCTCGTAAGTAGCGCGTTCCAATTGCTTCAACGGAAGCGGCCGGGTGATGAAGGCTGATGCGGCGTACCGCTGGAGCAGGCCGGTTGAGCCGCCCCAGCCTGGATGGTGGCGTGCGGCGATCAACGCATCGTCGGCGGGGTTGTTGCTGCTGCTCGCCGCCTGTGCGGCCCCCGTGCAGGTCGATCGGGTGGACCTTCGTTCGGCCTATGACGAACTGAACCGCACTGCTCTATCCAGCGATCAGCTCAGTGAGGTCACTCGCATCGTCCTCCGCCGCGCGGCCCTACTCGACGACTTCGATGCGCAACCCGACGCGGCCATTGTCGCGCTGCGCGCCCAGGCCGTTGCCACCGGCATGCCCTGGCCGGACCTCTATGCGCTGTCCGAGATGAATTACTACGAAGGCCGCCGCAACCAATCGAAGGCGATGCTGCTGGCTTCGGCGCTCTACGCCTACGCCGTGCTGTTCCCCGCCGGCGACGCCGCCCGGCCGAGCCCGTACAGTGCACAGTTCTTGCACGCGGCCGACTTCTACAACCTGGCGCTGACTCAGGTGCTCAGCGGGGCGGGCGCCGACGGCGTCGCCAATCTGCAAAGCGGTCGATACGAGGTGCCGTTCGGCGTTGTGGACGTGGCCGTGAACCAGGCCGACCTGCAGTTTGCCGGCCGTACCCTGACTTCGTTCGTGCCGACGATGAACCTGACGGTGAAGGGGTTCCAGAACGACTATCGCAGCGAGGGACTCGGCGCGCCGCTGGCTGCCGGTCTGGCGCCAGCGTCGCAACCGGACAAGGGCCTTGTGCTGCCGGCGACCCTGCGCATCCCCACCTCGGCCGTGCTGCAGATGGATAATCCGCGCCGGCAACTTACCGGGTCGAGGATGACCGCGCGGCTGTCGCTCTACACCATCTATGACACCGCCGATATCACGATCGACGGGCATACCGTGCCGCTGGAATACGACCAGACCGCGGTGCGGGCCCTGTTCGCGGTGGAGGGCAAGGGTTGGACCCGCGAACTGTCCGGGCTGCTCAATAATGCGCTGGTCGGCCCACCCGGCACCGCCAACGATCACCTGTTTGCGCTGGAGCCGCACCGCCACGGGCGTATCCCCGTGGTGCTGGTGCATGGCACTGCCTCCAGCCCGCTCCGCTGGGGCGACATGGTCAACGACCTGCTGGAAGATAAGGAAATCCGCAACCGTTACGAGTTCTGGTTCTTCACATACAATACCGGCAATCCGATCCCGGTGTCCGCCAACGTGCTGCGCCATTCGCTCGAAGACGCTGTCCAATCCCTCGGCGGCGTTCAGGCCGACCCCGCGCTCGGCCGCATGGTGGTGATCGGCCATAGTCAGGGCGGGTTGTTGACCAAGCTGATCTCGATCGACTCCGGCACGAAGCTTTGGGACGCGGTCAGCGAGAAGCCGCTGGACGAGCTGAACCTGAAGCCGGAAACGAAGGCGCTGCTGAAGGAGGCGGTGTTCGTCCATCATCTTCCCTTCGTCGAGACGGTGATCTTCATCGCCACCCCCCATGGCGGCAGCTACCAGGCCAGTCTGACAATCGTCGGCCTGTTTGCACGGCTGGTGACGCTGCCATTGACCATCGCCAGTGCAACCGCCGACGTTCTGACCAACGCCGGGGACGCTCTAAAGTTGAGCAAGGACCGGCGGACCTTCAACAGCATCGCCGGCATGTCGCCCGGCAACCCGGCGATCGAGGCAGTGCGCAAGATCCCGGTTGCGCCGGGCATCCACGCTCATTCGATTATTCCGACGCTGCAGGACGGCCCGCTGGAGACCCGAAATGACGGCGTGGTGGAATACAAGAGCGCCCACATCGATGGGGTGGAGTCCGAGCTTGTGATCGAACACTCTGGACACTCGACCCAAGGAAACCCGCTGACGGTTCGCGAAGTCCGCCGGATTCTGATCGAGGAACTCGCCCGGCGGGCGCCGCCGGCAGCGAGCCGCACCGCGGACGCCGCGCCGGCCCCGGTACTCCGGCAGCGGAGCGTGACTGCGACCGGCGGCCTTGTTTCGGAGCTCAAAAAGTGAAGCCCATCCATCGGCACGCCGGGATGGATGGCCCGGACCATGTCGAGGACCAGATTGGTGCAGTTGGCCGTCAACGTGTTGTAGAAGCGCGGCGCCCGCGCAAGGACGACCGCGGCCTTCTTTGCCGGGCATCTCCCCAATTTCGCCTAGGATCTCGGGGCTACCGTTACGAGCATGTCTTTCGAGGATCTTCGCGAGCTCTCTAAAATCCACGACAAGGCGGCGCGGGCCGATGCCGATCCCAACTTCTCAGCGAGAATACGAGATGGGATCCCGGTGCCTCGTTGACGCCGCGGAGGCGTTGGTGCCAGGACTTCCCGGATGCCCGAGACCCGGGATTTCCGTCAAGACCGATCGTAGGCAGGTACGGGGCGTCGCCCAGCTGATGCGGCTCGACCGGTTCGGTTCAGTACGTTGCAAGCCGCCGCGGGCGCAGGAAGTGCGAGTGCCGTTGACTGCACGCAAGCTGCCGTGAACGAAAATCATGACGTGGAAATGGCGCGGCGTGGGGTGCTGCGCGGCTTAGGTCTGAAGGTCCGGGTTGTGCCCCGCCGAGTTATCGCCGGCGGTTCCTCCGTGGACCGATAGCGGAGGCGGCTTGATCCTGATGCGCCTATCTGCCCGGTATCGGCAGGCGCGTCGAGACCGCTGACTTCAGCCGGGCGGCGGCATTGATTACTCCTGGTAGCGGCGGTACCGTGCCCGCCTTTATCGCCGCCGACGGGAGTCTTCGCACATGCCAGACGACGTTCGCCGCCCCGCCTTCGACAAATCGCGCCTGCCAAGCCGGCATGTCACCGTCGGGCCCGAGCGGGCGCCGCACCGCGCCTTCCTCTATTCGATGGGACTGACCGACGAGCAGATCGCTCAGCCGCTGATCGGCGTCGCCACCACCTGGAACGAATCGGCGCCGTGCAACATCTCGCTGTCGCGGCAGGCGCAAGCGGCGAAAAAGGGGGTCGCGGCCAATGGCGGCACTCCGCGGGAGTTCACCACGATCACCGTGACCGACGGCATCGCGATGGGGCATGACGGCATGAAGTCGTCGCTGGTCAGCCGCGAGGTCATCGCCGACTCGGTCGAATTGTCGATGCGCGGCCATTGCTACGACGCGCTCGTCGGCCTTGCCGGCTGCGACAAATCTCTGCCCGGGCTGATGATGGCAATGGTGCGGCTCAACGTGCCGTCCGTTTTCATGTATGGCGGCTCGATTCTGCCCGGCCGGTTTCAGGGTCGCGACGTGACGATCGGCGACGTCTTCGAGGGGGTCGGCGCGCACAGTGTGGGCAAATTGTCGGACGAAGAGCTGCATGAGCTCGAATGCGCCGCCTGCCCGTCGGCGGGCTCGTGCGGCGGCCTCTTCACCGCCAACACGATGGCCTGCGTGTCGGAGGCGATCGGCCTCGCTTTGCCCGGCTCGGCGGGCGCGCCGGCGCCCTACGATTCTCGCGACGCTTACGCCGAGGCTTCGGGCCAGGCGGTCATGGAGTTGTTGCGGCAGAACATCCGCCCGCGCGACATCGTCACCCGTAAGGCGATCGAGAACGCCGCCACCGTCGTCGCGGCTGCCGGCGGCTCGACCAATGGCGGGCTGCACATCCCGGCGATCGCCAACGAAGCCGGTATCGATTTCGACCTGCACGCCTTTGGCGAGGTCTGCAAGCGCACGCCCTATATCGGCGACCTGAAGCCCGGCGGCCGCTATGTGATGAAGGACTTGCACGACATCGGCGGCGTGCCGGTGTTGATGAAGGCCTTGCTCGACGGTGGCTATCTGCATGGCGACTGCCTGACCGTCACCGGCAAGACCGTCGCCGAGAATTTGCGCAATGTCGTCGTGCGCCCGAGTCAGGACGTAGTGCGACCGACCTCGGCGCCGATGTCGCCGACCGGCGGGCTGATGGTGCTCAAAGGGAACCTCGCGCCGCAGGGGGCGATCGTCAAGGTTGCCGGAATGGCGAATCTGCGCTTCAGCGGGTCGGCACTGTGCTTCGACCGCGAGGAGGACGCCTTCGAGGCGGTTGACAAGCGCCGCTACAAGGAAGGCGACGTGATCGTGATCCGCTACGAGGGGCCGCGCGGCGGGCCGGGGATGCGCGAGATGCTGTCGACCACCGCGGCCCTCTACGGTCAGGGCGTCGGCGACAAGGTGGCGCTATTGACCGACGGCCGGTTCTCTGGCGCCACGCACGGCTTCTGCATCGGCCATGTCGGGCCGGAGGCGGCGGTCGGCGGGCCGATCGGCCTGCTCCGCGACGGCGACACGATCACGATCGACGCGCGGGCGGGCACGATCGATGTGGCGCTGAGCGACAATGAGCTGGCCGAGCGGCGTCGGCTGTGGCAGTCGCGCCGCAACGACCATCAGTCGGGCTGCCTGTGGCGTTATTCGCAGACAGTCGGCGACGCCGAGAAGGGTGCCGTCACCCATCCGGGAGCCCGCGCCGAGGTCCGCGCCTACGCCGATATTTAGTGGCCGCGGGCTGCGTCTTCTGCGCGATGGCCGAGGACAAGGTCGTCGCGCGCAACTCTCTCGCCTATGCAGTTCGCGATACGACGCCGGTGGCGCCGCTCCATACGCTGGTCCTGCCGCGGCGCCACGTCGCCGACTGGTTCCACCTCGAGGCCGAGGAGAGGCGGGCGCTCGATGCTCTGCTCGAAGAGACGCGGCAAGACATCCTGGCGCGCGACCCGACCGTGACGGGGTTCAACATCGGCGTCAATGTCGGCGAGGCCGCCGGGCAGACGATCTTTCATTGCCACGTCCATCTGATTCCGCGCCGCCCCGGCGACGTCGCGAACCCGCGCGGCGGCGTGCGTGCGGTGATGCCGGGCAAGGCCGATTATTGAGGTTGCGACCGCCCCAGCCGCAACAGGACCGGGAGTGCGGCCACTTGCAACGCCGCCGACACGACGGCGACCCCGACAATCGAGAAATCGTAGAGCACGCCGAGGAGAACGCTGCCGGCGAACCAGGCCACGCCATAGACGGCGTTGAAGAGGCCAAAGGCGGTCGCGCGCCGGTCGCGAGGTGCCAGCTGCGCCACCGTCGCGCGCATTACCAATTCCTGGGCGCCGGTGCCGATCCCCCAGCACGCCATGCCGAGGACCGCAAGGCCGAAACCGCCGAGAAAGACGAGCGGCGCCGCGGCCGCCGACAAGGCCGTGGCGAGGACCATCGCACGGATGCCGATCCGGTCGAACAGCGTTCCCAGCGCCAGGCCGGCCGCGCCGTCGACCGCCATGGCGATCGCATAGAGGATCGGTATCCACGCCGCCGGCATTATATCGGCCGCCCCGAAATGGTAGGCGATCAGCGGAAAATCGGCGTAGCCGGCGGCAATCAGGGCGACTGCCGCGATATAGACCCAAAAGCCGGGGGCGAGCCCACTGGCTTCGAGTGCGGGCGGCGCCAGATCGAAATCGCTGGGCCGCGGAAACTGGAGCCGGGCGAGGAGCAATGTCGCGATCGACAACAGCGCCGGCACGACCAGCACGGCAAAGCCTGTCCGATAGTCGCCGCCGAGGAACAACACTGCGCTGACGACGAGCGGGCCGAGGACGGCGCCGGTCTGGTCGAGCGCCTGGTGCAGCCCGAAGCCCCAGCCGAGCCCGGTCTGGCTGCCGGCATGCGCAAGCATCGCATCGCGCACCGGCGAGCGGATGCCGCGCCCCAGCCGCTCGGCGACGATCAGCGCGACGGCCGTCTGCCAGTTCCCCGCCAGCGCCAGGAGCGGTACCGCCAGCAGATTGACGAGGTAGCCGCCGATCGTGATCGCCCAATACCGCCCGGTGCGATCGGCGAGCCAGCCCGAGCCGAGGCGCGCGGCATAGCCGGCGAGCTCGCCGAACCCCGACACGATGCCGATCGTCGCAGCACCCACGCCGAGCAGGCCGAGAAACGGGCCGCCGATGCTCCTCGCACCCTCGTAGGTCATGTCGCCGAAGAGGCTGACGATGCCCAAAAACACGATAAAGACGACGGCGCGCCCCCGCGGCAACCCGGCCACCGTACTCGCCCCTTCGCCCACGCTCATCGCGCCTCCTTCCGGTCCGGCGACGACGGACTATTCCCAGCCGCAGTACTGGGAAGGCGGCCCCTTTTATTGAGTGGTGCGGTCAGGTCTTCTCAACGTTCCACATGAAGTAGGCCGGGGCGGCGATCACGCCTTTGATGTTCTTGCGATAGGCAGTCTTGGCCGCGTATTGACCGGTCGGAACGTAGGGCACGGTCTCTAAGGCGCGCTCCTGGATCTTGGCGGCGATGTCCTGGCGCTCCTCCTGATCCTTCGCCTTCAGCCACTGAGTGCGTAATTCCTCGAGCTTGTCGTCCTTCGGCCAGCCGAACCAGGCGCCATCGCCGTTGGCGCGGAGCATGACGTTGAGCGACGGGTCGAGCAGGTCGGCGCCGACCCAGCCGGTCTCGAAGATGTTCCAGCCGCCTTCTGCCGGCGGCTTCTTCGAGGCGCGGCGGGTGACCACGGTGCCCCAATCAGCGGCCACGTACTCGACGTTGAGATCTAGCTTTTTCAGCAGATCCGTCAGCACCAGCGCCTCGGCATGGATCAGCGGCTGGTCGACGGCATCCATCAGAATGATCTTCTCGCCCTTGTAGCCGGCCTCGGCGATCAGCTTCTTGGCCGCGTCGAAATCGCGCTTGCCGGTCAGCACCGAGGACCCCGCATCGCTCGCCATCGGCGTGCCGCAGGTGAAGACCGACGGGCAGACGATCCAGTTCTTCTTGTCGCCGACATAGGCGGTCATGAAATCGGCCTGGCTGACCACCATCAGCACCGCCCGGCGCATCTTAACGTTGTCGAACGGTGGGTAGAGCCAATTGAAGCGAAAGCAGCCCTGGTTGCCGAGCGGGTCGGCCTGCACGACCGAGATGTCGGGATTGCCTTCGAGCACCGGCCACAAATCGGGCGGCGGGTTCTCCCACCAGTCGGTTTCGCCGCTGTTGAGCGCAGCGACCTTGGTCATGGCGTCGGGGATGTAGAGCCATTCGACCCGGTCGACCTTGACTACCTTGCCGCCCGAGGCCCAGCTGACCGGCTCCGGGCGTGGCACGTAATCGGTGTTCTTGACGTAGACCACTTTGTTGCCGGGCTGAAACTCCTCCTTGACGAATTTGAACGGGCCCGAGCCGACCATCTCGGTGACCTGCGTGAACGGGTCGGTCTTGGCCAGCCGCTCCGGCATGATGAAGGGGGCCAGGCTCGACACCTTGCCGATCGCCTCGATCAGCAGCGGGAACGGCTCCTTCAGTTTGATCGAGAAATTCTTGTCGTCGCCGCCCTTCATCTCGTCAATGTCGAGGGCGAGCGTCTGGCCCAAGGCGTCGCGCGCCATCCACCGTTTCAGCGACGTCGTGCAATCGATGCCCCGCACGGGTTGCCCGTCATGGAATTTGAGCCCGTCGCGCAGTGTGAAGCTGTAGGAGAGCTTGTCGGCCGAGACGCTGAAATCGCCGACCATCTGCGGATGCGGCTTGAACTTGTCGTCGAGCGCAAAGAGGGTGTCGAACACCATATAGCCGTGGTTGCGGGTGATGTAGGCGGTGGTCCAGATCGGATCGAGGACGCGCAAATCCGACTGGGCGATGAAGCGCAAGGTCTTGTCAGCCGCCCGGGCCTCCCGCCCAAAGCCCTGCGCGGTGAGCGCCGCCGCCCCAGCCGCCGTCGCGAATTCGCGGCGCGTCATCCCGTGAGCCATATTCGCCTCCCGCCGTTCCGAAGGCGAACAGTAGCAGAAAATCGCCCACGCCGCCCCATATTGACGCCGGCGAACCAAAAACCGCTACTTTCGGGCCTGGTCTCGATGCGCCTCGACGAGTTCGATTTCGACCTGCCCCGCGCGCTGATCGCCGAACACCCTTGCACGCCGCGCGATGCGGCCCGGCTGCTGCTGATCCCGGCGGCCGGCGAGCTCTCGGATCGCCGCATCGCCGATTTGCCGGCCCTGCTGCGGCCTCGTGATCTCCTCGTCTTCAACGACACCAAGGTGATCCCGGCGCGGCTCGCCGGCCGCCGCGGTGAGGCGTCGGGTGCGCGCCCGACGATCCGCGCGCCGGCAGCCTTGATCTCGGCGACGAGCGGCGCCAGCTGGTCGTCGCGACGCCGCCCCGCGAAGACG
The DNA here is from genome assembly GCA_963781215.1 of uncultured Alphaproteobacteria bacterium. GTDB lineage: Bacteria > Pseudomonadota > Alphaproteobacteria > ATCC43930 > CGMCC-115725 > AP-15. The sequence goes on from CAWAFE010000038.1 coordinate 172,119, forward strand.
GTGACGCCCTCGGCGGCGAATTTGCGGGCGATCGCGGCGCCGATATCGTCGTCGGCGCCGATTACCGCGGCCGACGCGTTCCGGTATTGCAACGCGGCCTCCCGTCCTCAGAAGGTCTCGACCCAAGGCCGCAGCTCGACCTCCAGCGACCAGGCACTTCGCGGCTGGCGCAGGATGTCGACATAGCTCTGGGCGATCGCGTCGGGATCGAGCGTGTGGTCGGGCCGGTCGGCCGAATCCGGCCGGCGGGCGCTGCGCACGCCGCCGTCGATGACGAAATGTGCGACATGGATGCCTTTCGGTCCGAGTTCGCGGGCGGTGCTCTGCGCCAGGCCGCGCAGCGCGAACTTGCCCATCGCGAAGGCGGCGGAATGCGGGTACCCCTTGACGCTGGCGCTGGCCCCGGTCAGCAGGATCGCGCCCTTCCCATGCGGGATCATGCGCCGCGCCGCCGCGCGGACGGTGAGGAAGCCGCCGAACGCCGAGATCTCGACCGCCTTGCGCACCGCTTCCGGGTCGAGCTCGGCGATCGGGCCGTGTGCGCGGGCGCTGGCGTTGTAGAGCACGACATCGGGTTCCCCGAGGCGGCCGTCCATGTCCGCGAACAGTCGCGCGACCGCCGCCGGATCGGAGGCGTCGACGGCAAAGGTTGCGGCGCCGGTCTGGTCGGCGAGCGGCGCCAGCTTCTCGATGTTGCGCGCCGCCAGCCCGATCTTGAGGCCCGCCGCCGCGAGCGCGCGGGCAAATGACGCGCTAATGCCGGACCCGGCCCCGACGATCAGGGCGCAGCGATAGGGGATTTCTGTCATAACCACCTCCTTAGAGTCGCGTGACGGAGCCTTGCAACTATCGGGCGAGCTTCGAGATGCACGATCAATGCGCCGTTGACGGCGTCTTCGCCGGGCCGAGATGGCGCAGCAGCGGCACCAGCAAGGTCGCGGCGACGAAGGCGACCATGATCGCGCGGAACGCGTCGGCATAGGCCAGCGTCGAGGCTTCGCGATAAGCCAGATGCCAGAGCTGCTTCAGCGCCGCGAGGTGGCCCGCATCGAGAGTGCCTGGGATCGCGGCGTAGCGCGTTGCCAGACCGGCGAGCAGCCGCTGCATCGCACCATTTGTCGGCGTCAGATGGTAAGCGATTGCATCGAAATGGAAATTGGTCCTCGTGTTGAGGATCGCGCCACAGGCGGCGATGCCGAATGCGCCGCCCAGGTTGCGCATCATGTTGAACAGCCCGCTGGCGTATTTGAGGCGCTCCGGCGGCAGGCTGCCGAGGCCGAGGGTCACGGCCGGCGCCACCGCGAAGACCTGCGGAAAGCCGCGCAGGATCTGCGGGATCAGCAGCTCCCCGGCGCCCCAGTCATGGGTGATGAAGCTGAAGCTCCACATCGCCAGCCCGAACAAGGCGAGGCCGAACATCATCAGCCAGCGCATGTCGATTTTGCGCGCCAGCAGGATGTAGACCGGCACGCCGACGAGCGAGGCGGCGCCCGTCGAGAAGATCGCGACGCCGGTTTGCCACGCGCTGAAGCCGCGCACATAGCCGAGGAACAGCGGCGTCAGATAGATCGTCGAGAAGATGCCGATGCCGGTAACGAACGACAGAATGCAGCCGACCGCGAAATTGCGGTTGCCGAGCGCCCGCAGATCGACGACCGGGCGCGCGTAGGTCAGGCTGCGGATGACGAACAGGATGCCGGCTATCGCCGCCACCCAGGCGCAGGCCCGGATCGTCGCATCGTCGAACCAATTCCAGCGCGAGCCCTCTTCGAGCACGTATTGGAGGGTGCCGAGCGCCACCGCCATCAGCACGATGCCGGGGTAGTCGGCTTGCTTCAGCAATTTCGGCTCCGGCTGGTCGATCTTGACCAGCATTGTGACGAGGATCGTGATCGCGATGCCCGGCAGCAGGTTGACGTAGAACAGCCAGCGCCAGTTCAAGGTGTCGGTGATCCAGCCGCCGATGACCGGGCCCAGGGTCGGCGCCACCGAGGCGATCGTGCCGATGACGGCGGCCGCATAGACCCGGCGCTGCCCCTCGAAGAAGTAGAACGAGGAGGTGAAGACGGTCGGGATCATCGAGGCGCCGAGCAGCCCCTGAATCGCCCGGAACAGGATCATGCTCTCGATGTTCCAGGCGAGGCCGCACAACAGGCTGGCAATCGTAAAGCCGGCGGCCGAGGCGGCAAACAACCAGCGCGTCGAGAACACCCGGGTTAGCCAGCCGGAGAGCGGGATGACGACGATCTCGGCGATCAGATAGGCGGTCTGCACCCAGCTGATCTGGTCCTGCGCCGCCGACAGCCCCCCACCGATGTCCTGCAATGACGAGGCGACGATCTGGATGTCGAGCAGCGCGACGAACATGCCGACGCACATGACGACAAACGGCAGCAGACTGCGCAGCCACGGGCCGGTTGCCGGCATCGCCGTCACTCCCCGGCGGCGGCGCCGGGCCGAGTATCGACGCTGATCGTCGCCGATAGCCCCGGGCGCAATTCGCCAAGCCTTGCGTCGCCGTCGTCGAGCGCGATGCGTACCGGCACGCGCTGCACGATCTTTGTGAAGTTGCCAGTGGCGTTTTCCGGCGGGATCACGCTGAACACCGCCCCGGTGCCCGGCGCCAGGCTCTGCACATGGCCGTGGAACACCTTGCCCGGCAGCACGTCGGCGACGACGGTCGCCGGCTGCCCCGGCTGCATACGCGCCAGCTGGTCCTCCTTGAAATTGGCGTCGACCCAGAGCCCTTGCGCTGGGATCACGCTCAGCAGGTAGGCGCCGCTGGCGAAGTAGGCGCCGATCTGCGCCGCACGGTTGCCGATAAAGCCGTCGATCGGCGCGCGGATCTCGGTGTAGCCGAGGTTGAGACGCGCGGTTTCCAGGTCGGCCTCGGTCTGGGCGACGTCGGCGCGCGCTTCAGCGATCTCGGCGTCGAGCACGCTCAGCTGCTGGCGGGCGGCGGCAAGCCCGGCCTGCGCCGATTTGGTGACGGATTGCGCCGCCGCATCGGCCGCCGACGCCCGCTCGGCGTTCTGTCGCGTGCCGAAGCTGGTCAGCGCCAGGTTCCGGTAGCGGATGGCGTCTTCGCCGGCAAAGGTGGCGCGAGCAGTCTTTTCGTGGAGATTGGCCTCGGCCTGGCGGATCACCGCCTGCTGCCAGACATATTTTGCCTGCAGCCCGGCGAGCGCCGCCTGCCGCGCATCGGCGTTCGCGCGGGCGTGATCGAGCGCGGCCATGAAGTCGCGCCCGTCCAGCCTGATCAGGAGCTGGCCCTGATGCACGAACTGGTTGTCCGTCACCAGAATCTGCGCGACGAACCCGGCGACATGCGGCGCCACTGGTGTGACGTTGCCGCCCGCATAGGCGTCGTCGGTGTTTTCGATATAGCGGCCGGTCGTCCACCAATAGCGGCCGTAGCCGATGCCGCCCAAGGTCAGCGCCAGTCCGAGGCCGGCGAGCGCCAAGGTCTTGCGTCCGAATTTCAATCCGGCTTTGGCCGGGGCGGCCGTCGCCGCGCGTTCGAGTACGATGGTGTCCATCACAGTCTCCACCGCAGGCCGGTGACAGCTATTGCTCGGCGGATTGAACGGATGCTTGCGGCTGGGAGATCGGTGCGTGCCGGTGTCGCGTGCGCGCATCGGCAGCCGGTCCGGCGGCCGAGCGAAAATCCGGCGCGAGCAGCGGGCGGCCGCTGTTGCGGTCGACCAGCACCGGGTCCGCCTCGGCGCCGGTCTGGCTGTCTACGATCACGACACTGGCGCCCTCGGGGGCAAAATGCTTGTTGCCCCAAGCGAGCAACGCCCACAGCACCGGCCGAAAGTCGCGGCCCGCCTGCGTCAGCGCGTATTCGTCGCGGGGCGGTCTTTCGCTGTAACGGCGACGTTCGAGCAGACCCGCTTCGACCAGGGCCTTGAGCCGTCGCGTCAGGATGTTGGGCGCGATCCCGAGGCTCTTCTGGAACTCATCGAACCGGCTCAGGCCGAGAGACGCATCGCGCAGAATGAGGATGCTCCACCATTCCCCGACTCGCTCCAGGCTGCGGGCGATCGGGCATTGCATGTCGCCAAAGCTCTTGCGCCGCATGTTTCCGCCTTCCGTAGACTTGCATCTTGCAAGCTACGTAGGTTAGTCGCTATCATAATGCAAGTTTTTTTCGCCCGCCGGGGTCAGGATCTCCCGATCAGCCGCGCTTTGATCGCCGGTCGGGCGTAGTCTCTCTCGATGCGCCTCGACGAGTTCGATTTCGACCTGCCCCGCGCGCTGATCGCCGAACACCCTTGCACGCCGCGAGATGCGGCCCGGCTGCTGCTGATCCCGGCGGCCGGCGAGCTCTCGGACCGCCGCGTCGCCGATTTGCCGGCCCTGCTGCGGCCTCGTGATCTCCTCGTCTTCAACGACACCAAGGTGATCCCGGCGCGGCTCGCCGGCCGCCGCGGCGAGGCGTCGGTCGAGGTCACCTTGCACCGCGACCTCGGCGGCAGGGCATGGCGCGCCTTCGCCCGCGGAGCCCGCCGGCTGCGGCCGGGCGACCGCATCGTCTTTGCCGATGGCTTTGCCGCCTTGGTCGCGGAAAAGCATCCGGAGGGCGACTTGACCCTGCGCTTCGACCTAGAAGCCGACGCGTTCCGCGCGGCGCTGGCGCGGCATGGGACGATGCCGCTGCCGCCCTACATCAAGCGTCCGCGCAGCGGCGATCCGCAGGACCGCGCCGATTACCAGACGATCTTTGCCCGCGCCGAGGGTGCCGTGGCGGCGCCGACCGCGGGCCTGCACTTCACCGCCGCCGCTGCTCGACGCGCTGGCGCGCCGCGGCATCGGCTGGACGACGGCGACGCTCCATGTCGGGCCGGGGACGTTTCTGCCGGTCAAGACCATCGATCCGCGCGAGCATCCGATGCACGCCGAATGGGGCATCCTGTCGCAGCAGGCGGCCGAGCGAATCGCCGCCGCCCGCAATGGCGGCGGGCGCATCGTCGCGGTCGGCACGACAAGCCTGCGCCTCCTCGAAAGCGCCGCGGCCGAAACCGGCGAGGTCCGGCCCTTCGCGGGTGAGACCCGCCTCTTCATCCTGCCCGGCTACCGCTTCCGCGCGATCGACCTGCTGCTGACGAATTTCCACCTGCCGCGCTCGACCCTGCTGATGCTGGTCGCGGCCCTGGCCGGGCTCGACCGCATCAAGGCCGCCTACGCCCACGCCGTAGCCTCCGGCTACCGCTTCTTCTCCTACGGCGACGCCTGCCTGATCGAACGCCCCCGGGAGCGCCACGGATGATCGGCTATGAAGTTCTGGCGCGCGACGGCGCGGCGCGGCGCGGGCGGCTGTCGACCGCGCACGGCATGGTCGAGACGCCGGCCTTCATGCCGGTCGGCACCGCCGCCACGGTCAAGGCGATGACCTCCGAGGGTGTCGCCGCGACCGGGGCGCGGATCGTCCTCGGCAACACCTACCACCTGATGCTGCGCCCCGGCGCCGAGCGCATTGCCGCCCTCGGCGGGCTGCACCGCTTCATGAATTGGCCGCACGCGATTCTGACCGATTCGGGTGGGTTCCAGGTCATGTCGCTCGCCAAATTGCGCAAGATCGGCGAGGAAGGCGTCACCTTCCGTTCGCATCTCGACGGCAGCGCGCATCTCCTGACCCCGGAGCGCTCGATCGAGATTCAGCATCTGCTCGGCGCCGACATAACGATGGCGCTCGACGAATGCACCCCCTTCCCTGCCCCGCCCGAAGCCGTCGCGAGCTCGATGGAATTGTCGATGCGCTGGGCGGAGCGGTCGCGCGGCACCTTTGTCGACCGGCCGGGCCACGGCATCTTCGGGATCGTGCAGGGCGGGGTCCACCCCGAGCTGCGGCAGCGGTCCGCCGCGCGGCTCGTCGGGATCGGCTTCGACGGCTACGCGATCGGCGGGCTGGCGATCGGCGAGGGCCAGGCGACGATGTTCGCCGTACTCGACGCAACCGCACCCGCCCTGCCGCAGGACCGGCCGCGCTATCTGATGGGTGTGGGCAAGCCGGCCGATCTCGTTGGCGCGGTCATGCGCGGGATCGACGTGTTCGATTGCGTATTGCCGACCCGCTCCGGGCGGACCGCGCAAGCCTTCACCCGCAATGGCCCGCTGAACCTGCGCAATGCGCGCCATGCCGACGACCCAGCCCCGCTCGATGCAGAGTGCCGCTGCCCCGCCTGCGCCGGCTACAGCCGTGCCTATCTGCACCATCTCGTCCGCTGCGGTGAAATCCTCGGCGCGATGCTGCTGACCGCGCACAACCTGCGCTATTATGCCGATCTGATGGCGGCGATGCGCGACGAGATCGAGAAGGGCTCGCTCGCTTCCTTCGCCGCCGATTTTGCCGAAGCGCAGCGGGAGAGCGCGGGATGAGCGAGAAGCCCTACCCCAACCTGACCCGGCTCGGGCGGCGCTCGGCCTTGCCCCAATCGCCGGACGCGGCGGTCCTCGAAAGCGTTCCCAACCCGCATCCCGGCCTCGTCTATGCGGTGCGCTTCACCTGCCCCGAGTTCACCTCTCTTTGTCCGGTCACCGGCCAACCCGATTTCGCCCACCTGGTGATCGACTACGTGCCCGAGGCGGCGATCCTCGAAAGCAAGTCCCTGAAGCTCTTTCTCGGCGCGTTCCGCGACCACGCCGCGTTTCACGAGGACTGCACCCTCGGCATCGCCCGCCGCATCACCGCCGCTATCGCCCCGCGCTGGCTGCGGATCGGCGGCTACTGGTATCCGCGCGGCGGGATTCCGATCGACGTCTTCTACCAGACCGGCGAGCCGCCCGCCGAGCTATGGCTGCCCGATCCCGGCGTTTCGGCCTACCGTGGCCGCGGCTGACCCGATCCGGGAGGCGATCCGCGATCGCGCCCTCGCCGCGGGCTTCGATGCGGTGGGCTTTGCCGCTGCCCGTCTCGAGGATGAAGCGCGCTCCGATCTCCGGGAATTTGTTGCTCGCGGCTATCACGGCGACATGGGCTGGCTCGCCGGCACCGCCGAGCGGCGCGGCGACCCGCAGGCGTTGTGGCCGGAGGCCCGCACAATTGTCGTGCTCGGCGTCAATTACGCGCCCGATGATGATCCCTTGGCGTCGGCCGGCGAGCCCGATCGCGGCAACATTTCGGTCTATGCGCGGGGGCGCGATTATCACGACACCCTGAAGCGCCGGCTGCGGTCGCTGGCGCAGTGGATCGAGGCGCGCTGGCCAGGCGCCCTGAAACTGTTTGTCGACACCGCCCCGGTCATGGAAAAGCCGCTGGCGCAGCAGGCCGGGCTCGGGTGGCAGGGCAAGCACACCAACCTCGTATCGCGAGAGTTCGGCTCCTGGCTCTTTCTCGGCGAGATCTATCTGAGCCTGGCGCTTGAGCCCGACCCCGCCGAGCCGGACCATTGCGGCTCCTGCCGGCGCTGTCTCGACGTCTGCCCGACCGCGGCCTTCCCGGCACCCCACCGGCTCGATGCCAGGCGCTGCATCTCGTATCTGACGATCGAGCACAAGGGGATGATCCCGGTCGAATTCCGGGAGGCGATCGGCAACCGCATCTACGGCTGCGACGATTGCCTCGCGGTCTGTCCGTGGAACAAATTCGCCCAGGCCGCCCGCGAGCCCGACTTTCTACCGCGCGCCGGGCTGACGGCGCCGAAGCTGGCTGAGCTCGCTGAGCTCGACGACCAGGCGTTCCGCCGGCTGTTCTCCGGCTCGCCGGTCAAGCGCACCGGCCGCGACCGGTTCCTGCGCAACGTGCTGACCGCGATCGGCAACGCGCCACCGGGCGATGCGACCCTGATCGACGCCGCCCGGCGTTGCCTCGACGACCCGTCGCCGCTGGTCCGCGCCGCGGCAGTCTGGGCCTTCTTCCGGCTGGCGCCGATCTCGGAATGTCGGGCCGAGCGTTTGCGGCGGGCGGCCCATGAAGACGACCCGATCGTCATCGAGGAGTGGGACCGGGCGGCGGCCCTGGACACGACACGATGAGCCCGATAATCGGACGGCTGATCGGCCTTCTGGTGCTGTGCCTGCTGGTCGGGCTGTTATTGACCCATCTCGGCATCGCCGCCCGCGGCATCCTGACCGACACCTGGCACACGATCGTGGCGGTCGGCCGGTTGATCGGCGACCTCCTCGAATGGGCCGTGCCCTATACCCTCCTCGGCGCGATCGTGGTGGTGCCGCTGGCCTTGCTCGCCCTTCTTCTGAAGCGCGCCGGGTGGAAATAGCAGCCGGCAGGAATTTACGCTACCCTGACCGCGTAGCCGACAATGGCACTGAAGTTCTTGCGCATATTGTTGTAGCGCGGCTCGTGCGACTGCACACGGCCGACTTCGTCGGTGGCCCGCGACATCAGCGTGTACGTACCCTTGCGGCGGGCGTCCCAGCGGTACGACCAGCGCACCCACATGAAACGGTCGCGCGGCTGCTCGATATGGGCCGAATGCCAGGTATTCCCGCCGTCGACGCTCACATCCACCTGGTCGACCGCACCGGCGCCGCTCCACGCATACCCCCGGATCATGTGCACGCCGGGAGCGATCGTCTCGGTGTCGTCGTTGGGCTGGGTGATAATCGATTTCACGCCGATCGTGGTGATCAGCTCCTTCTCGGGGTCGTCGGGCGAGTTACCGTAATAGTAGAACTGGTAGTGGTACCAGCAGTCCGGCTCGCGCTCCATGAGCTCGAGCCGGGTCAGCCACTTTACCGACCAGTTGCCCGACCATCCGGGCACCAGCAGACGCACCGGGGCGCCGTGCAGGTGCTCGAGCAGCTGGCCGTTCTGTGCCCAGGCCAGAATGGTGTCCGGGTGGAGCGCTTTTTCGATCGGCAGACCCTTGTCGTAAAAAAAGGGCTCGGTGCCCGGGGCGGCCGTCGGCGGCACGCCCTGGTCGTTGCCCTCGGCCCGCACATAGAGCGACTTCGCAGTGAGGCCGGCCTCGCTCAGCACCGCGGCGAGCGGCACTCCGGTCCACTCGCTGGCGCTCAGGATCATCGCTTCCTGGGTCCGCGAGGGCTTGGGGCCTTCGCCCTTGAAGTATTCGAAGAACGTAGCGTCGCTGCCCGAGCATTCCATGACGGTGCGCACGCTACGGCCGGGAAAACGCCGCAACTGGTCGAGATTGAGGATCAGGCGGCGCTTGACCTCGCCGAAAATCTCCAGCTCCCAGGCCGCGCTCTCCACCACCGGCGGCACGTTGAAGTGTTGCACCGTGTAATGCAGGCTGGTCGGCGTAATCAGCCCCTCCAGGTCCATGACCGGCGTCCTGATCCGCACCGTGCGGCCTTCGTTGTCAGTCAAGGTGACCGGGTTGATCTCTTTGGTCGGCCAGCCGTGCCAGCTGCCGGTTTTCCTGGCGTTGGCCGGGTCCGAGCTGACCATCTGGTCCATGCGCAAAAAATCGGGGACCGCGCCTGTTTCTGTTGTTGCAGCCATGCTGCTCCCTCATGTCACCTGGTGTTCGCCGGCGGGCTAGCCTGGCTTTATCCACGGTGCCGATCCGCCGCGGTCAAGCCCCGGCGTGCCCGCCGCCTTGGATGGCGTAGCGGAGCCGTTTCGGGCCGGCCTGACCCGACCGCCGTCGATCTCGACGTTGATTTCGAGAAGCGAGGTGTCGCCCTCCTTGCCGAGGTTGACGCGCAACATGTCGCTCCTGATCTCAACATAGCGGCCGACCACGTCGAGCAGCTCCTTTTGCAGGACCGGCAGAAAATCGGGCGCGTCGCGGCTCGCCCGCTCGTGCGCCAAGACGATCTTCAGCCGCTCGCGGGCGATCACCGCGCTGCTGCGGCGCTCCGGGAAAATCAGATCGAGGAGGCGCATCAGGCCCTCCCGAAGAGCGCGCGGAAAAAGCTGCGCCGCTCGGGCTTCAAGAAGCGCAGCTCGCGCTGCTCGCCGAGAAAGCGCGCCACCGCGTCGAGATAGGCGCGGCCGGCCGGGCTCTCCTCGTCGAACACCACCGGGGTCCCGGTGTTCGAGGCGCGCAGCACCGATTCTGATTTCGGGAATGACGCCGAGGAGCGGGATTGACAGGATCTCGTTGACGTCCTCGACCGCCAGCATCTCGCCCTTGGTGACCCGCTCCGGCGAATAGCGGGTCAGCAAGAGGTGCACGTCGACCGGCTCCTGGTTGTGCTCGGCGCGGCGCGATTTCGAGGCGAGGATGCCAATGATCCGGTCGCTGTCGCGGACCGAGGAGACCTCGGGGTTGGTGGCGATGATGGCGCTGTCGGCGAAGTAGAGCGCGGTAATAGCACCATGCTCGATCCCGGCCGGACTGTCGCAGACGATGTAGTCGAAGCTCTCCTTCAACTCGTCGAGCACGCGCTCGACGCCGTCGCGCTTCAGGGCGTCCTTGTCGCGGGTTTGCGAGGTCGGGAAGATGTAGAGGTTATCGTTGCGCTTGTCCTTGATCAACGCCTGGTTGAGCTTGGCGTCGCCATTGATGACGTTGATGAAATCGAACACCACCCGGCGCTCGCAGCCCATGATCAGGTCGAGGTTGCGCAAGCCCACATCGAAATCAATGACGACGGTGCGGTGGCCGCGCAGCGCCAGCCCGGCGGCGAAGGCGGCCGCGGAGGTGGTCTTGCCGACGCCTCCCTTGCCCGAGGTAAGCACGATTACCTTTGCCAACAGCCCCTCCCCCGTTCCCCCGGTCGACCTCCGCCCTCAGCCGGTGTCATATCGATGATGAGCGTCAGTTCCGCGTGATGGTCAAGCTATCATCGACGAGCGCGATCTGCACCGGCAAGCCGCGCTGATCGCCCGGCAATTGCTCGCTGACGAGATAGCGTCCGGCGATGCTGACGAGCTCGGCTTCGAGCCGGCTGCAGAAGATGCGGGCCTCGATATCGCCGCCGGCGCCGGCAAGTGCGCGGCCGCGCAGCGCGCCGTAGACATGGATGTTGCCATCGGCCATCAGCTCGGCTCCCGGGCTGACCGCGGCGGTGACGACAAGATCGCCCCCGCGCGCATAGATCTGGGTGCCCGAGCGCACTGGCTGGGTCACCAGCCGCGTCCTGACGCTGGCGGCAGAGCCTGGCCGCACGGCGCGCGGCGCGGGGGCAGCCTCCGGAGCGCGCGCCCGGCCGGGCAGGGTCGCGTTCGGGGCAAAGCTCGCGAACCCGGCCGCGGCGGCGGCCTCCAGCTGCGCCGGCAGCGCGTTCTGCACGCCGATCAAGGTCAGGGTGTGGCGGCGCAGGATCTCCCGCGCGTCGACGAACTCGGCCTCCCGCGTGAATTCGGGCGCGTCTCTCAGGTCGAGCACCACCGGCGCGTTCAGGAAGAAGCGCGGGCTGCGGCGGATCTGCTCGGAGAGCTCGTGCTCGAAGGCGGCATCGCGCAAATTCCCGGCGCGCACAACCATGACGGTGAACACCGCGCCTTGCACGAGACTGCCCGCCATCCGAGAACCGCCGCCGCCTTCCAAGATCGCAAGGTTGAGGGGTTAACGCCAAATCGCCTCTGCCGCAACGGCTTTCGCCGAAAGCCTTCGCCCCGCGATCACAGCGAAACAGGTCGCGCTGCAACCCCCCGGAAGCGGACGGGATCCGAACTGTCGCAACCGTTCACGGAGTTCCGGCTCTCCTTCGCTCTCGCCGAAAATCATGGTTGCGGCTGCCGTGCCGCGGCCCACCGGATGCCCCTTGCAAAACGATCGCTCGGCCCCCGCCTCGCTGTTTCCGCTGTTATCTGCAGAGAATCTGCAGCCATCCGCATCTCCCTGATGGCCCGCCGTCCCGCTCCCGGGCGCCATCTCAGAGGCAGAGTGTGATCAGAAAATGGCGATTTTCGTGTTGTTGCTGCAGGCGGACGGACCTACGCCGATCGCTGCCGCGGGTTGGCTGAGGGTGATGGCCTCGAACACGCTCCGGGATCGGATGCCGGCTCTACTGCACGATGGGACTGGCCGCCGGCCTCAACCCGGGGAAATACCGTTGTAAGTCCGCTCAGCGCCGGACAAGGTCGGCCATCTCGGTCATCAGCGGGCGAAGAAACAGCGTCGAATAGGCGAGGTATATTACGGCGCCGCCAGCGACCAGCCAGGCAAAGCTGGCCCCTGCGCCCAGGCCATCGGGTAGCGCGGCGTCGAGGAGCCGCACCGAGACGTACATGAAAAGGGCGCCGACGAGGGGCCGCGCTAGTGGTGTCGTTAGGGCCCAGATCGAGGTCCGGGTGACGATCGCGGTGCGGCGAAGGAGCACGAGAAGCTGCAATGGATAGGCAATGAGCCATGCGATACAGACCCCGAGAAGCCCCCAATGGCTCCCGGCGATGAATGCGACAGGATAAAGAATTGTCGCGAACAGCGTGTTCTTGAAGCTGGCGACAATCTCGCCCATGCCGATCAGAAAGGTTGGGATCAGAAGGCCGATCGGCCGCAGGGCCATTGCCATCGCCAGGATCGCGAGCGGGATCGTCGCATCGACCCATTTCGGACCCAGCATGACGCCGACGATCTGGGGTGACGTCGCGGCAATGCCGAAAAATACCGGAAAGCAGAAGAAGGCCAGGAGACGCATCGCCTTCTGCAAATATCCCAGCGCCTCCATACGATCGTGCTGCACTCGAGCGAAGGCCGGAAAGGCGGCAGGCCGGATTGCGAGCGCAAATTTCTCTACCGGCAACGCGGCGATGTTGCGGCTGACCGAGTAGATGCCGAGGATATCCGATCCGAGCAGCTTACCGATTATGAAGACGTCGGCATTGGCGTAAAAGTACCAAAGAATGTTCTCCGCGGTGCGCAGACCTCCGAATTGGAGCACCCCTGACAGATTGCGCACAGAAAATCGCGGCCGGCGAAAGTAGGGAGCGACAAGGCAGAAGCCAGCGCTGCGCAACAACGTCGTAAGCAGCATGCCATACATCAGCGACCACACCCCCTCACCCATCCAGGCGAGAGCAAGGACCGCGGCGCCGCCGACGACGTTGGAAACCAGGTCGATCCACGACACCGACCGCAAGTCGAGCCGCCTTTCCAGCGTCGCGCGCGGGATCGCCTGCAAAGCCATCGGGATAAATGTCAAACCGGCAAGCTGAAGCAAAGGGACAAGGCGCGGCTCGCCATAAAACCAGGCTGCCGGGTAGGCGGCGGCCCACGACAGGACGAGGCAGGCCGCATTGACAACCAAGATGAGCCCGAAGACCTTGCGCAAGTCCTCCCCAGCGATGCGCCGGTTCTGCACGATGGCGTCGGCAAAGCCGACATAGCTGATCGATTGGAGCAAGCCGTAGATGGCCGTGGTGACGGCCATCAGCCCGTAATCCTGCGGGTGCAAGAAGCGCACGGTCGCCAACGTCATCGCCCAAGTGGCGAGCTGTCCGACAAGACGCAGCGCGGTCGACCAACCGACCGCTCGCCGCACGCTTTGTCTCAGCGATGCGGTGTCGTCCATCGCCCCTTCCAGCCGCGCCAATCCGATTTCACGCCCCGCCTTCTCTGCCCGTATAGACCACGCTGCGCTAACAAAAAGCTATCGGCATGCACTTTCGGACCCGGCTCATCGCTGGACCGCGAGGATCTCGGTCAAAAATTGCTCCAGCTGCCGATTTTGCTGCGCGCGAGTCATTCCCTTTCTGGCTCCCGAAACGGTCGGGGGTATTCCGGCGCGCCGCTGACCGATCCACTTGCGCAGTTGATCCGCGATGACGACCGGCTCATTGGCGACAAGACCGGCCCCCCGCTCCCGGATCATCGCGGCCAAATCGCCGTGCTCGTAGCCGAGCATCAGGATCGGCCGCCGGGCGCCGAGGTATTCGAAAAACTTCGCGGGGATGTTGCCGGCATCCCTCTCGTCGTTCCACTGCAGCAGCAAAAGCACGTCGGCTGCGGCTTGCAATGCCAGCGACGCTTTGTACGACACCCGAGGGTGAACGAAGACACAGTCCTGAACAGCGTGTGCGGCGGCCAAAGGCTGAACATCCTCCAGCGTCGGCCCGTAGAAATGGATCGCCACCCGGTCGCGCGCCGAGCCGAGCAGGCCGACCGCCCGGAATAGTGGCGTCGGATCGCGAAATCCCGGATAGATGCTGCCGGTGTAGACGAGCGAGACCGCATCCCCCGGCGGCGGACCCGTCGGCTCGTCCGGAAAATCTTCCTCGACATAGCCGTTGAGAACGCAAGCGACCGGTTGTCGATGCCGCCGGCGCAAGGTCTGGGCCCAGCCGGGGCTGACCGTGATCAGCCCGGCGGCGCTCTTTAATACCTGGTGCTCGAGCAGAAGGTCGATCCACCAGCGCCAAAGCGGCTCCTCGTAGTATGGATTGTCGGCCCAAAGATCGCGCATCTCGGCAACCCACGGCGAGCCGCAGACCCGGGCGATGCGCCGGGCCGCGACCAGACAGGAGTTGGGAGGTGCGCTCGCGAGCACGATGTCGGGCCGCCAATCCGCCACGATGCCGTACCCGGCCACCGTCGCCGGGCCGATCCATCCCACTCGATAATCGGGCATCTGCAGCACGGCGTAATAGTGTCGGGTCAGCGCGGCGGTCAGGCCGGTCGGCGGCCGGTACGGTATTTCGGCCGTGGTTTCGGTGTCTGTCCCGCTGCCGGAGCGGCGCCAAAAGCGGCGCACCCGCTCGAGCAATGCCCGAACCGTCGCGCCTGGGAGTCGGCCTTCGACGTAGGTGACCTGCGCGGCCGGGATCTCGAGAGCGAGCGAGTGATCTCCCGAAACATGTCCCGCGATGACGCGCACATCATGGCCCGCTTCGTGCAAATATTTCGCGAACTTTCCGGCGCGAACCGCGCCGATGACGTTGAGCGGCGGGAACCAATGAGAAACGATCAGAATCTTTAGGCGGTTGCGCTCGAGGAGATATGCCGGGACGCAAGGGCTGTTCGACCCACCGGCACCGCGCTCGGAACCTTGTCTTTCACATTGCATGCGACCTGCCATCGGCGCGAGCGTCCGCTCCGCCCCGCATCCGTCTGAGATAGCCATACCGCGGCCGACCGCAGGATTGAACTCGCACACGCAGCGCCGCGGAGATAACCGATCCCGGAACGGCCGGGTCAGGCGATCAGGCCGAGCGCGTCGTCGCGCTGACCCTCGGCCGGGGCCGGCACGCCGTGAACCTTCCGCAGGAACGCCTCGAACATCAACAGCACCCAGAGAACGGCGCTGTGGTCGCGCTCGCCCGACTGATGCCGGTCGAGCAGCCGGCCAATCACCGCCATATCGAACAGGTCCGATTGGCGCAGCACCGGGCCGGTCAGCGCGTCGTGCAAGCGCTCTCGCAGCGGCCCGCGAAACCACCCGGCGAGCGGCACCACAAAGCCCTGCTTGGGCCGGTGCAAGATCTCGTTCGAGAGGTAGGGCGCCAGGGCAGCCTTGAGAACCCGCTTGCCCTCGCCGCCGCCGAGCTTCAGATGCGGCGGCAGGCGGGCCGCCCATTCTACCAAGGTATGGTCGAGCAGCGGGACGCGCACTTCGAGCGAGCTTGCCATGCTGGCGCGATCGACCTTGGTCAAAATTCCGCCCGGCAGATAGGTCTTGAAATCGGCGTATTGCACCTGCGACAGCGGCTCCTCGCTGCCGCTCCGGGCGATATGCCGGCGCATCAAATCGACGGCATTGTAGCCCTGCAGCTCGCGAACGAGGCTCGCGCCGAACAGCTGCCGGCGAAGGCCGTCGCTGGCGATCGAGACCGAGTGGAAATAAGCGTCCGCCGTGTCGCGCGCCAACCCTTCCAGGGTCGACTTAGCGCGCAGCGGCCGCGGCGCCCAATCAAGCTTTGGGTAGAGCGCGCCGAAGAGCCCGAACAGCGGGCCGCGCACACTCCCGGGCAACCTCCGGCGCACCCACTCTTCGATGCAGTGCCAGCGATAGCGCCGATAGCCGCCAAAGACTTCGTCGCCGCCATCGCCCGAGAGGGCAACGGTGACGTTCTGGCGGGCCATGGCGCAGACCCGCAAGGTCGGCATCGCCGAGCTGTCGCCGAACGGCTCGTCGTAGATCGTCGCCAGGCGGCCGAGCAGATCGAACGAATCGGGATCGACAGTCTCGATATGATGCTCGGTTCGATAACGCCGCGCCACCATGTCGGCATATGTCGATTCGTCCCACCCTTTCCTGCCAAACGCGATTGAGAAGGTCTTGACCGGCTCGGCACTCGCGCCCGCCATCATCGCCACGATTGCGCTCGAATCGACGCCGCCCGACAGAAAGGCGCCAAGCGGCACGTCCGCTATCATCCGCATCCGCACCGATTGACGCAGGCGGACGATCAGCTCCTCCGCGGCCTCTTCGGCCGGCACTTCGAGGCCGTCGGCAAACCGAACGTCCCAGTAGGGGCGCGGCTCCGGCACCGCCTCGCCGCGGCGGGCGAGCAGATAATGCGCCGGGGCCAGCTTTTTGACGGCGAGATAGATCGAGCGCGGGTCGGGGACGTAGCCGAAGGCGAAGAACTCCTCGATCGCTTGCGGATCGAGCCGGCGCTCGACTTCCGGGCAGCACAGGATGGACTTCAGCTCGGATGCGAACAGAACTCTTCCGTCACCGAGCTCGGCGTAGTAGAGCGGCTTTTCGCCGAGCCGGTCGCGCGCCAGGAACAGGGTGTCCCTGCGCTCGTCCCACAAGGCAAAGGCGAACATGCCGTTGAGGCGGTCGAGGCAGGCCTCGCCCCATTCTTCCCAAGCATGGACGATGACTTCGGTATCGCAGCGCGTGCGGAAAACGTGGCCGAGCGCGGTCAGCTCCCGCATCAGCGGCTGAAAATTGTAGATCTCGCCGTTGAACACGATGCAGACGGTCCGGTCCTCGTTGAACAGCGGCTGGTCCCCGCCGACGAGGTCGACGATCGCGAGCCGGCGAAACCCGAGGCCGATCCCCGGCGCGAGATAAAATCCGTCAGCGTCGGGTCCGCGATGGATGAGAACGCCGGTCATCCGCCGCAGCAGGCGGTGGTCGACCTCGGCAATCCCGCGGGAATCGAAGATCCCGGCTATGCCGCACATCGCAACCGGCCCGGCGCCGAATCATTGTCGAAATCGACGCTGATCCGGCCATCGAACTGTCGGATCAGGTATTCCAAGCTCAAGATCCGTGCCAGCTGCGCCGGATCGGCGACCCGGTCGAGCTGGAACAGCTCACTCATCGCCTGCACTCCGCCCGGCAGCGCGGCCTCGCGATAAGTCTGGCGCAGATATTCCGGCCATTCGCCGCCGCGGCGGGCGCGGTGCTTGACGCGATAGGAGAAGCGGCGCAGCCAGGGCGGGCGGAAATAGGTGCCATAATCGGAAAGACGCCGAGCGAGCGGCGGCGCGCCACTAAAATCGTGGCCGTAGACCGAAGGGTAACGCGCCAGCTTGAGGTCGGCACGCCGGATCAGCTCGGCCTCGTAGGCACCATGGTTTTTCCACGCGATCGGGATGCTGCTGGCGTGCTCGGTCACTCGCCGCTCGAGAAAGGGCAAGGCCACATAGCCGTAAGTGTTGTTGATGCTGTTGGCCTTGCCGTCCCAGGCCCGGCACCGGAAATTATGATAGAGCCATTCGACGAGCGGCCGCGCCAACGGCTCGCGCGCATCGCCGATCACGAGCGCGAGCTTTTCTTCAAGGTGCCGGTAATAGGTGTCCTCATCGAACTCGGAGGTGCACGTCGCCGGGTCGAACTGGCTGTAGAATGTCCACAGGATTTCGCGCCGACTGTAGCTGCGGTCGGGAAGATAGAAGAAATTTCGCCAGATTTCGCCGCCGCCGCCGTTCAGCACGATCGCGTTTCCGCTGACCCGGCTGGCACGCTGTTGGCGCTCGGCACCGTTGTCGAAGATGCCGCCCCAGCCATAGCCGTCATTGGCCAAGAAGTTGTCGTGCGCGACCGCGGCGAACTCTTCCGGCCGAACGTCTCGGTGCTTATCCTTATCGACGACTTCGAGCGGGAAGCCTTCACCGCGCGCGATCACGCCCGCCAACGCCACGTCCTTGTCGCCGCGCGGCCCATAGACATAGACGCGCGGCCGCACGCCGTGGCGCCGCAGCATTGCCAGGATCAGGCGCGAATCGTACCCGCCCGAAAGCGCGCAAGTCACGCGATCGCCAAAATTTTTCGCCACAGCCGCGAAATAGCGGTCCAGCAGCTTCATGCTCTCTTCCACCATCGGCTCGAACGCGACGGTGGTAGGCGCCGTTGGCACAGGAGGTTGATGCGGCACAATCTCGATCCCGTGCGCCCGCACGCCAGCCGTGCCGTTGACCGGAATCAGTGTCACCTCGTCAAACAGGGTGGCGTTGCCCGACACCACGCCGTTGAAGACGTATTCGCACGCGCTCTGCTTGCCGAGCGTCACCCGCTCGAGGGCGGATGCGACCGCCAGAAAAGACGACGAGGCAATCCGCCCGGCCCGGTCGCAAAAGATGTGGAAGCCCCCGAAGCTGTCGGGAATGATTTCGGTCTGGCCTGCCTTTCGCAGGATCACCGTATAGTGGCCCATCGCCCGGGCACGTGGTTGCACCGGCCCGCCATAATCCCGGTAGAACGCGGCGGCCGCCGCTCTCCCGACCCTGTCGTCGTAGATCAGCGTGCCACAGACAAAGACGAAATCACCGTTGGCGAATTGCTCGAATGCTGGCTCTTTGGCTTGGTGCTTGGGGAACAATGTGAGCACATAGTCGTCCCCGCGGACGATGCGCGATCCGCGAAACCCCGACCGGGCAAAGGCGTCGACGGCGGCCGCCTGCATGGCTCCGCGATCCTCGCCCGGGGGCGTGTGGAGAATGACAAAGCCACCCATTCGTCGGCGCGCCCCGCCTCAGCCCGCCCGACCAGCGGCGAAGACGTCCTCGTAGTCGGCAAACATTCGTTCCTGGGGGAACTCTGCGCTCGCGCGTGCCCGGTTGTTGCCGCCGAGCTCGTCGCGTTTTGCCGGGTCGCGCAGCAGCCGAACAAATGCCGCCGTGAAGGCCGGGCCATCGTCGCGCGGCACAATAAAGGGCCGATTGTCGTCGCACACGGTTGCCTTCACGTCGCCGACATCGACCGCAGCAATGGGGAGGCCTGCAGCCATGGCCTCCAATAGCGCGATCGGCATCTGCTCGGTATCGGAGGAGAGGGCGAATATGTCGAACGCACCGAGAACCGATTCGGGCGTCACCTGCCCGACGAAGACAACCCGATCGCCGATACCGAGCTCGCGCGCCGATTGTTCGAGCGCCCGGCGCTCGCCGCCATCGCCCGCGACCACGAGGCGGACGTCGAGCGAGCGATCAAGATCGGCGAACGCCCGAATTAGCCGCCCGATATTTTTCTCCGGACGCAACGGCGCCACGGTGCCGATCACCAATTCGCCCGGCCGTCGGGCAAAACCCGGTATCCGGTCGCGGGGCAGGCGGGTGAAGCGGGCAAGATCGACGCCGTTTGGGATATAGGCCACGCGGTTTGCCGGGAGCTTCCATACGCCGCGGGCGAGGGCTGCGAGTTGATGCGAGGGGACCACCAGCTTCTCGCAGCGCGCCAGGGCCCATCGGCGAAACAGAACCCGCCGCCGGAGCTGGAAATCCGCTTCGTCGCTGCCAAAGCCGTCCTCGAGATGAACGTGGCGGGTCACCGACAGCAGCCGATTGGCCATCGCCCATTCCATCGCGCCCCAATTGTACGTAAGCAACAGATCAGGCCGCAATCGCCGCAAACTGACCGCGCAGCCAAACACACCGCTCAGCAGGTTCCCCTTTCGGTGGCGCATCGGCAGTAGCATCGGATCGACATCGCCCGTGAACCGCGACCCCGCTTCAAAATTGTTGTCGAGCGCGAGGATCGTGTGCCGGAATCGCGCGCCGAAATGGTTGATGAGTCCGACGGTCCGCAACGGCACCCCGCCGACCCTGAAGCTCGGAAAGACATGGAGCAGGGAGATGCCAGGGGATGGCGGCGCGGCAGGGTGGACGGGCTCTGGTAGGGCTACCATCGTGAACGTCGCCAGAAGGCCAAGCTCGTCTCGGACACAGGGGAGGTTAACCGATCCAGGTTATGGAATCATTTAACTCCTCCCAGATACGATTGGAAGCTCGGCAGCGCAATTTCCTGGACTTCTGGCACGATCCGCCGATCGATGTATGATAGACTTAAGCACGAACGCGGACCGCGTCAAAAACGTTCCGGTTTCTGTCGTTTGGTCGGCTCGGGTGCAGGTTTGACGGCGGCGATCGAAATCGGCGACTACCACCATCAAGGCATGCTCGATCCAAGCACATGGAGAACGATCGACTGGCCGGCTGACCACCCGCCGCTGCTGGTGGTCGTGGTCGACACCGAGGCCGAATTCGACTGGATCCGGCAGCGGCCGCGCCGAGCCGCGGGGGCGACGTCTGTCAAATGCCAGGCGCGGACGCAGCCGCTCTTCGAACGGTACGGCATTCGGCCGACGCTGGTCCTGGACTACCCGGTGAGCAGCACTCCCGAGGGCTATGAGGTCATTCGCGACTTGCACAAATCGGGAGCGTGCGAGATCGGCGCGCATCTGCAACCTTGGGACAACCCGCCGCTTGTCGAGCAGACGACGGATAAAAACTCGTTTCCCGGAAATCTGCCGTTCGAGCTCGAGCGCGAGAAGCTGATTCAGCTTACCCACACGATCTGCGCCAACATCGGGGTACGCCCGCGCATTTACAAGGCGGGCCGGTACGGGGTCGGCCACAGGACCGCGAGCATCCTGGCCGAGCTCGGCTACGAGATCGATGTGAGCGTTCATCCGGGCACCAATTTCAGCGCCCAGTTCGGCCCCGACTTTTCGCAGTGCGGCGCTCGCCCCTATTGGTTCGGCGGCAACCCGGCATTGCTCGAGATCCCGCTGTCGATCGGCTATGCCGGGCTGCTCGCGAACACCGGCGGGCTCGCCTACACCTTGACCATGAACGAGCGGCTGAAGGCGCTGCACATTCCGGGCATCCTTGCCCATCTCCGTCTGCTCGAACGCATCATCCTGACCCCGGAGGGGATTTCGTTCGACGAGCAGCGCCGCCTGACCCGCGCCTTGCTGCGCAACGGCCACCGGGTCTTCAGCTTCACCTATCACAGCCCCTCGCTCGCGCCCGGCAACACGCCCTATGTCCGCAATCAGGCCGATCTCAGCGCGTTCTTGCGGCGGATCGAGCAGTATCTCGACTTCTTCCTTGGGGAGATCGGCGGGCGGCCCGCGACGCCGTTTGAAGTCAAGGCGCTTGCGGAGCAATCGAGCCCGCCCGATGCGACAACCCTTGGTTCTTCCCGCCATGCCGGCGCGGGCCGGGTCGGGTGACCGCCGCCACCCGCGCGGTCCCGAGCGTTCGAGCACGACCAGGACCGGGCCGACATCGACGCTGGTCAAGAGACCGCTGCTGCTTCCGGAAGCGATGCCGTGGACCGGCTTCGAGGCGGCGCTCGACCCGCTGCGCCGGGACAGCGCGCCCGGAGACGTTCAGGCGCCATGTCCTGGCCCTCGCTGCAGCAGCTGATCGAAATATTCGGACAATGGCTGGTTGGCTGCGAGAAAGTGCCGGAGCTGGGCTTCGGCCGGCTCGTCGGGATTGTCCATGCTCGCCGAGACCGCGACAAACGCCGCCACAGGCAATTGCCGGAACAGCACCGCGCGCGCCTGCAGCAGCTTGGCCTCGATCAGCCCGCTGGTGACGCGGCCATCGACGAAATAGAATGACCAGACCAGCCGGCGGTGGGGGCCATCGACGATTTCGGCGCTGGCCAGGGTTGCGTTCTGCCCGGCTAGAGACACCTCGGCTCGGCCGCGCCGCGCGAGCCGCCAGGAATGGTCGTCCGCGATCCGGTTCTCGCTTCGGGTCAGCGCGTTGCCCACGGCCCGCAGGCCGTAGAGTCCGATGTAACGGATGACGACACCCGAGCCGGGCCCGGCAAAGCCCTCGAGAAATTGGCGATCGGCGCCTTGGATCGACGGCCGCCAACCCGGCTCTCCCGGCAATGCCCGCCATGGCGGCGCAACCTCCGGGCTGCTCGCCTGCGGCCAGGTCGAGGCGGGAAAGAGGCTGTCGAGCCGAGCCGCATAAGCGGGGCCGCTGACGGCGAGTGCCACCGCGGCCAAAACCGCCGCGGCGAACCGCCACGTTGCAGGTTGCCGCCGGATCGGCGTCTGGACCGGCAGGGCAGGCGCGGGCTTGTCGACGAACGTCATGCCGATCCCGATCAGCATCAAGATCACCAGGGAAAAGAACAGCCAGCCATAGAGCACATGGTCGGCCTCGACCGCTGCGGCGCTGCCTTCGAGATGCGCCAGATAGACGATCCCCAGCGCGCGCAGGCCGTTGGCGCCGATCGGGACGGCGATCGACAAGGCGATGAACACCGCGCGCCGGACCCAGCTGCGGTACATGACCACAGAAAAAAAGCAGCCGAATACGATCGAGGCGATCAGGAAGCGCAAGCCGGCGCAGGCCTCGGCGATTTCGAAGGTGCCCTCCGGCACCTCGATCATCAGCCCGTCGGAGTAGACCGGGACGTGCAACGCGTGCAGCCCCGCCACCGCGATATCGGCGGTTACCCGCTGCAGCCACGGCACGAGAAACGCCCCGCTCGGCACCAGGAAGAACAGGAAGAGCAGCGGTGCCAGCAGCAACCGCACGACCTGCGGACCGAGTGCGGCGAGGAGAACCAACTCGAACATCGCCACGGCGGCCAGCTGCCGGCCCTCCTGGATATCGAGCACGGCGGCGACGAGCCAGACCCCTGAGAGCGCCGGGATCAGCAGCAACGGCCAAAAGACCGGCCGCGGCGAAACCGACGCAAACACCCAGCGCCTTTCCCACAGCAGGTAGGCGATCAGGGCCGGAACCAGAAAGCAGTGGTTGTACGCGGTCGAACCGACCCATACCTGAACCGCCCCGGCGATATCGCGGCGGAAAACCAGACCGAAGACGAGCGCCGCCACCCCGATCAGGACAACCGCCGGCCGCCATCCCTGGGCTAGCGCCGCTCCCTTGACCGGTTCCGCGCTCGCAACAACAAGCCGATCTTTCACGTCAGCCGATCCCTCTCACGATCAGTGGGCCGAGCCGGGTGGCGACCGGCAGCGGCAGCCGTTTCCAGGCGGCGATAAGTAGCCGGAACTTGGGATTGAGCGGGTTCAGGTCGGGCGTCGCGCGCCCTGGCGGCAAGCGGAATTGATAGACCAGCGGCGTCGGCTCGAAGCCCCAATTGCGCTTGAACGCGTGCGATCCGGTGCCGATCTTGCTGCGCCCGAAATCGAACAGGTGACAGCCGCGCTCGCAGGCCCGGCGCATAACCTCCCAATACATGAAATCGTTGGCGGCGAGTGCGCGGGCGGCGTGCACGCCGCCGCCATAGAATGGCAGCACCTCGTCACGAAAATACAGGTTGAGCACCGAGGCCACCGGCTCGCCATCGGCCGTCACCGTGACGATATCGGACGATTGCGGAAATTCTTCCCGGATGATGCGGAAATAAGATTTCGGGAAAACCGGCGTGCCGAGGTTGCGTACGCTTTCGGCATAGACGCAAAACAGCCGGTCGACATCGGTATCGATTTGCGACCGCAGGCGGTTCTGCATGCCCTTGCGGATCATCGCCCGTTGCTTGCGGGGGACGGCTTTGAGGTTGCCCTCGAGCGTGGGATCGAGCCGCTTGCGGAAGGTGTCGTAGAGACCCGATTTTGTCGGCCAGGCCGCTCGGCTCTCGGAGAAGCCGCGCATTTCGAGCACAGGGACCCCGCAGCTCTCCATCAATCGCACTGCGGCCTCTTCGAGCGCGTGCAGGCTTTCCATGTCTTCGGCGACTGGCCCGCCATAGACGCCAAAGGCATTCGATATCAGAGACGAGCCGAACAGCAGGGATTTGACATGGGTCAGCGGCAATACGCCGGTGACAGCCGAACCACGCCGGGCGAGCAGGTAATGGGTTCGGTGTCCGAAAGCGCGTTCGATCACCCGCTTCCAGGCGGAGAGGTGAAAGACCGTGCCGGCTGGGCAGGCGAGAACAAAATCGTCCCAGCTTTGCCTGTCGCCGTCCTGCAACGGCCTTACCGCGACCGCAACCGGTAATCCATCCACGTCGTGATCACTGGAAACGGTTTCGACCCCTCGGTCAAGAACAGCCGGTCCATACGGGTCCAGGCGAAATTCCGCAGCAGGCGCCGCAGGCGCGCTTCATTGCGGCCGAGGTTCAGATAATGGCGCAACCTCGAGCGCAACGGCGCCTGCTGCTGGCGCGGCTGATCGGGGTCGATTTCCCAGGGATGAATGTAGAAGATCGCCGGGGCGCCCGTGACCCGGCTCGCCCGTGTCAGCAGCCAGCGGCTCACCGGATAGGGGAAGAGGCGGAAATAGCCGCCGCCCGAAGCCGGGATGTCGAGGCCGAAGAGCCGCACGGTGGTCAGCGGCACCTCAATGATGCCGGGAAGCGGGGCGAACGCCGTCCGCGGCGCGCCGGGGCAGCCGTAGAGGTCGCTGCGCAGCGGGTAGACGCTCGAGCTGTAGCGATAGCCCTCGTCCCGCAGGATTTCATGCGCCCAGACGCTGTCGCGGCCGATCGAAAATGTCGGTGCGCGGTAGCCGCCGATATCGACGCCGCCGATGTCTTCGAGAAGACGCTTGCTCTGCCGCACATCGGTCCGAAACGATTGCGGCGACTGGCGGTCGACCCTGAGATGATCGGCGCCGTGGCTGGCCAGCTCATGGCCTTCGGCGACGATGCGCCGGATCAGCGCCGGGTGTCGCCGAGCAATCCAGCCCAAGGCAAAAAAGGTCGCCTGCACCTCGGCCTCGGCGAGCAGATCCAGCAGGCGTCCGGTGTTGCGCTCGACCCGCCGCGGCAAGTGCTCCCAATCGGCCCGGTCGATCGTGGCGGCAAAAGCCTCCACCTGAAAGTAATCCTCGATATCGATCGTCATCGCGTTGACGATCCCGGGTTGTCCGTGCCGCCGGGCCGGACCGCTTTGCCGCAGCGGGGGGTCGACCGAACGGTGCAGCGGCTCGGTTGCGGCGCTCATGCGCGTTCGCCCTGAAAATAGTGGGCAGCAATCTCGATCGCGCGCCTGATCAGGCGTTCGTGCTTGCTCACGCTCCGTTCGAGCGCCTCGAGCCGCCCGGCGACATGGCCCTCGCTTTCGAGGTCGATGGTTTTTCCATTCTCGATGACCGCCGGCGACGAGGTCACCACGGCGAGCTCCTCGCGCAGATCGGTCGCAACCTTTTCGACCGCGCTCGCGGTCAGCGTATGGAGCTGCTCCAGGAAGCCGTAGAGCAGGAGCCTCGAGCACAGGGTGTTGATGCGGCGAGGGACGCCGCCGCTGTGCTGATAGATCAGCGGAAAGGTGGCCTCGGTGAAGTGCGGGTCGCCCTTCCAGTCGGCGCGCCGCAGCCGATGCTCGACATAGGCCTTGGTCTCGCCTTCGTTCAACGGACCCAGATGGTAGGCGGCGGTCACCCGCTGCCGCAGCTGCTCGAGCCCGGCACTCCCGAGGATCGTGCGGAACTGCGGCTGTCCGAGCAGAAAGCTCTGCAGCGCCATCGTCTTGTCGACGACGATGTTCGACAGCATGCGGAGCTCTTCGAGCGCTTCGAAGGACAGATTCTGCGCTTCGTCGACAATCAGCAGCGCCCGCCTGCCACCGCGATGCTGGGCCAGCACGAAATCGTTGATCCGCTGCAGCAGCGATCCTTTGTTGAGACCCTCCTTGGCGATGCCGAAGCCGCCGGCGACCAGATGCAGCAGGTCGTCGCCGGCGAGCTGGCTTGTTACGATCTTTGCCGTAACGAAGCTGTCCTCGCTGATCGTCGACAGCAGATTATCAACGAGGATGGTCTTGCCCGCTCCAACCTCGCCGGTGATGATGATGAAGCCTTCGGCATGGTGGAGCCCGTAGACCAGATACGCCATCGCCTGCCGGTGCACCGTGCTCTCGAAAAAGAACCGGGCGTCCGGGGTGAGCTGGAACGGTCGGGACTCGAGCCCGTAAAATTCCGCGTACATCGCTCAGAACGTCTTCGTCAGGAAGAACTGCAGCGTGTTGACATAGATGTCGCCGTTGCGTCCGGAGATCACTGCCGCGCCATTCGTCTGGTACTGGAAGGTATATACCATCGAGCCGGTTAAAGCATTACTGATCAGATAGTTGAGGCCCAGATTGGCGGTAACCGTGTTGAAGCTGTTGGTCGACACCGAGCTGGTCAGCGTCGGTACGGTCAGTGTCGGTACGGTGGTCAGCGTCGGTACGCTGCGGGAATTGGCGTATCCGATCGATGCGCTGCCGTTGAGGTCGGGCCTGATGTCGCGCGCCCAGGTGAAGTTCGCGCCGAGGCTTTTGGTCGGCGCCGTCAGGGGTGGTGTCAACGAGGTCTGGCTAATGAAATAGCCGAATAAAGAATAGCGGTTCGGCCCGATCGTGTCGGTTACACCAAAATTGAACAAATGTTCTCGGTAAACATTATTGGTAAGTCCCAGACCAGGATTGTAAAACGCCGTCGGCAGCCCGGAATACTGATCGACGATCGAGCCGTAGGGGTTGAGGGTAGAAGTTGCGAGCGCGCTCTGGAAATATTGCGTCGGCGAACTGACCCCCTGCACCAGCGTCGCGGTCGCGACCATCGTCGGCGTGATTTGATACGACCCCGACCCGGTAAAGCCGTACACGCCTTGCTGGACGCCGTATTGGAGGGTGGCATAGCCGTAATCGGCAGCGAGGCCGACACGCCCGCCCACCAACCAGGTAGGACCCTCGAATGTCGCCGCCGGGGAAAACGGGTAACGGATGTTCTGGTATCCGATGCGGCCGAGCGCCGCGATTTCCGGCGTGATCCGATATTCGAGATCGTCGAAGGCGCTGAATTGCGTATTGCGATTAGTCGAGGCCGAGTTGAAATCGGACGCGTCAACGGTCAGCCGTGAGAGCGCGCGCTCGAATTCCTGACCGGTCGCCGCGGTGAAGGTGCCCTCGTTGAAGGTCCCAGACGCAAGATTTGTTTGCGCGGCCAACGCGGGATTGATCGTTGCGGTGGCTGCAGGGGTCGACACGATGGCCGTGTTGCCGCCGTAGTTTGTCGAGCCGAAGCGATACCGCAGCTCGGTGTCGAGCAGCCCGTCGAAGGACTGCCTCAGATAGGGGGACACCGTGGTCGTATAGACCTGCGTCTGCTGGTTCTGCGGCAGCAGGCCGGGGTTGACGAAGCCAAGACCGGGATTCAGCGACCCGGGGCTTATCGTGCTGCGGGCATCTATGAACAGATGGCCCGGCACCACTGTGCCGACCCCGTTCAAATACAAGTTGGCGTTGATCTGGTCCAAATTGCTGGTCGGCGTGTAGAAGCTGGCCTGCGCCTGGCCGGTGGCCACAGCTTGCAGCCGGGGCGTGTCGGCCGAGAACGAGATGCCGGGAAACAGCTGCGCGGCGACAGCGGCTCTACGATCCGCGTGGGTGTAGTTCGCGTTGTCGGTAAACAGGACACCGGCCCCGATCTGAGGCTGGATCAAGATGGCCGGCGCATTGGGGTCATATGCCTGAAGCGGCGTGACGCCGCCCAGCACCGGCGACAACCCGAGACCAGTGGCGAACGGCGGTTCGGCACCAGGGCAGCGGCGGGCCGCCGTATACCGCGTTGGGCGGCGCGGCGGGGCTCGGCAGGCCGAACCCGCTCTGCGGCGGCGGCAGCACATCTGGCGCGAGGTCGGTGGTCTGCGCCTTCGACTCGGATGCGATCCCGACGAGAACCAGGAGCCAAAGCCCCAGCCTGCGACGCCGAATTATCGACCCCGCCGGGGCTCTACGCCGGTTTCGCCGAGCGCAGCCCATCGCCCTCGCCACCGGGATAATGATAGCCATATCCGTACGAGCCGAAATGCTCGGATGCCTGCTCGCTCTTGTTCAGCAAGAGGCTGATGCGAGGACAGGTGCTGAGCATGCTGAGCCCGGCTTCGATTTCGTCCTGCTGAGTGCGGTGGGCTTCGACGACAAACACGATCTGGCCAACCAGGGGTGCCAGCGCGGCGGCGTCGCTGCTCGCCATGCAGGGGGGGGTGTCGAGGATCACGAAGCGGTCGGCGAAGCGCTGGGTCATCTCGGCCATCAGCGCCGGCATCTCCTTGCTGGAAAACAGCTCCGGCACATGCGGGCCGCCACGGCCCGACGGCACGACCAGCAGATTTGGGATATTCGTCCGCACCAGCACGTCGGACAGTTCGGCATCTCCTGCGAGCACGTCGACAATTCCGCGTTCTCCAGAGATGCCGAGGAGCTTGCGCAAGGTCGAGTGCTGCGTGTCGACATCCACGAGCAGCGCCTTGACATCTCGCTCCGATGCAAAGGCGAGCGCCAGATTGAGCGCGACGAAGGTCTTGCCCTCGCCGGGCCGGGCGCTGGTCACCATGATCAGCCGGCTCGGCTGCTGCCCGCCGAGCGGATTAGTCTGCGTCATGGCGGCCATCAGGTTTCTCTTGACCAGACGAAACTCCTCGACGGTTCGCGAACGTTCCGAAGAGGGGATGGTGACGCCGTAGCCGGCGAGCTGGCCGC
Source organism: uncultured Alphaproteobacteria bacterium (assembly GCA_963781215.1). Taxonomy (GTDB): domain Bacteria; phylum Pseudomonadota; class Alphaproteobacteria; order ATCC43930; family CGMCC-115725; genus AP-15. Next base: position 200,578 of record CAWAFE010000038.1, read on the forward strand.
GGTCGAGGATCAATTCGGGTCCCGCGGCCGGCTCGGTGATAGCCGGCTGCGCGGCGTCCGGCGGCGGCTGCAAGACAACGCTCGATTGCGGCGCCGGGCCGAGCTGTGGCGGCGGCCTCGACTCGGCTGCTTCGCGCTGGCGAAGCAGCGCGGCGGCGCGTTCGATCAACCCTATCGATTCGGCCATTACGACACGCCGACCGCATGCAAGCCGACGCTAACGGCCATCAGCGTCCCGTATACCGCGAGCAGCACAAACGCGCTGGCACAGACGCCCGCCAGCTGGATCGCGGCTCGGCGCCGTGCCGCGCCGAGAGACAGACGCGACACGCTGCCGAGGATGGGAATGCCGAGATTGCGCAACTGCCCGACCGTCGCAAACGAACGGTCGAGCTGCGCCACGGCCATCGGCGTGGCGAGCCCGGCGCCGATGCCGAACAGCAACACGATCGAGACCAGCATCGGCCGATTCGGGGCTGCGGGGACGGTTGGGATTTGCGGTGGATCGATGATCCGGAACTGAATCTTTTCGGTCTTGGTATCGGCGGAATTGGCGATCTGCGCCGCTTCGCGTCGCGCCACCAGCTCCTCGTAGTTTTTCTTCAGCACCCCGTAGTCGCGGTCGAGATCCTGGGCCTGGGCGACGACCCCCGGCGCCGACTGCGAGATCTTCTCGATCCGCGCCTGCTCCGCCGTGGCATCGTCGAGACGCCGCTGCGCCGCCGCGACGACACCTTCGGCGTCGACCAGCTTGACCTTGAGCTGGTCGTAAACGCTATTTGCGATCTGCTCTTTGCCGCCGCCGCCGCGCCCGCCCCCGACGGGGATCCCGACGATCTCTTCATCTCGGCCTGGACTTGTGCCATAGCCTGGCGGGTGGCGATCACGTCGGGATGTTGCTCGGTATATTTCAATCTCAGCGAATCGAGGCTCTTTTGCAGTTCCGCCAGCCGCGCCTCGTCCGGGCTGAGCGGTCGGCCGCCGTTGACGACGACCTGCGGCCCTCGGTCGACCGCCAGCATCGGCGGCACCGTGGCGATCTCCTTGCGCAGCGAATCGCGCTTGGTGGTCGCCTCTTCGAACTCGCCCTTCAAACGGATTACCGCGCGCCGCGCCTGATCGAGCCGAGTGCCGCTGTTCTCGCCGGCCACCGGCGCGCCGGGGCTCTGATTGGGGACAATATCGGGATATTGCCGCGCCAGCTCGGCGCGCCGCTTTTCGGCGCCGCGCAGTTGATCGCGGTAAGACGCTATCTGGTCGTCGAGAAAGCGCTGGGCGCTGTCCATCTCGGCTCGGCTGCTGCCCGCGGTCTTCTCGGCGAAGATCGTCAGCAACGACTGCACCACATTTTTCGCGGTTTCCGGCTTGGTGCTGCGGTAGGAGATCGTCATCAGATTGGTGGTCACCGGCCTGACCTCGATCTCGGAAGCCAGCTTCTTGAAAAGCTCCTCCTTTTCCACCGGCGTCGTAACGCCGACGTCGAGGTCGGCGAGGCGGACGAGCTGCTCGAGATTGGGCCGGCTGAGCAATGTCCGCTGCATGAAATCGAGATGCCGCGTCGGGTCCGTGTCAGCCGCCAAGCCTTTCAGAAGCGGGGTCAGGAGCGGATCGGCATTGAGGTAGACGCGCGCCGAGGATTCGTACTTCGTCGGGACGAAGGCAATGCCGATCCATCCGCCGATGCATATCAGCCACGCCGCGCCGACCCCCAGCCATCGGTGCCGCCACAGCGTCTGCAGGACAGGCAGGGCGGTCGCTTGGATCGAGTTCATCTACGGCTCCAATCGTCCGGGCGGGACGCAATAGTCGCGGCCGGCTCGCCGCGCGCCGGTCCTTCCGCCCGGCGGCGACACCCCCTTGCAGCACGATACCGCATGCTCAGAACAGGCGTTGAGGAATGATCAGAATATCGCCGGGCTGGAGCGCGACGTTGCTCGAAACATCGCCGTCGCGGATCAGGCTCGTCAGATGAACCGCGTAGGTGTTCTGCTGCCCATCGACGGTCCGCACGATGACCGCGTCGTTCCCCGCCGCATACCGCGTCAAGCCACCCACCTCGATCATCGCGTCGAGCACCGTCATATCGGTTCGATAGGGGAGCGCGCGCGGTTGCGCGGCTTCGCCGATGACCCGCACCTGCTCGGTGAACGGGCCGACAAAGCCTTCGGCGATCACCGTCACCACCGGTTCCTTGATGTATTTCGCCAGCCGCTGCTCGAGCTCGCGGGCAAGCCCGCTCGGCGTCTTGCCGATCGCCACGACATCCTCGACCAGCGGGATCGACAGACGGCCGTCGGGACGCACCGGCACGCTGACGGTCAGCTCGGGGTTGCGCCAGACGAAAATATTCAGCTTGTCTCCTGGGCCGATGCGATATTCGGCTGACGGCGAAGCCGAGGCCGGCGGAGCGGGCGGCAGCGGCGGCGCGCTCGAACATCCCCCGATGACCAGCGCGGCGGCGGTGCCCGCAGCACGAAGGAAGGTCCAGTGCACCCCTGCCCTCCTGTTCACTTTCCCAACCTGCGATGGATATTGCAGCGCTGCAAGTGCTCGTCGCCTTGGATCTCGGTCCCCGTACATGCCCGTTCGCGGCAACGTGCGTTCCCTTACCGGCGCGGCTATAGCACCAAGGCGTGCGCGACGCAATAAAGTTATCGTGGCGAAGTTGCGTTGTCGCCGCGTATCGGTAAGCAGCATTGGTGTTTTCTAGTTTCGGCGACGGTCTGGCATTCTACGAATCTTCATCCGATCCAAGTCCCTCGTCCCGACCAATCCAGGCGACCGCTGCGCTGCACGTTCAATCGAAGCACCCGCAAATCGGGAAGATTCCCGATTGTCGGCTTTTGCCCTTTAGAAAGGGTAAATCCGGTTGTCGGGCCGGCCCCTACGTCAGGTTCAGGTAAGCCGGCGGCGCGCCGGGGAACACCATGTCGAGCTGGCGATCGGCAAGCCGCATATGGCGTTCGAGGACAGCCGTGATCACCGAGCGGTAATCGGTGGTGACCGCTAGGTCGCGCCGCTGGTAGAGCTGCGCCGGCGAGAGCCCCGGCCAGTCGCCCAAGACCCGGCCGCCGTTGACCGCGCCGCCGACCACCCAGATGACGTTGCCGTGGCCGTGGTCGGTGCCGCCGTTGCCGTTCTCGTGCACGGTGCGGCCGAACTCGGAGAGCACCACGATCACGGTGTCGTGCCAGGCGCCGCCGAGCCCGCGGGCGAGCACGGCGAGGCCTTCGCCAAAGGGGCGCAACCGATCGGCGAGCTGGCCTTGCCGGCCGCCCTGCTCGACATGGGTGTCCCAGCCGCCGAGCGCCACAAAGGCGAGGCGGATGCGCGGGTCGCGCTCCAGGAGACGAGCAAGCCGCGCCGCGCGCGCAGCAAACCCGGTCGGCGGCGGGGCGCCATCGTCGGCGATCTTCTGCTCCGCCGCCAGGTCCGCGAGCAGCTGGGTGCGCGCGACGCGGCCGGCGCGATAGGCCGCGCCCAAGGCGTCGTCGGCCGCATAAAGGCGGTCGAACGCGCTGGCGATGTCGGGGCGGTCGAGCGCCAGCGGTCGGGCGGCGTCGGGGCCCAGCTCCAGATTTGCGGCCGGCATCCTGCCCGAGAGGATGCGCGGCAGGGTCGGGCCGATGGCGATCGCGTCGGCGGGGCTGCGTAGTCCGGGGAGTGCCGCGAGCAGCCGGTTCATCCAGCCGTCCACGATCCGGTTCTGCCCCGGCGCGCCGGTCTCGATGTAGAGCTGCGCGTCGAAATGGGAGCGGGTCGGGTCCGACGAGCCGGCGGCGTGGACAAAGGCGAGACGCCCCTCCCGCCACAGCGGCATCAGGCTCGAAAGCGCCGGGTGCAGCCCAAACCGGCCGTCGAGCGGCAGCGCCCCGTTCGTCTTGCCCGGTGGTGCGATCGCGATCGTCGGGCGCTGCCGGTAGTAAGCCTCCTCGGCGTAGGGGACGACGATGCTGAGCCCGTCGACGGCGCCGCGCAGCAGGATCACGATCAGCCGCTGCGGGCCGCCCTCGGCGGCGGCGGCCCAGGCGCCGTGGCCGATCGGGCACAGCAGGGCACCGGTTGACGCCCTGAGAAAGCCGCGTCTGTCCATGGTCCTGCTACCGCCGCATGAAATCGGGGCTGCCGAGGATCAGCGCGGCGCGCAGCCTCGCCGGCGCCGCGGCGACCGCATCGCGGGTCGTCGGGGTCAAGGTCGAGCCGTAGATCTCTTGCAGCCGGCTGGCATCGACCGGGTACGCGCGGCGCGGCCCCGGCGCCAGATCCAGGAGGCCGCCGCGCGGCGGTGCGCTGACCGGGAGACTGCCGCGGGCAAGGGCCGTCGCAAAGTTGATCCGGCGCGTCGTCGCGTCCGGGCTCAGCCAGGCGTCTTCGGTGTTCTTGTAGCCGTCCGGGGTCGGGCAGCCGTAGAGCGGCATGCCGAGCCGGCTCATCGTCGCCAGCAGCGGGCGGACGTCGAGCAGCGGGACGCCGGCGGCACGCACCGCCGAAACCACGAGCTGGTAGGGCGTCTTGTATTTGAGGCCCATGCTGCCGCGGAACTCGGGGCTGGCGAAGAGAGTCCTCAGGACTTCGCCGATATCGCCGCCGGTCGCCAGAAACCGCGCAGCCAGCCGGTCGACCAGCTCGGCGGGCGGGGTGTCGGCGACAAAATACTGGGCGAGCTCGAAGCCGATGTGGCGGGCGGTCGCCGGGCTCCGCGCCAGGATATCGAGCGCCTCCTCGCCCTCCGCCTTGCCGCGCGCGCGCAAGGTGCGGCCGAGAAACACCTTGGGGCCGAAATCGTGACGCGCGCCCTCGAAGAGGGCGGCGTGGTCGGGGAACTGCCCGCCATCGGCCCGGTTGATCCCCCACCCGGTCAGCACCCGCGCCAAGGTGATCACGTCGTCCTGGGTATAGCCGCCATCGACGCCAAGAGTGTGCAGCTCCATGACCTCGCGCGCGAAATTCTCGTTGAGGCCGCGCTCGGCGCCGCGCGCGCCGGGGCTGCCCGGTGCCGTGCTCAAGGTGTTGTCGAGATAGACCAGCATCGCCGGGTGCTTTGTGGCGGCGAGCAGCAGGTCACCAAACCGGCCCAGCACGAAGGGTCGGATCGCCCGCTCCTCGTAGTCGCCGATCCACAGATGGTCCAATCCCTTGCCGGCGAAGACGTTAAAATGGTTGAACCAGAAATCGACCATGACCTCCTGCAGCTGGCGCCGGCTCAAGACCGCGCGCAGCACCCGCGCCTCGGCCGCCTCGCGGACGATGGTTTGCGCCCGCTCGCTCTGCGCCCGGACTGCCGCGGGCGACGGCGTGAGCCCGAGCGCGGGGCGCAGCGGCCCGTAAATCCGGCGGAGCTCCGCGGCGCCGAGCCCGAGCGTGTCGAGCTGCGCCAGATCCCACTGCAGCTCGTAAGGCTCGGGGATCGCCGCCGGGTCGAGCTGCTCGGCGATGTAGCGCTCGATCCCGACCGTCTGGACATGCCGGAAATCTTCGAGCGACGGGCCGAAGGCGAGGCGGTTCAGGATGTGGACGATCTGGCGGTCGAGGGCCGCGTCGGCCCGGGCGGCCGGCGGCCCCGGCAGCAGGATCAGCAGCCATGCCGCGGCGAGGATTGCGGCCCGTTGCATCGGCATCGATCGGCTCGGTGTCGCCGCCGCTCGCCCTATTTCCGACGGCGGAAATCCGGCTTGCGTTTATTCATGAAGGCAGTCGTCCCCTCCTTCGCCTCCTCGGTGCCGTAGTAGAGCGCCAGCGCCTCGAAGCCGAGGCTGCCGATGCCGCGGATATTCTCGCTGTCGGCGTTGAACGAGCGTTTGGCGATGGCGAGCGCGGTCGGGCTCAGCGCCAGGATCTCGCGGCACCAGGCCTCGACCTCGGCATCGAGCGCGTCGGCCGGGACGACCTTGTTTATGAGCCCCATCTCATAAGCCTCGGCGGCCGTGTAGCGGCGGCACAGGAACCAGATCTCGCGCGCCCGCTTCTCGCCGACGAGGCGCGAGAGATAGGCCGTGCCCCAGCCCGGGTCGACCGAGCCGACGCGAGGGCCGACCTGGCCGAAGACCGCATTCTCCGAGGCGATCGTCAGATCGCATACGGTCGCCAGAACGTTGCCGCCGCCGATCGCATAGCCCTGCACCTTGGCGATGACCGGCTTGCGCAGATCACGCATCGCGCTGTGCAATTCCTCGATCGGCATGCCGACCAGGCCGCGCCCGCCATAGCCGCCGTCGCGGGACGAATTATCGCCGCCTGCGCAGAACGCGCGCGGACCCGCGCCGGTCAGCACGACGACGCCGACCGCGTCATCAGCGCCCGCGTCGGCGAACGCATCAAGCATCTCCTCGACCGTCTTGGCCCGGAACGCGTTCATCACCTCGGGGCGGTTGATCGTGATCGTCGCGACGCCGTCACGCTTGTCGTAGACGATGTCTTGGTAATCCATCGGCCCGGTCCTCGGCGGGAGCAGCCCCAGCCGGAGCATAGTGAAGGCGCGGTCGGCGGCAAGGACTCGCCGCTCAGCCATTGTTGACGCGACAATGACCCAAATCGAGGGCGGCGCCGGCAGTGACGATAGAGCGAATCGCCTCTCGGCGGACGTTGCTCAATTCATGCCGGCTTTCTTGCGACACGGCTCTGAGGCGGCAGGGGAACCGGCGCGAGCCGGCCGCGGCCTGCGTACGAAGCGGAAGAGGCGAAAGACGCTCGCCACCGCCGCCGCCGCCGCAAAGCCGGCGGCGAGCAGGATCGCGACGGTCGGGCTGGTGCCGCCGGAGGGGCCGGCGATGCCGAAGATCATCGCCACCAGAGCGGCGCCGATCGTCTGCCCGAGCAGGCGCGCGGTCGATTGGATGGCGCCGGCGCCGCCGCTGCGCTCGCGCGGCGCGCTCGAAACGATGGCCCGGTTGTTCGGCGACTGGAAGAAGCCGAAGCCGAGGCCGCAGATCGTCATCCGCCAGACGATGTCGGCCGCACCGGGTGCCGCCGGCAACAGCGCCATCAGCACAAAGCCGAGACTGAGCACGCCGAGCCCGATGCCGCCCAGAATCCCGGCCGGATAGCGGTCGGCGAGCCGGCCGGCTATCGGCGCGATGATCGCGACCGTGACGGGCCACGGGGTCAGCAGGAGCCCGGTCGCCACCTGCGAGCGGCCGAGCACGTCCTGAAAATAGAAGGGCAAGGTGACGAAGACGATCCCTTGCGCGACGAAGGTCGACACCGAGGCCGCGACCGACAGCGCGAACACCGGATTTTTGAACAGGTCGACCGGCAGCAATGGCAGGGTGAGCCGGGCCTGCCGGCGCACCAGGATCGTCCCGATGACGACCGCGCCCGCGAGCTCGATTGCGACGAAAGGTGCGGCCTGGCCGTGACCCAAGCCGTTGATCCCGCCGATCAAAAAAGCGAAGGCAAGAGCGCTCAGCAATGCGCTCGCGATGTCAAAGCGGTGCTCGGAAGGCGGAGTGTCGGGCAGGAGCCGCAGCGACAGGATCAAGGTTACGAGCCCGATCGGCACGCTGACCGCGAAGAGCCAGGGCCAAGGGGCGACCGCGAGGATCGCCGATGCGACGCTCGGGCCCGCGGCCGAGGAGGTCGACACCGCGACCGCGGTCACCGCGATCCCGCGGCCCAATTGCCGGCGCGGATAGGTGTACCGGATCAGCGCCATGTTGACCGCGGTCATGCCGGCCGCGCCCACCCCTTGCAATGCCCGGCCCAAGGCCAGCATCGCCAGCGAATGCGACAGCGCGCTGACCAGTGCGGCTGCGGTGAACACCGCCAGCCCGATCGTGTAGATGCGGCGATAGCCGAAGATGTCGCCGAGCGAGGCCAGCGGCAGCAGCGCGATCACCACCGCCAGCTGATAGGCATTGATGACCCAGATCGATTGCGCGGCACTCGCGCCCAGATCGCGGGCGATCGTCGGCAGGGCGATGTTGGCGATCGAGCTGTCGAGCACCGACACCACCAGCCCGACCACCAGGGTCAGAATGGCCCAGCGTCGCTGCGGAAACGGCAGCCCGTCCTCGGCCGTGTTCATAATGTCTGACGTACCGCCGCCGCCCGGGCCGAAAAGTCAAACGGGCAGCAGAGTTAGCCGACTGTCAATGGCGGCGCCAGCCCCTCTATGCGCACCAGTCCGTTGCTCCGCCGGGATAGCGCGGCCGCGCGGAGCCGCGGCCCCGCCGCGCGATTGGTCAGGGCACGCGCACCGCGCCGTTGGCGATCCAGCGGTCGGCTGAGATTCTGATCAGAAACGCGACATCGGTGGGGCTGCAGGCAGCGGTCGACTTCATGAACGAACCGTCAAACGAGGCATTTCCTTTCGGGCTCAACGTCACGAGTGGCGTGTCGATCACCGTCGGCGAGGCGGAACCTGGCGCGCACACCAATGTCCCCTTGACTTGGTTAATCGCACCGGGGGTGCCGATCGTATTGCCGCCCGCGAGAACGAGCCCCTTCACATCGAACTCGACCTCGCTGTTCAACAAGTCGACGTAAGCCTGCCCGCCGAGCGTTGACCAGGGTTGCCCGCCACCCGTGATACCCGCCGCGACGTTACCTGCCTGTATTAGTCCGACGATCGTCTGCCAGCGCACGCTGCTTTTGCCGCTGTTGCCCCCGCCAGCCTCGCCGGCCGCGGAGAACATGGTCAGCAGCAAGGCGCCGCCGATGATCGCTTTGCCGAAATTTTGCATGGATCTTCTCCCTATCCGAACTTGCAGACACAGCCGAAGGTCGTCGCCGTTCCGGCGAATGAACAGTGCTGACTGTTCTTCTAGATAATAGAACCACAAACAGCCGGGTCTCAATTCACGATTTCGGGAATAAGGAGGAACAGGTCGGTGTCGCCGGTCTCCTGGCCGGCGGCGGTCAGCATCGCATGGGCCTGGCCGCGGTGATGCGTCTGGTGGTTGAAGAAATGGGCGACGAGCAGCCCCTTCGGCGCCCGCATCTCGCGGCCGGCCGCACCGCTGAACCAGACCATGTCCTCGCCGAGCCAGCCGTCGTCGACCTTTGCCGCCCAGCGTGCGATGTCGGCGTCGGCCTTCTCGCGCGCCGCGGAGAGCTCGGCGAAATCCTCGATCATCCCCGCGCTCTGCTTGATCGGGGTGGTCGGCCGCTCCCAGCCGTCGAAGCGCGACATCCATTGCCGGTCGCCCCACAGGATGTGGGTCAAGGTGCCGTGGATATCGCCCCAGAAGCCGCCACGCGGCAGCCGCCGCTCTTCCTCCGAAAGCCGTGCGGCAGCGCCATAGAGCCGCCGGTTCATCTCGGCATTGTACTCGGCCATGGTCCGGACATAGGCGGGTGTGATCATCGCAATTCCCTTCATCGGCCCTTGAACGGGCCGGGCTTGCGCTTTTCAGCGAAGGCGCGGGCCGCTTCGTGGAAGTCTTCGGACAGGTAGAGCTTCAAGGGTGCGGTTTGCATCGTCACTTCGCGCTCGAGCTGGTCCATGTACCAGCGGCGGGTGCGCACCGTCGCGCGCACCGAGAGCGGCGGGTTCTGGGCGATCTCGGCGGCGAGCTCGTGCGCGACTTCGAGGTGCCGGCCCTCGGGTGCGACGCGGTTGATGATGCCGGCGGCAAAAGCCTCCTCGGCGGTGAAGAAGCGGCCGGTCAAGGCGACCTCGTTGGCGAAGGCAGCGCCGCCGCGGAAGTTCAGCAAGGCCCAGTACTTGGCGCCGCCAAGTCCGCGCGAGGTCTCGGTCACTTGGAACCTGGTCCCGGCCGCGGCGACGATCAGGTCGCATTCGAGCACGATGCCCAACGCCAGCCCCATGGCATAGCCGTGGGGTGCCGCGATCACCGGCTTCCAGTTGACCGAGCGGGTCAACAAATCGCCGGAATTGGCGCCCCAGCCTTGCGGGCCGCCATGCTGCTGGAACTCCTCGCGGCTGCGCAATTGACGCTGATGCACGTCCGCACCGCTCGAAAAGGCGCGGCCGTTGCCGCAGATGATCGCCACCTGCGCCTCGGGGTCGAGGTCGAAGCGGCGCAAGCGCGTCCGCCAGATGCCGCACCAGATCGTCGCTGAATGCGTTTAGCCGGTCCGGCCGGTTCAAGGTCAGGGTCGCAACCTGATCGCGGCACGCGTATTCGACCATGGTCTCGGTCATCTCGTCTCTCCCTGCTGGCGGTCGAGCCAGATATCCTCGAAGCGCCAGCCATTGTACTGGCTGTTGGTCGTCAGGGTGAGCCCCTTGACCGCCGGCTGCCAGCAGGTCGCGGCGCGCAGGTGGTAGATGATCGGCCGCGCCAGCTCCTGCTGCAGCCGGTGGTCGATCTCCCACACCAGCTTCTTGCGCTTGGCGGCGTCGGCTTCCATCGATTGCTGGTCGATCATCTTGTCCACCTCGGGATTGCAGTAACCCGGGTAGTTGCGCACCGAGCTGCACACATAGTTCTGATAGAAAACGACATCGGGGTCGTCGACGGCGCTGCCCAGTACATTGACCCCGACCTTGAAGTCCTTGCGGATCAGCTTGGGGACCCAATTGGCGGTCTCGACGGTTTCGAGCTCGCCGTCGATGCCGATTTCCTTCAGCTGATCGATCAGGATCGCCGACGGGTCGCGGTAGACGGCGAGGTTGCGCGTCGACACCTTGACGGCGATGCGCTTGTCCGGCCCGTAGCCGGCCTTCTGCATCAGCGCGCGGGCCTCTTCGCGGTTCTTCCGCACGTCGCCGAAGCCCGGCAGATCCTGCAGCATCTCGGCCGGCAGTCCCCAAACGCCTTCCGGCGGCGGCAGCATCGCCCCGCCGAGATTGCCTTCGCCTTGGCCCAGAATGTCGACAAAGGATTTGCGGTCGAGGGTCAGCGCCATCGCCTGCCGGACATCGGGGTTGTCGAACGGCGGCGCCTTGCGGTTGATCAGCACGCCGATCAATTCGGTGGCCGGCCCGACCTGGCAGATCGCCTGCGGCGCCTGCGTCTTGATGTCCTTGAGGAGCGGGATCGTCACCTCATAGGGAAAGGTCATGTCGAACTTGCCGGCGATGAATGCCAGGATCGCGGTCGAGCGGTTCGGGATGATCGTGTACTCGATGCCGTCCAGATAGGGCCGGCCCGGCTTCCAGTAATCGGGGTTGCGGGCGACCTTGATGTCCTGGTTCGGCTTGTACTCGACGAATTTGAACGGCCCCGTGCCGATCGGATGGGTGCGCATGTCGCGCGGCGAGACATGGCAAGGATAGATCGGCGTGTCGCCCGAGGCCAGCAGCGCCAGCAATGCGGGCTGTGGCCGCTTCAGGTGAAACGTCGCTTCATGATCGCCGTTGGTCGTGGTTTCCGCGACGTTGACCCACCAGGTCTCGCGAAAGTTGAGCCGCAGCTTTTCCTTCCCCTTGTTGGTCAACAGGTCGAAGGTGCATTTGACGTCGGCGGCAGTGAACGGTTGGCCGTCGTGCCATTTGACCCCGTCACGCAGTTTAAAGGCGAGTTGGGTTCCGTCCTCGCTCCACGCCCAGCTTGTCGCCAGCTCGGGCACGATCGAGGCAAGGCTGTTCTGCGGCACGTTCTGATCGAACAGCACGAGATTGTTGAAGACGCCCATCATCGGCATCATCACGCCGATCGTGCCTTCCTCGTGAATCGACATGCTGGCCGGGCTGTCGCGATGATAGACGCGCAGGACACCGCCCGACTTTTGGGCCAGCGCCGGATCGGCGGCGGCGAGCGCCAGTAGCCCGCCCAGTGTTGCGAATGCTCGGAGAATTCGGCTCATCGATGGCTCCCTTGCGGTCGGCGAGGAGAGCGTGCGCAGCGAACGGGCTCAGATGAAGCGCCAAATACGCCGCCTAGGTTTGCGTCTGCTGCGAGCACCGATCCTGAGCCCCGGAAGGAGCGGGAGATCCGTGTCGCTTTACCGGGCCGCGGGCCTGAGCCCAGCCATGCCGTCCGACAATGCCCGAATTCGGCGGGCGTGCCGCACAGCAGTCCGCATGGGCACTGCGTCGACCGCTTATTTGAGCTGATCGGCCACCTTGTCGATCCCGGTCTGAGAGCAGGCCTCGTCCTTTTCGCCGCCGGGGGCGCCGGAGACGCCGACCGCGCCGATGACCTCGTCGCCGGCCTTGATCGGCAGGGCGCCCTGGGCGGCGATGATCCCGCTGAGGTGGACCGCACCCATCGTGGGATTGTCCTTGACGCGCTTGACGAACTCGCCCGAGGGGATGCGGAAAGTGCGCGCCGTATAGGCCTTGCGCTGGCTATTCTCCATCGTGTGCGGCGGGGCGCCGTCGCCGCGGATTGCCACCAGCACCTCACCGTTACGGCCGAGCACGTGCACCGAGACGTGGTAGCCCTCTTTCGTGCAGGTCTCGAGCGCGGTCTGGGCGATCGTCAGCGCCATCGCCGCCGACAGGCTCTTTTGGGTGATCAGCTGCGCGCCCGCCGGCGACCCCAGCGCCCAGGCGAGACCGAAGAAGCCGACGAGGCCGATCCGAATCGACATAGCAGGCATGTTTTCGTGCCCTCCCTCCTTGGCAGCGGCCGCATCGCGGGGTGCGGCATCGGCGCTATGCTACCACATTGTTTGAGCGTCATTGTCTGTGCTTCGGCCGAGAGCGAGGGCCTCCGCTCCTGCCACCGGCAATCGCCGCCTCCCTGCGCCGATCATGCGCGAATTTTCTTGCCAGGCGAGCCGCCATGGCCAATCGTTAGCTAGGCGCTGCGTCAGCGAGAGAGTTAAAGTCGGCAAAAGAAGACATAACCGCACCTACGGAGAAGCTAACATGCACCAACGCGTCCAATATCCAGACCCCATCGAGCCGTTGGTCCAGTTCATCGAGGAAACGTCCCCGAGCGAGATTCTGGATCGTACCCTGGAAAAACTGCGTGCCGGGGTGCCGACGAAAACCATGCTGACGGCCTCAGCTCTGGCGGTGACGCGTTCCACCGACCTGCCGCCCGGTCATCACGGCGGCCCGTTGCATCCCCTGGTAGGCCTGCATGCAATTTCGAAGCTGGTCGGGCGACTGGAGGGCGAGGATCGGTTCCTACCTGTGATGCAGCACGTGGCGCTGTCGAACAAGCATATCCACCACCCGGCGATGGGACCGTACGCTCTGCTGGAGTTTGCGCCGGAGGACGCCGGCGGCGTAGAGGCGACCAAAGCGGCGTTCCTCGCCGCGGTCAATCGCGGCGAGAGCAACAAGGCGGACCACCTCTTCCTGTGGCTGTGGGACCATGCCCCGCGGATCGAAGCGTTCGATCTGCTGATGAGCGTGGCCATTCCCAAAAACATCGTGGACGATCATTACTTCGCCTTTCCCGCCTTCACCTGGCGTGCGCTGGAGGCCGAGGCGATCGAGCCCGAATTTTTCTCGGTGCTGATGCGGCCTACGGTGCGCTATGTGTCGCGTTTCCCGGTCGCCCCGATGATCGCGGAGATCGAAGCGCTGATCGAGGAGCATCAGCTGTTGACCCGGGTCACCCGGCAAGAGAGCGGCGAGGATGAAACCGCCGCGATCGGCGGGCTCGGGGAAGCCATCGGACGGGTCGACGTCTTTGCCGAAATTCCGGCGCTGATGGCCAAGGCCCTGGCCGACGGCCTGTCGCTCGAAGGCGCCGGCGAAGCCCTGTCGATCGGGGCTGCCGGTCTGTTTATGCGCTCCCTCGGCGGCAATCCGATGGACGTCCACCTGCATACCAGCGCGAACCTGCGGCGCTACCTGCTGAAGTTCGACGGCCTGAGCCTGAGGAACAAGCTGCTGCTGTTGCTGACGTGGCATTCGGGTCCGGAGATACGGTCGACCGCGGGCCGGTTGCAGCCGGCCCCGCAGCCGGATTGGGCTGCCGTCGCAGCCCTGCCGCCAAAGACGCAGGAAGCGTTGTTGGACGCCATCACCCACAGCATCTACAACCAGCCGCCGACCGACTGGTCCCAGGTCAGCAATCTGGGGCTGATGCGGGCGGTGCCGGAGGTCAGAGCCGCAGTGAATCTGGCCCAGCAATATGTGAATAGCGGTTATGACGCGCAGGCGCTGATCGCGCGTCTCGCCGAGATCGTGTGCCACGACAACTTCACCGAGATGCACGCCTTCAAGCACCACCAGGCGATCGTCGAGGAATTCCACGCCACCCGCGAGCCCTGGCGCTGGATGCATCTGGTCTGCGGCGTTCAGGCCGCAGCGATTTCCTTTGGCAAGAACATGGCGGTCTACGAAGAGGCGCTGGAACTACTCCACGCCGCTTAGCCCCCGGTAGGTAGGTAAGCTGGGAGGCGATTGCGCCTCCCAGCTTACCCCTCTTCACTCCTATCGACCCAAACGGCGTACGCGGCTTCGATTGCCGCGGTGAGCAGTGTGGGCGAGCGTTTCGACCGGCGGCCGTACCAAAGCGGTTGATCGTGGACCGCCAAGCCCTGTATATTGAGGGATGGCGGAGATGATCAGATGCACATAGATGTCATCGACGAGTTTCGCGACTTCGATGCCCTCCGGCCCAATTGGGACGCGGTGTACGAAGCCGATCCCGAGGCCCATTTCTTCCTTTCTTGGCAGTGGCTGTCGGATTGGCTGACCGCGTTCCGGACCATCTGGTTCGTACTCGCGGCCAAGCGCAACGAGACCGACCGTGCGTACAGCGCCTTCTTGCTGCTTCGGATGCGGACCGACTTCGACAAGAAGCACGGCTTTTACAACGAGATTTACTTTGGCGGCGCCGGATTTTCGGATTATACGGGGATCCTGGCCAGGCCGGAAGTCGAGGCGGAAGCCGTTCCCGCACTCGCGGAATACTTGAAGCGAAAGGTCAATTGGGCGAAGTTCACGATGGACAATCTCACGATGTCCGAGCAACGCCGTCGATTACTCATGAGGGCTTTCGACAAGATACGTTTTACGCATACTCCGATTGAATATAAGAATGGCGATGACCCGACCAACCATGCGATCTGCCCGTCGATAAATTTACCGGGCAGTTGGGACAATTATCTGAAGACTCTAAGTACCAATAATAGACAGAAGATTCGACGCCTTCTAAAGAAAATAGACGCATCGGAAGAGTGCCGGATTACGCTGTCCGACGCCAGCAGCTACGCTCGAGATCTCTCGGTTCTATTGGATTTCTGGAAGATCAAGTGGACTCCCAGCAAGGGGGAAAGAGCCGAAGACATCGCCCAGCGCAACTCCGTGATGCTGAGTCGCTGCGCCCAGAACGGGACTTTGTTCCTGCCCGTATTCTGGCATGGCAACCGGCCGGTCGCGGCGCTCGCGACCCTGATCGATCCTTGCAAGAAATCGCTGCTGTTTTTCATCACCGGACGGGATGAAACCTATCGTGAGATGCCCGCCGGATACCTGCTGCATGCCTACAGCATCCGCCACGCCATCGCGCACGGCTTTACCACCTACGACTTTTTGAAAGGAAATGAGCCCTACAAGTACCTGTTCGCCCCGCAGGTGGAGCGTCGCCAAAGACCGGTCAATGTGGTGACCAAGACTAATCGCAACCTCGGCGGGAAGCTGGACCCGCGGGGACTCGATGCGATGCTCGACATGACATTGGAATTCGAGGACCAGGACGATACCGCAGATGCCGAGCTTGGCTATCGCCAGATCCTGGAGGTGCAGCGGAACAATGCGCTGGCGCTCTTCCGGTTTGGCCGCTTGATGGCCAAGAACGGCGCGCACGCCAAGGCGAAGGAGCTACTCTCCCGCTCGGTGGAAGTAGAGCCCGAGGGTGACAATGCCTGGTTCCACCTGGGGCAGTCGCTCCAATCCCTCGGGGAGGATGAGGCGGCGCTCGCGGCTTACCGTGAGGTCGTCAAGCTTCAGCCGCAGAATCAAGAAGCGAAAGAGCTGATCTTGCAGCTTGTTGCTTCGACCGAGGCTGCGGGCCGGACGGCGACAGCCTGGGCGATCAAGGCCCGGAACGCGGCACCGCCGCGCAAGTCGCCGGACGCTGGCGCAGCCATCGATGCCAGTTTGGCCCTGCAAGAGAAGGCTCATGAAATTCGCAATCAGATGCAAGACTACTTTGACGCGTTCGTCAACCCGCGCCCGCGATGGTAAGCGAAAGGGATGTCGACGATTGCGGTTAGTTCAGTCTAGAAACTTTATATTACTGGCAACCGAAATTTCTGACAAAGAGGAATTGCGGCTGTTCCCGGTTCCATAAGAAATTTGACTCGACCGCTGTCCGACCGCTCAGCTGCCGCGGCGGACGAGCTCGATATACCCAAATCCATCGACCCGCGCGTCGAAGAGGCGGCTGACGACGGTCGAAGTTTCGTCCTCGACGATGACCGCGGGGCCGGCGATTTGGGCGCCGGGGCGAAGGGTGGCGCGGTCGTGGATTGCGACGTCGGTGAACTCGCCCGATTCCGGGTCGAAGACTGGGCGATGGCGGGCGGCTTCGGGGATGTAGGGTGTGGGCGACGGCGGTGGAGCAGAGGGCTCGGCCGGGGGTGGGGCGCTCAGGAGTAAAACCCAGCTGAGGATTTCGACTTCGACACCGGGGATGATGCGGCTGTAGAGGCGGCGGTAGGCGTCCTCGAACGCGGCGCGCAATATCACCGTGTCGTCGGCATGGTAGGGGCGGGTCGGCAGGGAGACGGCGATCTCGTGGCCCTGGCCGCGGTAGCGCATGAAGGCCGAGCGCGTCTCGGTCAGGGCGACGTCGCCGGCGCCGCGGCGGACGATCGGCTCGGCCTCCTTGCGCATCGCCGCCAGGAGGGCATTGGCCGCCCCGGCGTCGAAGGTTTCGAGCCGCTGCAAGGCGGAGCGCACGATCTCGTAAGCGATCGGCGCGCGCAAAAACCCGACGGCCGAGCCGACCCCGGCATAGGACGGCACCAGCACCCGGTCGAGGCCGAGCTTTTCTGCCATCCGCGCCGCGTGCAGCGGCGCCGCCCCGCCAAACGCGACCAGGGTGCGGCCGCGAGCGTCCTTGCCGCTCTCGATCGCGTGCACGCGCGCCGCGTTCGCCATGTTCTCATCGACGATCTCGCTGACCCCGAGTGCTGCCAGCTCCAGCGCCAAGGCTAGCGGTTCGGCCACCTCCCGTCTTATCGCCGTCTCGGCGGCGGCGCGGTCGAGCGCCATGCGCCCGCCGGAAAACCCGGTCGGATCGATGCGGCCGAGCACGAGATCGGCATCGGTCACGGCCGGCGCCGCGCCGCCGCGGCCATAGCAGGCCGGCCCTGGATCGGCCCCTGCGCTGTCGGGCCCGACGGTGATCCGCTTCAGCCGGTCGACCCGCGCGATCGAGCCGCCGCCGGCGCCGATCTCGACCATCTCGATGACCGGGATGCGCAACGGCAGCCCGCTCCCCTTCTTGAAGCGGTAAATGCGGGCGACCTCGAAGGCGCGGCTGGTCTGCGGCTTCAGATCGTCGATCAGGCAGATCTTCGCCGTCGTCCCGCCCATGTCATAGGACAGCACCTTGTCGAGCCCGCATTGCCGCGCGATCTCGCCGGCGAAGATGGCACCCCCGGCCGGCCCCGATTCGACGAGCCGCACCGGAAAGCGGATCGCGGTCTCGACCGCGGTCAGCCCGCCGCCTGACAGCATCAGAAACAGCGGGCAGGCGAACCCTTCGCGATGCAACAGGATTTCGAGACTGGCGAGGTAGCGGCCGATCAGCGGCTGGACATAAGCATTGGCGCAGGCAGTCGAGAAGCGCTCGTACTCGCGCATCTCGGGCGACACCTCGCTCGACAAGGTGACCGGGACGCCGGGCAGCCGTTCGGCCACGATCTCTCCGGTGCGGCGCTCGTGCGCCGGGTTCGTGAAGCTGTGCAGAAAGCCGACCGCGACAGCCTCGACCCCTTCGGCGGCAAGGCGATCAGCGAGGGCGGCCACCCCCTCCTCGTCGAGCGGCACCAGCACCCGGCCTTGCGCGTCGACCCGTTCGCGCACCGGAAAGCGCAGCCGGCGCGGCACCAGCGGCGGCGGCAGGTCGATATTGACGTCGTACTGCTCGAACCGGTTCTCGTGCCGGATCTCGATCGTGTCGCGAAAGCCCTCGGTAGTGATCAGCGCGGTCTTCGCCCCCTTGCGCTCGATGATCGCGTTGGTCGCCAGGGTCGTGCCGTGGATGATGATCGACAAATCAGCGGGCCGCAGCCCAGCCTCGCCCAGCACCCGGTGCATGACCTCGATGACCGCGCGCTCCGGCGCTTCGGGGGTGGTCAGGATCTTGGCGCTCCATAGGCGCCCGCCCAGCTCGAGCGCCACATCGGTAAAGGTGCCGCCGATGTCGACCCCGAGCCGCGCCGCCCCGCCGTCGGCTTTCATCGCGGTCGCCGGCCTCAGAATTCGCGCCCGAATGCCCGGTCGAGCGACAGCGGACCGCCGCCGCGGATCAGGATCGCCACGCTGATCAGCAGCAGATAGAACGGCACCTCCATGCCGCGGCTGGGCCAGAACCAACCGATATGGATATGGACATGGAAGGCGGCGACGAACATGAACCCGACGAACAGCGCCGCCACCGGCCGCGTCAACAGGCCGAGGATCAGGCACAGCCCGCCAAAGAATTCGAGGCAGCCGATATAGTACGCCCAGAACAATGACGGGTGCAGCCCCTGCTTGGCGAACCCCTCGGCGGTCTTCAGGATGTCGCCTCCCCAGAAGCCAAACAGTTTCTGCATGCCGTGCGGCAGAAAGAACAGGCCGGTGGCAGCCCGCACCAAGGGCCAGCTGTAAGTCTCGAGCGCGGTATATAGGCCGGCGAGCGCCGGCACCACATAGCGCGGCCGATCTAGGCTCCGATCCGTCATCCCCCTCCCCTCCTCTGTCAAACCCGCGAGCAGCTGGCCGACTATACGGCATCGCGGCACTGGCGGCAGCGCCCGGCGCGATCACGAACGGGTGACATTGGCGCGATCCGCGGGGGTGGCGATCAGCGCCCTGTTCCACCTGTTTTATTAGGTCGAGATCAGGCTTTCCTTCAAAGCCACCTCGCACCCGTTCACCGGGGCCGATGATGCGACGGTGCCATGCGATTACGGCAATCGCATGGTTGCGTAGCAGAGGCGGCTCGCCAATAATTTGGCGGCCTTCAGCGGCCCTGCACCGGCAGGATCGGCGGCAACGGGTTGAAATTCAGTGGCGCGTCCTCGTCGATGCGCTCGCGGCTCGGGCAATTGCGCGGCGTCCCAGCCGCCGCCCAAGGCCTGGATCAGCGCAGCACTCGCGGTGAGACGGCTCTGCCGGATCGACAGCGCGGTCTGCGCGTCACTCAGAGCGGTCTGCTCGGCGACGATGACGCTGGTGTAGGCGACCGTGCCGGCCAGGTATTGATTGTTGATGATGCGCTCGGCCTCGCGCGCCGAAGCGACCGCCGCATCCTGAGCCTCGGCCTGCTGCGCCAAGATGCGCAAGGCCGCCAGCTGGTCCTCGACCTGCTGAAACGCGGTCAGCACGGTCTGCCGGTATTCGGCGACATCCTGGTCGAAGACGGCGCGCGCCTCTTCGACCGCGGCGTGGCGCGCGCCGGCGTCGAACACGGTCTCGACCAAATTGCCGCCGAACGCCCAGAACCGGCCGGAGGCGCTAACGAGCTTGGCCAACGACAGGGCGGCCTCGCCGAAATCGGCCGACAGCGTGATGTTGGGATAAAAGGCGGCGACGGCGACCCCGACCTGGGCATTGGCCGCGGCCATCGCCCGCTCGGCCGCGGCGATGTCCGGGCGCCGCTCCAAGAGCGCCGAGGGCACCCCGGCGGGGACCGTCGGCACTGCGGCGGCGACCTCCGTCGGGGCGATCGAAAATTCGGCCGGCGGCTTGCCGATCAGCACCGCGATCGCGTGCTCGAGCTGCGCCCGGGTGACGCCGACCGCGATCGCCTGCGCCTGCGTGCTGCGCAGCTGGGCTTCGGCCTGCGACACGTCGGAGGGCGAGGCGGTGCCGGCGGCGTATTGGTTCCGGCTGATGCGCAATGATTCGGCAAACGCCTCGGCCGAGGTGTCGAGCAGCCGCTTCAGCTCATCGGCGACGCGCAATTGCAGGTAGGCGGCGGCGAGCTGGCCCTGCGCGGCGAGCCGTGCGCCCGGCGAGGTCGGCCGCACTCGCCTGCGCGCTGGCGACATTGCTCTCGACCGTGCGGCGGATCTGCCCCCAGAGATCCGGCGTCCAGCTCGCCGCGACCGAGCCATTGTAGAGGCTGGCGATATTGCCGTGCCCGCCGCCTGTCTCGATGCTGCCACTGGAGCTGCCGTTGCCCCGCGCGCGCTGGGCCGACACGTTCAAGGTCCCGGTTGGAAAGAACCCGGCGCGCGCCTGGGCGACGACGAACTCCGCCTGGCGGAACGCCGCTTCGGCAGCTTTGAGATTCTGGTTCGAGATGTCGATCTGCTTTTCCAATCCGTCGAGCACCGGATCGTTGTAGATCGACCACCAGGCACCGCGGTCGATGGCATCGCCGGGCTTGCCCAGCTTCCAGCCGGCCGCTTCCTTGTAATTCGCCGGCACAGGCGCCTCGGGCCGCTGATAATCGGGCCCGACCGTGCACGCCGACAGCGCCAAAAATACCGCCACAGCCGGCCCCCACCCCAACCCTCCCCCGTGGCCCCTCTTGGCGCGAGCCAGCTCGCGCCTGTCAGGTGGCGCATCTCCGATCCGCCACGGGAGGGAGGCCCGCGCAGCGGGCGGGTGGGGGCCGGCGCTGGCGCAGGCGACGTTTGTCAGCGTCATTCCCCAGGCTCGGCGGCGTGCCGGGAAGTGAGGAGCCGATGGCGCCCCCGCCAGCGCCGCTGCGCCCACAGCCGGAAGCGGTCGAGATAGAGGTAGATGACCGGTGTGGTGTAGAGGGTCAGCAGCTGGCTGACCATCAATCCGCCGACGATCGAGATGCCGAGCGGGCGGCGCAATTCCGCACCTTCGCCAAAGCCGATCGCCAGCGGCAACGCCCCCAGCATCGCCGCCATCGTCGTCATCATGATCGGCCGGAACCGCTTTAGGCAGGCCTGATAGATCGCCTCGCGCGAGGAGAGGCCTAGGCTGCGTTCGGCGTCGAGGGCGAAATCGATCATCATGATCGCGTTCTTCTTGACGATCCCGATCAACAGGATGACGCCGATCAGCGCGATCAGGCTGAACTCGGTGTCGGTCACGATCAGCGCCAGCACCGCGCCGACCCCGGCCGACGGCAGGGTCGACAGGATCGTGATCGGGTGGACATAGCTCTCGTAGAGCACGCCGAGCACGATGTAGACGGCGAGCAGTGCCGCGGCGATCAGCAATGGCTCGCTCGCCACCGATTGCTGAAAGACCTTCGCGGTGCCCTGAAAGCTGCCGCGGATCGTCGCCGGCATGTCGAGGCCGGCCACGGCTGCATCGATCCCCTGCTCGGCCTGGCTCAACGACACGCCGGGTGCGAGGTTGAACGAGATCGTCGAGGCGACGTAGAGGTTCTGGTGGTTGACCGCGAGCGGCGTGTTGCCCGGCCCGAAATGGGCGAAGGCCGAGAGCGGCACCATGGTCTCGTGCGAGGTGCTGACCGCCGCCCCGGTCGAGGTCGCGGTGCGCCCGGTGTTGGCGAGCGCGTTGTTGGCCGCGTTGCGGGCGGCGTTGCCGGCGATCTGCGCGGCATTCGCGGCAGCGGTGCTGCTTTGGGCCGGCGCCGTCTTGGCGACCACGGTGCCCGCCAGCGGGGCTGTCGACTGGGTGCCGCGGACAGCGCCGCCGCTGGTGCTGACGTAGATCTGGCTCAGCGTTTCTGGAGTCTGCCAGAACTCCGGCGCCACCTCCATCACCACGTGGTACTGGTTGCGCGGGTTGTAGATCGTCGACACTTGGCGCTGGCCGAAGGCGTCGTAGAGGGTGTTGTCGATCTGGCTCACGGTGAGCCCGAGCCGCGCCGCGGTAGGGCGGTCGATGACCAGATCGGTCTCCAGCCCCTTTTGCTGCTGGTCGAGGTTGACTTCGGTCAGGATCGGCAGCTTTTGCAGCGCCGCCTCGACCTTCGGCGCCCATTCGTAGATGACCTCGGTGTCGTCGCCTTGCAGCGTGTACTGGTATTGCGCGTTCGACTGCCGCCCACCAGCCCAGACATCCTGCACCGCGCGAAGAAAGAGCCGCGCGCCCGGCACGTCATTGAGCTTGCCGCGCAGTCGGCCGATCACTCTGTCGACCGAAATCTTGCGCTCGGCGAGCGGTTTCAGCACGACAAAGACAAAGCCGGAATTGGTCTGGCCGCCGCCGGTAAAGCCGACGATGTTCTCGACCGCCGGGTCCTTGCGGATGATGTCGATGAACTGGCCGAGCTTTTGCTGCATCGCCTGGAACGAGATGCTCTGGTCGGCCAGGATGCCGCCGACCATCCGCCCGGTGTCTTGCTGCGGCAGGAAGCCCTTGGGGATAACGGCGAAGAGATAGACGGCGAGGCCGATCGTCGCCGCCAGACTCGCCATGATCAAGGCCGGCTCGCGCAAGGCCCACCGCAGCGAACGGTCGTAGAGGCGGAGCACCGTGTCGAAGGCGCGCTCCCCGGCGCGGTAGAAGAGCCCGCCCTCCCCTTCGCGCCTGGTTTGGAGGAGATGGGCGCACATCATCGGCGTCGTCGTCAGCGACACCACCAGCGAGATCAGGATCGCCACCGACAGGGTCACCGCGAACTCGCGGAAGAGCCGCCCCATGATCCCGCCCATCAAGAGGATCGGGACGAAGACGGCGATCAGCGACAGGCTCATCGACAAGACGGTAAAGCCGACCTCGCGGGCGCCGCGCAGTGCCGCCTCCATCCGCGTCATCCCGGCCTCGATATGCCGGGTGATGTTTTCGAGCACAACGATCGCGTCGTCGACGACAAAGCCGGTCGAGACGGTCAGCGCCATCAGCGACAGGTTGTCGAGGCTGTAGCCGAGAAGATACATGGCGCCGCAGGTGCCGATCAGCGACACCGGCACCGCCACGGTCGGGATCAAGGTGGCGCGCGCGTTGCGCAGGAAGAGGAAGACGACCAGGATGACGAGGCCGATGGCGATCATCAGCGCGCGCTCGACATCGTGCAGCGAGGTGCGGATCGTCGTCGTGCGGTCCATCGTCAGCGAGACATCGATGGCACTCGGGATTGATGCCCGCAGCTGCGGCAGGATCGCCTTTATGCGGTCGACGGTGTCGATGATGTTGGCGCCGGGCTGCCGGTAGAGAATGACCAGCACCGCCGGTCTGCCGTTGGCGAGCCCCTGGTTGCGCAAATTCTCGACCGAATCCTTGACCTCGGCCACGTCGGTCAAATGCACCGCGGCGCCGTCGCGATAGGCAATCACCAGCGGGCGATAGTCGTCGGCCCGCACCGCCTGGTCGTTGGTGTAGAGCTGATAGCGGCGGTCGCCGTCCTCGATCGCCCCCTTAGGGCTGTGGGCGTTGGCCGAGGCGAGTGCCGCGCGCACATCCTCGAGGCCGATCCCGTATTTGAACAAGGCCAGCGGGTTGAGCTCGACCCGCACCGCCGGCAATGAGCTGCCGCTGATGCCGACCTGGCCGATGCCTTCGAGCTGCGACAATGCCTGCTGCATGACCGTCGAGGCGGCGTCGTAGATCTGGCCGCGGGTCAGGGTGTCGGAGGTCATCGCCAGGATCGCGATCGGCGCGTCGGCCGGGTTGACCTTGCGGTAGGTCGGGTTGTTCCGCAGGCTGGTCGGCAGATCGGCGCGTGCCGCATTGATTGCCGCCTGAACGTCGCGCGCAGCACCGTCGATGTCGCGGTTGAGCCCGAATTGCAAGGTGATGCGAGCCGACCCGACAGTGCTTTGCGAGGTCATCTCGGTCACGTCGGCGATGATCCCGAGATGGCGTTCGAGCGGGGTCGCCACGGTCGCCGCCATCGTGTCAGGGCTGGCGCCCGGCATCGAGGCAAATACCGAAATGGTCGGGAAATCGACCTGCGGCAGCGGCGCCACCGGCAGCCTCAGATAGGCGAAGAACCCGGCGAGCGCGATGCCGATCGTCAACAGCGTGGTCGCGACCGGCCGCTCGATAAACGGCGCCGACGGGTTCAACGCAACGCGCCCTGCGGCCCCGCCTGATCGCCCGAGCGGCGGCGCGCGAGGGCGGCGAGCCGATCGAAGAAGAGATAGATGACCGGTGTGGTAAACAGGGTCAGAAGCTGGCTGACGATCAGCCCGCCGACGATGGTCACCCCCAAGGGGTGGCGCAGTTCCGAGCCGGTCCCGGTCCCGAGCATCAATGGCAAGGCGGCAAAGAGTGCCGCCATCGTCGTCATCAGGATCGGGCGGAAGCGCAACAAACACGCCTGATGGATCGCCTCGCGCGGCGACTTGCCCTCGTTGCGCTCGGCGTCGAGGGCGAAGTCAACCATCATGATCGCGTTCTTTTTGACGATGCCGATCAACAGGATGATGCCGATGATCGCGATCACGCTGAGATCGCTGCCGTCGATCATCAGCGCCAGGAGCGCACCAACCCCGGCCGAAGGCAGGGTCGACAGGATCGTGATCGGATGGATGAAGCTCTCGTAGAGCACCCCCAGCACGATGTACATCGTGATCACGGCGGCGAGGATCAGGATCAGCTCGTTGCCGAGTGCCGCCTGAAACGCCAGTGCGGCACCCTGGAAGACGGTGATCATGCTGGCCGGCAGCCCGATCTCGCGCTCGGCCGCCTTGATCGCGTCGACGGCCTCGCCGAGCGAGGCGCCCGCCGCCAGGTTGAATGAAACCGTGGTCGCGGGAAACTGCCCGAGATGATTGATTTCCAAGGGTGCGGTCTGCTCGTAGACCTTGGCGATCGCCGACAGCGGCACCTGACCGCCGGCCGCGGTCGAGGACGGCAGGTAGATCGCTCCGAGCGAATCCAGTGATTGCTGCAGGCTCGGGTCGGCTTCGAGGATCACTCGGTACTGGTTCGACTGGGTAAAGATCGTCGACACGATGCGCTGCCCGAACGAATCGTAAAGCGCGTTGTCGATTGTCGCCGGCGTGATGCCGAAACGCGCGGCGGTGGCGCGGTCGATCAGCACATAGGCCGAAAGACCGTTCTCAGAGAACGTCGTGCCGACATCCTCGAGCTGCGGGATCTGGCGCAGCCGCTCAACCAGCTTTGGCACCCACACCGCGAACTCGTCCGGGTTGGCGTCTTGCAGCGCGAACTGGTACTGCGAGCGGCTGACCGTCGCATCGATTGTCAAATCCTGAACCGGTTGCAGATAGAGCGCGATCCCGGCGACGGCGCGCGCCCTCCGCTCCAAGCGGCGGATGGCCTCGCTGGCAGAGATCGAGCGCTGGTCGCGCGGCTTCAGGTTGATCAGCAGCCGGCCGCTATTGAGCGTCGTGTTGGTGCCGTCGACGCCGATAAAGGACGACAGGCTGTCGACATCGGGGTCTTCGAGGATGGCGGCCGCCAAGGCCTGCTGGCGCTCTGCCATCGCGGCGAAGGACACCGAGGGCGAGGCAACCGAGATGCCCTGGATGAGCCCGGTATCCTGAACCGGGAAAAACCCTTTTGGGATAATAATATAAAGAATAATGGTGAGACCTAATGTCGCCACCGCCACCGCCAGGGTCAATGGCTGGTGGTCGAGCACCCAGTCCAATATTCGGCCGTAGCGGGCGATCAGCGCGTCGAACCATTCCTGGCTCTTGCGCGCCACCAGCGACATTTCCTGGGGCGGGTGGTGGCGCAGGATCTTGGCGCACAGCATCGGCACCAGGGTCAGCGCGACCACCGCGGAGATGATTATGGTGACGGAGAGGGTGATCGCGAACTGTCGGAACAGCCGCCCGACCACATCGGGCATGAACAAGAGCGGGATCAGCACCGCGATCAGCGACACCGTCAGCGAGATGATCGTGAAGCCGATCTGCGCCGAGCCCTTCAGCGCCGCCTGCAACGGCGGGTCGCCCGCCTCGATGTAGCGGGAAATGTTCTCGATCATGACGATCGCGTCGTCGACGACAAAGCCGGTGGCGATGGTCAACGCCATCAGCGACAGATTGTTGAGGCTGAACCCGGCCAGATACATGACGGCCAAGGTGCCGACGATCGACAGCGGCACCGACAGGCTGGGGATCAGGGTCGCCGCCGGGCTGCGCAAGAACAGAAAGATCACGGCGACGACGAGGATTACGGCGAGGCCGAGCTCGAATTCGACATCGGCGACCGACGCGCGGATCGTCGTCGTGCGGTCGGTCACGATTTCGACGTTGACCGCGGCCGGAAGCGCCGCCTTCAGCTGAGGAAGCAGCGCCTCGATGTTGTCGACGACCGCGATGACGTTGGCGCCGGGCTGGCGCCGGACGTTGACGATCACCGCGGGCTCGGTGTTGATCCAAGCGGCGAGCTTGGTGTTTTCAGCGCCGTCCGCCGCCTTCGCCACATCCGACAGCAGCACCGGTGCACCGTTGCGGTAAGCCACGACGAGATCGTCGTATTCGGACGCTTTCTTGATCTGATCGTTGGCGTTAATCGTGTAAGACCTGCTCGGGCCGTCGAAATTCCCCTTTGGGGTATTGACGTTGGCGGTGGCGAGCGTGGTGCGCAGATCGTCGATGTTGAGCCCGTAGGCGGCGAGCTGGCGGATATTCGCCTGGATGCGTACCGCCGGACGGTGGCCGCCGCTGATGCTGACCAGCCCAACCCCCGGCAATTGCGAGATCTTCTGGGCCAGACGGGTGTCGGCGAGGTCCTCGACCTCGGTCAGCGGCAAGGTCTTCGAGGTCAGGGCCAGGGTCAGGATCGGCGCATCGGCGGGATTGACCTTGGCGTAAATCGGCGGCGCCGGCAGATCCGACGGCAACAGATTGCCGGCGGCGTTGATCGCGGCCTGCACCTCCTGCTCGGCCACGTCGAGGCTGAGGTCGAGGCTGAACTGCAGGGTGATGACCGAGGCCCCGGCCGAGCTGGTCGAGGACATCTGGTTCAGCCCCGGCATCTGGCCGAGCTGCACTTCGAGTGGTGCCGTCACCGACGAGGTCATCACGTCGGGGCTGGCGCCGGGATAGAAGGTCTGCACCTGGATCGTCGGATAGTCGACCTCGGGCAGGGCCGAGAGCGGCAGAAAGCGATAGGCGAACATGCCCACGAGCATGATCGCCGCCATCAGCAGCGAGGTCGCGACCGGCCGCAGGATGAAGATGCGGGACGGGCTCATTGGGCGCTCCGGCGCCCGCCGCCCTGTTTTGCGCCTTGCGGCCGGTCTTGCGTTTTTCCGTCCTTGGCCGCCTCCGGCGAGGCACCGCCAGTGCCGTCCGCTGAGGTGAGCTTGACCTTGGCGCCGTCGTGCAGCCGGTCGGCGCCGTCGACGACGACGTTCTGACCGGGCTCCAGCCCGGATCGAAATCACAATCCGCTGCCCGTCGGTCGGGCCGAGCTTCACCTTCTGCACTGCAACGGTATGGTCGGGCTTGACCAGATAGACGAAGGTGCCGGGCGCGCCGCGCTGGACCGCGGCACTGGGGACGATGTTCGCGTCGCGCAAGGTCTCGACCAGCAGCCGGATATTGACAAACTGGTTCGGGAACAGGATTTCGGGCTGGTTGTCGAAGATCGCCCGCAGCTTGACCGTGCCGGTGGTGGTGTCGATCTGGTTGTCGATCGTGTCGAGCCGGCCGGTGGCGAGCTCGGTGGCGCCGGTGCGGTCATAGGCGGTGGCCGGCAACACCGCGCCGGGGTGCCATTGCCCCAGAACCTGGCGCAGATCGTCCTCGGGCAGGGTGAAGATCACCGAAATCGGCTGCAGCTGGGTGACGACGACAATGCCGTTGGGATCGCTCGTCTGCACATAGTTGCCGGCGTCGACCTGGCGCAGCCCGACCCGCCCGGTCACCGGCGAGACGATATGGCAATAGGTGAGGTTGAGCTTCTGCGCGTCGATCTGGGCCTTGTCGGAGATGATCGTGGCTTGGTACTGGGCGACGAGCGAGCCCTGCGTGTCGCGGGTCTGCTTGGCGATCGAATTCTGCGCGACCAGGGTGTTGTAGCGCTGCAGATCGAGCTGCGCGTTCTTCAAGAGCGCCTGGTCCTTGGCGAGCTGCCCTTCGGCCTGCTCCAGCGCCACCTGGTAGGGGCGCGGATCGATCTGGGCGAGGAAGTCGCCCTGTTTGACCATCTGGCCTTCCTTGAAGGCGATTTCGGTCAGATAGCCGCTGATCTGGGTCTTGACCGTGACCGTCGCGAGCGGCGTCACCGTGCCGAGCCCGGTCAAAGTGACCGGCATGTCGCCCTTTTGCACCGGCGCCACGGCGA
The DNA here is from genome assembly GCA_963781215.1 of uncultured Alphaproteobacteria bacterium. Classification (GTDB taxonomy): domain Bacteria; phylum Pseudomonadota; class Alphaproteobacteria; order ATCC43930; family CGMCC-115725; genus AP-15. The sequence goes on from CAWAFE010000038.1 coordinate 228,719, forward strand.
CCGGGACGGGTCCCGACGATTGCACGCGGCCGCCGGTTTTCGTCTGCCCGCCGCCGTGCGGCAGATACCACACTACCGCCGCGACGATCGCCGCGACCACCAGCAGCCAGACGACCGGCGCCAGCCGCAGCCGACGCGTCCGTGGCGGCGCCGCCCGCCCGGGCCGAACATCGATGCGCTCGCGGCCCTCCCGGTCGATCCCGGTATCGGCCTTGCCCGGTCCCGGAGGTGCGAGAATATCGCCGCGCTGGTCGTCCATGCGTCCCGAGCTTACCAAATCCTTCGACCGCGCGTCCCTTGCGGCGCGAAGACCGCAATCCCGCCGTCTGGATCGCCGATTATAGGAGGCCCGGCCCGAAAGCATCCCGGCGGCCGGAAGCCCCTTCCGCCGGGCCGCCCGATCGTCTCAAATGGCCCGATCGGCATTCGGGTTCGAGGTCGCGTGATGATGACAAACCTTGCTCCCCTCAGCGGCGGCCAGCTCGTCGTCGCGGCGCTGCGCGCGCATCGGGTCGAGATGGCCTTCAGCGTCGCCGGCGAGAGCTATCTCGAAGTGCTCGACGCATTGTTCGACGCGCCCGAGATCCGTCTTGTGACCTGCCGGCAGGAAGGGGGTGCGGCGTTCATGGCCGAGGCCTATGGCAAGCTCACCGGCAGGCCCGGCGTGCTGCTGGTGACCCGCGGCCCCGGCGCCTGCAACGCTTCGATTGGCATCCACACGGCGTTTCAGGATTCAACGCCGATGGTCGTGCTGGTCGGCCAGGTGGCGCGCCACCAGATCGACCGTGAGGCCTTTCAGGAGGTCGATTTCCGCCGGATGTTCGCACCGCTCGCCAAATGGGTCGCCCAGATCGATATGGCCGAGCGCGTCCCCGAGCTGATCAACCAGGCGTTCCAGGTCGCGACCTCCGGCCGGCCGGGGCCAGTGGTGCTGGCATTGCCCGAGGACATGCTGCGCGACCGCGCCGCAGCACCGGTGGCCGGACCCTATCGCCCGGTCCGCGCCCATCCGGGTGCCGCCGACCTCGCCGAATTGCGCCGACTGCTCGCCGCCGCCGAGCGCCCGATGATGCTGGTCGGCGGCAGCGGTTGGAGCGACGAGGCCTGCCGCGACATCGCCCGCTTCGCCGAGGCCAATGATCTTCCCGCATGCTGCTCGTTCCGGCGCCAGGACATCATCGACAACCGCTCGCCTTGCTTTGTCGGCGACCTCGGCACCGGGGCGAGCCCCAGTCTGGTAGCGCGGGTCAAAGAGGCCGATCTGTTGCTTGCGGTCGGTGCGCGGATCGGCGAGATCACCTCGCAATCCTATTCGCTGATGGATATCCCGGACCCCGGCAAAATCTTGATCCATGTCCATGCCGCCGCCGAGGAATTGGGCCGCGTCTTCCGCCCGACCCTGCCGATCCAGTCGGGCATGTCCGAATTCGCCGCCGCCGCCGCGGCCCTGGCGCCGCTGCCTTCGCCGCGCTGGTCGGGCTGGCGCGCTGCCGTGCGCCGCGAGTACGAGAACGGGCTCCTCCCCTCCCCCGCCGCCGGTCCGCTCGATCTTGGCCAGGTCATGGGCTGGCTGCGCGAGCGCCTGCCCGACGACGCGATCGTGACCAGCGACGCCGGCAATTTCAGCGGCTGGCCCAACCGCTATCTGCAATACCGGCGGCCGGGGCGCCAGCTCGGCCCGACCAGCGGGGCGATGGGCTACGGGGTGCCGGCCGCGGTCGCCGCCAAGCTCGTCCATCCCGACCGGCTGGTGGTCGGGTTCGTCGGCGACGGCGGCTTCATGATGACTGGGCAGGAGCTGGCGACCTCGCTCGCCGCGGGGATCGGGCCGATCATCCTCCTCTTCAACAACGCGATGTACGGCACGATCCGCATGCATCAGGAGCGCCGATTTCCCGGCCGCGTCGTCGGCACGGCGCTGGCAAATCCGGATTTTGTCGCCCTCGCCCGCGCCTATGGTGCGTTTGCCGCGCGAGTCGCCCGCACCGAAGACTTCGCCCCCGCCTTCGAGGAAGCCGCCGCCGGTAAGCGCGCCGCGGTCATCGAGCTCGCGATGGATCCCGAAATGATTACGACCCGCACCACCCTCTCCGCAATCCGCCGCCAAGCCGAAGCGCAAAACACCGCAAAAGTGGAGGCCTGAGGCCGGACCGACCGCGGCGCCGGGCGGATCTGTACCCCGCGCGAAGTTGGGTATATCTTGTCTGCATGAAACAGCCAATTGTCTGCTGTAACCCTGAGGTGATGGGCGGCACCGCCGTGTTCTACGGCACAAGAGTACCTGTGCAAACTCTGCTCGATTACATCGAAGCGGGCGAGACGATCGACGACTTTCTCGAAGGGTTCCCGTCTGTAACGCGCGAGCAAGTCATTGCTTTCCTTGAGGAAGCGAAGGACCGGCTGATCGAAACCGTCTCGTGAGGGTGCTGCTCGACGAGTGTATCGACTGGCGCCTCGGTCGCGAACTCGCCTCCCACGAGGTAAAGACCGCGCGTCAAATGGGGTGGACGACGCTCAAGAATGGAGAGTTGCTCGCCCTCGCCTCAGCTGAGTTCGACGTGTTCGTAACCGTCGATCGAAACCTGTCCTTTCAACAGGACATTGTCTCTTTCTCTATCGCCGTCGTTGTGCTCGGGGCGAGAACCAACCGGCTCGCCGATCTCAGGCCCCTCGTCCCGAGCCTTCTCTCGGCCATCGATGCCACACCGCCGGGCACGGCCAACTTCATCGGCCAGTAATGCCGACATCACCCAATAGCGGGTTCGCTGCATTCCACCCTCCCCACAGCTACCTCTACGCGGTCATCGAGCTCGCGATGGACCCCGAAATGATCACGACCCGCACCACCCTCTCCGCAATCCGCCGCCAAGCCGAAGCCCGGCGGAACGCGGAGGCCGACGCCTGAGCGGGAACCCTCGCCGCCACCCGGCTCGCCATCCGGCGGCTCGCCGGACCAAAGCTTTTGAGTCAGACCCTACCAGCTACCGAACCCCGAAGCACATTCCGCCATATCGGCGAGGGCTCCGCAGCGGTATAGTGGGGGGTGAGGGGCATGTAGACGGCGGGACTGCGCGAGCGCTCACCACCAAGCGGGAGGAACAAATCATGGCGAATTACCGGGTCATATCATCGGACAATCACGTGTTTGAGCCACCGGATTTGTGGTCGAGCAGGGCCAGGCCGGCGTTCAAGGACCGGGTCCCACAGCTGGTCCGCGAGTATGACGGCGATTGGTGGTACTGCGATGGCCACCGGGTGATCGGGCTGGCCCCTGGGGCGCAGACCGGTATGCGGTTTGAGGAGCCCGAAAAGATGGTGCGCACCACGACCTTTGATAAGGTCCGGCGCGGAGGCTACGTCCCTGAGGAGCACCTCAAGGATATGGATGCCGATGGGGTGGATGTGAGCATTGTCTATCCCACGGTCGGTCTCTTACTGTACAGCGTGCCGGACACCGCGCTGCTGTCGGAGATTTTCAGAGGATACAACGACTGGCTCGCCGAGTTCTGCCGCGGGGAGCCAAAGCGCCTCAAGGGCATCGCCATGATCAACGTGGACGATGTGCAGGAGGGCGTCAGGGAGCTGCAACGCTGCGCCAAGATGGGGCTGGCGGGCGGCATGGTCACCGTCTATCCCCCGGAGGGGAAGGGGTACGACAACCCGATGTATGAGCCCCTGTGGGCGGCGGCCCAGGATCTGGACATTCCCGTTGGCATGCACATCGCGACCAACCGGCCGGGCCCAGGGCAGGATTTTGCAGGCGAGGACCGCAACCGCGTCCGCAACTCCTTCCTGGCCAACGCCGACCACTGGGTGCGGATGTCTCTTAGCGACATGATCTTCAGCGGCGTCTTTGAGCGCTATCCAAAACTCCAGGTGGGCACCGTGGAGCACGAACTGTCCTGGATACCCCACTTCCTCAACCGCATCGACTACACCTACACCCAACGGGTCCAGCAAGAGCGCTATCGGTTCAAGGAGGCGGCACTGCCCAGCGACTATTTCCACCGCAACGTGTTTGCGGGCTTCCAGGAAGATGACATGGGCATACGCGACCGCCACATCATCGGTGTGGACAATCTCCTCTGGGGCTCGGATTACCCCCATGTCGAATCCACCTTCCCCAGGAGCCACCAAATCATTGAGGAGGTTCTGAAGGACTGCACTGAAGAGGAGAAGGCCAAGATCGCCGGAGGCAATGCTGCCAGGATCTACCGTCTCAACTAGTGGCGCGCACCTGACGCTTGTCACCCGCGGCATCTCGGTCGTCTTCCTGGCGAAGGCCGGGATCCATGGCGCCATGGGCACCGGCCGGAGCCCGTCCTCGGGCCGGCCATGAGCCGGACCCGTGGGCCGGTGTGACAAAGTGTTTTGGGTGTGATCTGTTAGAATTGCTCAACTAGGTTCCTGGGTCCCTCTTCTGGTCACCTGACGCCGCTACTGCTGGGTCCTCCCCGGAAGGAGGACCCAGCAGGCGTAGGGCAGACGCAATCCGCCGTCCGGGTGTCGTCATCAACCGCGCGTCGGCACACAAAGAAGGCGGATTCCATCCGCCCGACGCGTGCTGCGAGAGGCAGAGACGCGCCGAAACCAGCCGTTCGCCCCATCCCGAGGTCGCGGGCGAGCGCCAGCATGGACTTGCCCTTGACCTCGTTCGCGAAGATCGCGACTGCCATCAGGTAGGACCGCAGCGGCATCTTGTGGAACGCGAACAGCGTGCCCGATCGTGACCGAAAAATCCTTGCGGCAGGCTTTGCAGCGCCAGCGGGCCGCGCCGTTCGGCCGGCGGCAGGTAGACCGTCGTGCAGCCGCAATGCGGGCAGATCGGCTTGCCGTCACTGTCGGCCCAGCGAAGCCGGATGAAGACCCGCTCGGCTTCCTCGTCCGACATCGCGCGACGGAGGCCAAGGTGAGCGTCCGGGCGGCTGGGCGAAAGGAAGAAAATGTTGCGACATCCGTCATTCTCATAACGGATACGTAATATATGAGGACCCCTTGTCAATCAACAAGTTGACGAATATGTTATTTTCTAGACGAATTCGACAGTGCGAGGCGGCTTTGGATATCAAAGCAAAAGAGCAGGAACTTGTGGAGCGTACGAAGCGCTTCATCAAGGCGGAATTGAAACGCGCGGACGTGACATATGAGGAGTTAGCGGATCGGTTACGGGAGCACGGGCTCGAAGAGACCAAAGGATCGATCGCCGCCAAGATAAGTCGCGGCGCCTTCCCACCAACATTCTTTATTGCTGTTATGAAGGCAATTGGGCGCGAAAACGTGAATTTAGCAGAGCTGTAGATGCGTGCCCTACATTCCAATTATCGGCGCAAGCAAGAAAGAGAGCGCCCAACATCGGCACGATGCTGAGAAGCACGAGGAAAATATAAGCGCCATCATTTCTGTTGTGGCATCTATAGACGGTATAGCGACTGAGCAAAAGGCTACACGCGATGAGCAAGCCTGCCGCGAAAATGCGCGCCGGCTTCGTGAATGGCTGACTATCATAGCCCTTGTCGTGACCGCCGCTGTCGGCGGTTATGGTATTTGGCGAACTCACAAAGATACTGTCGCTGCTATTAACGAAGCGCATGTAAGTGCAGACCAACAGCATCGAGATACTCTCGATGCCATCGCTAAGACCAACGCCTTGGCCCTGGCTGCGCGTGATCAAGCAACCATGAACCGTGCTCAGATATGGGTTGACCCTGACCCAAATCCTGACTTCGGAGAACACCCGGAAATGCCAGATATGAAAAATGGGGTCGCGCGCGCAAGATATAGATTGATGTTCAGACTTGTAAATTACGGGAATACTCGGGCTGTTATAACTGGGTTTTCTTCGCATTTTTATATATGCAACAAAACTTGTCGTTCCAGATCCGACTAGCAAATGATACGACGATTGCCGGGAAAACTATGTCTTTCCGCCAAACCAGGACTTTGGTTTTGAAATTCAAGGAGCGGTGTTCAACTGCATTTACACCGGACCTATTAAGGCTATCGAAGCTAACAACAGCAATCAAATCGCGAAGCTGTTCATTTTTGATAATGTCAAAGACAGAGCCGCACCATTGCTTTATATGAATCAAGGGTGGGTATATGTCATCTTGCAATACAAAGACGTTTTCGGAATTGACCGAGAGACAAGTTATTTTGCCAGCTTCCCCAAGCGGCAGCATTCCCGCTGAGGCCCAGAAATACAATTATTGGAAGTAATAGCGCGCGCACGGCGCGCCTCCTACCTAGCCGACCTCCGTATCATGTGGCTCTCCTGCCATCGTGTTGCCGTTCTGCCATGGTGGCATTTGCGCCATAATACTGATCATTAGCAAGGGCTTGCCGAGCATGGATATCTTTGAGGCTCCAAGGTGGAACGTGGCACCTATGGCAGGCTGTTCGGTTCGCGAATGGCCAATATCTATAACCGTAAGTTTCCGAAGCGCTTAGCGAAACCGATGCTCGATACCCAGCGAACATCTAACTCAAAAAGTCCGAAACCCCCTGAACTGAATCGGGGGGCGGAGGCTCGCCCCGGCAGTCCACCTCCACTTTTCGTCCACGACCGTTGACAAGCTCAACGAGGGATGATTTTATTCGTCGCCAACACGGCCGATAAAGGGCCGGGCACATTCCGAGGCAGACGGTTATGATCAGTATTCCAAAGGGCGCCTCTGTTTTCCTTCTGTCGTGCGCCCTCGGCGTGGTGGGATTGGCGACCGCCCACCAAGCCACGGCGACGCCATATATCCATGTTCTTTCAAAATGGAGTATAACTTTTCAAGGTTATGAGCCGACCCCGGGCACTTTACCGCAACCGTTACCGGTTGGTATTGACCTGTCATGTCTGGGAGCCGGATGTAGCGACATACGCTCTCTAATAACCGACGTTACTTCATCAGAAAGTTTGGCTGTGGATAGTATCGGGGGGGTCGCTATAACGAACAACAGCGGTCAGCCATTTTCCGGTGGTCAGGTATTCTTTGCGCTCCAATACGGCCCCTTCAATCCGGGTGGTCTAGAAGTAGGCCTGAGCATAGATAATCCCTTAACTCAGTCCGCTAATTTTCGTAGTACAATAAATAGTTCTGATTCTAATCCGTCTCTTGATGTCAGTAGCACCGTAAGCTGCGGGATCGGGGCTGGTGGATATTTTGGCCAGGTCTTTTCACCGACGACCTGTGGCCTTTCTGCCCCAGACGAAAGTATTGCGCAGCTAGTGCACTGACACAAACATAGGATTCAACAGGCGAAGTGTGCTATTGTCGGGGCATGGCACAGGAAGTCTGCGTCGTCGTTGGAGCCGAGGATCGTGCGCGGTTGACCGCGATGGTCGGCGATCGGAGCCGGCCGCTGAAGCATCTGCAGCGGTCCCGGATTGTCCTGTTCTCGGCGGATCGGCTGCCGGTCATCGAGGTCGCGCGGCGCGCTGGGGTCAGCCGTCCGGCGGTGTGGCGCTGGCAGCGCCGCTATGCCGAGGCCGGGGTGGAAGGTCTGTTGCGCGACAAGACCCGACCGCCGGGCAAAGCACCGGTGCCCCGCCGACCGTGGCCGCGGTGCTGGCGCTGACCTGTGCCGAGCCGCCGGGCGAGACCACCCACTGGACCGGCCGGGCGATGGCCAAGGCGGTTGGCCTGTCGTTGCGCACGATCCAACGGATCTGGGAAAAGCACCGCCTGCAGCCGCACCGCATACGCACCTTCAAGCGCTCCACCGACCCCGCCTTCGCTGAAAAGGTCGAGGACATTGTCGGCCTCTATATGCATCCACCGGCCCATGCCGTGGTGCTGTCGATCGACGAGAAATCCCAAATCCAGGCACTCGATCGCACCCAGCCGGGTCTGCCCATGAAGCCCGGCAAGTGCGGGACCATGACGCATGACTACAAGCGCCACGGCACGACGACCTTGTTTGCCGCCCTCAACACGCTAGACGGCGTCGTCCTCGGCCGTTGCATGCAGCGCCACACCCATCAGGAATTCATCCGCTTCCTCAACGCCGTCGAACGCGCGGCGCCGACCGACAAGCCGGTCCACGCCATCCTCGATAACTACGCCACCCATAAGCATCCCAGAGTCAAAGCTTGGCTCGCCCGCCATCCGCGCTGGACCTTCCACTTCACGCCAACCTCGGGTTCCTGGCTCAACGCCGTCGAGAGCTTCTTCTCCGCACTCACCCGAGAGCGCCTCAAGCGCGGCGTCTTCCGCTCCATCGCCGACCTCCAGGCCGCTATCAACCGCTATCTCAAAGCGCACAATGATGACCCCAAGCCCTTCGTCTGGACCAAACCCGCCGACGCCATTCTCGCCAAGCTCAACCGACTGCCTGTACCTTCCGTTTGAGCCAGTGCACTAGACCTTCTACCAAATTTAAATCCAGGACAGAGCGAAGAGGTGCACGTCGGTATCCATATAGATGCAAATTTCGATCTTCCGGAACCATCTACGCTAACCATAGTTATCATTCCGGCATTGATTATATCAATTGCGTCATGCGCGCGCTCCCGTCAAAATCACCGGATTTCGGCTCTCTAATGTCAGCATAGAGGAGTATTTCTTTCCCTCTATCCGCCACTTCGCGATCCGCTGCCGCGCGGCCCGAGAAATGAGCAGGATGGCTGGCTAGGCGCCTCCCGACAGACGAGGAGAGGCAGGGAATGGGGGCGGATTTACGGTGACAGATTTACGCAGATTTAAAGTGACAGGTTCGCAAATTTACAGGAAATTTACAGTGACAGTTTACAAGATTGGCGGATTTACGGTGACTGGATTTACGTTGCCGGCGGACGCGGCGACGACGACCCGGATCGAGCGGGCCCCCACCATCGGCCGCCCGCTCGGGAGGCCGGAATGGATCGCGATGCTCGAGCGCCGGCTAGGCCGCCCTTTGGCACCCCGCAAACCCGGCCCAAAGCCGCGAGTGGAGCGAGACACAGCACTGCAAGCGCAGCTGCTGTGAAACACCGTAATCTCGTCACCCTAATCCCGCCGCGTAATCTCGAAACGTAAAGTAAACTGTCACCGTAAACTGTCACCGTGATCTGTAAGACGTAATCTAGAGATGGTCCGAAGTCGCAAGCGGGCGGGGGCAGACTCGTCCGTTCCGGTTGTGCTTATTCCGCGCATACGCAACCTCATTCCTCCGCGCATTCCAAGAACTTCGTATCGACCGGTCTCCCTGTCTAGTTGAACAGCTTCGCTAGGCTGTGCCTTTTTTTAATCAAATACTCAGACCGGGACACAATAATGACTTCAACTCACATGGAACCAATCAGCTCCCTCGATCGTAAGGAGCGTGATCATCCAACAATGATCATCCAAACAGGATCAAGGGGCGCGAAATGAACAAACCCTCTCCAGACAATCCGGATCGCCGACGGCATCGACGCGAGAAGGCGACCATTGATCACCTGGTCGACCGTGTATTCGACGCGGACGGCCAGGAAACTCACCAGCAGCCGTCAACGACCGACACTGGGGCCTCGGTCGAGGAGCAGGTGCGCAAGGAATGGGACCCGAAACGAAGTGGCGGTCTCCCGACTTTTTGAAAGTCAACCGCCGGTCGTAAAGAAAATGACGGACGCCTCGTGCCCCGCCACGGCTCACCGAATTATCGGCGTGCGCCAAATTCGGACTGTTGGAGGCTTGTGTGGACCAAAGGTGCGGGACCGAGCGTGCGATCCCCGACAAATTTGACATGGAGGGTGACGATGAGAAGATTGCTCGGAAAGTTCGTGCTGGGCACCGTTTCGGTGCTGGCTTTGGGTATCGGAGGCGCCGCTCTAGATCATGCGGCTGACGCGGGCGACACAGTGACCGCCGCAAGCACGCCTGCTGTATCCCAACCTCCAGAGAGTTTGCGGGATGCCGATTTTTTCCGAAAAGACGACATCCGCTGGGCGCAGCTGGAACTTCGAAATAGGGGGCTCTACAAGGGATCTCTCGATGGAATCTTGGGCCCGGAGACGAAGCAGGCCCTCCGGCAATTCCAAAGGAATAACGGCCTGAGCCAGACAGCAGCGGTCGATAGGCAGAGCTGGGAAGTGCTAACCGGAGATACCGGCGGCGATCTAGGATCCAGCACGCCGCCAGCTGAAAACGCCCGGTCAACCACGAATTCGCACGCGAGCAATTTGGCCAGATACAGCAATTACACCAAGTAGGAGCCGCGCCCTCTAGCCGGTTCGGCCTCGGCACGCGTAGCCGGCGGAGGTCCGCTCTCCTCCCAACTCGACCGCTCCCTAGAGCCCCCGACAAGGTCGGAATTGGCCGATTCGGGTCGAAGTCAGACGCAGGCACCCACGTGAGCGTGCGCTACCTGGCCTTGCGGCGCAGGTTC
>CAWAFE010000039.1:0-26005 GCA_963781215.1 uncultured Alphaproteobacteria bacterium
CGTCGTCGGCATCGGCAATGCGATTGTCGATGTGATCGCCCATGCCGATGAGGCCTTTCTCGAACAAGAGGGGCTGGCGAAGGGGGCGATGACCCTGGTCGATGCGGCGCGGGCCGACGCGCTCTACCAAAGGATGGGGCCGGCGATCGAGTCGTCGGGCGGGTCGGCCGGCAACACGATGGCCGGGATCGCCTCGCTCGGCGGCAAGGGCGCCTATATCGGCAAGGTGCGCGACGACCTCTTGGGCCGGGTGTACCGCCATGATCTGACCGCGCTCGGCATCCGCTTCGACACGCCGGCGGCGACAACGGGACCCGGCACCGCGCGCTGCCTCGTCTTGGTCACCCCCGACGGGCAGCGCACGATGGGGACCTATCTGGGCGCCTGCGCCGAGCTCGGCCCCGCCGACATCGATCCCGAGACCGTGGCCGCGGCAAAGGTCACCTATCTCGAAGGCTATCTCTTCGACCCGCCGCTGGCGCAGGCGGCGTTCCGCCAAGCCGCCGCGACCGCCCACGCCGCCGGGCGCAAGGTGGCGCTGTCGCTCTCGGACCCGTTCTGCGTCGGCCGGCACCGCGCTGCCTTTCGCGACCTCGTCGACGGCCATGTCGACATCCTCTTCGCCAACGAGGCCGAGATCTGCGCGCTCTACGAGACCGAGGACTTCGCCGCCGCCGCCGCCGCGGTGCGCGGCCATGTCGCGGTCGCCGCACTGACCCGCAGCGCCGAGGGCAGCGTCATCGTCGCCGACGGTGCCGAGCACGTGATCGCGGCAGCGCCGGTTGACCGGGTCGTCGACACCACCGGCGCCGGCGACCTTTACGCCAGCGGCTTTCTGCACGGCTTGACCCGCGGCCTGCCGCTCCCCATCTGCGGACGGCTCGGCAGCCTGTGCGCGGCCGAGATCATCAGCCATGTCGGCGCGCGCCCCGAGCTCGACCTCAAGCGGCTGATCGCCGGGGCCGAGCCCGAGCCTGTAGATTCCCTGCAGATATCAGGGAAAACAGGGAAACCCGCCGCCCGCGCCCTTCGGGGCGCGGCTTTGTCTTTGGAGCCATGGAACTTCGCAACATCGCCATCATCGCCCATGTCGACCACGGCAAGACCACCCTGGTCGACGCGATGCTGCGCCAGTCGGGCGCCTTTCGCGCCAACCAGCAGGTGGCCGAGCGGGCGCTCGATTCGAACGACCTCGAACGCGAGCGCGGCATCACGATCCTGGCGAAATGCACCTCGGTGGTGTGGCGCGCCAAGGGACATGACGTGCGCATCAACATCGTCGACACGCCGGGTCACGCCGATTTCGGCGGCGAGGTCGAGCGCATCCTGAACATGGTCGACGGGGTGCTGGTGCTGGTCGACGCCGCCGAGGGGCCGATGCCGCAGACCAAGTTCGTGCTCGGCAAGGCGCTGCGTCAGGGTCTGCGGCCGATCGTCGTGATCAACAAGGTCGACCGCCCGGATGCAAGGGTGCCCGAGGTCCACAACGAGATCTTCGACCTGTTCGCCGTCCTCGACGCGACCGAGGCGCAGCTCGATTTCCCGACCCTCTTCGCATCGGGCCGCAGCGGCTGGGCGGTGGCCGACCTCGGCGCACCGGCGCCACGACCTCACGCCGCTCTTCGAGCTGATCCTTTCCCATGTGCCGCCGCCGCGGGCCGACCCCGAGGCCCCGTTCGCGATGCTGGCGACCACACTCGACTACGACCCCTATCTCGGCCGGGTATTGACCGGGCTCATCCATTCCGGGGTGGCGCGGGTCAACATGCCGGTCAAGTCATTGGGCCCGGACGGCCGCGTCGTCGAGCAGGCGCGGCTGACCAAATTGCAGGCCTATCGCGGGCTCGACCGGCGGCCGATCGAGGAGGCGCAGGCGGGCGACATCATCGCCGTCGCCGGACTGGCGCTGACCACGGTCGCCGACACGATTTGCGCGCCCGAAATCATCGAGCCGCTCGCCGCCGACCCGATCGACCCGCCGACCCTGGCGATGACCTTCTCGGTCAACGACAGCCCGCTCGCCGGCCGCGAGGGCACGAAGGTGACCTCGCGGGTGATCGGCGAGCGCCTGTTCCGCGAGGCCGAGGGGAATGTCGCGATCCGGGTGCGCGAAAGCCGGGAAAAGGACGCTTTCGAGGTCGCCGGCCGCGGCGAATTGCAGCTCGGCGTCTTGATCGAGACGATGCGGCGCGAGGGTTTCGAATTGTCGATCTCGCGCCCGCGCGTCCTCTTCACGACCGACGCCGCAACCGGCCGGCGGCTGGAGCCGATCGAGGAAATCCTGGTCGATGTCGACGAGGAGTTCGCCGGGATCGTCGTCGACAAGATGAGCCGCCGCAAGGCGGAAATGCAGGAAATGCGCCCCTCGGGCGGCGGCAAATTGCGCCTCACGTTTCTCGGGCCGACGCGCGGGCTGATCGGCTATCAGGGCGAGTTCCTGACCGATACCCGCGGCACCGGGGTGATGAGCCGCCTTTTCCACGGCTACGCCCCGCACAAGGGCGAGATCGAGGGCCGGCGCACCGGCGTCCTGGTCTCGACCGCGAACGGGTTCGCGATCGCCTATGCGCTGTGGAACCTCGAAGATCGCGGGCCGATGTTCATCGAGCCCGGTGTCCAGATCTACGAAGGGATGATCATCGGCGCCCACACCCGCGGCAATGACCTCGACGTCAACCCGGCCAAAGGCAAACAGTTGACCAACATCCGCACGACGTCCAAGGACGAGGCGGTGCGGTTGACGCCCCCCATCGCGATGAGTTTGGAGCAGGCAGTCGCCTATATCGGCGACGACGAGCTGGTCGAGGTGACCCCGAAAACGATCCGCCTCAGAAAGCGCCTCCTCGACCCGAACGACCGCAAGCGCGCCAGCCGCGCCGCCGCCGCGGCGGAATCCGCGGCCGAGTAGCACTCATCTCGGCCTCGCTTGCCGCGGTTTGAACGCCTTACTCGATGACCTCGTCGGCGCGGGCGAGCAGCAATAGCGGCACGGTGAGACCGAGCGTTTTGGCGGTCTTGAGATTGATGACCAACTCGAATGTGGTCGGCTGCTGGACCGGCAGATCGGCGGGCTTCTCGCCCTTGAGGATTCTTCCGGCGTATATGCCCTTCAGGTGATAGGCGGCCGTAAGGCTCGGGCCATAGCTGAGCAGGCCGCCGATGTCGGGGAAGTCGCGCGAAAATCCAATCGCCGGAACGGCATGGCGTGATGCCAGAGCCGCAATCTGGGGCCGGAAGCCGATGGGGCCAAGGACGAGCCCATCGGCGTGCAGCTCGACGAGGGTCGCGAATCCGCCGTCGATCTCGCTTTCTGTGCGGGCCTTCAGAATACGGAGGTCCACCCGCTTCGCGCGCGCCGCTTCCTGCGTATGTCCGATGATGCGCTCGGTATACGGATCATCCGGGTTCGCGAGCAGGGCGATCACCCGGGCCTGCGGAACCAGCTCCAACAGCAGCTCGAGCAGTTTGGGCATCAGCTCTACCGACATCATGCTGACGCCTGTGAGGTTGCCGCCCGGCCGGGCGAGACTGGCGACCAGGCCGACCGCGACCGGATCGCTGAAGGTGTGGAAAACCACCGGGATCGTCGAGGTCGCGTTTTTTGCCGCAAGTGACGAAGCGTCGCCCCTGGGTCACGATCACGTCGACTTTGCGGGCGACGAGGTCGGCGGCCAACGCGGGCAGCCGATCAAAGGGGCCCTCGGCCCGGCGGTATTCGATCGCCACGTTTTGTCCCTCGACGTAGCCGGTTTCGCTCAGTCCCTGGCGGAAAGCGGCGAGCTCCAACTCAATCTGCGCGTTCATGGCGGGCGCAAAGGCGCCGAGAAAGCCGATCACCGGCATCGGCTTCTGCTGCTGCGCGCCAGCAGCGAGCGGCCAACCGACAGCTGCGCCGCCAAGCATGAACACAACATCACGGCAATTCACTCGATCACCTCATCGGCGCGGGCGAGAAGCAATGGCGGCACAGTGAGGCCGAGCGCCTTGGCGGTCTTCAGATTGATGACCAGCTCGACTTTGCTCGGCTGCTCGACCGGCAGATCGGCGGGCTTTGTGCCCCTGAGGATCCTTCCGGTGTAAATTCCCTTCAACCGGTAGACCGCCCGCAAGTCCGATCCATAGAACAGCAGGCCGCCGGCCTCGACATAGCCTCGCTGCCCATAGATTGCGGGGATCGCATAGCGTGATACCAGCGCTATGAGCTGGGCACGTCGATTGCTGAACAGCGGCGATGGAGACGACGACGAGCGCACCGGCTCGCAGTTCGCTCAGGGTCGCGAAGGCAGGTTCGATCTCATTGTCGCTGCCCGCCTTGACGACATGGAGCTGCACTCCCTTCGCACGCGCCGCTTCCTGAGCGTCCCCGATGTCGACGTCGGATATCGGATCGTTCGGGTTCACCAGAAGGGCGATCGCCTTAGCCGCGGGAACCAGGTCGCAAAGCAGCTCGATGCGCTTGGCCGCCAGCCCGAATAGGCTGACACGTCGTCGAGAAGATGAGCCGCCGCAAGGCCGAGATGCAGGAGATGCGGCGCGCGATCGGGCGGCATACCGACAAGAGCTTCGACTGGGACGCGTTTCCTGGGAGCCGCGGCTTCCCCGAGCTGGCGCGGGCGCAGATGCGCTACATCGGCGCCGGCGGCTCGCCCAAGATCGACGATCCCGAGCAATCTTGAAGCCCGGCGCCTTCACGCTGAGCCTGGTTAACAGCCGGTCGGCAACTACGCCGCCTGCCATTCGCACGAGGTCGTCGAGCATTTTCTCGTGCTCGACGGCGTGCTCACGGTCGGCTGGGCGTAGGGTGACGAGGTCATCGAGGCCCGCCTCGGCCGCTTCGACAGGGTGCTGAACCGGTCGGACCGCGCCGCACGGTTTTCGTAACGACGGGGTCGAGCCGGTCTTGATGTCGATCAGCGTCGGCAGCGGCAGCCCGAAGCCGCCGGTCTATGCCTGCCACGCGCGCGACGGCGATGCGGAGCGGGCGCGCCGCTTTGGCGCCGCCGCGGGGCGGACCTTCGCCTTCGACCCCGACAGCGACGATCCGCGCCGGCAGGACGTCGCCCGCCATATTGTGCGGCATGCCGAGCGGCGACCGGTCTGGCAGGCCGGCCTCGCCCGCCTCGACTATATCGGCGCCGCCGGGGCGCCGCCCGGCACCCATCGGATGGAGCTGATCCATCTGCCGCGCGGGGTCGCGGTGCGGGGGTATGAGCAACCGGTCGAAGACGCCTATTTCGTGCTCGACGGCGCGCTGACGGTCGGCTGGGAGCAGGACGGCGAGACCGTCGAAGACCGCCTCGGCCCGGAGAGATGTGATTCTCGAACCCGGCCGGCCGCACGCGGCGGTTCGGCAACGACGGGGGCGCCGACGCGGCCTTCATGCTGGTCTCCGGCAGCGGCATGCGACAGGACATCCGCTTCGAGCCGGCATGAAGAGCGGCGCGCCCGGCCGAACAGCTGCCGCGATTTAACTTTGCAATGACAATTCCTATAGTGACGGCTGTTTCCAGGGACGCAGGCATGGGTCCCGGCCGACCGCCCGATCGGGACAACAACAATTTGAACCGGATCCGAACGTATGAGCAGCAAGCGTCAGGAACCGAAGTACAAGATCAACCGCCGTCTCCAGGTGAATTTATGGGGCCGGCCGAAGAGCCCGCTCAACCGCCGCGAATACGGGCCCGGCCAGCATGGCCAGCGGCGCAAGAAGCCGTCCGATTTCGGGACCCAGCTCGCCGCCAAGCAGAAGCTGAAGGGCTATTACGCCAATATCGGCGAGCGCCAGTTCCGCCGGCTCTACGCCGAGGCGGTGCGCCGGCGCGGCGACACCGGCGACAATCTGATTGAGCTGTTGGAGCGCCGGCTCGACGCGGTGGTCTATCGCATGAAGCTGGTGCCGACGCCGTTCGCCGCGCGCCAGCTGGTCAACCACCGGCATGTGCTGGTCAACGGGCGGCGGGTCAACATCCCGTCCTATCTGGTTCGCGACGGCGACGAGATCGAGCTGGCGGCCAAGGCAAAGGGGATGGCGCTGGTGCTCGAAGCCGCCCAATCCGGCGAGCGCGACGTTCCCGATTACCTCGAGATCGACCACGACCGCATGAAGGGCCGCTTTGTGCGCGCGCCAAAGCCGACCGACGTGCCCTACCCGGTCTCGATGGAGCCGAACCTCGTCATCGAATTCTATTCGCGCTGACCGTAGGGAAGACGCGACCCGGCGCCGGCTCGGCGATTTTTTCGTTGCGCGATCGTCATCGTCCTCGACACTGATTGGGGTGCGGCCGTCCGCGGCAGCCGCAACCTCGACAGGCGATTGCGATGTTGATCCTGCACCTCTCGATCGTCCTTTTGCTGATCGTCGTAAACGGCTTTTTCGCGATGGCCGAGATCGCGCTTGTCTCGGCGCGCAACGCCCGCTTGCAGGCGCTCGTCGAGGGCGGCTCCGCCGGCGCGCAGGCGGCGCTCGACCTCAAGGCCGACCCCTCGCGGCTGCTTGGCGACGGTGCAGATCGGGATCACCGTGATCGCGGTCCTGTCGGGCACCTTCGGCGAAGCGACCCTGGGCGACCGGCTGGAGCGGGAGCTGCGCGCCTTTTCCGGCTTTGTCGCGCAATACGCCCATGTGATCAGCATGGCGGTCGTGGTCATCGGCATCTCATATCTGTCGCTGATCATCGGCGAGCTGGTACCGAAGCGGGTGGCACTCGTTCATCCCGAGCGGATCGCCGCGGCCCTTGCCCGCCTCATGGGGAGGCTCGCCCGCGCCGGCGCGCCGATCGAATGGTTCTTGAGCGCCTCGACCGACTTCGTGCTGCGCCTGCTGCCCATCCGCGTCGATGGGTCGGCGCCGGTGACCGACGAAGAGATCACCTTCATGCTGCGTGAGGGGGCGGCGGCCGGCCACATCCATCAGGCCGAGACCGAGATCGTCGAGATGGCGCTGCGGCTCGGCGACCGGCGTGCGAGCACGGCGATGACGCCGCGCACCCG
This sequence comes from uncultured Alphaproteobacteria bacterium, assembly GCA_963781215.1. GTDB lineage: Bacteria > Pseudomonadota > Alphaproteobacteria > ATCC43930 > CGMCC-115725 > AP-15. Next base: position 6,991 of record CAWAFE010000039.1, read on the forward strand.
GATCGAATGGCTCGACCTCGATGACCCGGAAGACGAGATCAGAGGCAAGATCCGCGACAGCGCCTATTCACGCTTCCCCGTCGTGCAGGGCGGCTCGCAGCAGGTGATCGGCGTCGTTTCCTCCAAGGACCTGCTCGCCGCCTGCCTCGCCGGGCGCACGCTCGACCTGCGGGCGGCGACCCGCCCCCCGCTCTACCTGCCGAACACCGTGACCGTGCTGCGCGTGCTCGAAGTGTTCAAGAGCTCCGGCGAGCCGATGGCGCTGATCGTCGACGAATATGGCGACCTTGAAGGGCTGGTCACGCCGAGCGACATCCTCGAAGCGCTGGTCGGCGACATCCCGGGCACCGACGATGCCGATCAGCGGGTGGTGCGGCGCGATGACGGCACCTGGCTGATCGACGGCATGGTCGGCCTCGACGAATTGAAGCAGGTGCTCGGCCTCTCGCATCTGACCGGCGAGGACGCCGATTTCCACACCCTCGGCGGCTACATCATGGCGCGCCTCAACCGGGTGCCGATGATCGCCGACCGGATCACCGCCGACGGCTATCAGTATGAGGTTGTCGACATGGACGGCCGCCGGGTCGACCGGGTGCTGGTGTCGCCGGTGGCGGCGAAGGGACGTCGTTAAGGCCGCAATCGCTACAAGGCGGTCGGTCGTGATAAATTTATCGGGGTCTGGCCGGAAGGGAGCGCCGTCGCGACGTGCAAATCCGCTACCGCTATCGAGACAGCGAAAAGGTCTTTGACCAGCCCTGCGACGAGGTCACCCTCGGGCGGCCGCGTCAGGGCGTCCATGTCGATATCGATCTGAGCCCCGATCTGCGGGTTTCGCGGCCGCATGCACGGATTTCGGTCGCCGATGGCGGCTACTGGATCGAGGATCTCGGCAGCGCCAACGGCACCGAGGTCGATGGGAGGCCGATCAAGGGCAAGGGCAGGTTGCCGCTCCTGCCCGGCCAAACGATCCGCATCAGCGACACGACCCTCGAGGTCGATGCCCCCGCCGCGGCGCCCGAGCCCGACCGCGACTGGGGCTCGGACGCGACGATCGTGCTCGGCGGCGACGAGCCTCGCCTCGACATCGTCGAGGTGATCGACGCCTCGGCGCCGGTCTTCGAGAGCGCCGACACCGACCCGTCGCAGCCCTTTGCGCTGCTCTACGAGCTGCCGCTGCGCTTTGGCGAAGAGACTGATCTCGACACGCTGTTGCAGACGATTGTCGAACGGCTGGTCGCAACGGTTCCGGCGGCGGGCCGCGGCGCGCTGCTGCTGGAGGACCGGGCGACCGGTGAGCTGCTGCTGAAGGCGCACATGCCGGCGGGGACGCCTTCGGTCAGCATGACCCTCGCCCGCCGGGCGATCGATCGGCGCCAGGGCTTCATCTGGCGGGCGGGTCTCGACCCCAGCCGGAGCCAGGTCCTGAACCGGATGCACACCGGCATGTACGTGCCGCTGATGTGGAAGGGACGGGCGTTGGGGGTCGCCTGCGTCGACAACAGCGACCGCGGGACCACGTTTACCACCGCCGATCTGCGCCTGATGCTCGCGGTCGCCCATTATGCGGCCCTAGCCGCGACGCAGAACCAGCTGCAGAGCGAGCTCGGCCGCAGCGCCGCGCTGCTCGGCCGGCTGTTGACCAATTTCTCGCCGAAGACCCGCGACCAGCTCTTGGCGCGTGCCGGGCACGGGCGTTTGCGGCTCGGTGGCGAAAAGTCCGAAGTGGTCATTCTCGAATCCGATATCCGCGGCTTCACCGCGCTGAGCGCCGGGATGGACACCGACGACGTGGTCGACCTCCTCAACGACTATTTCTCGGCGCTGGTCGAGGCCGTCTTCAAGCATGACGGCACGATCGACAAATTTATCGGGGACGCCGTCCTCGCCGTCTTCGGCAGCCCCGAACCCGACGCATTGCGGCACGAGAAGGCGATCCGCGCGGCACTGGCGATGCAGGCCGCGATGGCCGAAGTCAGCGAGCGCCGCCGGCGCCACGGCCGCGCCATCTGCGCGATCGGCATCGGGATTCATTGCGGCGAGGTGCTGCACGGGTTCATCGGCTCGAACGAGCGCATGGAGCTGACGATCATCGGCGACGCGGTCAACTGGACGGCGCGCTATTGCGCCGCCGCGGCTGGCGGCGAGATCCTGATCAGCCCGGCGTTGCATCAGCGCATGTGGCGGCACATCGACAGCGAGCTGGTCACGATCGAAACCAAGCAGGAGGGCCGGCTCGGCGCTTACCGCATTAAAGGGCTGCGCGCCTGACCGGAGATGAAGGCCGGCAGCTATTTTTTGACGTCGGACGCCTGCTCGATTTTCGCGCGGCAGGTGAAATAGCCGAGAACCCGTGCTTGCCGTTGTACTTCGGCGAGCGCCGAGCCGCCGATGTTCTCGGCGAGCCGGCGGGCCTCGTCGAGCCGATCCTTCAAATTTGCTATCGCGCGCGCGGTCGATCCGTCGAAGCCGTCCTGGAGAAATTTATCCGGTGTGTACTGGACGCCGCCGATATGGAAGTCCGCCGGATCGAAGGGGCAGGCGGCAAAACGGTCCGGCGGCGGTGCCGGCGGGGGAACCGGCGCCAGGGAGGCGGCGGCCGGCGGCGGCCCGGGCTTCGGCTCATTGCCAAGAATCACCCGCGACGCTTCGATCCGCAATTGCGCCACGAGCTTTCCGGAGATGGTTTGGTCGGTCACCAGATCCTCGACCGGCAGGCCCGATTTTTGCTGGAATTTGTGCACGGCCGTCGTGGTCTGCGGGCCGGCGATGCCGTCTATCGGCCCCGGCTCCATGCCGAGCCGGGTGAGCATGAATTGGATCTCGCGGATCAAGGCCGGGGTCGCCGCGACGACATCGGGGGGCGGCGCCGGCTCGGCGGCAAGGGCGGCGCCCGCACCCGCCACGAGGACGCCCAGCAATGCGGCCGCCACAACGCCCCGCCACCTCATCGCGGCCCGCCTCTGTCGCGCCGAACCAGCCCGTTCGCCCCCTGGCCGCCCAGGAACTGCTCGCGGTCGCGCTCGTCGGGGATGTGCGCGGCAAGAACGAGGTGGAGCTTCTCCAAGGTCTCGAATTTCTCTAGCTCCCTTTTGATCAGGATCTTGGCGATCGGGCCGATATAGCGGGTCAGGCTGGCCTCGATCGCGTTGATGACGACGGGGCCGGGCGGTGCCGTCGCCACGGCGACGCGTTGCCCGGTAGCATCTCTCGCCTGCGGTGGCGGGGCCGCGCCGGTCGGATCGGGCGCTGCCGCCACACGGGGGCGGCCCTTGGCCAGGAACTGCGCCCGATCGCGCGGGTTGTCGACGTGCCGCGACAGCGCGTCGTAGAGCCCGGTGACGTCGGTCGTCTGCCGCATCGCCCGCCTGACCGCGATCGACGCCATCGGGCCGACGAAGGTCGCCAGATCCTGTTCGATTTCATGCACCAGTTCGGGCGGCAGGGTCAGCCCGCTCGGCGAGGTCGGCTCGACGGCGGGCGGCGTAGTGGTCTCCGCGGCGGGGGAGGGCAGGGGAGGCATTTCGCCGGGCTGCATCGGAAAGGCTTCGGCGATCGCCCGCGAGAACTCGGCGGCGGTCGCATAGCGGCGCGCCGGGTCGAAGGCCAGTGCTCGCGTGACGGCCTGCTTCAACGAATCGGGCACGGCGGGGTTCAACGCACGAATATCCTCGGGGCCCCGAATCTCCATGTTGGACACGATCTCGGTGATGCTGGCCCCGCGGAACGGCTTCACGCCGCTCATCATCTCGAAGAGGATCACCCCGGCGGCGAAGAGGTCGGTGCGGCTGTCAACCGGTGCGCCGGACAATTGCTCAGGCGCCATATAGGCCGGCGTCCCCAACACGTCGCCGACGATGGTGAACTCCGAGTCGTCGATGCGGGCGATGCCGAAATCGGCTACTTTGATGTCGCCGCTGGCCAGGACGATAATGTTGGACGGCTTGACGTCGCGGTGGACGATGCCGTTCTCGTGGGCGAACCCGAGCGCGCTCAGAACCTGGGTAATGATGGCGACGCTGCGGCCCGGATCGAACCGGCCGGAGGCCTTGAGGATGCCGTCGAGGCTGCGGCCGTCGACATATTCCATCGCCAGGAACGGCACGCCGTCGTCTTCGCCGATATCGAGAATGGCGACGATGTTGGGATGGAATCTGCGCCCGGCGGCTCTGGCCTCGCGGCGGAAGCGTTCGAGCCACTGCTCGGCGCCGCTGCCCGACAATAGCTCGGGCCGCACCACCTTGATCGCCACCGGACGGTCAATCGCCGGATCGTAGGCGCGATAGACCTCGCCCATTGCCCCGGTGCCGAGCCGCCCGTCGATGCGGTAGCGGCCGATCGTCTGGATGGTGTTCATGCCCTCGCCATCCAATTGAGCGTCAGCTCGGATCCTCCAGCATCTTCATCGCGTTCTGCAGGCTGCGCCGCATGCGGTTGAACGACATCGACAGCGAGCCGATTTCGTCGTTGCTGTCGCGGACGTATTCGGGCGTGTCGAGCTTTCCCATGCTCACACTGCTCGCCGTCTCCGAAATCTTGACAACCGGCCTGACGACAAACGCGCGCAGCAATTGGTCGACGATGATGATGATGACGACAAAAGTCCCGGCCAGCGCCGCCATGAACCAGAGGAGCGCGTGATAGGCCCGCCCCAGCGGCACGCCAAGCGGTATCGACACGACCTGCGCGCCGACGATCTCGCCCTGCTTCCAGCCGAACCCGTTTTGCGCGCCATAGAGCGCCACCATCGTCGCGGGCGCGTTCTCCGGCGTGCTGTGGCAGGTCAGGCAGGCCGGGCTGCCGATCTTGAGCGGCCGGGCGAGGGTCAGATACTGGCCGCTCGGCGTGTCGCGGATCGTCACTGTCTCCTGCTTGCCCGCATCACCGCGAAAATCGTTAATGATTTCGGCTTCCCAATCATTCGCTCGATCATTGACATTTGTCGGGTTCAATGTCGGTTCTTTATAGGTATATTCTGGCAATTTCCTTTGAACGAGCTTAAAGTTTGTCTGCGCTGCAAAGGACGGAATCGAGTACGGCAGAAATTGTACCTTCATTTGTTGATCGAGCAGCGGCCTTATGCTCTCTGCCGTGTAGGAGCGGATCGCCGAGGCGCCCTCGATCATTATGCGGGCGTTCTGCAGGCTTTCCTCGACAGCGTTCCTGGTGAGAATCGTGTAGGCGCCAAAGCCTGCCAGCCCGAGCCCGACCACGAATGCGCCCGACATCGCCAGATTGATTTTCCACCTGATCTTCATGGTCCTGGGCTTCAGCCAATGCTTTATGCTCAACGGGCGAGCCGCGATCCTACAGGCCTCGCGCTTGTTTTCAAGCTCGGCGGCAGCGAGCCGACAGCGCAGCGCGGATAGAGTGCGGCGAATGAGTGCGATGAGAGGAGAAGAGTGGATGCAATCCGCGACACCGGCGACCGCCGCCACCGGCCATCTGGCGGTTCGCCAGGACTGGCTCGACCGGCGGCGCGAACAGATCATCGAGCCCCTTTTGCCGATCGTCGATCCGCACCATCATCTGGTCGAGCGGCCCGAGACCGGGCGCTACCTGTTGACGGATCTGCTCGCCGACCTCGGCAGCGGCCACAACATCACGGCGACCGTCTATCTCGAATGGCTGTCGATGTACCGCGCCGAGGGCCCGATCGAGCTGCGCCCGGTCGGCGAGGTCGAGTTCGCCAACGGTGTGGCGGCGATGAGCGCGTCCGGCAAATACGGGCCGGCGCGGGTCTGCGCCGGCATTGTCGGCTATGCTGATCTGGCGCTCGGTGCGCCTGTCGAGAAGGTGCTGGAGGCGCAGATCGCGGCCGGCGGCGGCCGGTTTCGCGGCATCCGCTTCATCTCGGCGACGCACCCCGACCAAGCCGCGTGGGGCTCTATGGTGAGCCGGCCGGAAGGGATGCTGAGGGATCCTCGGGTCCGCGAGGGCTTTGCGCGGCTGGCTCCGCTCGGGCTCGGCTTCGACGCCTGGATGTACCACACCCAGCTTGGCGAGCTCATCGAGCTGGCGCGGGCCTTTCCCGAGACCTCGATCGTGCTCGACCATGTCGGCGGCGCAATCGGTCTCGGCCGCTATGCCGGCAGCCGCGATGAGGTTTTCGCCGAATGGGGCACGCGCATCCGCGAGCTGGCGGCCTGCCCCAATGTCCACATCAAGCTCGGCGGGCTCGGCATGCGGATGTTCGGGTTCGATGTCCACATGGGCGAAATGCCGCCGAGCTCGGAAGAGCTCGCCGCCGCGTGGCGGCCCTATATCGAGACCTGCATTGCCGCCTTCGGCCCGGACCGCGCGATGTTCGAGAGCAACTTTCCGGTCGATAAAGGAAGCTGCGGCTATGCGGCACTGTGGAACGCGTTCAAGCGCATCGCCGCCGGCTGTTCGGCCGCCGAGAAGCAGGCGCTGTTTTCCGGCACAGCTGCAAAGTTCTACCGACTGGCCTAGAAAGAAAGGTCCTGCCGAGGCTGGGGGCGAGCTTGCGGACGCGGCTAAAATTCGTTAATGTTGAAGAGTAGCTGCCTCTGCGGCAACTAAACTGTGCTGGAGCTGTGCTTGCCGACCGACAGGCCCGCATCGACCGCCGATGGCGATCGCGAACGCGTCAGCCGCGCCCGCCAAGCTGCCGAGGAGCTGTTCAAGCCGAAGCGGCAAGCCGCCCCGGCGGCGGCGCACGCCTTTGCCAACGCTTCCCCCGCGGCAGAGGAGCCGGCCCGGCGCCAGCCGCGAATCATCATGGTCCCGCCGCTCGTGCCGGTGAGCGTGCCGAACAAGGAGCTTCCGGCCGCGCCGCGGCGGCCGCAGCGACGCGTTGCAGCCAAACGCGAGGCCCCGGAGATACCTTCGAGCCAGTTCGGCCGTATCCGCGCCTTAACGAATTACGGGATGACGACAGCACAAGTCGCCAAGCTCTACGGCGTGCCGACAGGCGTGATCGACCGGATCGTCGGGTCCGTCGACGGTCACCGGTAACCCACCCGACCCGCAACCGGACATCTGCGCCGGCGAGGCCGATCAAGACCGCCCGATCAGCGGCAGATGCGGGCGGATATGGGATAGAGGGGCCGTGCCGCCGGGCGGCTGCAGGCGGAAAAAGACCTGCTTCACGCCTTGCGCAAGCAGCAGGTAGCAGGCGACCAGCCCGCCGATCGCAACAAGAAAGCTCGCCGGCGGCGGCACAAAGCCGAACCATCGCCCAAAGGGCGTATATGGCAGCAGCACCGCCGCCGCCACCACGGCGACCGAGGTGACTGCGAGCAGAGTGTGGGGCCGACTAGAAATCGGACTGCGCCGCGTGCGCAGTATGAAGATCACCAGCACCTGGGTGGCGAGCGATTCGATGAACCAACCCGTTTGAAACAACGCCTCATCGGCGCGAAAGACCAGCAGCAGCAGGCCAAAGGTCAGGAAATCGAACAGAGAGCTCACCGGCCCCAGCACCAGCATGAAGTTGCGGATGAAATGGAGGTCCCAATGCTCGGGCTTGGCCACCGCCTCCTCGTCGACCTCGTCCAGCGGGATCGGTAGCTCGGAGATGTCGTAGAGCAAATTGTTGAGCAATATCTGCACCGGCAGCATCGGCAGAAACGGGAGCAACAGGGATGCTCCGGCCATCGAGAACATGTTCCCGAAGTTCGAGCTGGTCGCCATCATGATATATTTCATGATGTTGCCGAGGGCGCGGCGCCCTTCCACGACGCCGCTTTCGAGAACGCCGAGATCCTGGCGCAATAGAATGATGTCTGCCGCATCCTTGGCGACATCGACGGCGCTGTCGACCGAGATGCCGACATCGGCGGTGTGCAGTGAGGGCGCGTCGTTGATCCCGTCGCCGAGAAAACCGACGACATGGCCGCTGCGCTTCAGCGCCAGGATGATCCGGTTCTTTTGGACCGGCGTCACCCGGCAGTAGAGGTTCGTCGCTTCGAGGCGTGCGGCCAGCGCCTCCTCACTGAGCGCCTCGATTTCGGTGCCGGTCAACAGCCCGCCGACCGGAATCCCGAGCTCGGCGCAGAGATGCCGTGTCACCCGATCGTTGTCGCCGCTCAAAATCTTAACCGCGATCCCTTTTCTCCGGAGCGCCTCGATCGCGGTCGCCGCACTCTGCTTTGGCGGGTCGAAAAAGACGGCGAAGCCGGCAAAGGTCAAATCCTGCTCGTCGGCCACCGTCGCGTTGCGGCAATCGGGCGGCAGCTCGCGCCAGCCGATCCCGAGCGCGCGGAATCCCTCCGCGCCGAGCCGGTCGAAGGTGTCGTTCGCCCGAGCACGCGCGGTCTCGTCGAGCGGCCGCGGCTCGGGATCTCCTGGCTCCTCGTAGCGCGTCGCGAGGTCGAGCACGTCCTCGGGCGCTCCCTTGACCGCCAGATAGCAGCGGTCTTCGCGCTCCGCCAGCACCGAAACCCGGCGGCGCTGAAAGTCGAAGGGCACCTCGTCGATCTTCGTCCAACCCTCGGCGCCCGCCGGGCCGCATTCGAGGATCGCGGTGTCGAGCGGGCTGCGCAGCCCGCTCTGGAAGCGGCTGTTGAGCCACGCCAGCTCCAAGGCGTGCGGGCTGTCCGCACCGGACAGCGAGACCTGCCGGGCGAGCCGGATCCGGGCCTCGGTCAATGTCCCGGTCTTGTCGGTGCACAGCACGTCCATGCTGCCGAGGTCGTGGATTGCGCCGAGCCGCTTGACGATGACCTGGGCCTTTGCCATGCGCAGCCCGCCGCGGGCCAGGGTCACCGACACGATCATTGGCAACAGCTCCGGCGTCAGACCAACGGCGAGGGCCACGGCGAACAGGAAGCTCTCCAACAGCGGCCGATGGAACAGCAGATTGATCAGCAGCACGAAGAGCACCAGGATCTCGGTCATGCGCACGATCAGCATGCCGAACCGGTAGGTGCCCTGCTCGAGCGCCGAAGGCGGCGGGGCGCGGCGCAGAACGCTGCTGATCTGGCCGAGCTGGGTCGCGCGCCCGGTGCGGCAGACGAGGAGCCGCGCCGAGCCGCTTATGACCGAGCTTCCCATAAAGGCGGCGTTGTTTGCCTCCCCCAGCTCCGGGCTGTCGATGCCGTCCGCCGCGGGATGCTTTTCGACCGGGAAGGATTCGCCGGTCAGCAGCGCCTCGTTGACGAAGAAATCCCGCGCTTCGAGGATGCGCCCGTCAGCCGGAACTAGATCGCCCGCGGCCAACAGTGCGACATCGCCGGGAACGAGCTCTGAAGCGGGGATCGTTGCCTCGCGCCCGTCCCGCAAAACCCGCTCTTTGAGCGCCACCGAAACCTTGAGCCGCTCGGCCGCTTCCTGCGCCCGGTATTCCTGCACGGTATCGAGCACGGCGCTGATCAGCACGATCGTCGAAATGATGACAAAGCTGGCGGCGTCTCCGGTCAGGGCCGAGATCGCCGCCGCCGCCAGCAGAATCAGCACAAGCGGATTGCGGAACCGGCTCAGAAATTTGAGCGGCAGCGACGCCTTGCGCCGTTCTTCGAGCGTATTGGGGCCATAGCGCAGCCGGCGGTCTGCCGCTTCGGCGGAGGTCAGGCCGTCGGCGCCGGCGCCGAGCCGGCGCTCGAGGTCGGAAAGCGGGGTCCGCCAGAAGTCCGGACGAGGTGCTGCGTCCTGCGTCACGGGCAACGCGACCTCCGCGACAGGCCGCCGGCAGGCCGAAACGCCCCTTTCAGGAGCTCGAGTGAGATCAGGACTGCAAAGCCGACGAGCAAGGCGATCGCCAAATCATGCCCGTGCAGCGGCCCAAAGCGGAACAGCGCTCGCGCCGGCTCGATGAGGATGATCGCGCCGAGGATCGCGGCCGCGGCCCCGAGCACCCACCAGAGCGCCGGGTTCGGCCGCCGGAATGCAGCGGCGATGGACGCAGCGGCGGAGCGGTTGACCAGCACCAGCCCGACATTGGTCGAGACGAGCGCGGCAAAGGTGAGTGCGCGCGCCTCCTCCTCCGGCAGGCCGCGGCCGAGCGCTATGACGAAGAGGATGGCGACGAACGCCAGCATGACCGCCCCCTGCACCAGGCTCCAGACGACGAATCCTCCGGTAAAGAGCGGCCCCGCAGGATCGCGCGGTGGCCGGCGCATCAGGTCCTCCTCCTCGCCCTCGGCTTCGAAGACGATCGAGCACAACGGGATCGATCACCATCTCCAAAAAGGCGATGTGGAGCGGCGCCAGAAGATGATCGGCAGGCCGGCCACCAGCGGCATCAGGGCGAGCCCGGCGATCGGCACATGGATCGCGAGGATATAGGCCATCGCCTTGCGCAGATTGTCGTAGATCCGCCGGCCGAGGCGCACGGCGGCGACGATCGAGCCGAAATCATCGTCGAGCAGGACCAGCGAGGCCGCCTCGCGCGCCACATCGGTGCCGCGCCCGCCCATGGCGATCCCGATATGCGCCGCCTTTAGCGAGGGCGCGTCGTTGACCCCGTCGCCGGTCATCGCCACGACCTCGCCATTCGCCTTGAGCGCCTCGACGATGCGCAGCTTCTGCTCCGGCGTGATGCGGGCAAAGACGGTGGCGGTGCGCGACCCGCCGCGCCAGCTCGGCATCGCTCGATGCCGTCGAGATCGCCGCCGGTCACGACCCCGCCCTCCTCGAGGCCGGCCTGTGCTGCGATCGCGCGCGCCGTCTGCGGATAGTCGCCGGTAATCATGACGACCCGGATGCCGGCGGAACGGCACTCGCGCACCGCCGCCGGCACCGAGGGGCGCAGCGGGTCGGCGAACCCGACGAGCCCGAGAAATTGGAACATGAAGGCGCGCGGCGTCGCGGGGCGGGCGAGGTCGAGGCGGCACCGACGCCCTTGCGACGGCCAGCACGCGCACTCCCCTCGCGCGCGATCTCGTCCACGCGTCTCGCGCAGCTGCTTCGCGCTCGGCCGACGGCAGGCGGCACAGCTGGGCGATGGCTTCGGGCGCGCCTTTGGCGGAGGCGACCGCTTGTCCTCCGCCGGCATCCACCCACACATTCGTCATGGCCGGCAGCTCCGGGCGCAGACCGTATTGCCCACCTCGCCACGGGGCCATCATACGGATCTTTGCGGAGCTGCGTTCGCCCGAGCGCATGCAGCGCCTTTTCCATCGGGTCGAAAGCCTCTCTGCGCACTGGCGAGGATTCCGTGCTCGACCAGCTCGCGATCAGCCGGGGACAAATCTTCGCCATCAGCAGCGCGCCACACCCGGCCGCGGGCGCGCAGCTCGACGATCGTCATCCGGTTCTGCGTAAGCGTCCCGGTCTTGTCGGTGCACAGCACCGTCGCCGCTCCCACGCTCTCGATGGCGGCGATCTGTCGGGTCAGGACCCGCGCCCGCGAGATGCGCCAGGCGCCCATCACCATGAACACGGTCAGCACCAGGGGAAACTCCTCGGGCAGCATCGACATGCCGAGCGCGATGCCGTTCAAGAGCGCATCGAGCCAGCCGCCGCGCAAGAGGCCCCAAAGCGGCACCGCGATCACGCTGAGCGACGAGGCTGACCGCGGCGAAGTTGCGGACGAGGCGCCGGGTCTGCTCGCGCAGCTTCGGAGGTTCGGGATCGATTTGGGTGATTGCCAGGCCGATCTTGCCGATCTCGCTGCGGGCGCCGGTTGCGGTCGACCTCGGCCAGCCCCTGACCGCGGACCACCAGGCTGCCGGAATAGACAAACGGCAGATCGTCGCCGCCGGGGCGCGCCGGAGGCGGGGCAGGGGCTGCCGCCTTGGCCGAGGCGATCTTGCGGACCGGCATTGATTCGCCGGTCAGCAGCGATTCGTCGGTCTGTAGATCATGCGCCGATAGCAGACGAGCATCGGCGGGGACCCGATCACCCTCGGCGAGCGCGATCACGTCCCCGCGCACGACCTCGCGGCCCGGGATTCGGCGTTCGACACCGTCGCGGATCACCAGCGCGCGTGGGCTCGTCAGGTCGCGCAGGCTTTCGAGCACCCGCTCAGTCCGGCTCTCCTGGACGATCGCAATCGACACCGAGGTCGTGGCGAAGGCGAACAGGACCAGCGCTTCGATCAAATCGCCGAGAACGAGATAGATCGCCCCGGCGCCGAGCAGCAGCGCGAACATCGGCTCGCGCAAGATCCCCAACATGATCCGCCAGAACGGCCGCCGTTCCGGCCGCGGCAGCTCGTTCGGGCCATCGCCGGCGAGGCGTGACGCTGCCTCTTGCTCGGATAGGCCGCGGAGTGGCGTCGGCCCCATATTCATCCAAGGACCCGTGGCGAAACCGGCATCTTCAGCGCGTGTCGTAGGGGTTCTTGCCCTTGCGCAGCATCAGGCGGATCGGGGTGCCGGGGAGGTCGAAGCTCTCCCGCAGCGCATTGACGAGGTAGCGCCGGTACGAATTGGGAAGCTCGCCCGGCTTCGAGGCGAACAGCGCGAAGCTCGGCGGCCGGGTATTGACTTGGGTCATGTAGCGCAGCCGCAGCCGGCGGCCGGAAACGAGCGGCGGCGGATGCCGCTCCTGTGCCGCGGCGAGCCAACGGTTGAGGCCCCCGGTCGGGACCCGCCGGTTCCATACCTCGCCGGCGGCACCCACTGCCGCCATCATCGCGTCGAGGCCGAAGCCTGTCAGCCCCGACACCGGGACGAGGGCGACGCCCTGAATCTGGGGGAGCGACACCGACAGCCGCTCGCGCAGCCGTTTCAGCATCGCCGGTCGATCGGCCACCGTATCCCACTTGCTGATGGCCAGCACGATCGCTCTCCCCTCCTGCTCCACCAACCGGGCGATCGTCAAATCCTGCCGCTCCAGTGGCTGCTGCGCGTCGACCACCAGGATCACGGTCTCGGCAAAGCGGATCGTGCGCAAGGCGTCGGAGACCGAGAGCTGCTCGGGCTTGCCCTCGACCCGGGGCCGGCGGCGCAGCCCGGCGGTGTCGACGAGGCGGAACGGCCGGCCGCGCCAGACCCAATCGACGGCGATCGCGTCGCGGGTGATCCCGGCCTCGGGGCCGGTCAGGAGCCGCTCCTCGCCGACGAGCCGGTTGACGAGCGTGGATTTCCCGACATTGGGCCGGCCGACAACGGCGAGCCGCAGCGGCTTGTCCCGCTCTGTCGCCTCCGGCGCGGGTAGATCGGGTGTGAACGGCAACAGGCGCTCGTAGAGCTCGGCCAGGCCCTCGCCGTGCTCGGCCGAGAGCGGCACCGGGTCGCCGAGGCCGAGCCGGTAGGCTTCGCCGACACCGGGGGGTGGTGCCTTGCCTTCGGCCTTGTTGGCGACGACCACGACCGGCTTGCCGCTTTGCCGCAGCCAGGCGGCGAAATGGCGGTCGCTTTCGGTCACGCCCTCGCGCGCGTCGATGACGAGCAACGCGACATCCGCCGCGTCGAGCGCCTGTCCGGTCTGCGCCCGCATCCGCCCGGCAAGCGACCCCGGTGCAGCCTCCTCGAGGCCGGCCGTGTCGATGACGCGGAAGCCGAGATCGGCGATCCTTCCCTCGCCCTCGCGGCGGTCGCGGGTCAGCCCGGGGGTGTCGTCGACGAGCGCCAGCCGCCTGCCGACGAGCCGGTTGAAGAGGGTGGACTTGCCGACATTCGGTCGTCCGAGGATGGCGACGGCAAAGCTCATCGGGGCAAAGCTGCCGCCCGCCAAGTCAGCGGTAGGCGGTCAGAGTGGCGTCGTCGGTCAGCACATAGAGCGTGTTGTCGGCGATGATCGGCGCGAGATAGGCGCCGGCCCGTATCTCGATCCGGCCGAGCGGCTCGCCGGTATAGGGAGATATGGAGATCGCCTCGCCGTCCGAGGAGAGGACGATCAGCCGGTCGCCGCCCAGCACCGGCCCCGCCCACTCGACCGGGTCCTCCTTCTTCTTCGGGTTGCGCCAGCTGGGCAGCTGCCGCACCCAGCGCACCTTGCCCTCGTTGCGCGTCAGGCAGATCAGCTCGTTGTCGTTCGACAGGATGAAGAGGTAATCCCCGGCGACCCAAGGGCCGTGCGTGCTGCCGATCTCCCGCTCCCAGACCCGGTCGCCGGTCCTCAGGTCGATCGCGACCATGCGTCCGCTGTGGCTGGAGGCGAAGACGCGGCCGCGGTCGATGACCGGCCGCCCGCGGATACCGGCGAGGGCGGAGACCGCATCCGCGGCGCGGGTCGCGGCGAGATTGTCCGACCAGACCGGCCGCCCGTTCTCGACCGTCAGCGCAAAAATCTCGCCCGACGAATAGGGCACCACGACGACTTCGCCCTCGACCGCCGGGCTGGCGCTGCCGAGCAGGCCGGCCGTCTCCGGCAGGCCGTTGTGGGTCCACAGCCGCCTTCCGTCATCGGCGGCAAGCACGACGAGCTCGTTTTCGACGGTGACGACGAAGATGCGCCCATCCGCGACCGCGGGGCCGCTGCGTACCGGAGCGCCGACACCCTTTCGCCAGATCACCTTTCCGTCCGCCGGATCGAGCGCCACCACCTCGGCATAGCCAGTCGATACAAAGAGACGGTCGTTCCAGAACGCCGGGCCGCCGCCAAAGGAATTGCCGCGCTCCTCCTCAGGTTTGAGGTCGACCTGCCATAGCCGCTTGCCGCTGGCGGCGTCCAAGGCGCTGAGCACGACCCCGCCATCCATCGCATAGACCCGCCCGCCGGCGACGACCGGCTGCGCGAGCACCCGGGTATAGCGCGAGGAGCCTTCGCCGAGGTCGGCCTTCCAGGCCTCCGAGAGCCTATCGGGCAGCGCCAGATGCTGCATGGCGTGGTTCGGATAACCGCCGGGTTGCGGCCAATCGGGGTTGACCGCCGGCGGCGGCAGGCTGATCTGGATCTTGGCGAGGTCGGGATCGGGCTCCAGCTCGCGGTCGAGGCTGAGCACCGAAATCCGTTCGCCCGGCAAGGGCGTCTTCTTGCTTTCGAACCAGCTGCAGCCGCCGGTAACAAAAGCGACGAGCACCAGCGAGGCGAGGACGCGCCCGATCATCCCGGCACCGATCCCCGGATCAGGACGCGAGCGCCGCAGCCATTTCGGCGGCGCGGGCGCGCACGCCTTGCGGCGCCGCCGGATCGTCGGCGAGGCTCTTGTAGAGGTCGAGCGCCGCTTTCTTGTCGCCGGATTTGAGCCGCGCCGCCGCGGTCAGCTCGACGGCGGTCGGACGCCATGGATTGCCGGCGGCGGTCAGCGGCGCCAGGCGCTCGATCGTCGCGTTCGGATCGGCGTCGCCGACCCCCTGCATCACCGAAAGGAGGATCGCCAGGTCGCGAAAGGCGGAGCCGGGCGGACTCGACGCGGCAATGCGATCATATGTCGCGATCGCACCTTTGCGGTCGCCCGATTTCGCCAGCAGCGCGGCATCCTCGAACGGCGCCAGGGCCGCATAGCCTCCGCCGCCCGCGGCGATCGCGCCAAATAACTTCGCCGCCTCGGCCTCCTTGCCACCTGCGGCAAGGGCGAGCGCTTCGGCATAGCGGGTGGACTGCGCGCGCCGCTCGGACTGAAGGTGGTCGCGCCAGGCAACGACGCCCCCGGCAATCACCAGCGCAACCGCCGCCAGACCCAAGACATAGCGCCCATATTTCGACCAGAGCTTGAGCAGATTGTCTCGACGAAGCTCTTCGTCGATCTCGCGGAAGATGTCGCTCACACAGGCCCCGATCCACCCTCGCCGTATGTTCCGGCACCATATCGCCTCGCCCGAACGGAGGCAAACCGCACCGCGACCGCGACCGTGCCGAGCTCAGGGAAAAGCGCCCCGCGCGGGCTGGACGCCAGCCGCAAAATCGGGAACACTGCGCACCGGTGAAAGTCGGCGATGGACAGCGATGAGCCGGAAGAGCGCGACGGTCTTGGCCCTCGGCGATTATCGGACGCGGCAACGCACATTGTATTTTACCCGTTCCGAGCTCAACCAGCTGCTCGGGCTCTATAGCCGGCACGTGATCCGCGGCGTGTGGCGCGACTACGCGATCGATCATCGCGACGGAGTGGCGCTGTTCTCGGTGTTCCGGCACTCGCAGGAGGCGCCTCTCTACCGCATCGTCAAGACCGCGCCGTCGGCGGCGCGCCCGACCGAGTACATCGTGCAGAGCGGACGGCAGAAGCTGCGAGTCGCGCGCAGCCTCGCCGAGGTGCTCGACTTCTTCCGCACCCGCCTCGCCGTGGTCGCCGCCGAAACGGGATAATCGAAGGCCGCCCGCTAGGCCGAGCGTCGCCCCGGCAGCATCCGCTCGAAGACGCCGTCGCGCTTGACGATGCCGTGGAAGAGCGCGCCTGCGACGTGCAGCGCGACGAACAGATATACGAAATATTGCCCGACGAGGTGCACCGCGATCGCGATCTGCGACAGGCGCGGGTTTTCCGGCACCAGCGGCGGGATCGAGAAGAGCCCGAACCAGCTGACCGTGTGGCCGGCCGCCGCCGCGTTCGCGTAACCGGCAAGCGGCATCGCAATAAAGATCAGATAAAGCGCCAGATGGGTCAGGTGCGCGAGAGCGACCTCGATCCGCCGCAGATGCGCCGGCAATGGCGGCGGCGGATGATGCCAGCGCCACCAGGCGCGCAATGCCATCGCTGCCAGGATCGTCAGCCCGACCGAGCGGTGCAGCAGCAGCAGAAGATCCCGCGCCGGCGTGTTGCGGGGCTCTTCCCCCATCGTCCAGCCGAGCCCGACCACAGCGATGACCAGGACCGCGACGAGCCAGTGGATCGCGCGCGCGACCGGGTCGTAGGCCGGTGCGCGGGCAACGGTGACGGCCGTCAACCGCCGGCCGGAAAGCCGATCTCGACGTGGCCGAGCGGGCCGAAATCGGCCGCGATTTCGGCTGCCGCGCCCGGTGAAGACCATCCCGGTCCACGACCCGGTGGTGACGAAGGTCCCGGCCTTGGCGCCTCCGCGATCCCGCATCAGATTGGCGAATTCAACGAGGGCCGCGACCGGGTCGCGCGCCGGCCCGCCGCTGCTGTCGGCGAAGGGCTTGCCGCTATCGGTGATCTTCATGGTCGTGCGCGCCAGATCGACCGATTCCCACCCCGGCACCGCCGCACCCCACACAAGCCCGCCATTCGAAAAATTGTCGGCGAGAATCGACAGCCGATCGAGCGACCGGAAATCGCTGTAGCGCGAATCGACGACTTCGATCGCAGGGTGCATCGTCGCGGCGGCGGTGACTTCGGCGCGGTCATAGGCTGCGGTGCGCGGCGGCAGATCGCGGCCGAGCCGGAAGGCGATCTCGCCTTCGATGCCGATCAACCGCAATTCCGCGGCGCTGTAGGAGGCGGGGCTCGGCCGGATCATCCGCGCATAAATCGGGGCGCAGAAGCCGGCGGCCGCAGCGGTCGCCACGCCGACCTTCCAGCCGCCCGCGGTCTCGCCGAGCCGGCGGATCACCGCATCCTGGATTTGATAAGCGTCGGCTTCCGATTGCGGCCGGCAATCGGACGGCAACTCGGCGAGCGCCGGCCCGCCGCGCGCCGTCGCCAGCAGGCGGGCAGCTTCTTCGATCTGGTCTTTCAACATCGCACCATCCCTTCGGATTTCGGAGGCCGCCGGCTGCCGCCGCCGTTCGAGCGCTTGTAACCTGGGGTGAAGCAATTTCACCAGCCCGCCAACTCGTCGCCCCCGCGAAAGCGGGGGTCCAGGGCGACAGTTGGAACTCTTGCAACCCTGGGTTCCCGCTTTCGCGGGAACGACGAATAAACTGTCGAGGGTATTACCTCGCGATCAACTTTGAAGGCTAAGCGGGTCGGGGCGGCAGATCGAAATCCGGTGATCCCAGATAGTCGAGCGCCGCAGTCACGCCCCCGGCATGGTGTGGGACGCCGGCCCGGTGCAGCCCCATTTCGACCCCGCTCAAGGTGCCGCACAGCATCAGATCGTTGAAATGGCCGAGATGGCCGATGCGGAAGATCTTGCCGCGCAGCCGGCCGAGACCGGTGCCGAGCGACATGTCGAAGGTGTCGAGCACGATCTCGCGCAGCCGGTCGGCGTCGAACCCGCTCGGCACCATGACCGCGGTCAGCGAATTCGAATGCTCGCGCGAATCGGCGCACACGGTTTCGAGGCCCCAGCCGGCGACCGCCCGCCGGGTCGCCTCGGCGTGGCGTGCATGGCGGTGAAAGACGGCCGCGAGCCCCTCCTCATCGAGCAGCATCGTCAAGGCCTCGCGCAGCCCAAACAGCAGGTTGGTCGCCGGCGTGTAGGGGAAGAAGCCGCTGCGCCCGGTTTCGAGCATCGCCTCCCAATCCCAATAGGAGCGCGGCAGCCGCGCCGTCTTGGCCGCGACGAGCGCCTTTTTCGAGACCGCGTTGAAGCCCAGCCCCGGCGGCAGCATCAGCCCCTTCTGCGAGCCGCCGACGGTCACATCGACCTTCCATTCGTCGTGGCGATAGTCGATCGAAGCCAGCGAGGAGATCGTGTCGACCATGAAGAGCGCCGGGTGGCGCGCCCGGTCGATCGCCGCGCGGAGCTCGGCGATGCGGCTCGCGACCCCGGTCGAAGTCTCGTTGTGAACGACGCACACCGCCTTGACCGCGTGCGCGCTGTCGGCGGCGAGCTTTTCCTCGACCGACGCCGGGTCGACCCCGTGTCGCCAGTCGCCGGGGACGAAGTCGATCTCCAGCCCGAGCCGCGTCGCCATCTGCCGCCACAACGTCGCGAAGTGCCCGGTCTCGAACATCAACACCCGGTCGCCCGGCGACAAGGTGTTGCAGAGCGCTGCCTCCCATGCCCCGGTCCCCGACGAGGGATAGACGACGACCGTCTCGTCGGTCTGAAAGACCCGCTTCATGCCGGCCACGATCTCTTTGCCGAGCTCGGCGAATTCCGGCCCGCGATGGTCGATCACCGGCATCGCGATCGCCCGCAATACCCGATCGGGCACGTTGGTCGGACCCGGGATCTGCAGAAAGTGGCGCCCGGTATGGGCCGCAGAAGTGTTCTTCATCGCCAGCATTCCTCGGGAAACCGCGGCAATTCGCGGCTGCACATTACTTAGAGCCTGACCCAAAAGTTTGCACGGCCCAATTGTCGGCGGCAGCGGACCGCTTTGGAACCCACAACCGCCACTCAGTCTTGGCGGCGGGAACCGCTCTTGATGCCC
>CAWAFE010000040.1:0-62322 GCA_963781215.1 uncultured Alphaproteobacteria bacterium
GGATGTCCCAGTAGTCCTTCACCAGCTCCCACCAACGGCCTGCGGTATAGATCAGCCCGTTGCGGTTCGGTTCCGGAGCGGCGTCCCGCTCGATAGACGGATCAACTTGCGCCACGTTCCCCTCCGCTTTTGTCGCCGGACGCGCTCGGGACGATCTGGCTAACGTAGAACGCACCCGCCTCCTGATGTGTGAAACCGCTCACACCAGCCGCTTCTTTTTAGGCAGAACCGGGAGAAGCCGGGAGTTCGCTCGCAGGCTCGGCGCTGACAGGGGCGAAGACCGATGATATCAACCGTGGATGGCCGCTCCTGCCGCCCGATAAAAGATGACGCCTCGGCAGTGGCTGCGGCTGGTGCTGGTCGGGCTGGGCACGTCGGTGGTGCCGCTCGACACCGCGGTCAACATCGGCTTTCCCGACATAACCCAGAGCTTCGGCCTGCCGATCCAGATGATCCAATGGGTCGTCATCTGTTATGTGCTGACCTATGCGAGCCTGCTGCTCGCGTTTGGCCGGGTCGGCGACATCTTCGGCCACGGCCGGGTGTTCCGTGCCGGGTTGGCGTGGGGCGTCGTCGCGTTTTTGCTGTGCGCCGCAGACCCAGCTATGGCTGGCTGCTGTTCTTCCGATTTCTGCAAGGGATCGGCGCCGGGCTGGTGATCAGCGTCGCCCCGGCGCTGGTGACCGGGCTGTTCCCCGAAGAGCGTCGGTCGCGCGCGGTCGCGGCGTTCACGATGATCGTGGCACTAAGCTCGGCGGGCGGGCCGCTTCTCGGCGGGGTGCTGGTCTATTTCTGGGGATGGCCGGCGGTGTTTTGGTTTCGCGCTCCGATCGCGCTCGCCGCACTGCTCTTTTTACGGGGATTGCCGGCGTCCTCGCGCGTCGGCGGGCGCGAGCCGCTCGACATTGTCGGCGCCGTCCTGCTGACCGCCGGCATCAGCACGTTACTGCTGACGCTCAATCGGCTCCAGCATCTGGGCGTCGACGATCTGCTGCTGGTCGCCCTGATCGCGGCCGCCGGCGCCAGCCTCTTCGGCTTTGCCCGATGGGAGCGCCGCATCGCCCAGCCGATTGTCGATCTCGACCTCTTCCGCAGTCGCGGCTTCGTCGTCGCCAACTGCGCCAGCATCGTCGTCTACCTGACGAGCTTTTCGGTGCTGCTGTTCGTTCCGTATTACCTCGTGCGCGCCGCCGGGCTGTCGCTTCCGGTGGCGGGCGCGGTGCTCGCTGCGTCCTACGGCGGCACGCTGGCGGCCTCGCCGCTTGCCGGGCGGATGATCGAGTGTCTTCCGGCGCAGCGCATCGCCCTCTTCGGCGCGGTCATCAGCGGGGCCGGTCTGTTCGCGATCGGCAGCTGGAGCCCGGCGGCGCCGTGGCAAGCCTTCGTCATCGTCGTGACGTTGGTCGTGCAAGGCTTTGGCATGGGGCTCTTCCAGGTCTCCTATATCGACGTGGTGATGGGGACGCTGCCGCGGCACCAGCGCGGGGTCGCCGGCAGCCTGGCGACCTTGACCCGGACGCTCGGCATCGTCGGCGGTGCGACCCTCCTGACCCTGCTGTTCCACGCCGTCGAAGCCGAGGCGTTGGCGGGCGGGCAGGCGGCGGCCGCGGGTTTTCTGACCGCCTTCGGCTGGACTTTCCGGATCGCTGGCGTGGTCTCCGTTCTGACCGGGGCGGTCGCCGCGCTGACCGCGCATACCCGTCGCTGACCGCGCCACAGGCCGCTTGCCGGACGCCGGCGCGCGGGGCATGCTGCTGCGATCAACGCCGCACCAGGGAGGGGACCTCGATGAAGACGAGCCAAGACCGCATCCTGACGACGCATGTCGGCAGCCTGCCGCGCCCGCCCGAGCTGCGGCAGATGCTGGTGCGCAAGGATCAGGGCGAGCCCTACGACAAGGAGGCGCTCGCTCGCCTGGTGCGCCAGGCGGTCGCCGACATCGTCCGCCGCCAAGTGGCGGTTGGTGTCGACATCGTCAATGACGGCGAGATGTCGAAGCCCGGCTATTCGACCTATATCGCCGATCGCCTGTCCGGTTTCGCCGGCCACGTGCCGGCCCCGCCGCGGCTCGACACGCGCGACCACCCCAATTTCCTCGCCGCGCTGGAGCGGATGACCGGGGCCAATGTGGCGCGCCGCGCCCAATGCGTCGGCCCGATCGCATGGCGCGACCGCGAGCCGTTGACCGAGGACCTCGCCAATCTTCGCACGGCGCTCAGCCAGGTCTCGGCGGTCGAAGGCTTCATGACCGCGGCCTCGCCGGGCCTCGTTCCGGTGTTCCAGACCAACGCCTATTACCCCTCGCACGAAGCCTATGTCGAAGCTATTGCTGCCTGCATGCAGGAGGAATACGAGGCGATCGTCAATGCCGGGTTCGTGCTTCAGCTCGACTGCCCCGATCTGGCGATGGCCCATCACACGAGCTTCCAGGAGCTGGGCGAGGCCGATTTCCTCAAGCGTGCCGCCTTCCATGTCGAGGTGCTGAACCACGCGCTTCGCAACGTACCGGCCGACCGCGCGCGCATCCATATCTGCTGGGGCAATTACGAGGGGCCGCACGACCACGACATCCCGTTCGCCAAGGTCGCCCCGATCCTGGTCAAATCGAAACCCCAGGCGCTGGTCGTCGAGGCCGCCAACCCGCGCCATGCGCATGAGTGGACCGTGTGGCAGGACACCAAATTGCCCGACGACAAGCTCCTGATCCCCGGCGTGCTCGACACTTCGACCAATTACGTCGAACATCCGGAATTGGTCGCCGAGCGCATCTGCCGCTTTGCCGACATCGTCGGCCGCGAGCGAGTCATCGCCGGCAGCGATTGCGGCTTCGGCACCTTTGCCGGCTACGGCAAGCTCGACCCCGACATTTCGTTCAAAAAGCTCGCCGCGATGGCCCAGGGTGCGGAAATCGCCTCGAAACGGTTGTGGGGAAGGTAAAGAACAAGGACGGCAAAATGGCGGAGAGCGAGCTTTACCAAAAGGGCGCCGCGATGCGGCGCCGGCTGATGGGCGACGCGGCGGTCGAGCGGGCCGCGCGCGAGACCTACAGCGACCCGGTGATGAAGAAGTTCATCGACGTGGCGACCGAGGCGGTGTTCGGCGCGTTGTGGACGAGGCCCGGCCTCGATCTAAAGACCCGGGCATTGATCTGCGTCGTCTCCGACACGACCACCGGGCGCGAGCCCGAGCTGGGGCTGCATCTGCGCATGGCGCTGCGCCAGGGCTGGACCGAGGAGGAGCTGACCGAGGTTCTCCTCCATCTGTCCGGCTATGTCGGGGTGCCGATCATCCGCGAGTCGATGATGGTGGCGAGCAAGGTCTTTGCCGAGCACCGAGCGGAGCAAGCCGCGGAGAAGCCGTCGACCGCGTAGGCCGGCCTGCCGGCGGATGCGGCCGGAGCACATTCCCGTCGTTCCATCCTGGTGGTCGACCGGCCGTAATGCGGACAGCGGCCATTTACACATCCGCTCCGCCCCCGATATTCGGTCACTCCGGGAGCCCGGCTTTTCGCAAGCCCTCCTCGTATCGCATCGACGACGCTGGCGAACTCGACGAGGAGGCCGTCGCCGGTGGTTTTGACGATGCGGCCGCGGTGCTCCTTGATCTTGAGATCGGCGATCTCGTGGCGGATCGCCCTCAGCGCGGCGAGCGTGCCTTCCTCATCCGCAGCCATCAGCCGCGAATATCCGGCGACGTCTGCCGCCAGGATCGCCGCAAGCTTGCGTTCGACGCGCTCTTGGTGCCCGGACTGCATTGTCCACCCTCGCGAACGGGTGGATGCTGCACGACCGGGCGCTCGGCGTATATCGCATCGGGTAAAGGCCAACCTCCCGGCCAAGGAAGGTAACCACGAATGTGGGTTGGCCGCGAGGCGCCGGCTGCGCGGCTATCTCGCAACGCGCAAGGATTAAGAGGTGCGCCTTTAGGAACGCGTCGGAGATGGTGCCGTAGGAGCCGGTGCCGGCGTGGGCGAAGCTGGCGCCAAAGGAGCCGGTGGCGGCGTCGCTGGAGATGGTGCCACTGGAGCCAATGCTGGCGTCGCTAGAGATGGTGCCGCTGGAGCCAATGCCGGCGTCGCTGGAGATGGTGCCGCTGGAGCAGATGTCGATGTCGCTGGAGATGGTGCCACTGGAGCCAATGCCGGCGTCGTTGGAGATAGTGCTGGCGGCGTCGCATTATTTATGGCGGTCGATTTCTGGGTTGCTTCTGTAACTGCATTCTGCGTCGCGGTTTGGCCAGGACTTGTGTTTAGCCTCGTCGCTAGGTTGATCAATGCGTTTAACGCATCCGCCTGCTGACTAGCATAGAATTCTCTCTCTTCCCGTGAAGTTGCCCGCTGAAGATTAAGGCAGCTATTGTATTGTTGAATGTCAAGTAATTTTGTTACGGTATCTGCTTGCTGCAGCAAAGGTTGCGAAACCTCTACGTCACCTACTTTGGTAACTCCAAGAGTTTTACCTAGAGGAACCTCGGTCCCTTTAATTATAACTTGATTCGATTGAAACTTAACCGCCCGCTCACATGATGGACTGCACGCTCCCACTGTACCAATAATGCTTATCAACATAACAACTCGATGATACATTAGCATTTCAGCGTGCCTCCAGCTTAGGTCACTTGTATCATGGGTTGAGGGAGACTTTGAAAAAGATTTCACGCTCGGTCAACCCCGCGGGGTTCAGGAGGCTCGTAGCAGCAACCTAAACCGCGCTGCTGCCTCGATCTCCACCGCCAACGCGCGGCGGCGCTCGGCCTGCTCGGCATCCTCGCCCCAGGCGTCGATCTGAAGGCTCTCGTCGAGCTGCGAGGCGGCGAAGGCTTCGGCCGGATCCACCCGGCCCTCGATCAATGCCAGCGCGATGACCAGGGAGCCGCAGGCGCCGGTCGCCGCGTGCAATGCGGTCAGCGCAAAGTCGTCGAGCTCTGCGACCGCGGCGGCAAAGGCATCGAGGCTCGCCACCGGCTGGCTCGCCGGGATCACACCGGAGGTCACCGCCAATGGCGCGTCGTAGCGCAGCACTGCCCAGTCGATCAGCGGCTGCCACACCGCCTGCTGCCGGGCGGCGAGTGCGGGCGGGTGGGCGGCCCGATAGCACACGAGATCGGTCCCGGCGTAGTTGGCGACCTGCCGCACGATCGCCTCGCGCTGCCCCGGCTCCCGGTCGATCGTCGCATAGGCGAGGCGGGTCAACGGCATGGCTGCCGGGCGGACCTCGCTCTCTTGAGCCTGCCACTCCGCGGCAACCGCTGCGGCCAGCGCAACGCTCGGCAGGGTCAGGTTGTTCTTGGCCGGGGTCTTGACCTGTCGGCCGTCGAGAGTGACGGCATAGCCGGCCGCCGCCGGCACGGCGTCGGCTCGGCGATAAAAGCGCTTCATCGCGGAAACTCCAGCTCCGCGAACGGATCTTCAACATCCGCCGGGAAGCCGAAGAATTCCCAAGTCCGCCGCATGTGCGCCGGCAGCGGCGCGATAACCCGCAGCACGCCACCTTGCGGATGCGGGATCGCGAGCGCGCGGGCGTGCAGATGCAGCTGACGCGACCCCGGCACGCCGGCGAGCTCTTCTGCAGTGGAGCCGTATTTGCCGTCGCCGAGGATCGGCGTGCCGATCGCGGCGCAATGGGCGCGCAGCTGGTGCGTGCGACCGGTGACCGGCAGCAGCGCCAGCCAGCTCGCCTTGTCGCCGGCGCTGTCGACCACGCGGTAATAGGTGACCGCATGCTTGCCTCCGTCGGCATCGGCGCGGACCCGTTCGCCCTCCCGGCCGGGGAGCTTGGCGAGGGCCAGGTCGATGCGGCCCTGAAGCGGCTTCGGCAGGCCGACGACGATCGCCCAATAGATCTTGCGCGTCGTCTTCTCGCGGAACGCGCGGGTAAAAAATGCCGCCGCCGCGGCGGTGCGGGCGATGACGAGGACGCCGCTGGTTTCTTTGTCGAGCCGGTGGACGAGCCGCGGCCGCGCATCCGAACCAAAACGCAGCGCGTCCAACAGTCCGTCGAGATGCCGCTCGGTTCCGCTGCCGCCCTGAACCGCGAGGCCGGGCGGCTTGTTCAGCACGATCACCGCGTCGTCACGGTGCAGGACCGCGCCCTGCAGCATGGCTTCGTCGCCCGGCAGCGCGTGCCGCGGCGCCCGCGGGGCCGGTGCCGCCATCTCGTCGAGAGCCGGCATGAGAATAGCCTGACCCGGCGCCACCCGGTCGCCGGCGCGGGCCCGCTTGCCGTCCACCCGGATCCGCCCGGTGCGCAGCAGCTTTTCGAGGCGGCCGTGGCCGAGTGTGGGATAGTGCCGCTTGAACCAGCGATCGAGACGCAGAGACCCGTCCTCGCCGGCGACCGTCACGGTGTCGGTCGTGCCCACCATCATGGAGCGTCCAACCTCTGAAGGATGATCGTCACCCCCGCGGAAGCGGGGGTCGAGAGCCCGCCCCTGGCCCGAACCCGGGGGTCGAGCCGAAAGCGTTTGCCGCTCCTGGATTCCCGGTATCGAGCGCGTGAAACAATTGGCCGCAGAGCGGGGGCAACCGCTGCATCGGCGTCCTCGCCTGCTTCGAGACACGCCCCTTCGAGACGCCGCCCGCGGCGGCTCCTCAGGACAGGCGGCTGTCTCGAGGAACGCACAGCGCCGATCCAGCCGATCGTCAATTCTTTCACAGCCTCTTTCGCAGGAATGACGGGTAAGGCTACAACCCACTGATTCTGTTGCTGAGGAAACCTGCCTTACTGCGAGCACAAAGAATTAGCCAGAGTCATATCTGCCGGACCCGCCATGTAGGGAGGCCCGAGCACGTTCGATACAGTCGCATTAGAAATCAGCTTTAGCGCGTCCGACGCGAGAAGGAAGCGCTCCTGGACAGCCTCATTCGCAGCAGCCGTTACCACGCAGACGTAGCCGTCATGGGTACCATACCGCTCCTGGAGTGACAGACGCGGATCACCGGCTGCTGTGCGGTTAGCATGGGTGTCCCAGAAGGGCCAATAGCCTCCGCTGTTGCCGGCCCCAGCAAAGACCTGGCCGACGCTTCCCGGGCCGTTACTTGCATTGGGTCCATACCAGCCCGTTGTGGCCAAATTCCAACCCACATAAGTACCCAAAGGGGCCTCTCCCAGCACAGTTGGCAAGCCAGTGACGTCTTCGTTGCCGTCCTCGTTCACTTTCGTCGCATAGACGGGCAGCACACTCTTGATGAATGGTGGCTGGATCGTTGGTACGCCACTCTCTTGGTCGTAGTTCTCTCGGGGTCCGAAGTCATAGACAAACGGCGGCCAAGCCTGATCCCCGTGATACGGAAGACCAGGGATATTATTGGGAAATCCCTCGGCCGCCGCGGTGTTAGGCACGAGTTCTCCGCGCGCGAGCGTGGGATAGACGCTTGGCGGCATCGGCGTACCCGACATGAGCAACTGGATGAAAGCATACGTCAACGCATTGTTGGTAAACGTCTCCGGAATTGGACTAGTGGGAAGCGACTGACTGGCCGGTATGGCCACCGTACCGGGGGCGGCCCAGGTGAAGCTGCCATTGCCACCGCCATGCGTAGCGCCCGGCGAGTAGTACCGATGGACATTCGAAGGCAGCGGAATGTCCGCAGTGCAAGTGAAGCCGCACAGGCTCGCCGAGAACTTTTCAGAATAGAGCTCCGCCGAACCGAAGGTTTCGAGGATCTGCGGACATGTATTGCTTTTCGCGCAGCGGTGGAGCATGCCGTTTGGCGGGAGGTGACGCGCCATGTTGGGATAGTCCGCCCACCAGACCGGTGCTTCGTCGCCGCCCATGTACAGGTACATGAGGTTATTCGGCTGACCCCAACGGATGTTCATAACCATCATCCGCCCGTCGATCTGCGGCCAGGCGCCGTCAAAGACAGTGCGGCCGTTTTCGTCCTTGTTGAAGCCCCAGAAGATGAAGCCATGGAGGAATGCGCCCGACTGCGACGAACCAACGGTATATGTCCTTTTGACGGTGCCGGAGATCGGGTTTGAACCCCCACCTGGGGCAGCCGTCTCGTAGCGGAGGAAAGAGCCAAGGTCTCGAAACGCGGCAAATCCGACCCCAAGCACTAACGGGTTCTTCGCCGTGTAGGCCATTTCATACAAGAGGCTTGGGTTGAACGTGGCGTTTTTCAAACAGATCCAGTTAGGATTTGGCGTGCCGGGCCAACCATTGGGGCAGTATGCCCAGGCCCACTGGCGGCTCGGGATAGGCGTCTTTTTGCTATCCACGCCTTCAAAGGTTTGAGACGATACGGTCCAGAACTCAGCCTGGTTCGTGTCCTTGCTTGCCGGCTGGTAAGGGGCAAATGCCGGACCCTGAATTTCCAACTGCGCTGTGCTTGTAGGCGCACTTCCGACTGCTAAGCCGCACCCATTAGTACCAGTGCACACGTGACTGTACACTTGACCAGTAATGGGATCCCTTCCGTTCGGATTGGTTGCCACCGGCACCTGTACGACAAAATTCGCCAAACTCTTGAGGCCCCCTACACCCGCCACATCAGATACCTGAGGAGGAGTAAAAACCCCAGTGGTGGTGTTCAGGCTGCCATAAGGTCCAGAATTCAGGTCAAAGCAGGGATATGGGATTGCCGGGGACGGCGAGCATTGCGCAAGAAGGTCGCCCTGCCAACCACTCTGAACATAAGTCGCACCCTGTATCAGCGCACTTGTATTGATCGCGTTGCCTCCACGGTTTGGCACGGCGTGGATCATTAGTCCGCTGCGCTGGTCTGCATCGCTCGGTGTGATAATCTCAAAGGTGGCAACGTATTCAGCCCTGCCCTTATTCTTGGGTGCAAGGTCGATATCTGTGATGATCTTGTTGTCAGGAACATTTGGCTTGAGTTCACCAAATACCCTACCTGTGTAGATCGTATAGGATGTCGCGGCGCCGGGAGTCGAGGTTCCCAAAATGATCGGCGTAAAGTTGACGGTGGCCGTCTGATCGATGACGAACTGTTGGATGTACGCGTTACTCGGCGAACTCCAGCCGATCACTGCACCGAGCCCGAAAGCCGATACGAGATACCGGAACACTCTGCTTGTCTTCGGGCACATGTTCATTCTCCTCCCTTCGTCCTTGACGTGACCGGGATAGTCGTGGCACTTAAACCAAAAGACGGTACCTCACGATATTGATCGGCGCTATCCTCAAAATCCGGGGATGCTCCGGTTGTAAGAGGAGGTCGGTCGGTCTGCCGTGCGGCGTCGGCGAGCAGGCGCCGTGCGCGAGCAACGGAGTTCGGCGGAACTCCGTGGGAGAATTCGGCAGGGCGGCGATCAGCGGGTATGCCGAAATCGGTCATTCCGATCCCGCCGCGCGCTGACGCAGCTTGTCCCAATAGTCGAGCCGCTTTTTGACCTCGCGCTCGAAGCCGCGTTCGCCGGGCCGGTAGAAATTGCGCCTCGTGACGCCGTCCGGGAAATAGTTCTGACCGGAAAAACCCTCCTCGGTCGCGTGGTCGTAGACATAGCCTTTGCCGTAGCCGAGGTCGCGCATCAGCCGGGTCGGCGCGTTCAGGATGTGCATCGGCGGCATCAAGCGAGCCGGTCTCGCCGGCCATCCGCCGCGCCTCGCCAAAGGCCTGGTAGGCGGCGTTCGATTTGGGCGCGGTGGCGAGATAGATCACGCATTGGGCGATCGCCAGCTCGCCTTCGGGCGAGCCGAGCCGGTCGTAAGTGTCCCACGCCGCGAGCGCCTGGATGACGGCCTGCGGATCGGCGAGGCCGATATCCTCGACCGCCGCGCGGGTCAGCCGCCGCAGGATATAGATCGGGTCCTCGCCGCCGGCCAGCATCCGCGCCAGCCAATAGAGTGCCGCATCGGTGTCCGAGCCGCGCAAGCGATTTGTGCAATGCGCTAATCAGATTGTAGTGACCCTCCTGAGCCTTGTCGTAGAGCGGCGCCCGCTGCTGCACCAGCCGGGCCAATTCGCGCGGGTCGAGCGCATTGCGCTGCGGCAGGCCGGCGATTTCCTCGACCATGTTCAGCAGAAATCGGCCGTCGCCGTCGGCCATCGTCCGCAATGCGGCGCGGGCCTCGCCGGTCAACGGCAACTCGTGGCCGAGATGCTGCTCGGCGCGCCGCAGCAGGGTTTCGAGGGCGTCGTCGTCGAGGCGGCGCAGCACCAGGACGTGGGCGCGCGACAGCAAGGCGCCGATCAGCTCGAACGACGGGTTCTCGGTCGTGGCTCCGACCAAGATCACGGTGCCGTCCTCGACGACCGGCAGAAAGGCGTCCTGCTGGGCGCGGTTGAAGCGGTGGATCTCGTCGACGAAGAGAAGCGTGCCGCTGCCCATTTCGCGGCGCTTCCTGGCGGCGTCGAACACCTTGCGCAGATCGGCGACGCCGGAGAACACCGCCGACAGCGGCTCGAAAGCGAGGTCGGTTCCTTGCGCCAGCAACCGCGCGATCGTCGTCTTGCCGCAGCCCGGCGGTCCCCACAGGATCATCGAGGACAACCGGCGGCTCGCCATCATCCGCCCGATCGGCCCGTCGGGGGCGAGCAGGTGATCCTGTCCTACGATCTCAGCGAGGTTCCGTGGCCGCAGTCGGTCGGCCAGCGGCTGCGGCGCCTCGTTCTCGAACAGCGTGCTCATTGTCCCGCTGATATGGGCCACGTGCTGCGGGCGCGCAAATGCAGCTTTACGCGCGCGTGGCCAGCTCCCTAATTTCTTGAGAACTCGATCGACAGGAGCTGGAGACCCCTGGCCTCGATCTGCTTGCGCCAGGCGAGGCGACCGAGCCAATGCTGGGGTATCGTGCTTCGGCCCCACAGCGCGCCGGCGATCTGCCCGGCGACCGCCGCCACGGTATCGGCATCATCGGCGAGATTGGCGGCCAGCAGCACCGCATCGGCAAAAGCATCGGCGCGATCGACGCACCACATGGCGGCCTCCAGCGTGTGCACGACATAGCCGGTGGACCGGATGGCCTCCCGGCGCTTGTCGCGCCACGAGCCTAGCGCGACGGCGGCGATCGACGCCTCTCCACAGTGCCGCGGCCGCAACGTCGTCCGTTTGTCGCCGGTCCTGATCGCGTCGAGCAGAATCTCGGCGAGGATCGCGCAGCCTTCGACCGCCGCGGGCGCACCATGCGTCGTCAGGCTTTGCGCCCGCGCCGCGGCGACCGCTTGGTCCGGTTCCTCGACCCAGCACAGGACGACCGGCGCCAGCCGCATAATCGAGCCGTTGCCGGCCGATTGCGGGTCGGTCAAGCCGGCAACCGGATTGCCGGTTGCCTGGAAGCGCGCGAGCGCGGCGCGGGTTGTGGTCCCGATGTCGAAGCAATGGCTGTTGTGGGAGTTTTCGCCCTCGCGCCACCAACGAACGAACCGCTGCATAAGATCGTGTTGATCGAGCCCGCTGCAGGCGATCAGGCTGTCGGCCAGGCACAACGCCATGCTGGTATCGTCGGTCCATGCGCCGGGCGCGAGGTCGAATGGGCCTCCGCCGACCATATCGGTAAGCGCAGGAGGCTCGTCGCGCCCGGCGAACTCCAGTGTCGTTCCTAGCGCATCGCCAACCGCAAGGCCGAGCAGACAGCCAAGCGCGCGGTCAGTTACCGGATCGTCTGGCATTACCGCCTCCCCAGGATCATCGGCAGGCGGATGCCCCGGTGAAGACCTCGTCGAAAGTCGCGCGCAGCACACGGTCGACATCCGCTATCGAGGCAGCCACACCGAGCGCCTTGAGCGAGGTCACACCGTGCTCGGCGATCCCGCAGGGGACGATGCCGCGGTAATGGCCGAGGTCGGGGTCGATGTTGAGCGCCATTCCGTGATAGGTCACCCAGCGCCGCACCCGCACCCCGATCGCCGCGATCTTGGCTTCGTTGCCGTCGCGCACGACCCAGATGCCGACGCGGCCCTGGCGGCGCTCGCCCGTGATGCCGAACTCGGCCAGCGTCCGGATCACCCATTCCTCGAGGTGGTGGACAAAGCAGTGCACATCCTCATCGCGGCGGGAAAGGTCGAGCATGACATAGGCGATGCGCTGCCCCGGCCCGTGATAGGTCCAGCGGCCGCCGCGGCCGGTGCGGTGGACCGGCAGACGGCGCGGGTCGAGCAATTCCTCGTCGCGCGCGCTGGTGCCGGCGGTATAGAGCGGCGGGTGCTCGAGGAGCCAGACGAGCTCGGGTGCCGCACCGGCGCGGATCGCCGCGACGCGCGCCTCCATCTCCGCCACCGCCGCCGCGTAACCAACGGGGGCGGTGCTCGTCCGCCACTCGATCCCGGCCGCTTCGGTGCCTATCTCTAGGTCCATCTGCCTTGATATGGGGGGCCGGATTTGCTAATCACCCCGGCCCTGCCGTGCGGTCGTGGCGGAATTGGTAGACGCGCAGCGTTGAGGTCGCTGTGGGGGAAACTCCGTGGAAGTTCGAGTCTTCTCGACCGCACCACCCAAAGCCGCAGGCGCTTGACCCATGCAGAACACGCGGCTTCCGACCCTCGATTTCGATCTCGGCCCCGAGATCGACATGCTGCGGGCGACGGTGCGCGATTTTGTCGAGGACAAGATCGCACCGCTCGCCGCCGAGATAGACCGCACCGACCGCTTTCCGATCGAATTGTGGCCGCAGATGGGGGCGCTCGGCCTGCACGGCATCACCGTCGAGGAGGAATATGGCGGCGCCGGGATGGGCTATCTCGCCCATTGCGTCGCGATGGAGGAGGTGAGCCGCGGCTCGGCCTCGGTCGGGCTCTCCTATGGCGCTCATTCCAACCTCTGCGTCAACCAGATCCGGCGCAACGGCAATGAGGCGCAAAAGCGCAGATACCTTCCGCAGCTGATCTCGGGCGAGCATGTCGGCGCCTTGGCGATGAGCGAGCCGGGTGCGGGTTCGGATGTCGTCTCGATGCGGCTGCGCGCCGACAGAAAAGGCGAGCGATATGTGCTGAACGGCACCAAGCTGTGGATCACCAACGGCCATGTCGCCGATACCCTCGTCGTCTACGCCAAGACCCGCCTCGATGCCGGTTCGCGCGGCATCACCGCCTTTCTGATCGAGAAGGGGTTCCAGGGGTTTCGGCCGGCGCAAAAGCTCGACAAATTGGGGATGCGCGGCTCGCCGACCTCGGAGCTCGTGTTTGAGGATTGCGAGGTGCCGGCCGAGAACGTTCTCGGCGCGGTCGACGAAGGCGTGCACGTGCTGATGAGCGGCCTCGACTACGAGCGCGCGGTCCTCGCCGCGGGACCGCTCGGCATCATGCAGGCCTGCCTCGACACGGTGATCCCCTACATCCACGACCGCCAGCAGTTCGGCCAGGCGATCGGCGAGTTCCAGCTGATCCAGGGCAAGATCGCCGACATGTACACCGCGATGAACGCCAGCCGCGCCTATGTCTACGCCGTGGCGCGGGCCTGCGACCGCGGCCGAACAACGCGCAAGGACGCCGCCGGCGCCATTCTCTACGCCGCCGAGAAGGCGACGGCGGTGGCGCTCGACGCCATTCAGATCCTAGGCGGCAACGGCTACATCAACGACTTCCCGACCGGGCGTCTGCTGCGCGACGCCAAGCTCTACGAGATCGGCGCCGGCACCTCGGAAATCCGCCGCATGCTGATCGGCCGCGAAATCTTCGAGGAAACTGCCTGATGCGCCGATTGGTTTCCTCCGGTTCGCCTTTCGAGGCAGAAGCCGGGTACAGCCGCGCCGTCGTCGATGGCGAATGGATCTTTGTTGCCGGGACCACCGGCTTCGACTACGTGCAAATGACGATCGCCGAAGATCCGGTCGAGCAGGCGCGGCAGGCGTTTCGCAACATCGAGCAGGCGCTTGGCGAGGCGGGCGCCACTCTCATCGATGTCGTTCGGGTCCGCTACTATGTGCCGAACCCCGCCGACTGGCCGGCGATCGTGCCGGTGTTGGGCCACGCCTTCGGTGCGATCCGCCCGGCCGCGACGGCGCTCTTCTGTGGTCTCGTCGATCCGCGCATGAAGATCGAGATCGAGGTGACCGCGCGACGGAGCAGCCTGGGCAAGTCCTGACAGGAGCGACGCGACCAGACTCGCCCGGCTCGCAGGTGACCGTGATGTCGGTCTCGAAATGGTTACGACCGAGAGGCCCCTGCGGCGCGATGCCGGCCTGGCTGCGCACCGTGCAATTCGGCCGGTTGGCACGCAAGGCGGCGCCGAGTTCAAAAGTCAGATTCCCGGCGATGATCTGGTGCGGGATGGCCGGCGGCGCCATCGCGACAATGACCCCATCGATCAGCTGGTAGTGCCGCTGGTCGTTCGGGCAGCCGTCGAGGAATTCCTCGACGGTCAGTAGTTTATAAGTAAGCGCCATCGGCTGACGATGCTCGCCTCCCCGGCGCTATTCCAGATCCGTTTCGGACAATACCTGGGCGAACAGTGCGCGGTCGATGTTGCCTCCCGACTGGATGACCGCGATCCGCTTGCCGGCGAGGCGATGGCGCTCCTGCAGCGCCGCGGCCAGCGCCGCGGCGCCAGCGCCCTCGGCGAGATTGTGGGTGTCGGTGAACAGGATCCGCATCGCCCGGCGCATCTCCGCCTCGGACACCGTCAGGATGCGCGCCGCGCCGCGGCGGATGATGTCGAACGCTTCCGGGTCGGGGACCCGCACGGCGAGTCCGCCGGCCATCGTGTCGGCCGAATTGGTGCTGACCGGCGCGCCCGCGGCGAATGACAGCGCGTAGGTCGGTGCGTTGGCGGCGACGACGCCGACGATCTGCGTGGTCAAGCCGAGCGCGGCGCGGGCCGCGATCACGCCCGAGATGCCGCTGCCGAGCCCGATCGGGACATAGACCGTGTCGAGGTCGGGGACTGCGGCGAAAAGTTCGAGCGCATAGCTGGCGACGCCGCGCACCAGCAACGGATGATAAGACGGGATTAAGTGCAGCCGATTTTGCCGAGCCAGATCGACCGCGTGCTCGTAGGCCGCTTGAAAATCGTGCCCGGCTTCGACCAGCCGGGCGCCGAATCCCGCCATCGCCCGGTTTTTCTCGACGCTGTTCCCGTGCGGCACGACGATTGTCGCGGCGAGGCCGAGGCGCTGAGCGGCAAGCGCGATGCTCTGTCCGTGATTGCCCGTCGTCGCCGTAACCATGCCCGGAATATCCGGCTGCGATCGCCTGATCTCGTCGAGATAGACGAGCCCGCCGCGGATCTTGAAAGCGCCGATCGGGGTGTGGTTCTCGTGCTTGACCCACAATTCGGCGCCGACCCGACGCGACAATAGCGGCCAGCAATATTGCGGCGTCGGCGGCACCACCCGATGCACCAGCTCAGCCGCGGCTTCCAGGGTTTCGAGATCGCTCATGGGCGCGATTCCTGCTGGTTTTACCCGTCGGGTCAAGCCGTGCCGGATCGATGTCACGATGCCGCCGGTCAAGCGCACCGATATGGAGTCGGATCATCGGCGGCCGGGCGGAGAGGCGGGACGGGGCGAGACGAAGGGCGCCAATGAACCGCGACAACAAAGCGTCCGGCCGGTAAATTTCTTTGCCGCGCCGAGTGAAGAGGTCGGCTGTGGGTTTTCCGCGCGCGGTCGGCGCCCCGAAAGGAGTGGGTGAGTGAGATGGAAGCTGCCCCGTCGCTGACGCCGTGGTGGGCGGACCCGAATCGGGTCAATGATCCCTGGCTGCGGCCGCGGATCGGATGGGTCGAAATGACGCCCGATGGCGCCTTTGAGGCGGGGAGCTGGGCGGCGCTGACGATCACCTACACGGCGGGCTATTTCGGCATCGATGATACCGGCGCGGTGCGGGTCGTGACCCGCTTTGCGACCGATATGGGTCGGCCGCAATTCACCGATCCAGGCGCTGCCAACTATGTCTCCGTCGAGGCCTCGAACAGCGCGCAGCTCGAATTGCGCTTCGATCCGAAGGGCCATGTCCGGCCTTGGGACCGGACGATCAATATTCGGGTCTTGCAAGGCTTTCTGCGCGAGGGCGACACCTTGACGATCCGCCTCGGCGACCGGCGGCAAGGCTCGCCCGGGATGCGGATGCAGACCTTCGTCGAAAAGGACTTTCAGCTTAAAGTCTTTGTCGACCCGATCGCGACCGGCATCTTCACCGAGGTGCCGAGCTCGCCACGCGTCGATATCGTGCCGGGCGAGCCGGCGGTCTGGAAGGTGATCCTGCCGACCGGGCTGCGGCTCGGCACGCCTTTCCGCCTCTGCCTCAAAGCCGAGGACCGCTGGGGCAACCCGGCGCCGATGAATCACCGCACATTGAGGCTCATCCCGTCAATGCCGGTGGCGGGGCTGCCACAGGTAGTCGTTTTCGGCCGCGGCAGTCCCACCCTGGTCCTCGAGGGTCTGACGGCCATGGCGCCGGGCGACCTGACCATGTCACTCGCGGGCGAAGACGGCGATATCCTCGCCCAGTCGAACCCGATGTGCATCGTCGAGACAGCGCCGCTCTTGCCTTATTGGGGCGACCTGCATGGGCAGAGCGAAGAGACGATCGGCACCGCCTCGGCCCTCCATTATTTCCATTTCGCGCGGGACCGCGCCTTTCTCGACGTGGTAGGCCATCAGGGCAACGACTTTCAGATCACTCGCGGCTTTTATGAGACGCTGAATGCGCTGACCCGCGAATTCCACGTGCCACGGTGTTTCATCACATTGCCCGGCTACGAGTGGTCCGGCAATACCGGGCTCGGCGGCGACCGGAACGTCTATTTTGCCGACGAAAACGATGCGATCCACCGCTCCTCGCACGCCCTCGTCTCCGACCAGAACGACCTCGACACCGACTGCACCTCGGCGGCCGAATTGTTTCGCCGCCTCGAAGGCTACGACGCTGTGGTCAACGCACATGTCGGCGGCCGGTACGCCGATGTCCGCATCGCCCATGACGGCAGGGTCGAGCGCTCGATGGAAATTCATTCCGCCTGGGGCACCTTCGAATGGCTGCTCTATGACGCGCTCGACATGGGCTATCGCGTCGGTGTCGTCGCAAACAGCGATGACCACAAAGGGCGGCCGGGCGCGAGCTATCCGGGCGCCTCGACCTTTGGCTCCTATGGCGGCCTGACCTGCCTGCTGCTGCCCGAGCTGACGCGCGCGGCGGTCATCGACTGCCTGCGCCGGCGCCATCATTACGGCACCACCGGCAACCGCATGGTGCTCGACGTCCGCGCCCATTTCGACCAGCCGGCGGAACTGTTCGACGAGGACCCGGCGCTCGGCGCGACCCGCTCCCACCCGGTGCGCGAGGCGATGATGGGCGACATCCTGCGATCTCTCGATCGTGAGGTGACGCTCGCGGTGCGCGTCGTTGGGTCGGCGCCGATCGAGCGCATCGAGCTGCGCCGCGGGCGCGAGGTGATCGAGACCTTCCGTCCCTACCATACGTCCGCCGACAGCCGGCGGCTGCGGGTAATATGGGAGGGCGCCGAATACCGCGGCCGCGGCCGGCAGACGATCTGGGACGGCAGGGCGACGGTCTATGGCAATGCGATCGCCGAAATCAGGCCGATCAATTTTTGGAACCCCGATAAGCGCATCAATCGGGACGGCAGCCATCTCGAATGGGAGGCGCTGACCACCGGTAATTTCGGCGGCTTCGACCTTTATCTGGGCGAGCCAGATGCCGGCCGGATCGAGGTCCATACGGCGCATGCGACCATAAGTCTGCCGGTAGCCGAGATCGGTGACGAGCCCGTGCTCCGCGACGCCGGCGGGCTCGGCCGAAGGCTCAGCCTTTGCCGACTGCCAGAGCGGCTGACCGAATACCGGATCGATCTCGAGCGGCGCCTGCCGCTCGCGGACCCCGGCGACAGCCCGTTCTATGTGGCGGTCGTACAAGAGGACGGCTATCAGGCGTGGTCGAGCCCGATCTATCTGATCCCGTGAGGGCCGTCGGTCGGGGCGGCTTGCCGCGCGCAAGGGGCGCCTATAGAAACCTGCGGTCAGGGACACCGAGGAGACGACGATATGGACGTCACGTCACGCCGTGGATTTATGAAGCTCGCGGGGCTCGGGGCGATGGGCGCGGCGATCGGCCCGCTTCCGGCATCGGCCGCCACCAAGTCGCTGACGATGCTGCACGAGAGTTCGTTCATCAAGGTTTTCGACGAATACTTCCAGAAGAACTTGGCGCCGGCATACGAGAAGGAGACCGGCATCAAGGTCAATTACGAATTGACCAGTGTGGGCAGCCTGCCGACCCGGATCAGCACGGCCACCGAGACCGGCTCGGGGGCGGATGTGACGATGATCTTTCTGCTCTACCCGTTCCTCTTCGCGGACAAGCTCCAGGATGTCAGCGACATCGCCGAGGAGGCCGGGAAGAAGCAGGGCGGCTGGTACGACGTCGCCAAGGAAGCCGCCGTCGTCAACGGTAAATGGAAGGCGGTGCCGTTCAGCAATATCGGCCAGCTGATGAATTGGCGCACCGACTGGTTCGCCGAAATCGGCGTCAAGAAGTTTCCGGAGACCTGGGAGGAGCTCTACGAGGCCGGCAAGAAATTGAAGGCCAAGGATCATCCCTTCGGCTTCGAGCTCGGCCACGGCTTTGGCGACAACCACGGCTGGATCTACCCGCTCCTGTGGTCCTATGGCGGGCACGAGGTCGAGGCCGACGGCAAGACCGTGGTAATCGATTCCGACGAGACCGCGCGCGCCGTCGATTTCGCCCGCAAATTCTTCAAGGATACGATGCTCGACGACGTGCTCGGCTGGACCGACGTCAGCAACAACAAGGCCTACCTCTCCGAGCAGATCTCGTGCACCAACAACGCCGAGAGCATCCTCTGGGTGGCCAAGCGCGACTTTCCAGAGATCGCCAAGGTCACCGATCAATCCCAGAACCCGGCCGGGCCGAAGGGCCGGTTTCACCTGATGAACTCGATCTGCCATTCGGTCTTCAATTTCGGCCCGGCGCAGCAGGAGGCGCACGACTTTCTGCGCTGGTTGACCGACGAAAAGCAGCTCGGCCCGTGGTACGCCTCGGCCGACACCTATTATCAGCCGCTGCTGCACGGCTACGACAACGCGCCGATGTGGCAGGTCGAGCCGCGCAACATCCCCTACCGCGACGCGATCGCGACCGCGCATCTGCCGGGCTGGCCGGCGCCGCCGAACCAGCAACTGGCGGCGAGTGTCGCCAAATACGTCGTCGTCGACATGTTCGCCAAGGCCTGCGCCGGCGCCACGACCAAGGACGTGATCAAGAACGCCGAAGCGCAGCTCAAGGAGATCTACCGCGGGACTTGAGGCTGGCGCGGCAAACCTCCAAACGGCTGGTCCGAACCCCTCTTTACGTGCGGCGGTATTCATCGGCGAGCCGCCGCCAGCGCGGGCAATGACCGCCGCCCGCTGGATCCGCGAGCTCGCCGCCGCGTCGGCCGGCGAATTGCCGCGCGGCGTCTACGGTTATGTACTGGCGGCGAGCGGGTGGCACCAGCTCCTGCTGGTGGCGCTGACGGTCGGCGTCTTTCTGCTCGAAATCGTCCCGCTCGAGCTGCAGCGCCGCATCGTCAACGATCTGGTCAAGGATCGCCCTTACCGCTGGGTAGTCATGCTGTGCGCCGTCTACGCCGGCGTCGTTCTGGTTCAGGGCGGCACCAAGCTCGGGCTCAACATCTACCGTAGCTGGGTCGGCGAGGAGGCCAAGCGCGACCTGCGCCGGCGCATTCATTCCGCCGTCGAAGCGCCGGCGCCCGGCTCGCCCGCGGCCGAGGCGCAAGGGATCGCGATCTCGATGATCGTCGCCGAAGTCGAGCCGATCGGCGGCTTTGTCGGCGAGAGCGTGTCCGAGCCGCTGCTGCAAGGCGGGATCATGGTCTCGGTGCTGGCCTATCTGGTCCACCTCGATCCGTGGATGGCGCTCGCCGCCTTGACGCTCTTCGTGCCGCAATTCTTCTTTGTTCCGCTGATGCAGAGTGCGGTCAACCGGCGCACCGGCGCCCGCGTCCAGCTGTTGCGCCAGCTCGGGGTCGGCGTTATCGCCCGGCCCGACGGTGGGGACGGCGCCGACGACCAGCGTATCGACCGAGTATTCACCCTGGACATGGGAATCTTTCGGCTCAAGTTCACAATGAATTTCTTGATGAATATCTGTAATCACCTGCAGATCGTGTCCGCCCTGCTGATCGGCGGCTGGTGGGTCTTCACTGACCGGCTCGAAATCGGCGGTGTGGTCGCCTTCATCTCCGGGATCAGCAGGCTGAACGACCCGTGGGGCGATCTCGTTAACTACTTCCGCGACATCAATGTCACGCAGGTCAAGTATCGGTTGCTGGCGAACGCGGTCGACCAGCTGAACCCACAAGAACTCCACGCTGCCACGCTGGGGATCGACGCCCGGGTTCCGGCAGGCATCGGCTCGGCACAATAACAAAAAGGGCGAAATTTCCGCGCTTGCGATACTATCGGCCTCACGTTTCGAGGCTTGGAGGGTGGCATGGGACGGACACGGCTAACACGGCGTACCCTGTTGCAGACGGCGGTCGCGGCCACCGCGGTCGGGGTGCCGTTCGTTCGCGGCGCGCATGCGGCAGGGAAGCTCGCCGTCGGCTTTTGGGACCATTGGGTCCCCGGTGCCAACGATACCTTGACCAAGCTCTGCCACGAATGGGCCGACAAGGAAAAGGTCGAGATCACGATCGACTTCATCACTTCACAGGGCGACAAATTGATGCTGACCGGTGCCGCCGAGGAGCAGGCGCGCTCGGGGCACGACATTTTGGGAATGCCGACCTGGTACGCCGCACCCAAGGCGGGAAATCTCGAACCCGTCGACGATTTGGTGAAGGCGTTAGTCGAGGAGAATGGTGCGGTCAGCGCCGGCCACGAGTATCTGGGCAAGGTCAAGGGCCACTGGATCGCGGTGCCGGCGACGGTCGGCAGCCTGACCCTGCCGCCTTGCAGCCGCATCGACATGTTCAAGGAATATGTCGGCCTCGACCTGCCCAAGATGTATCCGGTCGGGGCACCCGCGGACAAAGCGCTCGCCGACGCCTGGACCTGGGACTTCTTTCTTTCAGCCGCCGAAAAATGCGCCAAGGCCGGGCATCCCTTCGGTATGCCGCTCGGCCAGACCGGCGACTCGGTCAACTGGGTGGGCGCGGTCTTCAACGCCTACGGCGCCGAGCTGGTCGACCAGGAAGGCAATATCGTCGTCAAATCCGACGCCACCCGGCAGGTGCTGGAGTGGTTCAAGAAGCTGGTGCCGTTTCTGCCGCCCGACGTCTTCGCATGGGATGATTCCTCGAACAACAAGTGGCTGATCTCGGGCAAGGGCGCCCTGATCATGAACCCGCCCTCGGCCTGGGCGGTGGCGGTGCGCGACGCGCCCAAGGTCGCCGAGCTGTGCTGGACCCACCCCTCGCCCAAGGGGCCGAAGGGCCGGTTTGATCCCGGCAATCCGAATTTCTGGGCGATCTGGGGCTTCTCGGCCAACAAATCGGCGGCGAAAAGTCTGTTGATGAACCTCTCGCAGCGCTCCTCGGTGCAGCAGCTTGTCGCCGCCAGCCACGGCTACGACATTCCGCCCTTCGACAAATTGCACGACTTCAAGACCTGGGAAGAAGAGGCGCCACCCAAGGGCACGATCTACAACTACCCGCCGCGGGGCGATGTCGTCGCCTCGATCTCGGGCGCACCGGCGCCGACCCGGATCGGCAACCAGATCTTCGCGCAGGCGACGATGACCAAGATGATCGCGCACTGCACGCAGGC
Organism: uncultured Alphaproteobacteria bacterium; assembly: GCA_963781215.1. Taxonomy (GTDB): domain Bacteria; phylum Pseudomonadota; class Alphaproteobacteria; order ATCC43930; family CGMCC-115725; genus AP-15. Next base: position 21,652 of record CAWAFE010000040.1, read on the forward strand.
CGGCGAGCCGATCGACAAGGCGATCGATTGGGCCGCCGGCGAGCTCGATGGCTTCATGCGGACATAGATGGGGGACAGATCGCGGCGGCTATATGTGCTAATATAGAAACAAGGTTCGCGGACGGGCCAATCATGGAGCGGGCGGTGGAGCGATCCGCCGCGCCGGCGAGGGAGGGAGAACATGGACAAGTTTCGGCTTACACGGCGCACGCTGTTGCAGACTGCGGCAACGACGGCGTTGGCGGCGCCATTCGTCCGCGGCGCCTACGCCGCCGGCAAGCTCACGGTCGGCTTCTGGGACCACTGGGTCCCGGGCGCCAACGACACGCTGACCAAGCTGTGCAATGAATGGGCGGCGAAGGAGAAGGTCGACATCACCATCGACTACATCACCTCGCAAGCCGACAAGCTCAACCTGACCCAGGCGGCCGAGGCGCAGGCGCGCTCCGGGCACGACATGCTGACCTTCCTCGCTTGGGCGGCGGCGGCACAGGCCGACAACCTCGAGCCGGTCGACGACATCATGGCCCCCCTGATCGCAGCCAACGGCAAGATCAGTCCGGGCATCGAGTATGTCGCCAGGCAGAAAGGCCATTGGATCGCGGTGCCGGCGTGTGTTGGCAGCCCGACCTTGCCGTCCTGCGCGCGGATCGACCTGTTCAAGGAAAATCTCGGGCTCGATTTGACCAAGATGTACCCGGCCGGCGCGCCGCCCGACGCGGCGCTCGCCGACAACTGGACCTGGGATTTCTTCCTGACCGCGGGCGAGAAATTCTCCAAGGCGGGTCAGGGCCATCTGTTGGGTGTCGGGCTCGGCGTGACCAACGATTCGGTTAGTTGGGTCGATCCGGTGTTTCGCAGCCATGGCGCCGCGCTGGTCGACCAGGAAGGCAACATCACGGTCAAATCCGACGCCACCCGGCAGGTGCTGGAGTGGTTTCAGAAGTTCGTGCCGTACATGCCGAAAGACGCCTTCGCCTGGGACGACGCGTCCAACAACAAGTATCTGATCTCCGGCCAGGGATCGCTGATCTTCAACCCGCCCTCGGCCTGGGCGGTGGCGGTACGAGACGCGCCGAAGGTCGCCGAGCAATTGTGGACTTTCCCGTCGCCGAAGGGGCCGAAGGGCCGTTTCGACGCGGCGGTGCCGTTCTTCTGGGGCACGTGGAATTTCTCGCCCAACAAATCGGCGGCGAAGAGCCTCCTGACCTTCCTGTGCCAGCGCTCCTCGGTCGAGCAGACCGTCGCCGCCAGCCACGGCTACGACATCCCGCCCTTCGAGGGGCTGCACGACTTCAAGACCTGGGCCGAGGAATCGCCGCCAAAAGGCTCGATCTACAACTATCCGCCGCGCGGCGACGTGACGATGGTGATCCCCTACAGCCCGGCGCCGGCGCGAATCGCCAACCAGATCTACGCGCAGGCGACGGCGCCCAAGATGATCGCCCAATGCACCGTGCAGGGTAAGACGATCGACCAGGCGATCGATTGGGCCGCCTCCGAGCTCGAAGGCTTCAGCCGGGCATAACCGCGACGGCACCTGCACGAAACTGCAAAGCTCGCTCTGACGAGGGCGACGTCACAGCGAGTTGTTTAGCTGCCCGTTCCTGCCCGCGGACGGCCAAGGGTCGTGCTTGTCCGCGGCGTCGGGCGACCATCCGGCACTCAGCTTGTCCATGTGGTTTGGGCGCCCCAAGCCACAGGGTCGGGCTCGACAGCCCTCACACTCCCTATTCGACATCGAGCGGAACATCGCTCTAACCCGGACCCCGATCTTTATAAGCCGCTTACGATCCATAGGATGGTTACCTCTGGATTCTTAACCCCGGGGAATGCATTTGAAGCGCGCGGACAAACCTCGATCCGCGCGTGGCACCGCTGACCCGCGCCGGAAGTGGCAAACCTGACGGTATATCGCCATGCTCGATTTCATAATGTTGGGGATCGGGGTCGGTTTTTTTGCCCTCTCCGTCCTCTATGTGCTCGCCTGCGAAAGAATGTGAGACGAGAATGCTGCTCGACTATGTCCTCGGCTCGATCGTGACCATCGTCATCATGGTCTATCTCGTCTACGCGCTGATCAACCCCGAGCGGTTCTAGGAGACCCCGATGACCATGTCTGGATGGGTCCAGATCGGGCTGTTCGGCATCATCGTCATTGCGCTGACACGGCCGTTCGGCGGTTACATGACGCGGGTATTCGCCGGCGACAAGACGATTCTATCTCCGGTTCTGCGGCCAGTCGAACGCGCGATCTATTGGTGCTGCGGTGTCGACGAGAAGGAGGACCAGCATTGGCTGACCTATGCCGTCGCGATGCTGCTCTTCAGCATCGTCGGCTTCCTCACTTTGTACGCCTTGCAGCGTGTGCAGTGGTATCTGCCGTTTAATCCACAGGGTCAGACCGGGGTCGAGCAGAGTAGCGCCTTCAACACCTCAGTGAGTTTCGTCACCAACACCAACTGGCAGTCCTACGTGCCGGAAACGACGATGGGCTACCTCGTGCAGATGGCCGGGCTGACCGTGCACAACTTCGTCTCGGCGGCGACCGGCATCGCACTGGCGTTGGCGCTGATTCGTGGCTTTTCCCGGCGCGAGGCGAGGGCTATCGGCAATTTCTGGGTCGATCTGACCCGCGCTACGCTCTATGTCCTACTGCCGATCTCGATCGTGGTCGCGCTCTTCTATGTCTGGCAGGGCGTGCCGCAGAATTTGGGCGCCTATGTCGATGCGACGACCCTCGAAGGCGCCAAGCAGACATTGGCGCAAGGCCCGATCGCCTCGCAGGAAGCCATCAAGGAGCTTGGCACCAATGGCGGCGGGTTTTTGAACGCCAACTCGTCGCACCCCTACGAAAACCCGACGCCCCTCAGCAATTTGATCCAGCTGATCACGATCTTCTCGATCGGCGCGGCCTTAACCAACGTGCTCGGCCGCATGGTCGGAGACGAGCGCCAAGGCTGGGCGATTTTCGCGGCCATGGGTTTGCTGTTTCTCGGCGGGGTGACAACCGCCTATTGGTCGGAGGCGAACGGCAATCCCGCTTTCGCCGCCTTCAACGTCGATTCCACGCATAGCGAAATGCAAGCGGGCGGCAACATGGAGGGCAAGGAGGTGCGCTTTGGCCCCGCCCTCTCGGCACTCTACGCGACCGTCACGACAGACACCTCCTGCGGCGCCGTCAATTCGATGCACGACAGCTTCCTGCCGATCGGCGGCATGGTGCCGCTCGTCAATATCCAGCTCGGCGAGGTGATCTTCGGTGGCGTCGGCTCCGGTCTCTACGGCATGCTGGCCTTTGCCATCGTCGCGATGTTCGTGGCCGGTCTGATGGTCGGGCGCACACCCGAATATCTCGGCAAAAAGCTCGAGGCGAAGGAGGTCAAGATGACCATCCTCGCGCTGTTGAGCCTGCCGCTATCGATCCTCGGTTGGACTGCATTAGCCACTGTCCTGCCGGACGGGCTCGCCGGCCCCGCCAATACCGGTCCGCACGGCTTTTCGGAGATCCTCTATGCCTATACATCGGGCACCGGCAATAACGGCAGCGCGTTTGCGGGAATTTCGGCGAACACGCTCTTCTACAATACGACGATCGCGGGTGCGATGCTGATCGGGCGGTTCATCATGGTCATCCCGCTCTTGGCGGTAGCCGGATCGCTCGCGCAGAAGAAGCTTATTCCCCCGTCAGCCGGGACCTTCCCAACGAACCGGCCACTCTTTGTGGGACTGCTCGTCGGCGTCGTGCTGATCATCGGTGGGCTTACTTTCTTCCCCGCCGTGGCGTTGGGGCCGGTGACGGAGCAGGTTGCGATGAACCAGGGCAAGCTTTTCGCGGCGCCGTGATCGTCGTGGTTCCCAAGGAACAATCAACATGACCGACATCTCGCCCATCATGATCGGCTCGCCGGAGACCGGGCTCTATAAGCGTCAGCTCCGGCCATTGTCGATCTTTGACCGCTCGCTGATCGTGCCGGCAATCGGCGCCTCGTTCCGCAAACTCGATCCGCGCACTTTGGTCAAGAACCCGGTCATGTTCTGCGTCGAGACCGTCGCGGCGTTGACGACGATATTCTTCCTCCGTGACCTGATCGTCGGCAGCGGCACGGTGATCGGCACGAATGCGGCGTTCTCGGGTCAGATCACTCTGTGGCTGTGGTTCACCGTGCTCTTCGCCAATTTCGCCGAGGCCGTGGCCGAGGGGCGCGGCAAGGCACAGGCCGACGCGTTGCGCCGTACCCGGACCGAGACCAAGGCCAAACGGCTGGAAGCCGCCCAGTCGCGCAACTTCGATCTCGTCGACGCAGTCGCACTCAAGCCCGGTGATCTCGTGCTGGTCGAGGCAGGCGATCTGGTCCCGAGCGACGGCGAGGTCATCGAGGGCGTGGCCTCGGTCGACGAATCGGCGATTACCGGGGAATCGGCGCCCGTCATCCGCGAGAGCGGCGGCGACCGCTCGGCGGTGACCGGCGGCACCCGAGTTACTTCGGACTGGCTCAGGGTCCGGATCACCGCGGCGCAGGGCTCGACTTTTCTCGACCGGATGATCGCGCTCGTCGAGGGTGCGGTGCGGCAGAAGACGCCGAACGAGATCGCGCTCAACATCCTGCTCGCCGGCATGACACTGATCTTTGTATTCGCCACCGTCACGATCCCGAGCTTCGCGTCTTACGCAGGGGGAGCGGTGTCGGTCGTCGTCCTCATCGCGCTGTTCGTCACTTTGATCCCGACGACGATCGGCGCGCTGTTGTCGGCGATCGGCATCGCCGGCATGGACCGGCTCGTGCGCTTCAATGTGCTCGCGATGTCGGGCCGTGCAGTCGAGGCCGCGGGCGATGTCGACACCCTGCTCCTCGACAAGACCGGCACGATCACCCTCGGCAACCGGCAAGCGACCGAGTTTATTGCCCTGCCTGAGGTCGACGAGGCCGAACTTGCCGATGCCGCCCAGCTCGCCTCGCTGTCCGACGAGACGCCGGAAGGCCGCTCGATCGTGGTCCTGGCGAAGGAGAAATATGCGCTACGCGGGCGCGAGATGGCGCCGCTCAATGCCCGCTTCGTGCCGTTCTCAGCCCAGACGCGAATGAGCGGGATCGATGTCGACGGGGTCTCGATCCGCAAGGGGGCAGTCGATTCGATCATCGCTTTTGCCGAAGGCGGCACCACCGGTCCCTTGTGGCGCAATGCGGCCAAGGAGGCACATGCAGCGCTGCGTGCCGCGCCGATCTCCGATGCGGTGCGACAGACGATTGCCCTCGGCGAGCGCATCTCGAGAGAGGGCGGCACGCCGCTCGCCGTCGCCAAGGACGGGCGGCTGCTGGGCGTGATCCATCTGAAGGACATCGTCAAAGGCGGCATCCGCGATCGCTTCGCCGAATTACGGCAGATGGGTATCCGCACCGTGATGATCACCGGCGACAATCCGCTGACCGCGGCCGCGATCGCCGCCGAGTCCGGCGTCGACGATTTCCTCGCTCAGGCGACGCCGGAGAACAAGCTCGAGCTGATCCGCGAGGAGCAGGCCAAGGGCAAGCTCGTCGCGATGTGCGGCGACGGCACCAACGACGCGCCGGCGCTCGCCCAGGCCGATGTCGGTGTCGCCATGAACACAGGAACGATGGCGGCGCGCGAAGCCGGCAACATGGTCGATCTCGACAGCGATCCGACCAAGCTGATCGAGATCGTCGCGATCGGCAAGCAGATGCTGATGACCCGCGGCGCTCTGACCACTTTCTCGATCGCCAACGACGTCGCGAAATATTTCGCGATCATCCCAGCGATGTTCGTCGCGTTCTACCCCGAGCTCGGTGTCCTCAACGTGATGCATCTGCAAACGCCGCAGAGTGCCATCCTGTCGGCGATCATCTTCAACGCGCTGATCATCGTCGCGCTGATCCCGTTGAGCTTGCGCGGTGTCACCTACCGGCCGGCGGGCGCGGCGGCGCTTCTGCGCCGGAATTTGCTGATCTATGGCGTCGGCGGGCTCATCGTGCCGTTCATCGGCATCAAGCTCATTGACCTCGGCGTCACCGCCATCGGTCTTGCCTGAGGACTTCATCCATGCTGCGACAAATCCGTCCCGCGGTCATGATGATCGTCGTCATGACGATCATCACCGGGCTTATCTATCCGCTCGGTATGACCGGAATTGCTCAGCTCCTCTTTTACGATCAGGCCAATGGCAGCCTGATCAAAAAGGATGACGGCACGGTGATCGGCTCCAAGCTGATCGGCCAGAACTTCACCGACGACAAATATTTCCACGGCCGCCCCTCCGCCACCACCGAGCCCGATCCGAAGGATCCGACGAAGACGGTTTCTGTCCCCTATGCCGCCGACAATTCGGCTGGCTCGAACCTCGGCCCGACGAGCCAGGCGCTGATCGACCGCGTCAAGGATGATGCGGCGAAGCTCAAGGAGGAGAACCCGTCGACGCCGATTCCGGTGGATCTCGTGACGACCTCAGCCAGCGGTCTCGATCCCGACATCACCCCCGCTGCGGCAGAATTTCAGGTACCGCGCGTGGCGAAGGCACGCAACCTTTCACCCGACAAGGTCCGCGTTCTTGTCGCCGACACGACGCAAGATCGATTTCTAGGGCTTTTCGGCGAGAAGCGCGTCAACGTCCTTAAACTCAATCTCGCGCTCGATGGTCTTGCGAGTTCCTCGCGCTAGCGTGAGGAACTCTTGCGAGAAGCGTCGATCGAAAGGCCTTGCCGAAATGGGGAACATCAAAAAAAGCATCATCGCCGGCGTCGGTCTTACCTGCGCAATGGCGGGATTTAGTACCGTCTCGACACGGGCCGACCAAACTATCGCGCAAGCACCGTCGGGCGGCCAGCAGTCGCCGCCGGGCACGCCATCGGCGCCAGGACAGCCCCCGGCAGCGGGACAGCCGCCCGCGGCGGCCGAGCAACCGGCGGCTGCGCCGGCCTCGCCGCTGATCGCGCCAGCGATTACCGGCCCGCTCGCGATCCAGCTGCCGCCGACCAAATTCACAGTCGGGCCGCTCGGGGACATCTATCTGAATGGCGTCGGCAGCGGCCTTTTCCAGTGGCAGAACAATGTGGTTCCCAACATCATCCCGGGCAATCGCGCCGCCGCGGCAGATCTGAGTAACGGCCAGCTTTTTCTTCAGAAGACCGACGGCCTCATCCAATTTTATGTTCAAGGCGGCGCCTATTCCGTGCCGGATCTAGGGTTGCCGTACGTAAACGCGGCTCTGGCAACCTCGGGCTCCAATTCGCCGTTCGGGAATTTGTGGGGATGGTTTCCACAGGGATTTGTCAAGATCGCGCCGACCGAGAATTTTTCGATCATTGGGGGCAAGCTGCCTACCCTTATCGGTGCCGAGTACACCTTTTCGTTCGAGAACATCAACATTCAACGGGGGCTGCTGTGGAACCAGGAGAATGCCGTCAACAAGGGCGTTCAGGCGAATTACAACATCGGGCCCGTTGCTCTGTCGCTGGCGTTCAGTGATGGCTTTGATTCGGGGGTGTGGAACTGGATTACCGGCTCCGCCGCCTACACACTGGACACCTCCAACACGTTTACGTTTGCCGCCGGCGGCAATGCTGGAAAGACAAATATCAATACTCTCAGAACCCCGTTGTTGCAGAACAACTCACAGATCTACAATCTGATCTACACCTACAACTCCGACCCGTGGATCATCCAGCCCTACTTTCAGGCTAGCCACGTTCCGACCAATAACAGCATCGGTATCACCTCGAGCGCCTCGACCTTCGGCGCCGCGGTGCTGGCCAATTACAATTTCGGCGGCGGGTTCAACCTCGGCGGACGAATTGAATATATTGGCTCGACCGGTGGCAACAATCTTCTCTATGGTCCCGGCAGCGGCGCCTTCTCGCTGACCCTGACGCCGACCTTTCAGTATCAGTACTTCTTCGCACGCGGTGAAGTCTCCTGGGTTAAGGCCAACGGCATTACATCCGGGGCGGGCTTTGGATCGGACGGCACGAACACGAGCCAGACACGGGTGCTGATCGAAACGGGCATCCTGTTTTAGAGAGAGGTTTATAGTCCGCTGTTGACGATATGGTCCGATAAGCTGACGCCGATCTATCAGTAGGAAGACGACACCAACACGACACCGACCCGGTCTCGTGCTCCAAACGGACGGTTTGCTATTCGCCTCTGACCCCTTCGATCTGGTACCAATCCCCTCGGCTTCGTGATTTGACGCCCCGATTCGCATGGATTTTTTATGCCCTACCTCGATATATGGCTCGTCGGGCGCGATCGTAGTTCCCGACAGCGTTGCTGCCGACGCAATCGCGGACCGAAATTCTCTGACGACATCTAAGACGGGGAGATTCGCATGGCCGATCTCGTCGACATCGCCATTCCTGCCAATGCACAAGCAGCCGCCGAGGCCCTGGGTCTCAAGGTTCAGCGTAGCGTAACCACCGGGGCGCGGGTTCGCCAAATTCCGCGCGACGAGGCCGAAATCGCGATCGAGTGTCTTCGCGACTGGGGCATCTCCGGCCGCATTCTGGAGGACGTGCCGGGAGCGTGGCGCTACGCCGATGGCGTAGCGATGCGTCGGCCGTAACGCCGGAGAAGTCCTACGATGGAGTATTTCAAGAGGGTGCATGTCAAATCGGAGGGACACCTGTCCGGCTATTTCTCCGGCTGCACCGGTTATCGCGACGACGGTCATCTGATCGTGCTACTAAGCCATTGTCGCAGCCCACGACTGCGTCGGCCGTTCCCTCTAGTGGGGCTTGACCCTCCGACAATAGAGGTCGGAGATCCGCAGAACTATGAAGGATTCGTTCCCCTCGCGGCGATGGCCGGATAGGGCTACGACGCAGGTATAGTGAGGAGCTCGGCGTCCGATGAGCAAGAAGAAGGATCGTGCTTGGTTTGTTTGCCCGCGATGGGCAGATCTGATCTCCGAGCATTATGGTAGCGATATCGAGGCGAGTCGGGCGCTGAGGGCAGATCCGAAGGTGCTGGCGAAGCTACGATCGGGTACGCCTGTTGCAAAATCGACTGTACTCAAGATGCTGCGGCATTATGCAAGCCGGCACGATTTCGGATCGGCCGGTGCCGACCTGGTCATCGATACCAGATCAGGCTCGCCGACTTGATAACGAAACCCTCAGTGGATTGAACCGGGCATTTGGGACACGAACAGATGTGCTAAATCGTCGAGAATGCCCTATCCTGATTTTATGGCGGAGCGTGAGGGAAGACCGTCACCGGAGGCGTTGCTCGCTGCGGCGAACCAGGAGGGCCGCGGCCGCCTGAAGATCTTTCTCGGTGCGGCCCCGGGGGTCGGCAAGACGTACGAGATGCTGCTGTCGGCTCAGGCCAAACAGCGCGACGGCGTCGATGTCGTCGTTGGCGTCGTCGAGCCGCATGGCCGGCACGAGACCGAGGCGTTGATAGACGGCCTCGAAGTGGTTCCCCGCCAACAGGTCGAATATAAGGGCCATATTCTGGCCGAGATGGACCTCGACGCAATCCTGACGCGCCGCCCACAGCTCGTGCTCGTTGACGAGCTCGCCCATACCAACGCTCCGGGCAGCCGACATCCCACAATGTGATCTCGATGCGGTCCGGGCAGGGGCCGACCGGCGGCGGGGTCAGCGGCTCGACCGACGCCAGGTCGAGCGCGTCGCGGTCGGGCCCGAGCCCGCGCAGACCCGCTTCGACCACCGCCTGCCTGGCGAAGCCGGCATGCTCGACGGCGCGGCCGATCAGGACGAGGCGCAGTGCGGCCTCGCCGCCCTCGGGTAAGAGGCGACCGCCGTCCCAGGGTGGAGCCAGCACGAACGGGTTCGGCACCCGGTCGTAGCCGGCGAGAATCCCGCCCGCGCCGCCGGACGCGGTCTCGAACAGGTAGGGATAGACGCAGCTCGCCTCGAACCGGCAGCCCGGGCAAGTCGGAAGCCCGGTGCGCATGCGGCGCGGCGCAAGGCCCGCCCGAAGCCGCCGCGCCAGGCCGAGCCCATATAGCCCGGCATGCGCGTCGGCGCCCTCGCGCGGAAGCGAAAATCGAAGGCTACAACTGTGAGGGGAAAGAGCGTTGGCATCAGTATCTTCCGGTCGAAAGCCTAGCCGATTTGCTGCGGTGAAGATATTGGGAACAGCGGCAGCAAGCTTGCCGTTCGGTGCGCCAGCACGAGCGGTTAAGCGATCAGCATGAGTTTACAGAAAGGTCCTTAAGAACAAAAAATCTCCTTATTTTTGACCCAGCGCGGCACGAAGCATTGAGAGCCTGCGCCCGAAGCCCTCGAGACCGGCACGGGTCATACTGACACGTCCAGCTGGGCGCAGCTTTCCGTCTTCCCAGAACACCAGCTCAGCAAAGCTTCGGTGGAGGTCCATCCCAATCACGCGTCGCATCAGCTGCTCCTCCTCTGCTGCATCCGATGGGAGCAGTCGGCGACACGACAACTACGGATCCGCACTCTCGGCGCAATCGGTAGGTCGCAGGGGCGGCTAGCTACTAACACGAGCTCTCGGCTCATCGAATACATCGGCCTGCCCACTGGCGTGCTCCCGGTGCCCCTCGTCCCGGATGGTCGCACCATACGCCGGGAGGTAACCGATCCCAGCCAAATAAGCGGGCACCGCGATTTTCATACCGGTTACCAACGCCAATGAAAGCCTGCATCGCAGCCTGCGCAAGATCATCAAGACCCGCGGCAGCTTCCCGACCGACGAGGCCGCGCTGAAACTGTTCTTTCTGGCTATCCGAAACGCCCGGGTTAACCGGCCATTCGGCGGACTGCGGCGGGTGCTCAATTATCTCGGCCGCTACCCGCACCGGGTCGCCATTGCCGGCAGATTAGTCCGCTTCGTGGTTGCCATCTGGTTGCCGCCGACTTTTAGCGGCGGCAAGGCTCTCAAATAAGTATCTGAATTAATGGTTCAAATACTCTCACTCCGACCGTGCGCGCCTGCGCATGACCTTCCGCGCGCAGACGCTACGCCCAGCGAATCGCCGTGCTGACGCTGACTCGAATTCGTACCTCTGATCGAGCGCGCCCTGTCGAGCCAACAGATCCTTAAATTGGACGTAGGCGCCCTTTCTGCTGAAAAACTGTCGAACGTTATCGAAGTCGCCTAGCAGGAATTGATGCGCGAAATCCGGCGCCAGCGGTTTCCCGACATCGAGATCTCGCTTGCCGAAAACACGATCCGCGCCGCGATGCACCCGGCCGACGAATTTGTCACCCTGGCGACCTTGATTGACGGCGGCGCGATGACTTGACGCGCTCGCACCCGCTTCGGCATCTCCAAACGGCACCTCACGCAGCACCTGTTGCTCGGCAAGCTCGCGCCGGAATTGCTCGACGCCCCCCGCAAAGCGACATCTGGGCAGTCCAGAATCTCCGGTACGAACCGGCTCTCCCAGCGCGCTCTGATACGAAATGCTCAAAACCCACTTTCAGGCAGTTCCGGGCCCCTCCCCTACCACCTGGGGGAATTACCCCGGTTTTGGGCCGTCCGTTTCGGAATATCGGCGCCGATATCGGTTGGAGGTTTCCAGCGCACTCGCCGCAACGGCACCGTGGCGCTTTCCTGGTACGTCCAGAGCGCCAGCTCGTGGAGCGCGCGGTAGGAGATGTAGCCTTTGACGCCGACCTGGCGAACCTCGACCGGCTGGTCGGCGACGCCGGCGGCAACCAGCACGCGCGCCAGTTCGTTCGGTGCTCCGTGGCGCGACCTGGCCGAATAGCGCCGGCCATCGACCTCGCACTCGGCTTCGTAAATGCACGACTTTCCCCGCGTCCGGGTGCTTTCAAACGGCCATTGCCGCATTTTGATCAACGCCCTTCTCCTGATACATCGTGGAATCCAATTCGCTGCCGACGGGGCGTCGGCCGCTCTCGGGCGGCTTTGCGGCTCCGCGCGCGTTTCGGCCGGGCCGGCACGTGGCTACCGGGGTTGGCGAGCGTGCCGGCAGCCTGAGAGCGGGTTGCGCGGCGGCAACCGCATCGGGTGGAAAAGACTGACGGGGCTCGGTGGCGACCGGCCGTGCTTGTCAGGCAAGCGCAGCTGGGGCCGGTTAGCACTTGGCCGCCGGGGGACAGCGGCCGAAATTCTGATCGGCTCGCGCCTAGACTGGTTGCGCTCGTCGACGCGAGGCGCAGCTACCGTGCGATCAGCCGAGAGCTGGGGTTGACCAAGAATGCGGCTGCCGCCGGATTGACATGCGCGGCGGGGCGTCGCGCCAACCCGCGGCTAACGGGTCGTATTGATCTGCTTACCGTACAACCGCGCCCGGTCCATGACGGTCTATCGGGCGACACGTAAAACTGCACCGGCGGCGACATGAGGAACTGCACCACCTCGTTCTGAGAGAAGAGGTGCCGGCTTTGGCTCTGCCGTTGACAAGCAAGGATGTCGGCTGATGGGTCTGCCCCGATCCACCTTCTACGACGCGCCGGTGCGCGTCTCGATGATGCCGAGATCATTGGCCGGATGCAGACGATCTGCGACGAGTTCGAGGCTTACGGCTATCGCTGCGTCGGCGCCGAGCTCGATCATGTCCGCCACCAGGGCGTCATCGTCAATTATAAGAAGATCCGCCGGCTGATGCGCGAGCACGGTCTCCAACCCGCTCGCCGGCGTCGCTATGTGGCCACGACCGACAGCGATCACGACAGCCCGATCTTTCCAGATCGCGCTCGCGATCTGGTCGTCGACAGCCCCAACCAACTGTGGGTAGCGGACATCACCTATATCGCGATCACTGTCGGCTTCGTCTATCTGGCGGCGATCCTCGACGCCTGGTCGCGTCGCGTGGTGGGCTACGCCATCAGCCGATCGATCGATGCCATGCTCGCGCTCGCCGCGCTCAAGGTTGCCATCCGGACGCGCAATCCGCCCGACGGTTGCGTGCATCATTCCGACCGCGGATCGCAATACGCGTCGGAGGTGTACCGCCAGCTCCTCGCCGATCATGGCCTCGTCGGATCGATGAGCCGGCGCGGCAATCCATACGATAACGCCAAGGCGGAGAGCTTCATGAAAACATTGAAGGTAGAGGCGGTGTACCTGATGGCGTACGAAACCTTCGAGGACGTCATCGTCGATCTTCTGCGCTTCATCGACGCGGTCTACACGCACGCAGGCTCCACTCCGCACTCGGATATCTGAGCCCGATACAGTTCGAGGACCAACACACCCGGCAGACGGTCAAACCCGCAGCCTGAAACCGTCCACCCTCAGGGGCGCACTCCGAGACGGGGGCCTTATTCCACGCCGATTCACATGTGGTGCACTTCTCCGTGTCGCCACCGGTGCACTTCCGGATGTCGTTTGACACGGGCATCGTGTCCGGGCGAGAGGTGTTCGTGATGCTGTCCGTGACCGGGAGCTCGACGCGCCGCCTCTGTGACCGAGGGGAAAACAACGGGACGAGTCAACGCGATGGGCCAGACCCAATCCGGGCACCGAGCCTGGACCCTTCGCGTTGCTCGCTTGGGGACTCCCGGCCGTCAAGATCCGGAGCGGCGGCCGGCGTCAAGCCCGCACCGACCCGACTGCAATGCCGCGCGGAGATATTTGACGCGCCCGCGCCGGAGGCCGGTGCGGGCGACGACCTCGACGATCGGCTGCCCCTGTCGCAACAACTCCACCGCTTGGACAACCTCCGGCGGCATTGGCGACTTCCATCTCTGGTTCCAGTATTCCTGCAGGTAGTAATCGTCCCGCACGTAGTCCGCCGGCGCCTTGGCCTCACTTTTGGCGGCGGCGATCTCATCGGTCAGCGCCGGCGGGTTCCGCAATGCCAGCGCCGGCTCGCGCCGGGCTTGGCGCCGCAGAAACCGGCGGATTCTGTACTCGCTCTCGCTCGGTGTCGACCCCGAGCTCGGCAAAAATTTCCGGCCCGGTCTTGCCTTGCCTGCGGGAGGCGAGGATCGCAGCCTTGCGATCCTGCGCGAGAGGGCGCACCCGCTTGCGGGTGACGCTTGATCCGCCGCTGCGCGATCCCGGTCACCCGGCGCACCTGCCGCAGCTCGAGACCGAGCGCGCGGGCGATGTGTCGCGCATCCTCGCCGCCCGCATGGCGGGCGAGAACCTGCTCGATGACCGCCGGGTCATCGATTTCCAATTGCGGATACTGTTTGATGAACTCGTCTGACGCCGGCGAGGCCGAGACATAGCACCCGGGCGATTTGGTCGGCAGCCATACCCCGGTCGCGAAAAAACAAGACGTCCGCGATGGCCTTTTGCACGCGCCCGCGCGGATCAGCAGGTAGCCGGTAAAGCCGGCGAAGGGTTTGACGCTCGGTACGGTTTGGGCGCTGCGGCAGCGGCTGACCCACCGGTTTCAGGTCGCGAGCCGTCGCGGCCTTGCACAGCGCCGCGAACGACACGTTCGCCGCCGCCATCGTATTCCTGACGGTCGAGGCATGCCAGTGGCCGCCCCTGGGGGTTTTAACCTCGAGATAATTGAGCGAATTGGCGAGCTGCTGGTAGCTGCCACAACCCCGGTCCGTAACCAACTCCGCGATGATCGGCCCGACCCGCTCGGCGTCGCGGAGCTTCTGCTGCACCACGGCGGAGATGCCGGCAGGCTGAGCCGCAGCGATTGCCGGATTGCCGTTCGCCTTGGCCCTGCCTGGTTTTGCCAACCTGACCCCGGCTTGGATCATCTCGTGGTAAAGCATCGTCCAACGCACGGCCGAGTACTCGAACGCCTCGCCCCGACGGTTGCGGAAGCCCGCCTCGTTCAACGCCGCGGTGATCTGTGGAATCGAGGCACCGCGCTTATGACACCGCCGCATCAGGGCGAGCACCTGCTGCTCGGTGTCGTCCGGCACCAGTTTGTACCCGATACCATCGTGTTCCCGACGCCAACCGTAGGAGGCCACGCCATAGGGCCAATAGCCATCCTGGATCAGCGCACGTTTGCCAGCCTCGGTTCGAGCGACGATCAGATCGCGCTCTAATTGTGCCAGAACAATCCCCTGCTGCAGGTTGAATTGGTCGATTGGGTCGATTTCGCCGCCGGCGGGCGGGATGAAGCGATGATCGCCGACGATGAATAACCCAACGCCGCGCTGCGGCAGATCATTCAAGTCGGCCAGCCCCATCATCGCATGCCGCGACAGCCGGTCGAGCCGGTAGACGGCGATGATCTCGCCGGGTTTGACCGCGGCGACCAGTTCGCGGCCGACCGGACGCTCGCCGAGGCGGGTGACGCCGCTGAAGCCCTCATCGCACCAGGTTCCGACAATCGGGATGCCGGTTCCGGCGAGCCCTTTCTCGCATAGCCGGACCTGCTCAGCGATCGAGGTCTTCCCAGGCCCGGCCTGTTCGTCGGACGAGACCCGGGCGTAAATATGCGCGCCACTCCCCGTCGGACGATGCCGTGGCCCGTCCGGCCGGCGATAGCGCTCGCGAGCACGCCGCAGCGGCAGTGGCAGGCTTTTCGGATCAATGAGATCGGGTGCATCGGCGGATGGACGCGCCGTTAGGTGGACCATGTTGTGTCTCCTTTCCAACAATATTTATCTAGTACGGTACCAGCATTCGTGGTCCGGAGATGTATCATGTGTCCGCCTAGTCGACAATAGTGGTATGAATACCACTAATATCCGGGCGTTTTGTACACCCCCGTATTTAGAGATGTTTTGTCTTTTGCTGTCAGTGGATTAGGCGCATCACAGGTGACCTCCTTTGTATGGCGGTGACATGGTGGTGACGGTCGCGACCGGACGGCCACCAAGGTTTTGTATGGCGATCATCCCATCGCGTTGCTTTGGCGCAGCTTTTCACATGCGCGAACGGCTCGTTCGACGACATCGGGTGGAAAGACGATCTTGCGGCCAAACCGGCGGCAGCCGAGGGTGCCGCGCTTTACGAGGTAATAAATTTGCTTACGGTCGACCCCGAGCTTGAAAGCCAGTTCGGCAACAGTCAGATAGCGCCGCTGGGGACATTCAAGCTTGGCGAGCAGATTTGGCGCCTCTTCCAGCAAGATCTCGACGACGGTATCTCCGTGCCAGCCCGCCTTGCCGCTTCGTTGCGGGAGCCCACGCCGGTTGAGTGCGGCAGCGACCTGATTGGGGTCGGCAACGCGGCCGCCACGAACCCAGCCTCGGATCAGCGCCACGATCGAGCGGCGATAGATCGGGGACGCCGCCGCTGAACGAATTTGAGCCTTTCGCAGACCCGCGCTCTGGCGGGAGCGGGTGCCGGGTTGATTCCTTTTTATGGTCATCGCTGCCTCCGGTGACAGCCATGTCTTGGGTCACGATCGAACGGGTTCAGCGTCGCGGACGCCGGCATCACGACGGTCTCCGGCGGTGGCTTTGTCCCCTCCGCCGAAGCTTCCGCTGCGCTGTGCGGCGAACGGGCCTCACATCGGTCCGCGGACAATGGCGCCAAGGCCCAACTCCCAAGGTCGTAGGCTTCCATCCGGGCGACGACGTCCTCCGGGAGGATCCAGCGATCGGTATCCGGCAGTTTTCGTCCCGGAATCTGATGGTGACGAACCGCTTCGAACGCCGCCGAGCGGCCGAGGGCTAATTGGGCCGCCACCTGCTCGACCCTGATCGCGCTCAACTTGCGCAATTCCTCGGCGCTGTAGTGCGGCCGGCGCTCCGGCGGCCAGACCTCATAGGCGCTCGCCACCAGCTGCCCGACCATGCGCTTGGCGATTTTGCGCCGTCCGTTGATGCTGCGCGCCGGGATCGCCCCGGCATTGATCAGCCGGTGCAATGTCGAAACCGCGATGGTCAACCGGCGCGCCGCGTGGCGGACGGTATCGTAAAGCGCATCGTCGCGACCGGCGGGCTGCCGATATCCGGCCATATCCGCCTCGCTTAGCGCGATGGACAGCAACGTGAGCGGCGCGCGCTGTCCGCCTCGTCGCCGGCCAGGCTCTCGAGATCGGCGTATACGACAAGCGTGCGCCGCCCGATGCCCCTCGTCCGGATCCGACCTTCCTTGACGAGCTCGTAAAACTTGGTGCGGCCGAGCCCGGTGACGGCAAGCGCCGTCGCGACCGTCACCATAATCGGCTTAAGGTTAGCGTTTCCCGTCATGACCGCCCTCGCTGTGGTTCGCCGCGACGACGGCGAATAAGTGAGGCGATCAGACGCGCTGGGTTCGGCTAATGTCTGCCGATAACCGCCGATAACCGCTCGAAACTAGCCGCGGCAAGGCCGGGCAGAGCTATCCGGAGATCGCCTCGGCATGGCGGTGCGCCGGCTGACGCCGCGCGAGTGCGAGCGGCTGCAGGGCATTCCCGACGATTACACGCTCGTCGAATACCGTGGCAAACCCGCCGCCGACGGCCCGCGCTTTCGCGCCTTGGGGAATTCGATGGCGGTTCCAGTGATGCGCTGGGTCGGCGAGCGCATCGCCGAAATCGAGGCGCTGCTGGAGCCCGACATCGCCGCCGAGTGATTTTTTGGGAAAGCCGATCTGAACCGTGGCCGAGCTTGGTGCGGCGAGCTCGGCGAGGGTGCCGATGCGGTCGTGCGCTTCTGGCAGGGCCAACTCGAGTTGGCCGAGCGGCAGGACCGCGACTGGATCGATCGCGGCCGGCTGATCGTCGAGCGCTACCGCGAGGCTTTCGGACGCCGGCGCCTAAACCGGGCCGATCGCTCGCGTCCCGCCGGCATCCGAAACCCTTCCCGATACCCGCCGTTCGCGAGGCCATTATCGAACTGCTGGAGTCGACCCTAACCGGCCGTTCGTTCTGGGTGACGACATCGAGCAGCCGCGATCGAAAGCGGACGATCAGGTTCCGTGGCGTCGATTAGACGCCGACTTGGCGGTAATGATGCGTGCCTGAGGGCTCGCGCGGCGGGCCGCGTCTCGCTGCACTCAGGATGGAAGGACGGCAGGTGCGCGTGCGGTTCAAGCCCGTCTGCCGCAGCGTCTCGAACGATCGGCAGGGCGGCCGCGGTCTTGAGCGGATGCGGTGCTAAACTCGCCGCCTGGGACAAGCACGCCGGTGCGGACGAGCCAATCCAGGACGGCGCGAGCGCGCCCGGGGGGGAGGAGCGGCCGCCACGCCGCCTCGGTCAGCGATGCTCGTTGCCCTGCTGGAACGGGCGCAAGAAGGTCTGCCAGCGGGACACCCTCGACATAAGCGACCGGCCGGGTAAGCCTCGGATGGGTGAGCGCCGTCTGGTAGCTGATCACCGCATCCGTCAAAGTCGGCACCGGCGCGAGCCGCGCATCGGCAGAGAGAAACAGCAGCGGATCACCGGTAAGGCGCGCTGGTTCGGCTTGCGGGACTGCCGGAGCGGGAAAGGCATTATGCCGCGCCCGCCAAAATTCCGCATCAGGCCAGCGATCGCAGGCCGAATAGAAATGCCCGATGATCGTCCGATGATGTTCAGCCGCATCCGCCACGGCGGACCGATAGAATGTGATCGCGGCGGCGACATCGCCGCCAGATAGTATCGTATGGACGACCGCGCCGGCCTGAACCGCCGAGCGAAAGGCTGCCTGCACGCCCTGAGAGGACAGTGGATCGAGCGCAATCGCGGCATCGCCTACCTTGATTGCATGATCGCTCACCGGGTCTTCATCGACGAACGCGGACGCGTCGCACATGGCAAGGCGCGTAGCCGGCCATGGCAACTCGCCGAAGAAATCGCTGTTACGTAATGCGGCACGATACACGCGCTGCCGGCCTGTTGCGTCGAAACCGGCACAGACGGAGGTGTCCAGGAATACGCTCACCCCGGCGACGCCGCCCGGCAGGAAGGCGCCCCAGCACCAGCCACCCTTGATGGCTTCGACCCGCATCTCGGCCGACGCAGAGGGGGTGGTGAGGTGTGATCCGGACAATGCCACGGTCGCAGGCGACAGCCGGCGGCGACGCCGGGGCAATCCGGACCGTCGGCCGCTGGCGTCGACAAGGAAGCGCGCAACGATGCGTTGGTGCCGGTCCTCACCGGCAACCGGGAGCATCCAGTCCGACCCCGACCAGGTTGGCAGGGCCGCACGTGCGGGCTGCAGCACGGTGGCGCCGGATCGCCGCGCGCTGTCCAGCAATAGGCGATCGAAGCCGCCGCGACGAACGAGAACGGTTCCCTCGTGTGTGCGCGCCTCCTGGCGCGGACCGGGCCATTGCAGGCGGGTGACCGGACAGGGCGTCACTTTCGGGATTGGGATCGGCTCGCGATTGCCGAGGCTGTCCAACACGATCCACGCGGACTGAGGCAGGCATTCGACGCGATCCGGCGACTGTCCGCGATCGATCAGCACGACGCGATATCCGTGCTCGGCAAGGCGAGACGCGGTAATCGAACCGGCCGGACCGCCGCCAACGACACAGACATCGGCGACGAGGGGTCCGTCGGTGTCGGTCATGTGGGCGCGATGCCGGATCGGTCCGGTGCGGCAAAAAAATCGGGCCGTCGTTCGGACAAATTTACGTATGCCTGAAGGCAGTAATTGAGCCAACCGCGGATCAGGTCGCAGGCGGGTCTGCCGCGATAGATCACTTCATGGTGGCAGCCGCCGCCACAGAGATAGCGCGCCCAGCAGCTGCGGCATGGCTGCTGGCGATCGACGATGCGATCCGAGAGCCACTGCTGCTGCGCCTTGCGGTCGACGCCAAAATCGACATGCCCGAGCGCGCCAGCCGGATCGTCAACGAAGCGATGACAGGCAAACAGGCCACCATCGGCGGAGACGCCAACATAACCGGCGCCCGCGCCGCACGGGTAGGGGCGGTGGGTGCCGCGATGGATCTCGCCCATCGCGGTGATCATGTTGGCAAAAGGGTAGTGGTGGCCGACTTCCACCTGTCGCTCGAATTCCCGCCCGCAGGCGATCATCTCGTCGAGCAGCACCTGGAGGTCGGGCGCGGTCATCTCGTCCGCGTGGTTGGGCGCCGCCAGCATCGGCGAAAAGCCGACGCTGTGAAAGCCGATCGCGATGAAGCGGTCGAGCGTCTCGCGCAGGCCCAGATTGCGCGGCGTCACCGTAACGCGCGCGAGCACCGGCAGGTCGTCACCGCATTGCAGCAACGGCGCCAGCCGGTCGAGGATCGTCTGGAAGCTGCCGCGTCCGCTCTTGAACGGCCGCAGCCGGTCGTGCGTTTCCTCGGGGCCGTCGAGACTGACAGTCACGGTAAAGCGATGCTGCGCGAAGAACGGCGCATCGTCGGCCCGCAGCAGCGTGCCGTTGGTGGTGATCGCAAAAGCGACCGTGACACCGCGCTGTCGGGCGAGTTCGGCGGCGTATTCGGTGGTGCGTCGCAGCAACGCGCGATGGGTCAGCGGCTCGCCGCCGAGAAAGCCGATGAAAGCCCGCTCGCCCGGCGGGCATCCCTCGATCAGACGCCTGACCGACGCCGCGGCGACGGGCCAAGGCATCGCCTTCTCCTCGCCGCCGAAATCCCCCGCCCTGCGCATAGCAATAGCTGCATCCGAGGTTGCACCGCTGCGCGATGGCGAGCGACAGGCTGCGCAGCGGCGGATCGGCGAGCGGTTCCGCCCCGATATAGGGGTGCTGCGGCAGCAGCCCCGAGCGGGCCAACAGCTGCTGCACAGCAGCCTCGCCTTCCACGATCGCGGCCTCGACGTCCCGCTGCAATATCTGATCGAGCGCATAGACGCGCGACCCGTCCGCCACCAGCATATGCGGGCCGTACTCCGTCTCCAGCAAATGCAGATGACGGCTCTGCGTGCGGTTCATCGAGGTCACCAGAACGGTATCCCGACGCCTTGCAGCGCCAGACGCTCGCCCTCTGCCAGCAGCGTGTTCATCGCGACCCGCGCGTCGGCGATCAACGGCGCGGCGGCAGCGACGGCTTGGCGTGCCAGCAACGCATAAGCCTGCGACAATTTCTCGATAACCGCGCGATAGGCCGCCAGCGCCGCTTCGCTCTCCTCCGGCGTCCCCCGCCTGATCTCGCGCAGGTAGGGATAGGGCGGGTCGGCGTTGCGATAGCGCCCGAGCACGCTCCCGACATCGCGCAGTCGGTTGTAGTGCTGCATGCCGTCGCTGACGATACGGCCCGCCAGCTCGCTCAGATGGGGCGGATAGGCGGACCCGCGCAGGGTGGCCACCGCCCTCGCGTAGTCCCCCTCAAGAACGCCTCGCGGCGCTTCGACCACGATAAAATCCGCCATGGTGGGGCCGTCCAGGCGGCGCAGCTGCGCCGCCCGCGGGCCGCCTTTTGCCGGGACCGTCGCGCTCGGCGTCAACACCGGGCTGTAGTCCTTGACCAGACCGGCTTCCGCGAGCAACCAGAGAAGCTCGTTGGTCCAGCGCAGATGCAGCATTTCGCTGCCCGACGTGAGCATCAGCATGTGGCGCGCGAAGGCCACCTCGTCGGCCAACTCGGGCCACGGCGAGGCCGCCGCCTCGGCGGCCGTCAACAGCGAGAAGCGGGCGTAGAGGTATTCGATCGCCAGTGTCAGCTCGACCGGCGCCATCGTCTCGCGCAGCGCGGTCGCAAGCTCGTCCGGCGAGGCATAGGGTTCGGCGGTGTCCGCGGTCGGCGGAACATAGCGGGCGGCGATCTCGGTATTGCCGATGACAACGCTGAGGTCCTGCCACTTGCGGTTGATCTGGTAGTAATCCATCTGGTAGGGGCGATTGACGGGCATCGCGTTCAGCACCGCGCCGGTGGCCTGCGGCGCGCGATCGGCTCGCATCCAGTCGACCAGCACCGTTGCCCGCTGCGGGTCCTCGGCCTCAGCGTCGGGCAGCGTGCGGCCGCCCTCGGCGATCGCCACGTGTACGATGTCGGGGCGGTTGGCCGGCCAATAATGACAGGAGCAGTCGCGGAAATCGTGCTGCCACGGCGAGCACAGTGCCTGGGTGATCTCGCCCGGCTGGTAGGCCTCGCTGATCACGCCGGTGAGGCTGTCGGTGTAGAAGCGCCGCCAGCCGTGCAGAACGATCTCCGCGGCCGTCGCGTCCCGTCGCCGCAGGGTGATCGTCACCGGGCCCGGTTCAAGTCCCCGCACCAGCCGCCACACGAACAGGCCGTCCAGCCCCGAGGGCGAGCCGTCGGGCAGCACCTGCATCATGCTGATCCGGCGGCCGAATTGTTCGATCCACTCGATGTACCATTCGCCGACTGCCAGCCCGGCGCCCTGTTCTCCGGTGAGCGCCGTCAGCAGCGGGCCGGCCAGCGGCTCCACCCAGTCGCGCTCCGCTTTTTCCAGGCGGGCGACTGCCGCCGGTTGCAGATCGGTGTCCCCCCACGGGTCGGTGTAGGCAAGCAGCGCGCCGTAGCGGTTCTTGTCGGTATAAGGCGCACCGACGTCCGGCCGGGCGACGAAGTTAAACACCAGCCCGGGGAAGAAGCGGCGATCAAGATTGCGCAGGTCGGTGTCGAGGCCGGGATAGCAGTTGCCGACCGAGTCCTCCGGGCGGCTGCTGTCGGGATTGCCGACAAGCTGATAAGCCGCGCGCGCGGTCAGATTGCGCGGAAAAATCTTGCCGTTCAGCATCAAACGGTCTCCTCCCCGCCGGGCGTCGCCTGATCGACCCCGGCGATCATCGCCGCGACCCGGCGCGCCAGCCGGGCCCGCAATCGTGCTGCCGCGACTGCGGGCTCGCCAGCCGCCGCATCCGGTGCCGGAGGCGGCGCGGTGAGCAGGTCGATCAGGCGCATCAGCATGTCGTATTGTCGCCAGGTCAGCGACAGCGGGTTCTCGTCCGAATCCCGCATGTAGGGCGGCATCCGCATATCCTGCATCGTGTCGCGCACGACGCGCGGGTCGCGGAAGCCCGGGTTGGGCTGCGGCTCGGGGGCCTCCGCGAACTGGCGGAAGCGTCCGAAGGGCGGCCGGATCAGCCGACGTATGTGGTCGCCCCGCAACCGCAGGAAATCGATCAGCGTGTCGATGTCGGTGAGCGGCTCATGCACCGAGCGGGCTACCGTGGCGTAGGGCAGCGGATCGTTCGCCGCACCAACGCCTGGCTCGGCGCCCGCCGGCTGGTCGAGCAGCACCGGAATGTTATCGACGTAGGGGGCGTCCTCCGCGGTCATGCTGCGCTGGTCGGTTTGCGGCAGGCCCGGGTAGCTGGTGCTTTCCTGGCCGTGCAACGAGCGTTGGCGCTCGAGGTCGAGATTGAGGCCGCTGGCGACCTCGAACACGCGCTGGAACAAATCGGCGATCTCTTCCTCGGTTTCTTCCAGACTTGCCTCGCCGATGTCGGCCGGCGGCAGGTCGCGATCGGCAAGATCATCCGCCAGCGACAGAAAGGCGCGCCGGTCCGGCGCGTAGTCGGGCGGCGCCACGATCACGCGCGTTGTCGCACGGTAATGCCGCCGGTCCACCACCATGTCGGCCTCGATCACACCGTCGCAGGTATCATCGACGACACCCCAGGACTGGCCGGTACCGACGGCGGCGCCGTCGAAGGCGTCGCTCGGCTGCGGATCGGCCTGCCCCTCCTGGTTGCGGATAAACTCCGACCAGGCCGTCCCGGCGTTGAGGATGCGGTTTTCCGGCGGGACGATTTCGTACATCCGCCCCTGCAGAACCTTGGGCGAGAGCACGCGGCCTTCCTGGATCGGCTTCGACATGCTGATGGTCGCTTCCGGCGGTCCGTACACCTCGCCCCTGGCCGGCGTGTAGCGCACGCGCAGTACCGAAAGATCGACGCCGAGAGCGAAACTCGACGTTGGCCGGAGCACCTGGAAATGGCCGAGCGGGATGGGCCGGCTCGGATCGACCAGTGGCACCGAGCGGGGATTGTGCGGGCTGCACGCGAGCACGGGATGTCGCCGGTGATCGTCGCCCACCGCCTCGACCCTGCCGAGAAAACCGCAGGCCGGGGACAAGGTGCGGCGCTCGGCCTTCTTGTTGCCGAGCGTGATCCGGTAGCGCAGATCGGCGGTGGAGAGGCCGAGGCGCCGCAACAAGTCAAGCGTCAACGGCTGCTCGCTGACCCCCGGCTGACCGTCAACCACCACCTCCAGCCGTACCCACAGTTCGAAGAATGGCGCGACCGGGCGCAGCTTGCCGGCGTCGCGAAATTGAATGGCGTTCGGCAGATGCGGAAAGGCCGAACCTTGAGCGTCGACACTGAGGGTAATCGCCGGCTCGATGACCGTGTGATGCGCGCCTTCGATCGTGACGTCGTTCGCCCATCGGAAACTTTCGAGCGGGGTATCGCTGCCGCCCAGTCGCGCGATCGCGAGCGGCGGCAGGAAATACAGCTCCTGAACCCGTATTATCTGCATTGCGGTTGAGCCTCCCCCGCCGGCTGCCGCTCTTATCGGCGGCGTCACTGGAGCGCTGCCAGTGCCGTTTTCGCGTCGCGCACGTCGTCCAAATCAAAGCCTTCCGTGAACGAGGTGGCGATCGGCTCCAGCAGCGATCGGGCCCGTTCACCATCGCGTCCATCACCCATAAGTTGCGCCAATTCGGTAGCGCAACGCAACTCCGCCAGCCGTGCGCCCTGTTTCCGCGCGATGCCGATCGCGCGCCTGAGTTGCTGCTCGGCGGCCGCCGCACCGTTATCCGTTGCGTTGGAAAGACGGGCGCGGAGGCGCAACAACTCGGGCGCGCACAGCAGGTATTGCGTCGGCTCGATCAATGCCTCGGCTTCTTCCAGCACGCGACCCGCATCGGCAGCTTCGCCTCGCTCAAGTCGGATTTCGCTGGTCATCAAGAGCAGCCAGGGGACCCAGAAGTTCCAATGCAAAGCTTGCAGCTCCCCGATGCCGCTGCGTGCCGCGACGAGAGGCGTCTCGGCGTGGGTTTCCTGCGCTTTAAGTAGCGCCAGCAGGGTATTCGCCAATACCTCGCGGCCGTGTTGCGCATGCCGCCCCGCAAGCGCCAGGAGTTCCTCGGCGGTGACGCGCAGCGCCGCTCGGTCACGGCGGAGCATATGGGCGCCGAGCCGCAAGCTTAGGGTGAAGCCGGTGGTGTTTGACAGGTTAAGGTGCAGCAAGTCAGCTCGCGCATCATCGGAAACCCGCATTCCCTGATCGGGGTAACCGCATTGGATCAGCGCAAGGCTGAGATAGCCCATCGCCGAGAGCCGCTGATCGACGGCGTAAACATAGGCGAGTGGCGCGTCCTTTTCGGCATCGTGGAGCGCCAGCGCTCGTTCCAGGTGGGTTCGCGCCATCAGCACCTCGCCGTGCCCGACCAGCGACATGCCAAGCACCCGGTGCCCCACCATCACCAAACTGCGGTCGCCGGAGCGTTCCGCGAAGGAGAACATGCGCTGCGCCAGCGTCAGGGCCTCGTTCATGTCCGCCGCCGAAAAGACGCCGACCCACTGGTGCCACAACACCGGTATCAGGTTGGCCGTCGGGCTGTCGGCTCGCTCCGCCAGCGCGAGCAGCCGTGTCGTATTGGTCTTCCACTCCGGTGCAGTGTATCCGTGGGTCCCGGAAAGGGCAACCCCAAGCTGGATGCAGATATCGAGCTCGCGCGCATCGCGGGGCGCCCCTTCGGGCAGAAGAGACAGCAGCTCAAGCGACCTGCTGCAATGCTCGATGGCCTCGATATTGGCTGAGCGGCGCAGGCTGTGGTCGGCGGCGCGCTGCCACCATGTCACGGCCGCGTCATGCTGTCCGGCTACCGTGTGATGTCGGGCGACCAGCTCGGATTGCGTCTCGGCGATGTCCGGAAAGTGCCGCTCCAGCACGTCGGCGACACGCGCGTGCAGCTGACGGCGGCGGCTGAGCAGCAGGCTTTCATAAGCCGCATCCTGGATCAGCGCATGGCGGAAGACGTAGGAATTGACGGCACCGCCCTCGCCCTGCACCAGCAACCGGGCCTGAACCAGGCGATCGAGATGCCCGGCAATCGCAGCAGGATCAGCGTCGGCGACGGCGGTCAGCAGCGGCACCGAGAATTCGCGGCCCAACACGGCGCCGAGCTGTGCTACCTCCTTGCTCGGCCCAAGCCGATCGAGGCGCGACATCAACAAATCCTGCAGCGTTGTCGGGATCGCGATGCGCTCCAGGCGGCCGGTGGCCTCCCATCCGTCCGGGTGTTCGATCAGGGAATCGGATTCGAGCAACGAATCCAGCAATTCCTCGATGAACAGCGGCACGCCGTCCGCGCGGCCGAGCACTTGCGCAGCGAGGCCCGGCGGCAATGGTTTGTTGCCGGCCACTTGTTGCAACAGACGGTTGGCGTCTGCCGCGCCGAGGCGCTGCATCGCAAGGACAGTGCAGGTCCTACTGCTCGCCGCAAACGGCACGAAATCGGGCCGGGTGGTGACGACCAGGAGGACCGGAAGGTGCTCGACCGGTTCAAGCAATCGTTCCAGAAGTTCCAGCGTGGTGGGATCGATCCAATGCGCGTCCTCGACTAGCAGGAGCAGCGGCTGCTGCCGGCTCATCACGATCAGATGCTCGGTGAGGGCGGCCAGGACCCTCGCCTTGCGCTGACGCGGGTCCAGCGCGATGGTCGATTCGTCGGCGGGGCGGGGGAGCGACAGCAGCTCGGCGAAAAGCGGCGTCGCAGCGGGGTCCATTCGTAGGGCCTGTATCCGGGCGTGCAGTTTCTCGATGCGCTGGTCGGGCGAGTCGTCGACCTGCAGCCCAAACGCTTGCGTCAGATGTTGGGTCGCCGGATACAACGCCGTGTTGGTATGCAGCGGCGAGCACTGAAACAGCCCACGCTGATGCGGTTGGGCGGATAGGCGGTCGGGCAATTCCTGCATAACGCGTGACTTGCCGATACCGGCTTCGCCGGCCAGGACAATGGCGGAGCCGCGCCCTTGCGCGGCCGCACCCCAGCGCTCCAGCAGCAACGCGAGCTCCACCTCCCGGTCGACCAGGCCGCGCCGAGCGCCGCTGCGGACCGCCGCAAAGCGGCTGTCCACCGCACTTTCACCGTGGACACGCCAAGCAATCGTCGGTTCGAGGATACCCTTGAGGTTAAGCGGCTCAGTTGCTTCGAGAGCGAACAGCTGACCGATCAGGCGGCGCGTCGAATCGGCGACGATCATGCCGTTCGGCGTCGCGATCGCCTGCAGCCGTGCCGCGAGGTTCAGCGTGTCGCCGACCGCCAGTTGCTCGCTCGCAACCCCCGTGCCGATTGCATTGCCGATCACCACGAGGCCGGTGGCGATGCCGATGCGGACCCGCAGCCGATGGCGGCTAACCTCGATCCGGCGGACCGCCTCGATCAGGGCCAGGCCCGCCCTGACGGCGCGTTCCGCATCCAACTCGTCGGCCTGGGGCCAGCCGAAATAGACCAGCGCACCGTCGCCCAGGTAGCGCGCGATGAAGCCGTTGAACCGCGTTACCGAGGCGGCGATCGCGGCGTAATAGCGGTCGATGATGTCGTGCATCTCTTCCGGATCGATGCGCGCGGAGAGCGCCGTCGAGTTCGACCAGATCGCAGAACATCACAGACAGCTGGCGGCGTTCCGCATCGGCAGGCGACGATGCAACAGGAGCTACCGCCGTCACCGCAGCGGCCGGGAGCGCAGGACCCAGCGCTGCAATGGCTTCGAGCAATTTGCGCCGGTGGCCGATCGCTACAACACCGATCTCCCTGAGAATCCTCCGATGTGAGCTTCGGCAGCACCTCCCAATCGATCTCGTTATCGCGGAAGGCCGGCACATAGCGCTCTAGGTCCAAGCTCTGCAGCCACGCCGCAACTTCCATGCGGTCATCCTCGGCTCCGAGCAGCGGCAGCCGCTCATGAACGAGGATATTCCTCTGCCCGTCGACCTACCAGCGGCAGCGCTGAGATGGGCACAGTGTCCGGTGTCGTGGCTTCTCCGGCAAATGACCGCTTTTCAAGGCATGCGGATCCCGGGCTGGCAAATCGGAAAGGCCCGCGAACCACCCTCATGAGCCGATCCTGACGGCTACCGCGAGCGGCGGCTCGGGGGCAGATTCAGCGGTTCCCGGCGCCGAGGCAACGGCCGGTGTTGGATAAGAAAGCAGCCCGTTGCGGCCGATGATTGACGACCGGGACTTTTGAGGCTGGCACTTAGAAAGCCCGGCCTTCGCGTTCGGCCTCGGCTTTGGCGGCGGCCGCGGTCCGGGAGCGATCGAATCAACGGTGCGCCAGCAGGCGCTGATCGACGAGTTGCGCTCAAGCCACCTGGCGCGCGAGGACGCGTTGCCGTTGCTCGGCCCGACGGCGCCGATCGTGCCGCCGCCGCATATCGAGACGATGGCCGACATGGACGCCCTGGTCGGCCGCTACGCCGACCTGGCCGAAGCGGGGATGCCCTATCGCGACTGGTACACGTCCTCGGGCAAGGCGATCCTGGGTGGGGCCGGCGAAAGTCCCGAGATGGCTGACAAGATCGCCCAGGGGCTGGCGATCACCAGCAAAGCCACCCCGGTCGCGACGAACCTCACCTATGCAGCCACCGCGCACAACCAGGAGATGCTCGGTGACCCGATCCGCGCCGGCCGGTTTCCGAACCAGATGGGCGCCGATATCGAGGGCGCCTACTACGCCGGCGGGCCGCTGCGGGGGAACAAGATCGAGCCCTTTCTCGGGGCCACGGCCGAGGAGTGGAACCCGAATTTCGCGCACACCTGCGTCAACAACTGGCCAGGAAACCTGGTGCGCTGCGCAACGGCGACCCGTTCCGCAACTGGGACTTGCCGCCGGCTTTGGCGCAGGTTTCGCCGTCGTCTCGCCGGCCATGACGACGGCGATCGCCAGTTCGTCGACATCCTGACGACGGTGTCGGAGGCCGGGCTCGATGCCGTCGAGACGGCCTGCGCCGAGGCGTTGTCTGCCAAGTTGTGCGGCCGCGACGTGGTGCTCAACGTCCTGGCCCGGCAACGCGAGGGCGACCCGCCCGGGCCGGTGGCGACCCCAGCGGCCCTGACGCTGGCGATCGAGCCGGCGGCCGATTGCGCCCGCTACGACCGGCTGCGCCCTCCGCCACTGGCCGAGGAAGGGTACCGTGGAGCGGCATGAGATCATGGAGCTGCTGGGCCAGCTGAAGCTGGCCGGAATGCGGGTGGCCTACGACGAGCTGGTCGCGGCGGGGCTGCGCGCGCAGCACCCCTTTCAACGCATCTTTGGCGAATTGCTACTCGCCCAGCTGGCCGATCATCGCGCCCGCTCCACCGCCTACCGCATGGGGGTGGCGCGTTTCCCGGTGATGAAGAACCTTGCCGAGTTCGACTTCGCGGTCTCGCCGGCCAATCAGGGGCTGGTGCACGAGCTGCACGAGGGCGGCTTTCTCGCCACCCAGCGCAACGCCGTGTTGATCGGCGGAACCGGCACCGGCAAGAGCCAAATCGCCATAGCGATCGGCGCCAATTGCGTGCGCAACGGCGCCCGCGTGCGCTTCTTCACCGCGATCGATCTGGTCAACCAGCTCGAGGCCGAGGCGCGCGCCGGCAAGGCCGGCAAACTCGCCGACCAGCTCGTCCGCGTCGATCTCGTCATCCTTGATGAGCTCGGCTATCTGCCCTTCCCGGTCAGCGGCGGGCAGATGCTGTTCCACCTGATCAGCCGGCTTTACGAGCGAACCTCGATCATCCTGTCGACCAACCTCGCCTTCGCCGAATGGCCAACCGTCTTCGCCGACGCCAAGATGACCACGGCGCTGCTCGACCGGCTGACCCATCACTGCGACATCCTCGAAACCGGCAACGAGAGCTGGCGCTTCAAGAACCGAACCTGAGCTCTCGGGCCCGCGGATCGCCCCCGGGGGTCCACAGCGCCTCCCCACGCGCGCCGCTCCGTCGCTCGTGAGGGCACTGCGCGACGCGCGCGGGGTCCCCTCCATGGACTCCGGGGACGACCGCTACTCAACCGCCAGTATGGGTCGCGATTGGGCGCTGATTCCGGGTCGCGCTTCCGCGCTGATTGACAGGGAAGTTCGATCCCAAGCCGACGAGCGCTGAGGCAACAGGAGCCGGATGGGTGAGGCAACGAGTAGATCGTTCGGTAACATTCCCCGGTGAGGCAGTACGGCCTCTCACCCTGTTTGCCGCGCCGCACTCAGCGGCTTTTGAGTGCACGGCACAATTTGGCCAATTTGGCCCGCACCGTATTTTCACCGGGTTGGTCCACCCAGTTGACAGATAGCCAATCTAGCATGAGTTTGGTCAGTTCCCGTTGCTCGGGCACCCCGTCCGGAGTGTTAGCAACCCGGCACACCTCGATCCAAAACTCGTCCCAGCCAAACCTGGCAGGTCGCCCGCCCTTATCGACCGCTCTCGGACCCCGCTCCAGCGGCCGCTTCTCGCCGACCGAAACGGCGAACACCCTCTCATTTCGGGTAATTTGCGACTTTGCGAAGCATACCTCCTCGGGCTGGATCGTCTCTATCCAAGCGTCGGAGGCAATTTCGGGCTCGGTAGACGGGAATACGATGTCCAAAACGTAAAGACCATAACGGCTATCCGATTTTGTATTCTGTTTCAGTAGAGCGACAGCTTCAATCCAGGCGCGACGCTCGTGCTTCTCCTTGCCGTCTTCGCCCGACTCCCGCGGATACAGAGGCCCAGGTGGAAGTTCAAGCCGACCCGGCGGGGGATCGATAGCAACCAGCCGTCGCGACAGAAGCCGATCCCGATATTCCTCCGCGGTTCGGTTCCAATCTTCGATCGCTCTCAGCAGTGTCACGCGTTCGGTCCAGTCGGCTTGCCGGGCCAGCCGGCTGATCGTGATCTGACCGACCTTGGCGGCCTCAGGACTGACGTTGGGTGATAGAGCTGGCACCGGACATCTCCCCCTCGATAAAGTTGTATCCGACCCGAACCCGACCGTCGCTCGGGCATCTAAGTCCGCCTCTACGATCGACACGGGACGCGTCTCCTCGGCGTTTCCCGGCGGCACCCGGATCGTCACCACATTCGCGGTCGCCGGCACTGCCGTGCAGTATCGCGCCCACGCTTCGGCGAGATCGCGTCGTTTTCGAAACAGATCTCCTCGACGATAGGCCGCCTCGACCTTGTCGCCGACCGCATGGGCCAACGCCATTTCCGCAACCTCGGTCGGAAAGTTGGTGCGCTCCGCCACCCAGTCGCGAAAGCTCGACCTGAACCCGTGAGTCGTCAGGTCGCCGCGGCCCATGCGATGCAACACCGCCAGCATCGACATGTTCGACAGCGGGCGGCCGGTCCGGCCGCCGGGAAACACAAAATCGCCCTGGCGGATTGCGGCCATCCCCTCGACAATCGCCAGCGCGGCGCCCGATAGCGGTACGCGATGCTCCTTTCCGGTCTTCATCCGCACGGCCGGTACGGTCCACAGGCTGGCGGCGAGGTCGAACTCATCCCAGCGGGCACCGATGACCTCGCCGGTGCGCGCCGCGGTCAGGATCGCAAATTGCAGCGCGCAGGCGGCTATACCCTGCTGCCGCCGCAGCTCAGCCATAAACCCGCCGATCTCCGCATAGGGCAGGGCCGCATGGTGTTCGACGCGGCGGACCTTCGCTTTTTTTGGCAGCAGGTTTTCGAGATGACCGCGCCAGCGCGCCGGGTTCTCGCCGCGGCGGAAGCCGCGGGCCGTCGCCCAATCCAGGATATTCTCGATCCGGCCGCGCACCCGGCCCGCGGTTTCCGGCTTCTCGGTCCAGATCGGCTCGAGCGCCTTCATCACGAGCCCGACATCGACCGCCTGCACCGGGACCTCGCCAAAGATCGGATTGACGTAGGTTGCGAGCGTACTCGGCCATTGCGCGGCGTGCTTCGGGTTGCGCCAGCCGGCCTTGTGTGCCGCGATGTAGCGCGCGGCGCATTCCGCGAAGCTGATCGCCTTGGCGGCATCCAACTTGGCCTGCCGGCGTATCGCCCGGCGGCGCTCGATCGGGTCGAGGCCGTCGAGACGCAGCTTGCGGCACTCGAGCGCCTTTTGACGCGCCTCGGCGAGGCTGATGGTGTGGGTCGGCCCGAGCCCCATCTCGCGCAGCCTGCCGGCTTCCTTGAAGCGAAACACCCAGCTCTTCGCACCGCTGGTGCTGACCTGCAAAAACAGCCCGCCGCCGTCGCCAAAATAGCCGCGCCGTTTTGCCTGGGCCACCGCCAGCGCGGTCAACTTGCCGATGGTCCTCGCCCTCGTAGACCCATGTGACTACCCATCCCAAACAGCCGGATGTTGGCGGATCATGGCGAACGAGTCAAGGGGCAGAGGTCGCCGAAAAGCCTTGGCTTCGCGGGTCTTTATCAACCGATTCGAACGACGGCGAACAAAGAGTTGGCGGAGGGGGCGGGATTCGAACCCGCGAGACGATTCATCACCGTCTACACACTTTCCAGGCGTGCGCCTTCAACCGCTCGGCCACCCCTCCATGGGCCTCAGGAAACTAGCGAACCCGGCAATGGCGTGCAACGAACCCGCTCAGAGCATACCGAGCGGGGTCCTGCGCTCGGGCGGCGGGAACGCCCGGTCGAGGGCGGCGATGTCGTCGGTGTCGAGCGCCAGATCGAGGGCGCCGCGGTTCTCGCGTACATGCTCGGCACGGGACGCCTTGGGGATCGCGATCACCCCCTCCTGTCGCAACAGCCAGCCGAGCGCCACCTGCGCCGGCGTCGCCTCGTAGCGGTGGGCGATCGCGGCCAGCGTGCGGTCGGCGAGCATCCGGCCCTGGCCGAGCGGCGTGTACGCCATGACCGCGACACCGCGCTCGCGGCACCACGGAACGAGGTCCCATTCGGTCCCACGGGTCTGAAGATTGTACAGCACCTGATTGACCGCCACGGTGTCGCCGCCACCGAGTGCGGCCCATTCTTCCATATCGCGGCGGTCGAAATTGCTGACCCCGTGGCGGCGGATCTTGCCGTCGCGTTCGAGCCGCCCGAACCCTTCCAACGTC
This sequence comes from uncultured Alphaproteobacteria bacterium, assembly GCA_963781215.1. Lineage (GTDB taxonomy): Bacteria > Pseudomonadota > Alphaproteobacteria > ATCC43930 > CGMCC-115725 > AP-15. The sequence goes on from CAWAFE010000040.1 coordinate 54,356, forward strand.
TCGGCGAGCGGGACCGAGCCGCGCCAGTGCAACAGGTAGAGGTCGATCCGGTCGGTGCCGAGCCGCTTCAGGCTGCGCTCGCAGGCGGCCATCACACCCGCGCGCGAGGCGTTGTGCGGGTAGACCTTGCTGACAATGAAGAGATCATCGCGCACCCCCTCGGCCGCCCGGCGCACGACCTCCTCCGCACCGCCCGAGCCGTACATCTCGGCAGTGTCGATCAGGGTCATGCCGAGCTCGATCCCGAGCCGCAGCGAGGCCGCCTCGTCGGCGGCACGGCGCCGGTCTTCGCCCATGTGCCAGGTCCCTTGGCCGAGTGCCGGTACGCCCTCGCCGCCGGGCAGCACCACGCTTCGCAGATCATTGGTCATTGCGATCCTCCGGCGGCGCTTTCGCGGCGGAACAGGACGAGCCGCGCGGCGCCGTAGACGCGCTCGTCGACGAGGGTGTACCCGGCGGGCGGTGCGAATCCCTCGCGGGCCGCGACCTCAACCACGGCGAGCGCATCGGCCGCGAGCCAGCCCGCGGCGTCGAGCGCCGCCAATGCCGGTGCGGCGAGCCCGCTCTTGTAGGGCGGGTCGAGAAACACGACGGCGCAGCGCCGATCGGCGCGCGGCGGACGGGTTGCATCCGCCGGAAAAATGCGGGCGTAGGTGCCTGCGCCCAGCGCCTCGACATTGCGGCGTAATATGGCCAGGGCGTCGCGGTCGCGTTCGATGAAGACGGCTTCGGCAGCACCGCGCGACAGCGCTTCGAGGCCGTAGGCCCCGGTTCCGGCGAAGGCGTCGAGCACCGCGTTATCGGCAAAGGGAACGCCGGCGGCGGCAAAATCGCCATGCGACAGGATGTCGAACAGCGCCTCGCGGGCGCGGTCGCTGGTCGGGCGGACCGCCTCGCCCGGCGGGGCCAAGAGGCGGCGTCCACGATGCCTGCCACCGACGATCCGCATCATCCCTTCGCCGCGCCGTCGCGCACGGCCAGGCGCCGGGCGATCGAAACACCGGAATTGAGCGCCCCTTCCATATAGCCGACGAATTTATAGCAGGCGTGCTCGCCGGCGAAGTGCAGCCGACCCTCGATCCCGTCATGGAGCAGCGGGCCGACCGTCGTCACTTGACCCGGTGCGGGAAACGAATAGCCGGCGAGCGTCCATTCCGCCGACGGCCAATTCATGAACCGGCCCCTGACAAAGGCGTCGCCGAGGGTCGGGTAGCGCCGTTCGAGATGGGCCCTGAAGGCGGTGTCGCGCTGGCCGGCCGGGACCGCGCGCATCGCGTCGGCGCCGGGGCCGCCGGAGAACGCCACCATCTCGGCCGGGGCATCGCCATCCTGCCCGGAGGTCCCCTCCCAGGTGATGTGCGCATGGCCGGTGTCGAGCGAAGAAGGCGAGAGATGGTGCGCTATCCAGAACCGGTTCGTCAGCGACATCAAATATTTGACATTGCTGCCCATCTGCGGGGCCAAGGCCTGCGGCAGTGGGGGCGCGAATTTGATCTTGCCCCACACGCTCGGCGGGACGGCGAGGATCGCGTCGTCTGCGACGAGCCTGCTTCCGTCGCCGCACAAGATGGTGACCTTCTCCCGATCGATCGTCACCATGCGCACCGCGAGCCCGGTGCGAACGCGCGCCACCCCGAGAGACGCGGCGAGCCGCTGTGCCAGCTGCTGGTTGCCGCCCTTGCACCGATAGATTTCGGTCTCGGTCCAGTAGCGCTCTACGCCGCCGCCTTTGACCTGCGCCAGCTGGCCGAGCCAGCTCTGCCGGTCGGGTGCTACACCGTTGTCGGCCATCAATTGCGCGGCAAATCCCGCTTTAGCGAGCGCGGATGCGGGAATGCCGGCAAGCCACTCCGCGACGCTGCGCCGGTCGAGCGCCTCGGCGCCGGGTGTCTTCCACGGCTCGTCCTCAACGACTGCCCTGGCGTCGTCGTTCATTAATTGCGACGCCTGGTCCAACTCGTCCCAAAGCCGCTCGGCGTCCGCGTCGGGGAGCAATTTGCCGTCGACGACGATCGGGCGGGCGCCGTCGGAATCGCCGATCTCGACCAGATCGAGGCCGAATTTCTTCGCATAGGCGAGCCAGAGCGGATGGTTCGAGCCGATCAGTTCGCCGCCGCCCTCGACATAGCGGCCGGAAACGAACCGGTCGAAAGACAGCACCCGGCCGCCGACGCGGTCGCGGGCCTCGACGACCTTGACCTCGTAGCCCGCGGCGACGAGCTCATATGCGGCGACGAGCCCGGCAAAGCCCGCGCCGATAACAACGACCGATTTTCCGACGGGCTTGCCCGGCGCCGCAAGCGCGCCGGGTCCACTCAGCAGCATCGCGCCGCCGGCGGCCAGCGATACCCGCAGGAATTCGCGGCGGCTCGGCACGTCGACAGGCTGGGCGAAGCGGCCTCGGAGCGCGGCAAAGAGCGAATCCGCCATCGCGATCCCCCCCGGTGCGCCTAGCGCTCAGATGCATTCAGACGGTGCATTTTCTGCCCTTACGCGTCATGCCCGGCCTTGAACCCGGCATCTACGGGAGCCGGCGACACCATCATCGATTGAGCTGGAAGGGGGGATGCCCACGGAACAGTCCGTGGGCTGAAGGCCCACGGGTCAAGCCCGGCCATGATGTGGTGGACCTTCTGAGCACTAGCGCCGGCGGTCCGCATGCGGCGCCCAGCGCGGCGCCTTATTGCCGAGCTGCTCGGCCAGCGCCTTCTTGGAGATTTCGGCGGCTTCGCCGCGCGCCAGATTGCCGAGCTGGAACGGCCCGTAGGAGAGCCGGATCAGCCGCGTCACCTGCAGCCCCAGATATTCGAGCACTCGGCGCACCTCCCGGTTCTTGCCTTCGCCAAGCGTCATCGCGATCCAGGCATTGCTGCCCTGGTTACGTTCGAGCTCGGCGCGGATCGGGCCATAGGCGACGCGGTCGATCGTCACTCCCTTGGCGAGTGCGGCGAGCCGTCCGGGGTCGACCTCGCCATGGACGCGCACCTTGTAGCGGCGGATCCAGCCGGTCGCAGGCAATTCGAGGCGGCGGGCGAGCGCGCCGTCATTGGTCAATAAGAGCAGCCCCTCCGAGTTGAGGTCGAGGCGGCCGATCGAGATTACCCGCGGCATCTCCTTCGGCAAGGCGGCAAAGACGGTCGGCCGCCCTTTCTCGTCGCGATGCGTGGTGACGAGCCCGGTGGGCTTGTGATAGCGCCACAGCCGCGAGTGCTCGGGCTCTGCCAGCGGCTTGCCGTCGACCCGGATCTCGCTCGCCCCGCCGACATTCACCGCCGGAACTCGTCAGCACCTTGCCGTCGACCATGACCCGCCCGTCGGCGATCCAGCGTTCGGCGTCGCGGCGCGAGCACAAGCCGGCGCGCGCCAGCAATTTGGCGATGCGCTCGCCCCCGCCCTGTCCTGGCCCATCGAGCGGGGCCGGGAGTTGTAGCGAACCGGTCGGCATCCCTGCGCTCATCCGAGGGCGGCTTCGATAAAGGCGCGGAAGATGCGGCGGTCGCCGTCGCTGAGGCCGAACTCCGGGTGCCATTGGACGCCGAGGCAAAAGCGCCGGCGCGGGTCCTCGATGCCCTCGACGACACCGTCCTCGGCGATGGCGTCGATAACGAGGCCGGGAGCCGCCGTCTTGACCGCCTGATGATGGGCGCTGTTGACGGCGAGGCTTGCCGCCCCAGTGATCCGGTGCAGGAGCGTGCCGGCGACGATGCGGACAATGTGGCCGGGCTCGTCACGTGGGTTCGGCTGGCGGTGCGGCAAGGCGTTCGGCACCTCGTCGGGGATGTGCTGGATCAGGGTGCCGCCGAGCGCCACGTTCAGCAATTGCTGGCCACCGCAGATGCCGAGCACCGGCATTTCCCGCACCAACGCGCCGGTCGCCGCGGCTAGCTCGAAGGCGGTGCGGCGGTCCTTGGTCTTGACGCTCGGGTGCCGGGTTTCCGCGCCAAAGAGGGCCGGGTCGACGTCGAAGCCGCCGCCGGTCACGATCAGCCCATCTATCCGGTCGAGATAGGCCGCCGCATCCTCGGGCTCGTGCGGTAATAGCACCGGCAACCCGCCGGCATCGCGCACCGCGCCGCAATAGTTCTCGCGGATCGCATACCACGGATATTTCGACCACCCGCCCGCCGGCTCGTGGTCGAGGGTGAGGCCGATGACCGGCTGCGCCATGCTCTCCGTTCCGTCGATGGTAGAGACCGACGAAATAGGGAATATTTGCGGCGGAGGCAACGCCTTCCCCGGGCGGCGTCACCTGTTTTCCCTGATATTTCGGGGCTCCTCGCGTCGATGGGACGCGACCAGCCTTGCGCTATCCCCCGCCGGTCATCCTGCCGAGAAAGCGGCGGTCCAGGCGGCGCTTGGCGTGCAGTCACGCTCATCAGATCATTCCCCGGACATCCCTGCGCGACAGCGTGAATCGGGGGCGGCAGGGGCTCGAAGGCTTGCCCTGGACCGCCGCTTTCGCGGGGGGAGGGGGACGGGTAGGCAACTTCGAGCGGTGAGCCGCGGCCAATGAAATCAGAGATGCGGCAATGCCCGCAACAGCACCTGGGTCGCCGCCCAAATCATGCCGCCGACCGACAACGCCGAGCGAGCCGACGCCGACGCCCCATTTGATCAGGCGCAGCTCCAACGCCACTATTTGCCGGCGAATTTCGGCTATTTCCCCGCGGAGGTCGCTCCGCAACTGGGTGAGATCCGATTTGGTAACCAAATCGGAAAAATCGGGCGCCTGCTTGACCGCGCGCGTCACGGCTTCGGCTTGGCGTCGGCAAAGCCAGACGCCTTCAGATCCTTTACCAGCTCGTGCGTGTCGAGAGTGCTGATCATGCGATGTCGTCACGAGAGCGATCTTTGCGGCGGTCTTTGTATTTCGAGATGCGGGGAATTGCCAGCGACCTTTCGATCGCGGTTCTTGACGAGTAGAGCGATGTGCCCAACAACGCGGAAATGAACCGCAACAACCGCGCAGATGTGCCGCCGATCCTGGCGGGTAAGGATTTCCATGCGGCGTCGCTCTTCGACCCCGTCAACCTCTTGCGCGAGGCGCGGCGGCAAAAGGGGGTGCCCGCCGCCAAAGTCCCGGAGATCTGCCTCCTCGACCCCGACGGAGATATCCTGCGCGAGGTGCGGCGTGAGGGCGGAGCGCGGCTCTCGCCGGGCTGGGCCTGCTACCACACCGAGCTCTGGGAGTTCGAGCACGACGGCGAGCGCTTCGGGATCATCGGCTGCGCGGTCGGCGCGTCCTTTGCCGTGCTGCTGGCCGAACAGCTCTTTGTCTCGGGCTGCCGTCTCCTGATCAGCATGACCTCGGCCGGCCAGATCGCCGGGCGCGGGCCGACTCCCTATTTCGTGCTGATCGACCGCGCATTGCGCGACGAAGGGACAAGCTACCACTACCTGCCGCCGGCGGAATTCGCCGAGGCCGACACGGTCCTGGCCGACAGCGCTTTCGCCGCTCTGTCGAGCGTTGGGGAACGCGTCTATCGCGGCGCCGTGTGGACGACCGACGCGCCGTTTCGGGAGACCTCTGCGGCGATCGAGGGCTGTCGCGCCCGCGGCATCCTCGCGGTCGAGATGGAGGCGGCGGCGCTCTACGCCTTTGCCGAGGCGCGTGGCCACCCGGTGTTGTGTTTCGCGCATGTGACGAACCAGATGGCGGTGGCGACGGGCGACTTCGAAAAGGGCGAGGCCGACGGCGCCAAAGCATCGCTCGCGGTGATCGCCGCCGCCGCGCGGGCGTGGCATGGGCTCGCACGATGAACGGCGGTTTCTGCGCCATTGCAGCGATGGCGAAAGCGCCGCGGCAAGGCGAGGTGAAGACGCGGCTCACCCCGCCGCTGTCGCTGGAAGACGCAGCCGAGCTCGGCGGCTGCTTCATCCGCGACATCGCCAACAACATGCTCGCCGCGGCGCGATCGGCGCCGATCCGGGGGTACGTCGCCTATTCGCCGCGGGGCTCGGAGGCTCAGTTCCGCGCATTGCTGCCGGATGCGATCGGGCTCTTGCCATCACGCCGGGCGGGTCTCGGCTACAGTCTTGCGGACGCTGCCGCGGATTTGCTCGCGGCGGGCTATGTCTCGGCCTGTCTCGTCAACGCCGACAGCCCAACCCTGCCGACCGCCGTGCTGGTCGAGGCGGCGCTGGCGCTGGCCGCGCCCGGCGACCGGATCGTCCTCGGCCCGGCCGAGGATGGCGGCTACTACTGCATCGGTTTGAAGCAGAGCCATCCGCGGCTCTTCGAGGAGATCGACTGGAGCACCGAGCGGGTCTTCGCCCAGACCCTCGACCGGGCGCGCGAGATCGGCCTCGACACGGTCGTGTTGCCGGCCTGGTACGATGTCGACGATCCGGTCTCGCTGCACCGGCTGACGGCCGAATTGCTCGACGGAAATACCGGCGGCGGCTATGCCGCGCCATATACCGCGGCGTTCCTGCGCCGGCTGCGCGGCGGCCGGCCGAAACCGTGAGCGGGCGCCGCCTGCAGGGTCTGTTCCTGTGCGGCGCCGCCCTTTTTGGCCTGACCATGCTCGGCCTGCACGAGCAGCATCGCGATCATCCCGGCCGTTTCGTCGCCGTCGCCGCGGCGCAGGCTGCCTTCTACCTGCTGTCGACATGGCTGGTGTGGGATGGCGGCGTTTCCAGGCGCGGGCTGGCGATGATCCTCGCATTCGCCGCATTGCTACGGCTGCCGGTCCTGATCGCGCCGCCATACCTCTCGACCGACATCTACCGCTACGTCTGGGATGGTCGGGTCGAGGCCGCCGGCATCAACCCCTACCGCTATATCCCGGTCGACCCGCATCTCGAAGCGCTGCGCGATGCGGCGATCTTTCCGCAGATCAACCGCGGCAACACGCGCCGACGATCTATCCGCCCTTGGCCGAGGGGATCTTTCTCGCCGTCACCCGCTTCGGCGAACGGACGATTGTGATGAAGGCGGCGATGGTCGGCTTCGAGGCGATCGTGATCGCCGTGCTTCTGCGGCTGCTCGCCTCGGCCGGAATGCCGAAGCCGCGCGTCTTGGTCTATGCTTGGCACCCGCTGCCGCTCTGGGAATTTGCCGGCAGCGGGCACATCGATGCGGCGCTGATCGCCTGCGTCGTGCTGGCGCTGTGGGCGCGGTGGGAGGGCCGGTCGTGGCTCGCCGGGACGGCACTCGCCGGCGCAGCCTTGGTAAAGCTCGATCCGGCGGTGCTGCTGCCGACGCTGTGCCATCGCCGCGACTGGCGCCCGGCGGTTGGGTTCGCGGCGGCGCTGGTCCTCGGCTACCTGCCCTTCATCGGCGCCGGCTGGGCGGTGTTGGGGTTTTTGCCGGGATACGCCGCGGAGGAGGGCTTCGGCGCGGGCGGCGCCGGCTTTTATCTGTTGAGCCTGATCCGGACCCTGCCGTGGTGCGGCGGGCTGCCGACGCTTGCCTATATCGCGGTTGCGGGCGCGGTCCTCGCCGCGCTGGCCATCCGGAGCTTGCTCCGGGACAGCCTTGATAATGACTTCACCGGCGCCGCATCGCTGGCGGCGGCATTCGTGGTCCTCGTGTCGCCGCATTACCCCTGGTATTTCGTCTGGCTCATCGTGTTCGCCTGTTTTGCGCCTCGCCTGTCGCTGCTGTGGTTGACGATCGCGAGCTTTCTGCTCTACCTCGTCCCGGTGGGCTCGCAACTGGTGCGGACAATCATCGGCTGCTGGTCGAATTGGCGATCTTTGGGCCGTTCGCCGTCCTTACGGTCTTCGACCTCCGTCGCCGGACGATACGGAGCGGCTGATAATGGCCTCGGGGCGCTATTTCGACCACATCGCCGCCGAGCGGGGGGCGGTCGCCGAGGAAAAGCCCGTTTGCCTCTATCTGGAGACGACAAACCGCTGCAACCTGCTGTGCACGACCTGCCCGCGCACCTTCGAGGCGCTGGAGCCGCCGACCGATATGAGCTGGGAAATGTTCACGACGATCGTCGATCAGTTTCCGAAGA
>CAWAFE010000041.1:0-276233 GCA_963781215.1 uncultured Alphaproteobacteria bacterium
TGGCGGCGGCTCTCATCGGTTGATGCGCGCGAAGGAATGTGCGCACCCGGTTGATCATGCGCTGCTTCAGCTCCTGCGGCTCCCTCCACGGGAACACCGTAATCTCGGAGTTGGGCGCCAGCGAGGCGACGTCGATCGAGGTCTGCAGCGGGTGGGCCGGGGTGTCGTCTGGCAGGACCAGCATTGGCGTCCGGCAGTTCTTAATGAAGTCGCGCGACACGCTGTACAGGAAATCGGGATTCACTCGATACAAATTGTGCAAGTACTGCTCGACTTGCGCCATGTTGAGATCGGGCCGGCGCGGCAGCAATTCCGGCGCCCAGACATCCTTGCCGGAATTGTACATGTAGTCCGGGAGTTCCGGCCGGTGCCCGACACTCTGGCAAAATACGGCGGCGGCGACGCGCCCGGGCGCTCGCTGCAAGAGCTTCCCGGCAAAACAGCCGCCGATGCAGTAGCCCATATAGAAGAACTCTCGGATGCCGAGGTGGTCCATCAGCCCGAGCTGGTCGTCGGCGAAGGCCTCCCACGGGTCGCCGGTCGGGATCGGGCCGGTCGATTCACCGCCGTTCGCGTTGCGCTGATCCATCGTGATGCAGCGGAAATCATTCTTGAAGGCCTCCATAGCGTTGATCACGGCGGTCGACCAATTGCTAACCCGTGAGTTCAGGCCCCCGCCGGGGGTGACCAACAGCGGGAAGCCGGAGCCGGCCTCCTCGTAGCGGATGCGGACGTCGCCTTTTTGGTAGAACGGCATGGCTGTCTCTCCTTGCTTAGTGGGAAGTCGCGGGTCCCGACGCGTCTCGGCCCAGAGTTCAGCCCAATTTTCGCATCCGCTCAAGCCCGTTGCGGTACCGGCTGCCCGTAAGCCTCCCCGGCATCTTCGAGGATCGACCGCATCGGCCGGGAAGGGTAGGATCAGATCTGCCCTGTTGATGGGCGCCACGCGCGCGGCAAGTCGCATAAAGAGGAGAACGAAGAACATGGCGCATGATCCAAGGCTAATCAAACACGAGGACTCAATCGGGGATTTAAAACCAGCCATTCCGGACTGGATCAAGACCCTGAAGCGGCCGGCGACGCCGTGCGTTGTCCCCGCCTTCGGGCCGCTCGAAGGGATTCGCGTGGTCGGCACCGGCCAGCTGATCGCGCAGCCCTATATCGGCACGAAGCTCGCCGAATTCGGCGCGGAGGTGATCCATATCGAACGTCCGGGCGGCGACGTGTTCCGCTTTACCGCGCCGCAATTGACCCGCGGCCCGCGGCCCCACGGCTGCGACGAGGCCGAGGTCACCAAGAACAAATTGTCGATGGGCCTCGATCTCAAGCACGCCCGTGGGATCGAGCTCCTGATGGCGCTGTGGAAAATTTCCGACGTTTGGATGGAATCCTCGATGCCGGGCACACTCGAACGCAACGGGATCACCAACGAGCTGGCATTGGCGGTCAACCCCAGCCTCGTCATCGTGCGGGTCAGCACCTACGGGCAATACGGCAAGGAAGAATATCTCGGGCGGGCGGGCTACGACGCGATCGCGCAGGCCTATGGCGGGATGATGAACCTCACCGGCGACCCCGCCGGGCCACCGCAGCGGGCCAAGACCTACACCGGCGATTACATCACCGCGCTGACCGGATGGGCGGCGACGATGATGGCGCTCTGGGAGGTGAAGAAGAGCGGGCGCGGGCAGGTGGTCGACCTCGCGCAATACGAAGCGGTGGCGCAGACCAATGGCAACACCCTGCCGCTCTACACCGGCGAAGGTGCCTTCTACGGACATACCGGCAACCGTCCGCCGTTCTTCCAGCCCTACGACACATTCAAATGCAGCGACGGCGGCTGGGTTTATATCGGCGCGCTTGGCGGGGCGATTTATAACCGGGTGCCCAGTTTCCTTGGACTCGACCCGGTCGAATACAGCTATGACGCCTGCTCGAAGGACGCGGCCGCTGTGGACTCCGAGAAGGGCCGCGAACTCGATCGGCGGCTGCGCGAGTATTGCGCGTCGCACACCGCGCTCGAGGTCGAAACCGAGTTGAATAAGGCGAAGATCGGCTGCGCGCGGGTGTTCAACACGCGCGACCAATACGAGGACGCTCATTACGCGGCGCGCGAGATGACGGTGCCGGTGCTGGACCGCCAGTCCGGCGTGCCGATCCGCGTCTACGGCGTCGTGCCAAAAATGTCGTTGACCCCCGGGCGGATCTGGCGCGGCGCGCCGTCGATCGGGGATGATACGACCGACATTCTCGCGCATATGCTGGGCCTGTCCGAGGGGGCCATAGATAGATTATACGCCGACGGGGTCGTGCACCGCACCGAGCCGTTCACCGAACCGCAGGTCGCCGCCATCAACCCCTAATGTTTCGATCGAGAAGCGCGCGGTATCGACCAATTCGCTGTCCCGGCCCACGGGTCCGGCCAAGGGCCGGCCCGAGGACGGGCTCCAGCCGGGATCCACTTCGGCCGTGGATGCCGGCTTTCACGACACCAGCCAGCACCCCGATCGTGACCGGCACGATCTTCATCTTCGTGAGCAGGTTGGCGTCGAGGACGATCGTGCGCCGCGATACCTTCCACGCGCCCTTCACCTTGCGTGGCACGCCCTCGCGGCAGCCGGAGAGGCCCCCCACCCTTCCCTCCCCCGTGATCCCCGGGTCATGCCCGGAGAGGAGGGGTCAAGGAGGGGGCGGTGTAGGGCGAGTGGAACCCGCGGAGGCAGCCGCGGAGCCAATGACGGGTTGCGCTGAGCTCCACCCCCCAACGAACTGCGCATGTTGCCGAGGCGCAGAGCGGTCACAATCTCTACAGCGCCTTGATCTCGAGCGTCCGGCGCTGAAAGCACTGCCGGCGCGCCGGACGACGGATTATGAGGAGACGATCGTCAGCGTCACCTCGGCGAGCGGCTTCATCCTCAAGAGGGTGTTCTACTCGGTGCGGTCGCGCCTTTGACCGGCGCCGCGGTGGCAAAGCCCAGCGCTTTTGCGCGCCCGACCACCGCGCGGCGTTCCACGCGAATGCCCGCCGTTTGGCCGAGCATGCCATGGCGGCCAGTCTTCTCTCGGCCGCCGGTCTACGGCACGTGCCCGTGGCGGCGTTTGGTCGCGAGGAGGGCAGGGATACGCCCTGAGGCGAGAAGGCGCATCAGAGCAACGCGCACGTTGCGGGAAGCATCTTCCGCGAGCGGATGGGTGAGACTGAGACGCTCCCTCGGGCCTTGGAGGCTGAAAACCCGTCAAAATTCCCGTCCGTAAATCATTTCAGGTTGCCGGACCTCCTCTGTCTCTTCTGCCGGCGGCGTGGGTCAGTGGCTTGTCCTCGACCTTCATCGGCGTCTCGAAGATCAGGGCCGCGCGGCGGACCGGAACGGGCTGCGCGCTGGTATGTCCGCTGCACCTTTAATGACGGTCGCTCCGGTGGCGGCCGGCGTCACGTCTCTGACGTGCCAACAGCGGATGTCATACCTTAGACTTGCACGACGTCAGCCCAAAACGTAGGAAGATCCCCTGATTGGCGCCCGACAGCCCCCTGAAGCGATGCCGAGGGTCAGCGATCCGCTCTTAAGGCGGTGGCGATCCGGTTGGAGCTGTCAAAGGCGGAATCGGCTTCGATCAAGGGCGCAACGACCTCTATCGCGAAGTCGTTGCCGTGACCGGGCAGATACACGCTGTTGCTAGAGAACCCGCGAATGTTTCCTCCGTGCCCGAATCCCGGCCCGACGTCGTAGCGATAGATTTGAAGGCCCAGCCCGTAGCCGGTCCAATGTTGCCGGACAGCAGAAGGGAATTTGGTGTTCTTTGAAATCGCTTCGACCGACTGCAGGGTGGCCTGCTGCATCAACTTCCGATGGGGCTCGTCGAGAACATCGTCGCTCGCTATAAGCTTCATCATCCAGGACGTCATGTCCTCGGCGGTCGAAACGATGCCGCCATCAGACCACGCGAGCTTGCGCTCGTTGTTCGCGTAGTATTCCGTCATCGGCAGATAAGCGGGCGGCCTCTTTCCCAGACACACGGCTTCGCTCGCTCGCTTGACGGCCGGGGGGCTGAACGGTCCCGGCGGCGCAATCCCCTCGCACCAGAGAAAGTAGCTCGTCTGGGGCGCAGGACCCGATTGATGTCCGTTCAGGTACGTGTGGTTCAGCCCAACCGGACGGAAAAACCGGCGCTCGAGCTCATTGGCGTATGAATTTCCCGTAGCCGCCTCGACGACGAGGCCAAGGATCTGATAGCCCGTGTTCGAGTATGCCCAACCAGCGTCGGGCTCGAACAACGGCGGGAGCGGGCGAGCGAACGCGATCACCTCCTCAGGCGTAGGATGCCAATCTGGATCGAGCTCGCGCTCGGCGAATGCTTCCGAGTCCTCGTAGTCGGGAATCCCCGCCGTGTGCGCCAGCAGCAACCTCAGGGTAATGTTCTTGCCGTTGGGCCAGCGGATAACGTCTCTCCAGCGCTGATCGGCCAGTGTATCGTTGATGCTGAGTATTCCCTCCTGGTCCAATTGCAGGATGAGCGCCGCAGTAAATGACTTCGTGGAGCTGGCAATGCTCACCGCGGCAGATGCCGGGGCTCCGCCAGGATCAGGGCTTACGTAGCCACGGTATCCGGCGCTGTCTCGAACGCCGACGAGCACATACGGCAAAGGTGGGTAGCGCCCGAAAACTTCGCCCTGCCGCTCGGTAGAGGGCTGATCGGTCCCGGGGAGCCCCGAGAACGCTGCGTTCTGGTTGAACTCCCGTATGTAGGTCATCGCCCGATCGATGAGGGCAGACTTTCCCACAAATGTCGAATTGCTGGAGGCGACCGAGGACGCGGCGGCAAGCAACGCGACCGCGGATGTCACCGACAACCCTTTCATGAGGCTAAACTCCAACTGGACTCGCCGGAAATCACCAGCTCGGCCGGGGCGGCAGTGGTGCGCAATGTGCGCTTAAAATGGTTGCGCCCCCGCCGGAGGAAGCCACAACGAAGGACGCGAGCCTACTCGCGCTTGAACTCGTATGCCTGCCCGCTCGCGAAGGTGAGCCGAAGGATGGTGGGCTTGCCGTCCTTGTCGCTCTGAAATTGGGCGAAAGCACTCGGCAGCGGGCCCAAATTGGCGGCCACAGCCGCAAATCTCCCTTCCGGCAGCAACGTCGCGGTGTAGACGCCGCCGTTCCATCCGTCGAGGCGCAGCTTGGCGCCGGTCCCGAGCAGCTCGAGCGTCGCCATATCGCCATCTGTCCGCAGGACGGCTTTGCCGAACCCGGGATTGGCGAAACCACCGGCGAGCGGGGCGAGCTGCGGCGACGGCTGCGGATCGTTCGGCCTCGAATACTGCTTCACGTTGTCGGCATAGTCCGTCTTGGCGAGGGCCAAATTTTTTGCTGCCTGGTCGGCCATCGGGTTGCCGAGGAGACGGTCGATGGTCCACAGGCCGATCGCGTCCGGCATGCCGACATTCGCCTGGTTGGTGAGGACGACGACGCCGAGCTTGCGATCGAGCTGGAGAATAACCATCGCGCCGAAGCTGTGGGTTCCGCCGTTGTGCGCGACGATGGCGCCGTTCGGGGTCTGCTGAACGACCCAGCCGAGCGCGTAGGACGCCTTGTCGCTGATGGCTACCTTCGGCGTGCGCGTATAGCCGAGGTTCTCGGCCGAGACGATGCGCTTCCCGTCGGGTGTGGTGCCGCCGGCGAGCTGCAGGCTCACCCATTTGGCCATGTCCTCGATGTTCGAGTTGATGTCCCCGGCCCCGTCGTATGTATAGGGGAAATCTTCGAACGGAACCTCGACGCTTCCCTCGGCGGTATAGCGGTAGCCCTGCGCGTGGTTGGCTTGGGCAGTGATCGCCGCCCCGCTGTAGGTGCTGTCCTTCATGCCGAGCGGGTCGAGGATGTCGCTCTGCAGCACGGCGTTCCAATCCGCGGCACCTTCGGCTTTGGCAACGACGCGACCGGCAAGAATGTGGGTGATGTTGGTGTAGGCGAAGGTCGTGCGGAAGCTCGACACGGGTTCGACGTCTCGCAAGGAGCGGATCAGGGTCGATCGGTCGAAGCCCAGCGCGCCGAAATCGTCGTTGACGTAGGGCGGCAGCCCAGAGCGCTGTGCCAGCAGGTCAAAAAAGCGGAACTCCCGCGTGACCCATGGGTCGCGCAGCTGGAAGCCGGGGTCGAGGTCGGCGACCCGGTCGTCCCAATGAAGCTTGCCCCGGTCGACGGCGATCGCCATCGTCGCGGCTAGAAACGCCTTTGTCGTCGACCCGATCTGAAAAATGGTCTGCGTGATCGACCGGCGCCCCGCCCTTGCTGCGGACGCCAAAGCCTTTGGCGTAAACGAGCTTGTCGCCGGCGACGATGCCGATCGCGAGGCCGGGCACGTCGAAGGCTTTCATGTTGGTGGCGATATAGTCCTCGAGGCTTGGGACAAGCGCCTGGACCCGCTGTTCGATCGATGCTTCGGGAGGTGTCGCCTCGGCTGCGGCGGCGGTTTCAATCGCAATGGGAAACGCGACAGAGGCCGCGAAAAGTGCGGTTGCCCAGCCTGGCGAGCCAAGGGCGGAATGCGCCCGATTCGAGCGCAGCGTGACGGGCATCTGAACCTCACCAGCCGTTGGGCGGGACGGAGATCGTCGATTATCGCAATCTAGACGTGGCGGAAGGGTAGGCAATCAAAATCTCCTGGAAAGGCGGACCGCGAAAGACCGCGAAGGTATTGTCATGCTTCGCAGCGCGCCAGTGGCTGGAAGGGCCGGGCAACCTTCCATGCGCCGTTCACCTTGCGCAGCAAATCCTCGCGGCGACCGAGAGGAGCTGGTGGTCGGTCTCCAGGTGCGAGCGGTAGACCAGGAATGCGGTCCGGGTCGCGACCTCGCCATTGTCGAGCGGCGTCGCTTCGAGATTGCCGATCCGCTCGCCGATTGAGCCGCTGGTCCTACGCGGCCTACATCCTGAAGAACAAGCCCGACGGCAAGATTGGCGTCCTCTATCAGAACGACGATTTCGGCAAGGACTATCTGAAGGGGCTGGTCGACGGGCTCGGCGACAAGGCCGCGTCAATGATTAAGGTCAAGGATTTCCTACGAGACGACGGACACGACTGTCGACTCGCAGATCGTCGACCTAAAGGCGGCGGGCTGCGACGTCCTCTTCACCGTCGCGATCCCCAAATTCGGCGCCCAGGCGATCAGAAAGGTGGCCGAGATCGAATGGAAGCCGTTGCACATCCTAAACGGCATCGCCTCGTCCGTCGGGGTGACGCTGAAGCCGGCCGGCCTTGAAAACGCCAAGGGCATCATCACCGACAATTCCTTCAAGGATTCCACCGATCCCGAATGGCACAACGATGCGGGCTACAAATCGTGGGCCTCGTTCATGGACCGGTATTATCCGAACGGCGACAAGAGCGACAATGGCACCGTCTACGGCCCGTCGGTTGCCGCGACGACCGTCCAGGTGCTGAAGCAGTGCGGCGATGAGCTGACCCGCGAGAACGTGATGAAGCAGGCGGCCAGCCTGCATCATTTCGAACTGCCGATGCTGCTGCCCGGCATCACGATCGACACCAGCCCGACCAACTTCGCGCCGATCCGGCAGGCCCAGATGAGGCGATTCGACGGCGAGCGCTATGTTCCATTCGGTCCCGTCCTGACCGGCGCGATCGGGTGATCGCAGGCGGGAAGGGTCGGTTTCCCGGCGGACGCGCCAGCCCTCGGCCCCTGCGATCGCCGAACGCCAGTGCGCTAAAAAAGGTCTGTTCTGCCGGCTGCGAGCGCATCAATTCCGACAGCACGTTCGTGCGAGGACGATCACCGCTCGAAGCGCGGCGGCTCGCCGACCGGCGGCTGCGGCTCGATCTCGTCGGCGACGGCAGGAATCGCCGGCGGATCGCGTCGGCGAGATTTGGCTCCGGCGGTCGCGGCCGCGCCGCGCACGCGCCTGGACCTGGAAGGCCGGTTCCGCCGTGGGCTGATCGACTGTCCCTCCGGCACCTGCGCAATTCCAGGGGAAGAAGGGTTACGCCGCGAGCCTCTGCCGGGCCTCGGCGAGGATCATTGCCGCACCCTTTTCAGCGATCATGATCGTGGGGGCGTTGGTGTTTGTGGAGGTCACGGTCGGCATCACCGAGGCGTCGATCACGCGCAGGCCGTCGAGGCCGCGGACACGCAGATGGTCGTCGACGACCGCCATCGCGTCGGCGCCCATCTTGCAGGTGCAGGTCGCGTGAAAGACGGTCGAGCCGTATTGCCGCGCGTAGTCCAACAGCTCGTCATCGGACTGGACATCCTTGCCGGGCAGGGTCTCGGCCGTGACGTATTGGGCGAGCGCCGGTGCCGCGAAGAGCCGCCGCACCGCCCGGAGGCCGCCGATCACGGCACGGCGGTCGGTGTCCTCGGACAGGTAACGCGGGTTGATCGCCGGCGCCTCGCCGGGGGTGCCCGATTTCGCCTCGATATAGCCGTGCGACAACGGCCGCATCTGCCATATGCCGCCGGTCATGCCGGGCGTATCGTCGAGCCGGCGCACCGGCCCAGGCGCGAAGCTGCCCGAGGCCAAGAGGCACTGGACGTCGGGGGTGGCCGACTCCTCCAATACCTTGATCGAGGCGGCAACCAGGGAGGCGGCGTAGGTCAGCATGCCGGTGCCGGCGAAGAGGTAGCGCAACACCTCGCCGGCAAACGGCAGACCGCGCGACTTTTCGTTCAAGGTCTTGATGCCGGCGACGGCGCAGGTGACGCGGGCGATGTAGTGGTCCTGCAAATTACGGCCGACCCCGGGCAGCGCGTGATGGACCGGGATGCCGACGCGGCCCAAATGGTCGGGATCGCCGACGCCGGACAATTGCAGCACATGCGGCGAACCGACCGCACCCGCCGACAGGATCACCTCGCGCGCCGCCTCGGCCCGCTCCACGGCTCCGCCGCGCGCGAATTCGACGCCGATCGCGCGGGCGCCGTCGAACAGGATGCGGTGCACCAGCGCGCCGGTGATGATTTCGAGGTTGGACCGCTTCTTGGCCGGGCGCAGATAGGTGCGCGCCGCACTCTGCCGGCGCCGCCCGCGCCGGGTCTGCTGCACCCAGCCGATATTGTCGCCCGCACCTGGCGGCAGGTGGTTCACGTCCTCGTGGTATTCGAGCCCGATCTCGGTGCCGGCCTCGATCATCTTTTGGCACAGATCCGGCTTGTCGGCGGTGCGCGAGGTCAGGAGCGGTCCGCCCTTGCCGTGGAATTCGTCACCCTCGCCCTCCCAGCTCTCGGCCTTCTTGAAGTAGGGCAGCACGTCGTCCCACGACCAGCCGCGATTGCCGAGTTGGCCCCAGTGGTCGAAATCTTCCGGCTGGCCGCGGACATAGATCATGCCGTTGATCGAGCTGGAGCCGCCCAGCACCCGGCCGCGCGGGTAGAGGATGGCGCGCCCGTTGGTGCCGGGGTCGGGCTCGGCGTAATAGTTCCAGGTCAGGGTCGGGTGATCCATCAATTTCATATAGCCGGCCGGGATGTGGATGAGCGGGTTCCAGTCGCGCCCGCCGGCCTCGATCAGCAAGACCCGCGTGGCCGGATCGGCGCTCAGCCGGTTGGCCAGCACGCAGCCGGCCGAGCCCGCGCCGATGATCACGTAATCCGCCTGCATGCCTGTATCTCCTCAGCTCGACCCGAATCGGCGCTCCAAGTGTAATATGACGCCCTGTGTTCTGCCCAATGGTTCGGCGCGGGAGCAGCGAATGGCGCAGATCCGGCCCTACCGTCCCGGCGATTTCGACGACCTCTACCGCATCTGCCTGATGACGGCCGCGGGTGGCGAGGACGCCTCCGGGCGATATCGCGATCCGAAGCTGGTGGGGCACGTCTTTGCGGCACCCTACGCGCTCTTCAGCGCAGAGAGCGTGCTGGTCGCCGAGGATGGCGAGGGAGTCGGCGGCTATATCGTCGGCACGCCCGACACGCGCCGGTTCGAGGCATTACTCGACGCCGAATGGTGGCCCGGCCTCCGAAGTGTGTACCCCGACCCGACCGGGACGCCGCGCGCGGGCTGGAGCCGGGACCAATTCATGAGCCGGCTGATCCACCACCCCATCCGCGCGCCGGACGACATCGTCGGGGGCTATCCGTCGCATCTCCACGTCAACCTGCTGCCGCGGCTTCAGGGCAGAGGGGTCGGGCGAAGGCTGATCGGCCGTTGGCTCGGACTGATGCGCGATATGGGCTCGCCCGGCGCGCATCTGGCGGTTGGCAGCGCCAACCGGCGCGCCCTGCGGTTCTATCTCGCCTGCGGCTTTAGCGAACTCGAACGCCCGCCGCCGCGGGCGGAGCCGATCTGGTTCGCGATGAAACTGACCCTGCCGTAATCCGTCCCCAGAAAACCGGGCATGGTCCGGCCGCGCGCTCTAAGCGCCCATATTGACGATCACCACGCGGCGGTTCTCCGCGGCGTACGGCTTTTTCGGAACGGCCGGGTCGGAAGAACCCTTGCCGACGCTTTGCAGGCGGTCGGCGGATACCCCCATCTCCTTGACCAGATAGTCTTTCACCGCCTCGGCCCGGCGCTTCGACAATTCGTCGTTGTACTGGCGGGTGCCCTTTGCGTCGGTGTGCCCTTCGATCAGAAAGGCCTTCTGGTCCTTGAGCTCCTGATTGAGCGCATTCCCGAGGTTTTTCAGCGTCTCGATCGATTGCGGCAGCAGCTCGGCCGAGTCGAAGGCGAACTGGATCGTGTGGAGGCCGATCTTCGGGTGCTCCGCTTCGGCGGCGGGTGCAGGCTGAGTGTTCGCCGAGCGGGCATGGCCGTGTCGCGGCACCGCGCCGTCGGTCGTCGGCGAAGCTTGCGCGGCGGGTGCCGAGGCGGGTTTCACCGACGGATTTGATGCGGGTCGCGGCGCCACGCCCGGCGTCGGCAGCCCGCGCGTCGTCCGGAGTGCAGGCGGCAGCAGCTGCCCCGCGATATCGCTTTGGCTGGGTGCCGCGTTTTGCGCAAGCGCCGCCGAGATGCACAGCCCGACGGCCAGAGGCCCGAGCGCCGCGAGGACGATCCTGTGCCCGATCTTCATCGAACCCTCACCTGAGAAACCTGCCGGCTGCCATCGCTCGTACTCAGCCAATGAGGCGCTGCGGTTGCCGTCCTGCGCCGGCACCTGTAACCTCTGACCGTAGCTCGGCGGCGGAAAAGTGTCAATTCGGTGCATAGTTCCACGATCGGTGTTGGCGCATCTCGCGGAGGTTGCCGTCGTCGCCCTTCTTGGATTGTTCGGCTCGACCTCGATCGCACGGGCCGACGCGGCGGCCGGGCGCGCCGCCTACGATAAGGGCGATTATTCGCGCGCCGCGGCCGAATGGCAGAGGGAGGCGGACCGCAATGACGCCGACGCCGAGCTCGGGATCGGCAGCTTGTACGAGTTCGGCCTCGGCGATTTGCCGCAGGACTACAAGAAAGCGAGCTACTGGTACCAAAAGGCGGCGGCGCAAGGGAACACCGAGGCCGAGTATCGTCTTGCGTTGATTTGGGCCGCGGGCTCCGAAAGTTTGCGCCGGGATCTGGTCGAAGCCTACAAATGGGTGCTGCTGGCCACCGGCAACAAAGGCGTGTGGAGCAGCGTCGCTGCCGACCTGAAGTCTCAGCTCGACGAAGTGTTGCGCCTCGACCAGAAAGTGGAAGCCAAGAAGCGCGCCGACGCCTGGAAGCAGACGCTCACCGCCCTGTCGGACGTGGCTTCGCCAGAAGCGCCGGCCGCGCCCGCCGTACCTGCTGCGCCGGCCAAGGCCACGGCGACAGGCTGCCCCGGCTGGCCCTTTCCGACGCTGCCCTGCACCGAGCAGCCGCCGCCCTTTGCCCAGAAGCGAGAGGCGACGGCGGCGGTGCCGGCCGCGCCGACCGCGGCCCCGCGAGCGCCCGCCCTGGTTGCGACGCCGCCGCTAGAGCAGCTCAACTCGGCGCTGACGCAGATCGATTGCGCCGCGCTGCGGGCGCGAACTTCCCCGCAAGGAGCGCCGGTCATCTCCGGGACCGTGCCCGACGCCGAGCAGCGCGCGAGGGTGGTGCAGGCCGCCGCCCGCCTCTTTCCCAACAGCCGCGCAGACGTCAACGTCGATATCGTGCCGCCGCCGCTCTGCCGCTCGCTCTCCGAGCTCGATGCCATGCGCCTGACCGGGCTCGTCGCCGATAACGGGCTCGGCCTGCGTCTCGCCGGCGGCAAGGCGGAACTGCGCGAAGGCGATCCGATCAAAGTCGAGGTGCGCGGGCCCGCTGATGCGGTCAATCTCCGCATCGATTACTTTTCACTCGACGGGCAGGTGCTGCATCTGTGGCCGAACAGTCAGGATCTGAAGGTCGAGCTCGCCGCCAGGGAAACCCGTGTGTTCGGAAACGCCGCCAGCGGTAAGACCTGGAACGCGGGCGGGGCGCCCTTCGGAACCGAGGTCATCAGCGCGCTCGCCACCCCGCGCCCACTGGATTTGGGCGGCCTGCGGCCGGATGTGGAGCCGGCGGCCGACTATTTGCGCGATGTCGAACGCGCGTTGCAGCGCAGCCCCGCCCCGCCCGGCACCACCGACAGCTTGACGACGCTGCTCGTCAAGACGCGCGGGCGATGATGATCAATCTGAGAACACCACAGGAACATGCGGCAATAATCGGGTCAAATCATCGATCTGGCAAGCGTCGATCAGGCTGATTATCTAAGGACTACCGATCGACGATCGGCAGAAAGGGAGCGCTCGGATGCTCGACCGCCGCAATCTGCTCTCCGGCCTTGCCGCCGCAGCGGTCGCGACCAAGGCGCCGCTGGCTTGGGCCGACACCGGATTCCCGCAGCGGCGATGGGTAAAGATCGTCTTCGCCGCCACCGGCGAGCGCTTCAACGAAATCTACTTCGCCGACGGCGCTTATATCCTGCCAGCCTGCCAGAAGTTCTCTTGGACCTGCCGTGACTATCGCGCCAACGAGTGGAAGTGGATTCATCCCTGGCTGATGGATCTGGTTTTCGTATTGCATTGGAAATACAATAAGGACGAGATCAGAATCCTGAGCGGCTATCGCACCCCGCAGACCAACGGCCAGCTCGAAGGCGCGGCGAAGAACTCGCAGCACATGCGGGCGATGGCGCTGGATATACACATACCGGACGTCGACAACGACGCCGTTGCCGACGACGTCAAGAAATTCATCTATGGCGGCGTGGGCATGTATCCCGGCCGCGAATTCGTGCACTGCGATTTCGGCCCGCTGCGCAGCTGGGTCGGGTAGCTGTCCACAGAGCTTCAAGCTCCCGGCGCATGCGGGCGCACCCCGTCGCCGATCAGCACAAACGGCGCCCACGCATAGGGATGCGACATCAGGAGCGGCATGTCGGCGCCGCTGCCGGCGGTGTCGATCATGCGCAGCTGGGCGCTGCGCAACGCCTGCGCAGTGTCCCCCGACGCTCCCGCGGCACCTGGCGCCAGCGTGCCGGTCATCAGCCGCATCGCGGCCACGTCGGCAGCCGACCAATGGGTCACCAGCATGCCCCGCGTGCCGGCAAGAAAGAATGCCCGCGCCAAGCCGGAAAGGCTTTCGCCGGCACCGTTTCCCGGACCCGCCGTATCGCAGGCCGAGAGGACGACCAAATCGGCATCTAGCTTCAGGTTTTCGATATCGCCGACCCCAAGGAACCCGGCCCCGGCACTCGGCGCGTTCGGCGGCGTCGAGGTAAGGATTGCCGGTTCGGTCTGGCATTGCCCGAGCTCGGTCGGGAGCAGCGCATGGGTCGCGAAATGGACGATGCGGTATCGGCCTAGGTCGGCTCCGGTGACCCGCGCCCTGGTGAAGGCTGCGCCAAGAACAATGTCGCCGGGTGCGGCGCCGAGTTCGCGGCCTAGCGTCGTCACCTCGATCCTGGTCCCAGGGAGCGAACCGAGCAGACGCAGGTTGCGATCATCCTGAGCGCAGCGGCTGGCGGGAAACAGGGCGGCTATCTGTCGGGCGTTCGCCGGTTGGAAATCGCCGAAGCCGATAAATGGCCGTGAGCCGGGGGACCCGGTCTTGATCCGACGCAGGTCGACAAACGTCCGGGGCGCCGGAACGTAGCTCAGCGCGACCCGCCGCAGCAGCCAGGGCACCTGGCGATAGTCGCCGTTCGCCACCGCGACGTCCGGCGAGGTGACCAGAGCGGCGAACGGAAAGCTGAGCAGCGCGCCATTGGCCGCTATCGTCAGCCTCGATTTCCCTTCGAGTGCCTTTGCCGCGGGGCCGATCAGCGCCGCATAGAGTTGGTAGGCCGCAGCGGTATCGTAATTGGGCAGGACCGCCTGGCCGGCGACCGCTTTGGGCAGCGCGGTTTCGCGCAACTGGCGGATCAGGGCGGCAATTTCATCGCCTTTGAGCGGGATCCGGTAAACATCCGTGCTGCTCTGCTCGAGCAGAAAGCCGTAACTGCCGCCGGGTGCGGTGAAAATCGAGATCAGCGCCTCGTCCGGTTGCAGCAGCCCACGCACCTCAGGCTCGGTCACCGGCTCTTCGAGCATCCGGTGATAGCGCGGCGCAGCCACTTGAACCTGAGCGTCGGCCTCGCCGACCTGCTGCTGCACCTTGCCGATCCGCGCATCGAGCTCGGCGAGGCGGTCGGCCGCACCCGTCCGGTTGCCCTCGGCGACGAGCGCATCGCGATCCGCGGCCAAACGGTCGAGCTCACGCTGACTCTGCTGCAAGGTGAGGAGCGCTGCCGCGGCCTTGGGATCGCTCGCGGCCAGCCGCGCCGAGGTTTGCGCGATATCCTGAGCCGTCAGGCTGCCCTTTGCGAATTGCGCCGCTTCGAACATCTCCGCAAAAAGCTGCGCCCGGTTCGCCGGGTTCTGTTCGGTTTCGATCGACAGCGCATCGAGCCAGGGGAGGATATTTTCCGGCGGAACGCCAATGACACCCGGTTTGCGCAGGATTTGCCCGGCTTTACGGAAGAGCGCGAGGGCCTGGCCGGTCTGCCCCTGCTTCAGCCGGTACTCGCCGTGCAGCAGCAGATTGAGCGCCTGCGGCCGGGCTCCCGGGACCACCTGAGCGAAAACTTGTCCGGCGTCCGAGCTATAGCCCGACGCCGCCGGGAAATCGGTGACCCCAGCCTCATTGGTGGCGACGAGGCGAAGCGAGCGCGCTCCCGTGCTGGTCACCGCAAGGCCGTTCGCCTCGAGCAGCCGGTGCGCTCTCAGCGCCAATTGCGTCGATTGCTCAAGCTCGCCCGCGTCCCCGAGGAGCGCCGCTTGGAGGCGCAAGGTTTCCGCCAACCCCAGCACCGCCGTTTCCTGCTCCGGCACCAGCGGCGCGTCAGCGGTCAGGAGCGGTACGTCGATCCCCTCCGCGCGCAGTGACTGGTCTGTGAAATTGGCGCGGGCAGCGCCAGTTGTTCCGGGCGGCAGCAACCGCGCGAATGCGGCTTCGGCGGCCCGCGCGCGTCGCAAGGCCTCCTCGGGCTTGTGCTGGTAAGCCGCGGTAACTGCGCGATAATAGTCGAGCTGCGCCATCACCAGCGGATCCTTCGATCGCGCGCTCAGGGATGCCGCGATCTCGAGCAGGCGATCCGCCTCGGGAGCGTTGCGCTGATGGGCGATTTGCGCCGCCAGCTTCATCATCGTAACGGCGAGGCCGGGATTGTCGCGCCCCAGGATGCGCTGCTGGATCGCCAGCGCTTCGCGAAAGGCGCGCTCCGCATTGGCCGGGTCGTCGACATTGTTGTACGCGTCTCCGGCGCTCGTCAGCTCGTAGAACCGTTCCAGGTCGCCGCTACCGAAGGGCTGCCCGACCGGCCGGTTCGCAATCAGGCGGGCGGCCTCGGAAGGAGCTCGCCGACCGGCCGGAATACCGCCTCCGCCCAACGAGCCGAGCGCGGCCTCGATCGCGGGGAGGGCCGAGGGAATTACGTCCACGCCGAATGCCCGACCGCCCACCGCGGCCGCCATCGCCAGGTGCGGCCAGCCGCCGTTGCGCCGGCTGCACTGCATCAGCGCCGCGGGAGCACCGCCCTGCAGCCTCGTGTCGGTCGGCGCGCCGCAGGTAAAGCGCTGGTCGATGTAGCTCCGCCACGGCCCGGCGGCGGCAATCGCGTTCAGCCGGGAAGCGTCGGGGGCGTCGCCGATCTCGAAAATCCGGCCACTGGCCTGGCGCCACGTGCCGCAATAGAGGGCGAAGGCACGGCGTGCACCGACGGAGAAATCGCCGGTGGAGATCGGCTGGTAATGGCAGGCCTCGCCCACCTGGTTGTTGCCCGCCGAAACGGCTTCGGCCTCCGGCTCGGTCTGCGGGCCCGACACGTACACACTCGTCGGCAGCGCCTCGCAGCTCGAAATGGCAGTGGCGACGAAGATGCCCAGAAGAGCCCGTTTTACCGTCATCGGCACGGCTCCCGCGTGGCCTCGCCCGATCCGGGCAACACGCCGCACAGGCGTTCCTCGTCGAAGATGTTGATCACCGGCAGGTCGGGATTCTCCTCCCGGCGTGGCCTGAGCGCGTCGGACGTGGCGAAGTCGAGGGTGCTGAAGGGTTGAAAGGGTATCAGCAAGGCAAGATTGATGTCGCTCACCATCTGGGGTGGAACCAGAGCGGCCGCCGGCAGCAGGACACAGCTGGTGCCGGCGATGATGCAGTTGTTGAAGAGATAGGTGCTTTCGGGTCCAGGGTTGCGGACCCCCTGAGCCGCTGCGGTGCCGGTCGCGTCCCCATTGATCGAGCCGAATAAGGCGGCACTTGCCCCGGTGCCTGACAAACCAAGCTGAGATACCTGCATTATCCCATTTACGACGCCCCCGTCTGCGAACAGAAGGGCGACAGAACCCGGCGCCACCAGATTGTCGAATTGAATGGGGTTACGGGTTGTGCCGGTCGGAGCGAGGTTGGCGACGGCATCGGCATTCGAGGTCGCCGAAACAAAGCTCGACAGCTTAGCTATGCCAGCACCCGTGGTATCGACCGCAAAGACCGGCGCGCCGACGGTGACCGTGCCCACCTGTACGAACGCGCCGGCGGTGTCGAAGATCGCCCTGCCGCCGGCAGTTATGTCGCCGGCGAGCGTCAACGGCTGGCCGGGGCCGGTGGTTTGGATCAACACGTCTCCCGCGGTCGAAGAGGCGGCACGAATCCCCGATTGAGCCCCCACATCTGCGACGGGACCAACCGTACCGACGGTCAGCGCGGCGGCGTTGGTGAACTGGAACGCGCCATTCGCTGCGACCCCCGCCAGTGTCCCGACCGCGTTGGCCCCGCTGTTGAACGCAACACCGGCGCCGGCGTCTGCGATCAAACCCGCAGCCGCCACACTGCCGCCAGCCTCCGTCGCATTACCCGCCGCGATCAGGGCGGCAAGACCGCCCGCCGTATCGACATTGCTGGCTAGAACGAGATTTCCCGCGGTCGTCGTCTCCAAGGCGACGTTGCCGCCCACCGTCGTCACCCCGGACAGCGCGCCCACGCTCAACATCTGGTTATTCGGCGGCGTCCCGGCGCCCTGCTCGAGCAACGGACCAACTGTCGCGATCGTCAGCGTCGTCGAATCGTCCCGGAACAAAAAGCCGTTCCCCGTCCCGGTCGTCTGGCCCGCCAGCACCGCGCACCACGTTGGCCTCGGGCAGGGACACCGCGCCTACCGCCGACACCTCCAAGGCGCTCGCCGTCACCACCCCGCCCGTCTGCCGGATCTGACCCGCCGAACTCCAGCCCCACCCCCGCCGTCCCGGCCGCCACGTTCTGGGTCAGCAGCAGATCGCCCGAGGTGGTCACCCGCAGCCCGATATTGGCGTTGTTCGTCACCACTCCCGACAGCGGCCCCGGCAGCGCCGCCAACCGCATGCCAAAGCTGTCGGAGACGTCGACCGTGCCGATCGTCAGGCTCGCCGCATCGTTGCGGAAGACAAAGCTCTCGCCAGGGTTCAGCACCCGGCCCGCCAAAATCCCCACCTGGTTTGGATCCGACGGTCCGCCAAACGCCCCCAGCGATACCCGATCAGCCGACACGATCGCCAAGGCCGAAGCGATGATCGGCGGCGCCTGCGTCAACGTCCCGGCCGAGCCCAGCGCCACCGATCCGATCCCGGCGTTGACCGTCTGGCTCAGCACCAGATTGCCCGCCGTCGTCGTCTCCAGCAGGATGTTGCCGCCGTTGCTCGTCACCCCCGACAGAGCGCCCACGCTCAGCATCTGGTTGTTCGGCGGCGTCCCGGTGCCCTGCTCCAGCAGGGTCGCGACCGTGTCGACGGTCAAGCCCAGATTGTCGTTTCGGTAGAGCAGGCTGTTGCCGGCTCCGGTCGCCTGCCCCGCCAGCACCCCCACCGCATTGGCCTCGGACAGGGACACCGCGCCTACCGCCGACACCTCCAAGGCGCTCCCCGTCACCACCCCGCCCGTCTGCAGGACCTGACCCGCCAACTCAAACCCGAGCGCGCCACTCCCGGCCGTCACGTTCTGGGTCAGCAGCAGATCGCCCGAGGTGGTCACCCGCAGCCCGATATTGGCGTTGTTCGTCACCACTCCCGACAATGAGGTCAGCGGCGGCGCCGACGGGCTCACCGGGTCCAGAAACGGCGCGTCAAACACATCGAGCGCCACCGTCCCGATCGTCAGGCTCGTCTGGTCGTTGCGGAACACAAAACTCTGCCCGGCGTTGCGCACCTCGCCCGCCAAGGTCCCGACCCGGTTCGCGTCCCCGTGTTCGGTCGGGCCGACAAACGCCCCCAGCGACACCCGGTCGGCCGACACAATCGCCAAGGATGAGGCGATGATCGGCGGCGCCTGCGTCAACGTCCCGGCCGAGCCCAGACCGACTACTCCGGTCCCCGCATTCACCGTCTGGTCCAGAGCCAAATTCCCCGAACCCGTCGTCTCCAGCAGGATGTTGCCGTTGTTCGTCACCACCCCCGACAGCGCGCCGACACTCAGCATCTGGTTGGTGGGCGGCGTCCCGGTCCCCTGCTCCACCAGCGGACCGACCGTGCCCACCGTCAGACCCGTCGCCTGGTCGCGGAGCGACAGACCGTTCCCCGCTCCCGTCACCTGCCCGGCCAGCACACCCAGCACGTTCGCCCCGGCCAGCGTCACCGGTCCGGCAGCCGACACTTGCAATGCGCCGCCGCTGACGATCCCGCCCGACTGCTGCACCTGACCCGCCGCCTCCAGCCCCACCCCCGCCGTCCCGGCATTGACATTCTGGGTCAGCAGCAGATCGCCCGAGGTGGTCACCCGCAGCCCGATATTGGCGTTGTTCGTCACCACTCCCGACAGCGGCCCCGGCAGCGCCGCCAACCGATTGCCAAAGCTGTCGGAGACGTCGACCGTGCCGATCGTCAGGCTCGCCGCATCGTTGCGGAAGACAAAGCTCTGCCCAGCGTTCACCACCTGGCCCGCCAGGGTCCCGACCCGGTTGGCGTCGCCCTGCTCGGTCGGGCCGACAAACGCCCCCAGCGACACCCGGTCGGCCGACACAATCGCCAAGGCCGAAGCGATGATCGGCGGCGCCTGCGTCAAACTACCGGCCGAGCCCAGCGCCACCAAACCCGTCCCGGCGTTGACCGTCTGGCTCAGCACCAAATTCCCCGCCGTCGTCGTCTCCAGCAGGATGTTGCCGTTCGCCGTCGTCACCCCCGACAGAGCGCCCGCCAGCAAGGTTGGCGGCACCGTTTGCGGCACCACCCGCTGATCAACCATCCGCGTGCCAAAGCCGTCGACCACGTCGATCGTACCGACTGTCAGCGACCTGTTGTCGTCTCGCAGCAGGAAAGTCTGACCAGCGTTAACCACCGCGCCTGATACGGTCGACACCGTGTTCGCCGACCCGAGTGCAACACTGTTTGCCGCCAGCACCTCCAGCCCCGAGCCGGAGAGCACCCCGGCTGGCGCCTGCGTGATCGTCCCCGCCGAACCCAGCGCCACCGACCCGGCCGCGGCGTTGACCGTCTGGCTCAGCACCAAATTGCCCGCCGTCGTCGTCTCCAGCAGGATGTTGCCGCCGTTGCTCGTCACCCCCGACAGAGCGCCCACGCTCAGCATCTGGTTGCTCGGCGGCGTCCCGGTGCCCTGCTCCAGCAGGGTCGCGACCGTGTCGACGGTCAAGCCCAGATTGTCGTTTCGGTAGAGCAGGCTGTTGCCGGCTCCGGTCGCCTGGCCCGCCAGCACCGCCCACCGCATTGGCGTCGGGCAGGGACACCGCGCCTACCGCCGACACCTCCAAGGCGCTCGCCGTCACCACCCCGCCCGTCTGCTGCACCTGACCCGCCAACTCGAGACCCACGCCCGCCGGTCCCGGCCGCCACGTTCTGGGTCAGCAGCAGATCGCCCGAGGTGGTCACCCGCAGCCCGATATTGGCGTTGTTCGTCACCACTCCCGACAGCGGCCCCGGCAGCGCCGCCAACCGATTGCCAAAGCTGTCGGAGACGTCGACCGTGCCGATCGTCAGGCTCGCCGCATCGTTGCGGAAGACAAAGCTCTCGCCAGGGTTCAGCACCCGGCCCGCCAAAATCCCCACCTGGTTTGGATCCGACGGTCCGCCAAACGCCCCCAGCGATACCCGATCAGCCGACACGATCGCCAAGGCCGAAGCGATGATCGGCGGCGCCTGCGTCAACGTCCCGGCCGAGCCCAGCGCCACCGATCCGATCCCCGCATTGACCGTCTGGCTCAGCACCAGATTGCCCGCCGTCGTCGTCTCCAGCAGGATGTTGCCGCCGTTGCTCGTCACCCCCGACAGAGCGCCCACGCTCAGCATCTGGTTGTTCGGCGGCGTCCCGGTGCCCTGCTCCAGCAGGGTCGCGACCGTGTCGACGGTCAAGCCCAGATTGTCGTTTCGGTAGAGCAGGCTGTTGCCGGCTCCGGTCGCCTGCCCCGCCAGCACCCCCACCGCATTGGCCTCGGACAGGGACACCGCGCCTACCGCCGACACCTCCAAGGCGCTCCCCGTCACCACCCCGCCCGTCTGCAGGACCTGACCCGCCAACTCAAACCCGAGCGCGCCACTCCCGGCCGTCACGTTCTGGGTCAGCAGCAGATCGCCCGAGGTGGTCACCCGCAGCCCGATATTCGCGTTGTTCGTCACCACTCCCGACAATGAGGTCAGCGGCGGCGCCGACGGGCTCACCGGGTCCAGAAACGGCGCGTCAAACACGTCGAGCGCCACCGTCCCGATCGTCAGGCTCGTCTGGTCGTTGCGGAACACAAAACTCTGCCCGGCGTTGCGCACCTCGCCCGCCAAGGTCCCGACCCGGTTCGCGTCCCCGTGTTCGGTCGGGCCGACAAACGCCCCCAGCGACACCCGGTCGGCCGACACAATCGCCAAGGATGAGGCGATGATCGGCGGCGCCTGCGTCAACGTCCCGGCCGAGCCCAGACCGACTACTCCGGTCCCCGCATTCACCGTCTGGTCCAGAGCCAAATTCCCCGAACCCGTCGTCTCCAGCAGGATGTTGCCGTTGTTCGTCACCACCCCCGACAGCGCGCCGACACTCAGCATCTGGTTGGTGGGCGGCGTCCCGGTCCCCTGCTCCACCAGCGGACCGACCGTGCCCACCGTCAGACCCGTCGCCTGGTCGCGGAGCGACAGACCGTTCCCCGCTCCCGTCACCTGCCCGGCCAGCACACCCAGCACGTTCGCCCCGGCCAGCGTCACCGGTCCGGCAGCCGACACTTGCAATGCGCCGCCGCTGACGATCCCGCCCGACTGCTGGATCTGACCCGCCGCCTCCAGCCCCACCCCCGCCGTCCCGGCATTGACATTCTGGGTCAGCAGCAGATCGCCCGAGGTGGTCACCCGCAGCCCGATATTGGCGTTGTTCGTCACCACTCCCGACAGCGGCCCCGGCAGCGCCGCCAACCGATTGCCAAAGCTGTCGGAGACGTCGACCGTGCCGATCGTCAGGCTCGCCGCATCGTTGCGGAAGACAAAGCTCTGCCCAGCGTTCACTACTTGGCCCGCCAGGGTCCCGACCCGGTTGGCGTCGCCCTGCTCGGTCGGGCCGACAAACGCCCCCAGCGACACCCGGTCGGCCGACACAATCGCCAAGGCCGAAGCGATGATCGGCGGCGCCTGCGTCAAACTACCGGCCGAGCCCAGCGCCACCAAACCCGTCCCGGCGTTGACCGTCTGGCTCAGCACCAAATTCCCCGCCGTCGTCGTCTCCAGCAGGATGTTGCCGTTCGCCGTCACCACCCCCGACAGCGGATTTGTCGCCGGGCCGCCCATGTTGGCAGAGGATGGGATCCCGCTCGCGTCGAAAGCCACCCCGAGCGTCGGCAGCGGCACCGCGCCAATCGCCAAGGCCGCGCTGTCGTTGCGGAAGAGGAAGCTGTTCGTCGCGCCGTCGACAAACCCGGCCAAGGTCCCGACCTGGTTCGCCTCGCCCATCGAGACCGGCCCACCGGCGATGATCCCGAGAGCAAGCGCCGGAGAATTAATGAATGATCCAGGAGTTTCGGTGACCCCCCCGCCGGTCACCAGCAGCAGGCTAGGAATTTTAGTCGTATCAATAGTGAGCGGCGTGGCAATCGTAATGTTGCCGGTCAGCGACGGCGTGCCGTCGATGTTGCGGTAGCCGACCTGCAACATCCCCGCCGAGATGCTGTCGAGGTCCGACTGCAGGAGGGCGAGACCAATGCCGGGCGAGGGGGTGGTGAACACGATGTCATCGGTCGCCGTGACCGGGCCCAGCACCACAGTTCCCGACGGCACCCGCCGTCAATGCGTTGATCGTCCCGGTGCCCAGCGTCATGAAATCCGCTAGGATCACAATGTCCCCCGCGCCTGCTGGCGAGGCGGAAGTGCTATCAATTGTGGAGAAATTCGAGAACGTACCGCCGCTTCCCCCTGCCATCAGGGTGATCTTCCCGCCCTGGGAGGAAACCGGATCGAGGACGCTGAGGTTGTCAAACCCGACCGTCGGGACGCCGGTGGCAGCCACAGTCAGGGTACCCCCCACCGTCGCCACCCCGGCCAGTGGATTCGCCGCCGGGCCGGTCATGGTGCCGGCGGACGGGATCCCGCTCGCATCAAAAGCCACCCCGATTGTCGGAGATGCCAGGGCCCCAATCGCCAAGGCGGCCGCATCGTTACGGTATAGAAAGCCGTTCGCCGCGCCATCGACAAAGCCGGCCACGGTGGCGACCCGATTGGCCTCACCGAGCGCAACGGGTCCGCCGGCGAATAGACCCAGCGAGAGTGGTGGTGGTGCAGGCGGCGATACCGGGACAAGTGCGGTGATCGTCGCCCCGCTGCTTTGGCTGATACCGCCGCCGGTGACCAGCAGCAGGTCAGGAACTTTTGTTGTATCGACGATAATCGGGGAGGCGATATTGATGTCGCCGGCAAGCGACGGCGTCCCGTCGATGTTGCGGTAGCCGACCTGTAACATCCCCGCTGAAATGCTATCGAGATCCGCCTGCAGCAGGTTCAGGCTTCCGGCCGGTGCAGGCGTGCCGAGCGCGATCGGGGTCGTGGCGGTAGCCGGCCCCAACACCACGGTCCCGGCGGCGCCGCCGGTTTTGGCATTAATGCTCCCGGCGCCCAGCGACATCGTGTCTGCCAGGATCACCACATTGCCGGCCGCCGCCACCGGCGAGACGACAGTGCTGTCGATGATACCGCTGTTCGTAAAGGTGCCACCGAGGCCGCCGGCCATCAGCGTCATTGCCCCGCCGGCGGAAGAAACGGTCTCTCCGCCGGGGATGGTGAGGTTGAAGCCCGCGGTGCTCGTGCCGGTGGTAACCACCGTCAGAGGACCCCCATTGGTCTCGACCGAAGTACCGTCACCAAAGCCGATGGTTAGGTTCCGCTGGTTATTCCGGAACAGAAACTCATTGCCTGCGCCCGTCACGTGAAACGCGAGAGTGCCGATGGCATTCGCAGACGGCAACGAAACCGGACCCAAAGCTGTGACTTGGAGGATGCCCGTCGCTATGGTCCCCGCAAGCGATTGCGAGACACCTCCACCAGCGCCCAGAATAAAATCAGAAAACGCGTTGGTTCCCGTAACCGGCGCGTTGATGGCAATCGAGCCGTCCGCCTCTAAAGCCAAGATTGTCGGTGTAGTCCATGTTATGGGCGCATTGACGGTGATGTTTCCGGCGCCCGTGCCGGTACTCGTAGTCGTTATTGCGACATCGGCTCCCCCATTGAGGGTAGTCTCGATCGTCCCAGCGTTAACGGTTGCAGCGGAAGCGGCAGGATCGGGATTGAAAGTGTCAGGAGTACCACCGTTGAAGCTACCTCCGCTCGTCGCCGCGGTGCTAATGGTCACATCCGCGGGGTCCAGCAGCCATAGCCCTCGCTTTCCTTTGACCGCGCCAGCATGAACAATCGCACTATTGGCAACGTCGACCGAGTGCCCCGAGGTCTCGACCCACCCGCCGTCGCCACCAATCGCCCCGCCGCGGGCAAGGATCGCGCCGGCAAATTCCGTCGCCTGGTCCGACCACACTGCCACCTGGCCGCCGCTGCCCTTCCCGGTGGCGCTCGCGTCGATAACGGCGCCGGCCGCAATTGTCGTCGTCCGGGCGTTGCGCACCTTGGGGTCCTTGCCGTGCGGGCCGCCGCCGATCTTGACGGTGCCGCCGCCGGCATTGCCGCGGGCGTCGATCCGGGCGGTGCCGACGAGGGCGACCGAGCCGCCCGTCACAGTGGCCGTGCCGCCCACCTGGCCAGGGTTTAACCCGGACACGTCGATATTGCCGGCGAGCCGGGCGGCGTTCCCCGCGCCGGCATCGATCGTCACCTTGCCCGCCGTTCGACCGCTGGCGCTCGCGACAATCCGACCGGGGACATCGACGACATTCTCGACGATACCGGCGGCCGCAGCGGCGGTCAGCAGCACCCTGCCGCCCGGCGCGTCGATCTCGCCGCTGTTCGAGACCAGGCTCTTGACCGGCTTGCCATCGGGGCCACGCGGCGCCGTCGCCACCTTTGAGCCGACATCGAAATTGATCAGCCCGTCGCCGTAGAAATCGACGGTGTAGGTCTCCGCACCGGCCAGCACGACCTTGCCGAGCTTTGCCTGGATCACCCCGGAATTGGCCACACCCGGCGCCACCAGCGCGGCAAAGCCTTTCTGGGCCACGGTGATCGTGCCGTGATTGACGACGCTCGCGCGCGGGTCGCTCGACGGCCTGTCGAACTTCATCCTTCCGGCCATGAAGTTCGCGTTGCTGATATCGCTCGGCGTGGCGATCAGGCTGTTGACGTCGACCTGGGAGCCTTTCGCAAAGACGATGCCGCTCGGGTTGATCAGCACGATCTGGCCGTTCGCGGTCAGTCTGCCGGCGATCAGCGAAGGATCGCCCGCCTGCACCCGGTTTAAGGTCATCGAGCTGGACGACGGCTGCTGGAAGTTGGTCCGTTCGTTGGGCGCGATATTGAAGCTCATCCAATTGATCGCCGCCCGGTCGGTCGATTGGGTAATGTCGAGCTGGTTCGAGCTGGGCGCGGTAATCGTGGCCGATCCGGCGACGACCTGGCCGCCCTTCGGGTTGGCTTCGGCCTCGCCGCCCGCTGCCAGTGTAACCAGGGCGGTCAGCGCCGACAGGCGCAGCACCGGGCGGAGATCCGAAGTCTTCATACTGTTCTCCCGACCCTGGCCACCGCCATCTCAATACCGCACCACCACCCGCGCAAATCCGGCATAGGCCGACAGCCGGTTGGTGTTCGCGCCGCTCGGCTGAATCGCCAGCCGATGCACGCCTTCGAGCTCGACGAACAGCCATTCGGTCAGGTCGCTGCGCGCGCCGAGGCCGATCGATTTGATGTTTTGGTTGAAGTCGCCCGGCGCCAGATTGTAGCTGAAGCCGGTGTCCCAGAAGCCGTAGAACTGCACGTCGAGCCGATGATCCGGCGCCAGGATCGGCACATCGGTAAAGCCGGTGTTGAACTGCAGCTCGACCGTCGAGCCGATCGCCCGGTCGCCGGTGATCTGCCCATAGAAGAAGCCGCGCCCGAAGCGGTTGCCGCCGAGGTAGAACTTCTCGCTCGGCGGCAGGATGTCGCCGGTATACTGGCCACCGATCGACAACTTCAGCGCAGTCCCGACATTGCCGAAGGTGGCGATGTTCTGCACGCGGGTCAGCTCGCCCGTGAGCTTGGTGAAGTCGACGCGGCTGTTCGGCCGCGGCGCCAAAAAGGCATCGTTGCTGCTGGCGCCGAGCCCCGGCAGCCCCTGGCTGACCGTCAGCACGGCCAGATTCGCCGCCGGCAGCTCGAAGAACTGGGCATCCTGAAAGTCGAGCGCGCCGCCGGCCCGCAGGATGCGCAGATGGCTCTCGCTGATCAGGGCCGGCGTACCGGTAGGGCCGGTAATGTCGATCGGCGAATCATAGGTGTAGAGCTGCCCGCTCAGGCCGAGATTGAGTCGCCGGGAGCGGATCACCGGGTAGCTGAGGCCGATATCGCCGACTGTCAGGTCGTTGTTGAACCCGGTCCCGGAAAGGGCGCCGCCGGGCTGGGAATTGCCGCGGCCGAAATAGCCGCTCAGGCGCAGCCCTTCGCTGCCGAGAAATGTCGAGCCGTTGACCTGACCGTAAATCTGCTCGCGGTTGAAGGTGTTGTAAAAGATCGCCTGGAACTGCTCGCCGAACCGGGTGAAGGAATTGGTCGAGCCGCTGATCAGCATCTCGCTCGGCCCCACCTCGGGCGAGCCGCGGTTGTCGTATTGGAAGAGCGCGCTGACCGGCCTGCGCGACAGCTGGGCAATCATCTCAACCGCGCCGGGCTCGCCCGAAGCTCGGCGCAGGATCGCGTGGACGGTAACCCCCGGGATATCCTGGACCAGCAGCAGATAGCGTTCGAGATCGGCGTTTCGGACCGGCCGGATCTCGGTCAGATGCTCCAGAAAATTGTAGGCCAGGATGCCGGCCGGGCCGATGTCGCCATCGAGCTTGACGTCGCCGATGTAGCCCTCGACTGCCCGCAAGACGAATACGGTGCGGCCGTTGATCCGGTCGATTTCCCCATGCACCACCGATAGAATATAGCCATCGGCACGGTAGCGGGTTTGCAGCGCGTCGATCACCTCGCCGAGCCGCGCTCGGGGCACCGTGGCGCCAACGAGACCGGCATAGAGCGGCTGCAATGTCGCCGGGTCGTAGACGGTAACGCCCTCCACCCGCACATCGTCGATCCGCACCGGCGGCCCTTCCGGTATGACCGGGGCGGCTGGGGCCTGTGCCGCTGGCGGCGGCACGATTTCCGGCTGCACCGGCGGCGTCACGCGCGGCACCGGCGACACGATCGCCGGCGCGCCGCCGCCGAGGTCGCGCACCGTCTGGGGCGGCACCTGGCCCCATGCCGCGATCGTCGGCGCGGCAGCCAGAAGCGCGCCGGCGACAAGGGCGGCCACGCGCCGCATGGCCCGCACGGCCGTCACGCTTCCAACAATATCCCCCACCGGCTCGCTCCCGGCCGCTTTGTTGGCCGCCGCACGCCCATGATCAAGGGACGCGCGCCGGAAACCAATCTCTGATTATCGATACCTCGGCGCGAGTTCAACCCGTATTTGTGAACCGAAGAGGCAGGTTCGGGCCGGCAACGTCTTCAGCTTCAGCTAAGACGCGGGTCCACAGCGCTTCGGCTTTCTGGACCACCGAGGTTACCAAGAAGCGGCGAATCGAACGCCAGCTCGCAATTATCCTGATCCGCGGCAACGCTAGGCTACTTTAATTTCGCCCAGATAGGCATGGCGGATCAGCTCGTTCTCGCGCAATTCGGCGGCGGGGCCGCTCAACACGACCTGACCGGTCTGCAGGACATAGGCGCGGTCGGCGATCTGCAGCGCCATGTTGGCGTTCTGCTCGACCATGAAGATCGTCGTGCCCTGCCGGTTGATCGTTTGGATGATGTCGAAGACCTGCTCGACCATTGCGGGCGAAAGGCCCATCGACGGCTCGTCCATGCACAAAAGCTTAGGTCGCGCCATCAATGCCCGGCCGATCGCCACCATCTGCTGCTCGCCGCCCGACAGGGTGCCGGCGAGCTGCGAGAGACGCTCCTTGACGCGCGGGAAGAGGGTGAAGACGCGTTCTACGTCGGTGTCGAATTCAGGGCCGCGCGAGCGCGTATAAGCGCCCATTTCGAGGTTCTCTAAGACGGTCATCCGGGGAAACAGCCGTCGAGCCTCGAGCACCGGGGCAATACCGCGCCTGACCCGCTCGGCGGTGCTGATCCCGTGCAGCGAACTGCCCTCGTACATGATTTCGCCGCGGGTCGGCCGCACCACCCCCATGACTGCTTTCATCGTCGTCGATTTTCCGGAGGCATTGCCGCCGAGGAGGCAAACGATCTCCCCCGCCTCGATCCGGCAGTCGACCGATTTCAGCACGTGCAGGTCGCCGTAATGGGTGTCGACTTGGCGGAATTCAAGCAACGAGGGCCTGCCTGCCGAGATAGGCGCGAATGACTTCGTCGTCGCGGCGCACCGCGTCGGCGGTG
Source organism: uncultured Alphaproteobacteria bacterium (assembly GCA_963781215.1). Classification (GTDB taxonomy): domain Bacteria; phylum Pseudomonadota; class Alphaproteobacteria; order ATCC43930; family CGMCC-115725; genus AP-15. The sequence goes on from CAWAFE010000041.1 coordinate 28,382, forward strand.
CCCTCGGCGATCTTCTCGCCGTGATCGAGCACGATCACGTGATTGGCGAGGTTGGCGACGACGTCGAGCTTGTGCTCGATCAGGACGATCGTCAGGCCGAGCCGGTTGAGGCTCTTGATCTGGTCGACCACCTCCAGCGTCTCGGCCGGGTTCATCCCGGCGGTTGGCTCGTCGAGCAGAAGGAGCTTCGGGCGGGTGGCGATCGCGCGGGCGATCTCGGCCCGCCGCCGGTTGGCATAGGACAGGCTCGAGACGACATGATTTACCCGCGGCGACAGACGATTGCCGAAGATCGACAGGATCTCCATCGCCCGCTCGCGCGCCACCGCCTCCTCGCGGCCGGTGCGGGGCAACCGTAAGATCGCCCCGATCGGCCCGGTACGCAGACGCGAATGCATGCCAACCAACACATTTTCGAGCACCGTCAGGTTCGGAAACAGACGCAGGTTCTGAAAGGTGCGGGCGACGCCGCGCTCGAGGACGCGATGCGGCGGCTCGCCCAGGATCGACCCGCCGGCAAATCGGATGGCGCCGCTATCCGCGGTGACAAGGCCGGTGATCGCGTTGAACAGGGTCGATTTGCCCGAGCCGTTGGGGCCGATGACGGCGAGGATCTGGTGCGCCGGGACGCTGAGCGAGACCTCGCGCAGCGCGACCAGGCCACCAAAACGTACGGTCAGATTCTTTACTTCGAGAAGCGCTCCGCCGCCCCGCTCGGCAACCTCGCCGAGGCCGGAAAGCCGCTCGAAGCCGCCGCGCCCTACCACCGCGCTCTGCTCGGCGAGAGAGAGCGCCGCCACCCGCCGCGTTGCCGGGATCAGTCCCTGGCGCCGGTAAAGCATCATGAACACGAGAACGATGCCGAAGATCAGCTCGATCGAGGAGGCGAGCTGGATCTGCTGCAGCCACTCGACATCGATCAGGCGACCGAAGGCGTTTATCCATCCCGAGAGATCCTGCAGGAACCACGACTGCAACAACTGCAGAATCAGCGCCCCGAGCACGACACCCCAGACGTTGCCCATCCCGCCGAACACGATCATCACCAGGAGCATCACCGAGACCGGAAACATGAACATCTCGGGGGTCGCGGTCTGCAGTTTCGCGACATAGAGCGTGCCGGTCGCACCGGCGAAGGCAGCGCCGATGGCAAAGGCGAGGAGCTTGTAGCGCACCCGGTTGACGCCCATCGCGGCGGCGGCGATCTCGTCCTCGCGGATCGCCATCCAGGCGCGGCCAATCCGCGATACCTTGAGGCGCTGGCTGGTAAACATCAAAAACGCGATCAGCCCCACTCCGACATAGTAATAGGGCGTCGCGCTGACGCCGAAATTGAAGCCGAAGATCTGCGGCGGCAGCACGCCGTTCAAACCCTGCGCCCCGTTGGTGAGGGTCGGCGTGTTGCGCGCGACGATCGGCACGATCTCGCCGAAGCCGAGCGTGACGATCGCCAGGTAATCGCCCTTGAGCCGCAGGGTGGGCGCCCCGAACAGGATGCCGAAAAACGCGGCGACCGCCGCCGCGATCGGCATCATCAACCAGAACGAGACCTGGAAGTGGACGGTGTCGCCGCCGGCCTGATGCACCCGCGCGACCAGGTCGAGCCACTGGAACGGCTCCCAGAAACCGCCCCAGGCAGGTTGCAATTGCCAGGAAGCGAGCGCGCCGTACGTATAGGCGCCGATCGCAAAGAACGCGGCATAACCGAGATCCAACAGGCCGGCGAAGCCGACGACGATATTGAGGCCGAGCGCCAAGGCAGCAAAAGAGAGCGCGTTGGCGGCCGCGTCGATATCGCCGTCATTCTGGATCACCGGCGGAAACAGCAGCGCCGCGATCAACACACAGGCGATGCCTGCAGAACGCGTCCGCGGCGTCGCCCAGCCGCGCAGCGCCGGCAACATCCGCCCGATCGGCGGGGCCGGCGCGGCAATCGCGCCGGCCTTCTCGTCGACCCGATCGGTCATCCGCGGCCGCCGTCAGGATTTCGTTGGCGCCGCACGGCCCATCAGGCCGGTCGGCACGAAGACGAGGACGAGGACGAGGATCGTAAAGATGATCACGTCGGTCCAGCGCACCGCGATAAGTTGGCCTCCCAAGGTTTCGATCAGCCCGATGATGATACCGCCCACCATCGCGCCGCTGACGCTGCCGATGCCGCCCAGCACCGCCGCCGTGAACGCCCTGAGGCCGGCGGTGTAGCCGATCAGGAAGCTGGTGTAATTGTAATAGAGGCCGAAGATCAGCGCCGCGGCTCCCGCCAGGGCGGAGCCCAGAAAGAAAGCGGTGACGATCACCCGGTCGACATTGACCCCCATCATGCGAGCCGCCTCGGCATCCTGCGCCGTTGCCCGCATCGCCTTGCCGAGGCGCGAGCGGCTGACGAACAGCTGCAGCCCGATCATCAGCACCAGCGAGATCACCCAGATCAACACCTCGCGCAGATTGACGACGGCGCCACCCACTTCCCAGCGGATGACCGGCATCGGGTTCGGGAAATTCTTGGCGTCGGCGCCGGCGCCCAGCAGGATGACGTTGAAAAGTATGTACGACACCCCGATTGTCGTGATCATGCCCGTGGTGCCGGGAACCCCGCGCAGTGGCCGCAGCGCGAAGCGCTCGATGACAACGCCGAGCACCCCCGAACCCAGCATCGCCACGACGAAGGCGAAAGCGAGCGCCCCGACTAGCGCAAAGCCGGTCAGGACCTGGCTCTGCCCCGACAATCCGAGAAGCTCAAGCGCCCACATGCCCAAAAAGGAGCCGACCATGAACACGTTGAAGTGCGCGAAATTGATCAGCTCCATGATCCCGTACACCAGCGTAAACCCGATTGCCAGCAGCGCATACATGGCGCCCAAACTCACGCCGTTGATAACCTGCTGTAAAAGGACGGCAGAATCGGTCATGATAATTATCACATACTATGAAGTTGACGGCGCGACTCCGAGATATTTGTATTGGTGAAGCGAATCTTCGACCGGATATTTGGGGTCATAGTGGGCCCGGAAAATGCTGACAATCCGGTTGCTGATGTCGCCGTACTTGTCGAAGCTGATCTCCCCCTGCAAGGTCTTCAGATGGGTGGTCTCGATCGCGTCGCGCACCGCCGAACGGGTCACCGGCTTGTCCGCTTCCGCGACCCGCTTGATCGCGTCGAGGATGACCAGCATCCCGTCATAGGCAGTGAACGAGTAGGCGCCCGGGCCCTGCCCGTATTTTTGGGTGTAGCGTTCTATCCACGGTTTGACGTCGGGGTTATCGGCGATGTAGGGCGCCGCGATCGTTGCGTACCAGCCTTCCATCGCCGGGAAGCCGGAGCCCTTCAACATCGGCGCGCCATAAGCACCATCGCCGCCGCCTTTGACGATCTTGGGCAGGATATCGTAGGACTGCTTGGCCACCTTTACCCCGGCCAGTGGATTGCCGCCGTAGTACAGCCCGTCGGGGTTGAGACCTTTGATCTTGGTCAGGATCGTCGCGTAGTCGGGATCCTTCGGGTCCAGCTGGTCGTGGCCGAGCACGGTCATACCGATCTTCTTGGCCTGCGCCTCAAAGGCGTCGGCCATGCCGACGCCGTAGGCGCCGCTGTCGTCGAGGATGTAGACCCGTTTGACCTTCAGCGTTTGGGCGTAATAATTCGCCATGTTCGGACCCTGATAGGCGTCGGTCGTCACCGTGCGGAAATAGATCGCCTTGCCGCCGGGAACGAACCGAGCGGCGAATTTCGGGTCGGTGATGTCGGGGTTGGTCGAGGAGGGGGTGATCGTCGCCAGATCGCCCTGACTGAGGATCGCCGACATCGCCTTGCCGTCGCCGCTGGTCTCCGGCCCGACATTGGCGACCACGCTGGGATCGGCGACGAGCTTGCGGGCATTGGTCGCGGCCTGCGCCGGATCGTATTGCCCGGCGGTCGTAGTGCCGTTGTCGAGCACCATCGCGTTGATCTTGTAGCCGGCGACGCCGCCCTTGGCGTTGGCCTCGTCGAACGCCATCATCGCCCCGTTCTTGATCAGGATCGCGGCTTCGGCGTCGGCGCCGGTCAGCGGCACGGTGATGCCGACGGTGAGGCTCTTGTCGGCGGCAAAAGCCCATCTTGCCCGCAAAGCGAGGCTGCTGGTGATGGCGGCGGCAGGCAGTTGAACGATCAGCGCGCGGCGGGTTGGCATAGTGTCATCTCCCCCTGTGAGCCAACGTTATTGTTGCACGCAAGTTTTGCGCCAATCTCGCCCGAAGGGCAAGAGAGGACGCGCAGCCCACCTGAGACGGGCCGCGCGGGCCCGTTGCGTTCGCATCCGGCGGCGGACAGGCCGTCGGGCGCTTCGCAATCTGCAGCGCCACCCCCAGATACTTGAACTGATGGCTGACGTCGTCGGCCGGATATTTGGGATCGTGCACGCACTGAAAGACACTGACGTGCGAGGTCTGGATGGCGTCGTGCACCGCATCGCGCGTCACCGGCTTGCCCGAGGCGGCGGCCCGCTCGATCGCATCGAGAATGACCAGGATCGCGTCATAGGAGGTGATCGAGTAAGCCTCCGGCGCACGGCCGTATTTTTTCGTAAAGCGATCGACCCACGGGGCAACATCAGAGTTTCCCTGAACATAGGGCGCCGCGATCGTCGCGTACCAGCCCGCCAAAGCGGGAAAGCCGGCACCCTTCAACACTGACGCACTGGCAAATGTCGTGCCGAGCTCGGCACGACGGGATGCGCCGCAATATAGTTGATTTTGTGCTGCGGGTCAGCCAGCCCCATTGCCGCCGCGCCCAAAAGCGGCCGAGACGCGGCCGGGAGCGAGGGTGCTTCGCCGGGCAAAAGAGCATATGGTTGGTTGCCACACCTGCGCCTGGGCAAACGTCCCTCATCCACGCCGCCGCAAGACACAGGGCGGCATATTCTATTACACGGTCGGGCGAGCGCCGAAGCCGGCGCTGCCGTCGTCCGCGTCTTCGCTGACCGTCACCTCGCCTACCCGGGCGATGGCGGGCCCCTGCCGGCACGCCTCGATCATCGCTGCGACGGCGGCGGCGTCCCCGATAGCCAGGATCTCGACCGTGCCGTCGAGCCGGTTGCGCACCCAGCCGCGCAGCCCCAATCCGGCGGCGGTCCGCTCGGCCCATAGGCGATAGCCGACGCCCTGCACCCGGCCGCCGATACGCAGCCGCGCCGTCCTCATTCGAATTCGAGGATCACGTCGTCGACGGCGAGACTGTCGCCGGGGTTGGCGCGGACCCGGGCGATGCGGCCGTCGCGCTCGGCGCGCAACACGTTTTCCATCTTCATTGCCTCGACAATCGCGAGCGGCTCGCCGGCCTTGACCTCCTGGCCGGGGGTGACCGAGATCGCGGCAAGAAGGCCCGGCATCGGCGACAGCAAGAGGCGCGAGGTGTCGGGTGCGACTTTCTCCGGCATCAGCGACAGCAGCTCGGCGGCGCGGGGCGAGAGCACCCGCGCCCGCCGGATCACCCCGCCATGCACGAGCCGGAACGCCGACCCCGGCAACCGCTCGATCTGCACGGCCCGAGTCTCCCCGCCGAGACGGAGGTGCAGCAGCGGCTGCCCCGGCTGCCAGTTGATTGTCGCGAGGCGGCGCTCACCCTCGGTCACGACCCGATAGTCGGCGCCCTCTCGTTCGATCGCGACCGGATGCGGCCGCCCATCGAGCAAGACCACGGCCCGCCCGTCGTCAGCACCGCCGGCCCCGGCAAGCCGGCCGTCGATCGCCGCCTCGCGCTCGCCAACGCGACGATGGGCGAGTGCCGCGGCGACGAGGATCGTCCGGTCGGCCTCGACAAAGCCGGCGGGCGGCGCGAACCCCGCCGGGAATTCCTCGGCGATGAAATCCGTAGACAGCGCGCCGGCGCGAAACCGCGGCTTGGCCGCCACCGCCGCCAGAAAGGCGACGTTGTGCTGAACGCCGGTGACATAGAACCCGTCGAGCGCATGGCGCAGCCGGTCGATCGCGATGTCGCGGTCGGGACCGTGGGCGACTAGCTTGGCGATCATCGGATCGTAATAGAGGCTGATCTCGGCACCTTCGAAGACGCCGGTATCGAGCCGCAACCCCTCGCCCTCAGGCGGCAGGTAGCGGATGAGGCGGCCGATCGACGGCAGAAAGTTGCGGGTCGGGTCTTCAGCATAGATCCGCGCCTCGATGGCCGACCCCGCGAGCGTGACATCCTTTTGCGCAAAGGGCAGCTTTTCGCCCGCGGCCGCGCGGATCATCAGCTCGACAAGGTCGAGGCCGGTCACCAGCTCGGTCACCGGGTGCTCGACCTGGAGCCGCGTGTTCATTTCGAGGAAATAGAAATTGCGCTCCCGGTCGACGATGAACTCGACCGTGCCGGCCGAGCGATAGCCGACCGCGCGCGCAAGGGCGACAGCCTGGCTCCCCATCGCCTCGCGGGTGGCGCTGTCGAGAAACGGGCTCGGCGCCTCCTCGACGACCTTCTGATGGCGGCGCTGGATCGAGCATTCGCGCTCGCCCAAATGGACGATGCTCCCGTGCGAATCGCCCAGCACCTGGATCTCGATGTGGCGCGGCTCCTCGATATACTTCTCGATGAACATCCGGTCGTCGGCAAAGCTCGACCTCGCCTCGCTCGCCGCCGCGCGGAAGCCGTCGCGAATTTCAGCATCGTTGGCGGCGATCCGCATGCCCTTGCCGCCGCCCCCGGCCGACGCCTTGATCATGACGGGAAAGCCGATGTCGCGGGCGACCGCGACGGCGGCCTCCGCATCCGGGATCACGTCGAGGTATCCGGGAACCGTCGACACCCCTGCCGCACGGGCCAGTTTCTTCGACTGGATCTTGTCTCCCATTGCGGCGATTGCCTCGGGTCCCGGGCCGATGAAAATTACTCCGGCGTCAGCCAGCGCGTTGGCGAAGTCGGGATTCTCCGACAGAAACCCGTAGCCGGGATGGACCGCCTCGGCACCGCTCGCCCGACAAGCCTCGACGATCCGGCTGATCTTCAGATAGCTCTCCGCCGAGGGAGCCGGCCCGATCCGGATCGCCTGGTCGGCCATGCGCACATGCAAGGCCCCCGCATCGGCATCGGAATAGACCGCGACCGTGGCGATCCCCATCAGCCGCGCGGTGCGGATCACCCGGCAGGCGATCTCCCCCCGGTTGGCGATTAGGATCTTCTTGAACATTGTTGCTCGCGAGGGATGGCTAGGCGAGCTGGCGAATACTGATACACAAGATAGGCTGGGAGCATTTCCGCTGGATCCCCAAGACCGATAATGCATTGACGGGCAACAGAGCCACAATTGGCTTTATGACAAAAGCAGATTGTAAGTTAAGCACATAACTCGTTTGCAAAAGCGTGCTCCGCACGTTGCTGCCAACATCCTCCGGACACCCTGTTGCAGCTGAGCGCGAAATCCCTTTCGCACCGGCTCCTGACCGGAAACGTCAAAGATCGGACCGTTCCAGCGGAACAGCCTGCACATTGTCTACCGCTCTCGCCCAGCGCGATGTTCCAGTCAAGACATTCCCCTGATCCCGGGTGGGTCGCGGGGCCATGATCGTCCCTTCGGGCCCGCTGGGCAACGGTGTCGCGCACCGCGTAATCGGCCCATTGGCGGTTGCCACCCCACTTCTCCGAAGAAGCCAAGGCTCACAAGGCTTGCGGGCGAGGACGGAGAACCCGGGCCGATTTCAACATTCTCCCGAGAAGCAGGTGCCAGCATGGTATTCACGCCTTCAGCCGCACATCCGCGGCGACGCGTCGCTCCCGTCATCAGGTCGAACCGATGAACCGAACGCCTCGTACACCAATACGCACTCTTGCCGTCATGGCGATGGGCGTCCTTCTGTTCGCGGCAAACGCCCGGGCGGATGACAAGCTCCTCAGGGAGACGGTTGAATTCACCGGAACGGTGCTCTTTTTGCAGAGCCGCGTTCCGGCACTTGTCATCGGTGTGGTGCGCGACGGCAAGACTGAGGTCTATGGCTTTGGCGAAACCTTCGATGGCTCGGGCCAGCCGCCCAACGGGCAGACGATGCTTCGCGTCGGCTCATTGACCAAGGCATTTACCGGACAGGTTCTCGCCAGCCTCGTTGCGGACGGGACCGTCAGGTTCACCGACCGGCTGCAGGATCGTCTCGGTTGGGACGTCACGATCCCCAGCCGCGACGGGCATCAGATCGCATTGATAGACCTCGTGACACACTCGTCAGGGCTTCCCAGAGAGGTCGAGCGTGAGCCGGGCCCACCCGACGACCCGTTCTCGACGCTGACGCCCGAAGCCTATCGCAAGGCGCTGGCGGACGATCCGCTAGTCTTTCCGCCGGGGACCGGCGCCCTCTATTCCAATTTCGCATTCGACGTGCTTTCGGCGGCTCTGTCGCATGCCGCGGGAAAGCCTTATGACGTCCTGCTCAAGGAGCGCGTCCTCGATCCGGTGCGGCTGAAGGACACGGTGCTAACGCTGCGGGCGGGCGATCGCGCCCGCCTCCTCCAGGGTCACAATTTCGACGGCAAGCCGCTTCCCGACGTGACGACGCCGCTGATTGCCGGGGGCGCCAGCGGAATATATTCGACGCCCGACGACATCATGCGCTGGCTGTCCTGGCACCTCGATCGCTTTGCGTCGCAAGCGGCAGATATCCGGCTTCTCGACCACACCGCGTATCTTCAGCGCGACGGCCTCGATCCCGTTGCGGGGCTCGACGAATCCGGCCGAATGGATGCTGTCGGTCTCGGCTGGATCGTCATGACGCCGCATGGCGACCTGCCGCTGATATTGCAAAAGGCCGGAGGTCTGCAGGGTATATTCTGCTACACGGCCTTCGCGCCGACGCGGGGGGTTGGCGCCTTTGTCGCCATCAACAAATTCGACTTCGGCGCCGCCATGGCAATGGCCGGCGTCGTCAACCATCTGATCGGAGAGCTCGCGCCGCGCTGAGTCCTCGAAACGCCCGCCAGACCCCCTCCGCACGGGCGGGGCCGGTGAGGTCGGCTACGCCGAGCGCGTCGGCGACGGCGCTGATGACAGCGGGGAAGGCGGCGACCGCACCGGCCTCGCCGCAGCCCTTGACGCCCAACGGGTTGGTCGTGCAGCGGGTGGGGTTGAAGCCGAGGTCGAAGGATGGGAGGTCGTCGGCGCGCGGCAGTGCGTAATCCATGAACGAGCCGGCGACGAACTGACCGGACGCGGGGTCGTAGGCGGCGTGCTCGAGGAGGGCCTGGCCCACACCCTGGGCAATCGCGCCATGCGCCTGGCCCGAGGCGATCATCGGGTTGACCAGGACGCCGTAATCGTCGACCGCGGTATAGCGCGCGAGCGCCACCTCGCCGGTGTCAGGGTCGATCTCGACCTCGACGACATGGGCGCCGTTGGGGAAGGTCATCCATTCCCGTGTCCAAGCGTGGTAGGTGTCGAGCGGCGCACCCCTGTCGCGCCCGATCGCCGCTGCATCGAGGAGCGTCAGCCGGCGGTCGGTGCCGGCGACGACGAAGTCGCCGTCCTCGAACCGAATATCCGCTTCCGCCGCCTCCAGCGCGTCGGCGGCGATACGGGTGCCCTTGGCAATGATTTCGTCGGCGGCATGCCAGATCGCGGTGCCGCCCATGTAGGTGGCGCGCGAGCTGCCATGGCCTCCACCGATCGCGATCCGATCGGTGTCGCCCTGAACCAGCCGAATGCGCTCGTTCGGCACGCCCAGGCGGTCGGCGAGGATCTGGGGGAACGTGGTCTCGTGGCCCTGCCCGATGGTCTGGGTGCCGGTGATCAGGGACACGGTGCCGTCCGCCTCGAAGCGGATGTCGACATTCTCGTGCGGCGAGCCGCCCGTAGCCTTGATGTGATAGGCAAAGCCGAGCCCCCGCAGCAGGCCGCGGCCCTCGCTGAGCCGCCGACGTGCGGCAAAGCCCGCGACATCGGCCCGCGCCAGCGCACGGTCGAAGGTCTGCGGAAACGCCCCACTGTCGACCTTGTTGCCAAAGGCGTTGGTGACGGGCATGGCCGCGGCCGGGACCATATTGACGCGCCGCAATTCCGCACGGTCGAAGCCGCATTGGCGCGCCGCCTGGTCGATCAGCCGCTCGATGATGTTGACCGCCTCGGCAAAGCCCGGCCCGCGGGTGACGCCGACCGGCACAGTGTTCGTCAGCATCGCCACGATCCGCAGCTCGATGGCCGGGATGCGGTAGACCGTGCCCGGCAGATGTGCGTACTGAAAGGTCTGCACCCCGCCGGCGCTAACCAGATAGGCCCCGGCATTGGCTTCGCTGGCGACGCGCAACGCCAGAAAATGGCCGTCGGCGCCGAGCGCCAGGGCAGCGTCCGCCGCCTGGTCCCGCGCCTGATGGTCGGATAGAAAACCCTCGCCGCGGGTGGCGATCCACTTGACCGGCCGGCCGACCCGCCGTGCCGCCCACAGTACGAGCACGTGCTCCGGGTAGACGAAGTTCTTGGCTCCGAAGCCGCCGCCGACGTCGGGTGCGACAAACCGCACATCGGCCGGAGGCACGCCAAGCGCGCGGGCGGCGTTGTCGCGGGTGGTGTGGATGCTCTGGCTCGAAACATAGGCGGTATAGCGGCGCGTTGCCGGGTCCCACAGGGCAACGACGCCGCGCGGCTCGATCGGGTTGGTAACGATGCGGTGATTGTCGAGCCGCAATTCGACGATATGGGCCGCCGCCGCGAAGGCCGCCGCGACCGCCGCGGGGTCACCGGTGTGCCAATCTAGGCAAAGATTGCCGGGCGCTTGGGGCGACAGCTGCGGCGCGCCAGGCGCGCGGGCGGCGGCGGCGGTCGTTACCGCCGGCAGCGGCGCGTAGTCGACGGCGACGAGCTCGGCGGCGTCGTAGCGCCTGGGCGCGAGTCTCGGCGACGACCAGCGCCACCGGCTCGCCGACATAGCGGACCTTGCCCTCGGCCAGGATCGGCTGCGCCGCAAAGGCAAAGGGCTCGCCGGTCTGGGGATTGGCCTCCGCCGAGGGCCGCAGCGGTTTCAGCCCGTCGGCAGCCGCCTCGGCCGCGGTCAGCACCGCCAGAACCCCGGCGGCGGCTCGCGCCTTCCCCATATCGATGCCGCGGATCAGGGCATGCGCATGCGGCGAGCGCAGCACGACCGCGTGGGCCAGCCCGGCAAAGGCGATATCGTCGAGATAATTGCCGCGCCCGGTCAGGAAACGCGCATCTTCCCGACGCTTGGGCCTGTCGCCGATCACCGAGCGCAACATCGCCATCGCAACTCCCTTCCGAACATCGAGCTGCTTAGCATTCCCCATATTCAGGCCGGCCCGATCAGAAAAATATGGTTGCGATTGCTTTTGAGTTGCGTTCAGATCGGCATCCGATGAGAATGCGACTTGCTATTAATAACTGGATGCGAACATGCCCCCCTCGGACCAAAAACGGCCGACACAAGGCAACGGCGAAACCGAGCCGGTAACGGTGTCGAGCGGCGATCTGCTGGCGGGTCGCCGGCAGCTAATCATCCAGCACGGCAGCGTACAATATCGTCTTAGCCTGACCAGCAGCAACAAGTTGATCCTGACAAAATAGACCAACCGTCCCACCCAACACCCGAGCCAGCCCCGTCCGCGCCGGACAGACGCCAGCCAGGAACGACCGATGAGACCGAACTCCTGGAGTCTGCGACGTGGCCGATTTACCGAAAGCCGATCTTGCTTGGAATGTCCCTGCCGTCCACGAGATTCCGCGGCAGGCGAGCCGCGGCCGAATGCTGCGAAGCGCGCTTCTCGGCTCGGTGGCGAGCCTGGTTGCCTCGGGCGATATGGCGCCGGTGGCGGCACAAGGCCTCTACGGGACGCCGCCGGCGGCCCCGGCGGACAGCGCCGCGCCGATGCAGTTGCCGACGATCGCGGTCCAAGGCGCCGAGGCAAGCCCGGCTACGGGCTACAAGGCCGACCAGCCGGGGCTCGGCAAGCTCACCGAGCCGCTTCTCAATACCCCGTTCACGGTCGAGACGGTGACCCGCCAGCTGATGGACGACCAGGGGGTCACGACGTTGCGCGACGCCTTGCGCAACGTCCCCGGCATCAGCCTCGCCGCGGGGGAAGGCTCCTCGCAGGGCGACAGCCTGACGATCCGCGGCTTTACCGCCCGCAATGACATTTTTCTCGACGGCATGCGCGATTTTGGCAGCTATTACCGCGATCCGTTCTATCTGCAAGATATTCAAGTCCTTAAAGGTCCCGCTTCGATCCTGTTCGGCCGCGGCTCCACCGGCGGCGTCGTCGAGCAGGACAGCAAGCTGCCGACGCTCAGCCCGTTCGCAAACGGCACCTTGATGTTCGGGACCGATCGGACCAGGCGGGCAACGGCCGACGTCAACCAGCCGCTCCCCGATCTCGGCGAAGGATCGGCCTTGCGGCTCAATCTGATGGTGAACCAGAACGGCATCGCCGATCGGGATATCGTCCAATACAACCGGTTCGGCATCGCCCCGGCCCTGGTGCTGGGTCTCGGCACGCCGACCCGGTTGACCTTCACCTATCTTCATCTGTCCGAATACAACCAGCCGGATTATGGCCTCCCGTGGCTCTACAGCGCCACCCCAGGAACAACGTCCACAGCCATCGCCCGACCTCCGCCGCTGTCGCTGACGCAGAGCAACTATTACGGATTTGAGAACGGCAATTTTCTCCGCACCAGCGTCGACGTGCCGACGGTGAAGATCGAGCACGATTTCAGCGATTTCTTCACGGTCACCAATCAGCTCCGCTACGGCCACTATTCCCGTGCGTTCAACATAACGGAACCGCAGAACTACACTCTGGCGAGCGCTCTTAAGCCCGGCGGGACCGGAACACTGATGCTGCTGCCACCTGGGACCCCGCTCGACTCAGTCATCATCTCGCGCAACCAGCTTGTCGGCAGTTCCGTCGAAACCTTTCTTGCCGACCAACTCGATTCGACGACCCGGTTCAATACCGGGTTTATTGGGCATACGCTGCGGGCCGGCATAGAGGTAGGGCGGGAGACTTCGGACCCGATCCGCTTCTCGACGATCGGGCCGTACAGCCTGACACCACTGCTCTTCCCCAACCCTCCGACCCCTACAACGCCCCTTCTATCAGTCGACCGACACCGCCACGACCGCGACGACGCAGGCGGTCTACGGCCTCGACACGATGACTTTCACCGAACAATGGCAGCTGATGGCCGGACTGCGTTACGACCGGTTCAAGGCGCATTTCGGGCAGGTGACCTTTCCCAACCCCGTCACCGGCGCGAACTCCAGCCCCAACGGCGCCATCTTCAACCAGATCAACGGCATGGTCAGCTGGCGCAGCGCCCTTATTTACAAGCCGCTGCCAAACGGCACCATCTATGTCGACGGTGGCTCCTCGTTCAACCCGTCGGCCGAGGCGTTGTCGTTGTCGCTGGCGACCTCCCCCCTCCCGCCGGTGCAAAACCTTACCGCCGAGATCGGCAGCAAATGGGAGCTGCTCGACGGCGGCTTGTCGATCAACGGCTCGTTGTTCCGCACCGTCCAGCAAAACACTCGAGAGCCGGACCCCAACAACCCTCTGTTCAACATCCTGGCCGGAACCGCCGTCGCAAAGGGCGGTGAGCTGATCGCGACCGGCTACGTCACCCCGGCATGGGAGATCGTCGCCGGCTACGCCTACACGTTTAGCGAGATCACCAAATCTCCAACCGTCGGGCTGCTCAGCGACCTAGGCAAGCCACTTGCCAATGTGCCCCGGCATACCGCCAACCTTTGGACGACCTACAAATTCCCGTTCCAGCTGGAAGTGGGGGGCGGGCTCAACGTCGTCTCCAGCCGGTTTGCCGCATCGACCCCGGTCAACGTCGGCGGCGTCGCTTTTATGAAGGAGGCGCCCGGCTATTGGACAGTCGGCCTGATGGCCCGCTACCCGTTGGCTCCGCATGTATCTCTGCAGCTCAACCTCAACAACCTGACCAACAACCAATTCTACGACCTGTTGCACCCCGCGCATGTCGTCCCGGGCGCCGGCCGGACAGCGCTACTGACGTTGAATTTCAGCTATTGAGGGGAGCGATTTTTGCTGGCTCGAATTCCGAACGTGCTCGATGCCGATCAGCTGGCGACGTTCCGCATGGCCTTGCTCGGGGCCGAGTGGGTCGATGGGCGGGTCACCGCCGGGCATCGTTTCGGGCGGGTAAAGCGTAACCGGCAGCTGCCGGATCGCCACCCCGCCGCGCGACGCCTCGGCGAAACGATCCTGGGCGCCCTGGAAAGGAGCCCGCTGTTCATCTCGGCGGCGTTGCCGCTGAAAATCGTGCCACCGCTGTTCAACCGGTACGAAGACGGCGAGACCTATGGCGACCACGTCGACGGCGCCGTTTGGCCGATCCCCGGCACCCCGCATCGCGTTCGCACCGATCTGTCGGCGACCCTGTTTCTCAACGCTCCCGAGGACTATGACGGCGGCGAGCTCGTCGTCACCGACACCTATGGCGCCCATCGGGTCAAGCTGCCGGCGGGCGACATGATCCTTTACCCCGGCACCAGCCTGCACCGGGTCGAGCCGGTGACCCGCGGCGTGCGCTTGGCATCGTTCTTTTGGATCGAAAGCATGGTCCGGGAGGACAGCCAGCGGACATTGCTGTTCGATCTCGACACGGCGATCCGGGAGCTGACCGCAGTGGCGCCGCAGTACTCGGCGGTGGACCGGCTGCTCAACGTTTACCATAACCTGCTGCGGCACTGGGCCAACACATGACCCGACGCATCATCGTCCGGCTCCATTTGTGGATTGGCCTCACGCTGTGCATTCCGCTGGCCGTCATCGGGTTGACAGGCAGCATCCTGGTCTTCGAGGACGAACTGCAGGGGACGGCCGCCAATCGCGATGTCCATCCCGGACAGATGCGTTTGGCGGCCGAAATTATCGCCGCGGCCGGCGCCGTCGCGCCGCCGGGCTTCTCCCCCTCGATTTATTTGCCGCCGGCGGCACCGGGGTCGTTGGCGTCGGTTCGGCTCACGCCGCCGCAACGCGAGGGTCCGGGTTTTGAGTCGGTTAGGGTACGTGTCGATCCGGTTACGCTGGAAGCCGTGATGGATCGGCAAGCCGGTTTGCTGCGGCAGATTTTCTATCTGCATTCGACGCTGTTGCTGAAGAACCGGGAGGGGAGGCAGCTGACCGGCTGGCTGGGCGTGGTCATGCTGCTGATGGGGGTCAGCGGCTTTGTCAATTGGTGGCCTCGTCGCGGCAGTTGGCGATCGGCCTTTGCGGTGACTCGGCAAGCGAGCGGCTATCGACTGCAGCGCGAATTGCACGGCGCTGGCGGGATCTGGGGGCTCGCCGTCTTTCTCACCGTGAGCTTCGCCGGCGTTTATCTCGCTTTTCCGGATACGGTCCGCAGCGCTGTGGACCTCGCCTTCCCGACCCGGGATCTAAGAGCGGCAGCCAACCAGGCTCGGGTTGCCCCGGTTTCAGGTGTGACGCCGGCGAATGTCGACGAGGCGACTGCGCTTGCCCAAGCCGAAATCCCGGGAGCCCAAATCGGCCTCGTATCTTTGCCGGCGAAGCCGGATCGACCCTACCGGATCACCCTGTTCCGCCCCGGTCAGGATCGCAGGACACCGGCGGTCACTGTGCTTGTCGATCCCTGGACTCGCCGGGTCGTCGACACCTACGACCCGCAGCGGTTCAGCCTCGGAGAAAGAATTATCGCTTGGCAGCACGCGCTGCACGCCGGCCAGGGCCTGGGCTGGGTCTGGAAGATTCTCGTCTTCCTGTCGGGTCTTTTGCCGCTGCTGTTCACCGTTTCCGGCGTCGCGATGTGGCGGTTGAAGCGGCAGCGCAAGCTGCCCACCGAGCCTGGACGGCTCGTTCTCGATCGAGTGGGCGCGGCCCAGGAGGGCCGCCGAATGAAAACGGCCAGGAGGGCCGCCGAATGAAAAGAGCAGAAAAGTTTTTCGCAGCCGCGTGTCTTTTCGCGGCGGGATTGGCTACGACCGCCGCCTGGGCGCAGGACGAGTCGGCGCCGCGCGCAGCGGCGCTGCAAGCATCGCTGCCGCGCGACCTGTCGCCCTGGGGCATGTTTTTGTCGGCCAATCACGTCGTCAAAGCGGTTATCTTGGGGCTCGCCCTCGCTTCCGTACTCACCTGGACCGTCGGTCTCGCAAAGGCGGTCGAGCTCACCACGTTGGGCCGCAGACTGCAGCGGGCCTTGGCGCTGCTCGACGGCAAGCGGTCGCTCGAAGAGGCGGGCCAGGCGTTGCGCGAGGGCGGCCCGGCCGCCGAGCTCGTCCAGGCTGCCGTCGCCGAAGCAGCCAGCTCGACCGACGGCTCGCCGGACGGCATCAAAGAGCGGGTCGCTTCGCGGCTGGAGCGAATCGAGGCGACCGCCGGCCGGCGGATGGCGCGAGGCACCGGCGTGCTGGCGACGATCGGGGCGACAGCGCCTTTTATCGGCCTTTTCGGCACCGTCTGGGGGATCATGGACAGCTTTGTCGGAATTTCGAAGGCGCAGACGACCAACTTGGCGGTGGTCGCCCCCGGCATCGCCGAGGCGTTGCTTGCGACCGCCATCGGGCTCATCGCCGCGATCCCGGCGGTGGTCATATACAACCTGTTCGCCCGGCGGACGGCGGGCTGCCGCGCCTTGGTGGGCGACATCGCGGCGGCGGTGATTCGGCTGGTGTCGCGCGATCTCGACCGCGTCCGGCCTTTGCCCAAGTTGCGCGCCGCCGAGTAGCACGATGGCGATCCGCCTCGACCACGGCGCCGACGAACTCTCCGAGGTGCACGAAATCAACGTCACGCCGTTCATCGACGTGATGCTGGTGCTGCTGATCATCTTCATGGTCGCGGCACCCTTGGCGACGGTCGACGTCGCGGTCGACCTGCCGGTCTCGACGGCCGAGAAGCAGCCGCGCCCGGACAAACCGCTGTTCCTGACGCTGAAGGCTGACCATTCGCTGGCGCTCGGCGACGCCCAGGTGGCCGAGGATGATCTCGGCGCCGCGCTGAATAGCGCGTCCGGCGACGACAAGGAGCAGCGCATCTTCTTGCGAGCGGACAAGACAGTCGATTACGGCGCGTTGATGGAGCTGATGAACCGGCTGCGCAGCATCGGCTATCTCAAGGTGGCGCTGGTCGGGCTCGATTCCGGCGAGCGCCGATGAGCGTTGCCGCCGACCCGGTTGGTGGCCGCGACCGCAGCGAAACCGCCCGGTGGGCGGCAAGCCTGCTGGTCGTGCTGGCCCTGCATGGTGCACTCGTATTGCTGGTGATGCGCCACCGGGTTGGGATCGAACCGATCGGGACACCTCCGGTCGCGGTGTTGATCGATCTGCCGCCGGCGCCCCCGGCGGCACCGGAACCGGCTCCCGCAGCCGAACCGGTCGCTTCGGAGCCGCTACCGGCAGAACCGGAACCGCCGCCGCTTCCCGAACCCGAGCCCTTGCTTCCCAAGGTCGAGCCGAGCCCGACAGCGCACCCCCCGGTCGCGTTGCCCATGTCGCCGCCAAAACCCAGGCGCCAGACGAAACCCGTGGAAAGACCGCCACTACCCCGGCCGCCGCGGCCCGCTCCGGTCCCGGCGATGCCGACGCCGGCAATTCCCGCGCCGCCTGCGGCGATCGAGACACCACCAGGACCGGCCAGTTCGGTCGCTAGCACGCGCACGACCTGGCAAGCACAACTCCTCGCCTGGCTGGAGCGACATAAGCACTACCCGCGCGTCGCCCAGGAGCAGCATCAACAGGGCGTGGCAGTGCTTCGCTTCACGCTCGACCGCCAGGGCCGGATCCTCTCCTACACGCTCGACCGAAGCTCAGGTTTCTCGCTGCTCGACCAGGAGGTGCTCGAACTCATCCAGCGCGCGCAACCGGTACCGCCACCGCCGCCGGACGTCGCCGGCGAGCGGATCGAGGTGCTCGTTCCAGTGTCGTTCTCGCTGCACCGAGGCGGACGGTAGGCTGCCGCGGAGAGCAGCGACGTTATTGCGGCAGCTGGTATCCGACCTTGGCTTCGATCTCCAGGGTCTTCTGCACTGCCCGGCGCGCCATCATGCGGTCGTAATGGGCCGAGAGACCGGGATAGGTCTGCGGCGCCGGGTGCAAGGAATCGACAAAGCGCCAGTAGAGGCGAAAGAGGTGGATGTCGGCGATCGAATATCGCCCGACCGTCCACTCCCGCCGGGCCAGGCGTTGCTCGGCGAGGCCGAACACCTCCTTCCAGCGCTCGACGCCGTTCCGGCGCGCCGGGTGGATCGTCGAGGCGATGAACGACATCCACGAGATCGCCTGCGCCTCGGCCTCGGTCCCACCAGTCGGCCACAGACCCGCCTCGGGATAGGTCCGGGCGAGGTAATAGAGAACCCCCGCCACCTCGGTCATCGGCCGGCCGTCGACGAGCAAGGTCGGCACCTTGCCCTCGGGATTGACCGTGAGGTATTCAGGCGAGTGCTGCTCCTTTTTGGCAAAGGAAATCCAGCGGCTCTCGAACGGCACGCCGATCTCGTGCAAAGCGATATGCGGCGCCATCGAGCTCGACCCAGGCGACAGGTACACCGTGAGCATCGGTCCTCCTCTCTTTGAATGCGCCAACGGATCGTTACGTGGGCGCCCGGGCGCGTCAACGGCCTCGCAGTGGAACTGCATCCCTGGCGCGACCCGCTCCGCGCCCGGAGTTGCCCGGCGAGGTCAAGCATGCCAGACATGTAAACTGTGCAAATCCATGCACGATAAGGCGTGGATATCATATGCTTGCTTACGATAGGGCTGGGGTGCCTATTATCGGCGATTTGGTCGATTGAGGCTTGGCGCACAGTCAGGCTATCTTCAGGTTGTCGCGGAGGAGAGGTAATGCCGACGGGTACCAGGTGGACCGAGACGGTCGTCGAAATCGCCGGGTCGAAGATGCATCTCGCCCGCGCCGGCAGCGGCCGGCCGGTCCTGGTGCTGCATCACGACATCGGCAGCCCGGAGCGGCTGGAATTCTATGACGAGCTCGCGGGTCGTTTCGATGTGCTCGTGCCGCATCATCCAGGCTACGGCAAGTCGGAGCGCCCGCAATGGCTGCGCAGCGTACGCGACGTGGCCGTCATGCACCAATGGCTGCTCTCGCATCTCGGCGTCGAGCGGCCCTCGCTCATCGGTCTCGGCTTTGGCGGCTGGATCGCGGCCGAGATGGCGACGATGGCGCCGCGCGATCTGCACCGGCTGGTGCTGGTGGGTGCGATGGGTCTGAAGCCGCCCGAGGGCGACATCTTCGACCAGGCGATCGTCAGCTATCTCGACTATGCCCGCGCCGGCTTTCATGACCAAGAGGCCTTCGCCCGGATCTACGGCGACGTGTCCACCGATCAGCTTGTCGATTGGGACATCTGCCGCGAGATGTGCTTCCGCATCGCCTGGAAGCCCTACATGTACAGCCAGACCCTGCCGCATCTGCTGGGCGGGGTGCGCGCGCCGGCCCTTGTCGTCTGGGGCGACGACGACAAGATCGTGCCGCAGAGCGCCGGCGAGAAATACGCGGCACTGCTGCCCAACGCGCGGTTCGAGCGGGTGCGCGCCGCTGGGCATTGCGTCGAGATGGAACAGCCGGCCGAGCTCGCGCGGCTCGTCACCGCGTTTGTCGATCAGAACTAGCCGCGCCCTCGGCGGCGCAAGGAGGAAATCATGCATGTGATGTATTTCACCGAGCAGCCGATGTCGGCTTATCCGGCGGATATCGGGCTCGATTTCGGCGCCACCGCGCTGATGTTCTCGAACAAGTACTTCGACCCGGTGGCCGGCAGCCGGCTCTACAACGAATACCTCGAGCAGTACATCTATGCCGAGGAGATGGGTGTCGAAGGCTTCATGCTGAACGAGCACCACAACGCGCCGTTCTGCATGCAGGCGAAGTGCAACATCTTCGCCTCGATCCTCGCCGCGGTGACGAAGAAGGCGAAGATCGTCCTCTTGGGTAACCCGCTGCCTTTGGCCGAGAACCCGGTGCGGCTCGCCGAAGAATTGGCGATGATCGACATGATCTCAAAGGGGCGGCTGGTTTCGGGCTTTGTCCGCGGCGGCGGCCAGGAGCAATTGGCCAACGGCGTCAGCCCCGCCTATAACCGCGAGCGTTTCGAGGAGGCGCATGATCTCGTCGTCGCCGCCTGGACCCGGCAGGGCCCGTTCCGCTGGGAAGGGACGCATTACCAGCACCGCGTCGTCAACCCCTGGGCGGTGCCGCTGCAAAAGCCCTATCCGCGGGTGTGGATCCCGGGGGTGCTGAGCAAGGAGACGATCATCTGGGCGGCCAAGCAGCGCTACCCCTATATCGCGCTCAACACCTCGATCGAGGCGACCAAGGCCATCTGGAAGCTCTATGACGAGGTCGCACTCGACGTCGGCTACGAGGCCGGGCCGCAGAACCGCGGCTATCTGCAGCAGGTCCATGTCTCCGACAGCGAGGAGAAAGCCGAGAAGAACGCCCGCCAGTTCCTGTGGATGCAGGGCGAGTTCACCGGCTTGGCGCATCCCGTATGGTCGAGCCCGTCCGGCTATTTCTCGCCCGAGCATCGCCGCCAGTTCGTCGAGTTCGCGGTCGGCCGGGCCGAGAGCCCGCGCGGCCGGCCGACCTTCGAGCGGCAGGTGGCCGACGGCCGGGTCATCTACGGCACGCCCAAGACGGTCATCCCGAAAATGCGTCACATCCTCGAAGAGACCCGGCCTAGCATCTACGGGCTGTGGGGCAATGACGGCAACGTCAGCAACGAGGACGCGCGCACCTGCATCCGCCTCCTCGGTCAGGAGGTGATGCCGGCGATGCGCGAGATCGGCAAGGAATTGGGCCTGACGGACCCCTTCGAGGCCGACGCCCCGGTGCACCTGAAATACTCGACCGACCTCCGCCGGATGCCGCAAGCCGCCGAGTAGCTTTTTCTCCGCCGGCGTCGGCCGGGCCGCGGGTCAGGCCAGGTTGACGCCGGCGATCATCGCCGCGGCGAACCGCAGGGCCGCACCGAGCGGTGTGCTGAGACGCGCTCCCCGGCGCGTCGCGCCGCGGACGCAGCCCTCGGCAATGCTGAAACGAATTATCAGTAAATTCTCCGTCTATACTCCAGCTTCCCGTCTGTACGCGGTCACCGACAGGGCGATTGATGCCGCGCCCATATTTTGCTGGTGTTGTCGGAGGCGGGCGGCTGGCTGACTAGCCCGCTTCACGTACATGGGTATGAAGATGGCGCCGCCCTTGCGCGGCGCCATGTGAATGCTCCTGGATTTCGAATTCGACCGGAAGAGTCACCAGCTGTCCATGGCGGACGCCACGCTGGGAGACCAGGTGGCGGGCGAAGTCCCGCAGTTCGCGCATCGCGCCCCTGAGCACAGCAATCTCCATGCAGCTGTCGTGATCCAGGTGTACGTGCATGGTCGCCACCGACAGATCATGGTGTTCATGGAAGGACCCGGTCAGGCGTTTGGCCAACTCCCGCTCCTTATGATCAAAGACGTAAACGAGGGCCGCGACGCCGAATTGCGGGTTCCCGCTCTGATCTTGGAGCTGAGCGATCCCTGCCCGGGCGAGATCACGTATCGCCTCGGATCGGCCTTGGAAACCGCAGACCGCAATGATGCGATCGAGCGCCGCCACGAGCTCGTCGTCGATGGTGATGGTGATTCGCTGCATCCTTTGCCTTCTGGATTTTGATCGCAATGTAATGTGATATGATGTTTTTATATGAACGTCATACCAAGGCCATCCCTTTGCGCCGCGATTTCGGACGCTCAAATGGAGCTCTCCCCGCCACCTTCGTTTGCCGGGACCGTTCGCGGCGGCCAGCTTCGGCTTGGCGGAAGGATGCGGCGCAACAGCAGCAAGCTCTGGTGTGGCCTCGCTGTCGGCCTGATCATCTCTCTCGAACCCGGACCCGCTGCACAAGCTCAAGGCACGAATGCCCCAGTTGGGGGGGCGTCAGGCGCCGGAGCGACGCTGGCATTGCCTGAAGTCAGCGTGTCCGCACCGGTGGACCCGGCATATTTTGCGCCAGATACGGCATCGCAAGGCGTCGTCACCGGGAAAGAGATCGAGGAGCAACCGAGATCCCGGGTGGGCGAGGTGCTCGAACTGGTGCCAGGACTGATCGCCACCCAGCACAGCGGCGAGGGTAAGGCCAACCAGTATTTCCTGCGCGGCTTCAACCTCGATCACGGCACCGATATCGATATCACGCTCGACGACATGCCGGTCAACATGCGCACCCACGGGCATGGCCAGGGTTACGCCGACCTCAATTTCATGATCCCCGAGCTGATCAGCACGCTGCATTACAGCAAAGGACCTTATTTCCCCGATCTCGGCGATTTTGACACCGCGGGGGCGGTGCAGATCAATTATGTCGCCACCCTGCCCCATGATCTCGCGCTGGTGACAGCCGGCACGCTCGGCTATTACCGAGGCCTCGGCGCGATGTCGCGGCCGGTAGGCGCCGGCAATCTGCTCGCTGCGGCGGAATATGTCCACACCAATGGCCCATGGACGATCCCTGACAATTACAACAAGGGCAACTTGGTATTGAGTTATAGCCAGGGGAACGCGGACAGCGGGTTCTCGCTCACCGGCATGTACATGAACGACGCTTTTCATGCGACCAATCAGATCCCTCAGCGCGCTGTCGCCGAGGGACTGATCTGCCTTTACTGCCCCCTAGATCCTACCGACGGCGGCAGTTCGGAACGCTACAGCTTCTCGACCAAATACGCCGCCACAACTGACACCGGTCAGCTCAAAGCAAATGCTTATTTGATCGGCTACCAATTGCAGCTATTCAATAATTTCGACGGGTTCGCAACATTTCCGCCACCGATCGGCGATCAGTTCGAGCAACAGGATCGTCGCAAGATTTACGGCGGAAATTTCAGCTATATGATTCTCGGCAATATCCTCGGCTTGGACGCCCAGAACACGATCGGTTTCCAGACCCGCACCGATGACATTCATATCGGCTTGGCCGAAACCACGGGCCGGGTCGTGCGCTTCACGGTGCGCGACGACCATGTGATCGAGTTCGAGCATCGGAGTCTATATTGAAAACCGGGTCCAATGGGCGGAGAAGTTCCGGACCATGACGGGCTTACGCGAGGATCTCTACTACGGGTCGGACAAAAGCACTCTGCAAGCAAATTCCGGGACGATCGTGCAAGGCATTACCAGCCCAAAGGGTAATTTGATCTTCGGTCCGTGGCAGAATACCGAATATTATCTGAGCGTCGGTCAGGGATTTCATAGCAATGACCTACGCGGCGCCTTAACGAACGTGGACGCGCTGGCGACCGAAATCAACTTCATGCAGGGCGACCCGACTGTCGTAGCTCAGGGCAGGACGCCGCTCTTGACCAAGGCAACGGGCTACGAGGTGGGAGTGCGATCGGAGGCGCTGCCCAACCTCAAACTCTCGGGGGCACTCTTTGTGCTCAATCTCGACAGCGAGGCGACGTTCAGCGGCGACGAGGCCGTAACCACCCCCGGGCGACCGAGCCAGCGCAAGGGCGTCGAGCTGACCGCCTCCTACAAGCCCTTTCCGTGGCTGCGCCTCGATGGCGATTTCGCCGCTACCCACGCCCGCTTCGCCAATGGCGATGATGGTACCAACGACACCGAGCCGGGTCATCCCGGCAGCTACATTCCCGGGGCGGCCAACATGATCGGCACCGCCAGCGCGACGATCGAGGATCTCGGCCCTTGGTTCGGCGCGCTGCGGTTTCGTTATTTCGGTCGGCGGCCGTTGATCGAGGACAACAGCGTGACCGCGAAGCCTGCGGCGCTCGTCGATTTACGTCTCGGCTACAGATTGTCAGGGCAGGCAAGGCTCTGGCTCGACATCCTCAACCTGTTCAACAACACCGGAGCCCACCAGATCGACTATCTCTACCCCTCGCAACTGGCGAACGAGACGGCGCCCGTCTACGATGTCCATTTCAAACCGGTAGAGCCATTGGCAGTGCGATTCACCCTGAGCATGACGTTTTAGCGGATGCAGCGTAGCGATCCCTCCCGCATGGACCGGGGTTGGGTTTTCTGGCTGCCGGCCCGGCTACTGTCGCTCGACGGCCGGTGGTTCTCCTGCACCATCCGCCACTTCGGCGGGCCGCTGTGGATTACCCACGCCGCCGAGCGCGTGCACGGCGGGATGTCGGGCTCGCCGATCGTCGCGGAGGCCGGGACAGCGATCGGGGTCGTGTGCACCACCACCTCGCCCAGGGATGGCGGTCCTAACGCGCGCCTCTCCGATAACCTGCCGGGATGGCTGCTCCGCGACGCCCTCCAGGTGGGATCGCACGATTGACTATATCACAACGTAGTGATAATGAGATTGCGATCGGAGAACCACATCGCCGCCTGGAGACCTCCCGCTGAAACGCGTGCTGCAAAGGCTGGGACCTGATCTCAACGTGATAAAACAGGCGGAACAGGGTGAGTGGCCTTTCGATGCGGGTTCGCGACGCGCTGTGGAGCGCTGGATGTGGTATTGCGAATTGCAGCAGAAACGGGGGCATGGCACGAACGATTGCCGCCGCGGTGCCTTCCCGGTTCGACCGGAGTTTGGCGGCCGGCGTCCCGTTCAGAGCCCGAGCAAATTTTCCGGCGCGGCGGGTTGCCGGCCCTGCTCGACCGCTTTGACCGCGGCGATCAGCTTGAGGTGAGTCTGGGCGGGCACGCCGACCTCGGCCCCCTTCTCGGCGATCAGCCCGTTGATGAAGTCGATCTCGGTGCGCCGGCCCTTCAGCATGTCCTGGCCCATCGACGGGCGCTGCAAATCGCTGCGGGTGTTCGAGGTCGCCGCCGCGACGATCGCCCCCTCGACCTCGTCGAGTGCAGTGCGGTCGCCCTCGCCTGCGCGGGCCAGGGTTTCCGGGTCGTGCATGCGGATGTGCTCGAGCTGGTAGCCCAGCGCCTGGCCGACGCGCACCGCCTCACCGCCGAGCCGGATGCTGAGCCGCCGGATCTCGTCGTGCCGGTCCATGCCGTTGCCGGAGAGCCCGGTGGCGGCGCCGATGCCGTTCCTCATGCCGTTGACGCAGAGCTTCGACCAGCGCTCGCCCCAGAGGTTGGTCGTCGCCTTGACTGTGTCGACGGTCTCGATCATCGCCGCCAGCTCCTCGAGGCGCTTGGTGATGCGCCCGTGCACCTCGCCGACCCGGTAGATCTCGTAGGGCGAGGAGCCCTTGGC
Organism: uncultured Alphaproteobacteria bacterium; assembly: GCA_963781215.1. Classification (GTDB taxonomy): domain Bacteria; phylum Pseudomonadota; class Alphaproteobacteria; order ATCC43930; family CGMCC-115725; genus AP-15. The sequence goes on from CAWAFE010000041.1 coordinate 53,524, forward strand.
CGCGGTGCGGCGGACCCGGCCCGGCGCATAGAGCTCGGCCGACAGCAGCGCCGGGATCGCGCCGACCGTCCTGTCCCAGCCGACGCACGCGGCGATGCGCTCCTCGTTCATGCAGTTCTGCAGCGAGACGACGTAGCCGTCGGGCGCCAGATATTGCCCGATCAGCAGGGTCGCCCATTGCGTGTCGTAGGATTTGACCGCGACCATGGCGATGTCGATCGGCTTTTCCTTGGCGAGCTGTTGCATCTCGGTCACGTGCATCGTCTTCGGCCGGGCGACGACGAGCTCCTCCTCGGTGACGCCTTCAAGGGTGAGGCCGTCCCTGCGAATTGCCTCGATGTGCTCGGGCCAGGGATCGATCAGGGTCACGTCGAACCCGTTATGCGCGAGCTGGCCGCCGGTGTAGCCGCCGATCGCGCCGGCGCCGATCACCGCAATCCGCTTGTCCATGATCTCATCCCTCTATCGCCGCGCTCGCGCCATGATAAGCTGGTCACGCGAGAAACCACGGCGAAAACATCGGGGACATAACCGCCATGAACTGGACCGAGCGGCGCGCGCGCTTCCGCGCCATCCTTTCCGGAAACCGCTGCGTGCATCCGGGATCCGTCTACGACGCGATATCGGCGCGGATCGCCGAGGATCTCGGCTTTGAGGTCGGGATGTTCTCCGGCTCGATCGGGTCGATGTCGGTGCTCGGCGCTCCCGATCTGGTCGTTCTGACCCTGACCGAGTTCGCCGGCCAGGCCAATCGCATCTGCCGCGCCGGCAATCTGGCGCTCTTGGTCGACGCCGATCACGGCTACGGCAACGCGCTTAATGTGCGTCGCACCGTCGAGGAGCTGGAGACCGCCGGCATTTGCGCGATGTCGATCGAGGATACGGTATTGCCGCGCCCTTATGGGCCCGACGGCAAGCCCAGCCTGAGCTCGATCGAGGAGGGTGTGGGCAAGATGAAGGCGGCGCTCTCGGCGCGCCAAGACAAAAACCTTGTCATCGCCGGACGCACCAGCGCGCTGGCGATCGCTAATGTCGACGAAGCAGTCAAGCGGGCCAAGGCCTATGAGGCGGCCGGGGTCGATGCGGTGTTTCTCGCCGGCGGGGTCACCGTAGAGGCGGTCGAGGTGGTGTCCCGGGCGATCGCGATCCCGCTGATCCTTGGCGGCGGCAGCGGTCAGCTGGGCGATCTCGGCTGGCTGGGCGCGCATCGGGTCCGCGTCGCGCTGCAGACGCACGCGCCGTTCTCGGCCGCGGTGCAGGCCGTCTACGACACATTGAAGGCGCTGCGCGAAGGGGCGGCGGTGAAGGATCTCAAGAACATTGCCTCGCCTGAGCTGATGCGGCGGGTGACCCGCGCCGACGACTACCAGCAGTGGACCAGGGATTTTCTAGGCGGGGCGTGAGCCGCCGGAAAACAAGAACTTGCATACGAGCCCGGCGCTGCCAACAAGAAAGCAAACACCGTGCGATCGACCTTCCTGCTCTTCGTGCTGCTCGGCGCCGGCGCGTGCACGCCGCCCCCGGTCGAGCCGGGGAGCCTGCTGCTGAGCAACCCGCATTTCGGCACGACCCACGTCGAGGCGGTGATTACCGCGAACGCCGACTGCAACGCGCGCGAGGAGGGGTATGTCTCGACACTCGAGCTGGTAATCCCGAACAATGCGACGCGCTTCATCGACGCGCCACCCGGCGCCGATGTCTGCTGGCGGCGAGACCGCGATCCCGACCAGCCGGTCGCCGGGGTGTGGACCCCATGGGACCGCGCCTATCTGGCACCGGGTCGGACGCTCGGCGCCAACATTTAGGAGCCGTCGGCAAGGCTGAAGCGGATCGTCACCGGCACCTTGACTTGAGCTTGGGTTATCCTGGCCCGACGTACATCAGATGAGCATGGGTGATCGGCGGGTTGGGGCGGACGATGGTGTCAAGACACACGGGGATGGTGCGGTGGGCATCTATTTTTGGGGAAGATGCCGTCAGCCTCACCCGTTTGATTAAGGCAGGCGTAGCCGAGACCTATTCCAGTTTCACTCGACATTGGATATTTCTTATGCCATGCCCCATGTGGTATGGTATAGATCCTTGCGATAGCGATGCGGGCCGAACGTGTAGCCAAGAAAGTCGAAGGGCTCGCGTCGGGCATCCCGAACCGCGGTCTTCGCCTCGTTGAGGGCGAGCCCAAGCTTGGTCATCACCTGCCGCGTCCACGCCAGCGCCTCCGCCGCAGACTTGCGGCTGAGGATGACGAAGTCGTCGGCATAGGAGACGATCCGGGCCTGGTAGGCCTCGCCCCGTCCGGTTGCACGCCAATGCTTCAGGAACCGGTTCATGTACAGGTTGGCGAGCAGAGGGCTGACTACCCCACCCTGCGGCGTGCCGCAGGTGCTGCTTTTACCACCCGTAAGTCGCCGCTTCCCGTCGTCATCGCTCTCCTCGACCGGCGCTTTGAGCCACAGCTTGATCAGCCGCAGCACATGCCGATCGACGACCCGCCGTGCCACCGACCGCATCAGAATCTTGATGCGGAATCGTGTCGAAATACTTCGACAAATCGGCATCCACCACATCGGTGTAGCCGTGGCACAGCAGCGCGTGCACTTCCTTGATCGCGTCAGCCCCGCTACGCCCTGGCCGATAGCCATAGGCCGCGGGATCGAGGTCCGCCTCGAAGATCGGCTCCAGCACGAGCTTGGCGGCGGTCTGCACCACCCGGTCCCGGATCGTCGGGATACCGAGCGGCCGCTCGCCGCCGCCGGGCTTTGGGATCATCACCCGCCGCACCGGCTCGGGTCTGTACGTCTTTGCGACAACGTCCTTCCTGAGACCGCCAAGCCACCCCTCCAGCCCCGCCGCTTCGATCGCCGCGAAGGTGACCCCGTCCACCCCCGGCGCACCCCGATTGGCGCGCGCCAGGTCATAGGCATGACGCAGGATGTCCTCGCGGCAGATCTTGTCGTAGAGCAGGTAGAAGCGGAAAGCCGGTTCCGTCTTCGCCTTGAGATAGAGCTTCCTCTGAAGTCTCCGGATGCTTTCAGGTGTTTGCAGGCTCATCGCCAATCACCAATCCTCGTCTTCGTCGAAAGCGTAAATAATAACGGGCGAAAAACCGTCATCATCCGCGTTCAAATGTTCCAAAGCGGAGGGCCGTCAAATCGGTATTTACTGAGGCAGCCGCGCCAGGCATGAGTCCAAATCCGGTATTCATGCACGAGGTTTCGTTACTGGAACCGGGAGGACGTTTTTGGCGCCGACTTGTCTGTAGGTCGAGATTGTGGCCCGCGTCGCCCTCATCTGGTAAGGCTGAATCGGATCGTTACCGAGACCTCGATTTGAGCCTGGGTCATGTTCATCGGAAACGGCGGCAGTGCGGCGCCGCGCATCATTTCTTCGATAGCGCTGTCGAGATCGGGATGGCCGGAGCTCTTGATCACGGCGAAATCGATGACGCGACCGCCTCGGTCAACCACGAAGCGAAGCACGGCATGGCCCTCCTCGCTGCGCTGGCGAGCGGCGTCGGGATAGTGCTTGTGGCTCTCTAGCCACGCGCCTAACTGGCTACGATAGCCAGGAGGAATATCGTGGGAGGGAGCCGAGGCAGGCTGCGGCGGAAGAGAAGCCGTTTGCGGGGCAGCGATCGCGGCGGGTGTGGGTTGGGCCGGGGCAAGGACGGGGCTTGGCCGCGGCGTTTCGGGATGGCGGAAGACCGGCTTGGGCAACGGCTTGCGGGGTGGCGGCGGGGGCGTTTCCGACACTGGCGCCGGCTCTTGCGGGGCCGGGGGCTGGGGATTCGGGCGCGGCAACAAGCTCCGACGGTTCGAGTGGCGCCTGCTCGGGTTCCAGCGGTGGGGGCGGCTGTGTTTCCGCCTTCTGCGGCGGTTCCAGGCTGGGAGCGGGCTCGGCCGCAGGCAGAGACGTGACGAAGGCCACATTGATGCCATTGGTCGGGATCGGCGTCGGCGCGGACGGCACCGCTGCGGGCAGCAGAAAAATCGCCGTTAGGCCCACCGCATGTGCCGCCAAGGAAAGCGCCAGAGGACGCCTGATCTCGCTCACTTCGACCCGGTAGCTTCGGCAACCAGCGATACCTTGGCAAAGCCGGCGCGGTTGACTTGGCCCAGCGTATCTATCAGCTGAGCATAGGTGATCGTCCGGTCGCCGCGGACAAAGACGACTCGATTGCGGTCCTCCGCGGCGAGCTTGAGGAGGCGTTCTTCGAGCCGGCGCGGCTCGATTGCCTCATCTCCGATGAAAACCTCCCCGTTGCGGTTGAGGCTCAGAACGACTGGCGGCTTCGGCTCGTCGATCGTGGCCGCTCTCGTTTTCGGCAGATCCAGAGGGACGCCGACGGTCAGCAGCGGCGCCGTAACCATGAAGATCACTAGCAACACCAGCATCACGTCGACCATCGGCGTAACGTTGATCTCGGCGAGTGGGGTATAGCGGTCGTCGCCGGCTTCGCCGGAGGAAGTAAACGGCAGGGCCATGCGTCAAGTCTCCGATGAGGTGCGCGACATCAGGCTGCCGGAACGCCCAATCAGCCCCTGCATGCGCCCGGAAAACCGCCCGAGATCGACGGTGATCTTGTTGTAGGCGACGACCGCCGGGATCGCCGCGGCGAGGCCCATCGCGGTGGCGAAGAGGGCTTCGGCGATCCCCGGCGCCACCACCGCGAGGCTGGTGTTGTTCGCCGCAGCGATGCCGGCAAAGCTGCGCATGATGCCCCAGACTGTGCCGAAGAGGCCGATGAAGGGTGCAGCCGAGCCGAGGGTCGCCAGAAACGGCAGGCGTATTTCGAGCCGGCGCAGCTCGGCGTTGAGCGCCAGGCGCATGGCGCGCTCGATCCGGTCGCGCCGTTCGCCCAGGCTTTCGGGGGCCGGCCACGGCGCCGACGCGCTTTCGGCCCAGCCGGCGGAAAGTACAACCGCCGCAGGATCGCGGCGCGGCTTACTCTCGGGAGGCGCCATCAGCTCAGGCGCCGAACGCGCCGCCGCCGCGCGTTCCTCGTGATCGCGAGCGGCCCGACTCGCAGCCCCGAGCCGCCAGAGCTTATCGATGATCACCGCCCAGCTCCATATCGAGGCGATGAGGAGCAGCAGGAGCACACTCTTGACGATAACGTCGGCATTCATGAAAAGGCCTATGACCGAAAAGGATGCGGGAGGGTTGTTCACAACGGGCCTCTGCGGTTTGTTGCCATTACGGGCGGGAGCGTCGAACGCGCTAGAAACGCTGCGTTATGCCGGCGAAGAACGTGCGGCGCGGGCCGAATTGCGGGGCGCCGACGCCGATCCCGGTGCCGCTGCGGATCTGGTAGACTTGATCGAACAGGTTGATGATGTCGAAGCGCAGCTCGAGCCCTTTGTAGATGCCGGTCTCGATCGGCTGGACCACACTGAAATTCACCTGTTGATAACCAGGGAGGCTGGCGCCGTTTGGCACCGAGCTGTCCGCCCTCAGACCGCTGCCGGCGATCAGGTCGACGGCAAACCGGGTATTGGTGGCTGGAAGTCGGTATTTGATCCCGGCCGAGGACGTGTAGGTCTGATCGTGATCGAGATGGATGTAATGGTCAGCGATATAGGCGAGGTCGGCGGGGTCAAAATTAAATTGCGCCGATGTGATATTTTTGCCGAGAGCCTTGGCGGCGGCAAAGTTGCCGTAAAAAGACCAATTTTCGATGTCATAGCTGAGGGTGAGCTGAACCCCGTTGACTAGCCCTTTCTGGTAGTTGAACGGGGTCAGGAGGATCGGCGCGCCGAACTGGCCTTCGTCGATCAAGTTGCTGGCGATCTTGTAGTAAGTGTCGATCCCGGCCTTGAGCCCGGGCAGCAGGATCTGGGTCGCGCCGACATCAAAATAATGGTCTCGCTCGGCCTTGGTCGGAGAATCGAGGGTGATCGCCGGCGCCGCGGTTGTGCCCGCAAAGAGCGCGACCGTCGTCGGTGCGATCAGCTCGAACGGCGGCGGGGTAAAGTACCGAGAATAGCCAGCCGTAATCGTGGTCGAGTCGGTCGGCTGCCACACCACGTTGACCCGCGGACTGAGCTGCCGCTCGTCGACAAACTGAGCCATCTGGTCAAACCTGGCGCCGAAGTTGACGGTGACTTTCGGCGTAATCTTCCATTCGTCCTGCAAGTAATAGCTGTAAAGCCATCCAGTGGTGGCGCCGGAATCGATGATTGTGAGCGGCTGATCACTGGTCTGCATGCCATCTTCGTCAACCGGCAGAACCTGCGAATTGGTGTTGAACGAAGATCGCTCCCCCTGAACGAAAAAGCCGGTGCGCAAGGTGTGCTCGGGTGAAATCCGCCAGCTACCGTCGCCTTGTACGCCGTTCGCGATGCTTCGGCGGAAGGCGTTTTGGGCAATGCCATTGAACAGCAGGTCGCCGAGGGGGTCCGGGCTGAAGTAGGCGCTGCTGTAGCGGGTCACGCCCGAGACCTGAAAGTCGAAATCGCCAGCCTTCTTCTGCAAGGCGACGATCGCGTATTGGGTGATCTGCTCTTGGTTTTGGTTGAGATTGATGGAATTGAAATTCGTCACGCCGCCAACGGTTAGGCCGAGGCTCGGCATCTGGCCGGGGATGTTGGGGATCTGGAACTGGCTCCGCGAGGTCCCGAGAATGGTGGTTACGCGCGTCGTCGGGTCAATGATGCCGGAGACATAGGCAAATCCGCGCGGCTGGGTCGAGATGTCGTGGATCGCGTTGTAGGTCGGCGCCGGGTTCTCGATCCCCTCCGCGTTGTGCAGAACCTCGCCGGTGACGTAATAGTCGACCTGTCCGACCCGCCCGCCCCATTCGGCACTCGGCTGAAACGTCGATTGGGAGCCGCCGTAAAGCGTAAATGAGCCACCCGGGTTTAGGGTCCCGGTCTTGGTCTGGATATCGATGATCCCGGCCGTGCGAAGGCCGTATTGCGCCGGCAGCGCACCTGTGATCAGCGACACCGAGTTGGCGAGCCGCGTCTGCAAGGCCTGGCCGAAGACGTTGATCCCCTCGGGCAGGATGACGCCGTTCAGGCGGAACTGCAGATTGGCATGGTCGCCCCGTACATGAAGCTGGCCGAATGAATCCTGAGCGACGCCCGGGGCCTGAAGCAGGAGTTGGTTGAAGGGCTGATTGTCGCCTTGCGGCTGCGATTCGATCGCCTGCCGGCCGAAATCGTAGACGCTGGCGCCAAGGCTCGGCTGAATTTCGCTGCGCGCGATGTCGAGCTGTCTTGGCGACGACGTCGAGGTCGAGCGACACGGCGCCCCCGGACGGCGATTCCGCCTGCGCAAGCTGGGGGAGCACGAGCGGTCCGGAAGATGGGCTCGTCTGGACGTCGTTGGCCACAGCGTCGCCGGCAATAAAGGAGGTCGCAAGGAATAAGCACAGCGGCGTGATGGCGCGCCGCCCCTCCGTGGGAAGACGGATCGTCGTCATAGATAGCCCTCGCGCTTGAAGCACGCCGCGACAAAGCGGCGGCAGTCGGTTATCTGGATTAAGCCGACCTCAAGCCCGGGGTGGGGCGCGGGATTGGAAGAGAAGATAGGGTGCGCGCTCGGCGGGGGCCGCGGCCCGCGCTGCGAAAAATGCTACGAGATGATCGCCCGGTAACGGTGCGCTCAGGTCAAGGTTGAGGGGCGCGGCGCTGTGGTGGGCCAGCGCGAAGCAAATCGGACAATCGTCATCCGCCTCCGTTGGCGTTTGACCGCCGGTCGCCGCCGCGGCGACGACAGCGGCAGCATGACCGGAAAACGGCAGGGGGTGATGGTGCCAGCCGAAGAGGATCGCCTGAAGCAGGATCGCGAAGACGCCGACAGCAGCAACCATCCTCTTCGCGAGCCGCGATCCTCGATCGCTCACTTCAATTCGGCCGGGCGAACGGACAAACACTTCGGTTGCACGCCTCCTCTGATCACAGAATGCCGCAAAGCCGCAGCAAGGTTCAACCGGCGTTGCAAACCCCTTCCGCGGCGTCGGGCCCCGGCTTATCCTGGAGCGCGTCGAATGGGAGAACGCCGATGAGATCCGCTCTCGCCGCCATGGCATTCCTGGTCTTCGTCTTCGCCGGCGGCGAGGTGCGCGCCGCCGGGGTCGATCTCGAGGTGATCCTCGCCGCCGACGTGTCACGCAGCATCGACGACGGCGAATTTGAATTGCAGCGCAAAGGATACGCTGCGGCGCTGACCGATCCGCGGGTGCTGAAGGCGATTCACGCCACCTCAGGCGGCGCGATCGGCGTCAGCTTTATCGAATGGTCGGGCGAGGAGGACCAGCAGGTCGTGATCGGCTGGACCGAGCTGCGCGACGAGGAGGATGCCGGCGGTCTTGCGGCGGCCATCCTCAACGCGCCGCGCTCGTTCATGGGGCGGACCTCGATCAGCGGCGCCATCGATTTCGCGATGGGCTATTTCGACAAGTCGAAATGGCAGGCCAAGCGGCGGATCATCGACATCTCCGGCGACGGCACGAGCAATTCCGGGCGACCGGTCACCGAAGCGCGCGACCAGGCGGTGGCGCGGGGCGTCACCATCAATGGCTTGGCGATCATCAACGACAAGCCTAACCTCGGCTATTCGGCGCATACCCAGCCGCCGGGCGGCCTGCCGAACTACTATCGGCAGAACGTGATCGGCGGCACCAACTCGTTCCTGATCGTTGTCCAAGATTTCAAATCCTTCGCCGACGCGATGGCGAACAAGCTCGCCAAGGAGATCGACGTCTCCCAGCGCCCCGTCCGCGAGCAGGTCTCGGCCCTGCCCTGAGGCGCGCCTTCGAAATCCTCACCCTGGAAGCGGAGGGCCGCAGACCTACATTCTGCGGCGACCTGCACCGGGAAGCCATGATGACCGCCCCATCGCGCCAGCCACCCTGCACGCTCATCCGGGCCGCCGCCATTCTCGGCGTGCTGGCACTCTGCGGCTGCGACAGCGCCGGTGCGGGCACCAGCGCCGCGGCCGGCGACCCCGGCGATTTCGGGCTGATCCAGGACGTGGTCGGCCAAGTCGAGAAAAATTACGTCGCGCCGGTCAAGCGGCAGCAGCTGGTCGACGATGCCCTGAAGGGCATGCTGGGCCGGCTCGACCCGCACTCCGACTACATGGACCAGGACCAATATCAGCAGATGAGCGCCGTCACCCACGGCAAATTCGGCGGGATCGGCATCGAGCTGACATTGGAAGGGAAGGTGCCCGAGGTCATCTCGCCGATCGACGGTACCCCGGCCGCCAATGCGGGGATCGAGCCCGGCGACCGGATCGTCAAGATCGACGGGCAGGCGACCACCGGTATGGACGTCGAGGCGGTCGTCAAGCGGCTGCGCGGAGACCCTGGCAGTAGAGTGACCCTCCTGATCGCGCGCGCCGATCGGGCCCCGTTCGAGGTAGCACTGACGCGCTCGGTCATCAGCGTCGTTTCGGTGAAATCGGATCTGAAGCCCGGCAAGATCGGCTATGCCCGGATCACCACCTTTACCGAGAATACGGCGAACGAGCTCGCCGGCGCGATCGCCAAAATGAAAGGGGAAGCGCGCGGCCGGCTCAACGGCTTCATCCTCGATCTGCGCAACGATCCCGGCGGGCTGCTCGACGCAGCGGTCGACGTGACCGGGGAATTCATCGACGGCGGCGTCGTCGTCACCACGCGCGGCCGCAACAGCGACGACGACCATGTCTATCACGCCCCGGTGGCGGGGGATCTGTTGCGCGGCACCCCCGTCGTCGTGCTGATTAACAGCGCCTCGGCGTCGGCCGCCGAGATCGTCGCCGGCGCCTTGCAGGACCACCGCCGCGCCACCGTTATGGGCAGCCGCAGCTTTGGCAAGGGCTCGGTGCAGACCATCATCCCAATCGAGGGGCACGGCGCGCTGCGCCTGACGACCGCCCTCTATTACACGCCCTCAGGCCGCTCGATCCAAGGCAACGGCATCGCGCCCGACATCGTCGTTAGCCTGCCGAAGAACCAGCAGGTCGCGAACGCGCTCGTCACCTACGAAAGCGACCTCTACGGCGCGCTCAAGAATGCCGGGCCGCTGAATGCCCGCGCGAGCACGGCGCCGCGCGTCGCCGCGGCCGAGCCTTACGACCACCCGATCAGGCCCTTGAACATCGCCACCGGGAACGACGCGCAGTTCGAGGCGGCGTTGAATTATTTGCAAAGAGCCGTCCGGCGCGATTCCGATGCCCGTCACGGCTGAGCCGATCGAGGCTGGCGGCGCGTCGGCACGGGTAGGCGCAAGACAACGCTGTACCGCATCCCACGCCACAGCCAGCGCAGCAGCGACCGGGTGCTCGCCAAGTGCCCGTAATCGTCGAACTGGAACAACACGAAGAGGGCGTAGACCTTTCTCGGGTCGAGCCGGCGCAGCAGGCGGATACGCACGAACATCGTGATGCCGAGATCCGTGAGGTGGTTGTTGGCCAGCGCTTCCTTCATTGTCAGCTTTGGAACGTCGACGATAAAGTCGCCGTGCTCCGCCACCGCGGCGACGTCACACAGCCGGCCGCGCCGGGCGTCGTAACGGAACACGCGCTCGCCGAGCCGAAACGCGAAGCCGCGTGGGAAGACAAGCCGCAGCACCCGGCGAATCGAGCTCAGCTTGCGTTGGAACTCTACGATGTCCTCCGCGGTGATTTCGGCGGCCTCTTCTTCGGCGCCGCGCCGTTGCGTCCACATCGCCAGCTTTGCCGGGTCCATCGCCCGGTATCGGTCCGAGGCAGTCGAGCAGTACGAAAAATCCGCGAGATCGAGGGTCGAATAGGGCGGCAGCAGCCGGGCACCTGACTGCCAGTATTGTGCGAGATCCCGATAAGTCGTGCGATAGTCGTTGGCCCAGTGGCTGTCGGCGCGCTCGAAGACGGCCTGGCTGGCAAAGGGCATGTAGAAATCGGCCTTGAGCTGTTCGCACAGCCGGCAGACATAATCGACGTAATGCCGCCGCGGCTTCAACGAGACGATCCCGCTGTCGTCGAGAAAGCTGTTGACGACACTTGCCGGCGAGTAGCTGCACAGCAGCACCCGAGGCCTGTCTATGCGATCGGCCACCTGGCGGATCGCCCGCAGCACCGGCGGCAGCGGCTTTGCGTCGTTGAGGTTGAGGATCAGCGCATTCGGGGTATCGACCAGCAGCAGGCTGTCGTCGGTCCACGCCGGGATGGACAAAATCGAGACGCCGCCGCCGATCGCGCGCCATTTGAGCGGCACCACCGCTTCGGCGCGAAACCCGCGCCCAGTCATGTAGTCGAGGTATCGGCGCTCGGCCAATTCGGGGAACAGATAGGTCGGGCCGCGGCCAAGGCGGCGGATCGAAGGCATATGGAAATGATCGGGATGCTCGTGCGTCACATAGATGTGAGCGCTCCGCGCCAGCCAGTCGATCTCCGCATCGTCCGGATAATGCTGCAGCCACCAGCTGCGCCAATAGACCGACCCGACGAGCCACGGGTCGGTCAACAGCAGCGGCGGCTCGCCGTCACGGTAGAGGACGAGAGAGGCGTGGCCGATGGTGCGCGCCTTCAATGCCGGAAGAGCCAAAATCTTGCGCGGCTATCCGAGCCCGGCGGTCAGCGGCATCAGGAATTCGCGCAGCACCGGCGACCATTTGGCATGCTCCGGCCCGCTCGCATCGGCGGTGTGGGCAACAGTGTCGGGCATGGCGATTAGCCTCCTTCAAGTTTCGCCTAATTGTGCCATGAACGCCCAGTCGTTCGGAGACTCTTTCTGTACGCCAGGGTTCGCGCTAAACCCCGGTGTCATGCGCCGCGCCGGCTGTCTCGTCGCCCTCGTCATGCTCGCCGCTTGCGGCGGCGGGCTCACGCCGTTGCCGAGCGATCAGATTCGCGCCCGATTTCCGCCGGGTGGGGTCGTCGATGTCATCGAGGTCAGCGCGATCGACCGGTTGCCGTTGCGCAGCGCCGAGCTGGTGGCCCCGGATGGCGAGGCGACCGCGGCGACCTCGATCGCCGTCAACCCGGCGCCGAGCGAGAGCTTTTCGCAGCAATTCCCCGCCAGCCCCTACACCGATACGGCGTTCGGATTCGCCAATATCGGCCGGGGCACGTCGGCCCCGGGCGGGGCCGGCGGGGTCCCGCAGGCGCAGAGCCGCTTGCTGGCCATGGTCGCCACGACATCAATTGCGTTGCCCGACCCGGTCGCTTACCGGCGCGACTGGCGCCAATACCGAATCCGCCTGGGCTTTGGCGACCCGCCGGACTCGGTCGAGCGCCAGATCGCCGCCCCTGAGCCGCCGCCCGACGAATAGGGGTTACCCCGGCGACAGCACGTGGATGACGCGGCTCGCGATCAGGTCGCGGGTCTTGCCCGCATACGCGGCCATATGCGGCGAGGTGGCGTGCGCCTTCAGCGCCTCGGGGCTCTCCCATTTCTCGATCACGACAAAGGCGTCGGGGCCGAATTTGGTCTGAAAGCCGCCGATCCCTTCGGCGTCGATAGCCGGGCCATACTCGATGCAACCCTTCTCTGCGTGCACCGCCGGCATGTTGGCGCGGAATTCCTTCAGGATGGCCTCGCGCATGCCGGATTTGGCGGTGATGATGGCGAGCACATGAATCATAGCGGGCCTCCTTCAGGCAATGCGCGCAAAGACGCTGTGGTGGCGGGCCGTCGTTTTCGGCCGGATCTTGGTCGCCCAGTCGCCATAGGCGCCGGCGGCTTCCCAGGCGGCGCTTTTCATCACCTCGGGCGAGTCGAGCTCGTAGATCGTAAGGTAGCGCTGCATGTTCGGCACCGTCGAATGTTCGAGCCGGTAGCGCGCGGCCGAGCGCACGCCCGGCACCTTCGAGAGCATCGGAAAATGCTCGGTGTCGTAGACGCGGTTAAACTCGGCCTCGTGCTCGGCCGGGATGTCGAGCTGCACGACGAAGATGTGTGGCATGCGGTCGCTCCTTCAGGCGATCTTCTGGAACACGCTGTGCTGGCGGTTGGTCGTGTGCGGCCGGATCTTGGGCTTCCACTCGCCAAGGTCGGAGGCTTCGGTCCAGGCCGGGCTGTTGATCACCTCGGCATTGTCGCATTCGTAGATCGCCAGGTAACGCGGCATCGTCGGGATCGTCGAATGATCGAGCCGGTAGCGAGTGCAGGAGCGCACCCCGGGGACCTTGAGGATCGTCGGCACGTGATCCTCGTCGTAGATGCGGTTGAACTCGGCCTCGAGCGCGGCCGGGATGTCCATTTGCACGACATAGATGTACGACATGGCAGCCTTCCTACTTGTCGAATTTCGCTGATCGCGAGAATAGGGCAAGTTTCGGCTATCGCACCACGCCGTCGTAAGCTCGACCCTCTGCTCGAGCCCGGCCACCTCGCTCTCAGCGTACGCCGTCAATATAGAGATATCTGCTCTGACGACGCCGTGCATAGGGTCTCGCGCTGCCGCGGCGCGGCGGGTAGAGTGCGACAGCGTGGCTCGTTTGCGAGAGGATCGCAATGCCTGACCGGACGATCGAACAGCACGCGGCGCCGCCGCGCTTCGACGAGCTTTTGGCGCGGGCCGAGGCGCTGATCCCGGTGCTGCACGAACGCGCTGAGCGGGCAGAGGAATTGCGCCGGCTGCCCGACGAGACGATCGCCGATCTGCACTCGAGCGGGCTTTTTCGCATGTTGCAGCCGGCCCGGGTGGGTGGCAGCGAGCTGCCCTACCGCGCCTTGTTCGAGCTTTCTGCGGTGATCGGCCGAGGCTGCGGCTCGACCGCCTGGGTGCTGGCCAACCTCGCCGCCCACCATTGGCTGCTTGGCATGTGGCATCCCGAGGCGCAGGACGAAATCTGGGGCGAATCGCCGGACAATTTGATCGGCTCAGCTCTGGTCTTTCCGCGCGGCCGGGCACGACGGGTGCCCGGCGGGTACCGGCTCAGCGGCAGATGGCCGTTTTCCAGCGGCATCGACGCGGCGACCTGGGCTATGGTCGGCGCCCTCGTCATGGACGAGGAGACCGGGCAGAGCGAGCCCCGCATTTTCCTCGTTCCGGCAAGCGACTACACGATTATCGACACTTGGCAGGTGATCGGGCTGAGCGGCACGGGCAGCAAGGATGTCGAGGCGGCCGACATCTTTGTTCCGGCCCACCGCACCCTCTCCGCGGAGCGGATTACCGGCGGCCCCAATCGGGGCAGCGGGGTAAATCCCGGGGCGCTGTATCAGCTGCCGGCGATCAGCCTGTTCGGTTTCGCAATCGCCGGCGTCTCGCTCGGCATCGCCCGCGGCGCGATCCAGCATTTCGCCGAGACGACGCGAACCCGGCTCAGCATCTATACCGGACGGAATCTCGCCGATTTCAGAAACTTGCAGGTCCATCTCGCCGAGGCGGCGGCATCGGCCGATGCGGCCGAGGCGATCGCATTGCGCGATTGCGACGAGGCGACGCGGATCACTGAGGCCGGGGTGGTGCCGAGCCTCGAGCAAAAGGCGCGTTATCGCCGCGACGGTGCCTTTGCCGCGACATTGTGCACCCGGGCGGTCGATATTTTATTCAGCGCAAGCGGCGGCGGCGCGATCTATGCGCAAAACCCGATCCAGCGCGCTTTTCGCGACGTCCATGCGGCCAATGCCCATTACACCCTCACCTGGGACGTCAACGGCGCGGTTTATGGCCGGGTAGCGCTGGGCCTGCCGCCCGAAGTGTCGCTCTGAGAAGATCGTGGGGATCGTCCGTGCCAAATAAGAGCCCGCAAACCGCAACCCTTAAGCCCGAGATTCCCGAAAGCGAGCATCCCGGCAGCCACGCCGCGACGGTGAAGGCGACCTCGGGCGAAGGCTTCGAATCGCGCGATTTCCGTAACGCGCTCGGCACCTTTGCCACCGGGGTGACGATCATCACCGCGCGCGGCAAGGACGGCGGGCTGTACGGGATGACCGCAAACTCGTTCTCCTCCGTGTCGCTGGCGCCGCCCCTGGTGCTGTGGAGCGCCTCGCTCTACGCGCAAAGCCTGCCAGCCTTCCAGGAAGGCTCGCATTTCGTCGTCAACATCCTCGCTTACGACCAGATCGATCTATCGAACAAGTTCGCCCGTACCCACGAGAATAAATTCGAGGAGATCGACCATATCATCCCGGAATGCGGCGCCCCGGTGCTGATCGGCGCCGCCGCGCATTTCGAATGCCGCAACGAATATCGCCATTACGGCGGCGACCACATCATCTTCATCGGCCATGTCGAGCGCTACGCCTATACCAACCGACCGACTTTGCTGTTCTGCCGCGGCAAATACATGAAGGGCGAGCCGCTGCTGCCCGGCTAACGCCGCCGCGGGACGGAGACGCCCTGCCGGAAATGCGCAGCAAGGGCTAAGATCTGCCGAAAACTGTGTGCCTAGGCCTGCGAGGCCACCCGATAGGCCGCCCGACGCCTTGCGAGTGGCGTCGTAAGAACGCTGATTGACACTTTAAAGTCACAATCGGCCTGAAGCAGAGTCACAACCGGACTTAAGCTTAAATTACACTTACATCAGGGCAAAGTCGTCAAAAGTACGTCTAAAAGCGTTGACTCCTTGTCATGCCTCGATATGGTCCGCCTTGCGCGTAGTTAATCTGAGCGCGCTATTGAGAATAACTCGCAACGGGAGGGACAAGTGTTTCAAAATGACAGTTGTATGTATGCAGAACTGAAGAAATGCATTCAGTCCTCGGTTGTGATGGCGACGCTGTTCGCGGGTGTATCTGTCGCGACGCCAGCTGTCGCCCAGCCGCCGTGCACCGGTCCTGGGGCGCCGACGACGACAGAGACCCAATGCCTAACCGCTGTTCAGATCCCAGGCAACCCGCTCAGGTCGTTCGACATCAGCTGGGTTAATCCTAATCGTTCCGAGTACTACCTCGGCGATCGCTCGAACGCGGGGATCGAGGTCATCTTTACCGCGACGAACACGTGGACGCGCCGACTAAAGGGATTTGTCGGTATCGTGCAGCAATCCGAGCGGGAGCCGTGAACAACAATCAACTCTGGACCCGATGGCGTTACCTCGCACGGCAGCTGGGTTTACGGCGGTGACGGCGACAGCACACTCAAAGTGTTTAACCTCAATTCGCCGGGCACTTATATTACGCCGGTTCAGTCAATTCTCGACCGGCGGCACGACCCGCGTCGACGAAATGGCGCTGACTCCCGACGGCAAATTGCTGCTTGCCGCCAACAACGCGGAGGACCCGCCCTTCGCCACACTTTTCACTGCCAATGGCGATGCCGGGGTCAGCAACGTCAAAATCATCACCAAGATCACCGTCGATCCCACAATCATTCCGGCTGGCTTTGGTCTGTCTTTGGAGCAGCCGACCTGGGAGCCGAAGACCAAGCGGTTTTATGTCTCGATCCCGATCATCGCCGACAACCCTGCCGGCCTGCAATTATGGCCAGCTTGCCGGCCCGATTACCTGCGACGGCGGGATGCGGTGATCGACCCGACGACGGTTTCCAAACCGACTGCCGTGTTGGGTGCGTTTGATCCGAGCAGACAAACACCGGTGTCGTGCCGCTGAACGGTTGCAGTCCCAACGGCGACCACGGTCGGACCAGGTTCCAACCTGCTCGTAGGCTGCACGCCCGCCAACAACCCAAGCGACAAGACCACCCTCGTCATCAATGCGCTCAACAAAAACTATTCGCATATCGCCGGCATTACCGGCTCCGACGAGGTCTGGTTCAATTCCGGCGACCAGCGCTACTACACCGGCTCTAGCTGCGGAGCGGCACTTAGCCCGATCGTGTGCCCTCAACCCCCCAGGGTGCGGGCCCGTGCTTGGCGTGATCGACGGCACCAGCGTGCTGGTCGAGACCATCCCGCAAGGCAGCGGCTCCCACTCGGTTGCGGCCGACTGCAATAGAAACCGCATATATGTTCCGCAAGTAGCGCCGTTCTCAGTGGTTGGATCCGGTGGCGATACCACCGGCGTCAGCGCCGGAATCTGCGGCAGCACGAACGGGTGCGTTGCGGTCTATGTCCATCCTGCGAGCCCCGTAACCGCCTGCGGCGCCATCTTCGGCAGTACCAGTTACTACAACTGATCTCGGCTCAAGCCGAATACTGGCGTAGCTGCGAACATCGGTGGGTGCTCGTCCGAGCCGCCCACCGATGTTCCGGTCCTCGGGTCCTTTTTGCCCGAGGGCATCATGCCGCTCTCCGAGAGACGCCTCGGATGCTGCACTAATCGGGCGGGGCCACGAAACGCGAAAGAGGGGGTTGGAACTCCGCGACTACGCGGATGCCGAGTGCGTGCTCGCCGAGACGCGACCTGATGGGCCGCGATAGCGATTTCATTCGATCTTCCAATCAACGCGGTCATCGGTCTGCTGCTTGGCGGCTTTTACGCCGCGGTGACGATCGGCGAGCACGCCTGGCTGCCCGGCAGCCGCGGCAGTCTAGATCGACCGGATCGCGGCGCATCGGCAAAGGCGTGCGGCGAACGGATGAAGACGCCACAGGCCTCCCTGCCCTCGCCTCGCCGCGTCGTCGGTGACGGCGGCCGGCGCATACGCTCTTGCCGATAAGCGGTCGGGAAGGTGGCCCGGCTGCTCGCCGGCGATCAGGTGGATTTTCCCCAACCCTTCCCGGCAAACCCCGGAGTTGAGGCGCGGCTAGCTGGGTTTGCCGGGCGGGGGCGCGGTCTTGCCCTTGCCGGCGTCGGGAGTGAGTTGCTGATAGACGATCTCGGCCACCCGCAGCAGCAAGTTGCGGTCGGCCTTCCCGGCAAGCGCGTAACCAAACCCTTCATCGGACCAATAGAACGCGCCGATGCCCTCTTCCTCGTGGTACCGGAACGCGGTTTCGCCGCCGATGTCGCTGCGCAGGTAGAGTGTGAGGCGATCCTTGCCGTTCTGATACATGAACTGCGCCGCCAGGCTGTTCTCCGCCGGCAGTAGCCGCCCGCCCATCAGCTGAAACCCCGCGGCGCCAAGGTCCGGCACAACGAGCTGCCGGCCGAGCCGCTTCGACAGCCACTGGACGAGGTGCGCCTCCTGGGTTGCGTCGACCTCCACTGGGTGGCGAACCTCCGGCGAAAATGTCCGGTGCGCGGCGATCGCGTCGCTCGTCACCGCCTGCTCGGCCGCGGCCAGCGCGTCCGGGGCAACGGCCGATGCCACGTCCCGGGCGGCCCAGCCACCGACGCCACCCAGAACGAGAAAGCCGACCGCGGCGGCAATTCGGGTAAGCTGCTGGAGCCAGCGACGGCGCTGCCCGGCCAGAATGTTGTCGACCCGCAAGCGGGCCGGGATCGTTTCGCCCGCCAGCGTGCTGAGGGCGGCGCCCAACGCCGCCCGCTGATCGGCATATTGGGCGAACAGCTCGCGCTGCTCGGCGTGCTGGGCGAGGTAGGCATCGACCGCCTCGCCGCGTTCGGCAGAGAGCTGCCCGTCGATGTGGGCATGGAGATCGCTCTCCTCCACAGGACCGCGCCCGGCGCTCATCTCGTCCACCTTCCGGCGGCGTCCGCGCCCTCGGTGTGGCCGGAGAGATTGAGGCGGAGGCGCTCGCGCCCGCGGGATAGGCGCGACATGACGGTGCCGATCGGCACGTCGAGCACGCGCGCGGCCTCTTCGTAGGAGAGGTCCTCGACCGCGACCAACGTCAGCACCGACCGCTGCTGCTCCGGCAAGGCGGCAAAGGCCCGGAGCAAATCGCGGTGCTCGAGCGCCGCATCCTGTCCGCCTTCGACCCATGGCAGCTCCGCCTCGACGGCCTCGGTCAAAGGACCGTGCAGTCCGCGCCGCTTCTGACGGTGCCGATCGCTGCGGAAGCGGTTGTAGAGGATGGTGTAGAGCCAGCCGCGCAAGGAAGCCTCGGAACGTTGCAGGTGCCATCGCGACAGAGCTCGTTCGAGGCTGTCCTGCACGAGGTCGTCCGCCTGCTCGCGATCGCCGCGCAGCAACGCGCACGCGAACCGGCGTAAGCCCGGAATGTGCGCTTCGATCAGGGCGGCTCGGTCTGGCATAGCGTCCCCTAAAGACCCGCGACTGCCGGGCAGCAACAACAGCGCCAAAGCCGCCGACGGTGGTCTTCGAGTGGCCGCCTTACCCCGAATCGGCATGCCCGGCATGGTCGCCGCGCCTATGCTCACGATGTGATCATATTCCTTGTGCGTTATAGCGTCTTTTTTGGGTCTTGCGCACCCGGTCTATCATGATAGCCGCTATGTGGGCTTGGGACGCCGATACGGCAATGCGATACCATGGACTCTTCCAAGATAGAGTTTATTCCGTGACGCGGGCTGAGGGCGTGCACGTTGGGCATGGTGCCGGGTTTCGCGGTAGGTCGGAGCAGCAACGCGAGAGTTGGAAGTCGTGCCGATCGCCGGCGCGCCGCTGCACTCGATCCCGGCCGGGGTACCGGACGCCTTCGCCGCAATCGGCCCCGCCCCGTCCGCATCCTCGCCTTTCTGCCGCGCCAGGGTGCGGCCACGGCCACGACCCATCTGGTGCTGAGGCTTCTCGGCACGGAAGGTTCCGATCGCGGTCAACCTCCCATCGTCGCATCTCGGCGCGATACAAATGTACCGAGAAATCGCGGTCGCCTTTTGCCACGGACTGGTTCCGTGGGCATCCACGCCTTCCTCACCCGAAGCAAAGACATGAATGCGAGGATTAAGTCAGCGCAAGACGACTTCAATTTTCTTCCGCACGTCGCTACACATTCCGAGTCGGACCGCTGAACCCAAATCACCAGCATTTGGAATAGTCGCAACTGGTGCACTGGTCGCAGCCTTCGATGCGAATGAGGGCGGCGGCACCGCATTTGGGACATTGCGCCATGCGGGGCGCGAGGGCGCGCTGGTCGGGGAGGAGAGCGCCGCCTGCTGCCATCTGCTGTTCGACGACGGCCGGGCGCTCTCTTCGGGTGGGCGCCGGCAGAAAGCCGATCTCGATCATGTGGCGTTCGATGACGTCGCCGATCGCGGCCAAGAGCGAGGGGACGTAGCGGCCCTCCATCCAGGCGCCACCGCGCGGATCGAAGACGGCCTTCATCTCCTCGACCACAAAGGAAACGTCGCCGCCACGGCGGAACACCGCCGAGATCATCCGGGTCAATGCCACGGTCCAGGCGTAGTGCTCCATGTTCTTCGAGTTGATGAACACCTCGAAGGGCCGCCGCCTTCCATCCTGAACAATGTCGTTCAAGGTGATGTAAAGCGCGTGCTCGCTGTCGGGCCAGCGGATTTTGTAGGTCCGTCCTGGCAATGCCTCGGGCCGGCTCAGCGGCTGCGTCATATAGACGACGCCGCCGGCCTCGAAGATGTCGGCCGGCTTCGGTTGGGTCGCAGGCTGTGGGGCCGGCAGCGGCAATTCGGGCTCACGCTCCGCCGGCGCGTCGGGCCGGACCGTCAGCACCGCTCCCGTCACCTCGTTTGGGCGATAGGTCGTGCAGCCCTTGCAGCCCTGCGCATAGGCCTCGCGATAGACATCCTTGAAGCGCTCGAACGAGATGTCGGCCGCCAGGTTGATCGTCTTCGAGATCGAGCTGTCGACGTGCTTCTGCACGGCGGCCTGCATCGCGACGTGGTCCGCGGGGCTCAGCACCTGCGCGTCGACGAAACAATCGGGCAACGGCGCCGCCTCGCCCTTCAGCCGCCGGAAGAGGCGATAGGCGTAGTCGGCCACCTCCTCCTCGCGCCGGCTACCGTCGGGCATTAGCATGCTGCGCGTGTGGCGAAAGCTGAACACCGGCTCGATGCCCGAGGAGACATTGTCGGCGAACAGCGAAATCGTCCCGGTGGGCGCGATCGAGGTTAAGAGAGCATTGCGGATGCCATGCTCCGCGATCTCGGTGCGCACGTCCTCCTCCAGGCCGGCCACCGTCTCGCCGGCGAGGTATTGGTCGCGGTCGAAGAGCGAGAAGGCGCCCTTCTCGGCCGCGAGCGCCGCCGAAGCGAGATAGGCCTCGCGTCCGATCGCCGCGAGCCAGGCCTCGGCCGCCGCCACCGCCGCCGCCGAGCCGTAACGCAGCCCGCACATGATCAGCGCATCGGCGAGCCCGGTAACGCCGAGACCGATGCGCCGCTTCTGCCGCGCCTCCTCCTGCTGCTGCGGCAATGGAAAGAGCGAGATGTCGACGACGTTGTCCATCATCCGCACACAATCCGGCACCAGCGCCCGCAGCCGGTCGAGGTCGAGCCGGGCGGCGGCGGTGAACGGTGCGGTGACCAGACTCGCCAGATTTATTGAGCCCAGCAGGCATGCGCCGTAAGGCGGCAGCGGCTGCTCGCCGCAAGGGTTGGTGGAGGTTATCTCCTCACAATACCACAAATTGTTGCGCCGGTTGATGCGGTCGATAAAGATCACGCCGGGCTCGGCATAGGCCCAGGTGGCGCGCATGATCTTGTCCCACAGCTCGCGAGCCTGCAGCACCTTCCACACCGTGCCGCCGAAGGACAATTCCCACGGCGCGTTCTCCTCGACCGCCTGCATCAAGGCGTCGGTCACCAGCACCGATAGGTTGAACATGCGCAGCCGGCCCGGCTCCTTCTTGGCCTCGACAAAGGCCTCGATGTCGGGATGGTCGCAGCGCAGGGTCGCCATCATCGCACCACGGCGGTAGCCGGCGCTCATGATCGTGCGGCACATCGCGTCCCACACGTCCATGAACGACAGCGGCCCGGAGGCGTCGGCTCCAACCCCTTTGACCGGGGCACCGCGCGGCCGCAAGGTCGAGAAATCATACCCAATGCCGCCGCCCTGCTGCATCGTCAGCGCCGCCTCGCGCAGATGGGCGAAAATGCCGCCCATATCGTCAGGGATCGTCCCCATCACGAAGCAGTTGAACAGAGTCACCGAGCGGCCGCTGCCTGCGCCGGCGACGACGCGCCCGGCCGGCAGGAATTTGAAATCCACCATCGCCTGGTAAAAGCGCTCGGCCCATGGCGCCGGATCGCGCTCGGGTGCGGCAAGTGCGACCGCCACCCGCCGCCAGGTGTCCTCGATCGTCTTGTCAATGGGTTCGCCCGGCACGCCGCCAACAGGCGGCCCCCGCAACCGGTACTTCATGTCCCAGATCTGCTGCGAGATCGAGCCCACGACGGCCATGGCTAACCAGCCGCGCCCGCGGAACCAGCGGTCCGGAGCAACCGTACCGGCGCTTGCGGTGCTGGATCCCCGCTGTCGCGGGAACGCGGGATGAGCAATTGACGCTTCCTGAGAAAACTCAAGACGGCCTCGAAGGGATTTCACGATTGCCGGCGGAGCCTATCATAGTTCCCCGTTCGTTCCTACCGTTGCCGAACCTTACGGATGGATCATCGTCTCGGTGCGGCTGATGACGAAGGCCTCGCGACGTTCGAGGAAATCGGCGACCACCTCGACAAAGGCCTCCGGCCGCTCAACAGCGATCGCGTGGCCGGCGTCGTAGACAAAGATCAAGTTGCAGTTGAGCATGATCTCCTTGTAGAAATGCCCCATCTCCGACGGGATCACCCGGTCGAGGGTGCCGAACAGCACCAGGGTGGGGGTTTCCAGCCGGGCCATCAGCCGCTCGAGCTCCGAGTCGCGGGCCGGGCCGCGCAGCCGCGCCACCAGAAGCTGCGTCTTGGCCCGGATCGCCGGGTCGGGTGTCGGTAACGGCGGCATCCGCTCGGGATGGGCGTAGAGCAGCCGGGCCATCTCCTCGGGGGAGCCCGAGGGAAGCGCGGCCCCCTCCGGGCGGATCGCCGCCGGTGCCTCGAGCACCAGCGCCCGCACCCGCTCCGGGGCCTGGGCCGCCAGCCACAACGCCACCCTGCCGCCGAACGAGGTTCCCATCAGGTTGAAGCTGTCGAGGCCGAGATTCCCTGCCGCCCGGCCTATCGTGGCGGCGAGCTCGGCCATGCTTTGCGAACGATCGTTCTCCGGCGAGGTGCCGAAGCCAGGCATTTCGAACGCGACGACGTGAAAGTGCCGGCTGAGGAGATCGTGTGCCGGCGTCAGCCGCAGGCCGCCCGCGCCATGCAGATGCACCAGCGCCGGCCCCCGCCCGGCCTCCATATAGCGGATGCGAAATCCGTCCGCCTCGACATGGCCCTCGCGAAACCCTGCGCCCGTCATCGATCCCTCGGCTGTCCCCGCCACTTCAAACCTCCCGCTCAATCGCCGCTCGCTGCGACTAGGCGCTGCCGCCTTCGACGGCGTGGCCCTCGGCCCGCCAGCGCAGCATCCCGCCATGGAGATTGGCGATATCGGCAAAGCCTGCCTCGCGCAGGATCACAGTCGCCTGCGCCGAGCGGCTGCCGGCGCGGCAGACGGCGACGATCGGGCGGTCGTGGCCGAGCTCGCCGACACGCTCGGCCAACGTGCCGAGCGGGATCAGCACGGCGCCGCGGATATGGCCAAGGGGCCCGGTAAACTCCTCGGGCTCGCGCACGTCGAGGATCTGCACCTGCGGTGCGTGCTCCTCGAGCCCGTGCGGGTCGATCTCCCAGATGCCGGCAAAGCTGTAGCGCAAGCGCCGCCCAGCCCGGGCCCGCGGTCAAATCGACATCGTTTTCGGGCCGGCCGCATTTAAGGTTCGCCGGCACCGCGACATCGAGCTTTTTCGGGTGCGCGAGCCGCAGATTGTTCATGTAGCCGGTGAAGTCGGCCTCGCCGGTCTCACCGCCGAGACGCGGGTTGAAGCGCCGCTCCTCGCGCACGCTGGTAACCGTCAGCCCGCGGTAGTCATGGGCCGGGTAGAGGAGACAGTCGTCGGGCAGGGTGAAGATCTGCTGCTGGATCGACCGGTACATTTGGTGCGGGCTGCCCTCTTGAAAGTCGGTGCGGCCGCTGCCGCGGATCAGCAGGCAATCGCCGGTGAAGGCCATACTGCGGTCGTCGAGAACATAGGTCAGGCAGCCGCTGGTGTGGCCCGGGGTCTGCCGCACCTGCAGATTGCGCTCGCCGAACGCGACCACGTCGTCCTGCACCAGGGCGCGGTCGGCTCCACGGGCGCCGCTGTCGGCCGACAGAGCAATTCGGCAGCCGGTCACCTGCTTCAACAGCCAGGCGCCGGTGACATGGTCGGCATGGACATGGGTCTCGAGCGAATAGAGGAGGTGCAAGCCAAGCTCATCGATCAGCGCCGCGTCGCGCCGTGCCTGCTCGAAGACCGGGTCGATGATCACCGCCGCCCCGGTTTTGTCGGCGAGCAGGTAGGTGTAGGTAGAGGACGACGGGTCGAACAATTGACGGAATACCAACATCGCAAGCCCCCGTGCTGCGCCAAGCCTCCGTCGTTATTCTACCGCCTCAGCAACCGAAAGGGGAGGGGCTTGTCATGCCCGGGATCGTCGTCACTGCGCTCTTCCCGTCGGACCGCGAGCGCTGGGCCGAACTGTGGCGCGGCTACCTCGACTTCTACGTGACGAGCCTGCCGCCCGAGATCTATGAACACACTTGGCGCCGGCTGACCGCAGCGGAAGGCTCGATCCGCGGGCTGGGGGCGCGGCTCGGCGGCAACACCGCACCGCTCGTCGGGATCGCGCATTACCTTTTCCACGCCCATGCCTGGACGCCGAGGGACGTCTGCTATCTGCAAGACCTCTTCGTCGACAGCTCCGTCCGCCGCCATGGCGCCGGACAGAAGCTGATCGAGGCCGTCGCTGCGGTCGCGCGCGAGCACGGCTGCCTCAGGCTCTATTGGACGACGAAGGAGGACAATGCCATCGCCCGCTCGCTCTACGAACGCATCGCCCGGTTCAATGGCTTCATCCGATACGATTACCTGTTTTGAGCCACCAGGTTTGTTATGGATTTTCCCGAGCTCGCCCCGGCCCCCGACGAGCAGGTCGCCAAGAAACATCGCTACAGCGGTTTCTTCGGCACCGACCTCGACATAATCTTGCGTGAGTGGGCATCGATACGGTCATCGTCTCTGGAACAACTGCAGAGAATTGCTGCCATGCGGCAGCGCGCGATGCAATGTTTCGTAACTGGATGCGGGGCCTTATTTTGCCCGCATCCGCCGCTATCGACGGGAGCCTCCCCGATCGAGTTCCTGCCGCACCTGCCGCTCGGTTGATGCGAGCTCGATTCCGCAAATCCTGTGCCATCTCCTGAAGACCAAGGTGCGTTCTTGTCATGATATCGACGCTGGGCGCGGTCGACAGCTCGGAAACGCACCGGGTGCAGATCGACTTAGAGCTGCGCGACAGTCACAGCCTTCGGGACCAGCTCGATACGACGATTGCGGAATAGTTGGGTGTCGCGGCGGCGCTGGAGGAGGGCGATCTCGGTCCGGCGAAGGGATAGGGCGGAACGGATTCGAGCGTGGCTCGAAAAGGGCAGGTTTACGGCCGAGCAGATCCTCGGGGATTGGTTTCTGGAGCCCTCTGATAGATCAGCCGGCGCTCTCCTCGCCATGAGTTCGGGCGGCCGTGGACGTGCACCTGTCGGCCGCCGGCTGCGTCGAGGATGCGGGTCGCGGTCAGCTCGCGGTCGGGATCGTCGCACCGCACCCATAAGAGCGCTGCGCCGGCCTCGATCGCCGCCGCGAAATCGTCGCTGTGGCGCGGGGCAGTGAAATCGTCGAACAACTCCTTCAGCGCCGCGCCACCAAGCCCGGCCCCGACCAAGGCCGCGACGACCGCGGCGATCGGCCCGCCCGACAACAGGACGATCCCGGCCACCGTGAGCGGGGCGATATATTTGATCTCGTCGCTGAGCCCGGCACGCACTACATCCGGCGGCATGCCGATGGCCTCGTCCGCCGTGGCCAGCGAATCGTGCGAGGCCAGCACCGAGAGGTCGCTAGGCTCGAACCCGGCCGCGCGAAGCTCCGAGACGGCGCGGCGGAAATGCTCCCGGTCCGGAAAGGAGGCGACCGCCTCGCGAACCACCGGAAAAGAAGTCGATGCCTCGGTCATGCCGATCCTCGTTCGCCCTCGAATGTCCGCATGCTACCGTCAAACGCCCGAATGCGCCCGCCCCCTCGTCCCCCCTTGTCGATGACCGAATCTGCCCGCCCCGGCGAAGCCCCCGCGTCGCCGGTGATGGAACAGTACCACCAGATCAAGGCAGCGAACCCAGGCTGCCTGCTGTTCTTCCGGATGGGCGATTTTTACGAGATGTTCTTTGACGACGCGGTCGCCGCGGCGCAGGCGCTCGACATCGCGCTGACCAAGCGCGGTCGGCACGAAGGCGCCGACATCCCGATGTGCGGGGTCCCGGTCCACACCGCCGATGCCTATCTCGCCCGGCTGATCCGCGCTGGGTTCAAGGTCGCACTCTGCGAGCAGACCGAGGATCCCGCCGAAGCCAGGCGGCGCGGCGCCAAGATGCTGCGGCGCGCAGTTGTCCGCGTGCTCACTGCCGGCACTCTCACCGAGGAGACGTTGCTCGACGCCCGCCGGCACAATTACCTCGCCGGCCTCAGCGAGGCAGGCGGCGAGATCGGGCTCGCCTGGCTCGATCTGTCGACCGGCGCCTTTGCACTCGCACCGACCAGCGAGAGGGCGCTGCCGGGCGACCTCGCCCGCCTGATGCCCGGCGAAATTCTGCTGCCGGAGCGGATGCTAACCCGCCCGGCGCTCCTCGAATTGCTGGCCGAGTGGAAGCCGGCGCTGACCCCCTTGCCGAATGCGCGCTTCGAGAGCGAAGCCGCGCGACACCGCCTCGAAGGTTTCTACGGGGTCGGCGCGCTCGACGGGTTCGGCAATTTCAGCCGCGCCGAGCTCGCTGCCGCGGGAGCGTTGGTCGACTATATCGGCCTGACCCAGCAGGGCAAGACGCCGCATCTGGAGCCGCCGCGGCGGGTGATGCCGGGCTCGGTCATGCAGATCGACGCGGCGACGCGGGGTAATCTCGAGCTTGCGACCACCTTGAGCGGCGAGCGCCGAGGCAGCCTGCTCGCGACCATCGACCGGACCGTCACCGCGGCCGGCGCCCGGCTGCTCTCCGACTATTTGACAGCGCCGCTGACCGCGCCGGCGGCGATCATGGCGCGGCTCGACGCAGTCCAGTTCTTCGTCGACCGGCCCGAACTGGGCGTGACGGTGCGCGAGCGGCTCCGTCAGTGCCCGGACATCGAGCGGGCGTTGGCGCGGCTGAGCCTCGGGCGCGGCGGCCCGCGCGACCTTGCTGCGCTGTGCCGCTCGCTTGGCGAGACCGCAGCGTTGCGCGGCATGCTCGACGCCCCGGGCCTTGTCCCGCTGCCCGAGCTCCTCGTCGAGGCCGGTCACGACCTAGGCGAGCACGGCGCACTGGTCGAACGCCTGGTGCGTGCGCTCGCCGCCGAATTGCCGCTCTTCGCCCGCGACGGCGGCTTGATCGCGGGCGGGTATTCGGGCGAGCTCGACGAATGGCGCAGCCTGCGCGACGAGAGCCGCCGCCTTATCGCGGCATTGCAGGCGCGCTATGCGGGCGACACCGCGATCGGCGCCCTAAAAATCCGGCACAACAACGTGATCGGCTATTACATCGAGGTGTCGGCCAATCATGCCGGCAAGCTCGGCCCGGAATTCATCCACCGCCAGACGATGGCAGGGGCGCAGCGCTACACGACCGCCGAGCTGGCCGAGCTGGAAACAAAAATCGCCAACGCCGCCGAGCGCGCGCTGGCGCTGGAGCTGCGGCTCTACGACGACCTCGTCGGCGAGGTGATGGCCCGGCGCGCCGAGATCGCCGCCGCCGCATCGGCCCTCGCCGCGCTCGACGTCGCGGCCGCGCTTGCCACGCTCGCGGCTGACGCAGGCTGGGTGCGGCCGGTCGTGGAAGAGGGCACGGCATTTGAGATATCGGGCGGGCGGCATCCGACAGTCGAGGCAGGGCTGGCCGCTTCCGGCAACGGCGGCAGCTTCATCGCCAACGACTGCGTGCTGGGTGGCGAGCGGGTCTGGCTCGTCACCGGCCCCAACATGGCCGGCAAGAGCACCTTTCTCCGGCAGAACGCGCTGATCGCGATCCTGGCGCAGATGGGGTCCTACGTGCCCGCCCGCTCGGCCCGGATCGGCATCGTCGACCGGCTCTTCAGCCGGGTCGGCGCCGCCGACGACCTCGCCCGCGGCCGTTCTACGTTCATGGTCGAGATGGTCGAGACCGCCGCGATCCTGAACCAGGCCGGCGCGAATTCCTTTGTTATCTTCGACGAGATCGGCCGCGGCACCGCCACTTTCGACGGCCTGTCGATCGCCTGGGCGGCGCTCGAGCATCTGCATGAGGTGAACCGCTGCCGCACGCTTTTCGCGACCCACTACCACGAATTGACGGCGCTGGCGGCGAAGCTGCCGGCGCTCTCCTGCCACACGATGCGGGTCAAGGAGTGGAAGGGCGACGTGGTCTTTCTACACGAGGTCGGGCCGGGCACCGCCGACCGGTCCTACGGCATCCACGTGGCCAAGCTCGCGGGGCTGCCCAGGACCGTCACGGCGCGCGCCGAGGAGGTGCTGGAAATCCTCGAAAAAGGCGAGCAACGCGGCGCCCTCGCCCGCCTCGCCGACGATCTCCCGTTGTTCAGCGCCGCTCGCCATCGCGCCGACCCGGCCCCCCGCGAATCCGCTGCGGAGGCGCTGTTGCACGGCATCCATCCCGACGAGCTGACCCCGCGCGAGGCCCTCGACCTTCTCTATCGGATCAAGGCGCTGCTTTCCGACTAGCTGCGGCTTGATGCGGCGGGGCGGATCCCCATTATGCAGCCCTGCCCTTTGCATGTTTCGACCATGAACCTCGATCCCTTGTTCCATCCCGCGGTTGCCGCCTGGTTCAGCCGCAATTTCGCGGCGCCGACCGCGGCTCAGGCAGAGGCGTGGCTGGCGATCAAGGTGGGCCGGCATACGCTGATCGCGGCGCCGACAGGGTCCGGGAAAACGCTCGCCGCCTTTCTCGCAGCGATCGACGAGTTGGTGCAACAGGGGCTCGCAGGCGCGCTCGAAGACGAGACGCAGATCGTCTACGTCTCGCCGTTGAAGGCGCTGTCGAACGACATCGAGCGCAATCTCGAGGCGCCGCTCGCCGGCATCCGCGAAGCTCTGCGGGAGCAAGGGCTGCCGGAGGTCGAGATCCGTAGTTGGGTGCGCACCGGCGACACCGCACCAAGAGAGCGCGAGCGCATGCGACGACGCCCGCCGCATATCATCGTCACGACGCCAGAATCTCTCTACATCCTGCTCGGCTCGGAATCCGGCCGAAAGATGTTGGGGACGACGCGGACCGTCATCGTCGACGAAATCCACGCGCTCGCCTCCAACAAGCGCGGCGCCCATCTGGCGCTGTCGCTCGAACGCCTCTCCGCCCTCTGCAGCGGCTCTTTGCTGCGCATCGGGCTATCGGCCACGCAAAAGCCGATCGAGGCCGTCGCACGCTTTCTGGTCGGCCCCACCGCCGAGTGCCGGATTATCGACACCGGCCATCGCCGAGCCCGCGACCTCGCGCTCGAGGTTCCCTCCTCGCCGCTCGAAGCGGTGATGTCGGGCGAGGTTTGGCAGCAGGTTTACGACCGGCTGGCCGAGCTCGTCGAGGCGCACCGCACGACGCTGATCTTCGTCAACACACGCCGGCTGGCCGAGCGGGTCACGCGTCAGCTTTCCGACCGCGTCGGCGCGGACCGGGTGACCGCGCATCACGGCAGCCTCGCCAAAGAGCAGCGGCTCGACGCCGAGCAGCGGCTCAAGGCCGGCCGGCTAAAGGCGTTGGTGGCCACCGCCTCGCTCGAGCTCGGCATCGATATCGGTGAGGTCGATCTCGTCTGCCAGCTTGGCTCACCGCGCGCGATCGCGACGTTTCTGCAACGCGTCGGGCGGTCGGGGCATGCGGTTGACGGCACCCCGAAGGGCCGGCTCTTTCCGCTGTCCCGTGACGAGCTGGTCGAATGCGCCGCGCTGCTCGACAGCGTCGGGCGCGGCGAACTCGACCGGCTGACGGTGCCCGAGCAGCCGCTCGACGTGCTGGCGCAGCAGATCGTGGCCGAGGTCGCCGCGCAGGAATGGGACGAAAGCCGGCTCTACGCGCTCATTTGCGGCGCCTGGCCATACCGTGCGTTGCCGCGCGAGGATTTCGCCGCAGTCGTCAGGATGCTCGCGGAGGGCTTCGGCACCCGCCGTGGCCGGCGCGGCGCGCTGATCCATCATGACGCGGTTAACCGCAAGCTGCGCGGCCGGCGGGGCGCGCGGCTGACCGCGCTGACCTCGGGCGGCACGATCCCGGACAATGCCGATTACCAGGTCCTGCTGGAGCCCGAAAACCAGATCATCGGCACCGTCAACGAGGATTTCGCCGTCGAGAGCATGGCCGGCGACGTCTTCCAGCTCGGCAACACCCCGTACCGCATCCTCCGGGTCGAGCGCGGCACCGTGCGCGTCGAGGATGCGCAGGGCATGGCGCCAACCATCCCATTCTGGCTGGGCGAGGCGCCGGGCCGCACCGACGAGCTGTCGCAATCGGTCTCGCGGCTGCGGACGCAGATCGCCGCACGCCTGCCCGCAGAACGTGCGCTCCCGTGGTTGATCGAGGAGATCGGCATCGCGGCGCCGGCGGCCGAGCAGGTGGTCGAGTACCTCGCCGCGGCCCACGCTGCCCTCGGCATTCTTCCGACCCGGGACACGCTCGTCTTCGAGCGATTCTTCGACGAAATCGGCGGCATGCAGCTGGTCATCCACTCGCCCTACGGCAGCCGGATCAATCGTGCCTGGGGGCTAGCCCTGCGCAAGCGCATCTGCCGCAAGTTCAATTTCGAGCTGCAGGCGGCGGCGACCGAGGACAACATCGTGCTGTCGCTGACGCGGGCGCACAGCTTCGACCTCGCCGAGGTGCAGCATTACCTGCGCGCCGCCAGTGTGCGGCAATTGCTGATCCAGGCTTTGCTCGACGCGCCGATGTTCATCACCCGCTGGCGCTGGGTGGCGGGCGTGTCGCTGGCGCTGCCCCGGTTTCGCGGCGGCAGGAAGGTGCCGCCGCCTTTGGCGCGAATGGACGCCGAGGACCTGGTCGCGGCGATCTTTCCCGACCAGCTCGCCTGTGCCGAGAATCTGGTTGGCGAGCGCGAGATCCCCGACCATCCGCTGGTGCGCCAGACGATCGCCGACTGCCTCGGCGAGGCGATGGACGCCGATGGCCTGGAACGGCTGCTGGCCGGGCTCGAAGCCGGCGAAATTCGCGTGGTTGCGCGCGATCTTACGGAGCCCTCGCCGCTGGCCCTCGAAGTGCTGTCCGCTCGGCCCTACGCCTATCTCGATGACGCGCCGCTGGAGGAGCGGCGCACTCAGGCGGTGATCGGCCGCCGCTGGCTCTCGCCGGAAAGCGCGGCCGACATCGGCCGGCTCGATCCGGAGGCGATCGCGCGGGTGCGGGAGGAGGCCTGGCCCGAGCCTGCGAATGCCGACGAATTGCACGATGCGCTGGTCTGGCTCGGCTTTCTCGGAGACGGCGAGGCACCTTCGGGGTCGGACGATATGTTCGCCGAACTCGCGCGCGACCGCCGCATCGCCCGCCTGCACCTCGAGCGCGCAACAATTCGGATCGCCGCCGAGCGCCTGCCGCAGTTCCGAGCAGTTTGGCCCGAAGCGCGCCTGGATCCGGAGATTATTACGCCGACGGAATATGCCGGGCGTGTTTGGTCGCCCGACGAGGCGCTGGTGGAAATCTTGCGCGGCCGGCTCGAAGGCCTGGGGCCCGTCACCGAAGCTGCGTTGGCCTCTTCTCTCGGCCTGGTACCGGGGGATATCGCTGCCTCTCTACTGGCGCTCGAAGCCGAGGGCTTCGCTTTGCGTGGACGTTTCAATGCGTGCGCCGCCGCCGAAGAATGGTGCGAGCGTCGGCTCCTCGCCCGCATCCACCGCTATACGATCAATCGCCTGCGCGCGGAAATCCAGCCGGTTGCCGCGCGCGATTTCCTGCGCTTTCTGTTTGGCTGGCAACGGGTTGCGCCCGATTCGCGGATGGAGGGGCCCGACGCGGTCGAGGTATTGGTCCGGCAGCTCGAAGGCTTCGAGGCTCCGGCCGGTGCCTGGGAGACGGAGATCCTGCCGGCGCGCCTGGCCGAATACGAGCCGTCCTGGCTCGACGACCAATGCCTCGCCGGGCGCATCGCCTGGGCACGGCTCAGACCGCGAAACGGGCGATCGAGTGCCAGCGTCACGCCGCTGCGCACGACACCGATCTCCTTGTTCGCGCGACGTCATGCCACGCAATGGACATCGCTTTCGACGGCGGAGGACCCGATCCGCCCAAGTTCCCGAGCGCAGAGGGTCGCTGACTCTATCCGCGAGAACGGCGCGTCGTTCTTCGACGAGTTGGTAGACGCCACTCGCTTGTTGCGCCCGCAGGTCGAGGAGGCGCTGGCGGAGCTGGTGGCACTGGGCCTCGTTACGTCGGACAGCTTCGGCGGATTGCGCGCTCTGCTGATGCCATCGGATCGCCGCGGCGCCGCAAGACGGAGGCGTCGCGCCGGCCTCTTCGGCATGGAGGATGCCGGTCGCTGGGCGCTCGCGCGCCGCGCCTCGTCGGTTCAGATCAGTCCGGAGGCGGTCGAGCATTTGGCGCGGACCCTACTGGTGCGCTACGGCGTCGTGTTCTGGCGTCTGCTCGAACGTGAAGCCTCTTGGTTGCCGCCGTGGCGAGACCTCCTGAGAGTTTATCGTCGGCTCGAAGCACGGGGCGAGGTCCGCGGCGGCCGTTTCGTCGCCGGCTTTTCCGGCGAGCAGTTCGCACTGCCTGACGCCATCGGCATGCTGCGCGAGACCCGACGCAAACCACCTTCCGGCGATTGGATTTCTCTGTCGGGCGCCGATCCGCTAAATCTCGTCGGCGTCCTGACCCCGGGGCCCAAGCTCGCGGCGCTGACCCGCAACCGCGTTCTCTACGGTGACGGCCTGCCGGTCGCCCTCCTCGCCGGCGGCGAGGTGATCTTTTTCGAAGCGCTAGATACCCCCCGCGAGTGGGAGGCCCGCAAGGCCCTGTTGCGCGGCGCCGCGTCGGCCTCGCTCGTCGACCCGTCCTGACACAATTCGTCCGCGGCAAAGGGGCGCAAAGGGCTGCCCGATGATCCCCGCCTTCCACAGGCTGGGGATCGAATTACCGGCAAGGCCGCAGCGGCACGGGTGGTAGGGTCCGGTATGGAATCGACCATGACGGCCCGGGTTACGCCCCTGCGCGATCCCGACCCTGAGCTCGTTCGCACGCCTCCCTACAACACCGAGGCCGAGCAAGCCCTCCTGGGCGCGATGCTGATCAACAACGCCGCCCACGCTCGAGTATCCGAATTCCTCCAGCCGGAGCATTTCGGCAACGCCGTGCACGGGCGGATCTTCGCCGCCATCGGCAAATTGATTGAGCGCGGGCAGATCGCTAACCCGATCACCCTGAAGAACCTGTTCGACCAGGACGGGGCGCTCTCCGAAATCGGCGGCGCGCAGTATTTGGCACGACTGGCCAGCTCGGCGGTGACGATCATCAACGCTGAGGATTATGGACGCACGATCCACGATCTCCACCTGCGACGCGAGCTGATCACTGTCGGCGAGGATGTGGTCAACGACGCTTTTCGCCATGATCTCGACGATCCGGCGCGCGAGCAGATAGAACGCGCGGAAAAGAAGCTCTTCGATCTAGCCACCGCCGGGAATGCCGAAGGCGGCTTTCGCGCATTTGAAAAGGTGCTGACGAGCGCAATCACCAGCGCCGAAGCGGCGTTCAAGAAGAGCCCAAAGATTGTCGGGTTGGCGACGGGGTTCGTCGAGCTCGACAAAAAGCTGGGCGGACTGCATCCATCCGATCTCGTCATCCTGGCCGGGCGACCGTCGATGGGGAAGACCGCGCTCGCCACCAACATTGCCTTCAATGCCGCGAAGGCCTACAGGCCGGGGCGAACCGCCGATGGTCGGGTCGTCGCCGAAGATGGCGCCGTGGTCGGCTTCTTTTCGCTGGAGATGTCGGCCGAACAATTGGCAAGCCGGATTCTGGCCGAGGATTCAGGTGTTTCTTCCGACCGCATCCGCCGCGGCGATGTGGGCAATCAAGATTTCGACAAATTCGTCCAGGCGAGCCAGCGCTTGGCCACGCTGCCGCTGTTCATCGACGACACGCCGGCACTCGGCGTCTCCGCCTTGCGCACGCGTGCGAGGCGGCTGATGCGTCAACACGGGCTGGGATTGATCATCGTCGATTATCTGCAGCTCTTGCGTCCTTCAGTTCAAGTGCGCACACTCGAAAATCGGGTGCAGGAAATCTCCGACATTACGCGCGGTTTGAAGGCGCTCGCCAAGGAGCTGAACGTTCCGCTGCTGGCACTGTCGCAGCTGTCGCGCGCGGTCGAGCAACGCGAGGACAAGCGGCCGATGCTTGCCGATTTGCGCGAATCGGGCTCGATCGAACAGGACTCCGATATCGTGATGTTCATTTTCCGCGAGGAGTATTACCTATCCCGAAAGGAGCCGGATAAGGAGGATTCTGATGCTTACCAAAAATGGCAGCAGAGATATGAGAGATCTTATGGGCTCAGCGAGATAATTATCGCAAAGCAACGGCACGGTCCGATCGGGACGATCACGCTGCATTTCGATGCGGAGACGACGAAATTCGACAACTACGTGGGCGCCGATCACTTGCCAGCGCTTGAGTAATCGGCTGGGTCACGGACATGGCCCCAGGTTCAGCTGACCGCGCGGGCGCCATTCTCGAAATAGACCTCGCGGGCATTGTCGCCAATTGGAGCTTTCTGGCAGAGCGAACGGCGCCTGCCGGCTGCGGGGCGGTGGTCAAGGCCGATGCCTACGGCTTGGGTGCGCCGCCGGTTGCCAGGGCGCTTGCGGCCGCAGGCTGCCGGCTGTTTTTCACTGCGACATTGGATGAAGCGATTGCCCTGAAAGGAATATTGCCGGATGCCTGCGAGATTGCGGTTTTGAACGGCCCTCTGCCCGCCTCCGCAGAGGAGTTTGCCGCGCGGGGGCTCGTTCCGGTCATCAACCACGCGGGCCAGCTTGCCGAGTGGGAAGCGGTCGCCGCTCGGCGCGGGCCGCTGCCCGCGATGCTTCACATCGATACGGGAATGGCACGCCTGGGCTTCACTGCCCGCGATTTCGACGAGTTCGTCCAATGCCCTCACGACCGACGGTCGATCCGCTGGCGAGCCTTAATTAGCCATCTGGCCTGCGCCGATTCGGCGCACCACCCGCTGAACCAAGTCCAGCTTCAGCGCTTTTCGCGCGCTCGAAATCGCATCGACTACGTGCCCGCCAGTTTGTCCGCCTCGTCGGGGATCTTCCTCGGCCCCGCGTTTCATTTCGACCTTGTCCGACCCGGCGCCGCTCTATATGGCGTCAATCCGCAACCGGGATCCGCCAACCCGATGCGCCAAGTCATTCGTCTCAAGGGCAGAATCCTGCAAATTCGGGAGATTGACGCAGGAGAGACGGTTGGCTACGGTGCAACGCACGTCATGGCCGCACCGGGTCGCTTGGCCACCGTCGCGGTCGGCTACGCGGACGGCTGGCCCCGTTCCTTGAGCCACCGTGGGTCAGGGCGTATTGGTCATGAGCGTGTTCCCCTTCTTGGCCGAGTCTCGATGGATCTTGCCGTATTCGATGTTTCCGCGGCCGACCCTCTGCTCGCTCGGCCCGGGGGTTTCGTCGAGCTGCTGGGCGAAGATTATGGGGTCGATGCCGCGGCCGCCGATGCCGGAACCATCGGCTACGAGATCTTGACCGCCCTTGGTCGGCGCTATCACCGCGTCTATCGCGGCGCACCCGATCGATGTTGACCTTCCTCGCCTCGATCGGCGCGGTCTTCCTAGCCTTTCTGAACGCCACTGGCCGGCTGGCGGTGTTCGCCGGGACTGCGCTGGCGACAGCGTTTACGCCGCCCTACTATCTTCGTGCGATCCTGCGCCAGATGCGTGATATTGGCTACTTTTCTCTGCCGGTGGTCGGGTTGACTGCGATCTTCACCGGAATGGTGCTGGCGCTGCAGTCGTACACCGGCTTCAGCCGATTCGCCGCCGAAGGCGCGGTCGCGACGGTTGTCGTGTTGTCGATGACCCGAGAACTCGGGCCGGTCATTGCCGGTCTGATGGTCGCCGGGCGGGTCGGGGCGGCAATGGCGGCCGAGATCGGCACTATGCGGGTCACCGATCAGATCGATGCCCTGACAACGCTGTCCACAGACCCGCTGCGCTATCTCGTGCTGCCCCGCCTGCTCGCCGGCATAGTCACCCTGCCGCTGCTTGTGTTGGTCGCCGACATCATCGGCGTCTTCGGCGGGTATCTCGTCGGCGTTTACAAGCTCGGCTTCAACCCGGCAACGTATCTGACGCGAACTGAGCAATACCTCGAAACGAGCGATGTGGTATCGGGATTGGTGAAGGCCGCCGTTTTTGGTTTTATCGTGGCGCTGATGGGCTGCTATCACGGTTATTACTCGCGCGGCGGCGCGCAAGGCGTGGGCCAAGCGACGACTTATGCGGTGGTTTCCGCGTCGATCCTGATCCTAGTGTGCAACTATCTGATTACCGCGGCGTTTTTTGCGCGATGACGAGCCCTGCTGTGGCGCCGAAGGTCGCCGTGCGGGGACTGCGCAAATCGTTTGGCCGCAAGACCGTCCTCGACGGCGTCGACATTGACTGCGCTGCCGGCGAAAGCCTCGTCATCATCGGCGGTTCGGGGACCGGAAAATCGGTCCTGGTCAAGTGCGTCATCGGTCTGCTTCGCCCGGACGCGGGGTCGATCCGCATCGACGGCGTCGAAACGGTAAGGCTGCGTCGCGCTGCACGAGAGCGGCTGCTGCAAAAATTCGGCATGTTGTTTCAAGGCAGCGCCCTGTTCGATTCGCTGCGCGTGTGGGAAAACGTCGCCTTCGGATTGGTCCAGGGACGCGGTATGGAACCCTGGGCAGCAAAGGAGATCGCATTGTCAAAGCTCGCTGCGGTCGGGCTCGGGCCGGAGGTCGGCGAGCTGCGTCCGAGCGAGCTTTCGGGCGGCATGCAAAAGCGTGTGGCTTTGGCGCGGGCGATCGCCGCCGAGCCGGAGATCATCTTTTTCGACGAGCCGACGACCGGCCTTGATCCGATCATGGCCGATGTGATCAACGATCTCATCGGCAAATGCGTGCGCGAGCTGGGTGCCACCGCCGTCTCGATTACCCACGACATGGTCAGCGCCCGCAAAATCGCCGATCGGATCGCGATGTTGCACCAGGGTAGGATCGTCTGGCACGGACCGGCGGCTGAGATCGACCGCTCCGGCAACCCGTTCGTCGATCAGTTCATCAACGGGCGTGCCGAGGGGCCGATCAGAATGGAGGTCAGGGCCGCGTGACCGGGATAATCTGCCTGACTGAACGGGGCTGAACCGATGGCGCGGCCGCAGGCACGTTACGCTTGCCAGCAATGCGGGGCGATCCACGCCAAGTGGACCGGCCGTTGCGACGGCTGCGGCGCGTGGAACAGCCTGATCGAGGAGCTGCCGCGCGACTCCCTCCCCAAGGGTCTGGAGCCCGGCGGTGGGCGCGCTCTCGGGTTTGTCGGTCTGACCGGGACGGCGACCTTGCCGCCCCGCCGTCACACCGGGATCGCCGAGCTGGACCGTGTGTGCGGCGGCGGGTTCGTTCCGGGCTCGGCCATTCTAGTCGGCGGCGACCCCGGCATCGGCAAGTCGACCTTGCTGCTGCAGGCTGCCGCCGCAATTGCTGCTTCCTCCGAGCCGGCGGCCGGCGCAGCCTATATTACCGGCGAAGAGGCGATCGATCAGGTTCGCCTGCGCGCCGAGCGTCTCGGCGTAGAACGGAGCCCGATGCTGCTCGCCGCGGCGAGCAATGTCCGCGACATCCTCGCCTCGCTCGACCGGGCGGACGCGCCCGATCTGGTTGTCGTCGATTCGATCCAGACGATGTATCTCGACACGTTGGACAGCGCGCCCGGCTCGGTCAGCCAGGTGCGCGGTGCAGCACAGGAATTGATCCGGCTGGCGAAGCGGCGCGGGTTCGTGTTGGTCCTCGTCGGCCATGTGACCAAGGAGGGGGTTATCGCCGGGCCGCGCGTGCTCGAGCACATGGTCGACACCGTGCTCTATTTCGAGGGCGAGCGCGGGCATCAGTTCCGCATTCTTCGTGCCGTCAAGAACCGCTTTGGCGCTACCGATGAGATTGGCGTCTTTGCGATGAGCGACCGCGGGCTTGTCGAGGTGCCCAACCCGTCGGCCCTGTTTCTCGGCGGCCGCCCGGACGCCCTCGGCAGGGACGGCGACGAAGAAAAGTCCGGCGGCACGCCGGTCAGCGGCTCTGCCGTGTTCGCCGGCATGGAGGGCACCCGGCCGGTGCTGGTCGAAGTGCAGGCGCTGGTCGCACCGGCTCTGCTCGGCACCCCGCGGCGGGCGGTCGTCGGTTGGGACGGGACCCGGCTGGCGATGATCACCGCGGTGCTGGATGCACGCTGCGGGCTTTCGCTGGGCGCCAACGACATCTATCTCAACATCGCCGGCGGATTGCGTATCGTCGAGCCGGCAGCCGATCTCGCGGTAGCGGCGGCCCTGCTCTCGGCGCTGACCGAAACGCCGGTGCCAGCTGACACCGTCGCCTTTGGCGAAATCGCGCTTTCGGGCGATGTACGCCCCGTCGGCCACACCGAAGCGCGGCTTAAGGAGGCGACGAAGCTCGGCTTTGCCGAAGCGTGGATGCCGGCTTACGGAGGGAAACGGGCCGCCGCCGCAGCGGGACTGACAACGGTGAGAATCGGCCATCTGAGCGATCTCGTCGCCCGCCTGGCGCCACAGCGTGCGCCGCTTCGCCGAAGCCGGATCGGCATCGCGCCGTGAACGCGCTCGACCTTGCCGTGCTGGCGGTCGTTGGGCTTTCGGCGGTGTTCGCCTTTGCCCGCGGCTTTGTTCGCGAGGCGTTGTCGATTGTCGCCTGGGTGGGTGCGGCGTTGATCACGCTCTATGGATTCAGCCCGATCTACGCCGTCACCGCCCGCTTCGTTACAGCACCACTCCTTGCCGAGCTCGTAACGGGCGCCGGGTTGTTCCTGGTCAGCTTGATCGTGCTGACAATCATGACCGCTTCGATCGCGCGCGTCGTCCACTCGAGCGCGCTCTCGCCGATCGATCGAACCCTCGGATTGGTCTTCGGCTTAGCGCGGGGCGCCATCCTTGTTTCTCTGGCGTATCTACTGCTCGACGTCAGCCTGCCCCAGAGCGATCGTCCGACCTGGATCAGTCAGTCCAAGAGCGAACCCTTCCTCGCCCAGGGTGCGAGTATGCTGCGCGGGATGCTTCCCGAATCGCTGCAGGTGAAGAGTGCCGCCGCAATCGACAGCGCTCAGCGAGCGGTCGACCAGGCAAAGGATGCGCAACGGGCAATGCGCGCGCTCTCGAGCCCGGCCGCGCCCTTGCCGCCAAAGCCCGGCCAGGAGCAAGCACCGAGCTACAAGCAGGGCGATCGGCAGGATCTGGACCGGTTGATCGAAAACGCTCGGTAGCGGGGTTCCCGCTCGCATTTGCTTCGTGAACCAATTATGTACGGAAGACCGAGACGAGGATCGCCTATGCTTGAGACCGATCCGGCGGATGCGGATCATCTGCACGAGGAATGTGGCGTCTTCGGGGTCTATGGCCACCCCGAAGCGGCAGCGCTTGCCGCCCTCGGCTTGCACGCGCTGCAGCATCGCGGTCAGGAAGCGGCCGGCATCGTCGCCTATGACGGGGAGCAGTTCAGCGCCCACCGCGGGATGGGGCAGGTCAGCGACAATTTCAGCTCAAAGGAGGTGATCGCCCGTCTGCGCGGGCCGGCGACCATCGGCCATGTCCGCTATGCCACGACCGGCGAGGTCGCGCTGCGCAACGTGCAACCGCTGTTCGCCGATTTCGAGTTCGGCGGGCTCGCCATATGCCACAACGGGAATCTGACCAATTCCTATCAGCTGCGCCGCAGGCTGGTCCATCGCGGCAGCCTGTTCCAATCGACCAGCGACACTGAGGTTATCGTCCATTTGATCGCGACGAGCCTGAAGGAGACGGTCGTCGACCGGCTGGTCGACGCATTGCGTCAGGTCCAGGGCGCGTATTCGTTGGTCGCCTTGTCACAGGACGAGGTCATTGGCGTGCGCGACCCGCTAGGGGTGCGGCCACTGGTGCTGGGCCGGCTCGGCGACGCCTGGATCCTGGCCTCCGAGACCTGCGCGCTCGATATCATCGGCGGCGAGTTCGTGCGCGACATTGCTGCCGGCGAGATCGTCATCATCGGCGCGGGCGGGGTCAAAAGCCTGATGCCGTTCGGCTCGCGCGACAGCCGGTTCTGCGTTTTCGAGCATATCTATTTCGCCCGCCCCGACAGCGTCGTCGAAGGCCGCAGCGTCTACGAGGCGCGCAAGCGTATCGGCCGCGAGCTCGCCCGCGAAAGCCATGTCAATGCCGACATCATCGTTCCGGTCCCCGATTCGGGAGTGCCAGCGGCCCTAGGCTATGCTCAGGAATCGGGGCTGCCGTTCGAGCTCGGAATCATCCGCAACCATTACGTCGGCCGCACCTTCATCGAGCCGACCGAGCAGATCCGCCACCTCGGTGTTCGCTTGAAGCACAATGCCAGCCGAGCCAATCTCGAAGGCAGGCGCGTCATCCTCGTCGACGATTCGATCGTGCGCGGTACCACCTCGATCAAGATCGTAGAGATGGTTCGGCGCGCCGGCGCGCGCGCGGTGCATATGCGGATCTCAAGCCCGCCGACGCGCTACTCCTGCTATTATGGCATCGCCACGCCGGAGCGCGATCAATTGCTCGCAGCGCGCTATGATGTAGGGGCGATGGCCGATTACATCGGCGTCGACAGCCTCGCCTTCTTGTCGCTGGACGGGCTCTACCGGGCGATGGGAGAGCCCGGGCGCGATCCGCTGGCGCCGCGCTTCTGCGACGCCTGCTTCACCGGCGATTACCCGATCCCGCCGACCGACGCCGATGACGGCAAAGTCTCGGTGCAATTGTCGCTGCTCGCCGAGCCTGCCTGAAGCCTCTCGACAAGAAGAGGAGCCGATATGACCGTCGATGCCGCGCTGACGACCACCTTGCCGTTGCGCCCGCCGCTCTCGCGAGTGATCATCGCGGCGACGATTGGAAACGTTCTTGAATGGTTCGATTTTCTCGTCTACGGCTTTTTTGCCGTGACAATCGCGGAAGTGTTTTTCCCCGTCAGCAACAAGACCGTATCACTGCTCATCACATTCGGCACCTTCGGCCTCGCCTATCTAGTGCGGCCGCTCGGCGCGGTCATTGTCGGCACCTATACCGACCGTCATGGCCGCAAGGCGGGGCTGACCCTGTCGATCGCGCTGATGATGATCGGCACCACCTTGATGCTGGTGACCCCGAGCTATGCGGCGATCGGCATCGCTGCGCCGATCGTCATTATGGTGGCGCGCCTGCTACAGGGATTTTCGGTGGGCGGCGAGTTCGGTAGCGCCGTCGCGTTCCTGGTCGAGCACGGGGCAGAGCGCAAGGGCTTCGCCGCCAGCTGGCAATGGGCCAGCACCGGCATCATCTCGGTCATCGTCTCGCTATTCGGCGTTATCTTGACGACGACATTGTCGCACCAGCAATTGGTCGAATGGGGCTGGCGGGTGCCTTACGTCTTCGGCCTCCTGGTCGGACCGGCCGGGCTCTACATCCGCTCGCGCATGGCAGAGACGCCGGAGTTTCTCAAAGCCGAGAAACCCACGATCGTGCCGATCGGCAACCTGCTGCGCCGGCACCCGCTTTCGGTGCTGCTGGCGCTCGGCGCCTCGATCATCTCGAATAGCTCCTATTACCTGCTCCTCTACATCCCGACCTTCGGGGTGAAGACACTGCACCTGCCGGCCTATACCGGCTTCGTTGCGACCCTCGTAGGCGGCGTCATCCTCGGTGTGTTCTCGCTGGTCGCCGGGCACTGGTCGGACAAAACCAACCGCGCGCGCATCATGTTGTTCACCGGCTGGCTGTTCTTGATCACTGCCTATCCGGCGTTCTGGTTGATGGTCGCCTACCCGTCGCTGGCAGCCTGCGTATTGGCCGTCGGCTGGCTCAACCTGGTCAAGGCGGGGTACAGCGGTGTGTTGCCGTCGCTGCTCTCCGAGCAGTTTCCGGTCCAGGTCCGGGCCGTCGGGGTCGCCTTCAGCTACAGCATCTCGGTTACCGTCTTCGGAGGGTTTGCCCCATTTGTCGCGACCTGGCTGATCGCGCAGACCGGCGATCCCTTGTCACCGAGCTACTATCTGATGGCGACGGCGCTGTTGAGCATTGTCGCGCTGACCGTTGTGCAGCGGCGCGCGGCCCTTCGCGACAACTGATGACCGGCCGGCTTACCGGCAAGATCGCCTTGATCACGGGCGCCTCGCGCGGCATCGGCGCCGCTGTTGCGGTGCGCTTTGCCGGTGAGTGCGCGCATGTCGTGATGGCGGCGCGCACTGTCGGCGGCCTCGAAGAAGTCGACGACGCGATCCGAGCCGCGGGCGGCGCCGCCACCCTGGTGCCGGTGGATCTGCGCGACTTCATCAAGATCGACGAGCTCGCCGCCGCCATCCTCGACCGCTGGGGCCGGCTCGACATCCTGGTCGGCAACGCTGCGGAATTCGGCGTCTTTTCGCCGCTCGGCCATATCGACCCCGCGACCTGGGCCGAGGTCATGGACCTCAACCTGACCGCGAACTGGCGCCTGATCCGGGCGATGGACCCGCTGCTGCGCGCCGCTCACGCCGGCCGCGCGATCTTCGTCACCTGCGGGGGTTGCCCGCGGCGTCTTCCCTTATTGGGGCCCCTACGCCGTCGGCAAGGCCGGCCTCGAAATGCTGGTCAAAATCTACGCCGGCGAAATCGCCAAGACCAGGATCCGCGCCAACCTGATCGACCCCGGCATAGTCCGCACCCGGCTGCGCGCCCGCGCCTTCCCCGGCGAGGATCCGAGCCGATTGGCGCCGCCGGAAAGCATCACCGAGGCGTTTCTCACCCTGGCCCTGCCCGAATGTGCCGACAACGGCGAGATCGTGACGGTGTCGGAGGCTATCGCCCCTTGAACACGGGTCGGCGCTTCTCGACAAAGGCCGTGGCCGCCTCGCGGTGGTCTTCGGTCATCGCGGTGCGCGCCTGGTGCACGGCTTCCATTTCGAGCACCGCGGCAAACGGCTCGGTTTCGGCGGCGAAGAGGTTGCGCTTCATATAGCCGAAGGCGACGCGCGGCCCGTCGCCGATCCGCCGCGCAAGC
This sequence comes from uncultured Alphaproteobacteria bacterium, assembly GCA_963781215.1. Lineage (GTDB taxonomy): Bacteria > Pseudomonadota > Alphaproteobacteria > ATCC43930 > CGMCC-115725 > AP-15. The sequence continues at coordinate 96,597 of CAWAFE010000041.1, forward strand.
GCCATGGTTTCGGCATGCAGCGCCTCGTCCTCGACGACGCGGTTGACGAGTCCGAGCGAGGCCGCCGCCGAGGCGTCGATCATGTCGCCGAGAAAGTAGAGCTCGCGCGCCTTCGCCGTGCCGACGAGGCGGGTCAGGCTCCACGAGCCGCCAAAATCGCCGGAATAGCCGACCCCGGCGAAGCCCGTGCCAAAGCGGGCCGAGCGGCCGGCGATGCGCAAGTCGCACGCCAGGGCGAGACCGAGCCCGGCGCCCACGGCCGGGCCGTTGACCATGGCGATCACCACCTTGGGCATGGTGCGCAGCAGCAGCGGCAATTGATGCATCCGGCGCAGGCCTTCGACCCGCTCCTCAAACCCTTGGGAAGCGCGCGTCGGCATCGTCTTCACGTCGCCGCCGGCGCAGAAGCCGCGGCCGGCGCCGGTGACGACGATAGCGCCGACATCGGCATCGCCGCCCAGCCGCTGCAGCGCCTCGCCCACGGCCAGCAGCATCGCCGGCGAGAAGGCGTTGAGCCGGTCGGGGCGGTTGAGGGTCAGCCAGGCGATCCCGTCCGCCCTCGTCTCCAATAAATCGGTCATCGGGCTCGTCCTCGCAATCGGCAGAGATTTTGCCGCCACTGATCAACGGTACCACGGACCAGCCGTGCGCCGATGCCAAATGTCGTGATATCAAAACCCGTTCCCTGACAGCGGGATCGGGCCGGACCATGCCGTCGACACATGCCTTTAGACGAGCCGGAAAATGGGCGGCGATGTGAAGTGGCTCACACGTCTCCGCCAGGTCTGTCCGATATCGTGCGTCTTGCAGAGATCTCCCACAGGTCAAGTTCGGGAGCTCTCTGGCTGGCGCAGCACGCGCCGATCTCTTCGAGGAGCCAATCAATGCCACAGATTGCGGTCATTAACGAATTGAGCGACATCAGCGACGGCGATGTCCAGGGCATGCTCGACGCCTTCGAGCAGCAGTGGAACAAGGACCTCTTGCCCGTCTGGGGTGTCGACGCCGCCAGCTTCACCTTTGTTCCGAAGGGGACCCAGCCCGCCGCCGGCAGCTGGTGGCTGGTGTTTCTCGACAACAGCGACCAGGCCGGGGCGTTGGCCTACCACGACCTGACCAATGAAGGTCTTCCGATCTCCAAGGTGTTCGTCAAGACGCTCAAGGCCGACAATGCCAGCATCAGCGTCGGCGCCACGCACGAGCTGTGCGAGATGGCGGTCGATCCCTGGCTCAACAGCGCCTATCAGGACCCGCATGGCGTGTTCTGGGCCGGCGAAGTCTGCGACCCGGTCGAGAGCGACGAGTACGGTTATATGATCGGGAAAGTGCTCGTCACCGACTTCATCACTCCGAACTGGTTCGCGCATGAGCATGCGCAAGGGGCGATCGACCTCAAAGGCCATGCCCATGCCGCGTTCCAGATACTCAGCGGCGGCTATGCGCAAAAATTCGATCGGCGCCGGGGATGGGTGCAGGTCACTGGGTCCCAGATGATGGGCACCGCACGGGCCGCCGCCGCGCGCGGCTCGCGCCGGGAACGCCGCGCCCGGCAGGAGCTGGGTCGGCGCCGCAGCGCCGTCCACTTCAATCGCCGCTGAACCCGTCTTCGCCCTGGCCCCAAGAGGGCGGGCGGCCTGCGCGACGCTGTTGGAGGAGACGGAGCACCCGCGGAACGGTGGGTGCTCCGTCTTGCCGCGCCATCGTCCCGGCGTTCGCCTGATCGAGCTTTCCCATTCCGCCCGCCACCTCGATCGAGCCACCCGATCTCAATTCGGCAAACACGGCGCCGAATGGCCTTACAATAATCTGAATATGATGCACTGTATGTGAGCTGGTTCACACATGGATGTGTCATCTGCCGTTCGATTGCCATGCTCGTTTCGTCCGTGGTGGCGGCGGTGCAGAATTGCCGGCATATTCACCAGCCTGCGCTGCCGATCCGCCCTCAAAGGCAACGCTGCCGTGCTCACCCAGCCCTCTCCCGCCCCGGCCGGAACCCTGTTCGACTGGGCCGATCCGCTCCTCCTCGACTAAGCGCTTAGTCGAGGAGGAGCGGATGGTGCGCGACGGGTCGCACGGGCGTGAGTGCCGGGAGAAGCTTTTGCCGCGGTCGCTGCAGGCCAACCGGCACGAGCGTTTCGACCGCGAGATCATGAACGAGATGGGAGCGCTCGGCTTTCTCGGCGCGACGATCAAGGGCTACGGCTGCGCTGCGGTGAATTACGTCTGCTATGGCCTAATCGCGCGCGAGGTGTAGCACGTCGACAGCGGCTACCGCACGGCGATGAGCGTGCAGTCGAACCTGGTGATGTACCCGATCTGGGAATTCGGCAGCGAAGCGAAGCGGCGGAAATATCTGCCCAGGCTCGCGTCCGGCGAGTGGATCGGCTGCTTTGGCCTGACCGAGCCAGATCACGGCTCCGACCCCGGCGGCATGACGACACGGGCGACGGCGGCACCGGGCGGCTGGCGGCTCAACGGCGCCAAGAGGTGGATCACCAACGCGCCGATCGCCGATGTCCTCCTCGTCTGGGGCAAGGCGGAGGACGGGGTGATCCGCGGCTTCATTCTCGAACGCGACATGAAGGGGCTCGCCACGCCCAAGATCGAGAGCAAGTTGAGCCTGCGCGCGTCGGTCACCGGCGAGATCGCGATGGACGACGTACTTGTCCCCGAGGGAAACCTGCTGCCGGGGGTCAAGGGACTGCGCGGCCGTTCTCGTGCCTCAACAATGCCCGCTGCGGGATTGCTGGGGGGCGCTGGGCGCCGCGGAGTTCTGCTGGCACGCGGCGCGCAATTACACGCTCGAACGCCGGCAGTTCGGCCGCCCGCTCGCCGCCAACCAGCTGATCCAGAAGAAGCTTGTCGATATGCAGACCGAGACCATGCTTGGCCTCAACGCCTGCCTGCGTCGCGGCCGCCTCAAAGACCAGGGCAAGGCAGCAGCCGAGATGGTCTCGCTGCTGAAGCGCAACAATTGCAGCAAGGTGCTCGACATCGCCCGCGCCGCCCACGACATGCACGGCGGCAACGGCATCGCCGACGAGTACCACGTGATCCGCCACATGATGAACCTCGAAGCAGTTAACACCTATGAGGGCACCCACGATATCCACGCCCTGATCCTGGGGCGGGCGCAGACCGGCATCGCCGCGTTCGCCGGCTGAGCGGGCTAACCGGCGGCCAGGTGCATCCCTTCGGGATCGGCGGCGGGGCGCGGGCCAGCGGCCTCCTCGACCAGGCGCCGCACCGCCACATAATCGGTCTTGCCGGTGCCGAGGAGCGGCAGCCGGCCGATCTCGATCACCTCGCGCGGCACCGCGATCTCGGGCAGCCCCAAGGCCTGCGCCGCCTTGACCAGCGCGCCGCGGTTGACGGCGCGCGCCTCGGTCGCCAGGATCAGCCTTTCGCCGCGGCGCGGGTCGGGGAATGCGACGACCGCGTGGCGGATGTCCGGGAGCGCCGCCTCGACCAGCCGCTCGGAGAGGGCGAGCGAGACCATCTCCCCGGCAATCTTGGCAAAGCGCTTGAGCCGGCCCTTGACGGCGACAAAGCCCTCGGCGTCGACGGCGACGAGGTCGCCGGTGTCGTACCAGCCCTCCGCCGGCGGCTCGATCTCGCCCGCCCGCAGATAGCCCGCCATCACGTTCGGGCCCCGGACAAAGAGGCGGCCCCCCTCGTCGATGCCCTCGACCGGGTCGAGCCGGTATTCGACGAGCGGCAAAAACCGCCCGACGGTGCCGGCGCGGTAGTGCATCGGCGTGTTGACCGCGATGACCGGCGCGCATTCGGTGACGCCATAGCCTTCGAGGATGCGCTTGCCGAAGCGCTCGGACCAGGCCCGGCGGGTTTCCTCCTTGACCGGCTCGGCGCCAGCGAAGACATGGCGCAGCGCGTAGAAATCGTAAGGGTCGGCGCGCCGGGCATAGCCGGCGAGAAAGGTGTCGGTGCCGAACAGGATCGTCGCACCGATCTGATAGGCGATCTCGGGCACGATCCGGTAATGTAATGGCGACGGATAGAGAAAGACCCGAACCCCCGACAGCAGCGGCAACAGTAAGCCTCCGGTCAGGCCGAAGGCGTGGAAGACCGGCAAGGCGTTCAACGCCAGGTCGGCCGGGCTGAAATCGACCCGGGCGGCGATCTGGCGCCGGTTGGCCAAGAGGTTGGCGTGGCTCAGCACCACCGCCTTGGGCATACCCTCCGAGCCCGAGGTGAAGAGCACGACGGCGGGATCGGCAGCGGCGATGCGCCGCCGCCGGTGCAGGCGACGGGCGAATGGCGAGGCGACGGCGCCGTAGAGTTTGTCAAAGAGCCCGAGCTGCGCCCGCAGATCTTCGAGCCAGACGATCCGGAATTCGCCGGCGAGGCGGTCTGCGACGGCGGCGAGCTTGCCGAGCTCGACAAAGCGACGCGAGGTGACGACGGTGCGCAGCCCGACGGTGCGGCAGGCCGACAGCAGGCCATCGGGGCCGGTGGTGTGGTTCAGCACCGCCGGCACTCGCCCGGTCGCCTGCAAGGCGAGAAACGCGACCGCGGCGCCGACCGAGTTCGGCAACATGACGCCGACCTTCTCGCCGCGCGCCGCCGTTCGCGCGAGCCGGCGGCCGAGCACCAGGCTCGCGGCGATCAGGCGATCGTAGCTCAGCGGCGGCCCCGTGGGGTCCTCGACGATGCGGTGCGCGCCGCCATGCGCGGCACGGGCGTCGAGTAGGGCCGCGAACAGGCTCGGCGGATCCGGGCGCCGGGCCATCATCTCCGACATGATGTCGTAGAGCCGGATGCCGGCGGCATGGCGCCGCGCGCGGCCGCGCAGCTCCGCCGAAACCTCGAGCCTCCGCGGCTCGAGCACGGTGATCGCGACCTTTGGGAAACGGCGTCGGCGCAGCCGCCCGCGCAGCCTCGAGAACGGGGTGAACTCGACCCCGTCGATGCGCACCGGGAGGATCGTCGCGGAGGCCTTGTCGGCGATCAGCCCCGGCCCGTCATAGATCTTCATCAAGGCGCCGCCAGTGACGTTGATGCGGCCTTCGGGGAAGATCACGCAGCTGCGGCCGTCGCGGACCAGCTTGACCAGCGTCTTGGTCGCCATCGGCCGCCTTGGGTCCATCGGAAAGACCTCGACCGCGGCGAAGAACAGCCGAGCCCACCAGCGCTGCGCCTGCATGGTGTCGACGGCGAAGATCGGCCAGCCGGGCAAAAACGCGGCGATCAAGCCACCGTCGAGAAAGGACGCGTGGTTGGGGACAATGACGGCGCGCTCTCCGGCGGCGGCGAGATTATCGAGCCCGCTCACCTCGACGCGATAGGCGAGCCGCAGCAGCAGCCGAGCCACCCCGCGCAGCACGTCGCGCGGCAACAGCTTGCAGACCAGCGCCGTCGCCAGGAAGTTGGCGCCGGCCAGCGCCAGGTAGAGGTGCGGGATGCGGAGGCCGGCGGCCAGCAGTCCCGCGGTGACGACCGCCGCGCCCGACATGAAGAACGCGTTCATGATATTGTTGGCGGCGATGATACGCGCCCGCGCCGCCGCCTCGCTGCGGCTCTGGATCATCGCGTAGAGCGGCACGACAAAGAAGCCGCCGGCAATCGCCAGCCCAAGGAGGTCGGCGACGATGCGCAGACCGGCGGGGCGGGAGAGAAATTTGACGAACTCCGGTCAGCGACCCCGCCGCCGCCGGCGGCATCGCGGCAAGGCTCGCCAGTGCCAGGTCGAGCGAGAACAGCGCCATCGCGAGCGCGGCGAGCGGGACATAGCGGGCGCTGACCTCGCCGCGCATCAGCCGGCCGCACAAGGACGAGCCGACGCCGACGCCGATCGAAAAGGCGGCAAGGAACAGGATCACGACACCGCTGCCGGCGCCGAGGGTCGATTTCGCGAAGGACGGCAATTGCGACACCAGCACGCCGCCGACGAGCCAGAACCACGACGCCCCGAGGATCGACAGCCAGACCTCGCGGCGCTGCCGGGCCTGGCGCAGGATGGCGATCGTCGCCGCTGCCGGGTTCCAGCTCAGCCGCAGCCCGGGCGAGGGGGCCGGGGCGGCCGGGACGCCGAAGCTGGCGCTCAAGCCGAGCGCGGCGCAGCCCAGAAGCAGCACGCAGGAAGCGGCCGGCCCCCACCACACGGCAACCGCGAGCCCGCCGGCGATTGTGCCGAGCAGGATCGACAGAAAGGTACCGGCCTCCATCACCGCATTGCCGTCGACCAGCTCGCCGGGCGCCAGATGCTGCGGCAGCAGAGCGTATTTGACCGGGCTCGCGAACGTCGCCTGCGCGCCCAGCATGAAGAGGCAAGCGAGCGACGGCACTAGCCCACCGGTCAGCAGCGCCGCGGCGGCCGCGAGCACCGCAGCGAGCTCGGCCGCCTTCAGTATCTGCAACAGCCGCGCGCGCTCGAACCGGTCGGCCAATTCGCCCGCCGTCGCCGAAAACAGGAAGAACGGCGCGATCAGCGCCGCCGCGGCGAACGCCGCCACCATGCCGGGATCGATCCCGCTAGCCGCCGCCGCGCCGTAGGTGACGAGCATGACAAAGGCGCTCTTGAACAGATTGTCGTTGAAGGCGCCCAGCACCTGCGTCAGGAACAACGGCAGAAAGCGCCGAGCCCGCAACAGGTCGACCTGCTTGCTCATCAATCAGCCTTCCTCGTTGGCAACCGCGGTCCAATCGACACGGGCGAGAGCATCGGCGAAATTGGTCAACGGGCAGCTAAGCGGCCACAGGCGCGAAAGGGGCGGCCTGGACAACCGGACCCATTCCCCGAACTCAGCCGGGGGCACGCACGGCGCGCAGCGAGAAGGCGAGCGGCAGCCATCGCTCGCCGGGCCAGCGGTACATGCCCTCGCGTCTCGGATCAATCGTCGGAACATGCGCCAGGCCACGCGATCGTGCTCGTGCAGCCAGTCGAGGCGCAGCCCGGCATCGCGCAGCGCAGTGACAATGCCGCCCAGCGGATGAACCCAGGTGTAGGTCCTGGCATTGTGCAGCCGCGCGTTCTCGTCCGCGTAGTCGGAGGGATCGTCCATCACCACCGGGTCCTTGGCGAAGTAAGGCGCGAAGTAGCCGGGCATGCCGTCGGGCAGCGGCACCGCGTCGTCGAAGACGAGTGCGACGGGATGCCCTTCGGCGAGGTACAGCGCGCCGCCCGGCTTCAGGAAATGCGCCACGATGCTGGCCCACCGGGCGATATCGGGCAGCCAGGTGATCGCGCCCCAGGTGACGAAGACGAGGTCGAACGAGCCGGGCTCGGGGATCGCTGCCGGGGCGTCGTACAAATCGGCCTCGACAAAACGCGCGCGGGCGCCGAGGCCGAGCTCGGCCACCAACGTGCGGGCCGCGGCGATCGCCGGCGGCGAGAAGTCGAGGCCGACCGCTTCGGCGCCGCGCTGCGCCAGGGTCAGGGTGTCGCAGCCGAAGTGGCACTGCAGATGCAGCACGCGCAATCCAGCCACGCTTCCCAGCTCGGCTTCCTCGATCGCGTTCAGCCGGCCATGTCCGGCGCGCAGCGGCGCCAAGTCGTACGCCGCCAGATGGATGCCAACTCGCTCGTCCCAATTGGCCCGATTGGCCCTTCTCCACACAGCCTCTGTCATACCCATCTCGTGACGAACAGTTGTCGCCTCCGACAGAGATATTGCATTCTTGCACGACATTCATCGGTTGGACCGGGGAGAGGTGGCGGGATGGTGAGAAATTCGACCGGCGGACAGTCATGCGGCTGAGCGTCGTAACCTTCATGCGCCCCGGCGCCGAGCCGCCAGGCCGCTCGCTCGACCGGATCGCTGATTATGCCCGGCGGGTCGAGGCTCGTGGGTTTCCCGGGATCTGGGTCACCAACTCGCTCGGCCGCGGCTGGCCGACATTGGACCCGATGGTGGCGCTGGGGGCGCTTGCGGCCGTGACCAGGCGGGTCGAGCTCGGCACCGCCGTCTTGCAGGTGTCGCTGCGCCATCCCGTAGACCTCGCGCACCGCGTGCAGTCGGTCCAGGCGTTGTCGGCGGGCCGCCTGCGGCTCGGCGTCGGCAGCGGTTCGACACAAGCCGATTTCGACCTTTTCGGCGCGGATTACGGGCAGCGCTTCCGCACCCTGATGAGCTCGCTCGAAATCATGCGCCGGACCTGGCGCGGCGAGCCGGTCAACGGCGGGAGATTGACGCCGTGGCCGGGTAGCGAAGGCGGGCCGCCGATCCTGCTCGGGGCCTGGCGCAACCCGCGCTGGATCGCCTACGCCGCCAAGCAATGCCAGGGCTGGATCGCGTCCGGCCTTTACGGCAGCTGGGAAGACCTCGAAAACGGCATGCGCCTATACCGCGAAGCCGGCGGCACCAATGCCGTCCTCGCCAATGTCGTGGTCGATCTCAACAACCGGCCGGAGCCCGGAAGCCTCGCTGAGCGGGCAAAGGTGTCGCTCGTCTGCCTGCCCGACGACGCGCGTCAGCGGCTGAAACGAATCGAGCAGATCGGCTTCGATGAGGTGCTTCTGGTCTCGCATGACAACACGCTCGGCGAGCTCGAACGGGTGCGGGACTACCTATAACCCCTCAGAGCGCGAGCGAGGGCGGGCGGCGCGCCTGGGTCGCCTGCTCGAAGGCGTAGGCGAGGCGCAGCAGCGTGGGCTCGCTCCAGGCGCGGCCGGTGAAGGTGGCGCCGTAGGGAATCTCGGCAAAGCCGGCCGGGACCTGGACGCTCGGGTAGCCGGCCTTGGCGGCGATCGCCGCTCCTGCCGCGCCCGGAAACAGCACCGCGTCGAGCTGGTACCGATCCATATAGGCGTCGAGCCCGAGCGTGCGGGCGGCAAAGAGATCCATCCGTCGGGCCGAGATATATTCGGGCTCGCCGAGATCGCCGCGCGTCGCCAGGCCCGCTAGAAAGATGTCCTGGCCGAAGCGCAGCACCCGGTCGGCATGGGTCCGGTTGAAGGCGACGATATCGGCGAGATTGCGCATGTCCGTCTCGGTCGCCCAGTCGCGCAGATAGGCATCGAGGTCGTGCTTCAGCTCGTAGATAAAGACGATCGGCCGGCGCGCCGGCTGGTGCCGGTCAAGACTTTCCGGGTTGCGGTTGAGGATCGCCATCTCGGTGCCCGGGCCGCCGATCCAGCCTGGGGTCGGGATGTTGGCGCGAACCACGCTCGCCCCCTGCGCTTCGATCGCCGCGATTACCTGCCGCATGATCTCGGCTGCCGGCTCCTGTAGCTTCCGGTAATAAACGTCATTGCCGGGGTCGGCGGGGTCGCTCGGCACGCCGATGCGCGTGCCCTTGAGGCCGTCAGCGTCGAGAACGCTCGTATAATCGGCGGGGCGTTGCAACCCCTCGGTCGCCGGGTCCAGCGGATCGGCAGCGGCCAGCACATCTAGAAGAATGGCCGCGTCGCGCACAGTCCGGGTCAGCGGGCCAGCGGTGTCCTGGCTGTGGGCGATCGGGATGACGCCGGCGCGGCTGACGAGCCCGACCGTCGGCTTGACTGTGACGAGGCCGTTCTGGCAGGCCGGCGACAACAGCGAGCCCGAGGTCTCGGTGCCGATCGCCGCCGCGGCAAGGCCCGCCGCGACCGCCGCCGCAGACCCCGAGCTCGACCCGCCCGGCGAGACGAGCGGCACGCCCCGCTCATCGAGCGCCGGGGCATATGGGTTCCTGACCTGGCCGCCGAGCGAGCTATAGCCGGCCGGCATGTCGATCGCCAGGATGTTGGCGAACTCAGTGAGGTTGGCCTTGCCGAGGATTACGGCGCCAGCGCGCCGCAACAGGGTGATCAGTGTCGCGTCGCGATTGGCCCGCGCCTCGGCGAGTGCCAGCGAGCCGGCGGTCGTGTGCTGCGCGTCGGCGGTGGCGATGTTGTCCTTGACGAGGATCGGGATGCCTTCGAGCGGCCGGCGTGCGGCCGACCCCCTCGCATCGCTCGCGGCGGCGATCGCAAGCGCCTGCGGGTTGACCTCGCGCACCGCGTTGAGCCCGGGTCCGGCGCGGTCATAAGCCTCGATCCGCGCCAGATAGAGGCGCACCAACTCGGCCGCGGTCGTGGCGCCCGTGGCCAGCGTCTCGCGCAATTCGGCGATCGTCGCATTGTCGATGTTCGAGCTTATCATCAGATGAGCCTATCATTGCGAGGCCATGTTCGATCTTGTATTTCTCGGCACCTCTGCGGCGGTGCCGTCCGTCGATCGGGGCTCGCCGGCATTGCTGGTCGCTCGCGGGCCGAGCCGCCTCCTCGTCGATTGCGGCGAGGGGACGCAGCGCCAGATGATGCGTGCCGGGGTCGGGTTTCGCGGGCTCGGGCACGTGCTCCTGACGCATGCCCACCTCGACCACATCGCCGGGCTGGCCGGCCTGATCGCGACGCGCACGCTCTACGGTATCGACGAAGCGATCGAGATCGTCGGCAGCGGCGAAACAGCGGCGTTCGTCGGCCGCTATCTCGCCAGCACGGTCGGGCCGGAGCATGACAGCAGTTACCGGCTGCGCGCCGTGTCGCCCGGCCTCGTGCTGTCCCGGCCGGGCTGGCGCCTCGACGCTTTCGCGGTGGCGCATCGCGGTACCGAAAGCCTGGGGTGGCTGTTCCAAGGGGAGGCGCGCCATCCGTTGCTGCCCGACCGGCTCGAAGCACTCGGCGTGCCGGAGGGACCGGACCGGCGGGCGCTCGCCACTGGCACCGCGGTGGTGCTCGCCGATGGCCGACGCGTGACGCCGGAAATGGTCCGCGGGCCGGAGGCGGCGGGCGCCAGGCTCGCCATCGTCGGCGACACCGAGGAGGTCGCTTCGCTGGTCGAGCCGGTGCGCGGCGCCGGCGCGCTGGTGATCGAGGCAACGTTCCTCGAGCGCGACGCCGCACTCGCCCGCGCGCGCGGGCACCTGACCGCAGCGGCCGCGGCCCGGTTGGCGAGCAAGGCCGAAATCGGCGAGTTGCTGCTAACGCATATCTCCGGCCGCTACCCGCCGACGGAAATCGCCGCCGAAGCCGCCCGCCTCTTTCCGCGAACACGCATCGCCGCCGATTTCGATCGCCTCGGCATCAGCGCCCAGCACGATAGGTCTGCTTGACCCTGAAATACCGGTCCTGCGACAGCGAGCTTGTTCGGCAGCTCAAAAAAACGGCGCCCCGCCCGGCACCAGCGCCAGCGCGGTCAGCACGACCGCGAGAAATTGCAGCACACGCATCAGGCGCCTCCACCTCTGCCGAGGCTAGCAGGAGGGTGTAGATACCAGCCGCACGCAGGCCGGACCCAGCCCCCTTGGCGGATCGACAATCCCTCCGCGGCAAACGTTGCGAGCCGGCCGACGCTTGCCACAAGATCGTCCCTACGGAGGGACCGATGAATCATTTGCGCGTCGACGGGTACGACATGGCCTTCATCGAGGTCGGCGAAGGCGCACCGATCGTCTGCGTGCATGGCTCGCTGTGCGACTTTCGCATCTGGGCGCCGGTGCTCGGGCCGTTGTCGCGCCGGCACCGCGTTGTTGCGCCGAGCCTGCGGCACTTCTTTCCCGAGCATTGGGACGGGGCCGGCGGGGACTTCACGATGGCCCGACATATCGCCGACACGATCGCCCTTATCGAGCAGCTGGGGGCGGGTCCGGTCGATCTTCTGGGCCACTCGCGCGGCGGCCATATTGCTTTCCGTGTTGCGCAGCAGCGCCCGGACCTGCTGCGCCGGCTGATCCTCGCCGAGCCCGGCGGCGATCTCGATGCCTCGTTTCCCGAGGCGCACGAATTCCCGGCAACGCATGGCTTCGTTGCTGCCGCGGCCGACAAGGTTGCGGCCGGAGATGTCGAGGCCGGGCTCGCCGCCTTCTGGGAGGTGGTCGACGGGGCCGGCGGCTGGCCGCGACTTCCGGAACACCTAAAGCAGATGCTGCGGGACAACGCATCGACCATGCTCGCGCAATTGAACGAAGGCCGTCTGCCCTACACCCGTGCCGACGCGGAATCGATCGCGCTGCCGACACTGATGATCGGCGGTGCGAACACGCGAGGGTCGCTCCGGCTCGTCTTCCAGGCGCTTGCGGCGCATATTCCGGTCGTCCGCGTGGCAATCATCCCAAACGCGTCGCACATGATGATCGACCAGACCCCGACCACATTCTGCACCGTCGTTCTCGATTTTCTCGATTGACCCCAAAATTTATCGAAGGCTGACTTCGCTATTAAGAAGTTATTTGGTCCAAAAAGTGAAAGCATATAGTCTGCCGATCTCTGGATGACTTGCTTTCTATCTTGAGCGTAATTACGATAGACTTCTTGACATTGCTAGACGCGTACGGATAGGATATTCAGCTACAGTTAGGTTTGGTAACCTGAAAGCTTTGGCGGGTCTCCATCTGCCGCAGCCAGTTCTGCAATTTCGGGTGCACGGCCATCGGCGCGGCGCCGTCCGGCACGTTGCTGAAATAATAAAGGAGCGGGACCACCATCAGGTCGGCCAGGCTCAGATGGTCGCCAGCGAGGAAGCGGTGCTCCTCCATCAGCCGGTCGATCTCGGAAAGGCAGAGGCGGGCGCGCGGCAGGGCAGCGGCGATCGCCGTCTCGTCGGGGACACCGCCGAAAAGCCGCGGCACCAGCATGCGGTTATAGAGGATGGCGCCGGCGATGCTCGGCCAGGCATAGGCGTCGACGATGCCGATGATCTGGTTCATCCGCGACCATTCGTGCACGTCTTCGGGCTGCAGCGGCGCGCCGGCAAAACGCTCGTCGACATAACGCACGATCGCCTGCGTCTCGTATAGCGCGAAGCCGTCATGCTCGAAGGCCGGGACCTTGGCGAAGGGCTGGCGCGACAGATGCGGCTGGTCGCGGTGCGCGCCGAACCCCACCTCGACCAATTCGTGGGTCACGCCCTTTTCGGCGAGCGCCAGGCGAGCGCTCCAGACATAAGTGCTGCCGGCCGGTCCGTAAACGATCGGATGAGCCATTCTGCTCTCCGCGAGATGCCCCGGACTCGCCGGTTACTGGGGGTGAATGTCAAGAGGCCGCTCGCGTTCGAAATGCCGCATCCGATGACGCCTTTGGCCGCCCGAACCAAAGCGGCACTTATTGTACTCGGCGGCAATCGGCACCCGGGCCGATCCCGAGACGAACTACAACTTCGCCCTGCTGGCGCAGGCCAGGGGCGATCAACAGACCGCCGAGAAGCACTTTCGGCTGGCTTCCGAGCTGGCCTCGGAAACCGCCAAATCCCGGTCGGCGATCGAACACCCGGATTGAGCCCGCCACCGGCGGGCACGCTCACCCGGCGCGCCGCCGGGTCTGTTGTCGGCGGGCGAGATAGGGGCGGAGGTATTGGCCGGTGTAGCTCGCTTCGCAGGCGGCGATGTCCTCGGGGGTGCCGGTGGCGACGATGTGGCCGCCCAAATCGCCGCCCTCGGGGCCGAGGTCGATGACCCAGTCGGCAGTTTTGACGACTTCGAGGTTGTGCTCGATGACCAATACCGTGTTGCCGGCTTCGACCAATGCATGCAGCACTTCGAGGAGCTTGCGCACGTCGTCGAAATGCAGCCCGGTCGTCGGCTCGTCGAGGATGTAGAGGGTGCGGCCGGTGGCGCGGCGCGATAATTCCTTGGCGAGCTTGACCCGCTGCGCCTCGCCGCCCGACAAGGTCGTCGCCGGCTGGCCGATATGAATGTAGCCGAGCCCGACCTGCTGCAACGTCAGTAATTTGTCGCGGATCGACGGTACCGCTCGGAAGAATTCGACACCCTCGTCGACGGTCATGTCGAGCACATCGGCGATGCTCTTGCCTCGGAATAATACTTCGAGGGTCTCACGGTTGTAGCGCCGCCCCTTGCACACGTCGCATTGGACATAGACGTCGGGCAGAAAGTGCATCTCGATCTTGATGACACCATCGCCCTGGCACGCCTCGCAACGCCCGCCCTTGACGTTGAACGAAAATCGGCCAGGCAGGTAGCCGCGCGACTTCGCCTCGGGCAGCCCGGCGAACCAGTCGCGGATCGGCGTGAAGCATCCGGTATAGGTCGCCGGGTTCGAACGCGGCGTGCGGCCGATCGGCGATTGGTCGATGTCGACGATCTTGTCGAGGAATTCGACCCCTTCGAGGCCCTCGTGCGGTGCCGGCTGCTCGCGCGCATTGTTGATCCGCTTGGCCAGCGCCTTATAGAGCGTCTCGACGATCAGGGTCGATTTGCCGCCGCCCGAGACGCCGCTCACGACGCAGAAGGCGCCAAGCGGGATCTCGGCGGTGATGCCCTTCAGATTGTTGCCGCTGGCACCGAGGATGCGCAGGATCTGCCCGGGATGGCCGGTGCGGCGGAGTGCGGGCACCGGGACCTCCCGCCGGCCGGTCAGGTATTGCCCAGTCAGGCTTTCGGGGCTGGCCATGACCGCCTCGGGCGTGCCCTCGGCGACGACATGCCCTCCATGCACTCCGGCGCCCGGCCCCATATCGATGACCCAGTCGGCGGTGCGGATCGCCTCCTCGTCGTGCTCGACGACGATGACCGTGTTGCCGAGGTCCCGCAGCCGCTTCAACGTTGCCAAGAGCCGCCCGTTATCGCGCTGGTGCAACCCGATCGAGGGCTCGTCGAGCACATAGAGCACGCCCGTGAGCCCGGAGCCGATCTGCGAGGCCAAGCGGATGCGCTGGCTCTCGCCGCCCGAGAGCGTGCCCGAGGCGCGCGACAGGGTCAGGTATTCGAGTCCGACATTCTGCAAAAAGCCGAGCCGCTCCTTGATCTCCTTCAGGATGCGCTGCGCGATCTCGCGCTGGGTCGGGGTCAGTTCGGCATCGATGCCGGAGAACCATGCCAATGCCTCGGAAATCGACAGGCGCGCGATCTCGCTGATGTTGCGGCCGCCGATCTTGACCGCCAGCGCCTCGGGTTTGAGCCGGTCGCCGCGGCACACCTCACAGGTTCTCGCACTCTGGTAGCGGCCGAGTTCCTCCTTGACCCAGGCGCTGTCGGTCTCGCGAAAGCGCCGCTCCATGTTCGGCAGCACCCCCTCGAACGGCCGGTCGGTCGCGTATTTCCGGAGCCCGTCGTCATAAGTCATCTTGATGGGCTCGCCGGCCGAGCCCTGCAGGATCGTTTGCCGCATCTTTTCCGGCAGATCGTGCCAGGGCGTGTGCATGCTCTGGCGGAAGTGCCGCGCGATGCTTTCCAGGGTCTGGGTGTAGTATTGCGAGGACGAATGCGACCACGGGCTGACCGCGCCCTCGGCGAGGCTGCGGTGGATGTCGTGGACCACCAGATCGGGGTCGAAATAGAGCTTGGTGCCGAGCCCGTCGCAGGCGGGGCAGGCGCCGAACGGGTTGTTGAACGAGAACAGCCGGGGCTCGATCTCCGGGATCGTAAATCCGGAGACCGGGCAGGCAAACTTCGCCGAGAAAATCGTCTCCTCGCCCGAATCGGCGTTCTCGGCGATGGCGAGGCCATCGGCCAGCTCGAGGGCGGTCTCGAACGAATCGGCGAGCCGGTTGCCGAGGTCGGGGGCGACGATGATTCGGTCGACGACGACCGCGATGTCGTGCTTCAGATTCTTGTTGAGCGGCCGGGCCTCGTCGAGCTCCAGCATCTTGCCATCGATCTTGACCCGCTGAAACCCGCGTTTTTTAAGCTCGATCAATTCCTTGCGGTACTCGCCTTTGCGCCCGCGCGCGATCGGCGCCAGCAGATAGAGTCGCGTCCCCGCCGCCATCGCCAGCACCCGGTCGACCATCTGCGACACGGTCTGGCTGACGATCGGCAATCCGGTCGCCGGCGAATAGGGGATGCCAACCCGCGCCCACAGGAGGCGCATGTAGTCGTAGATCTCGGTCACCGTGGCGACCGTCGAACGCGGGTTGCGCGAGGTCGTCTTCTGCTCGATCGAGATCGCCGGCGACAGGCCTTCGATCGATTCGACCTCGGGCTTCTGCATCAATTCGAGGAATTGCCTCGCGTAAGCCGACAGGCTCTCGACATAGCGGCGCTGGCCCTCGGCATAAATCGTGTCGAAGGCGAGCGAGGATTTGCCCGAGCCCGACAGCCCAGTCATCACCACCAGGCTGTCGCGCGGCAAATCGACATCGATGTTCTTCAGATTGTGCTCGCGCGCGCCGCGGATCCGGATCTGCTGCATGCCTCAGAACTTAGCGCGGGACAGCCAGCAGCGCTAGGCTCCCGCCCTTCCTTGCGGCGCCGGGGACGCGGCCGGCTGCACCCGCAGCAGGGCGAGCGCCGTTAATGCCATGAGGCTGATCCCTGCCGAAACCGCCAGCGCGCCGAGCCCCATCGCGTTCATCATCAGCCCGAATAGGAAGGGTGCAACCGCCGTCGTCACCCGCGCCGGTGCGGCGATGATGCCGGTCCGCAGCCCGTAGCCGACCGGACCGTAGAGCGCCAACGGCAGGGTCCCGCGCGAGATCGTCAACAGCCCGTTGCCGCCGCCGTGGAAGAGCGCGAAGGCCGCCGCCGCCGGGGCTCCGATCACGCCGAGCAGCGCCGCTCCGATCGGGTGCAACAGCAGGGCGAGCCGGGTCGAGACCAGCGGGTGCAGGCGCTTCAGCACGCCGAACTCGAACAAGCGCGCCGCGACCTGCGCCGGCCCCATCAGCGCCGCCGCCGCGATCGCCGCCGTCGCCGAGGCGCCGGCGATCTGCAGCAGATGCGGCAGATGCGCCGCCATCGCGCCGGTGACAAAGCCGACCGCGCCGAACACGAAGGCCAGGATCAGCATCCCGTTCGCCGGCGCTGATGCCGGCGCTTGCGTCGCCGCGGGCAGCGGCGCCGCCGCCGGCCTGGGGATCAGCAGCAGGTTGGCCGGCATACACAGTAGGAGGTTCAGCCCCGCCCAGCCGAAACAGGCGCCGCGCCAGCCGAAGCTGTCGTTGAGAAAGGCCGAGAACGGCCAGCCGACGGTACTGGCGAAGCCGGCGATCAGGGTGATGCCGGTGATGGCGCTCCTCGCCTCGCGGCCGTAGATCGCGGTCAAGGTGGCGAAGGCCGGGTCGTAGAGCCCGAGCGCCATGCCGATCCCGAGCACGGCCCAGGCGCCGGCAAGCGAAACCGGGCCGCCGGCCAGCCCGAGCCAGGCGAGCCCCGCCGCCAGCACGAAATTCGACAACGCCAGCACCTCGCGTCCGCCGCCGCGGTCGATCGCCCGGCCGATCACCGGGCCGAGCACCGCCGACAGCAGCAGCGCCGCCGAGAATAAGCCGAAGAATAGGGATCTCTCGACGCCGATCCCGGCCGCGATCGGGTCCGCCAGGATCGCCGGCAGGTAGTAGCTCGACCCCCAGGCGAGAGTTCTGGGTCGTGCCGATGACGGCGACCGTCAGCGTCTTGCGCGTCGCCCGGAACGCAATCACCGCTTTTGGCGTCCTCTTCTTTCCTGAACCGCCACTATGCGGCTTCCACGCCCATGCTTCCACCACAGAGGCACTGAGGCCACGGAGAAGGGGTCAAGAATGCCCGCGTAACGGCCTCCGCGTCCTCCGCGCCTTCGTGGTAAGAGCTTTGACCGCATCCATAGGAGGCAGCGCAGATGACCGAAACCCTTCTTCCGACCAGTGTCGTCGGCAGCTACCCGCAGCCGGACTGGCTGATCGACCGCGACCGGCTGGTCCACCTGCCGCCGGTGCGGGTGCGGGCGCAGGAATTGTGGAGGGTGTCGGCGCCGTGGCTCGAGGCGGCGCAGGACGACGCGACCCGGCTCGCGATCCGCGACATGGAGCGAGCCGGCATCGACATCATCACCGATGGCGAGATTCGCCGCGAAAGCTACTCGAACCGCTTTGCGACGGCACTCTCCGGCGTCGATCTCGACAACCCGGCGACGGTGCGCGGGCGCTCCAGCGGCACCGTCGTCGTGCCGCGCATCGTCGGCCCGATCCGCCGGTTGCGCCCGGTCGAGGTACGCGATGTCGAGTTCCTGCGCGCCAACACCGACCACACAATCAAGATCACGCTGCCCGGCCCGTTCACGATGTCACGACAGGCCAAGAACGAATATTACCAGGACGAGGAAGAGCTGGTGATGGACTACGCCGCCGCGGTCAATGCCGAGCTGCGCGACCTAAAGGCCGCCGGCGCCGACGTGATCCAGCTCGACGAGCCCTGGATGCAGGCGCGCCCCGAGGAGGCGCGGCGGCTGGCATTGCCGGCGATCAACCGGGCATTGGACGGAATTTCCGGCCCGACCGCGCTGCACCTCTGCTTCGGCTATGCCTATGTCGCCCGCGACAAGCCGAATAATTATTCGTTCCTGTCCGAATTGACCGGGACAGTGGCGGAGCAGATCTCGATCGAGGCCGCACAACCCAATCTCGACCTCGGCGATCTCGACCATCTCGGCGACAAGGAGGTCATCTTCGGCGTCATCAGCATGGGCGACCCGCAGCCGGAGACGCCGCAGACCGTGGCCGCTCGCATCCGCGCGGCACTGCGGCACGTGGCCCCGGAACGGCTGATCCCGGCCCCCGATTGCGGCATGAAATATATCCCCCGCGACACCGCCTTCGCTAAGTTGAAGGCGCTAGCCGAGGGTGCGGCGATCGTCCGGCGAGAGCTTTCGGGCAGCTGATCAGGGCAGCAGCCGCACGCGGTCGCCCTCGCGCAAGGGTCCGATCGCTTCCACAGCGCAATAGACGCCGATCTCGTTGTCGAAGTGCTCGGCCACCATCCGCAGGACGGCGGGATCCGTTTCGGCGGTGTCGGGATCGATCGTGATCATCCGGCAGCGCGGAATGCGGCGGTTGACCTGAACTCTCGGTCCCTCGCCCTCTCCAAATACGAGGGTGCGGCCGAGCCAGTCGCCCTCGCGCTGCTCACTGTCGATGATGATGTTGATGCGGAAGCGCGCCTCGGCGAGCGGCTGGCCGAAGCCATCCCCGAGCGCCACTAGGGTCGCGCGGGTGAGGACGGAGATCGGCATGCTGTCGAAGGTGCCGCGGCCGAGCTGCAAGAGCGCGACGGCGCAGCCGGCAGCGGCGCCGAGGCGGGTGGCGAGCGTCTCCTCGCGCAGGCCGAGCTCGGCGCCGTCCGGTGTTGTCACTTGTACCGGCGAAGTGCCGGGGCTCGCTGGCTCCGCGTAGCGGGCCCGATGGAGCACCAGCTCGGCAACATCGCGTCCGGTAAGCCAAGGGAACCGCGACCCGTCAGCCTGCTTATAGAAGGCGAACCGGCGGTCGCCGTCGAGGCCGTTCCAGCCGAGCGCCGCGCTCGCCATCGCCTCACCACGCATCGATTTGACCGGATAGCGATAGATCGCGGCGACTCGCCCGACTTCAGCCATGACGCAGCCCAATCCCAACACATGTCGCATATCGCGGGCGACAACATGCACGAAATCATAACGCCCGGTAATCAGGAACGCGGACCGCATCTCGGGAATCTCCACCACCTCGGTCATGAAGCGGTCTACCCGCCCCGCTCATGCTTGGACGGTCAGGAACAGCGCCGCAAAGAAGCGCTCTTGCCGAGGACGCGCATTCGCGGTTTGCTGATCGGCGATAGAGCTTCGGGAGGGAGCTATGGCCGGGCGGGCCGACGCAGATATGCGAGACCACCGAGCCGGCATGTCCTGGAGAACGCGCATACGAAGGGCAAGATGAGAACCGTAGGATGATTTTGCGCTCGAACTTGCCGAAGCTACGAGAGCGCGCCAGCGTGTCCGCCCGCGTTCTCGACGTCGGGGGCTGGTATCAACCCTTCAATCTTGCCACTCATGTCATCGACCTGTGTCCGTACGAGTCGCGTCGTGTCCACGATGCCCTTGATCCGGGGGACGACGAGCGCTTTTCCGCGGATACTTGGGTTGTGCATGACGTTTGCAGTGCCCCCTGGCCATTTCTCGACAAGTCGTTCGATTTTGTTATCTGCTCGAACCTGCTCGAAGATGTGCGTGATCCGATCGCTGTTTGCCGCGAGTTGTGCAGAGTTGGGAACGCCGGATATATAGAGACGCCATCTCGAGTTCGCGAAATCTATTCTAAAGAGAGATGGTCCCGGATTAAACTTCTCGCCGGCAACGTTCCCGAAATCGGGTTCTATCACCATCGGTGGTTCGTGGAACAGGAAGGAACCCATTTACGCTTTACTGCCAAAACAGCAGCGTTATTGGAGGCCCGTCGGTATTATATAACCCGCGGCGACATTGGTCGCAAGCTTTCGGAAGAAGAGAGTGGCCTCGAATCGTTCTGGGTAGGAGGATTTACGTTTGAGGAAGTATTTACCGATCTCAGAACAGATTACTCGTCGTTCCGGCACAAAGCCATGGATATCCTAAAGAAATAATGCCTCATCCGGCTGCAGTCGGCCTTGGAGCAACGCTGCAGTCGCCCGCAGCGTTCAGCGGCGATACATCACATTGACCGTCAAGTCACCGCCGCCGCGACCGCGGCCACAAGCACGGAAAGCGGCGGTCGAAAGCAGCGACGTTATGGCGTGATTCTGCGGCGTGTCCTCGACCGCGTGCTCGACAGCCAGCGAATGCAGGGACGCCGACCGCAACAGCCGCGCCGCCCCGCGCAGGATCGCTACTTCGGTGCTGTCGACGTCGAGCTTGATATGGTTCGGCGGCGCGGCACCGAAGAACTCGATCAGATCGTCGGCGGAAATCCCGACCGCGCCTTGCTTGCGCTCGATCGATAGCGCTCTGCCGGTCATATCGACCTCCTGCTCGAACGCATTGTAGACGCTGCCGGGATAGGTGCGCGACATATTGAGGGTCCCGAGCCCCGAGCGCTCGCCCAGCGCGATACAGAAGGCATGGACGCGATCGAGACGGTTTTCCGCGATGTTCGCGCATAACGCGGCATAACTGTTGGGCGAGGGCTCGAACGCCAACACCTCCACATCGCCCCGCTTGCCAGCGTAAAGGCTGTAGACGCCAACATTCGCACCGATGTCCCAAAACACCGAGCCCGGAGTAAAGCCGTCGATCCATTCGAGCGTCTCGGGCTCGGCGACGTGAAAATTCCGGGGCGCTTCGAGCGCGCGCGCTTGCGTGGACACAAAGGTCAAGGGACCGTGCCGGGTTTCGACCCGATGTCGCTGGTGGAGCCGCTCGGATGCCAACAGACGAAGATGGGCACGCCGCCACGGTCGCGCGTACGCCGTGCCCAGCACCACGACGCCAGACAGAATTTGCGAAACCCTCCTGCTCACAACCCGCCTCTCCCTACCCTATCGACTATAGCGGCGCCGGAAAGCGAATGGCATTTTATCGCTCGATGAGCGAGCCATTCGGGACGGGCCCTACCGATCTGCCCAACCTTCTCAAAAAGCTCTACCGGTTTCGGAGGGCGGCCCGTCGGCGCGGCATCACGCGGCTCTTCAGGCGCAGGCGGAAAGCTGCCTTGCTCGCTGCATTTTCCCGTGACTGGCCCGGCGGGTATGCGCTCACCGACGAGGGTGACCTCGCTTTTGTCCCGGCGCCGCTGGACGCGCAGGGTGGGCACCTTCTCTTCTACGGGTTTGCCGCGCCAGCCGCAGCAATCGCCTTCGCGCCCAAGAATGGCGTTGCGATCGACGTCGGCGCCAACCTCGGCGAATGGTCGGTGCCGCTGGCCAAGGCCGTCGGCACTGACGGAATTGTGCTGTGTTGCGAGCCCAATCCGACCGTTGCCGAGGCGTTGCGCGCGACCCTGCGGATCAACAACTTGACCCAGGCGGTGGTGCTGTCCGTGGCGCTATCAGCGCATGATAGCGAGGGTTACCTCGACGTCGATCCAAGGGATACCGGGCTCTCGCGGATATCCTCGTCGCGCGTTGGGATCGCCGTTTCGCTGCGACGGCTCGATTCGATCGTCGCCGAGCACGCCGTTGACCGATTGGATTTTCTCAAGATCGACGTTGAGGGGCACGAGCGCCAGGTCTTTGCCGGCGCCCTTGAAACCCTGCACCGGTTTCGGCCGGCAATCGTGTTCGAATCCGGTCACGAAGCCATGAGAGATCGGGCCGCGATCGGCGCGGCGCTCGATGATTTGAGCTACGACATCGTCGCCGTGCTGCATCACTACGGGGCGCTCGCCTGCGAGCATGCCGATTATCTGGCGGCCTCCGGCGCTTGTCGCGGCTCCGAGGCCCGCAACATCTTGGCGCTACCGCGGCAGCTCGGCGCGGGAGCGCAACTCAGCCGAACCTGACTTCGCGGCTGGCCCTGGCGATCGAGTTGGCGGGCGCCGCTACCAGGCGGCGTCGAGCAAGGTGCGGACGACGGCCGGGCCGTTGATCTTGCGTGGGTTCGTATGGATCCAGCGGTCGTGCATCGAGTTCTCCGCGATCAGCTCGAGCTGGTCCTCGCTGACCCCGACATCGCGCAGCCGGGTCGGCAGGCCGAGGCCAGCGATCAGCTCGGCGACGGCGTCGGCCGCCGGCTCGCCCGGCCGCCCGAGCGCCTCGCCGACCCGCGCCTGCTTGTCGGCGTTGACCGCATGGTTGAAGCGCAGCACGTGCGGCAGCATCACGCAGGAGGTGTAGCCGTGCGGCACGTGTGCGGTGCCGCCCAGCACATGGCCGATGCCGTGGCTCGCGCCCTTGCTGACCCCGGTCTGCGAGCCGACCATCGACATCCAGGCCCCGATTTGGCAGTCGAGCCGCGCGTCGAGATCGGTGGGGTCGGCTTTGACCGCCGGCAGCCCCTTACCGAGGAGGCGCAGCGCGTGGAAGGCCGCACCCTCGGAGATCGGCTGGCCGTCGACTGAGCAAATGTCCTCGACGGCATGATCGACTGCGCGGATGCCGGTCGACAAGAACAGCCACTCGGGCGTCGGCACCGATGCCGCCGGATCGAGGACGACGGTGCGCGGGATCATCAGCGGATGGCTGAAGCTCTCCTTGAGGTGGCGCGCCGTGTCGGTGCAGCCGGCGCCGGCGGAAAACTCGCCCGCCGACAAAGTCGTCGGGATCGCGATCATGCGCACGCCGGGCGCCTCGACCGTCGGGCGCTGCGTCGTGCCGTCGGCGGCGATCCGGGCGCGGAAGGAGTCGAGCTGCTCCGGCTCGGTGACGCCGTTGCCGAGACAGAGGCCGACCATCTTGGCGGCGTCGGTGACCGAGCCGCCGCCCAAGGTGACGATCAGATCGGCGCCGGCCTCGCGCGCCGCATTCGCCGCGGCGACGACATCGGTACGCGGCGTGTGCGCGCCAACCTTGGCGCAGACCCCGGCAAAGCGGTTGCCCAGCATCTGCCGCAGCCGCTCGACGAGATCGGTCTCGCGCGAGAGCGTGCCGCTCGCCATCACAAAGACCGCACGGGCATCGAGGCGGTCGACCTCATGCGCCAGCGCTTCGGCATAGGGGGTGCCGAAGACAACGCTTTCCATGTGCGGGAAGCGATAGGTGCCGCTCAGCATTGGCTTTCTCCGAGGCAAAATCGTAGGGCGGGTGAAGCAATACGAAACCCGACGACCTGCGGGGTGAGGAGACGGCTTACCGCGCGAGATAGCCGCCGTCGACTGGCAGGGTGACTCCGGGGATGTAGCGGGCCATGTCGGAGGCCAGGAAGACGGCAGGTCCGGCGATGTCCTCGGGCGTGCCGATCCGGCCCAAGGGAATGCGACCTTCGAAATTGGCCATATAGGTTAGGATTTTCCCGTGCATGGGCGTTGAGCGGGGTCTGGGTGAAGCCCGGGCCGATCGCGTTGACGCGGATGCCGAGTGGTGACAATTCGATCGCCAGCGCCTTGGTCAACAACCGCACGCCGCCCTTCGAGGTCGTGTAGGCGGCCGAGTTCGGCAGTGTGACGAAGGACTGGATAGAGCCAATGTTGACGACCGCGCCCTTGGTCTCTTTGAGCTGGTCGAGAAAGGCCGTCACCATATTGTAGGGGCCGTCGAGATTGACGGCCATCGTGGCGTCCCAATCCTGGCGCGCGTTCGGCTCGGTGACCGCGCCGCGCCGGATGATGCCGGCGTTGTTGACCAGGATAGAGATCGCGCCGACTCGCTGGCGCACTTCGGCGGAG
The DNA here is from genome assembly GCA_963781215.1 of uncultured Alphaproteobacteria bacterium. Classification (GTDB taxonomy): domain Bacteria; phylum Pseudomonadota; class Alphaproteobacteria; order ATCC43930; family CGMCC-115725; genus AP-15. The sequence goes on from CAWAFE010000041.1 coordinate 120,497, forward strand.
AGGACGTCGCATTGGCCCCGGTCGGCAACGTCGCAGACGAAGCCGAGGGCGACATCGCCGATCGCCTGCGCGGTGCGTTCGGCAGCGCCGCCATCGATATCGGCGGCAACGATCCGCGCCCCTGCCGCAGCCATGGCATGGGCGATGGCCTCGCCGATCCCCGATCCGGCGCCGGTGATCAGCGCGATGTGGTCGTCAAGCAGGCCGGGCATGGCCGCGTCAAATCAACCCCTCACCCCAGCCCTCTCCCCGCATATGCGGGGAGAGGGAGAAGGCACGAGTGGGGCGGCGGATGCCGACTACATCGCTGCCATACGCGCCGCGCGGCGCTTGGCCATTGGGGTAGCGGGCTCCGGCGCCGGTGTCGGCTGGATCTTCTGGGTCGAGCGCGGCAACGTCCAATCCCACTCGTCGGCACCCATCTGGTAGTGGCGATTATTCTGCGACGGGTTGCGGTTGACCATGTGGCGGTTGTGAAGCGGGTGGGTCACGCTGCGAATTTCGTGCTCGATCGTGAACAGGCATTTGCCCGTGTCGAGGCAGGCGATGTCCTGCCAGCGATACTGGTATTGGTCGCTCTCCTCGGTGATCAGCCCGCGTTTTTCGAGCTCGTCATGCGGACCCGAGAATTCCTGGGCGTAGACCTGTAGGTGATGACCGTCGAAATCCGGCAATTTCTTGTCGGTCTCGCGGAAGATCAGCTCCTGACGATGGCCGACACAGACATGGGCAGCGCGGCCCTCGCCGTTTTCCTTGACCTTAGCCGGCGCATAGAAGATCTCGCGGTAGAACCGCGCGATGCCGTCCGCAGTCCCTTCCGGCACGGTGAACTCGACATAGGGCATGCCGAGATTGATCCAGCCGAACTTTTCCACATCCGGCTCATAAAGGCGGAACTTGTTGCCCCACGGGCAGGTCGCCTCGACATAGGCGTTGTGCTGCTTGCAGTCGAACTTGGTGTCGGCGAGCTTCTTTTTGGCTTCGCCGAGGCGCTCGCACAGCTCTTCGAGCGACGGGACGACGAGCCCGACATGGCCGCGCAGCACATTCGGCTCCCCGGTCGGCAGATGAAACTGGCTGTTGCCGACATTGACCCACATGTTGTTGGTACCGGGGAACATGTAGGGGTCGCGGGTCAGGCCGAGCGCCGACAGATAGAATTCGGAGGCCAGCCCCTGATTGTCGACCCTGAGATTGACGTGCTCGAGGCCGACGAGGTTGCCGAGATCCTCGGCGGTGCGGTCGTAGAGTTGTTGTGCCACAGGAACCTCCAGTTTTGCCGTCCGGCCGGTGCCGGTCGGTCTTGCGACAAGTCGGCGTGCGATCCGAAGGGTCCGGATCGGCGCGTCGGCCGAATAAGCGGATATCAAAACAGCTTTTCGAACCGTTCGTCTACCGGCACGCGATAGCCGTTGGCAAGGGCGTTGGTTTCGTTGGCCATCCCGACCACCGCCAACAGCTCGCCGAGCATCTCGCGGGTCATGCCCGCCTTCCTCGCGGCGGCGCCGTGCGAGGCCGTGCAATAGGCGCAGCCGTTGGTGACGCTGACAGCGAGGTAGAGGAGCTCCTTGGTCAGCGGGTCGAGCGCCCCGGGCGCCATCACCGCCTTGATGCTTTCCCAGGTGCGGCGCAGGGTCGGCGGGTCGTTCGCCAGCGCCTTCCAGAAATTGTTGATCCAGTCGGTGCCGCGGGTCCGCATGATGTCGTCATAGACGGCGCGAACCTCTGCGTTTGCCTCGCCATAATCGATCAGCGGCACCATCGTCATCGCTCTTCCCCGCGCAATTCCCGGCCGAGCCGGCCCGACAAGAACAGGCCCAACATACGAAAATCGCTGACGAGCGACCAGAACGGATGGCCGAAGGTCTCGGGCCGGTTCTTCTCGAACACGAGATGGCCGGCCCACGCGAAGACATAACCGACGAGCGGAGCGGCGACGAGCCACCGCCAATCCCACTGCCCGGCCGCCAGAGCCAGCGACGCTACCGCCAACGAGGTGCCGACATAATGCAGCGCGCGGGTACGCCGGTCGGCGTGCGCCCCGAGATAGCGCCGCCAGAATTCGGGATAGGTCATCGGGCCTCACGAAACTTTTTGCCGTGACCGGCGAGCTTTTGACGCAGCAGGTAGACACCTTGGCGGTCGTCGGCGATGACCCGGCCGATGATCTGCGCGCGCCTTCCATGGCGATCGAGGATCGACAGCACGGCGGCGGCGTCGCGCTCGGCGGCGAGGACGCAGAACCCGACCCCCATATTGTAAACCTGGAACATCTCGGCATCGCCGACCTGCCCGTGCCGCTGGATCAGGCCGAAAATCGGCGACGGCGGCGGCAGGTTGTCGATCTCGAACCCGACCTTCGCCGCCACGCGGGGCAAGTTCAAGAGGCCGTCGCCGGTGATGTTGACGAGCGCCTTCACTCCGGGAACCTGCTCGATGATGTCAAGCGCCTCCCTGACATAGATCGGGGTCGGCCGCAGCAGCTCCTCGCCCAAGGGGATCCCGAGCTCGGGGAAAACGTGGCGCACCGTCAGCCCACCCGCGTCGAACAGCGCATGCCGCGCCAGGGTCAGGCCGTTGCTGTGGATACCGTCGCTGTCGATGCCGATGACGAGGTCGCCGGGGACGAGGTCGTGGCCGCTGAAGATCCGGTCGAGCGGCACCAACCCGACCGCCATGCCGACCAGATCGAACCCGCGCATGACATCCTTCAGCACCGAGATCTCGCCGCCCGAAATCGAGATCCTGGCCTGCCGAGCGCCTTCGGCAAGCCCGGCACCGATCGCACCCAGCATGTCCGCATCAGCCGCCTCGACCGCGATGTAATCGACCATCGAAATCGGCCGGGCGCCGACGCAGATCAAATCGTTGACGTTCATCGCCACGCAATCGACGCCGATCGTGTCGTATTTGTTCATCATCTGCGCCACGACCGACTTCGACCCGACCCCGTCGGTGCAGATCGCGAGGCCGATTCCGCCGATGTCGATCACATTGGCGAAGTAGCCGATGTCGAGCTGAACCGCGCCCACGCTGGCGGGTGTGGGCCACGTCCCTTTGATGCTGTGGATGATGCTGCGCAGCCCGGTCTCGACGATTGCGGTGTCGACCCCGGCAGCCTTGTAGCGGTCCTCATCCGCGCTCATCAGGTCTCTCATATTCAGGTTTGGCCTATGAACCTCGGGCGCATAGACTGATCGTCTGTATGGAGGGAGGGTTGCCGATGACGAATATACCAGAGTTGCGCCCGCTCGGCGAAGCGCTCGGGACCGAGGCGCTGGGCGTCGACCTGTCACGGCTCGACGACGGGACCTTCTCTTGGATCGAGGAGGCCTTTGCCGAGCACCCGGTGCTGGTGTTTCGCGACCAGCATTTGAGCGCCGGCGATATCGCCGCGTTCGGCCGCCGCTTCGGCACGCCGCGCAAGCACTCGCTAGTAGGGTACCGCCACCCCGATCATCCCGAAGTGTCGTGGCTGCGCAATGTCGACGAGGCCGGCAACATCGACTGGTACGGCGTCAAGCGCGCCACCGACTGGCATACGGACTCGACCTATGAGGAGGAGCTGCCGTTACTCGCGATGCTGCACGCCATCGAAATCCCGTCGGCGAAGGGCGGCACCATGTTCGCCGACATGCGCGCCGCCTGGGACGCGCTGCCGGAGGCGATGAAGGAGCGGCTCGCCGGCCTCGTCGGGCTGCACGGCCGCACCGACGGCCCCGCCGGCGCCCGGCTTTACGATCCCGAGGAGGAGATGCGGCGCACCGACAAGAAATATGCCGAGCAGCGCCGCCCGGCGGTGATTAATCATCCGGTCACCGGCCGCCCGATCCTCTTTGTCAACCCGATGCACACGCACGGCTTTGATGGGATGGAGCGCGACGAGGCTTGGCGGCTGATCGAGGAGCTCGCCGCGCACGCGACCCAGGACCGCTTCACCTATTACCATTCCTGGCGGGTCGGCGATCTCTTGATCTGGGACGAGCGGGCGACGATGCACCGCGGCGCCGGCGACTACCACCCCGAGGAGCGCCGCATCATGCTGCGCACGATCGTCTACCCGGATGGCGACGGCAATGACGCCGTGACCGACGCGCATTGAGGGGGTCGCCAGAATATGAACGTCGATAAGGCCGTCAACATCGAAGACCTCCATCGCATGGCGAAAAGGCGCCTGCCGAAGATCGCCTTCGACTTTATTGAAGGCGGCCTGGAGGACGAGCGCGGGCTCGAAACCAACACCTCCGCGTTCCACAAGCACCAGCTTCTGCCGCGCTATCTGGTGGACGTATCGAAGCGCGACCAGACCAAGGCGATCTTCGGCCAGACCTTTGCGAGCCCGTTCGGGATCTCGCCGACCGGCGGGGCGGGACTGTTCCGTTACCACGCCGATCTGATGCTGGCCGAGGCGGCGCGCGACGCCAACATTCCCTACATCATGTCCGGCGCCAGCAACGACACGATCGAAGCTGCCGCCAAGGTCGCGCCCAAGAACCACTGGTATCAGCTTTATGCCGCGCGCGATCCTGCGATCAACGCCGACATGATCAGGCGCGCCAACGACAACGGGCTGGGTGCCTTGGTGCTGACCGTCGACACGCCGGTGGGCTCGAAACGCGAGCGCAACATCCGGAACGGATTTGCCAACATCCGCGGCGGGCTGACGCAGGCGTTGAGCCTGAAGCCGTCGATCCTGGCCGAGGCGCTGACCCATCCCGGTTGGATCGTTGAGTATTTCCGGCGTGGCGGCGGCACGCCGATGCTCGGCAACTGGCAGCCTTACGCGCCGTCTGGCGCGGATGCGGAAGAGGTCTACAAATTCACCTCGTCGGTGCGGCCGTTCAACGCCCAGACCTGGCGCGACCTCGAAGCCTACCGCAAGCTGTTTCCGCGGGCGCTCGTTGTCAAAGGCATCATGAGCCCGGCCGATGCGTTGCGCGCGGTCGATGCCGGCTGCGACGGCATCCTGGTATCGAACCATGGCGGGCGCCAGCTCGACCAGGCACCGGGCTCGCTCGACGTATTGCCGGCGATCCGGGCCGCGGTCGGCGACAAGCTGACCCTGCTGCTCGACAGCGGGGTGCGCCGCGGCGCCGACATCCTGATCGCGCTGTGCCTCGGCGCCGATTTCTGCTTCTTCGGCCGGCCGACGCTCTATGGCGCCGCTGCCGGCGGCTTGCCTGGGGTCAAAAAGGCGATCGACATCTTTGTCAACGAGATCGACCTGGTTATGGCTCAAATCGGCTGCCCGAGCCTTGATCAGCTCGGCCCCGATTTCCTGTGGCAGGACGAGTGGCAGAGGAATCGATGAGCCGTCATGGCCGGGCGGTAACCAATAAGCGCGGCTCTGCGCTAGAGCGGCCGTTCGCGGATTGAAACGGCACGCTATTCAGCTCCGCTTCTGCGCGGCGCACATGCTCAGCAACTAAGCGAGCCACCTCGTCTGGGTGTGTTGCAATCATGAAATGTGCGGCCGTGTCGATCGTGGCAAGCGCCGCCCTGCCCAGGCATTCGCCAAGGAGCGCATTGGCACGCTGCACCGCGGGGTGACTTGCCCCACCCCAAATCACGAGGGCCGGTATCTGGACCTCAGCCAGCGACGCGGACCGCGGCGCGAAACCATACGCACTCGCCCAATCGAGGATGTTGACTGGTGTCGTCGCTACCGCGTAGGCCCGCACCCGTGAGGGCCACGAGGCGTAAGTGCCGGCGCCGCCGTAAAAATCGATCATTGCTGCGATCGCCTCTGCATTTCCGCGATCAAAGGCGGCGAAATAGGCCTCCGTCATCTGGCGAAACGCGCGATAGTGCCGGTGCTCGCCACTTTCTCGCAACACCTCCGGCGCCGGCGCTTCCAGAATCACCAGGCTCGCCAGAGGCACTCGTTTGCGGAAGGCCACGGCCAGCGCCACCAGGCCGCCAAAGGAATGACCGACCAGATGCGCGCGGCCGCCGGCCTTGCGAACGACCATTTCCAGTATCTCGGCCTCGTGCGAAATGGCGGGATCGCGAGCGGTGCGGCGCTCGACGGTTCCACCGTATCCGAGAAGGCTTGTCGTGACGCAGCGAAACCGGCCTTTCCAAGCGGCAATCACGGGTCGCCATGCGGCGCCGGTGCTGCACGATCCAGGCACCAGCACAATGGTCGGGCCAGTCCCGCACTCGTCGTAATCAATATGCCCGCATACTTCCTCGATCATCTTCTAAATCCCTAATCTCGGATGGCAGCTCGAGACGCCGACTGCGGCACGCTTTCAGACGCGGGTCATCTCAAATGCCGGATAACGCGCGCGGGACGAGCACTTAGCACTGGTCCATTTTGTCACTGCGAGGAGCGCCTTGCGCGACGAAGCAATCTCTACCGATCGAGCGCTTGGCAGCCCGAGGTTGCTTCGCAGAGCCTGTCCTCGGGCGGCGCCTCGCGCCGACCCGAGGGCTCGCAATGACAGTTGGTCTACTGCCGACGATCATGCCCGCGTTGAGCGCCGCGAGCAGGTATTCCTGAGGGTTGGCATATGTGTTGTCGCCGCTAGCTCGAACGGCTCAGTCGATCACGAGCGTTGGTTTCAAGGCGACGGCGTTTGCAACGTTGTAGAAGTTGGGCGAGGTCGCCATTACCGCGTCGTGGATCTCCGCGAACTGCTGCCGAGTGCCGTTACCCTTGATGTGGACGGTGTAGCGTAGGCTTTCGTAGCCTTTTGCCACCTTGGGATCGATCCCAAGGAAGCCGCGGAGGTCGATTTCGCCTTCGGTCTCGATCTCTAGACTTTCGAGGGTGATACCGCGGACTGCGCATTGCGCCGCGTACCCCACCGTCATGCAGGCGTTCAGCGCGGCGATCAGGTGCTCCTGAGGATTGGCGAACTGGTTCGAGCCTCCCAGCTCGTAAGGCTCGTCGACATCGAGGGTAAACCGGCGTGGCACATTCTCGCCCCCGATCCCGAACCCCGTGACCTCGCTGCGGCTCCGGGTCTGGCCCTGCCAGGTCGTGGTAACGCGCCAGTTGGTCTGGGCTTTCGAGGCATCTCCCTTCACGCCGTCAATCAAGGCGAACAGGTCGTCGACGTTGATGCCGTTGACGACAGTGGGTTGGGCAGTTTTTGCGTGGGCGTTCATGTTCGGTCTCCTTTGCTTGGGTGGTGGTGGTGGTGATCGTGTGCGACGGGCTTATTGCAGGGTGGCGAGCGCCGCCTGAATGCGCATGCTCTGGTCTTCGGAGATCAGGCTGGTGAGCACCTTGCCGAAGTGGGGGTGACGGGCCCCGGAGTGGATGTATTGCCAGCGGTAGGCTTCGAGGAATCCGGCCTGGATCGCCTTTGCTTCCTCCGCGCCAACTGGGCGGCCGCAGGTCGCCACGAAGTAGGCCCCGTCGGCGGCGGCTTGCGTCCGCACGATCCCGTCGACCGCTCCGACCAGCTCGATCAGCTCGTCGACTGCCATATCGCGCGCCTCGGCACTGGTGCCGGCATCGAGACGCCGCCACTCCAACTCATCCACGATCGCGTGCTGGCATTCCTCCTTCCAGTGGAACATAAAGACGTCCTGGTAGAGTTCCGACAGATCGTCATCCTCGCGGATGCTTTCACGGTAATGGGATTGGGTGAACAGCTCGATATGCATGGTCAATGCGAGCACGGCCCAGCTGCTCTTGCTCAGCACCGTGGCGGCGACCTCGTTCGGATCCCAGGTGAAACTATAGCCCGGCGGCATCACTTCGCCGGTCAGCGCCTCGACCCGGCGGAACAGTGCCTGATGCTTTAGCTCTTCGTCGCCGAACCGGACCAGCGCCTCGAGCGCGACCTGATCGCCGAGCCAGTGGTCGCGGCTGAGCTCCAATACCTTGGCGCCGATGAAGCGCTCGACCAGCCCGAACATGTTGGCGTAGGTCCGCCCCTGCACCTGGCTGAAATAGATCTTTTCGTCCGGCGAGAGGAAGTCGAGGCGGTCCGCTAGTGTGAGCCCGTCGGGCAGGAACTTGTTGGTGCGGTCGAGCCGGCGGCCGCGAATGACGTCGGTCTCGAGGTCCCAACGAAGGCGTTTCGAGGCGGCTATGCAGCGGGCGAACCGCTCGGTCGGAATGGCGCAGGAAATGCCCATGATTAAGCTCCTTCTGCGGATGGGGCACATGGCCCTCACCGGCCGGAGAATGAGTGCCGACCGTTTGCGCGGGCGTGGAAGCAGGCGTGGAAAGTTGCCGAGAAAGCGTGGTTACCGCATAATCGGCGGGAACGAACCGACCCCGCACGTTGCCTGGAGAACGCTGCAAGGGACCTCGCGGTGCTCGAAATCAAGGTCCTCGGCGGATTTGAGGTGATCCGCGACGGCGCGCTGGCGAATTTGCCGCCGTCGCGCAAGACGCGCGCGCTCCTCGCCTATCTTGCGTTGACCCGAAGCCCGCACCGACGCGAGCAGCTGTGCGAGATGTTCTGGGATGTACCGGACGATCCGCGCGGGTCGTTGCGCTGGAGCCTCAGCAAGATCCGGCCGCTGGTCGACGAGCCGGGATTTCCGCGCCTGGCAGCGGACCGTCAGAGCGTCGAACTGCGCACCGAGGCGGTCGAGATCGACTTCTATTCCGCGCAAGTCTGCGCCGGCGCCAAGGCCGCGGCGACAGGCGACCTGACCCGTGCGGCGGCGTCGTTCCGCGGGCCGCTGCTGGCCGATCTCGACCTGCCGGGGAACAGCGAATTCCACGGCTGGCTGTTGGGTCTGCGCGAGGACGCGCGCACGCTGCAGACACAAATTCTCCGCACCTTGACCGAGCGGCTTGGGACAACACCGCAGCAGGCGCTCCCCTATGCGCGCGAGCTGGTGCGCGTCGACCCGTTTGACGAGATCGGGTGGGCGCGATTGATCGAGACTCTGGCGAGCGCCGGCCGCAGCGGCGAGGTCAAGCAGCAATACGAGGCCGGTCTGAGCTCTCTGCGCGAGGTCGGCGGCGGATCGGGGCCGTTGCTGCGCGCCTGGCGCGCGGCGCAAGCATCGGCCGTCCGCTCCCCCGACCGTGACACAACCCCGGTGGCGCCAGCACACGCGACGCGCCTGTCGATCGTCGTGCTGCCCTTTGTCAATTTGAGCAACGACCCCGAACAGCAATATTTCGCCGACGGGGTCACCGGGGATTTGACGACTGATCTGTCGCGGATCCCGGACATGCTCGTGATCTCGCGCAACACCGCTTTCACCTACAGGGACAAGCCGATCGACACAAAGCAGATCGGTCGTGAGCTTGGTGTGCGCTATGTGCTGGAAGGAGAGGTCCAGCGGTCGGGAAGCCGGGTCCGCGTCACTGCCCAGCTGATCGATGCCGAAACCGACGCGCATTTATGGGCAGAGCGGTTTGAGGGCGACGCTGGCGATCTGTTCGCCTTGCAAGAGGAGATTACGAACCGGATAGCGGTTGCGCTCGACCTCGAGCTGGTCGACGCGGAAGCCGCCCGGCGGCCAATTGAGCACCCGGACGCGCGCGATTTTATTTTGCGGGGACGCGCCGCACGGTTGAAGCCGCCATCGCGTGAGAACCGTGCGGAGGCGATTGACCTGTTCGAGCGGGCGCTGGCGCTCGATCGGCAGTCAGTCTCGGCGCAGAGCTGGTTGGCGATCGCGCTCACGGCCCGTGTCCTCGATTCTATGGCCGACAGCGTCGCGGCAGATATTGTGCGCGCGGAAGACTTGGCCGAGCGAGCCTTGGCCGCCGCGCCCCGCAGCTCGCCCGCGCGTTTCGCCAAAGCCCAGGTGTTGCGCGCGCAGCACCGATATGACGAGGCCATTCCCGAATACCACACAGTGATCGCGCTTAACCGCAACTGGGCCCACGCATACTCCCATCTTGGCTGGTGCAAGTTCATGACCGGGTCGATAGAGGAGCTTATCCCGGCCCAGGAGCAAGCCATCCGGCTCAGTCCCCGCGATCCCCAAATCGGCCTTTTCTATAGCCGGATTGGGTGCGCGCATCTGCTGCAGTCGCGCACCGACGAGGCGATCATCTGGTGCGAAAAGGCGCGAAACGCCACTCCGGCTCACCCGCAGTTCCGCACATTCCTAGCCTCCGCCTATGCTATCAAAGGCGATACCGAACGTGCCGCCGCCGAGCTCGCCGAAGCCCGCAGACGGGTCGGCGACGATCGTTATTCCAGCATCGCGCTGTTGCGGGCAGTGGAATCCTGGGGGGTGGCAAAGGTCAGCGTCATGGTCGAAACCACCTATTTCGCCGGTCTGCGCAAGGCTGGGGTACCGGAGGAATAAGCGTTTGCGCAAAATTCAGGCTCAGGCGATGGCGCGGATGCGCTTCGCCAAGAGGAGGGCGGTGGAGATCACGCTGAATAGTCGATCGCTCGCGGATAGGCCATCGCTATCGTTCCGGTTGTGATTCCGGTGCCAAAGCTGAGCAGCCGGTTCTATCCGAAGAGTTCCGCGTTGGGACCCATAGCGCGGTTGGCCAAAGATAGTGCGTGCCGAAGCGTGGTGCGAAGCGGCGCACTGTGTCAACCAGAGGCCGATCGCGGCCTGGCAACGAACAGCGGCTATGGTTCCGCGCCAACTCCGGTCACCTTTGCGAGTGCCCCGGGCGATGGGCACACAAACGGCGTGAGGCTGATCCGCGCCAGCAATTCAACGTTGTCGCCGAGCGTCGAATCACGCCATCTTGCGGGCGGCCCGGCGCCATGTCCCCGTGGGAGCAGAGAACCATGAGACTGAACGACGCCATCAACATCGAAGACCTGCATCAGATCGCAAAGCGCAAGCTGCCGCGCATCATTTTCGACTACATCGAGGGCGGGGTAGAGGACGAAAGGGGTCTTGGGCGCAACGAAGCTGCGTTTCACAAGCACCGGCTGCTGCCCCGCTACCTGGTCGACGTTTCCAAGCGCGACCAGTCTGCGACGGTGTTTGGCCGCACCTATTCGAGCCCCTATGGCATCTCACCGACGGGCGGCGTCGGCCTCTACCGGCGGGAGGGCGAGGTGATGTTGGCCGAAGCCGCGGCGGCGGCGAACATCCCGTATATCATGTCGGGCGGCAGCAATGCCTCGATGGAAGAGGCGGCGCGGGTCGCCCCGAACAATGTCTGGTTTCAACTCTATGCGGCGAAGGACGCCAGTGTCTCGGACGCGCTGATCGGGCGCGCGCGCGACGCCGGGCTTGGCGCTCTGGTGCTGACCGTCGACGTGCCGGTCCATCCCAAGCGCGAGCGAAACTATCGTAACGGCTTTGCCCGCGTCCGCGGCGGCGGCGTTCTAGAGACACTGAAGCTGAAGCCTGCTGTAATCTTGGAAGCCATCACCCATCCCGCCTGGGTCATCGAATACGTGCGGCTCGGCGGCGTGCCGACCTTGGGGAATTGGGCGCCGCACGCCGGCAGTGGGGCGACCACGGCAGATGTCATTGCGTTCGGCCGCGGACAGACCCCGGCGCCGGCACAAACCTGGCGCGACCTCGAACGCTACCGGCGCCTGTTTCCGCGCGCCCTCGTCGTCAAGGGCATCTTGAACCCGGCCGATGCGGTTCGCGCCGCGGAGATTGGCGTCGACGGGATCATTGTTTCAAACCATGGTGGCCGCCAGCTCGACCAGGCGCCCGCTTCGCTCGACGCTTTGCCGGCGATAAAGGCGGCGGTCGGCGACAAACTGACCGTGATGCTCGACAGCGGGGTGCGCCGCGGCGCCGACATACTGATCGCCTTTTGCCTCGGCGCTCAGTTCGTGTTCTTCGGCCGCCCGACGCTCTATGGCGCCGTCGCTGGCGGCCTGCCCGGGGTCAAGAAAGCGATCTCGATCTTTCGCCACGAGATCGACCTGGTGATGGGCCAGATCGGCTGTCCGAGCCTCGACCAACTCGGCCCCGATTTCCTGTGGCGCGACGACCGGCTGCGCAACCGGTAGCCGCTCATCAGATGCCGGCGGGCGCAGCCGAGAACAGTGCGGCGTGTCGAGCCTGGCACGCCGTCGCGGTCAAAGGCGCTCGGAGTCGATTTCGCGGTCCGGCGTCGGTGCTTCCGCCAGCGCCGTCATCAGGGCCGCGACAGTTGGCACCACGCGCACCAGCCCCCGCGTCCGCGACGGCGCAAAGCCGTTGTCGACGATGTGGTCGAGGAGGGCGCGTAGCGGCGCCCAGTAGCCGTCGATATCGGCCAACAGGATCGGCTTGTCGTGCAGTCCGAGCTGCTTCCAGCTCACCATCTCGAACATCTCGTCTAGTGTGCCGATGCCGCCCGGCAACACTGCAAAAGCGTCGGCGCGCTCGGCCATCAGGCGTTTGCGCTCGTGCATGCTCTCGACCAGAACCAGCTCGCCGAGGCCGGGATGGGCGAGTTCGGCGTCGCGCAGATGCCGCGGGATGATGCCGGTCACCCTGCCACCGCTAGCGAGCGCCGCGTCGGCCAGGAGCCCCATCAGGCCGACCCGGCCACCGCCGAACACGATTTCGATGCCCGCCGCCGCGAGGCGCGCGCCGAGATCGCCGGCGGCTTCTCGATAGGGTGCAGCGACGGCATTCGAGGAGCCGCAATAGACGCACAATGCCCGGATGTTCGACATCGCTCCCCACTACCTAGGCCAGCCGTCCAGAAACCTGCTTCAGTCGTCCGCCCGCACCTTGACGTAGCTGCCGGGGGCGTCTTCGAGCGGTTTGAGCCTGCCGTCGCCGGGGTGCCGGGCCGGAACTTCGCCGCCGGCGTAGTGGGCGATCCAGCGCTCCCATGAGGGCCACCAGGAATCGGGGTGCTGGGTGGCACCGGCGAGCCATTCCTCGGGGGTCGGCGGGTTCTTGTCGTTCTCCCAATGGCCGTATTTGCTGCCGGGCGCATTGACCACGCCGGCAATATGGCCCGAGGCCGACAATACGAACTTGACCGGCCCCTTGTAGAGCTGGGTCGCGGCATAGGTCGACCGCCAGGGGGCGATGTGGTCCTCGCGCGTCGACAACAGGAACGCCGGCGTCCTAATCCTGCCGAGCTCGATCGGTACTCCGTCGAGGGTGATGCCGCCGGGCTTGACCAGCAGATTCTCCTGGTACATCCGGCGCAAGTAAAAGCTGTGCATCGCCGCCGGCATCCGCGTAGAATCGGCGTTCCAATAGAGGAGGTCGAACGGAAACGGCGATTTGCCGAGAAGATAGTTGTTGACGACGAACGACCAGATCAAATCGTTGGCGCGCAGCATGTTGAAGGTCGTCGCCATGTCGCGGCCTTCGAGATAGCCCTTCTCGTTCATCCGCTCCTCGAGAGCGGCGAGCTGCTCCTCGTCGATGAAGACGGAAAGCTCGCCGGCCTCGGCGAAATCGACCATCGTCACCAGGAACGTGGCGCTCTTGATGCGGTTGTCACGCTTGGCCAACATGTAGGCGAGCATAGAGGCGAGCAGCGTGCCGCCGAGGCAATACCCGATCACATTCGCCTCGCGCTCGCCGGTCGCCTGTTCAATCGCTTCGAGTGCGGCGAGCGGGCCTTCGCGCATGTAGTCGGTAAAAGTCTTCCCGGCCAGCCGCTCGTCCGGGTTTACCCATGAGATGACAAAGACGTTATGGCCCTGCGACACCGCCCAGCGGATGAAGGAATTATTTGGCCGCAGGTCGAGGATGTAGAACTTGTTGATCCAGGGCGGGATGATCAACAGCGGCCGGCGCTTGACCGTCTCGGTCGTCGGCTGGTACTGGATCAATTGCATCAGGTCGTTCTGCCAGACGACCTTTCCCGGCGTCACCGCGATGTTCTCGCCGATATGGAACGCCTCCATGTCGGTCATCTTGATCGCCAGCCGGCCCTTGCCGCGCTCGAGGTCGTCGAGCAGATTCTTCAGCCCGTTGACCAGGTTCTCGCCGCGGCTCTCGATTGTCGCCCGCAACACTTCGGGGTTGGTCATGACAAAGTTCGACGGCGCGATCGCGTCGACAAATTGACGCGTGTAGAAATCGACCTTGCGGGCGGTGCGCTCGTCGATGCCTTCGACGTCGCGGACCGCCCCCTGGAGCCAGCGCGCGGTCAGGAGATAGCTCTGCTTGATGTAGTCGAAGAGCGTGTTGTCGCTCCACGCCGCGTCGCGAAAGCGCCGGTCGCCGGCGGGGGTCTCGATCACCGGCTCGGCCTCGCCGCCCAAAAAACGCTGCGTCGTGCGCTGCCACAGGGTCATGTAGTCGTGCCACAGCGACAGCTGCGACTGCACCAGGCGCGCGGGGTCCGACATCATCCGCGCCGTCATCTCGAAGAAGGCAGCGCCTATGGCGAGTGGGCTCGCCATCCCGACCCCTTCCGGCGGGGCCTGGCGTTCGAGGAAATCGGCGACCAGCCGTCGGCTCTTCTCGGCGATCTTGGCCATTTGCCGCGCCAGCTCGCCGGTGTCCGGCGGGGACTCAGGCGCCGTGCCGGGCACCTCGCGTCCCTTCCCTTTCCCCGACGATGCGCCTCGCGCACCACGCTTCCCACCGTTCATCGTGCTTCCTCGACCAGACCGGCCGACGACGCGCGGCCGGCTCCCGCCGCCGCGAAATGTGGTGACGCGCCGGTGCCGATCTAATACACCAGCACCGCTCGATTGTGCAGCGGCCGCGGGATCTGCCTCCGCACCGCCGCCGGTCTATCGGGAACGCAGTCATGGCAAGAGGCAACAACCACTCTCCCCGTCCTCAGGCCGGCAGGTGCGTATGGCGGGCGGCGACAAGGGCGGCGATGCTGGCGGCGCTCATGGCACTGGCCGCTTGCAGCCCAGTCGAGACTTGGCGCGACCTGACCGGCGCCAGCAAGAACGACCCCGATCCGGACACCACGCCCAACACCGAGAACCTGGCCGCCGGCGAGGCCTCGGCCTACCCGAACCTTGCCACCGTGCCGCCGCCGCCGACCCGCGCCCTGACCACGGCCGAGCGGGAAAAGCTGACCCAGAGCCTGATCGCCGACCGGACCAACGTCAAATATACCGACGAGAAACTGCGGGCCGGGTACTCGGCGATCTCGGCGCCGGTCCCGCCGCCGCCTCCGCCCGCGCCGCCCTCAGACGAGCCGGCTGGCAAGACGGCCAAGCCCGCGCCGGAGCCGGCGCCGGCTACCGCCCCCACCGGCGGCGAAGCACCCGCCGCTCAGGCGCAGGGCCCGCGCAAGGCCGGCGAGCCGCCCGAGCCCGGGCCGAAGGAGTCGAGCCTCGAAGCACCGCAAGCGCGCGAGGTGCCGACCCCCGAGCAGAGCCAGCCGGCGGCGCCGCCGCCGCGCCAGGTGTCGATGCCGGCCACGGCCTCGGGGCCGGCACATCTTCCCTCGCCCCCAAGCCCGGCGCCGATGCCGGCGGCGATCGACACGGCCAATTACCAGCCCCCGCCGCCACCACCAGTCATCACCCAGCCGGCGCCGACCCGTACGGCGGCCGTCACCGCTCCTGAGAAGCACCCCGCGCCGGCGGTCGGCGCACCGGTCGCGGAATTCAAGTTCGCCGGCGCCTCGACGAGCCTCGAGGAAGGCGAGCAGACAGATGTCGACAAGGTTGTGTCGTCATATCGCAAGGAGCCCGGGAAGATCCGCGTTGTCGGCTATGCCGGTGTCGGCAGCGGTGCGGCCGAGCAACTGGTGAGCTATCGCATCGCACTTGACCGCGCCCAGGCGGTCGCCGCAGCCTTGGCGAAGGCCGGGATCCCGTCTGACAAGATCCTCGCCGAGGTCGCTCCGGCAGCCGCCGATTCCGGCGAAGGCCGCGCCGAAGTCGTGCTCGAACACTAAACCGCCAAACCCGCTTAAAGATGATCTCTTTCCTGCTCCACTGGCGAAGGCCGGTGCCGTGCCCATCGCCGGCATGGGTCCCAGTCTGCACCCTACCTGCGCAGGGAAGACGGGAGAAGGTCAACGGACGAAACCACTCCACGCCAATCCACCAAGGCGGTCACGGCATGGCTGACGCGACGGCTATGACGGCGGCGGGCGCGGCTCGTGCCGGCGCCGCCGCGGACAGTATCGAATGCCGGGCCTCCTGGGTGGCGGCGGCGCTGACGACGGCTGTGCTGGCGATCTCCTATGGCGCGCCGCTGATCGTCGTGATCGGGCTGAAGCCGATTGCAGCCTCGCTTGGTGCCGAGCGCCAGACGGTGGCGCTTGCCGGAGCGCTGGTCTGGGTCGGGACCGGGATGGGCGGTATCATGATGGGCTGGATCGCCGATCGGGTGGGGGTGCGCCTGACGGTGATCTTCGGCGCAGTGATGGTGGCGCTGGGCCTCGTGGTCTCCTCGATCGGTCAGGTTTGGGCGCTCTTCATCGGCCACGCCGTACTGATCGGGCTCTTGGGCAACGCCGCGCATTTCCCACCGCTGGTCGTCTATGTCAGCCGCTGGTTTGACCGGCGGCGCGGTACCGCCGTCGCATTGATCTCTTCCGGGCAGTATATCGCCGGCATGATATGGCCGACCGTCTTCGAGCGCGGGCTGACGCAATTCGGCTGGCAGGCGACGATGCTGGGCTATGCCGTGGTGGTGGTCGCCGCGATCGTGCCGCTGGCGTTGTTTCTGGCACCGCCACCGGCACCCGTGCCGAGCCTGACGGCGCCTATTCCGACCGGGGTGCGGGCGCGCCCGCGCACCTTGGGGCTGCCGGCGAACGGGGTGCAGGCCCTTCTGTGCGCGGCGGGGTTTTTGTGCTGCGTGCCGATGGCGATGCCGGCTGGCCATCTGGTCGCGTTCTGCAGCGACATCGGCATCGCGCCGGCGCAAGGAGCGGCGATGCTGTCGGTGCTGCTCGGCTCCGCCTTTGTTAGCCGGTTGTTCTGGGGCTGGCTCGCCGACCGCATCGGCGGGCTCGGCACGGTGCTCGCGGGCTCGGCCTGCCAGACCTTGGCGATCGCCGCCTTTAGCGCGACCCAGGACGAGATCGGCCTGTTCGCCGTCTCGGCCGCCTACGGGCTCGGGTTCAGCGGCATCATCCCGGCTTATGTGCTAGCAATCCGCGAGCTGTTCCCGGCGGCGGAGGCGTCGTGGCGGGTGCCGACCGTGTTGTTCACTTCGATGGTCGGCATGGCGTTCGGCGGCTGGTTCGCGGGCGCGCTCTACGACCATTTCGGCTATTACGCCCCGGCCTTCGCCGCCGGCACCTTGTTCAACGTGGCAAACCTGGCGGTGATCGGCTTCCTCGTCGTGCGGCAGGCACGCGGCGGGCGCCTACCGGCGGCAGCTGTCGCGTAGGCCCGACCCGGATCAGCCAGCGATCTTGACCAGCTTGTGGATCACTCGCAGCCGTTTCGGGGCCGGGTCTTTTGAGAACCGCGCCCAGCTGCGCCCGGAAAGCTCGCCGACATAGATGTTGGCGTGACGGTCGACAGCCATTCCGTGCGGCGAGGTGAAATGTCCCGGCTCAAGCCCCGCATGCATCTTGCCGAGCCGGGCCTGCACCTCGCCCTTGTGGGTATGGATGCTGACCCGCGGCCCGATATTGGGCCAATCCCGGTTGATCTCGCCCGAGGGGCCGCCCTCGCCGATATAGACCAGCGGGTTGGGGCCAGCTGCCATGCACATGCCGTTCGGCCGGTGCAGGTTGTTCCACTGGGTTTCGAACCTGCCATTGCCGTCGAACACCTGGACCCGGTGGTTCTCGCGGTCGGCGACATAGAGCCAACCATCCGGGTCACAGCAGATGTTGTGCGGGACGTTGAATTGGCCGGGGTCGGTGCCGGGCTCGCCCCAGGACATCAAGAGCCTGCCGTCGGGAGTGTATTTGTGGATGCGAGCGTTGCCGTAGCCGTCGGAGACGTAAAGATCGCCGTTCGGCGCCAGCGCCGTATGGGTGCAGCGGTGGAAAGGCTGGCCGCTCATATAGGGCTTAGGCTCGCCGGGGATGCCTAATGTCATCAGCACCTTGCCGTCGAGGGTGCATTTGCGCACGGTGTGGTCGCCGTCGTCAGTCAGCCAGATCGTGTCGTCGGGCCCCATATGGACGCCGTGCGGGCGCGCGAAGACGCCTTCGCCCCAGGAACGCAGAAAATTGCCCTCGGCATCGAACACCGCCACCGGATGCTCGCCGCGGTTGAAGGCGTAGACGCGGTCCTGTCGGTCGACGCCGACTGCAGCGACATCGCCCAGCACGATCTCGTCCGGCACCTTCGCCCAATCATCGCGGACCTCGTAGACATAGCGCCCGCTTTCCAATCGAACCGCCATGCGCCCTCTCCCCATGCCTATGGTCGTCGCCGGCCGCCATCATAGGACCGGGAAGGCATGTCGCGCGAGAGCCGTCCATGCTGCCGGGGGCGAGACGGCAGCACGGTTCGCCAAGAGCCGGTCGGGTTAACCGTGTGAGGTAAATTCGCTCGCCGCGACCTGGCGCAGCAGGCCGCGCAGCGCGGCGGCGCGGTCGCTGCCAAAGACCGTATCGAAGCGGCCCTGCGCCACCGCCCAGCACTCACTCGCCGCCGCCTGCTTTGCCCTGCCGGCATCGGTGAGGCGCATTTCACGGCGGCGCCGGTCGGCGGGTGAGGCGACGATTTCGATCAGTCCGTCACGCTGTAACGGCAGGATGTTGCGGCCGAGGGTCGTGCGGTCCATGACCAGCGCCGCGGCAAGAGCGTTGATCGGCATCGGCCCGTCCCGGCGCAAGCGGCTTAGGATCGCGTATTGCGTGGCGCGCAATCCAACCGGTGCGAACAGCTGGTCATAAAATTGCGTCACATGGCGTGCCGCCTGGCGGATCGCCAGGCAGTTGCAATCGTGCAAGCTAAGGTTGCTCTCGGCGCTCATCGCGGCACCTCAAAATTCGCGAGGGTAGAGGGTACTAGACAAAGGCGTACATGCACCCTTATATAAGCGTACATACTCCTAAAGGCCAGCTTCAGAGCCTCGGAAGATAGCATGCCCCTTGATCAGCCGACAACTCGTCTTGCAGCGGCTTCCTCCGTGGCAACGCCCAGCGCCCGTGCTCTCGATCCGCGCACCCGCATCCTGCTCGAGGCGCCGATCGCCCGCACGCTGATCCGGCTCGCCTGGCCGAACATTGTCGTGATGTTGGCGCAGTCGGCGACCGGGTTGATCGAGACCTGGTGGGTCTCGCGGCTCGGCATCGACGCGCTGACCGGCATGGCGCTCGTCTTTCCTGGCTTCATGATGATGCAAATGCTATCGGCCGGGGCGATGGGCGGCGGCATTTCCTCGGCGATTGCCCGTGCCCTGGGCGGCGGGCGACACGCCGACGCCGATGCCCTCGTCTTGCACGCCATTATAATCAATGTCCTGATCGGTCTCATGTTTTCGGTCCTGGTGCTGGGCTTTGGCCGGCCCCTGTACCGTGGTCTTGGCGGCGATGGCGCCTCGCTTGAGGCCGCCCTCACCTACTCGAACGTGGTGTTCGCCGGCACCCCTCTCGTCTGGCTGATGAACGCGCTGGCGAGCGTGATCCGGGGCTGCGGCAACATGTTCGTCCCGTCGCTGGCGGTCTGCCTCGGTGTCCTGTTGCTGGTGCCGCTATCGCCCTGTCTGATCTTCGGCGTCGGACCGTTTCCCGCTCTCGGGATCGCCGGCGCCGGGATCGCCGTTGTGACGACAACGGCGCTGACTACAGGGGTGCTGGCGTTCTATATTTGGGCTGGCCGCAGCGTCGCGCGGTTCGCCTGGGCTCGGCTGCGGCGGGCGCTCTTTTTCGACATCCTGCGCGTAGGCGCGGTCGCTTCGGTCTCGACCTTGCAGACGACCCTCACCGTCGGGTTGACGACGGCGCTGGTCGGCGCCGCCGCCGGGCCGCAGGCGATTGCCGGGTACGGCACCGGCAGCCGTCTCGAATATCTACTCGTCCCGCTGGTGTTTGGTCTCGGCGCGCCGCTGGTGGCGCTGGTCGGGACCAATATCGGCGCAGGCCGGCGAGGCCGGGCCTTGCGGATCGCGATGATCGGCAGCGCCGTCGCCTTCGCCATGACCGAGGCAGTGGGGCTCGCCGCGGCCTTTTGGCCGCTGGCTTGGCTCAGTTTATTCGGCCAGGAACCTGGTATGCTTGCCGCCGGGACGGGTTATCTGCACCGCGTCGGGCCGGCCTATGGCTTCTTCGGCCTCGGATTGGCGCTCTATTTTGCCTCGCAGGGCGCAGGGCGGCTCTTCTGGCCGCTGTTGGCCGGCCTGCTGCGGTTGCTGATCGCGGTCGGCGGCGGTGCGATTGCCTGGCATCTGACCAGCTCGCTCGACTGGGTGTTCGCCGCGCTGAGCCTCGGCCTCGTCGCCTACGGCTTGACGTTGGCGGCGGCGGTTGGGTTCGGCGTCTGGTTCCGGCCGATGCGGGCAATACCGCTTGCCGGCGTGAATTGGTTCAGGCTCGCTCGGGTCAGCCGCCAATGACCGCGCGGCGCCTTGCCGCCGTTCTCGACCGTCGCGGCATTCACTATGCCTGGGTGGTCGCGACGGTAACCTTCGTCATCAGCTTGGCCACCTCCGGGGCGGTTGGCATCCCGGGCGCATTGATCTTGCCCTTGAGTCGTGAATTCGGCTGGGACACCGGCGAGATTTCGAGCGCGCTGGCGCTGCGGCTTCTACTCTTCGGGCTGATGGCGCCATTCGCCGCAGCGCTGATCGAGCGATACGGTGTGCGCCGCATCGTGATCACGGCGATTGTGCTGATCGTATCAGGTCTCGGCGGCGCGCTCGCGATGACACGGGTGTGGCAGCTGATCCTCTGCTGGGGGGTCATCGTCGGCGTGGGCACCGGAATGACCGCGATCGTGCTCTCGGCGATCGTTGCAACCCGCTGGTTCGCGGTGCGGCGCGGCCTCGTCATCGGCATATTGACGGCCAGCTCGGCGACCGGCCAGCTCGTCTTCCTGCCGCTCGCCGCGGCACTGGCCGAAGCCTGGGGTTGGCGCGCGGCGCTGTTGCCGCCGGTCGTCGGCCTCGGCCTCGCTGCGATCCTCGCCGTCCTCTTCCTGCGTGATCAGCCGTCCGATCTGGGGCTGCTTGCCTACGGCGAGACCGGCGTCGCCGCGGCGCTGCCGCCGGCCCTGTCCGGGACCGCGATCACTCGTGCCGTCGCAGTGCTCGGCGAGGCGGTCGTGAGCCCGATCTTCTGGGTGCTGTTCGCTACCTTCTTCATCTGCGGGCTGTCGACCAACGGTCTCATCCAGACGCATTTCATCCCGCTCTGCGCCGATTTTGGGCTAGCCTCGGTCGCCGCCGCATCGGTCCTCGCCGCAATGGGCATCTTCGACATCCTCGGCACGATCGGGTCTGGCTGGCTGTCCGATCGCTGCGATCCCCGCAAGCTGCTGTTCTGGTATTACGGGCTGCGCGGCCTTTCGCTTTTGTATCTGCCGTCGTCCTCGTTCACTCTCTACGGCCTGTCGTTCTTCGCGGTCTTTTACGGTCTGGACTGGATCGCCACCGTGCCGCCGACCGTCAAGATCGCGGCCACGGCGTTCGGCCGCGAACGCGCCGGCATTGTCTTCGGCTGGGTATTCGCCGCGCACCAGCTCGGCGCTGCGACCGCGGCCTTCGGCGCCGGTCTGTCGCGCGCCGCCCTCAATACCTACCTGCCCGCCTTTTACCTCGCCGGGAGCGCCTGCCTGCTGGCGGCGCTGCTGGCGCTCGCCGCCCGGCCTCGGACCGGTGCGGCGGCGAGCGAACCTCTACCGAGAAGGGTTGCGACGTGAGCCTGCGCTATTTCGAGGACCTTGCCGCCGGCCAGAAATTCCGATCGCCGACGAAGCGGATCGATGCCGGGGCGATCAAGGCGTTTGCCGCCGAGTTCGACCCGCAGCCGTTTCACCTCGACGACGAGGCCGCACGTGCGACGATGTTCGGCGGGCTCGCGGCGAGCGGGTGGCATACCGCGGCGTTGTCGATGCGGCTCTGCCTGACCAGCGACTTCCGCCCGGCGGGCGGCATCCTCGGCGCGGGCGGCGAGCTCACCTGGTCGAGGCCGGTTCGGCCCGGCGACGAGCTGCGGGTCGAGATCGAGATCGTCGAGACCCGGCTGTCGCGTTCGCACTCTGGGCAGGGCGTGGTCAAGGTGCGGGTGACGACCCTCAACCAGCACGATGAGACGGTGCAGACCTTCACCCCAACCCTGTTTGTCGACCGCCGGCGGGATCGGGACGCCAGGTTAGATTCTCGCCTCCAGCCGGAGTCGCTTGCGCTATAGTCGGGCAGTCTGAGAAGGAAGGGGAAAATCGATGAGCCTTACCCTGGAGGAAGCCAACCGCATTCTCCGCGGCGCCGTGGCCAAGGCCCAGGAGCTCAACATCAAGGTCAGCGCCGCGGTCTGCGACAGCGGCGGCCGCCTGATCGCGCTGCAGCGCATGGACAACGCCATCTGGGCGAGTGTCTACGGCAGCCAAGGCAAGGCGGTCGCGTCCGCCGCCTTCGGCCGCCCGAGCGGCGAGATGGCCGGGCGCGCCGACCAGCCGACCCCGCGCGGCATTGCTGCGGCCGAGGGCGGGCACATGATCATGGGTCAGGGAGCAGTCCCGATCATCCGCAACGGCGTCGTCGAAGGCGCCTGTGGCGTCGGTGGCGGCACCTCGCAGGAGGACGAAGACTGCGCCCGCGCCGGCGTGGCACTTTTGTAGCTCACGCTCCTGCCTGACGCCGGGGCAGCCCAGGGACGAGCGGCACAAAGCGCACGAGGCCGAGATCCTCGGTGGAAAACCCGTCGTCGTTGCGGCGGATGCGCAACAGCTGCTGGTCGCGGTGGTCTTCGCCGACCGGCGCCACCAATATGCCGCCCGGCGCCAGCAAATCGACGAGCGCCGATGGCACGTCCGAGGCCGCGGCGGTTACCAGCACCCGGTCGTAGGGTGCCTGCTCGGGCCAGCCCTTGGTGCCGTCGCCAAACCGGCAGACGATGTTGCGCAATCGCAATTCGGCAAAGCGGGCCTCAGCGCCACGCAGCAGCTCGCGATGGCGCTCGATCGAAAACACCCGGCGGCACAGCCGGGCCAGCACTGCCGTCTGGTAGCCCGAGCCGGTGCCGATCTCGATCACGTTCTGCCGCTCGCCGGGCATCAGCTTCTCGGTCATCAATGCCACGACATAGGGTTGGCTGACGGTCTGCCCGTCGCCGATCGGCAGGGCCACGTTCTCGTAGGCCCGGTCCTCGAACAAGGCCGGCACGAATTTCTCCCTGGGCGTCTTCTCGATCGCGCCCAGCACGCGCGCATCGCCGATCCCGGCACGGCGCAGCTCCATCAACAGCCGCAGCTTCTTCTGCACCTGCCCTGATTCGCCGGGCTCAGGCATCAGGAGCGATGACCTTCCGGCCGCCCAAATACGGTTGCAGCACATCGGGAACCGACACGCTGCCGTCCTGGCGCTGATAATTCTCGAGGATCGCGATCAAGGTTCGCCCGACCGCCAGGCCGGAGCCGTTCAGCGTATGCACCGGCAGCATCCCCTTCCCTTCCGCCGAGCGATAGCGCGCCTTCATCCGCTGCGCCTGGAAGGCCCCGCAATTCGAGCAACTCGAGATTTCGCGATAGGTTCCCTGGCCCGGCAACCAGACTTCGAGATCGTAGGTCTTCCGCGCCGAGAACCCCATGTCGCCGGTCGACAGCACCACGACACGATAGGCGAGGCCGAGCCGTTTCAGCACCTCCTCGGCGCAGGCGGTCATCCGCTCGTGCTCGGCCGTCGAATCCTCCGGCCGGGTGATCGAAATCAGCTCGACCTTCATGAACTGGTGCTGGCGGATCATGCCGCGGGTGTCCTTGCCCGCCGCCCCGGCCTCCGAGCGAAAGCAGGGCGTGCCGGCCGTCAGACGAAGCGGCAACGCACCTTCTTCCAGGATCTCGCCCGCCACCAGATTGGCGAGCGGCACCTCGGCGGTTGGGATCAGGTAGTAGCCGTCGGTGGTCTTGAACAAATCCTCTTCGAGCTTCGGCAGCTGGCCGCTGCCGAACGCGGCCTCGCGGCGGACCAGCAATGGCGGCGACACCTCGGTGTAGCCGAATTCGGTCGTGTGCAGATCGAGCATGAACTGGGCGAGCGCCCGCTCCAGCCGCGCCAGCGCCCCCCGCAGCACGACAAAGCGCGACCCCGACAACCTTCCGGCACGCGCGAAATCCATCAGTCCGAGCCGCTCGCCGATGGCCTCGTGCGACAACGGCGGAAAATCAAACCGCGGCGGCTCGCCGTGCCGCCGCAACAGCCGATTGGCGCTCTCGTCCGGCCCGTCGGGCACGTCCTCGGCCGGCAGGTTCGGCAGGCCGGCCGAGGATCTCGTCGATTGCCGCCCGCAGCCGGCTCGCCTCGCCTCCGGCCTCCATCTCGGCCTCCCGGTCCCGGTCGGCGCCGCTCTGCCGCATCAGCTCGTCGACCGCCTCCCCGCGCTTCTTGGCGGCACCGACCTCGCGGGCGAGGCGGTTGCGCCGGGCCTGCGCTTCCTGCATGCGGGTCTCGGCGGCGCGCCAGTTCCGGTCGAGCGTGAGAAGCTCCTCGGCCCGTGGCGGCAAGCCGCGGCGAACGAGGCCGCGGTCGAATTCTTCGGGATGGTCCCGGACCCATCTCAATTCGTGCATGGCTCTTCGGATATAAACAGCGCCGACGGTCGCGTCCATCGGGCGCGCGGCGTTCGGGTTAGCTGGTCGAGGCCGGCTTCTCCTTGCCGGCGAGCTCGGCCTCCTCCTCGGCCTCGCGCCGGGCGCGCGCCTTTTCGACCATGCGGCAGGAGACGATTGAGGCCTCGAACAGAATGATCAGCGGGATCGCGAGGCTCGTTTGGCTGATGATGTCGGGCGGGGTCAGCACCGCTGCCACCGCGAACATGATGACGATCGCATAGCGGCGCTTAGAGGCGAGGCCGGCAGCGCTGACGAGCCCGACCCGCGCCATCAGGGTCAGCAATACCGGCAGCTGAAAGGCGACGCCAAAGCCGAACAACAGGGTCATCACCAGCGACAAATACTCGTTGACCTTCGCCTCCAGGACGATCGGCAGCTTGCCGTCGCCCCCGGGCGATTCGAAGCCGACGAAAAAGCGCCAAGCGAACGGGATCACTACGAAATAGGCGAGTGCGGCACCCATCGCGAACAATATCGGGGTGGCGAAGAGATACGGATAGAACGCCCCCCGCTCGTTCTTGTAGAGCCCCGGCGCCACGAATTTCCAGATTTGGATCGCCACGATCGGGAAGGCGAGGCACAGCCCCGCCCAGAACGAGACTTTGACATAGGTGAAAAAGGCCTCGGTCAGGCCCGTATAGATCAGGTGCCGCCCGGTCTGCCCCTCGAAGATGACGGCGAGCGGGTGCACCAGAAAGCCGTAGATGCGCTCCTTGAACTGATAGCAGATCAGGAAAGCGACCATGATCGCACCGATCGCCCACATCAGCCGGTTGCGCAGCTCGATCAAATGATCGAGGAGCGGCATCCGGCCCGCTTCGAGCTCGCCCTCCCGCTCGTCCTCCTCCGCCACCACGCACTCCTATGGTCGGGGCGGCACGATGTCGTGCACGACCGCCTCGGAGGGTGCCGGTGCCCGTTCCGCCGCGGCGACCGGCTCCGCCTCGGCTGCCGGCTCCGTTGCTTCGGACGGCAGCGTCTCGGACGGCAGGGTCTCGGACGCGGACGCGGTCGGCGCGGCGATCTCAGCGCCCTGCTCGACCGCCACCGGTATCGGCTTCGCGGGTTCCGAAAAATCCGGCAGCTCCGGCGGTTTCAGGCTTTCGGCGAGCTCGCCCTTGGGGTCGATCGTGTTGTGAAACTCCTTCTCGAGGTCGATCTCTGTAGCCTTCTTCAGCTCCTGCCGCACTTCGTCTAGCTCGGCTTCGCGGATCATCTGGTCGATGCTGCTCTGGAACTCGCGCGACAGGGTGCGCGCCTTGCGCACCCAGAACCCGGCCACCCGCAGCGCCTTCGGCAAGTCTTTCGGGCCGATGAAGATGAGCGCCACGATCCCGATCAGCATGAGCTCCGACCAGCCAAGGTCAAACAGCATCGGGTCCGCCTCGCGGCGCTCTCAAACGGTGTCGGCGCCTCAAAGAATGCATCAGCCACGCTCCACCAAGCGGCGCGATGATGTCAGAAAGGCCCGGTCCGGGCAATCGACGCCACCGGCCAAGCCGCCGCCGCCGAATCAGCCCAACGCCGCCTTGTACGCGCGCACCGCCTCGGCAAAGCCGATGACCAGCGCGTCGGCGGTCAGCTCGTGCCCGATCGAGGCCTCGGCGAATCCCGGCAGGGCGGCGACGAGCGGCGGCAGGTTGTCGAGGTTCAAATCGTGGCCGATGTTGACGATGAGGCCGAGCTCAGCGGCGCGCGCCGCGGCCGCGGCGCAGGCCTGCAGCATGGCCGCGTGATCGCCCTGGCGGAAGGCGGCCGCGTACGAGCCGGTATAGATTTCGATGCCGTCGGCGCCGGTGTTGTGGATGCGGGCGACGGCGGAGGGGTCGGGATCGATAAACAGAATGACGCGGCAGCCAAGCCCTTTCAGCTCGGCGACGGCGGACCCGACCAGCCGGCGCTGGGTGGCGTCGAGCTTCCAGCCTTCTTCGGAGGTCAGCACGTCCGGCGAATCCGGCACCAGGGTGCATTGCTCCGGCGCGACCTCGCGCACGAGATCAAGAAACCGCCGGTCGGGATAGCCTTCGAGGTTGAGCTCGAAACCGGGCCGCCACGGCCGCATCAGCTCGGCGAGCTCGGTTACGTCGCGGCGCCGGATATGGCGCTCGTCCGGCCGCGGATGCGCGGTCAGCCCATCCGCACCCGCATCGTGCGCGATCCGCCCGAAGCGCAGCACATCGGGCACCCCGGTACGCCGCGAGTTGCGCAACAGCGCGATCTTGTTGAGATTGACGCTGAGCCTCGGCATCGGCCGATACTACATCGCCTCGCGGTGCCTGTCATCGCGAGGTCTGGGCCGACCGAGGGCAGGTTTGAAGGAGCCGTGTGATGGGACCGCTCGCCGGGGTCAAGGTTTTGGAGCTGGCCGGGATCGGGCCGGCGCCGATGTGCGCGATGCTGCTCGCCGATCTGGGCGCGACCGTCTTGCGCATCGACCGGCCGGGGCCGAGCGATCTCGGGCTCGGCCGCGAGCTGCGCCATGATCTGCTGCTGCGCGGCCGCCGCGCCGTCGCGGTCGACCTGAAGTCTCCGGACGGCAGGCTGCTGGCGCTGCGCCTGGCCGAGCGGGCCGACGCGCTGATCGAGGGGTTCCGGCCGGGGGTCACCGAGCGGCTCGGCCTCGGCCCGCAGGAATGTTTCACGCGCAATCCCCGCCTTGTCTACGGTCGGGTGACTGGCTGGGGCCAGGACGGGCCATTGGCGCAGGCGGCCGGCCACGACATCAACTACATCTCGCTCGCCGGCGCACTCCACGCCTTCGGCCGCCGCGGCGGGCCGCCCACGCCGCCCTTGAATATCATCGGCGATTTTGCCGGCGGTGCGCTCTACCTCGCCTTCGGGCTCGTCTGCGGCATCCTCGAAGCCCGCCAATCGGGTCAGGGGCAAGTGGTCGACACGGCGATGGTCGACGGCACCGCATCCCTGATGACGTTCTTTCACGGCATGGTCGCCTCGGGCCTCGCGACCCACGAGCGCGGCGCCAACCACCTCGATACCGGCGCGCATTTCTACAATGCCTATGAATGCGCCGACGCCGGCTGGATCTCGGTGGCGCCGATCGAGGGCAAGTTCTACGCCGAGTTATTGCGGCGCCTCGACATCGACCCGGCGACCATGCCGAAACAGATGGACCGGGAGAGCTGGCCGGAGGCGCAGGCCCGGCTTGCGGCATTGTTCAAGACCCGGACACGCGCGGAATGGTGCGCGCTCCTCGAAGGCACCGACGCCTGCTTCGCGCCGGTGTTGACAATCGACGAGGCGCCCCATCACCCGCACAACGCCGCGCGCCGGACCTATGTCGAAATCGACGGCATCACCCAGCCCGCACCCGCGCCGCGCTTTTCGCGCACCGTCCCCGACCTGCCGATCCCGCCGCAGCCGCCCGGTCCCGAGACCGCCGAGGCGGCACTCGCGCCCTGGCTCGACCCGGCTGAGATCGCCGCCGTCAAATCGGCCGGGACGGTCGGCTGACAGCGGTCCAAGTCTGCCCGATCGAGCGTCGTCTCAATCCCGCGAATAGGCCAAACCTGGGCTCTGGCAGGCTTGTGGCGAGCGAGCCCGTATAGTCTGGTCGAGAGCGTTTTCCCGACGCCCGGACCACGGCCATCATGCTGACCGGCGCCGCCCATCCTTCGGGAAGGTGGCAGATATCGAACCAACAGGAGGACCCTCCTCCCCCTCTGGGATAACCCACCCCACCAACGATGGGCCCTGAGGTGAAAGTCGGTTGCTCAAATCCGGTATGATAGAAGACCTCGCTTCGCGCCGGGCTCAGGGGAACGCCCAGGATGGTGACGGCGAGTGCCGTGCCGAACAATGCGCCTAAGGTCGCCCGAGATGAGGCTTCGGCGAACGGTTTGCCTGGGAGTTGTTGTTTGCCTGGCGCAATTGTGCCGTGGCTCCGAGCCAACAACTGTTTGCGGCTCGAATTTGAGGCCAAAAGACTGCAGATCATAACGTGCATCCTCTCGGAAGAAAGGAAATCATGCCCTGAGGCGTGCCGCTCGGGTACCTCGAACGGCGCTCGTTACCGGGCCGCCTTTTCCTGGTTAGCGGCCGAAATCGATCGGCTTCGCTCGACCCCGGGTCTGTCGCGGCGCAAGGCCGGGCGGCGGCCGCACTCGCCGCCCGTGTGATCGAAGGCGTGACGGACTCGGCCGCGGCCGATATCGAACGTGCGCAGGTGCTGACCGAACAAGCCCTGACGGCGGCACCCCACAGCTGGCTTGCTCATTTCGCCAAAGGCCAGGTGCTGCGCGCGCAAAATCGCTTCGAGGAGGCCATTCTCGAATACGAGACGGTGCTGGCGATCAACCGCAGCTCGGTGTTCGCCCTCTATGTGCTCAGCGAGTGCAAGCTCTACGCCGGGTCGATAGAGGAACTCGATCCCGCTTGTCGAGCAGGCCCTCCGGCTCGGCCCTCGCGACCCGCAGCTCGGTCTCTGGTATGCCCAAATCGGACAGGCGCATCTGCTGCAGTCGCGCACGCAGGAAGCGATCGTATGGCTGGAAAAAGCGCGCGGCGCCATGCCCGCTCATCCGAACACGCGCGCCAGCCTCGCCTCGGCCTATGCCCTCAAAGGCGAGACCGGAGGGCCGCCGCCGAGCTGGCCGAAGCACGGAATCTCAACCGCGACGAGCGCTTTTCGAGCATCGCCCGTTTGAAGGCCGCGAGATCCTTTGGCGTCCCCAAAATCCGCGCCTTGTTCGAAACCACTTATATCAAGGGCCTGCGCATGGCCGGGATGGCGGAGGAATGCGCGCCCTCCCCGCTTGCCGGGAGAGGGGCGAGCACCCCTAGCCTAGCCCGAGCCCAGCTACGGCTCCGAAGGCGGCTCGGCGGCGATCGAGGCCTATCGCAACACCAAATTCGTCACCCAGGCCGGTCTGTGTGAGAGACTGCGGGGCGGGTCGCGGCCCGCGCCCCCGATATCGAGAGGTGTGAGATGGCTGAGGACGAAGCACTGTTCCAAAAAGGCATGCCGATCCGGCGCGAGGTGCTGGGTCCCGAATACGTCGACGCCTCGATGGCGCAGGCGGATGACTTCATGATGTCGTTCCAGCGAGCGACGACGGCGTGGGCCTGGGGTTGGGCCTGGGGCGAGGGAACCCTCGACCGCAAGACGCGAAGCCTGATGAACCTCGCCATGCTGACGGCCCTGAACCGCGCTCCCGAGATCAAGCTCCATGTGAAAGGCGCGCTCAACAACGGTATCACCGTCGATGAGATCAAGGCGGCGCTGCTGCACGCGACGGCCTATTGCGGGATACCGGCTGGGCTCGATGCGTTCCGCGCTGCGCATGAGGTACTCGTCAGCGAGGGGGTGCTGAGCCCGAAATCCTAACGTACACCGGGGTCGGCGCCGATCTTCCGGCACCGCCCCCGTCTTGGTTTTCGCGCACACCGGTATAAGCGGCCAGGAATTACCGGAAGACGATCAAGACTGGGCGCGCAACTCGCGCCATCATGTGGCGCAACTCCGGCGCAGCCAGCTTGGAGGCCGGCAGGCGCTACTTGGTCAGTAGCCTTCGCGCTCCATGCGCTTGCGCAGCAGCTTGCGATAGCGGCGGACCGCTTCCGCCCTCTCGCGGGCGCGCCGCTCGGAAGGCTTCTCGTAGCTGCGGCGCAATTTCATTTCCCGGAACACGCCCTCGCGCTGCATTTTCTTCTTCAGGGCCCGGAGGGCCTGATCTACGTTGTTGTCGCGGACGAGGACTTGCACGGGGCTCTTTCTCCCATAGCCGGGCGAAATCGGATGGCGGGCAGCGTATCATCCGGTCCGGGGGTTGTGAAGTGGGCGCTTTACCGTGATCGCCGGGCACCACATATTCCGCAAATGGCTCTCCTGAAGATCGCCCGCATGGGGCACCCGGTGCTGCGTGCGCCGTCCGCCCCCGTCGACAACCCGACCGCACCGTGGGTCGCCCGGCTCGTCGAGGACATGATCGAGACGATGGAGGATGCCAGCGGCGCCGGCCTCGCCGCGCCCCAAGTCCACCAGCCGTATCGGATCGTCGTCTTCCAGGTTCCCGAGGAGCGGCTGACCGAGTTGGCGGGCGACACTGCCCAGGATTTGACCGTGCTGGTCAACCCGGTCGTCGAGCTCGTCGGCCACGAGCGCGCGCTCGGCTGGGAGGGTTGCCTGTCGGTTCCCGGCCTGCGCGGCGTCGTGCCCCGCCACCTGCGCATCCGCTACCGCGGGACAGATCTCGCCGGAGACACGATCGAGCGCGAGGTCGAAGGATTTCACGCCCGTGTCGTTCAGCACGAATGCGACCATCTCGACGGCATCCTCTACCCGCAGCGGATGACCGACCACCGCCTCCTCGTCTTTCTTGAGGAATTGCAGCGTAACCCGATCGACCTGGCGGCGTTTCTCGCCGCTCAGACCGCCGAATGAGAAGCCCGCTTGCCGAGAGCCAGCGTATCGCGCTGATCGAGGCGATGTTGCCCGACATACCGTTCGACGGCTGGTCGCGCCCGGCTTTGCGCGCGGCGGCGCGGCGGACCGGCATGTCCTTCGACGAGGCGGCGGCACTCTTTCCCGA
The DNA here is from genome assembly GCA_963781215.1 of uncultured Alphaproteobacteria bacterium. GTDB lineage: Bacteria > Pseudomonadota > Alphaproteobacteria > ATCC43930 > CGMCC-115725 > AP-15. The sequence continues at coordinate 151,533 of CAWAFE010000041.1, forward strand.
CGGGGCGGCCGATCTCGCTGCCGGCTTCAGCCGCTGGGCCGACCGCAAGATGCTCGACCGCCTCGAAACCCTGCCATTCGAGACCATGCGCGTCTCTGAACGCATCGCGCTGGCGGTCGCCACCCGCCTCGACATCGTCGCACCTTGGCGCGAAGCGGTACGCCGTGCGCTCGCCGTTCTCTCGCTGCCCCAGCATGCACCGCTCGCCGTGCGGCTCCTCTACGAGACGGTCGACGGCGATCTGGTATGCCGCCGGCGACGCCGCCACCGATTTCAGCTTTTATTCGAAGCGCCTGACCTTGGCGGCGGTCTACGGCGCCACCCTGCTCTATTGGCTCGAAGACCGCTCCGAGAGCTTCGCCGACACCCGCGCCTTCATCGACAAGCGCCTCGCGGACGTGGCCCGCATCGGCCGCGCCCGCCGCGACCTCGCCACCATTGTCGAGCGCCTGCCGAACCCGCTCCGACTTCTCCGCCCATTGCACTGAGGCGATGGCCGAACCGCGCTGCGGTCCCCACCGTTTCAGAACGGCATCATGATCGGCCGGCGCAGTTGGGCTGGCCCAACGCCCAATGTCATGGCAACCTCCGGGCTCCTCAAACCGAAGAGGCCCGCCATGAAGATCGAGCGCATAGACCATCTGAACCTGACCGTCGCCGATATCGACCGCAGCGTAGCGTTCTACCGGCGCGTGCTCGGCATGAAGGCCGAGAGCATGGGCGAAGGCCGCGCCGCACTCTATTTCGGCCAGCAGAAGATCCATCTCGACGCCGCCGATGGTGCGATGGCGATGGGCAGCGAAAAACGCATGCCGGCGCATATTTGTTTTGTGACCGAGACGCCGATCGCCGAGGTCAAGACCCATCTCGAAGGCTGCGGCGTCCCGGTGCGTATGCAAGGACCGCGTGCTGGAGCGATCGGCCCAATTCAATCGGTCTATATCGACGACCCGGACCAGAACTCGATCGAAATTTCCAGCTATTGAGCCCGCGGATCCTCGATACCTAGCCCGGATTTCTCAAAGGGGTGGTGCATCGGGGCCCTGGATCTGAGAAAATCGTGTTGTGGAAACGGTTTGTCTCAGGGACAGGGGGAGCCCGATGGAAACCGAGTGTAGCGCGGATCTGTTTGGTTTTGCCCCCGTCGCAGGGCGCACGGTAGTGGCCGCGTTTGACGGCGGCAAGATGACCTCGGAGGCCGGCGCGCTGCTGCTTGGCGCCACCGACCGGACGATCCGGCTGGTCGAGCGGTTTGCCGGCTGTTTCACCGGCCAGCGCGCGGCCGAATTGATCGAGCACAAGGTGACGACCCTGGTCGGGCAGCGGGTGTTTGGCCTGGCGCTCGGCTACGAGGATGTGATCGACCATGACGCGCTGCGCCATGACCCGGTGATGGCGGTCCTGGCCGGCAAGCTCGAAGCCCAGCGCTCGGATTGCGCGCCCGTGGCCGGCAAGTCGACGCTCAACCGCCTGGAGCTGAGCCGGGCGGAGCCGTCGCGCTACCACAAGTCACCTCGCTGACCCGCGACGAGCACCAGGCCCGCCACCTCCTACGAGAAGATCTATGGCGCCCGCGGCGAGATGGAAAACCGCCTCAAGAGGCTGCCCCGGCGCAGGCCGGGGAGTGCCAGCTCGATCTTTATGCCGACCGCACCTCGGCCCCGACATCACGCGCCAACCAGCTGCGTCTATGGTTCGCCTCGATCGCCTATGTCCTGATCTGCGCCCTGCGCCGCATCGGCCTCGTCCATACCCAGTTCGCCACAGCAACCGGCGGCACCATTCGCCTCAAGCTGCTCAAAATCGGCGCTCTGGTGCGCGCCAGCGGGCGCCGCATCAAGCTCGCCATGCCCTCGGCCTTCCCCTATCGGGCCGAGTACCACACCGCTCATGCCGCACTAACCGCCGCCGCCATATCCCAACCCGACACCGACCAGAAGAGATGCGCCCTGCAGGACTCGCATAAGCTGAAACCAATCAATGTAACTCACAACCCCGCTCTCTTCATTTACTCGCGCGCATGCTCCCGCCGCGCCCGATCAAAATCGACCCCGCTGTGAGAAATCCGGGCTAACCGAGACGAGGTTTCCGCCAGTTACTAGGATCGGGACATTTGGAGAGCCGAGGAGCAGCCAAAGAAAGAAGCCGATGCTGGCGCTGCATCGGCTTCCGCTTTTGTCGGACAAGGCCTATGGAGCTCGCAGTGTAGTAAGGCTGCTCCCTCCTGCGCCAGGCACAAGGCGACACTTCTGATCGAGCTTGACCCTCTTATTCTGATTGTCGCGCCTCAACCGGCTAACTAACGCACCGGCGAGAAGGCCGCCGGGATCAGCAGCTTGTTTTCCTGGCGGACCGGCCGCACGCCAGCCTGTGGCGGCCACGCGCCGCCGGGTTTGCGGGATTCTTCACGGACGCGGGCGCGCTCGTTGAGATCCTTGTACACCCAGACGTGGACGAACTTGTTGAGCCCGCCGAGCTCGCTCGTCCAGCAAGCCGCCAAGGGCGAGAACTTCTCGCGAGCCTCGATCGCCTTGCCCCACGCCTCCAGCACCTTCGGGGTGTCGCCGGGAGCGTAGGTATAGGTGCGCATTTCATACACGTTCCCGGTGCCGTAATCCCGGCTGCCGAGGGCGCGCATAAACGGCGCCGGGTTCATGATCTCGGCTTCTTGCGCAACGATGAACTCGCCCCCGCCGGGGAGCGCGTTGCGTTCGGCGTCTTGCGCCATTGCTGCGCGTACGGAAGTGCGGTGCCGCAAATCGTCATAGGGATAGACGTGGACGACCTGATTGAGCGGCCCGAACTCGGTGTGCCAGAAGGCCCCCAATTTGGAGTGTCGTTCTCTCGAGGGCAGCCGCTTGGCATAGCGTTCTTCGAATTCGGGGACGGTTCCGGGGCGCAGGGTGTAGGTACGGACTTCATAGATCATCGGCACATCCTCCAGATGACAGGGATTGGTTGATCCGGTGAGCGGCGAGAACCGCTCACCGGATCTTGGTCTTGCCGATTATTCGGCGGCTTCTTTTTCTTCGACCGGCGTCAGATCGTAGCGCTGCATCGCGAAGCTGATCGCTTCATTCCAGCCGCGACTGCGGATATCGATGTGTACGTCATCGGGACCGAGGTACTTCAAGTTCACCGCATCGCCCATCGGGGTCGTCTCGGCCCTTTCGGATTTTGGGATCGGAACAGGCGAAAAATTTGCCTCTCTCAGTTCCTTGGCCGTTGCTTGTTCATCGTCGACATAAAATCCGATGTGATGAATTCCACGCATCTCGGAGGTTTGTCCCGGGCCGAGTTTAGGCGCGCCGGCCTCGCCATACTTTAAAACTGCGAAATAAATATAACCGTCGCTGAGCCAGACGCCCTTTTCGCCGGTATCCCCCGGGCGGCGATAGAGTTCGGTCAGCCCGAAATGCTGCTTGTAGAATTCTGCGGTCTTCGCTGGGTCGTCAGTCACTAGTGCAATATGCCTGATGCGAGCCATTTGCCATCTCCCTCAGCGCAGGCGCTTCTCAAAAGCGCGGACTTGCTGTGTAGGCTTTCTGCCGCGTCAGCGTCAAGAGAGCACCCGGCTTGGTTATGAGAGCGGCGACCATCGCCCGTGGCCGTCAGTCCTAGCCTTGACGGTGCGGAATTAGCCGGGTGACGTGGCCCATCTTGCGGCCGGGCTGGGATCCGCTCTTGCCGTAGAGATGCAGCTTGGCCAGCGGGTCGCTGAGCGCATCGCGCCATTTCTCGACATCGCCGCCGAGCAAATTCTTCATGACCGCGTCGGAGTGATGCTCGACCGAGCCCAGCGGCAGACCGCAAACCGCGCGAACGAGTTGCTCAAACTGGCTGGTGATACAGGCGTCGATCGTCCAATGCCCGGAATTGTGCGGCCTGGGCGCGAGCTCGTTGACCAGGAGGTCGCCCGTTTGGGTCACGAACATCTCGACCGCGAGGACGCCAACGAGATCGAGCTTTTCAGCGACATGGCGCGCGATCGCTTCGGCCCGCATGGCGATCTCGGGCTCGATCCGCGCCGGTGCGATCGTGGTGTCGAGGATGTGGTCGGTATGCTGGTTCTCGACGGGCGGATAGGTCGCCCAGGCGCCGTTGCGGCCGCGAGCCACGATGACCGAGACCTCGCAGGCAAAGTCGACAAAGCTCTCCAGGATGCCGATCTCTCCGTCCATGCGCCGCCAGGCTTCCTCCGGCGGGGTATCAGGAGTCAGCGTCACCTGCCCCTTGCCGTCATAGCCCAGACGCACGCTCTTGAGCACTGCGGGGTAGCCGAAATCGCGCATCGCCCGGACCAGCGAGGCGGCGTCGGAGACCTCGCGGTAGGCCGCGGTGTCGACATCGATCGAGCGCAGAAAATCCTTTTCCCGCAGCCGGTCCTGAGTGATTTCGAGGATCTCCGGCCGCGGCAGGACCGGCCTCAACGCCGCAACCCAGCGCACCGATGCGGCCGGGATGTTCTCGAACTCGAAGGTTGCGATGTCGACGGCGGCGGCGAAGCCTTCGAGCGCTGCCCGGTCGGCGAAAGGGGCGACGGTCGAGGTGGCGCAGACCTGTGCGGCCGGGCTGTCCGGCTCGGCGGCAAAGACATGACAGCGATAGCCGAGCCGGGCCGCCGCCAGCGCCGTCATCCGGCCAAGCTGACCGCCGCCCAGTATCCCGATCGTGCCGCCAGGGGCAAGCGTCGCAAGGGCCATCAGCAGCGGTCCGGGCGCTCGAGGACAGCCCGGGTCTGCGCCGCGCGCCAGGCGTCGACGGCTTGCGCTGCGGCCGGGTCGGAAAGCCCGAGGATCGCCGCCGCGCAAAGAGCCGCGTTGACCGCACCCGCCTGGCCGATCGCGAAGGTCGCGACCGGAACCCCGGCTGGCATCTGCACGATCGACAACAGACTGTCGACCCCCTTCAGCGCCCGGCTCTCGATCGGCACGCCGAGCACCGGCAGCGGCGTCAAGGCCGCGGCCATGCCGGGCAGGTGCGCCGCCCCGCCGGCGCCGGCGATGATCACCCGCAGCCCGCGCCCGCGCGCCGTACGCGCATAGTCGTAGAGCCGTTCAGGGGTGCGGTGGGCCGAGACGATCCGCGTCTCGTGGCCGATGCCGAGCCGGTCGAGGGTGCCCGCGGCGTGCTGCATCGTTTCCCAATCGGATTGGCTTCCCATGATGATGCCCACCGCCGGACCGGCTTCGCTCATGCGGCTCCTTTCCCAACTGGGACGCTTGCGAGCGGCATTATAGGAGGCGAGCCCGGCCACACAAGCACGGCCCGACGGTGCAGCGGTATGTGCCGCGCGGCGATCGCCGCTGCCGTCAAGCAATGATGTCGGGCAACAACTCGCTCTCGAACTTCGAGATCTGGTCCTTGAGCAGCAGCTTGCGCTTCTTCAACCGCTGCAGTTGGAGCTGGTCGAACGGGGCGCGTTCGGCGAGGCGGGCGATCACGTCGTCGAGGTCGCGGTGCTCGGTCTTGAGCGCGGCGAGCCTTGCCCTCAGGGAGTCGGTGTCGAGGTCCATGGCCGTGACGTGCGTTGTCGCCAGCCACTATATCATGCCTGATGCGACCGGTGTCGAAAGCTCGCAACCCCCGGGCCGGAGTGGGCGGCCGGTCCAGCCTATGGCGTTTTTCGCTGGGATTCTATGCGGGTTCGGGTGTTGCCCCGGCCCTGATTGCCCTGCAAGACCGGGCCGGCTTCGATGTCAACCTGATCCTCTTCGCCCTGTGGCTCGGGGTCTCCGGGCGCGGCCGGATCGACGGCGAGGGGCTCGCTGCCGCCGAGCGGGCGGTCTGCCCGATCCGGACCGAAATCACCGAGCCGCTGCGCGCATTGCGGCGCCGCCTGAAGCCCTGGCCCGATGCCGACATCCAGCGCTTGCGCGAAGCAGCCGGGCGGATCGAGCTCGCCGGCGAGAAGGCTGCGCAGGATCGGCTCGCGAGCCTCGCCCCCTCCCGCCCGCGCGATACCGAGCCGGCGGACCGTCTGGCGGCGGCGCTGGCGAACCTGGCGTTTTGCCTCGGCCCGGTCGAAGCCGCCGGTGTCGAGGCGGCAGTGCTGCGCCAAGGGATCGAGGCATATCTTCTTCATGGCGGCTCGATCAGGCTCGCCCCAACGCCGGACCGTGCCGGCGTCGAGGTCGAACAGGTCGAGGACGCGACCCAAGGTTTGATCGACCATCTCGGCGATGGTGCCTGGCTTTGCGTAAAAGGCGGGAACCGGCGGCGCGATCACCGCCCCCATCTCCGACAGCGCCATCATCGTCCGCAGATGGCCGGTGTGGAGCGGGGTTTCCCGGACCATCAGGACCAGCCTCCGGCGCTCCTTAAGCACCACATCCGCCGCCCGGCTCAAAAGGCTCGTCGTCACGCCGCTGGCGATCTCGGACATGCTGCGGATCGAGCATGGGGCCACCACCATCCCCATAGTCTTGAACGAGCCCGACGAGATTGGCGCCGCGATGTCGCCGATGGCGTGCACTACATCGGCGAGCGCGCGCACCGCGGCCGGCTTCAACTCGGTTTCCCGCGCCAATGCGACCTCGGCCGCGCGGCTGATGACGAGATGCGTCTCGACCGGCAGCGGCCGCAGGAGTTCGAGCAGCCGAACCCCAAAGATCACGCCAGAGGCGCCGCTGATCCCGACGATCAACCTTGGCAGCTTCGGGATTGGGGATTTTTCTGTCATCGCTGCCATCGCGCCCTCTGTGAAAACTTACGCGTCCCGACCTATTTTCGTCGCAAGGAACTGCGAGCCTCTCCGGCTCGCCGCTCCGGCGTTACCATCGCCCGCTATCGTCGTCTACCGGGGAGGGCCGTGTATGTCGCTGCAGGATCACATCGAGGCCTTGAGAGAAAAGCACGCCGCGCTCGAACGCGCCCTCGATGAAGAGAACCGCCGTCCCCTGCCAAACCACGACGCGATCTCCGATCTGAAGCGGCAGAAGCTCCGCATCAAGGACGAGCTATTTCAGCTCGAAAAACACTGACCGGTTGTCTGTCGGCGGCTGCCGATGGTCTGATGCACCTCGGCGCGTCGTGACCGCCTATAATCTTAAATTAATCTTAAGTAAAGCCAATGTGAATTAACGCGATATCCAAAATAGCCTAAATATTTACTTAACGGCTCGACCGACGACGTAGAAGCACGGTTAATCATTAACGACCCTCGCCAATTCTATAACCCTTGGGGGAGGTATGCGTATCCCAGCGATTTCCGGGCCAGGCTTGTCCCGAATGGCGGCCGCGCCGACGCATTCGCTCCCCGCCTGTTCCAAAGAGTTGGCAAAACTAAGTTTCAACAAATACTTTGCCCTCGGCTTCGCAAGGGAAACGCGAGGAAGCTGCGATCGCCTCCCATTCGTCCTGCGGTGTCCGCTCAGCGAAATTCGGGGCGGCTGCGGCGAGAAAGGCTTCGATGTCGCCGAGGCGGGCGCCGCCTGGCCCCGCCGGGTCGGCGATGTCGATGCCAATGGGCTGGCACGCGAGCCGGGCCGCCGCCTGGGCGACCAACGGCGCGAGCTCGGTGTCGGCGATCAGCACCTTGGCCTCGCCGTGACGCAGGATGAAGGCGACCGTCTCGGCGTCGAGGCGGATGTTGAGCGCGTTCAATCCCGCCCCTGCCATCGGTACCGCGAAATGCGCCTCGAAAGTCTCGGGAATGTTGGGCCATCAGGGCCGCGGTGACGCCGCGCGCCGCCAAGGCCGAGGCGAGCCAGCGGCAGCGTTCGAGCGCCTGGCGCCAGCTGTACTGCCATGCGCCATAGGCGACCGCCAGGCGCGCCGGATAAACCGATGCCGCGCGCAACAGAAATCCGATCTGGCTCAACGGCCTCTAGTTTGGCCGGGTTCTTGCCGAGCTCCGCCTCGTAGGGGTGGGTCGCCTCCATGGTCGGTCGCCTCCCGGAGCGCCCCGTTGTGCCATCCACGCTCAATCCCGTCCCAGCGATTCCTGGATCGGCGGCGGCATGCCAAAATTGGGTTGAAACAACCGGCGCAGGAACCCCGGTGCCAGCGCGCTTAGCGGGTTGACCGAGACCTGCGGGTCGGCGCTCGATCCGGTTAGACGATAGTTGGCGGCAAAGAGCCCCTGCCCTTCCCCGCCGAGCAGCAGCGAACCGATAACCGGGATGTTGCCAAGGATCGAGTTCAACGTGTAGGCGGGGACGATCGTCCCTTGTAGATCGAGCCGGTCGCGGCCGAGGTCGATTTCGCCATTTGCCGTCGCTCCGATCGCCCCGCCGTAGGCAAGAAGATGTTCGAAGAGGAGACGCTTGTCGCTGTAGGCGAAATCGCCGCGCAAGGTCGAAAACGGGATGCCGTCGCCCGCGAGCATGCTCGCGACGGCGGGGAGTGAGGCGAGCGACAGGATACGGGCAAAGCCGGGAGCGCGCAGGAGATGGTAATCCGTGCCCTCGACATGCCCGCGCAGGATGCGCCGGCCGGCCTGGTCCGAGACCTGTCCGGTGACGGCGACACGCCCGCCGACGATATTGCCGGTGACGTCGAGCAGGCTCAACGTCGAGCCCAGATCGTCCGACTGGAAATCGAGTCTTCGCCCGCCGGCTTGATTGCCAAATCGAAGGGTGAGCCCGCGCCCGTTGACAAAACGAGCGTCGGCCCGCGCCGACTGCCAATAGGCGCCCTCGCGCGCAAGCCTCGCCGACACGTCGCGGAGCTCGCGGCCCGGACCAATGACCAATTGCCCGAGCCGCGCATCGATCAGCAGCGGCGCGTCTGCCGTGGAGCTGTCCTCGCCGGAGCCACTGATCCAGTGGTTGAGGTCGAGCCTGGTGCCGTGGAGGTCGGCGCGCCATCCACCTTCGGGCCGCCGGGCCACGGTGCCGCTTACATCGTTGTCGGCTATGGCGAGGCGCTCGATCTCGATGCGGTCGATCCGCCTGCGGTCCGGCATCAAGGTCAGCGCCAGCCTGGCGTCGAGCCCGGCCGCCTTCGCCTCGACCCGCCGCAGGCGCGTGACCTCCTCGTTCTTCAGATCGAGCACGACGGCCGCTGTCGCCGGCGCGCCCGGCGGCTTCCGCCAGCCCGCCTCCCATACCGACAAATCTGCCCGACCGAGGTCGAGCAGCATTTCGGCCTCGGCGCGCCCGGCGTCGAAGACCTTGTAGGAGAGGTCGACCCCCACGGGTCCCGAGAGACGGTCGGCGGCGAAATCCAGCCCAAGCCGCCGCCGTTCCTCGTCGGCGAGGGTCAGGGCGACATGGTACCGGGCCCGCGGGTTGGATTTGAGCTTGAAGCTCAGGCTTCCCTCGATCGTTGACGGGACGGCGTCGAAGCGGGCTTTGCCTTGCAGTTGAAGCCCGGCACGGGCTATTTCGAGGGTGAAAGCGCCGTCGGTAATCCCGCGACCCATCGCGATTTCGGGTACCGCGACACCCGCCAGGCTGGCCTTCGCCCCATACAGGACTTGGTCGATCTTCAAATCGTGAAGCAGCGGCAGCTTGAAGTGCAGGGTGGTCTGGGCCTGTCCGGCCACTTTCGCCGGATCGATCCCGATCTCGTTTGCGTAACGCAGCGGTTTCGCGTCGAGGGTTTCAAGGAAATCCTGCAGCGGCCCGGCGAGTGCCAGATCGATGGCGAGCCATTCGACCGGCGCGCCAAGGTCGGTAATCTGCAGCGATCCTCCGGTCAGATGAACGGATTTGACCATGCCGCCGCGCGGCGTGAAGGTCAGCGTCTTGCCACCGAAGATGGCGCTGCCGCTGACTCTTCGCACCGGCGGCAACCCGGTGAAGTAGTTGATCGTCAGGTCGTCGTAGCGAAGCGAGCCGCGCGCCGACACGATCTCCGCGGAACGCGCCGCCGGATCGACCTCGACGCCGAGCCGCACAGCTGCCTCCTGCAAAAGCCCGCCGCTGATATTGGCCAGTACCCAGCGCCGGCCGCCAGGGCTCAGGCCAGGGGGCCACAGGCTCTCGAACTTGGCCACCGGGACATCGGTGAGGCTGACCCGCAGCTCGCCCGGTAGCGGCGCGGACGGCACGCTCCCGCTTGCGATCAGAGCCGGAGTAACCCCGTCGAGGCTGCCCTTTACGGTAAGTACGGAGCCGCCGCCGAGATCCAGCCCGAGCCTGACCAGCCGCAGCTGATCGGCCTCCGGCGCATAGACCGCGTGGAGCTCGCCTCGCTGCACTGCCAGCGCGCCTTCCGGCAGCAGCTCGCTTTTGAGCGAGCCCTTGCCGAAACCGAGGTCGAGACGCACTCCCTCCGTCGTAAATCCAGCGAGGTCGAGGCGGGTCGTCAGGGTCCCAGAGACCGGAACATCGACCGCAGACAACTGCGCCAGCCCCGGCGTGAGCGCGGCCAGCGCAGTCGGTTCGACCGCCCCGATGTCGACCACAAGGTCGAGCGTTCGCTCGCTGGAAGAATAACGATAGCTCGCATGCAGCTCGGGTCGGCGCGCCCCGATCGGCACCGCCAGCGACAGATCGCCGGCGAGGCCGAGCCGGTCGCGCATCGCCGATGCATCGATGCGGTCTACTTGCCAGCGCCGGCCGGCGCGCCGGTCGTCGAGCACGAAGATGGCGTCGCGGACCGCGACCTGGCGCAGCAGCCCCAGCGGCGTCTCGGGGTCCGGCGGGCCGGCCGCCTGCTCGAGGATATCGAGGCCGAAGCCCGGCGGCGCATTGTCCCGATCGCCGAGGCGCCATCGTATCGTGCCGTCCTCGGCGCGAATAAGACGCAGCACCGGACGCTCGACAACCAGCCGGGTCGGCGCCAGGCGGCCGCGGAGCAGGGACGCCAGGCTGAAGCTCGCCGAGACCGCCGGAAACGCTGCGACCGGCTCCCCGTCCGTTCGTGACAACTGAACGCCGGCGAGCCACAAATCGAGCTGACGCGTATCATGGTCGATGCCGATGCGCACGCCGGAGATCTCGATATGAAACTCGCCCCCAGACCGGTTGAGGGCTTCCTGCACCCAGGGCGTCAAACGGTCGAGCTCGATTGGGCCTTGCGTCAGGCGCCACAGCCCGAACCCGGCGATCAGGATCAGGGCGGCGGCGAGCGAGCTCAGCCATACGAGGAGACGGTGGGCGCCGTGTCCGACCCGCCTTGCGGCCGAGCGGCGTCGCGGGCGTTGCGGCGGCCTGTCCCGATCCGGATTGCCGCGGCTCGGGTTGGGAGCCGCAGATGAAGCTGTTATCTCAACTCTCCCCCGATGGTGGCGGACTGCCGCAGCCGGGCGACGAGCGCCGGCTCGGCCTTGGCCTCGAGGCCTGGGAGGAGGCGCTGGCCGAGGCGAATGGCGATCACGCAGCGTATGTTGCCCGCCGATGGAGTACCACGCCGGTCGGCCGGCGCCTCCTTGAGGCGATTTTCGGCAACAGCCCATTTCTCAGCGGCATCGCCGTCAGGGAGTGGCTGTTTCTGACCCGCCTTGTCGAGGAAGGCGCCGATGCGCTCTTCGCCGCGACCGTCGCCGCCATCGAAGCGCCGCAAGACCTTGGCGATGATACCGAGGGGTTGATGCGGCGCCTGCGAATCGCCAGGCGCCGCATCGCCCTTCTCGCCGCCGTGGCCGAGCTCGCCGACGCCTGGTCGCTCGAACAGCAGACCGCTGCCTTGAGCCGTTTCGCCGAGGCCGCACTCGGCGCGGCGCTGCGCCATCTGTTGCGCCAGGCGGCGCACGCCGCGGCGCGATCGGGCTCGCCGATGCGGCAGAGCCCGAGCGCAACAGCGGGCTCATCGTCCTGGGCCTCGGCAAGCTCGGCGGCGGCGAACTCAATTATTCGAGCGATATCGACCTGATCCTTCTTTTCGATGCGGCAAAGGTGCAGGTGACTGCGCGCGCCGGCGTCCAACCCTTCTTCGTCCGCCTCGCCCGCGATCTCGTGCGCATTCTCGGCGAACGCACCGGCGATGGCTACGTCTTCCGCACGGATTTGCGGCTGCGGCCGGACCCGGCCTCGACCCCGCTGGCGATGTCGGTCTCCGCCGCCATCGCCTATTACGAGAGTGTGGGACAGAACTGGGAGCGTGCTGCGCTGATCAAGGCCCGGCCCGTCGCCGGCGACCGCGCCGCTGCCGCCCGGTTTCTGCATGAGCTGGCGCCGTTTATCTGGCGCAAGAACCTCGATTTCGCGGCGATCCAGGACATCCACTCGATCAAGCGGCAGATCAACGCATATCGCGGCGGCGGGCGGATCGCGATCGAGGGCCACGACATCAAGCTCGGCCGCGGCGGCATTCGCGAGGTCGAGTTCTTCGCCCAGACCCAGCAATTGATCTGGGGCGGACGGGTGCCGGAATTGCGGGTCGGGCAGACCTGCGAGGCGCTGCGCCGCCTCGCCGCTGCCGGCCGAGTCGACCCCGCAGCGGCGGCGACGCTGATCGACGACTATCGCTTCCTGCGCCGCCTCGAGCACCGGCTGCAGATGGTCGACGACGCGCAGACGCACGCCTTACCGCCGGACCGCGACGGGATCGCGGAGATCGCCGTCTTTCTCGGCTACCGGCGGACCGATGCGTTCGTCGCCGACCTCCTCGCTCATCTGACCTCGGTCGAGCGGCACTATGCCGAATTGTTCGAGCAGGCGCCGAGCCTCGCCGGACCCGGCAGCCTTGTCTTCACCGGGGTCGAGGACGATCCCGACACGTTGCACACCCTTGCCCGGCTCGGCTTCGCCGAGCCCTCCGCCGTCGCCGCACTGGTGCGTGGATGGCACCATGGCCGCCTGCGGGCGACGCGCAGCCAGCGCGCGAGAGAGATCCTGACCGAGCTGGTGCCCGAATTGCTGCGGATTTTTGGCGCGACCTCGCATCCCGATGCGGCATTGCGGCATTTCGACCAGTTCCTGTCTCGCCTGCCGGGCGGCGTCCAGCTGTTCTCGCTGTTTCAGGCCAATCCCGGCCTGTTGGCGCTGGTCGCCGAAATCATGGCCGGCGCGCCGCTTCTCGCCGAGCAGCTGGCGCAGCGGGCGGCTCTGCTCGACGCGGTGCTGACCGAAGGCTTTTTCGCGCCGCCCCCGGACCGCGCCCGGCTCGCCGACGATCTCGGCCGGGTTCTGGCCCACGCGCGCGACTACGAAGATGCGCTCGACGCCTTGCGGCGCTGGGCCGGCGACCGCCGGTTTCAGGTCGGCGTACAGCTTTTGCGCCGCGGGCTCGACGGCGCGCAGGCCGGCATCGCTCTTGCCGACATCGCCGAGGTGGCGCTGGCCGCACTCGTCCCGATCGCCCAAGACGAGTTCGCGCGGCGGCACGGGCGGGTCGCCGGCGGCGCCGTGGCGGTGATCGGCATGGGCCGCCTAGGCAGTCGCGAGATGACTCTGGCCTCGGATCTGGACCTGATCCTCATCTATGACGCGCCGGCCGGCAGCGAGATGTCCGACGGCGCACACCCGCTAGCGCTCAGCGGCTATTACGCGCGGCTGAGCCAGAGGCTGATCGCCGCGGTCACCGCACCGACCGCCGAGGGTCGGCTTTATCCGGTCGACATGCGGCTGCGGCCGTCGGGCGAGGCCGGGCCCATCGCCTCGAGCTTCGCCGCCTTCGCCCGCTACCAGCGCGAAGCCGCCTGGACCTGGGAGCACATGGCGCTGACCCGGGCGCGCCCGGTTGCCGGCGATGCAGGACTGCGGCAGCGGGTGGCCAACACGATCGAGGCGGTGCTCCGCTCGCCGCGCGATCCGAAGAAGCTCCTCGTCGATGTTGCCGACATGCGCCGTCGGATCGGCGAGGAAAACCCGCATCCCTCGCCCTGGGACCTCAAGAACCGCCGGGGCGGCCTGATCGACCTCGAATTCATCCTGCAATATCTGATGCTGCGCGAGGCGGCAGCGTCGCCGTCGATCCTACGGCGCAGCACCGCCGCGGCGCTGCGGGCGCTCGGAGAGGCGGGCGTCCTGCCGCGACAGGCGCAGCACGAGCTCGGCACCGCCACGGCGCTGCTGCGGCATGTCCAGGTGCTACTGACTTTGCTCGGGGACGGACCGCCCGAGACCGGCGCCTTCAGCGAGCCCGATGCCGCCACGTTGGCGCGCTGCGCGAGTGCGGTTGACTTCGCCCGGCTCGACGCGGATATCACTGCCGCCACCACGCGCGTCCGCGGCTGGTACGATCGCCTGATCGAGGAGCCTGCACGGCGTGCCGCGCCAACGGCGGCGGACGAGACAGGAGAAAACGCGCGATGAGTGTCGAGCTCGGCGACAAGGCGCCCGACTTCACCTTGCCCACCGACGGCGGCGGCAATGTCACGCTGTCGAAATTGCACGGCAAGAAGGTGGTGCTTTATTTCTATCCCAAGGACGACACCTCGGGCTGCACCGCCGAGGCCTGCGGCTTTCGCGATTCGCTTCCCGACTACGGCGGGACGGACGCTGTGGTGATCGGGGTCTCGAAGGACAGCGTCGCCTCGCACGACAAGTTCAAGAAGAAACATGATCTTCCCTTCATTCTCGCCTCCGACGCCGGTTCGGACGTTTGCGAGAAATACGGCGTGTGGGTCGAGAAGAGCATGTACGGGCGTAAATACATGGGGATCGAGCGCGCCACCTATCTGATCGACAAGGCGGGTGTCGTGCGCGGCGCCTGGCGCAAGGTGCGGGTCCCGGGCCACGTCGCCGAAGTGCTGAAGGCGGCGCGCGCGCTCTGAGCGCCGGGACGCTCGCCGAACGCGCGGTCGCGATCCTCGCCACCGCCGATCCGGCGGCGAAGGCGGCGGCGAGCCGCCTGCTGGCGCAGGATTGGGCCGCGGGCGCGATGGCCGTCGGTCGTGCCGAGCCGCCGCATCACCCGGCCCGGCCGGAGCGTCCCTTGCTGCGCCCGCCCAAGGAGATGCCGAAACGCCGTGCATTCGGCTCGCCGGCGGGCCGGATCGCGCTGCTGCACGCCCTCGCCCATATCGAGCTCAACGCCATCGACCTCGCCTGGGACATCGTCGTGCGGTTTTCCGGCGAGAGGTTGCCGCGAGAATTCTGCGACGATTGGGCCGGCGTCGCGGCCGAGGAAGCACAGCATTTCGAATTGCTCTCGGCCCGGCTCGCCGATTTCGGCGCCGCCTACGGCGATCTTCCCGCGCATGACGGGCTGTGGGAAGCGGCAGCGGCAACCGCCGACGATGTCCTCGCACGACTCGCCGTCGTGCCACTCGTGCTCGAAGCGCGCGGCCTCGACGTGACGCCGCAGATGGCGGCCCGGCTCGACCGCGCCGGCGACGCGCAGAGTGCCGCCATCCTGCGCCATATCTATCGCGACGAGATCGGCCACGTCGCCGTCGGGGTGCGTTGGTTCGAGCGGCTTTGCCATGAGCACGGGCTGATCCCCGAGGCTGTCTTTCGGGACGGGGTCCGCCGCTGCTTCAAGGGCCAGCTGAAACCGCCCTTCAACCACGAGGCGCGCGCGGCCGCCGGCTTCTCCGCCCGTTATTATGCGCCGCCCGCCGGTTGAATAATCTTAATAAACCCCCGCAAGGATCCGTGGCTGCTCTACGGCGCCCTAACTCCGTCCAGGCACCGCGAGCGTTGCGCTCTTATCGACTGCCCGATCCATTTCTTCGGGGGTTACGAGCGGCGTGATCTCGACGTGAACCGCCCCGGTGCCGCTGGCCGCGACCGATAGAGCAACTGCGGAGACGTTGTCGGGAAGGTCCACGATCGCGACGGCGTCATGCCGGCCGAACGCGAAGTAATATGCGTCGAGCCGGCCGCCGGCAGACTCGGCGAATTTTGTCACCGCCGCGCGCAGGCCTGTTCCCTTGGCCTTGCTTAGAACGTTCTGGATGCCTTCTTTGTTCATCGAGACTTGTACGAGATATTTCGGCATTGCTCCATCTCCCTTAAATCGCCGGTGTCTTGTGCAACCGGTCCGAGATGAACCCTACGCCTCCAGCTTGATATCCTCAAGGTAGGTCTCTAACCCATGGCCGCACGCAACTTCCGCACGCCGACCCGCCGCCCGAGGATAACCTGTGAGCTGAACCCCACCTCTTGGCGGTGGCAATAGGCGGCGGCCGCGTGCGCGGTCATGTCCGTCCTCCTCCGGGTTCGGCGAGCCGCCAGCGCAAGGTCTCGCCGCCGCGGAAGGGGACAACGGCGTCGGCGCCCTCGCCGATTAGCGCTGGCACCGCCAGCGGCTCCCGCCGCAGCGTGACGCGAACCTCGTTGGCCGGCAGTCGGTAGAATAGCGGGCCGTTCAGCGAAGCGAAGGCTTCGAGCCGGTCGAGCGCTGATTCCTCCTCGAAGACCTCGGCATAGATCTCCAACGCGCAGGGCGCGGTGAAGATGCCGGCGCAGCCGCACGCATTTTCCTTGGCCGGGACCGCATGCGGCGCGCTGTCGGTGCCGAGGAAGAAATGCCGGTCGCCCGACACCGCCGCCCGGCGCAATGCCAGCCGATGCTTTTCGCGCTTGGCGATCGGCAGGCAATAGAGATGCGGGCGGATGCCGCCGGCGAAGAGCGCGTTGCGGTTGATGACGAGGTGATGCGCGGTGATCGTCGCCGCCAGGTTCGCCGCGGCCGCGGCGACATACTGGACCGCCTCCTCGGTGGTGATGTGCTCGAGCACAATCCGCAATTCGGGTAGCCGCCGGCGCAGCGGATCGAGCACCCGGTCGATAAATACCGCCTCACGGTCGAATACGTCGATTTCGGGACCGGTCGCCTCGCCGTGGACCAAGAGCGGCATGCCGAGCGCCGCCATGCGCTCCAACACCGGGGTCAGCCGGCCGATATCGGTGACGCCCGCCGCCGAATTGGTCGTCGCATGCGCCGGATAGAGCTTGACCGCGGCAAAAACGCCCTTTGCAAAGCCGCGCGCGACCTCCTGCGGGTCGGTCGCGTCGGTCAGATAACAGGTCATCAGCGGCGTGAAATGGGCATCCGGCGGCAAAGTCGCTATAATGCGCCCGCGATAGGCGCGCGCCGCTGCGACATCGGTCACCGGCGGCACCAGGTTCGGCATCACCACGGCGCGGGCGAATTGGCGAGCGGTAAACGGGAGGACCGCGGCCAACATCGCGCCGTCGCGCAGATGGACGTGCCAGTCGTCCGGACGGCGCAAGGTTATCGTTTCCATTCTTTCCGCCTTTCCTGTTCCCATATCAGGATAGAGCGGCGGGGCTGGCCTTGCTATCGTCGGCGCCCCGCGGTCGGGCGGTTTTTGGAGGGCGGCATGAGCGGTTGCATCGTCGGCTGGGCGCACACGAAATTCGGCAGGCACGAGGGCCGGGACCTCGAATCCCTGATCGTCGAGGTGACGCAGGCGGCCTTGGCCGATGCCGGGGTCGCCGCCGCCGATATCGACACGGTCTATCTCGGCACGATGAACGGCGGCTTCGTGCGCCAGGAGTTTCCGGCCTCGCTGGTGTTCCAGGCCGATCCCGGCTTCCGTTTCAAACCGGCGACCCGGGTCGAGGACGCCTGCGCCACCGGCTCGGCGGCGATCCATCAGGGCCTAAACGCGATCGCCGCCGGCAAGGCTAGGCTCGCCCTCGTCGTCGGGGTCGAGAAGATGTCCGAGGTTTCGGGCGCGCAGGTTGGCGACATCCTCTTGGGCGCCAGCTACCGCAAGGAGGAGGATGCGATCGAGGGCGGCTTTGCCGGCATCTTCGGGCAGATCGCGCAGAGCTATTTCCAGCGCTACGGCGACCAGTCGGACGCGCTGGCGCGGATCGCCGCCAAGAACCACAAGAACGGCGCCGCCAATCCCCTGGCGCAGATGCAGAAGGATCTCGGCTACGAATTCTGCCGCACCGTCTCCGACAAGAACCCGATCGTCGCCGGGCCGTTGAAGCGCACCGACTGCTCGCTGGTGTCGGACGGGGCCGCCGCGGTCGTGCTCGCCGACACCGCGACCGCGCTGAGCCTCCGAAAGGCCGTCATTTTCCGCGCCGCCGAGCAGGTCAACGATTTCCTGCCGATGAGCCGGCGCGACGTGATCGCCTTCGAGGGGCCGGCGCTGGCCTGGAAGCGGGCGCTGGCGGCGGCCCGGCTCGGGCTCGACGACCTCGACCTCGTCGAGACCCATGACTGCTTTACGATTGCCGAATTGATCGAGTACGAGGCGATGGGCCTGACCCCGAAGGGCGAGGGCGCGCGCGCGATCCTCGAAGGCTGGACCGAAAAGGACGGCCGGTTGCCGGTCAACCCCTCGGGCGGGCTCAAATCGAAGGGCCACCCGATCGGCGCCACCGGTGTCTCGATGCATGTGCTGGCGGCGATGCAGGTGACCGGCACGGCGGGCGGCATCCAGGTGCCGGGCGCCGCACTCGCCGGGGTCATGAACATGGGCGGTGCGGCGGTCGCCAACTTCGTCAGCATCCTCGAACCGTTGCGCGCCTGATCCACGGAAAGCCGTCATGACGGCTTTCCCCGCGCAGCTCCTCGATCAACGCAGCCGCGACAGAATCCTCGTCCTAGACGGCGCGTGTCGCCGGCTGGTCTTGCAGCATCAGGCGAACGAGCTCCGCTTGACGTCGTGTGCCTGTCTTGTCGAACACATGGGCGAGGTGTGTCCGCACCGTTGTCAGCGAGACGCCGAGGCGGCTGGCGGTGGCTTGCAGCCCATCGCCTTTCGATATCTCGGCCGCGAATACGGTTTCCGCCGGGGTCAGCCCGAAATCCTGGCGCAACCATTCGCCCCGGCCCTCGACGGCCTCCTCCGGGTCGGTGACGAGTAGGATCGCCGTCGGGCGGAGAACGTCGACCCAGGTGACCCGGGTCCGCTGCGGTATCACCAGCATCGTCAACGGCGCTCGTTCGTTGCGCGAAAGCCGAAGGCGGCCGCCTGCACCGCCGAACTCGTCTGCCGCCGTCGCGCAATTGGCGATGGTTTTCCGCAACTGGCGCGTGTCCTCGGGCGTTTCCGCCTTAAGGCCGTCGCGGTCCAGGGATAGACCGCCGCCCGCGTCCAGCATCCGCTCGGCGAATTGGTTGGCGAAGATGACCCGCGCCCGCGCATCGACCAGCAGCAGGGAATGCGGCAGCCGGTTCAGCATCTCGGCCGAGCTCGTCGGCGGCCCGTCCAGAGCGGCCAGACGCAACCGCAGCTGCAAAGCCCGCTGCAGATGCGGGATCACGGCGGCGAAGAGCCGGATCTGAGCCGCACCGAAACCACCCTCGGCATAGGGACGCGATACCGACACCACCGTTGCGACCGGGCCCTCGGTCAAAAGGGTTGCACCCATCATCGCCTCCGGGCCGAGACCCCGGCCGGAAACAGGCATTTCCGGGACGACGACCGCGCCGATCGGATTCTCGCCGGAGTGCCGCCAGACATCGGCCCAATATTCCGAAAACCCGGGCAGCTTCGCCCCCTCCACGCGCGGAGCAAGCATCGTCGCGGCGCCGGTGGTCATATCGTAGTTGCCGACTTGCGCGCCGCTCGTCGCACCGAGGAGGTCGGCGAGACCGTCGAGCATCGTTGCGCAGGCATCCACATTCAGCACCGTGTCGTAGATCAAGCCGACCAATTGCGAAAGTATCTGAAAGTCCATCGCCGCCTCCGGCATGTCGGAATGTACACACCCGAAAAAGAGCCGGGTCGCCGCAGAGTGCGACGTCGCGCCGCGCCGGGTTGTGAACCGGCTCACACTACGAGAAAAAAATTTCCACGAAATAGCTCTCGTCATCCGAACGTATGACGACACCGTTCAACCTCCGGGCTTTAATGCGCCGACAGATCGCCGCCAGCCTGCTGCGCCGGTACCACCGGATTTTGTATTTGCTGAGACGGAACCGCCAGGGTTGGCCGGGCGGCCGGCAGCACAGATAGCGGTTCAAAACTGGAGGAAACGAATCATGAAACACAGGACGACGTCTCGACAAATCTTGGTTGCGGCGCTTAGCGTCGCCGTGATGGCGGGCGGACTGATGGGTGCCGCGCCGCGCGAGGCGCGGGCAGATGGAAAAGGATATACGTTCCAGAAGCTCGCCACTATTCCCGGACCGGCGCCGGGGGGCGGCATGTTTACCGTCGATTTCGAGCCCTACGCCATCAACGCGAGCGGCGATACCGCGTTTGCGGCGGATTTGGACCTAGGCGCTGGAGACGTGGGCGAAGGCATCTTCGTCGGCCGTCAGGGTCGGATTTCGCAGATCGCGCGGCTGGGCCAGGTGATCGGAGGCCGCCAGTTGGACGACTACTCGCTCGGCCATGTCGGTCTCAATAATGCTGGAGAAGGGGTCTTTGTGTTTACGCTGGACCCGTTCACCAGCCCCTATGGCCTGAATGCAGGGCTTTTTCGCTTCTCGCTGCTCAACAAGGGGCCAACCGCCGTGGTCGTGCCCGGCGTGACCAAAGCGCCTACGCCCGCCGGCGGCAAGTTTGGGGGCGTGTATTTTAACGCCAGCCTCAACAATCGGGGCGATATCGTATTCAACGGGATCGCGCCGGGCCTCCAGCAGAGCGCGGACCCGCCCGGCTCTGACGGCTTCGCCGTCGGGGTGTTCAAGGCCGACAGTTGGAATCACATCGTCGCGATCGTGATTCCCGGCGATAAGGCGCCCGGCGGCGGCGTATTCGACGATGCGATCGAAGGATGGATTAATGATCAAGGCGATGTCGCCTTCGACGCGCATGTAAAAGGCGAGGAATGCATTTCCTTTGGGCCCGACTACGCGCTTATCTGCGGCTCGAGCGTGTACAAGAAGCCAAAAAACGGCAAGATCAAGTCGATCGCCCATCAGGGAGATCCCGCGCCGGGTGGCGGAACTTACCGCCAAGCCTTTGGTCCGGTGATGAACACCGCCGGCGATCTGGTCTTTGTCGGCGATCTGACCCCAGCGCCCAAAAACTCGGTGACTTTCGGGGTGTTCCGGCATTCGAAGGGCAAGACGACCCCCGTGGTGCTCCCCGGCGATCCTTTGCCTGGCGGCGGCAATTTCCAGACCACGGCCTCGATCCCCTATCAATATTACTTGAACAATCCCGGAGACATCACCTTCGTCGCCAAGTTGAACACGGGAAATACCGATAACGAAGAGGATACCGGGCTCTACGTGGTCTCACGCGGGAACACCCGAGTGGTGGCTCGGACCGGCACCGACATTCCCCGTGTCGGCACTGTCGCGCATGTCAATTCCCCAGGCTTTGTAGGCTCCCCCACGCTTCAAGCCGGAGGGGCCATCAACGACCGCGGTCAGATACTTTTCGAGGTCACACTGACCGATGGTACGGGGGCACTGCTGGTGGCGACGCCACGCGACAGCGAGTGACCGATCGTCGCCTGCGCACGCCGCCACCCGAGACAGCCCGGCCGCCGGACATCGTTAGCCCGACGGCCGGGCGCGCTTCGCCGACCGGCTCTGGACGGCTCCCTCAGGCGGGCCGTTGCCCGCGAGGCAGGTCGAGGTAGGGCCGAGACGGCGACGCGGCGCGGACCAGGATCGGCGGCGCCGGTGTCGGGGCGGGTCAGCGGATCAAGACGATCTCGACCCCGACAGCGGACGCAATGCTTTGCCAAGAGCGGTCGGCGGTCAGCGCGGGCACCCCGAGCCGCAATGCCAGCGCCAGACAGGCGCGGTCGCCGATCGACAATCCCGCCCGCCTTGTCGCCGGCAACAGCAATCCGGCCGCGACGGCGAGCTCTGCATCGAAGCCGATCAGGTCGATCGGCAACGGATCGAGGACCAGCCGGATGTTGACCATCGACAGCGCTGATTCGGCGAGGACGGCCCGAACCTTGTCGCTGCCCGGCTCGCCGAGAGCAGCGAACAGGGCCGAGGCGTCGAGAACGGCCAGAGTCATTCGCGCTCGCCCTCCCGCCGCCGCTGGGCGAGAAAAGCCTCCAGGGAGGCGTCCGGCTTATCGCCCAAGAGGCGACGGGTCAGCGCCTGGGCACGGCTGACGACCTCGTCCACCGTCCTGATGCGAATGTCGCTGCCGTCGAGCTCGACCACGACATCGCCGCCGCGTTCGAGACCGACCGCCTTGCGAAGCTGAGCCGGGATGCTCAGCCGGCCCGTTTTCGAGATTTTGGCAAAAACGCTCGACATGGCACATCATTGATAGGTGTCACATAAGGAAAATTGGCTCCTTCACTCCCGTGAGACGAGCTTTTCTTGGGCCGGAAAGTCGGGATAGGGTCGGGGTCTATACGGAAAAGGAGGCGTGATGGCGAGGTTCCGCGCGCTGGTATTGCACGAGGAGGGCGGCAAGGTCGTGCCGCGGACCGAGGTGGTCGACGAGGCGAGTTTGCCGCCGGGCGAGGTTACGGTTGCGGTCGAGCATTCGACCTTGAACTACAAGGACGGGATGATCCTGCAAGGGATCGGCCGGCTGGTGCGCCAGTATCCGCATGTCCCCGGCGTCGATTTCGCCGGCACCGTCGAGCGTTCGGACTCACCGGAGTTCGCGCCGGGCGACCCGGTGGTGCTGACCGGCTGGCGGGTCGGCGAAACGCAATGGGGCGGCTATGCCGAAAAGGCGCGGGTCCGGGCCGACTGGCTGGTCCGCCGGCCCGAAGGATTGAGCAGCCGCCAGGCGATGGCGATCGGCACCGCCGGGCTGACCGCGATGCTGGCGACGATCGCCCTCGAGCGCCACGGGCTGCGGCCCGGCGCCGGCGATGTGCTGGTCACCGGTGCCGCGGGCGGTGTCGGCAGCGTCGCGGTCGCGCTCTTGTCGGCGCTCGGACACCGGGTCGTCGGCTCGACCGGGCGGCCCGAATTGCGCGACTACCTGACGACGCTCGGTGCCGCCGAGCTGATCGATCGTGCGAGTCTCTCGGGAAAGCCGTCGCGGCCGCTCGACCGCGAGCGCTGGGCGGGCGCGGTCGACGCGGTCGGCGGCGCCACCCTGGCGACCGTGCTGACCCAACTCGCTTACCGTGCCAGCGTCGCCGCCTGTGGACTCGCCGGCGGCAGCGACCTGCCGGCGACGGTGATCCCGTTCCTGCTGCGCGGGGTCAATCTGCTCGGCATCGACTCGGTAATGTGCCCGCGCGAGGAACGGACCGAGGCGTGGCGGCGGCTGGCGCGCGATCTGCCGCTCGACCGCCTGGAGCAGATGACGCAGGCGGTGCCGCTCTCGGCGGTGCCGGATCTGGCGCCGCGGATTCTCCGAGGCGACGTGCGCGGCAGGATCGTCGTCGACCTCGCCCTTTGACTGCGGGGAATGGTTTGCCGCCGTCGCACGTTCGCCGGGCATGGAAGGGAACAGGACCGGGCGTCGTGCGATGACCGCGGCGCAGCGCGGGCAGATCGTCCAGCGGGTCATGGTCGAGGGCTGGTCGCAAGCCGCGACCGCCGCCGCTTTCGGTGTGCCGGAGCGCCTGGTCGCGCTCTGGGTCGCCGACTACCGCCGGCATGGGATGGCGAGCCTGCGCCGCCGCCCGGGCAAATCCGTCGCCGTAGAGATCGCCCGGATCAGACTGCTGCTACCAGCCCGCGCCGGTTTCCGCCGGCTCTCGAATGCATTCCGCCGGCTTGTCATGCGCGGCGGGCCCGGTCTCCCGTCGCCGTTGCACCGCTCCGGCGACGACCGCCGCGGTCGCGGGGTCTGACGGCAGACACAATCTTGCGCTATAATGTAGGCTGATTGGCCGCTCTCGTTTGGGGCGGGCGTGGCCGTCGGGGGATGGGCATGCGGGACATCGGCTCTACGCGGCGCACGCTGCTGCGGCTGCTGGCGGGGTGCGCCGCGATCGGGTGGCCGGCCCGTCGGGCCTCGGCGCAGCCGCCGGGGCGCAAGCCCGCGCCGCCGCGACGCCTGCCGGTCGTCGTCATCGATCCCGGACATGGCGGGGTCGACCCCGGCGCGATCAGCCCCGGCGGCGCATTCGAGAAGGACATCGTCCTTGCGACGGCGCGGGAATTGGCCGGCGAGCTGGCGGCAACGCGCCGCTTCCGCGTGCTCTTGACCCGGGACAGCGACGAGTTCATCTCATTGCGCGAGCGGGTGGCGCGCGCCCGCGCGGCGGGGGCCGATCTCTTCTTGTCGGTCCATGCCAACATGCTGCCGAATACAGCGATGCGCGGCCTGTCGGTGTTCACCCAGTCGGCCGAGGCGTCGGACCGGGAAGCCGCGGCGCTCGCGGTCCGCGAGAACACGGCCGACCGGGTCGGCGGCGTCCGCCTGTCGCAGCAGCCGCCCGAAATCGGCAAGGTCCTTTTCGACCTGGCGCGCCGCCAGACCGCCAACCTGTCGATCGTCCTCGCCCACCAGGTGGTTGGTCAGCTCGGACGGGAGGTCCCGCTGCTCGACCATCCGCAGCGTTCGGCCGATTTCGCGGTGCTGACCGCGCCCGATATCCCCTCCGCGCTCGTCGAGCTCGGCTGCCTGTCGAATGCCAAGGAGGAATACCTGCTGCGGCAGGTAGCCTATCGACGCCGGCTCGCGCGCGGCCTGGCACACGCGGTCGAAGCCTATTTCGCCGCCTTTCCGCCGGGCTGAGCGATGGCGGGCTCAGGCGGCGGTGGCAGGCCAGACCGGCTGATGATGGCCGAGTGGGGCCGAGGGGCGGGCCCAGTGGGGCGGGGTTTCGGAGAGTTGCACAGTCGGGCCGAGGTGGCGCAGCCGGCCGACCGGGGTGTCGGTCTCCATCGACCAGCGGGCGATGTCAGCTTGCGGGATCTCCTTTGCCACGCCCTCGAGCGCCGCTTCCGGCACCTGGCCGCGATCGACGAGCCAGCGCCCGGTTTGCGCCAGCGAGATCCGCACCAGCCAGCTGCCGCCTTCGCGCGCGCGCCGCGCCAGGGCCACCATCGCGCCTGTTGCCATCAGATAGCCGGTCAGATAGTCGATCGCCGAGACCGGATAGAATTGCGGGCCGGGGCTCGCACCGGGGAACCGCTCGCCCTGGCGCGTGGTGATGCCGCTGACCGTCTGCACCACGGTGTCGAAGCCGCGGCGCGAGGCCCAGGGGCCCTTGTGGCTGAAGGCGCACATCGACACGTAGACGAGGCCCGGCCGCAGCTTAGAGAGCTCCTCCGGCGACAGGCCACGGTTGCCGAGCGTGCCCGGCCGGTAGCCCTGGGTGAAGACATCGGCTTCGCGCACCAGTCCCAGCAGGGTGTCGAGGTCGTGCTGTTGCCTCAGATCCAGATGCGCCTGCAATTTGCCGTGGCCGGTGTCGTATTCCTGATAGCCGATATTGGGCAGATGCGGTGCCGTGATCTTCATCACCTCGGCGCCGTGCTCGGCCAAGGTGCGCGCCGAGGTCGGCCCGGCCAGCACGCGCGTCAGGTCGAGGACGCGAATCCCGGACAGCGGCCGGTCGCCCTCGGGCAGTTTTTCCACCGGGCTATCGCCGATCTTCAATATCTCCATCAGCGGCAGCGAGGCGATTGCCGCCGATTGCGGATGCTGTGCCCATTCGGCCATGCTGCGCACCATGCCGCCGGCGCCCTTGGCGGCGATGATCGCCTCTTCGAGCTCGAGTGCGTCCCAAGTGGCGACCGCCCGACGCACCGCCTCGCGCTCTTCCGGCACGCCCAAGACCTGCAGCGCCGCCGCACGGTGGTTCGGAAAATTGGCGTGGATGTAGCTCCAGCGCCCGTTCTTCGCCGGATAGACGCCCATCACCGGGTTGCGGTCGGTCGAGATAGTGGCGCCGTTGATCTGCATGTAATGGCCGCTGCGCAGCGAGGCGACCGCCTGCCGCAAATCGACGGCCACCTGTTGGCGCCGGCCGCTGCGCAATTCCCACAGATCGGCGGCGGCGAGGCCGGTCGCGGCCAGGGCGGCAGCACCCGCGGCCCCGATGCGGAACGGCGTCGGCAGCACCGGGTCGGCCCCGCCGGTGAACTCGACCGAGCGTGCCCGCTCCTCGGGCCAGCCGGCGATCGGCAGGATCGTTCGCAAAGCGTCGTGCGGCATGGTCGGTTCTCCCGCGAAAATTGTCGGCGCTTGCCTCGGCGCCGTT
This sequence comes from uncultured Alphaproteobacteria bacterium, assembly GCA_963781215.1. Lineage (GTDB taxonomy): Bacteria > Pseudomonadota > Alphaproteobacteria > ATCC43930 > CGMCC-115725 > AP-15. Next base: position 177,350 of record CAWAFE010000041.1, read on the forward strand.
CGATGGACAATGATGCCTCGGAATCATAGCGTAAGGGAACGCCGATGAGCGAGGTCATGATCGTCGTCGAATTCGAGGTGAAGCCCGAGCATCGCACCCAGTTCATCGAACTGATGCGCGCGCATGCGCAGCGCTCCCGCCGCGATGACGGGTGCCTGCAATTCGATTTGATGCTACCAAAAGACGACGACAAGCATGTCTTATTGGTCGAGAAATGGCGCGACCAGGAGGCGCTCGATGCCCACGCAAAGGGGCCGATGCCCGGTAACACCTACAAGGACTGGATCGTCGGCCGCAAAGTCGCGCGCGGCGCGCCAGCCGATTAGAGGAAGAACCGCCATCGGGCTTGCACTGCGCGCCGCTGCCATCTGGCTCGCGGCGCTGTTGATCGGCGCCGTGACCTTGCCGGCCGCTTACGCCGCCAGCGGGACGGCAACCAAATCGGCAAAGACTTCGGCCGAGACGGCAACACCCGCGGAGATCGACGCACTACTGAGCCTGCTGGGCGATGCCAAGGTGCAAGCCTGGTTGAAGGAGCAGCACTCAACCGAGGCTGCTGCCCCGGCGCCGGCCAAGCCAAAGGATGATTCCCCTGAGGATATGATGTCCGCCCGCGTCGACGCGGTGCGCGGGCACCTCGCCGATTTGACCGATGCGATCCCGGGTATGCCGGCGGAGTTCGCGCATGCCGCAGATGTCTTCCAAGACCGGTTGGGGGGCAAGAAGCCGGCGCGCATCCTGACCTTGCTCGCCGCTTTCGTCGGTCTCGGCTTTGGCTTCGAAGCGCTGTTTAGCCGGGCTACACGGCGCATACGCGAGAACCTGGACCGGCATCCGGTGGAGACCGTCGGCGATCGCGTGCGCCTCGTCGCCGAGCGGGCGACCTTTGCCCTGGGTTCGGTCATCGCCTATGCCGTCGGCAGTATCGGCGCCTTTCTTGTTTTTCACTGGCCAGGACTGCTGCGCCAGATCGTCTTAGGCTATCTGATCGTCTTTTTGGCGATCCGTATTGCCGCTGTGCTCGGCCGGTTTCTACTGGCCCCGTACAATGACCGGTTCCGCGTCTGCCCGATGGAAGCGGCGGCGGCGCGGTATTGGTATGTGCGGCTGAAGCTCGTCGTCGGCTGGGTGGTGCTCGCCTTGGCGACAAAGGGCGTGCTCGGCGAGCTCGAAATTTCGCTGCCGGCGCGCGACATCGTCGGCTATGCGTTCGGGCTCGGCACTCTGGCGATCCTGCTCGAAGCAATCTGGCGCCGTCCGGTCGAAAGCGCCAACGCGGGATCCGAGCCCGTGCACGAAATCCGCCACTTGAGTCGCATCAAGGTGAATGGGCTGCTGACTGCGGCCCTTGTGCTGCTGTGGGGGCTCCGCGTCGCAGGAATGATGCCCGCGTTCTGGCTGCTGACGGTCGTCATCGTCTGGCCTCTCGCCGACCGATTAACCCGACGCGCGGTCGAGCATCTGCTGCGACCGCCCGGTACGACCGAAATTGCCGGCCCGCCGACCCTCACCGCGGTCTTTCTCGAGCGCGGCCTGCGGGCGGCGTTGATCATTGGTGCGCTGGCACTGCTCGGCTGGGGTTGGGGTCTTGACATGGAGAGCCTGGCCGGGCGGGAGACGATGATGACCCGCATCGCGCACGGCGCGCTAAGCGCTGTGGCGATTGCCCTCATCGCCGATTTCATATGGCATGTTTCAAAGGCCGCGATCGATATCAAGCTTGCCGAGACCGCTGATTTGGGTCTCCCGAACACTCCCGAAGCGCGCCGTCGGGCGCGGGTGCGCACTTTGCTGCCGATTTTCCGCAATATTTTATTCGTCGTTGTCGTTGCCGCCGCGGCGCTGATGGCGCTGGCGGCGATGGGCGTTGAGATCGGCCCGCTGATCGCCGCTCTGAGCGTCCTCGGCGTCGCGATCGGCTTTGGCGCGCAGACCTTTGTCCGCGACATCATCGCCGGCATGTTCTATCTGCTCGACGATGCCTTCCGGATCGGCGAATACATCCAGAGTGGTAATTACAAGGGCACCGTCGAAGGCTTCAGCATCCGCTCAGTCCGGCTGCGGCATCAACGCGGCCCGGTCTTCACTGTTCCATTCAGCCTGTTGGGCGCCGTCCAGAACATGAGCCGCGACTGGGTCATCGATAAGCTCACCGTCGGCATCACCTATGACAGCGATATCGACAAGGCGAGAAAGCTGATTAAGCAGATCGGGCTGGAACTGGCCGAGGATCCCGAATTCAAGCCCGTGATCCTCGAGCCCTTAAAGATGCAGGGGGTCGACGCGTTCGGCGATTACGCGGTCCAGATCCGGATGAAGATGATGACGTTGCCCGGCGAGAATTTTGTCGTCCGACGACAGGCTCTTTTCAGGATCAAAAAAGCTTTCGACGCCAACGGCATCAAATTCGCCTTCCCGACTGTCCAGCTCGCCGGCGAGGGCGAACCCTCCACAGCCGCGACCGCTGCGGTCGCCCAGCAGGCGCTCCGGCTGACCCATCCCGCGGCCGCCGCTGAGTAGCCGGCCGCCCTCCTTCGGCAAACCAAGGGTCGGCCTGCGCACGCCACCGGACCAGCCGGCGTTCCATATGCCGAAACTGCATAGCGCCGGGCGCGGTTTGTGTGGAATATCACTCGGTAACCCCACGCTGGCGTCGATAGGGCCGCGAACGTGGGTCGCACGCCACCCTCGGGGAACCCGGCGATGTTCAACATATTGGTTGCCGCGGCGTCGATTGTCCCTCTCGCCGCATCCAAACCGTTCCGAAAGGCCCGGGCGCCTGACCCCGGTTCCGTCATAAACGGTTGCGATCGAACAGACCAATGAGCGAACACAGCACGCGCCAAGGGGCCGCCCTGCCGCCGCGGAGTCGATCCTTGCGCATGGTGCTCGCGATCTTCGCCTTCACCGCCGCGGCGATCGTTGCCGCGGGTCATCCGGCCGCCGCACAGCAGTCGCCGGCTCTGCTCGGACCACCGACACCGCCACCCGCCCCGAGCGGGCCTGCCGGCGGGTTGCAGGTGATCGTGACGCCCTATCTATGGCTTGCCGGCGTCAATACGGCAATCAGCACGCCGCTGGCGCGGGCGCCGGTGGTCGATACCAGCGTCGGCGCCTTTCAGCTGCTCGGACATCTGAACGGGGTCCCGTTCATGGGATCGGCCGAAATCCGCGACGGGCCGTTCAGCCTGCTGGGCGACGTGATGCATGTCCCGGTCGGCACCAACATCACGACCCGCAATGTCTTTTTTCAGGGCGGCAACGCTTCGCTGACGACCAATATCGGCACCGCGGTGTTTCTCTACCACGCGGTCGATCAGCCGGTTCAATCGCTCGATGGCGGCGTCGGCTTTCGCGCCTGGGGGGTTTCGAGCGGGCTGACCCTGAATGGCGCGCTGTTGCCGACAACGAGCGTGAACCGGACAGCCGGCTGGGCCGATCCGCTGATCGCCGCCCGTTATCACCGGGAGCTCGGAAATGGGTTCGGCTTGACCGCCTATGGCGATGTCGGCGGCTTCGGCGTCGCCGCGCATGTCGACTGGCAGGTCGTCGGCACGATCGACTATGCGCTGAAGCCCTGGGTGGCGCTGCGCCTCGGCTACCGCAGCCTCAACGTTACCGCGAGCGGCAGCAATCTCGGCTTCGACGTGCACATGAAGGGTCCGATCCTCGCCGCCAACTTTCGATTTTGACCTGGACAAATGCGCGAAGCCTTGCTGGGCGGAGAATGGAAGATGGAAGCCGCTTCTGCTGGAATGAAATGGATCTCTGGCGGCACGTTCCGCATGGGCGCCGATTTTGCCTATCCGGAGGAAGCGCCCGTCCACACCGTCACCGTCGACGGCTTCTTTATCGATCCCTATCTCGTTACGAACCGCCAGTTCGCCGCCTTTGTCGCCGCCACCGGCTACCGCACTGTCGCCGAACGCCCGCTGAACCCTGCCGATTATCCCGGCGCCTTGCCGCACATGCTGAAGCCCGGCGCGCTGGTATTTCGCAAGACCAGCGGCCCGGTCGATCTGCGCGACTTCCGAAACTGGTGGGCCTGGCAACCGGGCGCGTACTGGCGCCACCCGGAAGGCAAGGGCAGCTCGGTTGCCAGCCGGCTGGATCACCCCGTCGTCCAGGTGGCGTTCGAGGACGCGGAGGCTTACGCGCGCTGGGCCGGGAAAGAATTGCCGACCGAGGCCGAATGGGAGTTTGCGGCGCGCGGCGGGTTGGACGGTGCCGAGTTCGTCTGGGGCAGCGAGCTCACGCCCGGCGGCCGCCAGATGGCGAACACCTGGCAGGGCGAATTTCCCTGGCAGAACCTGTGCACCGACGGCTTCGAGAGGACCTCGCCGGCCGGCGCCTTCCCGCCAAACGGCTATGGGCTGTTCGATATGGCGGGCAATGTGTGGCAATGGACCACGGACTGGTTCTCCTCTCGCCATCCGGTCGATGCATCGAGCCCTTGCTGCGCGCCAGCCAATCCACGCGGCGGTCCGATCGAGGCCAGCTACGACCCGGCTCAGCCGGAGATCCGCATTGCGCGCAAGGTGGTCAAGGGCGGCTCGTTTCTGTGCGCACCGAATTATTGCCGGCGCTACCGCCCGGCCGCGCGCCACGCCCAGATGATCGACAGCGGCACGAGCCACATCGGATTTCGCTGCGTGATCCGCAAAGACTGACGCAGCATCCTGAGGGGAGAGGCAATGGAAACCGGACTCTCGACGATGATACCGTGTTTCTCTCGGCATCTGCGACCGGCAGGCCGGCGGAAATACCGCGCTGCTGCCTGGCGGGCTGCGACGCGAGCATACAGGAAAGATGTGAGACCAATGACCGATCCCAACGACAAGCTGCAGCGCAATGTGCTTCCGATACCGGATCGGCCGCGAGCCGGGCTGATCACGTACGACGCTAAGGATCCGGACACCAAATTCCCGCCAATCGAGCAATTGCGCCCGCCCAAGGGCGCGCCCAACGTGGTGATTATTCTGATCGACGACGCCGGGTTCGGCTCCGCGAGCGCCTTCGGCGGCCCCTGCCAGACGCCGAATGCCGAAAAGCTGGCGGCGGGTGGGCTGAAGTACAACCGCTTCCACACCACCGCCCTCTGCTCCCCGTCGCGGGCGGCGCTGTTGACCGGCCGCAACCACCACTCGGCAGGCATGGGCGGCATCACCGAAATCGCCACCGGTGCGCCGGGCTATAGCTCGGTACTGCCCAACACCATCTCGCCGCTTGCCCGGACCCTCAAGCTCAATGGCTACTCGACCGCGCAGTTCGGCAAATGCCACGAAGTTCCGGTGTGGGAGACGAGCCCGGTCGGACCGTTCGACGCATGGCCCACCGGCGGCGGCGGGTTCGAGTATTTCTACGGCTTCATCGGCGGCGAGGCGAACCAGTGGTATCCGACGCTGTACGAGGGCACCACGGCGGTCGAGCCGAAGAAGACGCCTGAAGAGGGCTACCACTTCATGGCGGACATGACCGACAAGGCGATGGCCTGGGTGTCGCAGCAGAAGGCGCTGGCTCCGGACAAACCGTTCTTCGTCTACTTCGCGCCGGGTGCCACCCACGCGCCTCACCATGTACCCAAGGAGTGGGCCGACAAGTACAAGGGCAAGTTCGACCAGGGCTGGGACAAACTGCGCGAAGAGACCATCGCCCGGCAGAAGACGCTCGGCGTCATCCCGGCGGACTGCCAACTCACCGCGCGCCACACGGAGATTCCGGCATGGGACGACATGCCGGAGGCGCTAAAGCCCGTCCTGCGCCGCCAGATGGAGGTCTATGCGGGGTTCATGGAGTACACCGACCACCATGTCGGCCGCCTGCTCGATGGCTTGAAGAAGCTCGATATTCTCGACGACACGCTCGTCTACTACATCATCGGCGACAACGGCGCCTCGGCTGAGGGCACGTTGAACGGCGCTTACAACGAGATGGCCAATTTCAACGGCTTGGCGGCCTTGGAGACCCCGGAATTCCTGATGGAGCGATACGAGAAACTCGGCGGCCCGGAGTCGTACAACCACTACGCCGTGGGCTGGGCGCATGCAATGAACGCCCCTTACCAGTGGACCAAGCAGGTCGCCTCCCACTGGGGCGGGACCCGCAATGGCACGATCGTGCACTGGCCCAACGGCATCAAGGCCAAAGGCGAAATCCGCTCGCAGTTCCACCACGTCATCGACGTAGCACCCACAATCCTCGAGGCGGCGGGGTTGCCCGAGCCGGTCTCGGTCAACGGCGTGCAGCAGCGGCCCATAGAGGGCGTCAGCATGCTGTATTCGTTCGATGACGCCAAGGCCGCGGAACGGCATGAGACGCAGTATTTCGAAATGTTCGGCAACCGCGGCATCTACCACAAGGGCTGGACTGCGGTGACAAAGCACGGCACACCTTGGGTGCTCGTCGGCCGGAAGACCGTGGCCCTCGACGACGACGTCTGGGAGCTCTACGACACCAGCAAGGACTGGAGCCAGGCAAACGACCTCGCCAAACAAATGCCGGAGAAGCTCCACGAGCTGCAGCGACTGTGGCTGATCGAGGCGACGCGTTACAACGTGTTGCCGATCGACGACCGGACTGCCGAGAGATTTAACCCGGACACCGCCGGGCGGCCGGTGCTGATCAAGGGGAAGACCCAGTTGCTGTTCGGCGGCATGGGGCGCCTGTCCGAGAACTGCGTCCTGAGCATCAAAAACAAGTCCCACTCCGTCACCGCCGAGATCGAGGTCCCGGAGACAGGGGCCGAGGGCGTGATCATCGCCCAAGGCGCCAACATCGGCGGTTGGAGCCTCTACGCGAAGAACGGCAAGCTCAAATACTGCTACAACGTGGCGGGGGTGAATCACTACTACGTTGAGGCCGCGCGGGCATTACCGGCGGGCGAGCACCAGGTCCGCATGGAGTTTGCCTACGCCGGCGGCGGCCTCGGCAAAGGTGGCCAGGTGACGCTCTATGTCGACGGCGAGAAGGTCGGCGAAGGGGCGATCCCAATGACGCAGGCGATGGTCTTCTCCGCCGACGACGGCTGCGACGTCGGCGAGGACAGCGGCGCCCCGGTGTCCCCGGACTACGGCTCGCGCGGCAATGCTTTCAACGGAACGGTCAAGGGGGTGCAGCTCGCCATCGGCGATGCGGCCGAGAGCTCGGATCACCTCGTCTCGCCGGAAGATGCTATCCGCATCGCCATGGCGCGGCAGTAGGGGCTGGAGAGGGCTGGCGGAGTCCTCCCTTACCTCCGCGCGATCGGCTCCCGCTCGACAAAGAACATCCTCGTCAGCGTCCCTTCGCCGAGCGCCTCGTCGAGGACGCGGAAAGCGAAATACGGAATGAGCACCAGCAGCAGGATGAGGATGCCGGCGAGGGTCTCGTAGAGCTTGGCGCCGGTGAGTTCGCCGAGCGAGGCGGACACCGACTGATGGTGGAACAGGCCGACGACGACCTCCTCGATGATGACCAGGACGACCAGCAACACCAGGAAGGCGAACGCCTTGTGCAGCGTCGGCCAGATCAGCGGGCGGGCGGTGTAGCGCTCGCCGATCTTCATGGCACGGCCGAGCAGCATGAATTTCGCAAGCAAAACGGCCTTGACGGCGGCAACGCCCCACGGGACGAAGCTGATGCCGTGGTCGTGCAGCACCGCGGTCTTCATGATGATCACCGCCCCAAGGGTGATATAGAGGTAGACGGCGATGATCGCGAGTTCCTTGAGTTCGTGCACGGTCCGTTGGCGCGGCGCCGCTTTCGGGTCGGTCTCGCTTGCCACGATGGCCTCCTGTCGCGCCGTGCCGCCCTTCGCCGTAAGGCTTGCTTCGTCAGCGGCGGTGGGTTCCACTTCGGGGTCGGAGCATCGTTCTTCGGCACTGTCGTGACAAGAGAACTTCGCCGAAGAGATTTCGGCCCGCGTGCGGGGCTGCCGTGCCAATAGGTTACGAAGAGAGAGCGAACCCTTCAAGGACCCCGCTTAAGAGCATACCAAGGGCGCGCTTACGGGCGATAAGTATGAAGCCCCAAATCGCGAGGAGCGGTTCAGATAGGGTACTCGAGCCATGAAATCCGAATTCACTTTCCTGGACATCGCCATTCTGTTCTTCCTGACCCTGGGCCCGCTCAAGGCGATCGCACCCTTTGTCAGGTTGACGCACGGCGCCGAACTTTCCTTTCGCAGGGCGATGGCTTTGCAGTCTACGGCGATCGCGACCGCCATCGTTCTCGGAGTTGCGTTGCTCGGGTCGTTGGTTTTGACAAACTGGCAGGTCTCGCCGCCGGCAATTGGTATCACCGGCGGGATAATCCTCTTTTGCCAGGCGTTGGGGATCATCATGCACACGCCAACCGCGGCGCCGGCGCCGGCCGCTCCGGAAGCGAGCCCGCCGCCCTCTTCGGCGATTGCCGTCTTTCCGTTGGCCATCCCCGCGCTAGTGACCGCACCCGGGATCGCAGCCATTTCGGCGATTATAATCCTCAACGAGCACGATTTGGCGCATGAAGCGATCATCGCCGGAATCCTGCTCGCCGTGATGGCAATCAACCTATTTACTTTGTGGAACGTCGATGCGATCCTTAAGCGTGTCTCCCCCGGGCTGTTGTACCTGGTCGGATGGGTGTTGGCCGTGCTTCAGGCCGCGCTGGCTGTGCAGATCATGATCCGCAGCTTGCGCATGCTCGAGGTGTTGCCCTGGCCTGCTTCGCCGGCTTGATGGACGGCAGCAGTGATGAGCGATGAACCGCAGACTACCGCCGCAAGCGGGACCAGGTTCGAAGTAAGGGCAACCGCGGCTGATCATTTTGCCTGGGTCCGCACGCGCCTCGCCCTCGAGCGCACGATGATGGCATGGCAGCGCACTGCCGTCGCGCTCATCGGCTTTGGTTTCGCCCTCGTCCAGTACCTCAGCCATTTGCAACAGGTCCCCGGAGCCCGCTCCGCCTATCTTCCAACCGCACCGGAATATTTGGGACTCGCGCTGATTTCGTGCGGCATTCTGGCGCTCGCGATTTCGCTCTGGCAATACCTTCGGACCGTCCGTTATTTGTGGAGCGGATCATTCTCGCCACTGGCCGGTATGGAAGCCGATCTGACGAAGGAAAAGATGCACTCGCCGATCTTGGCGGTCGCCATCCTCCTCATCGGCATCGGGCTCTTCGCGTTCTGTGCCGTGTTTTTCCGCCTCACCTAGCCCCAAGCCCAAGCAACCAAGACCAATGAGCACTTTCGACACCACCCGACCAACGAAAGGAGATCGAGATGGCTAGATCCAGAGCAGCAGCCAAGCCGAACATCGTCGTGATCTGGGGCGATGATGTCGGCTTGACCAACATCAGTTGCTACAGCGACGGGCTGATGGGCTACCGCACGCCCAATATCGATCGCATCGCCAAGGAAGGCATGCGTTTCACCGATATCTATGCCGAGCAGAGCTGCACGGCCGGACGATCGTCGTTCATCACCGGCCAGCACGGGTTGCGCACCGGGTTGACCAAAGTCGGCCTGCCGGCCGCCCCGGTCGGTCTGCACAAGGAAGACCCGACCATCGCCGAGCTGCTCAAGCCTTTGGGCTATGCGACCGCGCAGATTGGCAAGAACCACCTCGGCGACCGCAACGAATATCTGCCGACGGTGCACGGTTTCGACGAGTTCTACGGCAATTTGTACCATTTGAACGCGGAAGAAGAGCCGGAACTGCCCGATTACCCGAGCGGGTCGGATTTTCCGCACTTTCGCGAGAGGTTTGGTCCGCGCGGCGTCATGGACTGCAAGGCCGCCGCAGCCGACGACCCGACCGTCGACCCGCGGTTCGGCAGGGTCGGTAAGCAGACGATCAACGACACTGGCCCGCTGACCAAGAAGCGCATGGAAACGATCGACGACGACATTGCCGCCCGCGCCGTCGACTACATCAAGCGGCAGGCCCAGGCCGGCCAACCCTTCTTTTTATGGGTGAACTTCACGCACATGCATTTCCGCACGCATGTGAAGCCTGAAAGCCGGGGCCAGTCGGGCCGCTGGCAGAGCGAATACCACGACGTGATGATCGATCACGACAAGAACGTCGGCCAGGTGCTCCAGGCGCTCGACGATGCCGGCATCACCGACAACACCTTTGTCATGTACAGCACCGATAACGGTCCGAATATGTTTTCATGGCCCGATGCAGCGATGACGCCGTTCCGAAACGAGAAGAACACCAACTGGGAGGGCGCCTACCGGGTGCCGTGCGTGATCCGCTGGCCGGGCAAGATCAAGCCCGGCGTCGTGTCGAACGAGATCGTCGCGCATCACGACTGGCTGCCGACATTCGTTGCCATGGCCGGCGACGCGGATGTCAAGGACAAGCTCCTGAAGGGCCACACGATCGGGGACATGACCTACAAGGTCCACCTCGACGGCTACAATCTTGTGCCGTATCTGACCGGCCAAGCGGAGAAGAGCCCGCGGGTCTCGTTTATCTACTGCAACGACGACCAGCAGGTCGTGGCCCTGCGATACGACAATTGGAAGATCGTGTTCGAGGAACAGCGGGCGCCCGGCGGTTTTCAGGTCTGGGCCGAGCCGTTTGTCACGCTTCGCGTGCCAAAGATGTTTAATCTCCGCACGGATCCCTTCGAGCGCGCCGACATCACGTCAATCGTCTATGCCGATTGGTTGATCAATCACGTCTATTTGCTGGTGCCGGCGCAGGCCTATGTCGGGGAATTCCTGCAGACCTTCAGGGATTACCCGCAGCGCCAGAAGGCGGCCAGCTTCAACCTCGACGACGTGCTCCGGAAGCTGCAGGAGAGTAAGCACTCGTAACCTAGCCGAGCCGGATAGGGGCGGCCGTTCGGATACCTCGGCGGCCTCCTAATTCGGTAGCCAGAGCGGCCGATGGAGGAAGGGCGCGGACAGACGCAAATGGCTCGGGAAGTGACGACAACACCAGCGCCCATCGACAAGGCCGATGAGGTGCGCGCTTTTTACGAGAGCCACCCGTATCCGGCGCCGATCGACAACCTCGATCGGCACCGCGAGCTCTATCGGAGCCCCGATCGGCGTCGGGCCGCATGGTTTTTGCTGTGGCCGAGGGAGAAGCAGCGGGCAAACCGGGAGATCCTGGTCGCCGGCTGCGGAACATCCCAGGCTGCCATCCATGCTCTGCGCGAGCCCGATGCCCGGGTGACGGCGATCGACATCAGCGAGACGAGCCTGCGCCACGAGCGCGACCTTCAGCAAAAATATGGCTTGCAAAACCTCGATCTGCATCGGCTCGCGATCGAGGAGGTCGGGGAGCTCGGTCAAACATTCGACCAGATCGTCTGTACTGGCGTGCTCCACCATCTTGCCGACCCGGATGCCGGCCTTCGGTCACTGCGCAATGTCCTTATGCCCAGTGGCGCAATGCAACTGATGGTCTACGCGCCATACGGGCGTGCCGGCATCTACATGATGCAGGATTACTGCCGCCTGCTCGGGGTCGGCCCCTCGAATGAGGAATTGCAAGACCTCGGCACCGTGATCGGCGCGCTGTCCGCCGACCATCCGATCACCGGCGTGGCGCGGCGGGCGAAGGATTTCAGAAATCCGGACGCGCTCGCCGACGCACTGCTCCACCCTCAGGATCGCGCCTACACCGTGCCGCAGCTCTATGCCTGGCTGGACCGCTGCGGCCTGTCGTTTGGACGCTGGTTCGAGCAGGCTCCCTATCTGCCGCAATGCGGGGCAATCGCGAGCATGCCGCACGCAGCGCGTCTCGCCTCGCTGCCGCCGCCATTACAGCACGCCGCAGTCGAGCTGTTGCGGGGTACGATGACCAAGCACAACTTCATCGCCTACCGCGACGATCGCGCGGACGAGAGCCAGCCGATCACCTTCGATGGCGATGCCTGGCGGAGGTACGTTCCTTTGCGTCTGCCGTGGACCCTGTGCATCCGCGACCGCGCGCCCCCCGGCTTCGTGGCCGTCCTGATCAATCGGGCTCATACCTACCCCGACCTCGCCCTCCCGATCGATGCGGCGCAGGAGCGACTATTCGCGGCGATCGACGGCAATCGCTCGATCGACGAGATCCTGCAGATCGCCGCGGAGGCGAGCGGCGAGGCGCAGGCCCGCAGGTTTTTCGAGCGGCTCTGGCAGTACGATCAGATCGTGTTCGACGCGACATGCTCGCGCTGACCTCTGTGGCCGCCCCGCCCCTCTTCCATCTATTACAACGCCATACGACCCAAGGCCGGCAACGACACTTGGCTGCTGCAGTCGACGACGGCCTTTCAATTTCCGAAATAGCGCCAATCCAGTGGGCGCGCATAGGGTTAGCCGTCACACCCGGGTCTAAAGATTTGAGGCCGTAGCGGAACTATCGACCTTGTCGCCCAGGTGAAGCCCGGCGCCCGTGGTGGAAATAGGTCCCCGCCTTCGCCGTGATGACGGATGATCCACGCAGACATCTCGGGATTTCAATTGGAGGAGGGTGCCATGAGGATGCCTGTTCGCTCTTTGCGGGCTTTCATGCTTGCTGCGGCTGTAGGACTGGTGTTGAGCTTGCAGGCCTTCGCGCAGACCGATCCGCTCGTCTCATGGAATGATGGTCCCACGAAACAGGCGATCGTCGGGTTCGTGCGCACGACCACCGACCAGGCGAGCCCAAAGTTCGTGCCGCCGGCGGAGCGCATTGCGACGTTCGACCAGGATGGCACACTCTGGGTCGAGCACCCAGTGTACACGCAGGTGGTCTACTGCCTCGACCGGGTGCCGGCGGTCATCAAGGCGAAGCCGGAGCTGGCGAAGATAGAGCCGTTCAAGACCGTGTTGTCGGGCGACCGCGAGGCGATCGCGAAGCTCTCGATGGATGACATCCTCAAGATTGTCGCCGCCACGCTCACCGGCATGAGTGTCGACGAGTTCCAAGTCGAGACGCGGAAATGGCTCGACACCGCCAGGGATCCGCGCTGGAAGCGACCCTATACCGAGCTGACCTATCTGCCGATGATCGAGCTGCTGAAGTACCTGCGCGCCAACGGCTACCGGACCTACATCGTCACCGGCGGCGGCCAGGATTTCGTGCGGGTGTATTCCGAGGAGGTTTACGGCATCCCACCCGAGCAGGTGATCGGGACCGCCGGCAGCACCAGCTACGGTTATGACGGGAACGGCCGGCCGTTACTAACCAAGGAACCAAAGCTGCTCCTAAACGACGACAACGCCGGCAAGCCGGAGGGCATCCACCTGATGATCGGGCGCCGGCCCTATGCCGCGTTTGGCAACTCGACCGGCGACCGGCAAATGCTGGAGTACACCAAGGCGGGCGAAAGTCCGCGGCTGGCGATGCTCGTACTGCACGACGACGCAAAGCGTGAATACGCCTACGGCCCCGCGCTGGGGCTGCCCGATACCAAGGTCGGCACCTTCACCCAGCCGCTCTACGACGAGGCCAAGAAGCAGAATTGGGTCGTGATCAGCATTAAGAACGACTGGAAACGCGTTTTCGCTTTTGGCGATTAGTTGTGCCGGGCAACAAAGGGCGGGGTACTCCTCGCCATCGCGGGGCTCTGGAGCGGCCAATCCTTGGCCCAGACGCCGCCGCCGGTCAGCGACACCGACCTGACCAAGCATACCGAGAACCCGGTAGCCCGTCAGGTCACGCTGCCGCTGCGCTATGAGGCGGTTCGACGACGGCGCCTTCAAGGCTACCAAGGACACCTTCGAGATCGATCAGGCGGTGGTGCCGTCCCGTTCTTTGTGTAGCCCGAGCACGGCGAAGGCTATTACTGGGGTGTCGGGCCGATTTTTTACTATCCAACCGCGACGGCAGGCCAAGCGGATCGCAAGGCGATGACGTTCGCCGAACTGATCGACCTCTACCTTGCCGAGGGCATCGGCCACAAGAAACCCTCGACGCTCAAAGCCGACCGCGGACGCATCGACAGTCGACCGCGGGGCGTCAATCAGCTTCGATCGAGGCTGCTGCGGCTTCGCCCGGAAGGGTCAAACGCCCTTTACGAGAGCTGCCGGTTGCTGATGAAGAATTTGTGTATTCGGCGCTTATTGCAGGCGGTGCTGCCGTGGCTGTTGACAAGGTCGATGGGCGCCACCATGGTGCGGACGCTACGGGCGATGGAGTTCCGCCTTGTAACCGCCCTCGGGGCTGATGACTCCTCCTAGCGTCTACGGACGGAAGGAGGAGTTTGCATGAGAGGCCGCTGGCGACCCCCAACAAATCTGCGCGCACCCACCGTGTCCGTGTCGCGGTTGGAACGGTTTCCCTCATGATCACACGCGACATCCTCCTCCAGATCGGTCAGGTCCTGACGGTGCTGGTGGTGGCACCGCTCATTCAGGGCATCATCGTGCAGTTCGAGGAGCGGGTGCAGCGGGCGCGCGGCCCCGGCATCTTCCAGCCCTACCGCGACCTGTGGAAGCTGTTTCACAAGCAGATCGTGGTGCCGCAGACCGCCTCGTGGCTGTTCTGGGCGGCCCCGATCGTCGCCTTTACCTGCATGCTGACGGTGCCGATTCTCATTCCGGTGCTGACGAACTATCCGCTGCCATTGTCCGACATGGGCGATATCCTGGGCGGCGGCCTCATCCTGACGCTCGGCTCGTTCATGATCGTCATCGCGGGGCTCGACACCGCGAGCGCCTATGGCGGAATCGGTTCTAGCCGGGCGGTGATGGTGGCGATCCTCGCAGAGCCGACGCTGATCCTGGTGTTCGTCGGGATCACGCTGCTCGCCAAGGCGATGCTGCCTTTCGTCGTCAACCACCTATTGGTCGCGAGTTGGGCCGCCTATTTCAGCCCGGCCCATCTGTTTCTCGTCGCGGCCTTTTTCATCCTGCTGCTGGTCGAGACCGACCGCATGCCGATCCACTCCTCGACGCATATCGAGGTCTACATGATCGAGGAGGGCCGCATCCTCGAATATTCGGGTCCGTTGTTGGCGCTCCTGAAATGGGCGTCGGCGATGAAGCAGTTCATCCTCTACACGATCTTTTGCAACGTGCTGGTGCTGCCCTGGGGCCTGTCGGTCAAGGGTACGGCGCTCGGCGCCGTCGCCGCGGCCGCCACTCTCGTCGTCAAGTTCACGCTGGTCGCCTGTTTCGTCGTCTTTGTCGAGACGGCGCAGTCGCGGCTGCGCTTCTACCGCTACCAGGAACCTCTCGCCGCCTCGTTCCTGTTAGCGGTGCTGGCGATCATCGGCACGCAATTTGCCTAGCCGCCATGCTGATCCAACATCTCAACCCGCTCGCCGCCTCGCTGTTCAGTCTGCTGGCGATCCTCAGCCTTTTGCTGTCGTTCGTGATGCTCGGCTCGCGCTGGCTGAAGAACTACCTCTACGCCTTTGCAGCCTCGTCCTGGGCGATCGCGGCGCTGTCGGCCGCGTCGGCGTATTTCGGCAACTACGCCGAGCTCTATTTCATTGCCCTGTTGACGCTGGCGTTTCGCGGGGTGCTTCTGCCGTATTTCATCTGGCGCATTATCCGCAATTTGGACGTCGATCGGGAAATCCACGAGATCATCCAGCCGTCATCTGGCCTCGTCATTGGCGCGTTCTTCGTGATCTTTGCGTTCGGCGTATCGGTTCGTCTTGGGGACCGCCTCGGCCTGGAGCAGACGGCGGCGGTGTTGGCGCTGACCGTGATGCTGTCGATGAACCTGATCGGCTTCCTGATGCTCGCGGTGCGGCATGAGGCGCTCAGCCAGATCCTGGGGCTCTTAGTGGTCGAGAGCGGTATCCGTCTCGGCGCGCAGATCCTGGTGCCGGGTATGCCGCTCTTGTTGGAACTGGTCATCCTGTTCGACCTCCTCGTCGTCGTCGCCTGCTTCGGGGTGCTCGTCAGCTATCTGCGGACGCATGCCGGAACGACCAGCGCGCTCGGCCTCAAGCGTCTCGTTGGATGATGCGTGTCGGCGGTTTCATTCTGGCGCTGTCGCTGGCGCCGCTCGCGGCGGCGCTGCTTTGCCTTCTCGTCCGCCGGGCGCGCGCGTGCGAGGCGATCAACTTGATCGCCGCAACGATTGCGCTTGTTGCCGCGCTGCCAATCCCGTTCCTCATCGATGACGAGGCGCTGCTGTTCTGGGGCGCGTACATCGTCATCGACCGGGCCGCCGCCTGGGTCATTCTATGCACGGCGATCGTTTACTTCCTCGCCTCGATCTACGCCGTCGGCTACATGCGGCTGTTGGGCGAGGATTGCCGCCTGTTCCGGTTCTATGCGCTGTTTGCGGGTTTCGGCCTGACGACGCTTATCGCACCGCTGATGAACAATATCGGCCTGTACTGGATCGCGATCGAGCTGACGACGATTGTCAGCACCTTTCTCGTCGCCTTCGAGCGCCTTGGCGAAAGCGTGGAGGCGGCGTGGAAATACATCATGGTGGTGTCTGCCGGGATCAGCCTCGCCCTCCTCGGGACGATCGTCTTCTATTGGAGCGGCAGTTTTGTCCTCGGGCCTAGCTATGAGATGACGTGGGCGGTCATGAGCGACGCCGCACCCAAGATGCCCCCGGTATTGCTGATCCTCGCCTTCATGCTTGTGCTCGTCGGCTACGGCACCAAGGTCGGGCTCGCGCCGATGCACAGCTGGCTGCCAGACGCCCATAGCGAGAGCCCGGCGCCGGTCTCGGCCATGCTGTCGGGTGCGCTGTTGAATACCGCCATGATCGGGATCGTGCGCTTCCTGCGAATCGCCGGAGCGGCCGAGCTCGGCGAAGCGCCGCGGCTGATATTGGTGGCATTCGGAGCGCTATCGCTCTTTATCGGTGCGCTCTTTATCGTGCGGCAGGAGGGAATAAAGCGGCTGATGGCCTACTCGAGCGTCGAGCATATGGGCGTGGTGGCCTTGGGCTTCGGCTTCGGCGGCCCGCTCGGCATCGCTGGCGCCTTCTATCACATGCTCAATCACTCGCTGAACAAGTCGCTGATGTTCTTTGGCGCCGGCAACATGATGCGTGCCTATGGCACGAAAGACATCGCCAGGATCAAAGGGGTCAGCGGATATTTCCCGGCTCAGGCCGCGCTATGGCTGGCCGGCGCCGTTGCCATTACCGGGGCGCCGCCCTTCGGCCTGTTCTTGAGCGAATTCACCATCATGCGGGCTGGCCTGCAGCCATCCTTTTCCTGGGCAGTCTATGTCATGGCGATTCTGCTGATTGTCATCTTCATCGGCTTTCTCAATCACTTCCGAATCATGTATTACGACCCGGCTGCCGCCGACGACGCGCCGCCCGCCCGCCGGATCAGCGCGTGGTGCGCCGTACCGATGTGGTTGGCCGTCGTGCCGCTGCTCGTGCTGGGGCTGTGGTGGCCGGCGGGGATGTGGAACTACCTGACCTCGATCGCCCACACGCTGTCGCCGGGGCTGCCATGAGCGAGGTTACCACGGAGTCTACCGCCGGGATCGAGATCGTATCGCTCGCGCCGGAGGAACTGCCCGTGGCGGTCGCCGAATTGATCCGTGGCGGCGGCCGAATGCAGATGGCCTATGCCTGGCATGCGGCGCCGGGCCGGATCGAGTTGCGCTATCTCGCCAGCCGCGGCCAGCGGGAAGACTTCTTCATGTGGCGCTGCACGTCGCGCCGGGCGGTGCCGAGCGCCGCCGCGATCAGCCCGCTGCTCGGCTGGTACGAGCGCGAGATCGCCGACCTGTTCGGGGTCGAGTTCACGGGGCATCCTGAGCCGCACCGCCTCGTGCTGCATCAGGGCGCGCGACCGGTTGTGCCGCCTTTCGACCCAAGTTATCCGGCCGATGAGCCGCTGCCCTTCGCGCCCGAGGCAGGTGGGCTTCCCGAGGTCGCTGGCGCCGATGTGCAGCGCCTGCCGTTCGGGCCAGTGCGTGCCGATGTCGTGGAGTTGGCCGAGTTCGTGTTCTTCTACGTCGGCGAGCAGATCATCCACTATCACCCGCAGCTGTTCTTCAAGCACCGCGGCATGGAGAAGCGCTTCGAGGGCCGCTCGCTGCCGCATGCCGTCGCGCTCGCGGAGCGCGTGTCGGGGGTCGGCAGCTTCGCCCATGCGCTCGCCTTCTGCCAGGCGGTAGAGCAGGCCGCCAGCTGCGAAGTACCGCGGCGCGCCCGCCTGCTGCGGTCGCTCTGTGCCGAGCTCGAGCGCCTTTACAATCACCTGCACTATCTCGGCCATCTCGCCGACACGACGACGCTCAAGGTCGGTCAGGCCGAAGGCAAGCTCCTCGAAGAGCGCGCCAAGCAGATCAATGGACGCCTCGCCGGCAGCCGTTTCCTGCGGAGCCTGCTCGTGCCGGGCGGCCTGCGCTGCGATCTCGATCCCAAGCCCTGGCTTGGCGGCGAACTCGACCGGCTGAACGAGGAGATCTCGGTCTATACGGCGATGCTGGAGAGCACCAACAGCCATTTGGACCGGCTGATCACGACCGGCATCCTGCCGCACGACATCGCGTTCGACCAGGGCGCCACGGGGCCGATCCAGCGCGCCTCCGGTTTCGATCGCGATCTGCGGCGGGATCATCCTTACGCCGGCTATGGTGAATTGCCGCTTTCGGTGCCGGTCCGCACGAGCGGCGACGCCCACGCCCGACAGCAGGTGCGGATTGCCGAGATCGAGGCCAGCATCGCGCTGATCCAGCGAATTCTGCAGTTGCTTCCCGACGGCCCGACGCGCGCCGATTGCCTGCCGCCACCACATTCCGAGGGGCTCGGTTGGGCGGAATCGCCGCGTGGCTCATTGTTCTATGCCACGCATTTCGGCGGCGACAGCCGCCCGGTGCGCGTCAAGATCAAGTCACCTTCCTTCTCCAACTGGCGGGTTTTCCCGCTGACCGTGCACGACAGCAACATGATGGATTACGCGATCAACGAGGCCAGCTTCGGCCTCACCATCGCCGGCTGCGACCGCTAGGAGGCCGCCATGCCGTTCTGGACTCTGTTCGGGTTGGAGCGAGGGACCGCCACGACGCGGTGGCCGAAGCGCGCCGAGGAGGCAGGGCAGGCGGGCGTGCTCGGCATGCCGCGCTTCGCGCCCGAGCGTTGTCCGCCGGATTGCGAGGAGTGCGCCGCCGCCTGCCCGACCGAAGCGATCGTTGTCGAGAAGAGCAAGGAGGGCGGCGGGCGGCTCGCCGTGGATTACGGACGCTGCGTCGTCTGCCAGCTCTGCGTCGAAGCGTGCGCGGCGGAGGCGGCGGTCGCGTCGTTCGACTGGGCTTTCGGCACTCGCGAGCGCTCGGATCTGCTGTTGAACGACACAGCCCCGCAAGCCGCAGAAAGCAGGGCGGCCTCCCGCGCCGGGTTCCGGCGCAGCCTGCACGTTCGGCACGTCGACGCCGGCTCGTGCAACGGCTGCGAATCCGAACTGCAGGCGCTCAACAATCCATTCTACAACCTGCACCGTTTCGGCATCTTCTTCACCCCGTCGCCGCGCTTCGCCGATCTGCTCCTGGTAACCGGCCCGATCACCTACGCAATGGACGACGCGCTGCGGCACGCCTATGAAGCGATGCCCGAGCCGCGCTGGGTGATGGCCGTCGGCACCTGCGCCGTCTCAGGCGGCGTCGCGGGCGGCGGCTACGCCTGCGGCACCGGCCTCGAAGGTGTCTTGCCGGTCGATCTCTACCTGCCGGGCTGCCCGCCGAACCCGGCGGCGATCATCGAAGCCCTCCTGATGTTTCTCGATCGTGTGCCGCAGCGGGTACGGGGAGGCCGGCTTGTCGGCTGAGCTTCTCGCCGCCGCGCTCGCCGCCTGGATGCTCGCCGCGCTCCTCGCCCTTTCGGGCCGTGTCGCCGGGGCGGCCCGCGCATTGCTCGGGCTCGGCGGGATCACGCTCCTCGTGCTCATTGCAACAACATTGCCCGGCGCTACGGCGCCGATCCACACCATGCTCGGGATCGGCCCGGCCGGCGCGATGTTCCGCCTGTCGCCGGAGGCGTTGTGGCTCATGGGCTTTGGCCTTGCGGGCGCCATTCTCGCAGCCGCGCTCGGGACGCCCACGCCGCGGCGCTCGACGTGGATCTTCGGGGCCGCGCTGAGCCTGATCGGTGCGCTCGGCGTGTTCGGATTGCAGGACGCGGCCAGCTTTCTGATCGCCTGGGAGATCATGAGCCTTGGCAGTGCAGTAATGATCCTCGGCGAGAACCGCCGGGGCCGGCCGGTCCTCTTCATGTTGGCCCTGCTCGAAGCCGGGGCGGTTACGCTGATCCTCGCCTTCATCCTGCTGGCCGGCCATGCCGGCAGCCTCTCCTTTGCGAAGTTTGCCGCCGCCGCGGCGGCGATGCCGCGCATCGAGCAGCTGTTCGTCGCCTTGCTGCTGCTCGTCGGGTTCGGCGCGAAGCTCGGTCTGCTGCCATTCTACGAATGGTTCCCCGGCGCCTACGGCGCTGGCAGCGGCGCGACCGGCGCGTTTTTCTCGGGCATCGTGCTCAACGCAGCCTTCTTCGGATTGAGCCGTGGCCTCGTCCAATGGCTGCCGGTCGATGACGCGCTGCCGGTGTCGATCGCCGGCATCGTCATCGTCGCAATCGCCGTCGTCAGCGCTATTTTGACCGCGCTCTACGCCTTTCAGCAGGAGGGCTGGCGCGAACTCTTAAGCCTGTCTTCGGCGGAGAACGGTTCGATCGCGGTCTGCCTCCTCGGCCTGGCATTGATGTTCCGCCGCGACGGGCTGTCGGATCTCGCCGGCCTCGCGTGGACCGTCGCGCTGTTGCATTTGGCGGCGCATTCGCTCGCCAAGAGCGCAATGTTTCTGTCAGCCGACGGAGTCTTCCGCGCCGCCGGCGACTACCGGCTGGTGCAGCGCGGCGTCCTCGCGCGCAGCCCGTTTGTATTCGGCCTCGGCGCGCTGTTTGCCGCGATGAGCCTGGCGGCGATGCCGCCGCAAGGCGGCTTCGTGAGCGAGTGGTATGTCTTTCAAACCTTCTTCCAGGGCTTCCACCTGACGAGCCTGGGCAGTCGATTGACAGCGGCGCTCGGCGGGGCCGGGATCGCATTGACCGCCGCCATCGCCCTGGCGACCTATCTCAAGGTGTTCGGCATCGGCCTCCTCGGGCGCGGCGAGCGCGGCAGCACCGGCGTCCCGGTGGGGCATTCGCTTGCGGTGGGGGCGCTCGGGCTCCTCGTCCTCGCCCTTGCAGTGGGGATGCCGCTGTGGCTCGATGCGCTGGCACCCGCCGCGTCGCAACAGCTGGCGAGCGACGCGGTCACCAAGATGCATGTCGGGCCGCTGCTCGTCCCCGCCACGGGGGCACCGATCCGCGTGCCCGAAACGTTTGCCTTCATCTCGCCGACTCTGCTGGTCGTCGTGATGCCGCTCTTGGCACTGCTGCCCTTGACCCTGCTGTTGGCGAGCCACCGTTTCGCCGTTCGCCGCGCCGCCGTGTGGTATGGCGGGCGCGAGCAGGATCCGGCGCACGTGGCCACAACTGCGCTGACGTTCTCGAATGCGCTGCGCACCTTCTACAGCTTCATCTATCGCCCGGTCGTGGAGACCGAGCGCGAATTGGCGCATGACACGAACGGCCGGCCCTATTTCGTCCGCAGGCTGGTCTTCAGCCATGACGTCGCACCGATCTTTGGGCCTTATCTCTTCGCGCCGCTCGAGAGGTTCGTTGTCGCGGTAGCCGTGCGGCTGCGGATGATCCAGTCCGGCCACCTGAATTTCTACCTGTCGCTGATTGGTGCACTGCTGGTCGTCATCCTGATCGTCGCGTTGGCTTTGTAGTGCGACAATCAGGATGGGAGGACGTATTGCCTCACCGCAGAATGTTACCGAGCCGGCAGACCATTGCCTCATTGAGATGCTCCCGTTGCCTCATGCTCCGGCCGCGGAAATGCCTCTTGCCCATTGAAAAAGCTTTTCTGTTGTTGTGGACCCTGTGGAATTGTGGGCGACGCGCCAGCGTCGTCCAAGCGTAGTGGCAAACATCGGTTGGGAGCAAATCAGATAGGGCAATGTTCAGCGTCCGGGAACATTCCTGGCGACGCGATCCGGCCTCTCACCTTGATCGCCGCGCCGCCGGTTGCCGCCTTGCTTTGTGAATCACCGAGGAAACCAATAACGCGGCCCTTGTTCTGATGCGAGACCGCATGACCATTGGCGATGCAATAGATCACCAAAGGCCCGCGGCCATCCTCGGACATTTGGCGAGTCAATTCCTCCGCCACGACCGTCCTTCCAAGACCGACTTCATCGGCCACCGAAGCGACCGCCCCGTCAGGTCGGCGAAGGCCGCGAACGCCGCATTGACGGCGGCCTCCTGGAACGGCTTGGGCGCGCAGCGACGGAAATAGCGCCTCATGCACCGGCCGGTTGTGACTCGCGAGATAGACGACGAAACCGCGGTGGATATCGGCCGCGATCCCTTCGTGCGCGAAGAGCTGCATGACGTCGAACAGGTCGCGGGGATGCTACCGGTCCACTGCTGCGACCAGCTTACCGCCATACACGTCAGCGAGTGATACGACTGGGATTTCGAGACCTGCTTGCAGCGTGTCCCGTGCCGACGCCCAGTGAATTTCGATCCGTCGATAGCAAGGCTTTGAAAAGATTGGCTGGGGGACTAGGATTCGAACCTAGACTGGCGGAGTCAGAGTCCGCTGTCCTACCGTTAGACGATCCCCCATCCGCCGGCGCGGAGGTGATATCACAGCGGGGTCGGATTGGGTAGCGAGTCGCAACGGAGTCGAGACAGCACGGACGCCGCCGACGTTCTAATGGTCGCGGCGGGGGCCGACCGGGCTCACGCCGGCGTTTGCCCCCGCTGTCCGCGCATCGGCGGATTAGCGCCTTATCTCGACCGCGTGCTCCCGGCGACCGAGGTCCCCGGTATTTGAGGGTTTTGTTCCGATGCCGGGCTGGGCTACCATTCGTGGTCGAGTACGATTGGGATGGTTCGTCGACTGTGGAGAAGCCGCTCGCCAGCGAGAGACCGGTCGGGGGTGGCGCCGCTCTTGGCGACGGGTTTGCCCCAGCGTCGGTGTTACGGGCCGATCGTGTCGGTGCGGCGGCTTTCGCCGAGCCCGACCCGTTTCGACCCGGCCCGCGCGGCTTTCCCTATCATTTCGCTGCCCTCGATCTCGGCACCAACAACTGCCGTCTTCTTGTGGCGCGGCCGGCGGGCCCGGGGTTTCGCGTCGTTGATGCGTTCTCGCGGATCGTTCGGCTCGGTGAAGGGCTGGCCGCGACCGGCGCCTTGTCCGACGGTGCGATGGTGCGCACGGTCAGCGCCCTCAAGGTCTGCGCCGACAAGATCGCCTCGCGCCGGATCGCCACCGGGCGCTATGTCGCGACCGAGGCCTGCCGCCGTGCGGCGAATTGCGACGAGTTCCTCGGCCGCGTGCGCGACGAGGTCGGCCTCGAGATCGAGATCATCTCGACCGTCGAGGAGGCACGTCTCGTCGTCGGCGGCTGCGCCCCGCTGCTCGATCCTCGGGTGCCCTACGCCATCGTCTTCGACATCGGTGGCGGATCGACCGAGATCGTCTGGCTGCGCCTCCCCGGCGCCGGCGAGCGGCGGCGCCGGCGCCCGCACATCCTCGCCTCGGTCTCGCTGCCGTTTGGGGTCGTCACCTGGACCGATAGGTTCGGCGGCGGCGATGTGTCGCCCTCGACCTACCGCACGATGATCGCCGAGGCGGCGGCGGCGCTGGTGCCATTCGAGCGCAAGCACCGCATTTTCCGCCAGGTCAAATCGGGCCGGGTCCAGATGCTGGGCAGTTCGGGCACGGTGACGACATTGGCCGGCATCCACCTGGCGCTGCCGCGCTACACCCGGGCCCTGGTCGACGGCAGCATCCTGACCTTCGATCAGATCGAGGCGGTGTCGTCGCATCTGGCCGGCCTCGATTTCGCCGGGCGCGCCGCCAATCCCTGCATCGGCCGCGAGCGGGCAGACTTGGTGCTGAGCGGCTGCGCCATCCTCGATGCGATCTGTGCTACCTGGCCGGTGGGCCGGTTGCGCGTCGCTGACCGGGGTGTGCGCGAGGGCATCCTCCTCGACCTGATGCAGGGCTGATCGGATGGCCGGCAACCCGCCGCGCGACCGGGGGTTGCGCGGTTCCGGCCGGCTTGCGGCCGTGCGGGTGCGCGGCACACGGCGGCGCAAGCCGTCCTCGACCGAATGGCTGTCGCGGCAGCTCAACGACCCCTATGTCGCCGAGGCGCGCCGGCTCGGCTATCGCTCGCGCGCCGCTTTCAAGCTGATCGAGCTCGACGAGCGGTTTCACCTGCTGCGGCCCGGCCGCCGCGTCGTCGACCTCGGCTGCGCCCCGGGCGGCTGGACCCAGGTTGCCGTCGAGCGCGTCATCTCTTCGCGCACGCGCAACGCCGTTGTCGGCATCGACCTTTCCGAGACCGAGCCGATCGCCGGGGCCGCATTGTTGCGCGGCGACATCGGCGATCCTGGCGCGGCGGCGGTGATCTCGGCCGCGCTCGGCGGCCTCGCCGATGTCGTCCTGAGCGACATGGCGCCGGCGGCGACCGGCCATGCCGCGACCGATCATTTGCGAATCGTCGCGCTGGCCGAAGCCGCCTTCGCCCTCGCGGCGGAAATTCTGAAGCCCGGCGGCACCTTCGTCGCCAAGGTCTTTCAGGGTGGCGCCGAAGGCGAGTTGCTCGCCCGGCTGAAGCGGGCCTTCGCCCAGCTGCGCCACGCCAAGCCGCCGGCGAGCCGCGCCGAATCGGCCGAGACCTATGTTGTCGCCACTGGCTTCCGCGGGCCGGCGTAACAGCCGTGCCGCAGCTGTCGCTTTTGCTCGCGGCCGCCTGATGTATAGTGCGCCGCCATCGGAAAGGAGGCGCCGATGGAAATCCGGCACGCCCTGACTTTCGACGACGTAATGCTGGTCCCGGCGGCGTCCGGGATCATGCCCGGCGAGACAGATACCCGCACCCGGCTCACCCGCGAGATCGAGCTCGGCATCCCTTTGATCTCGGCGGCGATGGACACCGTGACCGAAAGCGCGCTGGCGATCGCCATGGCGCAGGCGGGCGGCATTGGCGTCGTTCACCGCAATATGCCGATCGCCGAGCAGGCGGACGAAGTCCGCAAGGTCAAGAAATTCGAGGCCGGGATGGTGGTCAACCCGGTCACCATCCATCCCGACGAAACGCTCGCCGATGCACTGCGGCTGATGGCCGATCACCACATCTCCGGGATTCCGGTGGTCGAGCGCGGCTCGCGGCGGCTCGCCGGCATTCTGACCAATCGCGACGTGCGCTTTGCCGACGACCCGCGCCAGCCGGTCTCCGAGCTGATGACCCGAGACGAGCTCGTCACCGTGCGCGAGAATGTGGCGCGCGAGGAGGCAAAGCGGCTGCTGCACCAGCACCGCATCGAAAAGCTAATGGTGGTCGACGACGCCTATCGTTGTATCGGGCTGATCACGGTCAAGGACATCGAGAAGGCGCAGCGCTATCCGACGGCGTGCAAGGACGAGCACGGCCGACTGCGCGTCGCCGCCGCGACCGGCACCGGCACTGACGGGATCGAGCGGGCCGAGGCGCTGTTCGCCGCCGGCCTCGACGTGCTGGTGGTCGACACCGCGCATGGCCATTCCGAGCGCGTGATCGAAACCGTCGGCCGAATCCGTCGGCTGTCGAACTACACCCAGCTGATCGCCGGAAATGTGGTGACGGCCGAGGGCGCGCGGGCATTGATCGAGGCGGGTGCGGATGCGATCAAGGTCGGGGTCGGTCCCGCTTCGATCTGCACCACCCGGATGATCGCCGGGGTCGGGGTGCCGCAATTCACCGCGATCGCCGACACCGTCGCCGAATGCCGCAGCCACGGCGTGCCGGTAATCGCCGACGGCGGCATCAAATTCTCCGGCGATCTCGCCAAGGCGATCGCCGCCGGGGCGGACAGCGCGATGCTGGGTTCGCTCTTTGCCGGCACCGATGAGAGTCCGGGCGAGGTGTTCCTCTATCAGGGCCGCAGCTACAAATATTATCGCGGCATGGGCTCGGTCGGGGCGATGGCGCGGGGCTCGGCCGACCGCTACTTCCAGCAGGAAGTGACGAGCACGCTGAAGCTGGTGCCCGAAGGGGTCGAAGGCCGCGTCCCGCACAAAGGGCCGGTCGCCAACATCGTCCATCAGCTGATCGGCGGGCTGCGGGCGGCGATGGGCTACACCGGCAACCGCACCATCCCGGAGATGCAGAAGAACTGCACCTTTGTGCGGATCACTGCCTCGGGCCTGCGCGAAAGCCATGTCCACGACATCGCGATCACCCGCGAGGCGCCCAACTATCCCGCGGGCCGCTGATCCGACGGGATCTCCGCCATCAATCGGATTCTTGCCGCTCCGCGCAAGCCCGGGTCCGGATGAAATCTGGCGCCGGCCGGAGGCGCGGACGATATTGTCGAGCAGTTGCGGCCGGAGAGCAGAGCTGATGAGTGTGCAGGCGATCGGGCAGCCGGTGCGGCGGGAGGAGGATCTGCGTCTCCTGAAGGGCCGCGGGCATTACGTTGACGACGCGAAGGCGGCGAACGAGGCGCGCGGCTTGGTCTTACGGTCGCCGCACGCGCACGCCCGGATCGATGCGGTTGACCTTGGGCGCGCCGCCGCGGCGCCCGGTGTACTGTGCGTATTGACCGGCGAGGATTTGCGCCGGCGCGACCTCGGCACGTTGATGCCGGGCGTTCCGAGAAAGCGCCGCAACGGCGCCCCGGCCTTCGTCGCTCCGCAACCGCTCCTAGCCCAGGGCCGGGTGCGCTACGTCGGCGACCCGGTGGCGTTCGTCGTCGCCGAGACCCTGAACCAGGCGAAGGACGCGGCCGAGCTGATCGATATCGATTACGAGCCGCTGCCCGCCGTGGTCGGCGCCGATGTGGCGCTGGCGCCGGACGCCCCCCTGGTATGGGACGCGAACCCGGGGAACGAGGCGTTTTTTCACGAGATCGGCGACAGGGCCGCGGTCGACGCAGCCTTTGCCAGGGCCGACCATATCGTGCGCCACGAGATCGCGATCAACCGGGTGACCGCGAACTCGATGGAGCCGCGCGGCTGCCTTGCCCATTACGACCGCGACGAGGACCGCTTTACGATCCGCTGCACGATCCAGTCGGTGCACGCCACCCGGGCGGCGCTCGCCGAGCGGATCTTCAAGGTGCCGCAGCACAAGATCCGGGTGGTTTGCGACAATATGGGCGGCGGCTTCGGCATGAAGGGCGGATGCTATCCGGAATACGCGCTGTCGCTTTGGGCCTCCGAGGTCACGGGACGGCCGGTGCGCTGGATCGCCGAGCGCAGCGAGGGGCTGCAGAGCGACGAGCAAGGCCGCGGCAGCATCGTCGACACCGCGCTGGCGCTCGACCGCGACGGCCGCTTCCTCGGGCTTCGCGCCCGCTGGCGGGCGGCGATCGGCGCCTACTATTCGACCGACCGGCCGACCATCCCGTTGACGATCGGCCTCGCCTGCCTGGTCAACACATACGGCATCCCGGCGGTCCATGCCGAAGTCGTAGCAGTGTTGACCAACACGATGACGATCGCCCCCTACCGCGGCGGCAGCCGGCCCGAGCCGATCTATGTGACCGAGACGATCATCGACAAGGCGGCGCGCGAGCTCGGCCTCGCCCCCGCCGAATTGCGCCGGCGCAACACGATCCCGCCCGCGGCGATCCCGTTTACGACGGTGCTCGGCCAGACCTACGATTCCGGGGACTTCGTCAAGAACCTCGACGACTGCCTGGCGCTCGCCGGCTATGACCGGGCGGCCGAGCGCCGCGCGTCAGCGCGGCGGCGCGGCAGGCTGCTCGGCGTCGGGGTGGCCACCGCCTGCGCCGCGACCGGCGGACGCGACTACGAGCATGCCGAGATCCGCTTTGACCCGTCTGGCGGGGTTGTGCTGCTGACCGGCAGTATGGACCACGGCCAGGGTCACGGCACGACCTTCAAGCAGGTGCTGTCGGAAAAGCTCGGGCTCGACGCCGATCTGATCCGCTACCGCTACGGTGACAGCGATCTGGTAACGATGGGGATTGGCACCTTCGGTTCGCGCTCCGCCCAACTCGCGGGCTCGGCGATAGTCGTCGCCGCCGACCGGCTGATCGACAAGGGCCGCCGGATCGCCGGCCACATGCTGGAAGCCGCGAGCGACGACATCATCTTCGACAAAGGCCGGTTCGCGATCGCCGGCACCGACCGGTCGGTCGGGCTCGCCGAGGTGGCGAGGCGCTCGTTCGACGCCGGCCATCTGCCGAACGACATCGAGACCGGGTTTTCCGAGCGCGCCAATTTCGGCCCCGCCGGGTCGGCAACCTTTCCCAGCGGCGCGCATCTCGCCGAGGTCGAGATCGATGCCGAGACGGGTGAGGTCGAATTGACCCGCTATGTCGCGGTCGACGATGTCGGCCGGGTGCTGAACCCGCTCTTGTGCGAAGGGCAGATCCAGGGCGGCATCGTCCAGGGGGTGGGTCAGGCGCTGATGGAGGACCTCGTCTACGACCCCCAAAGCGGCCAGCTGTTGACCGGCTCGTTTCAGGATTACTGCATGCCGCGCGCCGATGATTTCTGCCGTTTCGAGCTCGCCAACAACCCGACCCTGACCGGACGCAACCCGCTCGGCGTCAAAGGCGTCGGCGAGGCCGGGACCCTGGGCGCGATCCCGGCGGTGATGAACGCGGTCAACGACGCGCTGGCGCAAATCGGCGCGCCTTCGGTCGAGCTGCCGGCGACCTCAGAAAAGCTGTGGCGCGCCCTGCGCGCAGCCGCACTTGCCCCGCCGGCAGAGTTGTGACAACGAGGACGAACAAGCCTGATCCGCAAAGGAGCTGACCGCCAATGCCGCGCTTCGATTTCGACATGTTTACGATCGGCGCCGGCTCTGGCGGCGTCGCCAGCTCACGCCGGGCCGCAGGCTATGGCGCGCGGGTCGCGATCTGCGAGGAATTGCGGATCGGCGGCACCTGCGTGTTGCGCGGCTGCGTGCCGAAGAAGCTCTTGGTCTACGGCGCGCAATTCGCCGATGCGTTCGCCGACGCCGCGGGTTTCGGCTGGAGCGTGCCGCCGGCGCAATTCGACTGGCCGAGCCTGATCGCCGCCAAGGACAAGGAGATCGGTCGGCTGTCGCAAATCTACATCAACATGCTGAATAACAGCGGCGTCGAGATCATCGATGGCCGTGGCGTCCTTGTCGACCCGCATACGGTCGAGGTCGCCGGCCGACGCTATACCGCCGACAAGATCCTGGTCGCGGTCGGCGGCTGGCCCGAAACCCCGCGGATCCCTGGCATCGAGCACGTGATCTCGTCGAACGAGGCGCTCGACCTGCCAGCTCTGCCCAAGCGCATCGTGATTGTCGGCGGCGGCTATATTGCGGTCGAGTTCGCCGGCATCTTCAACGGCTTCGGCTGCGAAGTCGTCGAGATCATCCGGCGCGAGGACGTGCTGCGCGGCTTCGACGAGGATCTTCGCGTTTATCTCGGCGAGGAGATGCGCGGGCGCGGCGTCGATATCCGGGGCGGGACGCAGGTCGCGCGCATCGACAAGACCGCCGCCGGCTATACTCTCACCACGACCGGCGGCGGCAGGATCGAGACCGACCTTGTCATGTATGCGACCGGCCGCAAGCCAAACACCGCGGGTCTCGGGCTCGCCGAGACGGGTGTGGCACTCGACGCCAACGGCGCGGTGCAGGTCGACGAATGGCAGCGCTCGACGACGGTGCCGAACATCTACGCCGTCGGCGACGTGACCGACCGGATCAACCTGACGCCGGTGGCGATTGCCGAAGGCCGTGCCATCGCCGAGACGCTCTACCACGACAACCCGATCAAGATGGACCACCACGACGTGCCCTCGGCCGTTTTCAGCCAGCCACCGATCGGCACGGTCGGCCCGACCGAGGACGAGGCGCGGGTCAAATACGGCGACATCGATGTCTATACTTCGCGCTTCAAGCCGATGAAGAACACCTTGTCAGGCCGCGGCGAGCGCACCTTCATGAAGCTCGTCGTCGACGCCGCGACCGATCGCGTGCTCGGCTGCCATATGCTCGGGCAGGACGCGCCGGAGATCATCCAGGGTCTGGCGGTCGCGGTCAAATGCGGCGCCACCAAACGGCAGTTCGACCAGACCGTCGGCATCCACCCGAGTGCGGCCGAGGAGTTCGTCACGATGCGCGAGAAGACCGTGCGGCCGAAGCTGGTGGCCGAGTAGGCTCGCGGCCTTTCCCCCAACGCGGAGGTGGCGCGAGCGCGTCGGCTTTGGAGCAGCACCGAAAATCCGCCTGCTTGGGTGGCAAGAGGGCTCCGACTCTCGCGGGTGCAACTCGGCGAGGCATTGCACAAGATCAAGCGCGATGCCGGACTGTGCCCACGGGATCGTGTTAACATCTGGGATGACGGATTCCGTCACGGACGAAGCAAATGTCTGGATCGGCAATGCCCACGACGAAATCTGAGGCGCGGACGTTGAAGACCTTCGCCAGCTTGAGGTTCAGGGGCGACCGGCTGGACCCGGGCAGGGTCACCGCAATCCTCGGCGCTGCGCCGACGACCGCCTACCGCAAAGGCGAGATTTTCAAGCGAAGCCGAGGCCATGAAGCGCGAGGGCGCACCGGCGTTTGGCTGTTGTCCAGCAACGGGCATGTCTCCAGCCCAGAGCTCGATCGCCACCTCCGATTTTTGCTCGCGATTTTATTTCCGGATGAAATCCGGCGAGCGGATCAAACGCCTGCACGATCTGATGCGCGAGGAGCAGTTGCAAGCCGATGTGAGCTGCTTCTGGCACGGGCAGTCCGGGGCGTATCCCCCGGTTATCGCCGAGGATGTGCGCATGGCGCTTGCGTGCATGCCGGCAGAATTCGAGACGGATTTCCATACCGATTGATCCCGCTGTTCGTCAGGCGCGATCAGATTTGCCAGCGAGCGCACGGATACGGGCGGCGCTTGGTCTGCTCCGCTTCAGCGCTAAGAGACGCCGTGTAACTCCGATGCTTCTGCGAAACCCAGATCTGTAGCGAGGATTATTGCGAGATCGCAGTTAGTTGGGCTGGCAATGAACCCGATGCGGTTCGCGTGCCCTTCCTGCACCTTCTCGAATAGGTTTCGGGCGAGCCGCCCATTTCCGAACGACGGGCCGCGTGTGCGATAAGCTTTCGTGAATAGTCCCAAGACACCCTCTTGCGCCTCGGGCGCGAGCTGATAGCCACCTTCCCCGCACATCCCCTCGAAGATGGTCAGCAGGTCTTCGGGGCCGTAATCCTCAAACTCGATCGTTCGGTTGAACCGTGATGCCAAGCCCGGATTGGAGCCGAGAAACCGGTTCATCTCCTCGGGGTAGCCGGCGACGATCACTGCGAGCCGGTCGCGTTGATCCTCCATGGCCTTCAACAGCGCGTCGATGGCCTCACGGCCGAAATCGCTCTCCGAGCCTCCGGCGAGCGTGTAAGCTTCATCGATGAATAGTATACCGTCGAGCGCGCGATCGATCACCTCGTGGGTCTTCATCGCGGTTTGCCCGACATAGCCAGCGACGAGCCCCGCACGGTCGACCTCGACGAGATGGCCCTTTTCGAGCAAACCAAGGTCGCGATAAATCTCGGCAAGCAGCCGAGCCACGGTTGTCTTGCCTGTCCCCGGTCGGCCCGTGAACACCATGTGCAAGGAGACAGGCGCCACAGGCATTCCTCTCGTTCGCCTCAGCGTCTGAACTTTGAGCAGGTTGGCGATGGACGCGATTTCGCGCTTGACCCCGGCGAGGCCGACAAGAGCGGCGAGCCGGCCGAGTGCGGGTAGCGCCGGTGCAGTCGTCACCAATCCAGGTTTCGGTATCGGAGAAGCAGTCGCGGCTTCCAAGCTGACAACAGCGGCTCGCAAGTCGGATAATGCAGCCTCCTCTGCGGATGCAGCTATCCTCACTCGGAGCATAATTTCCTCTCGCTCGGATACATTGCTCGGTGCATGCTTAAATATAAATAGGCGATCGCGATAATAAATAAGGCCAAGATGCGATATCCTGTTCTCCTCTTGGCTCTCGGGTAAGAAATAGCGGGGAACTCGGGGAATGGGATTTCGGAATAACCGAGCACAAATCGATCCGAATCGAACGCTCTGCAGAGCCCTCTCCGATCACGAGGTCCAACGTCCAGCCGTGCGTCAATGGGTCGACGACAGGCTGGAGGTTGGTAAGGAGGGCCACGACGTCGCCGGTGTGGATTATGGGATCACCGCACAATCGCACATTGCCTTCGACGATGTCGGCCACATGGTACACCCTGATCGTCATACCCCATCGCCTCCGTCGCTGGCATCACCGGACCGCCCTGGACCATTGCCGGCGGGCCTGAACCCGCCCGCCGGCGCAGCGCCCTTTTTCCGGGAACGGATGGTAATCGGACGCGCGGTGCACAACCAGGGATATCAGTCATGCTTGCCGCGAGCATCATGGGATGGAAGGTTGAAACCGATGAGAAGCGCCTGTCAGGCCGCGGCGAGCGCACCTTCATGAAGCTCGTCGTCGACGCCGCGACCGATCGCGTGCTCGGCTGCCATATGCTCGGGCAGGACGCGCCGGAGATCGTCCAGGGTCTGGCGGTCGCGGTCAAATGCGGCGCCACCAAACGGCAGTTCGACCAGACCGTCGGCATCCACCCGAGTGCGGCCGAGGAGTTCGTCACGATGCGCGAGAAGACCGTGCGGCCGACCGAGCTCGCGGCTGAGTAATCCGCCCCACGAGAGCGAACACGCCCACCGGCTCGACCGGATCGAGATGCGCGCCTGAAGTGTGACGACGGTTGCCGAGGGAGCGTAAACCGGCTACTTCTCGGCGATCGCGGCGGACGTTTTATCTCAGTTGTTAACGTTTGACGCACACTCCCAAGAGACAATATCACTCGATCCTGGAGGCCGCCATGAAGCTGAATATTTCCGGGTTATTGGCGATCCCGTTTACCCTCGGCATCGCTCAAAATCTCGCGCGATTTCCAATATTGCGAGCAAATTTTTACGTCATCGAGGCAATCGCGGCGTTTGCGATGCTCGGCATGATCGGCGCGACGGGCGCGCTTGCCGGCGCGCCTTATCCGACCGGTAGATATGCCCAATCCGGTGGACGAGGGTCCTCTGGGCGGGCGAGCCAGCGGCCAGCCGATCTCGGTGACGATCGCCTTGAAGCTGCGCGATCCCCAGGGGGCCGAGGCCCTGTTGCTCCAGTTGAACAAGCCTGGCGATGCCCAATTCCAGAGGTTCCTGACGCCGGAACAGTTCCAGGCAAAATTCGGCCCGAGTGAGGCCGATGTCGAGAAAGTGAGCGGGAGTCTCACTCGCTATGGATTAAAGATAGAGCGCGCGAGTTCGCTGACGCTGCGGGTGACGGGCACCGCTTCGAATCTGGAGGCGGCCTTTCACGTGCATTTGCATCAGTTCGGGGTCCCGGCGACGCGGAGGACGCCCGCTTACAGCTTCCACGCTCCGCTCGAGCAACCGACGGTGCCGAGCGAGATCGCGGGGATGGTGCACACCGTCCTCGGGCTGGACGACCGGCCGAGTTTCCGTCCCCATAATCTCCACGCCCCAACTGCCTTGGCTGGAATATCATTGCATAGCCGGAGCGGCACATCCGCTGCGGCCGCCGGAAACCCACCCGGCTCATGGACGGTGACGGATTTCGCTAACTATTATGACGTACAGCCGCTCTATGCCAAAGGCGTGAACGGTAGCGGCCGAACGATCGGTATTGTCACGCTGGCAAGTTTCACGCCGAGCGACGCCTTCGCCTATTGGAGCGCATTGGGTTTGAGCGTCGATCCAAATCGCATCACGGTGGACAATATCGACGGTGGACCGGGCGCGCCGAGCGATGATTCCGGTTCCGACGAGACCACGCTCGATGTCGAGCAATCTGGCGGCATCGCCCCGGCGGCGAAAATCATCGTGTATCAGGCGCCGAACACCAGTCAGGGCTTCCTCGATGCGTTCGCGGCGGCGATCGACAGCAATAAGGCAGACTCGATCTCGGTCAGCTGGGGCAGCTGGGAATGGTTCAACAATCTGGCCAACGCGCCGGTCACTGACCCGTTCTCGGGGAAAACCGTCAGCTCCCTGCAGGCAGTGCATGAACAGTTCGTCAAAGCCGCCGTGCAAGGGCAGAGCCTGTTTGCCGCCGCAGGCGACGCCGGTGCCTATGACGTTTTCTGCTCGAGTTGCAGTATCGTGCCGCCGGATTTCACCATCCCGCTGAGCGTCGATAATCCCGCTGACGACCCGGCCATCACCGCGGCCGGGGGCACAACCTTGCCCGGTACCCAGACCATTACCGACAGTTTTGGCACCTTCGTGATCGACGTACCGGCCGAACGCGTGTGGGGCTGGGATTATCTTGCGCCCATCTGCGGTAGCCTAAGCCCACTAGCCTGCGGGATATATCCGGTCGGCGGCGGCGGCGGTGTCAGCGTCTTTTTTCCGCGGCCGCCGTATCAGCTCGCGCTCGCCGGCGTACAACGCAGCCAACCCGGTCAGGCTTTTATCTATGAAGATGTGACCCCGCCGGAGCTCCTGTTTTCCCTGTCAGCAAAATTCCCCGGGCGCAACGTGCCGGACGTCTCGACGAATGCCGATCCGCAGACGGGATATGTGCTCTACTATACGTCGAGCATGTCCGGCTTCGGAATCTCGTATTATTGGGGCGGTACGAGTTTCGTGGCCCCGCAGCTCAACGGCGTCACAGCGCTGTTGGATCAGAACGCGAGGCATCGCCTCGGCCTCTTAAATTACGCGATTTACCTCCTCGGGCATTTCCCCGCGTCCTATGCCGGCTCACACGCGCCGTTGCGCTATATCATTGATGGCGACAACTGGTTCTATTCGGGGCGCCGGGGATACGGCCCGGCGGCTGGCGTTGGGACCATCGACGTTTCTAACTTGGCGAAACTGCTGCAGTGATCTCGAACCGACCGAGTATTCTGCCGGGTTCCGGCGCCATCGGTTTGTCCCGCGCATTAGGAGCGGCCGCGGAACGCCTCGTAGTCGAAGCCCGCCGTGAAGGCGACGCGTCGCCTGGCGCCGCAAACTCAGAGGGCTGCTTGTGAGCCGATTGCTTCGTCTTGTTGCTTTCCTCATCCTGGCCTTTGGTATCTTACTCACCGGCGCAGCTACAGAAGCCGCGGAGAAGACCGCTCATCTGGGGGTGGCTTCAAGCGATGACTTTACCGGTCTGGTCGATATTGGCGGACGCCGGCTATACTTGGAATGTCGGGGTGCGGGCAGCCCCACGGTTGTCCTCGAAGCCGGCTACCGCGATTCGGCCAGGGTCTGGAGCGAGGACCGGCGCCGGTCGGCGGCGCCGCGGACAATGGTTTTCACAGGTGTAGCCGCCTTCACCCGCGTTTGCGCCTATGATCGGCCGGGGACCGTGGCGCCCCTCGACGACGAAATCCGCCCAAGCCGCAGCGACCCCATCCCCCAGCCCCGGACCGCCGCCGCGGTTGTTGCCGATCTCCACCAGCTCCTCGGCGCGGCTGGCGTCCCCGGCCCCTACGTCCTGGTTGGCCATTCGCTGGGCGGCCTCCTCGTCCGTCTCTACGCCAGCACCTACCCCCGCGAGGTCGTCGGGCTCGTTCTGGTCGACGCCTATTCCGAAAGGTTGGAGACGCTGCTGACGCCCGAGCGCTGGGCGGCCCTGGTGCGATTGAACGTACGATCCGGCAGCGACACGGTGAAACCCATCCCCGGCTACGGCGATCTCGAGACGCTGGAATACGGCAAAGACAATGCCGCGATGCGTCAGGCGGCGGCGGCCGTGCCATTGGGCCCGATGCCGTTGGCGGTCCTGGCGCACGCGCGTCCGTTCGACGTACCGCCGGATAAGGCTGAGGGGTTCTCGTCCGATGCGCTGGAAGCGGTCTTGCGTGCGGCGAACGAGAATTTGGCGACGCTCGTCCCGAATGCCCGCTTCTTTGTCGCCAAGGATAGCGGCCACGACATCCACCAGGATCAACCAGAGCTGGTGACCGAAGCAGTCAGAGAGGTGGTTGCGGCCGTTCGCCACCGGGACACGTGGTATGACTTGACGTCCTGCTGCGCGAAATAGGTCCGACAGAAGAATTGCCACAATCGCATGATACCCAGGGAGAGGTGGGTTGGCGCGGCACGAGAGGAAGCCCTGTATTTTCCCCTGATAAATCAGGCGGAACACGCGCCGCGCAGTGGTCGGCGGCGCCTGCGGCGATCAGACCACGCCGTCGCCGCGCAGGCGCTTCAGCTCGTCGGGGTCGACGCCGCAGAGTTCTCCCAGCAGCGCACCGGTGTGCTCGCCCAGGAGCGGCGGGCGGGTAAGTTCGGCCGGCGAATCGGACAATTTGACCGGGCAGCCGACGGTCTGGTACGGACCGCGGGTCGGATAGTCTATCTCGACGATCATTTCGCGCGCTTTGAGATGCGGGTCGGCCAGCACCTCACCGGTATCCTGGCAGGCGCCGCAAGGGACGCCGGCGGCACCCAGAATGTGCATCGCCTCGTGCTTGGTGCGGCCGCGGGTCCATTCGGCGACGATCGCCTCGAGCGCCTGGCGGTTCTCCCAGCGCGCCTCCTCATCGGCAAAGCGCGGGTCCTGGGCCAGCTCGGGCCGCCCGATCGCTCGCGTGAAGGCCGGCCACATCTGCTGCTGTGCCGTAATGAACACATAGTCGTTGGGGCCGCCCGGTGCTGTGGGATAGGTCGTGCTCGGCACGCCGCGGCCCATCTGGTTGCCGCGCCGCGGCATCGAGGCACCAAAGCGCTGGTGGTCGCGCAGGCTGACCCGGATCAGATTCACGACCGCGTCCTGCATCGACACCTCGACCTGCTGGCCGCATCCCGTCGCATGCCGCTGCTGCAACGCCGCCAGGATGCCGATCGCCATGTGCATGCCGGTGCCCGAATCGCCGATCGCCGGCACGACAAAGGTCGGCGGGTTCTCGGGAAAGCCGGTGATGCTCATCGCACCCCCCATTGCCTGGGCGACCGGCTCGAAGCTCTTGAAGTCGCGGTAAGGGCCGTATGTGCCGAAGCCCTTGATCGTCGCATAGATCAGGCGCGGATTGATCCCCTTGAGCGCGTCCCAGCCGAAGCCCAGCCGGTCGAGCGCGCCGGGCCCGAAATTCTCGAGGAGCACGTCCGATTTGGCGATCAGCTCGCGGAACAATTCCTTCCCCCGACCGGTCTTCAGGTTGAGGGTCAGGCTGCGCTTGTTGGCGTTGAACAACAGGAAAAAGAGGCTGTCGCTGTCCGGCTTGTCGCGCATGTTGCGCCGGGCCACGTCGCCGCCCTTGGGCTCTTCGAGCTTGATCACGTCGGCGCCGAGAAAGCCCAGGATCTGTGCGCAGGCGGGCCCCGCCTGGTTGTGCGTCATGTCGATGATACGGATACCCGCGAGTGCCTGGCTCATGCGTCCTCTCCCAATCGATCAGGGGAACAGCCTAGCACCCCCGATCGGCTCCAACCAAGCTGTCGGCCGGCGGGTTGCCGCTCGGTTTGGCTTCGCGTGCCCGGCCCATCCGCCTACGATGCCCTGATGCTTACGCTGCGCACGCCTCGGCCCGACGAGGCCGCGATTTTGACCGAGCTGTGCCTGCGCTCCAAAGCGGTGTGGGGATACGACGAAGCATTCATGCGGGCCTGCCGCAATGAGCTCACGCTTGCACCCTCGGCCATGCGGTGGTCTCGTCTCCAGGTCGCGGAGATCGACGGCGAGCTTATCGGAATGGCCCAGATTACGGTCAAAGGCGGTATCGCCGAGCTCGATAAGTTGTTTGTCGAGCCGACCCGTCTTCGCTGCGGTGGCGGCCGTGCGCTGTTCGATTGGGCCACGAACACGTCGCGTCGGGCCGGGGCTGCGACTTTGGTGATCGAGGCCGATCCCAACGCGGCGGGGTTCTATCGGCGCATGGGGGCTATCGATGATGGCGTCGCTCCGTCTGGCTCCATACCGGGAAGGTTTGTTCCCAGGCTGAAGCTGGTACTTTGAGGCGCCCGACCGGGAAGCTGGGCACGCCACCGATCGGAGACACTTCAACCGAGACACCGCGGCCGGTGGCGTGGCTAGGGGCCATCCGCTACCATCGCCCGTTTCGTGCTTCGAGCGAGGAATTCACGATGCCTGCAGACCCGAACCATGTGATCCTGACCGGCGAAAACCCGTTCATCCGCCTCGGCGTTGCCAGCGGCGGCCCGCAGACGACGAACGCCAGCTTCTGGCGCATCGTCACCTGCCCGGCGGGACCGGGCCACGTGCTCTATCTGAAGAGCGAATTGACCGAGAACCGCTGGCGCATCTGGTCCGACAACATCGCGATGGCGCGCTGGCTGCAGACGACCGTCCAGGGCATGCTGAGCGCCGAGACCGCCGATCCGGCGATCCTGGTGACCGAGGCCGAATTCAGCAAATCCGGCGACCCGCGCTATTTCTGGACCGAGCGGCTGGTGGCGCGGGGCGAGGAGGTTACGCTGACTTGGTACGACATCGGCGACCCACTGCTGATCCACACCATGCCCGGCGAGGGCGGCCGCCGCTACGGGGTGTGCACCCTCCTGATCCCCTCTCTTGGCGCGCGGCTGACCCGAAACGGCGTCGAGGCGGCAGGTCGCGCCTGGGCGACCGAGCGCGAAGGGCGCCCGTTCAGCACCTGTGCGCTGGCGTTTTCCGAGAGCTGGACCGAAGCGCGATAGGGCCACCTCACGGGCTCCAGTCGTTCAGGCCCCAGGCGCCTGCCTGCCCCATCGCGCGCCGCGCGGCTAGGTCCGAGCCGGCGTTTCTCGTCGGTGCGTGACCCGGCGGCTCGCGCATTGGGGGGACGGAGGGGCAAATGTCGGACAAAGGCGTGGCGAAATTTCTCTGGTGGGCGGGTCTCGTCGCCGCCCCGGCGGTGCTGATCGGCCTCGAGCTGTTCCACCCGGCTCACTTCACCGCCGATCCCGGCATGTATCGATTTCTGTCGGAGCCGCAGCCCTTCGACCCTCGTCATTTTGCGTTTGCTTATCCCGGACCTGATTGGTGGTTTACGCTGCACATGATCCAGACGCCGTTGGTCGGCCTCGTCTCGGTCGGGCTGTGGCAGCTCGTTCGCCACGTCGGCGACGACGACGGCCGCGTCGCCGTCGCTCTTGCCTGGCTGTCGCGCGCCGCCGCTTTGGTGTTCTTGATCTACTACACCGCACTCGATTCGATCGGCGGCACGGGTGTCGGTCGATTGCTGCTCAATACGAAGGCCTTGGCGGCGAGCGGCGATCTGACGCCGGAGCAGGTCGCCGGCGTGGCGCGGGTTCTCGACAAAACCTGGGCAGACCCTTGGGTCGGCGGCGTCGGCTCGGTGATCAGCGAGGCCGGCTCCTGGGCGCTGCTCGCCGCCGCCGTGTCAGGGGCGTTGGCCCTGTTTCTGTCGCGCAAGGCGTCGTGGCCGGCTCTCCTCTTGCTGCTGGCGTTCGGTTGGGAATTGCAGACAAGCCACGCGAGCCCGCACGGCCCGCTCGCCTTCGGTCTGCTGATCGCCCCAGCGCTCTGGATAGGACGGGCCTCGCCGCGGGCGACATGAAGATAGGCCGCGGCAGAGCGCAGATCGCGACCGGAATGCGGTAGAAGATGTGGCCCGGCCGCTGTCGAGAACGGTCGGGCAGGGCAGTCGCGGTATTCATCCCGCACGAAAAATTGTTGTCAGAGCAGCCGACATAGGCGAAAAACTTGGCTGAAATTGCGGCATCCGAAGAATATCAACCAATTCAGGTCTGTCGTGAAGGGCTGGCGTCGGCCACTCCTTGCTTAGGGTATTAGCATGTCTCGAAAGTTTCATTTCTACGCGGGGTTGTTCCTGGTTTGCATGGCAACACTAATGTTGCAAATTATTCAAACCAGAATTTTGTCAGTAGTTTCAATGTATTATTTGGCGTTCCTTTCGATAAGCATGGCAATGCTGGGCATGACGGCAGGTTCGTTGCTGGTGTATTTCAAGATGGATAAGATCACGCCAGACAACATGGCCGGCTATCTTTCTCGGCTTTCGACCGGATTTGCTCTGGCAGTGTTCGTCTGCTTTCTCGTGCAGCTCGCCTCGCCGCTGCCGGTCGTGAAGATCGGCACGGTGGCCATCGTTTGGGCCAAGGCGATCATTCTGCTGGCGACGCCCTTTGTCGTTTCGGGCATCGTGGTGTCGCTGGCGCTGACCCGCAGCCAGTACCCCGTCAGCATCACTTACGGTGTGGACCTTTTGGGGGCGGCGACCGGATGTCTCGCCGTCCTGTTGCTCCTCAATCTCTTGGACGCACCTTCTGCGGTGTTCGCGGTGGCCGGGTTGATCGCGCTCGCCGGCGTTTTTTTCCGCCATGCGGCCGCCGGATCGCCCCGCGACGGCCGGTTTCCCGATTGGAAGATATTGCGACGGCCCGGCCTCGTCGCTGTCGCCTTCCTTGTGCTGACCATCGCGAATGCCTCCACCCGCTACGGGTTGCAGCCGATCTCTGCCAAATTTGGCACCATCCACACCGATCCCGAATTTGAATTCGAAAAATGGAACTCGTTCTCCCAGGTGGGCGCCTATCCCTCGCTTGAAACCGGGGCGCTCCTTTGGGGTCGCGTCCCCGACCCTGCCCAAGGATTTGTCGGTCGAGCGGCGCCTCCTCAGCATCGACGGCTTTTCGGGGACGATGATGCCCCATTTCACCGGCGATCTCGGCAGCGTCGGTTTCCTGAGGTACGA
Organism: uncultured Alphaproteobacteria bacterium; assembly: GCA_963781215.1. Lineage (GTDB taxonomy): Bacteria > Pseudomonadota > Alphaproteobacteria > ATCC43930 > CGMCC-115725 > AP-15. Next base: position 217,953 of record CAWAFE010000041.1, read on the forward strand.
CGTCACCAACCTCGCCTACGCCGCCCGCAGCAGCGGCCGTGCCGCGATTATCGGCGTCGGCAGCGGCCGCGATCTGCTTTCAGCCTATTTGTTCGGGTTTCGCGATGTAACCGGGGTCGAGCTCAACCCGATATTCATCGACTTCCTCCGCGATCCCGCGAAGCTCAGGAATTATGCGGGAATCGCCGACCTGCCCGGCATTCGGCTCAACGTCGACGAGGGAAGAAGCTGGTTCGCGCGCACGTCAGAGAAATTTGATGTGATCGAGATGAGCATGGTCGACACCCTCGCCGCGACCGGCGCCGGGGCGTTCTCCCTGTCCGAGAACGGCCTGTACACGGTTGAAGGCTGGCGAATCTTTTTGTCGGCCCTAGAGCCCGACGGCCTCTTCACCGTATCGCGATGGCACTCGCCGACCGCGCCGATCGAGATCGGCCGAACCACCAGCTTGGCGATGGCCGCCCTGTTCTCGCTTGGCGAGAAGACCCCCCGCAACAACATTTTCCTCGCCAGCAGCGGCAGTCTCGGGACCCTGATCGTCTCGCGGCATCCATTGTCCGCTGTCGACGTCGGAGCGCTGCGCGCGGCCGCCGAGCGGCTGCAATTCAAGATACTCGCAAGTCCCGACAGTATACCGACCGAACCCGTCTTTCGCGACCTCCTTTCCGCCGTCAGCGCCGATGATCTCGACGCCAGGGCCGCCCGCTATTGGCTCGACCTGTCGCCGCCGACCGACGCCCGCCCGTTCTTCTTCAATCAGATGCGTTTGTCCAACTTGAAGAATCTGCGACTTCACGGTCGACGAATACCGCCGCTCCCGGTCGGATCATACGGGGTCGAGCCTGGTCGTCGTCGGCAATCTCGTCGCCATGAGCACGCTCTTCCTGTTGATCCTGCTATCGCTGCTGGCCGTCATCGTGACGATTATACTGCCTGCGCGCTCGGCAATTGCCGATGTGGAGCCGCGGCTCGCGATCGCAGGGAGCGCGTACTTTCTGCTGATCGGGCTCGGGTTTATGTTCACTGAGATCGGCTTGATCCAGCGCATTTCGGTCTTTATGGGTCACCCGGTCTATGCTTTGGGCATCGTATTGTTCGCGGTAATTCTGTCGACGGGTCTCGGCAGCCTGCTCTCGCAGTGGTTGGCACCGCTCCGGCCCACCGGACTCCTGTGCTGGCTCGCGCTCCTTGCCGCCTATCTCTTCGGTTTGCCCGAGTGGCTGCCCGGCGTGACGCATTCGTCCTTGGAATCCTGGGGTCTGCCCGCCCGCGCTCTGACGAGCGTCGCCGTTATCCTGCCCGCAGGCATCCTGATGGGGTTCGGCTTCCCAACCGGTATGAAACTCGTAATGACGCAGGACGCGCGTCCGACGCCGTGGTTTTGGGGGGTCAACGGCGCCGCCGGGGTCCTGGCGGCCGGGCTGGCTGTCGCCTGCAGCATTGCCTTCTCGATCGACACCACGATACGTGTCGGCGGATTCTGCTACCTGATGCTCGTTCCCGCAGCGCTTACGCTGATGCGCCCGCAATTGGGGGCTCGCCGCGCAACCGTCATACCCCAATAGCATCGGCCATGTGTCGTTCGCAGGGAGCGACGATTGATCGCGCGTCCGGTCTTGCTCCGAAAGCCGATGGCGCTTCACCGACGCAAAACATATCGGCATCGTAATGATCTGCCTTAATGAGGGGCGCTGACACATGGCGTTCGTAAGAACAAAATATGCCGGATGGCTCTATTGCGTGTTGGCTAGCCTTATGGTCTCGATACCTCTGTATTTTACGCGCTTTCCGCCACTGCATGATTATCCATTTCATGTAGCGCAAATCACGATTCTTCGTGATGTAATAGACGGTGGAAGTTTGGCGCGATTCTACGAATTCAACTCGTTTGCCGTGCCCAACGGGGGCGCAGATTTTCTCGTATTGTCGTTGTCTCAGATTTTTGGCGTTGAAGCCGCATGTCGTTGGTCAATTGCATTGACGCTACTATTAATAATAACCGGCACATATTTTCTGAACACGAGCCTGCATAAGCCAGATATTTTAGTAATATTGATTGCCGCACTGATGACCTATAATTCAGTATTCATCATGGGGCTACTAAACTACCTGGTCGCCTTGTCGTTCATGCTGTGGGCTATCGGAATATTCTTGCGTATACGAAAACTATCCTCCGTCGCTCGCTTTACGATTGGGCTCGGTTTGGGTATCATCCTGTTTCTCGCGCATTTGGCCGCCTTTGTACTCTACGCGATCGTCATCGCCGGCTTGGAGCTGCAGGCAGCTTGGCCAATCCTGCGGGCTGCGCCACGCGCGGCGGTGACGCGGCTGATGATCTCAGGCCTCCCGCTCGTTGCAATACTTGGAATTTTCTACATAATCTCGCCGACGGCGGGCGCAATGGGAAGCCGAATTGATTTCGGCGGGTTGTCACCTGTACGGATCGTATTCAATAAGTATTGGGATTTTCGCGGCATCTTTGTCGGCCGCGAAAATGATGGCCTGGATTATGCCACGACGCTGGGTGCCGCTCTACTGATTGTCGCCTTGTTGGTCATATGCCGAATACGCGTCGCCAAGGAGGCGATCACGGCTCTCGTGTTGCTGGGCGTGGCGATTTTGGCTGCGCCGGATAATATCCTCGGCTCACAATTCCTGGCCTTTCGCCTGCCGATTGCGGGCGCTTATGTGCTCCTCGGGTTCACCGAGATTACGATCGCCAAAAGCCGCGTTCGCGCCGCGGTGACAGCTTGTCTGCTGGTGATATTGGGAATGCGGACCGCGGTAGTGGCATATGATTGGAAGAATTTTGATCGAGTCGAACAGGAATTTATCGATGCCTATCATACTCTGCCGCCTGACAGCGTGCTTTTCGCGGCGAGAGGCGATTACGGGGCGCTCAACCGGTTCGACCCGGATTGGCGACCGCCTATCAAACATATTGCCTCCCTCGCGACAGCAAGCGATCGGATCTTTGTTCCATCGACCTTTGCCGAACCGACGTATGACACGATTCGGCTGCGCCCCGAGTTCGCCGCGGTCTATAAGTTTCAATCTCCTTACCCTATCACAATTCGCGATGGTCGTTCCCTCGATGAATTGGTGCAGCAGATCCGGCAGTTGATGGTCGATTACTTTCACGGTAACAGCCATCCTTCGGTCTACCTACTGCTGTTGAACCCGAAGGTGTTGAATTATCCACAAATAACTGATGGAAGATTGATTGCGCATGGCGAGATGTTTTCGTTGTATCAACTCGGAGACGACGCGCGGTTGGAACACGTTGAGCATGGATCGGGAGCGCGGTACACCGCGCCCGGGGTGATGCCGTCGAAGGCGGGATCGAGTGAGCTCGGGCGGACCCAACGGTAGCGAGGACCCGCCCGATCTCGGTTCTTTGCAGGCGCCTCGCTACTAGGGCGAGATCGCCGGGAGCGCGTTGCTATCGGTGCGCGGGGCGAAATACCAGCGCGGGTCGACGCCCCACGAGTAGCCGTTGGTGATGCCGGGTTGGTTCGCCTTGAACCACGCCCAATTCCGGTCGCCACGCGGCTCGTCGGCGATCAGGGCCGCGGCGCCGTAGGCCGCTGCGACATAGCTCTCCGAATATCCCTGCGAGGCGAAATATCCCGGCAGGCCGCCGGGATAACCGAGGTTCGAGGAACCGTTCGCATAGCTGGGATTGAGCGCCGCGGCAACCTGCGGCCAGGTCTGGTACCAGTCGGTCGTGCTGATCCGCGCCACCGGCATCCGATAGAGCGCATTGATGATCGGCAGGCCGCTGTCGAGGGTCATGCCGGTGTTGTATTGCGCCGTCCACGACACCAACGGGCCGGCGGCAAAGCCCAGCTCCTTCGCCCGCGCCAGCCCATAGAGAAAGTAGTTCTGCATCCACGGGCTCATGTCCGAGCCGACATCGGCGGCAAACAGACTGGTCGGCGTACCGGACCCGATCGAGGCGTCGCATGGGGTGGCCGGGTTGCACAGGCTCTCCCACATGTGCAGCGGGCTTGGGGATTTCATGTAAGGCGCCTGATGATTGCCGGTCTGTTTCCCCCATTGCCACATGTTCATCGTGCTGCCCGGCACCGGTGGGGCGGTCTGATAGGCCGTGCCGGTGATGCCGGCCACACCTTCCCAACGCGCCAGCGCATCGTTTACCAGATAGCTGAAATACGCCTTTTCGGGATCCGCGTCGGGCGCGATGAACGCCGTCTCGGCACGGCTGCGCAACACCCAGCCGAGCCCGCGGGTCTCGTCGCTGATCCCGCCCTCGGCCCCGGTCGGCCCCCGCCCGAAATTATAGACCGTCGCCGTCCCGTTCCCGGAGAACGCCGCAAACCCGGCCCAGTTGTACAGCTCCTCGAGATACCACGGATCGCCCGTCAACAGATAGGGGATGTAGAAGGGCGATGGCTCGTGCGCGCCGCTATAGGTCCATGCCGGATTTCCATCGACAGGCCCGACCAGCGTCAGTTGCTGCGAGGACGGGACCGGGTTGTAGAACAGCAAATACTGGGTCGGGTTGGATACCCCCTGCCGGTCGGTGATCGAGGCGGTATGCCCCAGCCCGGTGCTCGACCCGGCCGGATCGTACCGCGACAGCCGCTTGCCGCTCGCCGTCTCGCGCAGGTTCATCGGAAAGCCCGCGGCCAGACCGGCGAGGACGGACGACATTTCCCGCATCCGCCAATCGCCGGTATAGAGCCAGGCGATGTTCCACGCCGGGTAGGGCCCCAATTCCTCGCGGCCGCCGACCGACGACATCTGCGTGGTGTAGATGTTGCTGTCGAACACATCATTGTGCGCCGCCCCCGAATAGTACCCATATTTGGCGGCGATCGTGCTCTCCGGGATCACCACCCCGGGGTCATAGTTCGCAATGAACCGGGTCGACGCCAGATAGCCTAGATTGTAGTCGATATCGACCTTGGGCTCCGGCGGCTTGCCGCCTAGCCAAAACACCTTCGTCCAGCCCGTCAGCGTGTCGTGGGTGACCCCGGTCTTCTTGTATCCGACGATGCCACCAACCACGAGCGAAAGATCGTAGGAGACATCCTCGATCTCTTGCGAGATCCCGTTCTCCCCGACGTACCGCACCATGACCTGATGCGTGGCCGGCCAAAATGTCGCGTAAAATCGGGGTCGAAACGGCCGGTACCCGTCAAACCCGATGTCGTATTTGCGGCTGGCCGTGTCATCGGCCAGCATGATCGTCTGCGCCACCGGCCCGGCGGTCCACAGCGTGTAATCGCCATTCTGCAGCATCTGCCTTGCGGAGACGGTCTTCGTGACGCCCGAGGCCTCGTCCTTGAGAACAATCATCGCATTGAAGGCATAGCCTGAACTGAGCATCTGCGCCGCGGTCAGCGGCGTGTTGCTCGCCCGCGGCTGGTTCCCGAAAGTCAGGGACAGCGAGCCGCTTGCAGGAATCGTTGGGATGACGACCGCCATTACCGCGAATTTAACCGAACCGTCCGGGTAGCGGTTTTTGACGTCGGCTTGCGTCGGCACTGGCGCCCCGTTGATCAGAACCTGCGGCTGACCGGGGATCGCGCCCGAAAGAAACGGCCGGCCGAATTGTAACGGGTAGTTGGTCAGCACCAGACCGCTCTGGTTGGCGATGGTGATTACATTGCTAGGAGCGGCTTGCGCTGCGGCTCTCGCGACTCGCCAATTCTCGGGATGAAGTGCAGAGCTGATCGGCGCTTGCGGCACGCCTACAAGGACCGCGGCAAGGGCGGCAAGCAAGGAAGCGGCGTATCGAATCATGGTCCAAGCCTCTGCTCTGCGTTATCGATGGTGTGCCCTGACGGACGCGGCAGTTATCGGGCAAAAATGTTAACAACTTCATACCCAGGTTCTGCTAGGTTATCAGTACTCATAACGTGAAGATGATATATCTTGTGATCATCATCTACTGATATGTCAAAAATATGATATCGAATTTTTATGCAATTAACTGTCCTTGACGTAATGACCGCCGTTTCATCGAGATGATAGCTTGATGAAAACTTAATTATTGCGGTCGACTTGGTGCACCGACGCAGACATAGGGTTCAACAGGTAAAGTGTGCTATTCCTGGAGGATGGCACCGGAAGTCTGCATTATCGTCAGAGCCGAGGATCGTGACCGCTTGGCCGCGATCGCCGTATTCAGCTTAACGCCTGCAGTTGTCGGCGCTGGTCCCCGCTATTCAGCGGAACGCGGGATACTGGCCGAGATCGCCGGGAGCGCGTTGCTATCGGTGCGCGGGGCGAAATACCAGCGCGGGTCGACGCCCCACGAATAGCCGTTGGTGATGCCGGGCTGGTGCGCCTTGAACCACGCCCAATTCCGGTCGCCACGCGGCTCGTCGGCGATCAGGGCCGCGGCGCCGTAGGCCACGGCGAGATAGCTCTCCGAATATCCCTGCGAGGCGAAATATCCCGGCAGGCCGCCGGAATAACCGAGGTTCGAGGAGCCGTTCGCATAGCTGGGATTGAGCGCCGCGGCAACCTGCGGCCAGGTCTGGTACCAGTCGGTCGTGCTGATCCGCGCCACCGGCATCCGATAGAGCGCGTTGATGATCGGCAGGCCGCTGTCGAGGGTCATGCCGATGTTGTATTGCGCCGTCCACGACACCAACGGGCCGGCGGCAAAGCCCAGCTCCTTCGCCCGCGCCAGCCCATAGAGAAAGTAGTTCTGCATCCACGGGCTCATGTCCGAGCCGACATCGGCGGCAAACAGACTGGTCGGCGTGCCGGACCCGATCGAGGCGTCGCATGGGGTGGCCGGGTTGCACAGGCTCTCCCACATGTGCAGCGGGCTTGGGGATTTCATGTAAGGCGCCTGATGATTGCCGGTCTGTTTCCCCCATTGCCACATGTTCATCGTGCTGCCCGGCACCGGTGGGGCGGTCTGATAGGCCGTGCCGGTGATGCCGGCCACACCTTCCCAACGCGCCAGCGCATCGTTTACCAGATAGCTGAAATACGCCTTTTCGGGATCCGCGTCGGGCGCGATGAACGCCGTCTCGGCACGGCTGCGCAACACCCAGCCGAGCCCGCGGGTCTCGTCGCTGATCCCGCCCTCGGCCCCGGTCGGCCCCCGCCCGAAATTATAGACCGTCGCCGTCCCGTTCCCGGAGAACGCCGCAAACCCGGCCCAGTTGTACAGCTCCTCGAGATACCACGGATCGCCCGTCAACAGATAGGGGATGTAGAAGGGCGATGGCTCGTGCGCGCCGCTATAGGTCCACGCCGGATGTCCATCGACAGGCCCGACCAGCGTCAGTTTTTGCGTTGCCGGGATCGAATTGTAGAGCAACAGATACTGGGTCGGGTTGGATACCCCCTGCCGGTCGGTGATCGAGGCCGGTATGCCCCAGCCCGGTGCTCGACCCGGCCGGATCGTACCGCGACAGCCGCTTGCCGCTCGCCGTCTCGCGCAGGTTCATCGGAAAGCCCGCGGCCAGACCGGCGAGGACGGACGACATTTCCCGCATCCGCCAATCGCCGGTATAGAGCCAGGCGATGTTCCACGCCGGGTAGGGCCCCAATTCCTCGCGGCCGCCGACCGACGACATCTGCGTGGTGTAGATGTTGCTGTCAAACACATCATTGTGCGCCGCCCCCGAATAGTACCCATATTTGGCGGCGATCGTGCTCTCCGGGATCACCACCCCGGGATCATAGTTCGCGATGAACCGGGTCGACGCCAGATAGCCTAGATTGTAGTCGATATCGACCTTGGGCTCCGGCGGCTTGCCGCCTAGCCAAAACACCTTCGTCCAGCCCGTCAGCGCCGAATGCTTCTTCTTTTTGGCTCCGCCTCCGGTCAGGTCGATGGAATAGACGGTCTTTGCATCCGAGCCCATCGTCAGCGCCAGATGGTACGCAAGATCGCTCAGCTCGGTCGTTTTGCTCGCCTCGCCGACAAAGCGCACCATCACCTGATGCGTGGCGGGCCAGAACGTTGCGTAGAAGCGAGGCCGGAACGGGTGGTGACTGCCGTCGAAGCCGATATCATAGGTCGCCGCGGCGCTATCGTCGGCGATCTCGGCAGTCTGCGCCACCTGCCCTTGGGTCCATAATTTGTACGCGCCGTGCGAGATCATCTCGCGCGCCGAGACGGTTTGGGCAGCCCCGCCTGGGGCCGTGAGCGACATCCCAGCGTCGAACCCGTGGTCGAGCATCTCCGCTTGGGCAAGCGGCTGATTGTTCCCGTTCGGCTGATTGGCGAAAGTGATCGTCAGGGCCTTGCCCGGCGACAAGGACGGGATAACCACGGCGATCACCGCGAATTTTACCGAGCCGTCTGGCCATCGGTTCTTGACGTCGGCCTGCGTCGGCGTCGGCGCCCCGTTGATCATGACCTGCGGGAAATTGGCGATCGCGCCGCGGAGAAACGGCCGCCCCAACTGAAAGGGGTAGTCTCGCTGCACGGCGCCGCTCCGGTTGGTCAGCGAGAGAGTATTGGCGACGGTTGCCCGCGGCTGCGCGGCCGCAGCGCTGCCGTTCCAGCCGCCTTCCGCCGGCACGAGAAGCTCGGGGTGCGGGGCGCCCACCAGAAATGCCAGGGCAAGCCAAAGAAAATTGCGTCGAATCATGTGTCTATGCCTGCGATCTTTATTTGACCGAATTATGGGGAGAATAGGGCGCCCGTCCAGCATGCTGCGATCTAGCAGGCCGCGGCAACGGCTCGCGATCCGCCGGATGGACATATCGATGCAATTCAGTTATCTTACGGCACTGAGTTTGCCGATGGTTCCGGTTCTGGAGGTACGGTGCGGATGGAGATTTTCCCCGCAAAACAACCGGAAACGGCAGCGGTGCCGCTCTCCAAATTCCATAGATGGGACTGAACTTGCCGGACAAGCAATTGGATGCCGGATATTACGACAACCTGTACTTGAACGGTGACCGCGCTTACCAGCGGCCGCTGACGAGTCCCTGCTACCCATTGTATTGCAAGGTTTTAGAGCTGCTCCGGGAGGAGGCAGCGCAAGCCGTACTCGAAGTCGGTTGCGGCAGCGGGATCCTCGCCGAGATGGTTATCGCCCAAGGCTTCCGATACAGCGGTTTTGATTTCAGCCCCGTCGCCATCGCCAAGGCTGAAAGGCGCAATCCCGAGGGCCGGTTTTCAGTAGGCGATGCCACCGACAGGGCCGTTTACCGGCTTTCCTACGACGCCATCGTCTGCTGCGAAGTGTTGGAGCATATCGAAGGCGACCTGCAGGCCATCGAGCTCTGGGAGCCTGGCGCTGTCGTGATCTGCTCGGTTCCCAATTTCGATTACGAAAGCCACGTCCGATTCTTCCGGTCGAAGGCGGAGGTGGTACGCCGCTACGGCGACCTCATTGATATCCGGGGTATCGAGAGAGTAGCCACATCGGCGCGCGCCAACCTGACCTGGAGCGAATATTTTCGGCGAATGCGATGGGCGCGGCACCAGCCAAAACGCGTCCTCGGGATCCTTGGGATCAACACATTCTCCTGGTACGGTGGCTGGTTTGTGTTTGTCGGTAGGCGACGCTGACTAGTCGATATCTCAATCCCGACGCGACTTCGAAGCTGGCCATTTCCTGCTCTTCCGCAGTCCACTTCACAGCGGGATGTTGTCGTGCTTTTTCCACGGGTTGGCCAGCTGCTTTCCGCGCAGCATGGCCAAGGCCCGGCAGAGTCGCCGCCTGGTGCCACGCGGCAGGATCACGTCGTCGATAAAGCCGCGGCTGGCGGCAACGAAGGGGTTAGCAAATTTCTCGCGGTATTCCTCCGTGCGCGCCTCGATCGCCGCGCTGTCGCCAAGATCGGCGCGAAAGATGATCTCGACCGCCCCCTTCGGCCCCATCACCGCGATCTCGGCCGAAGGCCAGGCGTAGTTCACGTCGCCGCGCAGATGCTTCGAGCTCATCACGTCGTAGGCGCCGCCATAGGCCTTGCGGGTGATCAGCGTCACCTTGGGCACGGTCGCCTCGGCAAAGGCGAACAAGAGCTTGGCGCCGTGCTTGATGATGCCGCCGAATTCCTGGGCGGTCCCCGGCAGAAAGCCCGGCACGTCGACAAACGTCACGATCGGGATGTTGAAGCAGTCGCAGAAGCGCACGAAACGGGCACCCTTGCGCGCGCTGTCGATGTCGAGGCAGCCGGCCAGCACCATCGGCTGGTTGGCGACGATGCCGATCGTCGAGCCTTCCATGCGGGCAAAGCCGGTCACGATGTTGCCAGCAAAGCCCGGCTGGATCTCGAAGAAGTCGGCGTCATCGACGACCTTCAGGATCAATTCCTTGATGTCGTAGGGCTTGTTCGGGTTGCCCGGGACGAGGGTGTCGAGCGAGGGCTCCGTCCGGTCGCGCGGGTCTGATGTCGGCCGCAGCGGCGGCGGGGCGCGGTTCGAGGCGGGCAGGAAATCGATGAACCGGCGCAATTCGATCAGCGCCTCGACATCGTTTTCGAACGCCAGATCGGCGACCCCCGAACGCGTCGTGTGGGTAACCGCACCGCCCAATTCCTCCTGTGTCACGGTCTCGTGGGTGACGGTTTTGACCACCTCCGGCCCGGTTACGAACATATAGGAGGTGTCCTTGACCATGAAGATGAAGTCGGTCATCGCCGGCGAATAGACAGCACCCCCGGCGCACGGCCCCATGATCAGCGAGACCTGCGGCACCACCCCCGAGGCCAGCACATTGCGCTCGAACACCTCCGCATAGCCGGCGAGCGAGGCGACCCCGTCCTGGATGCGCGCACCACCCAAATCGTTGAGACCGATCACCGGCGCGCCGACATTCAGCGCCCGGTCCATGATCTTGCAAATCTTCTCGGCATGGGCCTCGCTGAGCGAACCGCCGAAGACGGTGAAATCCTGGCTGAAGACAAAGACGAGGCGGCCGTTGACCGTGCCGTGGCCGGTGACGACGCCGTCGCCGGGGATGCGGTGCTCGTCGATGCCGAAATCGTGGCTCCGATGCTCGACGAACATGTCCCACTCCTCGAAAGAGCCGGGGTCGAGCAGCAATTCCAGCCGCTCGCGCGCGGTCAGCTTGCCGCGGCCGTGCTGCGCCTCGATGCGGCGGGCGCCGCCGCCGGCGCGGGCCGCCGCCCGCTTTTCCTCGAGCCGGTCGAGAATGTCGTCCATCTCACCTCGCGAGCAATCGGCAGGCGGGATAGCACCGTCTACATGCCGAGGCCAGCACCGCGGAGCGCTCGCTTCAGCCCGCAGGGTTTGCGTCGCGGCATCTGACCATGCGCAGCGGGGTGTAGGTCAGTGCGGGGGCGCCGTCTTGCTTGACGACACGGACCCGGGTGCGCACCAGGCCGCGGTCGGGGCGGCTGCGGGAGAGCCGCGCCTCGGTTATCTCGCATTCGGCGTGGATCGTGTCGCCGGCGAAGACCGGGTTCTTGACATCGAGTTCCATGTGCAGAAAGGCGAGGCCCGTATGCTGCATCGTCGACTGCACGAGGAGGCCCTCGGCGAAGGCGTAGACGAGTGCGGCCGGCGCCAGGCGCTGTTTGATGTCCGATTCATGGGCGAGGAATTCGAGGTTGGTGAACAAGACCTCGACCATGCCGGTGCAGTTGACGAAATTGGTGATGTCGGCTTCGGTGACGGTGCGTCCGATGGTCTTGAACCGCCGCCCGACCGGCAGATCCTCGAAACAAAACCCGAGCCCCACGGTTTCCATACCGCCCTCCTGAAACAGTTCCCGAGCATAGCCCGGCGTTGCGGCGCCATGCGAGCATCGCCCTTGGGAGCGCGGGCGCGCTTGCCGGCTCGGTGGCCTTGCGGCATCTTCCGCGAAACCGGTGATGGAGATGCTTGGCCATGCAGACGCCGGTCGGGCGACCGCCATGGTGGCATCCGCTCGTCAGAGGTGCGCGCGCCGTGGTCGCCTTCGTCACCCATGCCGGGATTGCAATTATTCTGATAGCTCTGATGTATCTCGTGGAGGACGCGCTCGACATCACCAAGCAGGGAAAGAGGATGCTGCTCGACGTGCTGCCGTTGCGGTACCTGTTCGACCTGATCGACGCGGGCCTCGTCGGCGTTTTCGGGGTCTGGGGCCTGATTGATGTGAACAGAGAGCTGCGCACGCCGGTCGCCGAACGCGGCGAGGACGCTGCGCCGGTGGAATAGGATCGCTCAGCGTGTCGGACCGGACATATCATCCCCGCGAGCGGCTCCCGCGAACGGCTGCCCCGAACAATTCCTGCCTGCCGCGGGGATTTGGCCTAAGCTATATCTGGATCCGCCTCAGGGTCTACTTGGCAATGGTTGCCTTCGTCGCAACCGTATTTGCCGGGGTCGCGGCGGCCATAGCCGGTCTAGGCGGCTGGCTCGTCCTGGTCGCGCTCTTCTGGATCGCGATCGCCTATCTTCTTCTACCCGCAAGACTCGGGGTCCGCGTCAACGCCAAGCTCGACAACCTGCTTAAGGCGCAGCATCTGATCGTGCTCGATCGGCTGCAGACGCAGCCGGCCCTCGTCATTATCCTGATCGTCGGGGGCCTGCTGGCCGGCGCCTTGCTCGGCTGGGGCGCCGCGAATATGCGGATGATGTAGCTCGGTCTGCTGCCGTTCAGTGCGCCTCGTCCCAGTTGCGGCCGCAGCCGGTCTCGACGACGAGCGGCACCGACAATTCGAGGCGGGGGGCGCAGGCCGCTTCCATGACCCTCTTGACCACCTCCGCGGTGGCGTCGGCTTCGGCCTCCGGCACCTCGAACAACAGCTCGTCATGGACCTGGAGCAGCATGCGGGCGGCCAGCCCGGCGCCGGCGAGCGCCGCCGGGATGCGGCTCATCGCGCGGCGGATGATGTCGGCCGCTGACCCCTGCAGCGGCGCGTTGATCGCCTGGCGCTCGGCCCCGGCGCGCCGGGCCGGGTTCGCGTCGCGGATGCCGGGGATGAAGCATTTGCGCCCGAAGATCGTCTCGACATAGCCGGCACTGCGGCACTCGGTCTTGACCCGCTCCATATAGGCGCGGATCGCCGGGAAACGCTCGAAATACGCGCGGATGTAGGCTGCCGCCTCGGCCTGCGGCACGCTGATCTGCTGGCCTAACCCAAAGGCGCTGATGCCGTAGATGATGCCGAAATTGATCGCCTTCGCCCGGCGCCGGGTCAGCGGGTCCATTCGCGCGAGCGGCACGCCGAAGACCTGGCTCGCGGTCAGCGCGTGAATGTCGACGCCGTCGCGGAAGGCCTCCTTCAATTCCGGGACGTCGGCGACATGGGCGGCGAGCCGCAATTCGATCTGGCTGTAATCGGCCGACAGCAACAGATACCCGGGCTCGGCGACAAAGGCGCGGCGGATGCGGCGGCCCTCCTCGGTGCGCACCGGAATGTTCTGCAGATTGGGCTCGGTCGACGAGAAGCGGCCGGTCGCGGTCGCGGCGAGCGCGTAGGAGGTGTGCACCCGCCCGGTCTCGCCGTCGATCTCGTCGGCAAGCGCATCGGCATAGGTCGATTTGAGCTTGGTCAGCTGGCGCCATTCCAGTACGAGCCGCGGCGCGTCGTGCAGCGGCGCAAGCTCTTCGAGGATCGAGGCGTCGGTGCCGTAGGCGCCGGTCTTGCCCTTCTTGCCGCCGGGCAGCCCGAGCTTTTCAAACAGCACGTCGCCCAATTGCTTGGTCGAGCCGATGTTGAACTGGTTGCCGACGGCGCGGAAGATCGCCTGCTCCAGATCGGCGATGCGGCCGGCGAAATCGCGCGACAATTCGGCAAGCGCCGCGCGGTCGACCTTGATCCCGGCCCCCTCCATCGCGGCCACGACCGGCACCAGCGGCCGCTCGATCGTCTCGTAGAACGCGACCATCTTGTCGCGCACCAGCCGCGCCTTCAGGAGCGCATGAAGCCGCAGCGACGCGTCCGCGCGCTCGGCGGCAAAGTCGCGGGCGGCTTCGGGCGCGACCGCGGCAAAGGCGATCAGGCTCTTGCCGGTGCCGATCAGCTCCTTCAGCGGCCGCAGCTCGTGCTCGAACGAGCGTCGGGTCATGCTTTCGATCGTGTGCTCGAACTGGCCGCCGTCGAGCGCGTAGGACATCAGCATCGTGCAGTCGCAGGGCGCGAGTGCTACGCCGTAGCGCGACAGCAGGTGTGCGGCGGTCTTCATGTCGTGGCCGATTTTGAGCACCGCCGGGTCTTCGAGCAGCGGCCTCAACCGGCCGATCGCTGCATCGAGGGCAATCCCGGCGCCGGCGCCGAGGTCGAGGGTCCCGGCGCTGTGATGGGCGAGCGGAACATAGGCGGCGAGGCCGGGCGCCAATGCCATGGCGATCCCGGCGAGCGCCGGGCGGCTGCCGGCGACGGCGCTCGCCTCCGGCCAGATCGCAACCGCCCCCGCCTCGCGAGCCGCCTCGATCCAGTGGTCGAGGCTGTCGAGCGTCTCGACCAGCGCATAGGTGCGCGGGGCGGTGAACGCCGGCACCTCCGGGATCACCGGCTCGGGTCTCTCGGGCATGGCCACCGGCGCCGTGCCGGAGAGGCGCTGCGTCATCCTTGTCGCCAGGGCGCGGAACTCCATCTCGCGCAGAAATGGCAGAAGCGTCTCTGGGTCGGGCGGACGGACCGACAACGCCGACAGCGGACAGGGCAGCGGCACCTCGTCGTCGAGCTTGACCAGCTCCTTCGACAGCCGCGCCTTGGCCTCGTTGTCGATGAGTGACTGGCGCCGCTTCGGCTGCTTTATCTCCTGCGCCCGCGCGAGCAGCGTTTCGAGGTCGCCATAGGCGTTGATCAGCTCCGCCGCAGTCTTGACCCCGATGCCGGGGACGCCGGGTACGTTGTCGACACTGTCGCCGCACAGCGCCTGGACATCGACGACACGGTCGGGGTAGACGCCGAACTTCTCGCGCACTTCCTCGGCACCGATCGGCCGGTTCTTGATCGGGTCGAGCATCGCGACCTTGTCGTTCACGAGCTGCATCATGTCCTTGTCGGAGGAGACGATGGTGACGGCAGCACCGGCCTCGACGGCGTGCCGGGCATAGGTGGCGATCAGATCGTCGGCCTCGAAATCCTCGAGCTCGATCCGGCAAACGCCAAAGGCCTCGGTGGCGCGGCGCACCAGAGCGAATTGCGGAACCAGGTCGGACGGCGGCTCGGCGCGGTTCGCCTTGTAGAGGTCGTAGAGACGGTTGCGGAACGAGCTGCCCGAATGGTCGAAGACCACCGCCATGTGGTCGGCGTCGGTCTCGCTCAGCAGCTTTGCCAGCATGTTGCTGAAGCCCAGCACGGCGCTGGTCGGGGTTCCGTCCGAGCGCGACAGGGGCGGCAGCGCGTGATAGGCGCGAAAGATGAAGCCCGACCCGTCGATCAGAAAGACGTGGTGCGGCGCCGCCGAAGGCTCGTGGGCGGCGGGCGCAGGCCGCGGCTCCGACGCGACCGCCTCGATGATCTCTTCCACCGCTGTCCTTCCCTCAGTCGCTGCCCGGTTGCGCGTGGCCTGCCGGCGCGCTCTCGGCCTCGGCCGCGGCCATCTCGCGGTTGACGAAGAGACGCGAGCAATAGGGACACTCGGTCTTCCCGGCGGGGGCGAGGTTCAGATAGACCCTGGGGTGGCCGAGCGGCCCGCCGCCGCCGTTGCAGGCGGCGACCATCTCGTCGATGTAGATGGTTTCAAATGGCGCCATGGGCAAACCGGGATAATCTGGGCCGGGCGCGCGAGCCGCACCCGATTGACCGTTCGAGGTGCGCGATGATACGCCTTGGCGCGGCACAATCAATGATCGGCTCCCTTCTTCCCGGCGATCGGCCGGCTTCTTCGGATTGCAGCTGCGCAAGTCAGGCCGGCGGGCCGGAAGCGACGTGAACGGATGCCGAGGGCGCGCCTTTGCGGTGCTGGCCGGCGTTTGGGCCGCTGCCGCCTTGCTGCTGATCGGTTGCGCGCCGACCACCGACGAGGCGGTGCAGCTCGCCGGGATCGGCACGCCGCAGGCAGCACCTGACCCAAAGCCGGTGCCGCGCTTCACCGATAAGGATTTTGTCACGGCCGACGGCCAGCTTCTGCCGTTGCGGCGATGGCTGCCTCAGCGCGGAGTCCGAGCGGTGATCCTCGCGCTCCACGGCTTCAACGACTATGGCAATGCCTTCGACGGGCCAGGCGAGGCCTGGGCTGGGGACGGGATCGCCACCTTTGCCTACGATCAGCGCGGCTTTGGCGCGGCGCCGGAACGCGGGCGCTGGCCGGGCCGCGCGGCACTCGCCGCCGATGCCGCGACGGCGAGCCGCGTGCTGCGGGATCTCTATCCGAGGGTGCCGCTCTACCTCCTCGGCGAGAGCATGGGCGGGGCGGTGGCGATCGTCGCGATGACCGGCGAGAGTGGCACGCCGATCCCGGATGTCGACGGCGTCATCCTAGTGGCGCCGGCGGTCTGGGGCCGCTCGACGATGGGCGTGCTGCCCAAAGTGGCCTTGTGGGCCGGCGTCCGCCTGATGCCGGGGCTGACCTTGACCGGCCGCGGGCTCGACATCAAGCCGTCGGACAACATCCCGATGCTGCGGGCATTGGCGCGCGATCCGCTGGTCATCAAAGAGACCCGCGTCGACACGATCTATGGCCTCGTGGACCTGATGGACGCAGCGCTCGCTTCCGCCCCGCGACTTCGCGCGCCACTCCTCCTGATGTACGGCGCCGCCGACGAGATCATCCCGAAGTTGCCTATTCGGCGTTTTGTCGGCGCCCTGCCCGATGATGCAGGAGACCGCCGCACTCTTGCCTGGTACGCGCACGGCTATCACATGCTGCTGCGCGACATCGAAAGCCCGCTGGTTGCCGCCGACGTCGCAAATTGGGTGTTGTCTCCTGGCGCGCCGTTGCTCTCGGGCGCCGACCGCGGCGCTAACGAGGCGGTTCTGGGCCCCGCCGGGCCAGCCTTGCTCAGCGAGCGCTGAACCGATGGCGTTTCTCTCGATCGCCCAGCTGCTGCTACTGCTGCTGCTCGCGAACGGCACGCCTATGGTCGCGGCCAAGGTGCTCGGCCATCGCCTCGCTTATCCGCTCGACGGCAATCTCAGGTTCGTCGACGGACGGCCGCTCTTCGGCCGCTCGAAGACGGTGCGCGGGATCGTGTTGTCGGTTCTGGTGACGACAGCGGGCGCGCTCTTGCTTGGTCTCGAATGGAGGATTGGGTCTCTGGTCGGAGCCTTCGCGATGATTGGCGATTTGTTTTCGAGCTTCTGCAAGCGCCGCCTCGGCCTGGCGTCGAGCAGCCCGGCGCTCGGGCTCGATCAGATCCCCGAATCGCTGTTCCCGTTGCTCGCGTCCCGTAGTCTGATGTCGCTGACGATGGTCGACCTGGCGGCGGGCGTGGTCATTTTCTTTGTCGGGGAGGTGCTGCTCTCCCGCCTGCTCTACGCGATGAATTTCCGCGAGCGCCCCTATTAGCCGGCAATCAGCCGCGATGGAGGTGGTGCAACGTCACTTCCGGCGGGCAGTTGAGCCGGACCGGGACGATGCACGACCCGACGCCGGCCGAGGTGTAGCCGACCATGTCGTGATAGCGCCACGACCCCACCCCCATCCGCCGCGGCAGCACCGAATCGAGGGTGATCGGGATGCCGCCGGGCAGGCAGATCTGGCCGCCATGCGTGTGCCCGCTCAACATCAGGTCGAAATCGGCGTGTGCCGCCTGGCGATAAATCTCAGGTGTATGCGACAGCAGCACCGAAAAGGCGTCGTCGGGGATGTCGGCCGCGGCCTTTTCGATGTTGTCGACCCGATAGTAATGCGCGTCGTCGATGCCGACGAGATGAATGCGCCCGTCGCCGCGCCCGATCGCCTCGGCCTCGTTGAGCAGCATGCGGATGCCCATCTCCTCCATCGCCGGGACCATGCGGATCGTGTCGTGATTGCCGAGAACGCCGTAGACCGGCCCCCTCAGCAGAGAGCACACCCGCGCCAGGCCCTCGATCGTCGCCGCGTACGGCCCGAAGGTCTTGCCGCGGTAGTCGCCGGTCAATACACAAATGTCGTAGGACAGGTCGGGCAGCAGCTTGATCAGCCGCTGCATCGCGCCCTCGTTCATGTCGGCGTGCAGATCGCTGAGCTGGAGGATCGTGAAGCCGTCGAACGCGGCCGGCAATCTGGGGCTGGTGATCGAATGGCGGCGGAGCTGAACCCGCTCGGCGTTTCTTCGAGCGCGCCAGTACAACCCCGTCATCCGCAGCGCGCTGCGGATGATCAACGGGCTCAGATACCAGTTCTCGGGATGAAACCAGTTGATGCCGTGGCCGAAGACGCGAGCTTCGTGATCGTCCTCGATGCCGAGGCGCTGTCTCGAATGCAGCCGCCCGAGGCGGCGCTCCAGCTTATCGAGGATTTCCGGGTCTGGGCAGAAGCCGGTTCTCTCTTGCACGCTCATTCGGCGACCCGGCGCGCCATCAGCCCCTTGGCCGGGTCGTAGCCGTAGACCGCCAGGATCAGGAATATCGCCGTGGCTGCGATCAACGCCGCCGCCGAGAGCGGGTCGAGCCGGCCATAGAGCGCGAAGCGGATCAATTCGACAGCATGGGTGAACGGGTTGATCTCGCAAACATAGTAGAGAAAGGGGCTGATTTCCCGAAACTTGGTCAGCCGGATAGAGGGCCGAGGAGGCAAAGAACATCGGAAATATGACAAAATTCATAACGCTGGCAAAATTTTCGAGCTGGCGGATCGCCGAAGACAGCAGCAGGCCGAGCGCCCCCATCATCAATCCGGCGAGGATCAGCGCGGGCAGCACCGAGACATAGCCATACCACGGCGGCGCGATCCTCCACAGCCGGGCGATCGCCAGGAAGGCGTAGGCCTGCAATACCGACAGCATGACGCCGGCAACCAGCTTCGCGGTTAGCAGAAACCAGCGCGGCAGCGGGCTGACCATCAGGATCCGCATGCTCCCCATCTCGCGGTCGTACACCATCGACAGCGAGCTCAGCATGCCGTTGAACAGCAGCACCATCGCGATCAGGCCGGGCGCGATGTAGACCGGGTACGCAACCGGGCCGCCGTATGGCGGGATGGTAGAGTCGCCGAGAGCGGCGTGGAACCCGACGGCGAAGATCGCGAGCCAAACGAGCGGTCGCACCAGCGCGGAAAAGAAGCGGCCGCGCTGGTTCAAGAAGCGCAGCCATTCGCGCATCGTGATCCCGGCGAGGCAGCGCAGGTAGTGGATCGGCGTCATGCCGCCTCGGGCTCCCGGACCAAGGTCTCGAAGGCGGCGCGCATCGACATCGCGCGCGTGTTGCCGAGGATCTGTGCGGCATCGCCGACGGCGCGGACCTCGCCGTTGTGCAGCACCACCACCCGCGCACCCTCGCCGGCCTCGTCGATAAGGTGCGTCGCCCAGAGTGCCGCGATGCCCTCCTCGCGGCACAAAAGGCGGACATGGTCGAGCAGGAACTGGCGGCTGGCGATATCGAGCCCGACCGTAGGCTCGTCGAGCAGCAGCAGGCGCGGCCGATGCAGCAGCGAGCGCGCGATCTCGACGCGCCGGCGCTGGCCGCCGCTGAGCCGGCGGACCTTGTCGCGCCGCCGCTCGCCGAGCCCCACCCGCCCGATTTCGGCCGCGATCCGCGCCGCCGCCTCGCGCCGGGAAAAGCCGTGCAGTGCGGCATGGTAGTAGAGGCTCTCCTCGACCGAGAGGTCGAGATCGAGGGTCGGCTGCTGAAAGACGACCCCGATCTGCCGCAGGCACGCCGAAGGGTTCCGGCGGATGTCGATGCCGAAGACGCGGATCGTCCCTTCGCTCTGCGCATAGAGCCGGGTCGCCAGCGAGAACAGGGTGGTCTTGCCGGCGCCGTTGAGTTCGAGGAGCACGGTGAAGTCGCCGGGTGCGATCGTGAAGGTGACATTATCGAGCACCCGGCGCGGCCCGAACCGGTGCCCGAGCCCCTCGACCGCGAAGGCCGGGACCGGATCGGACGTCACCGAAGCACGCGCCAAGCGTCGGCGCGCCCCATCGCCGCCGGCAACAGCCCGGTCTCCCGCGTGCCCCTCATCGCCCCATTCTTATCCTCGATCGCGGCGAAAATCACCCTGGTTCCCAGGCAATAGTCCGAGGGGCCGATCCATGTCGATTGACCGGTAGCCACCTCCGGGGTCGCCTGCTAGCCTCGGCGCCCGTCGATGCAACCCATGGAGGTGGTCGTGGAGACCCGCGCCGCAGTCGCCCACAAGGCCGGAGAGAAGCTGACGATCGAGAATGTGCAGCTCGACGGCCCGAAGGACGGGGAAGTCCTGGTCGAGATCAAGGCGACCGGGATCTGCCACACCGACGAGTTCACCCTGTCGGGGGCCGACCCGGAAGGGCTCTTTCCGGTCATCCTCGGCCACGAAGGGGCCGGCGTCGTGGTCGATATCGGGCGCGGGGTGACGAGCCTCGCCAAGGGTGACCATGTGATCCCGCTCTACACCCCCGAATGCCGGCAGTGCGAATATTGCCTGTCGGGCAAGACCAACCTCTGCGTCGCAATCCGGGCGACCCAGGGCCAGGGGGTGATGCCGGACGGCACCAGCCGTTTCTCGCTTGGCGGGGAAAAGGTGCACCACTACATGGGCACCTCGACCTTCTCGAACTTCACGGTCCTGCCTGAGATCGCCGTCGCCAAGATTCGCCCCGACGCGCCGTTCGACAAGGTCTGCTACATTGGCTGCGGCGTCACCACCGGGATCGGCGCGGTGATCAATACCGCCAAGGTCCACCCCGGCGCTAATGTCGTGATCTTCGGGCTCGGTGGCATCGGGCTCAACGTCGTGCAAGGCTGCCGCATGGTCGGAGCCGACATGATCGTCGGCGTCGATCTGAACCCGAAACGGCGGGCTCTGGCCGAAAAATTTGGCATGACCCATTTTGTCGATCCCCACGAGGTCGAGGGCGACCTCGTCCCCCACCTCGTCAACCTGACCAAGGGCGGCGCCGATTTCAGCTTCGAGTGCATCGGCAACGTCGCGACCATGCGGCAGGCGCTTGAGTGCTGTCACCGCGGCTGGGGCGTCAGCGTCATCATCGGCGTCGCCGGCGCCGGCCAGGAGATCTCGACCCGCCCGTTTCAACTCGTCACCGGCCGGGTGTGGAAAGGCACCGCCTTTGGCGGCGCCAAAGGGCGCTCCGATGTGCCAAAGATCGTCGATTGGTATATGGAGGGAAAGATCGACATCGACGATCTGATCACCCACAAGCTCGCCCTTGATGACATCAACAAAGGTTTCGACCTGATGCGGGCCGGGGAATCGATCCGCAGCGTCGTCATCTTTTGACGGCTTCGAGCCTGACACGGGCGATCGCTTTCATCCCTCGTCGCGACAACTGACGGCCTTTTTTTGACGCTCATTGGGCGGTGCGTTGACGGATAGAATAGTTAATTCCCTGCGGGGCAGCCGGAGCGGCCGGCCACCGATGGAATTCCGGAGCGCGAGGGAGCACGGGGTGGACAGGAATTTGGCAACGGATCGCACATTCCGCAATGGCGAGGGTGTGGAAAACGAGATGTCGTTCGCGGACGGCACCCTGCAGATGGGCAAGGGTGCGGCGCTGTTGTTGGTGACGTTGCTGTCGTTGGGATTGTGGGCCGCGATCTGGGTGGCTGCCCACTCACTGGGCTCGGCCGTATCGTAGCAGCATCGCCTGACGCGGCGATGCCGATGAGTGCTGCACCAGCCGGAATCTGCACCAGCAACAAGCGAGCAACAAAGTGTCGCAATTTCCTCAAGACTGTCCAAGCGCCCAATCTCCACTTCGCCGGGACAGAGCGCGCGTGAGTCCGCGGCGGCGGCATCGGCGACGCGACGAGGCCGATGTCGAGGCGCCGTCGGAGTGGACGGCGGAGCAGCAGCCCGCCGAGAATTACCGGGCTGCGGCGGCCCGCGGGCGGACGCTCGTGGCGGAAGCGACGACCCCGAGGGTTAAAGAGTACCTCCAAGGACTGATCCATCAATGCGAGCTCCTGGCTGGGCAGGTGGAGAAGCCGTTCAAACCCGACTTCCGTAAGGCAACCAGCCGCACCCGATAGACCTGTGTCGGCGCTTCGACGAAGCGGACAACCCTGTTTGTCGAGGCCCAACCCAACCGCCCGCGGCGTCTGAACAGACGCTGATTTCGCGTCGCGCGGAGCCTTGATCATTCCAGGTTCCGCGGTCGGCTGTCTCCGTCGGGCGCGGCGGCGAGCTTGCCGAAATACCGCTACGAGTGAAGCGCCGCCCGGCCGCGCTTGCCATTGCCGCGGCATCTGCATAGCCTCGCCCGGCGGTGCGGGAGGGCTTCATGAAGAGCATCACGATCGACTACAAGAAGCGTCTCGCCGAGGAACCGGAGAAGGGCCACAATCGCTGGCACGAGGCGATCACGCCGGTCGTCGAGGCAGCGGTCGGCGAAGAGGTCGAGATCGCGACGCGCGACGCCTTCGACGGCCAGATCGGCCCGGCGACGACGGCCGAGGATCTGCGCCGCTGCGACCTGAACCTCGTCCACCCGCTGACCGGTCCGGTCTACGTCGCCGGGGCGGCGCCGGGCGATCTGCTCGAGGTCGAGATCCGCGACATGAAGCCGGCCGCCTTCGCCTACACCGTTCAGGTGCCGGGCTTCGGCTTTCTGCGCGACGCCTTCCCCGACCCCTATATCGCCAAATGGACGATCAAGGACGGATACGCCGAGTCGGCCGATCTGCCGGGCGTGCGCATCCCCGACGGCTCGTTCGTCGGGGTTATCGGCGTGGCACCATCGAAGGAGCTGCGCGAGCGGGTCCGGCGCCGCGAGGCCGATCTCGCCGGCCGCGGCGGCATGGCGCTGCCGCCAGAGCCGCACGGGGCGGTACCGGCTTCC
Organism: uncultured Alphaproteobacteria bacterium; assembly: GCA_963781215.1. Lineage (GTDB taxonomy): Bacteria > Pseudomonadota > Alphaproteobacteria > ATCC43930 > CGMCC-115725 > AP-15. The sequence goes on from CAWAFE010000041.1 coordinate 240,731, forward strand.
GAGCCGATCGCGGCGGAGGCGCTGCGCACAATCCCGCCGCGCGAAAACGGCGGCAACATGGACATCAAGCAATTGAGCAAGGGCGCGCGCCTGCAGCTGCCGGTCTTTGTCGACGGCGCCCTGTTCTCGGTCGGCGACGCGCATTTCGCGCAGGGCGACGGCGAGGCCTGCGGTACCGCGATCGAGATGGCGGGCTCGATCCTGGTGCGCTTTTCGCTGCTGAAGGGCGAGGCGCAGCGCCGCGGCATCCGCTTTCCGCGCTTTGCCCGCGACGACTATTATTTCCCGCCCGAGCTCGCCGCGCCCAGGCGTTTTCTGGCCACGACCGGCATGTCGATTTACCCGGACGGCACCAACGAGAGCGAGAACGCGACGTTGAGCGCCAAAAATGCGTTGCTGTCCATGATCGACCTCCTGGTCGAGCGCGGCTGGAGCCGGCAGCAGGCCTATGCCATCTGTTCCGTCGCCGTCGACCTCAAGCTGAGCGAGCTCGTCGACGTGCCGAACATGATCGTCAGCGCCTTTCTGCCGCTCGACATCTTCGGGAAATAGAGAGGGCCGCTGCCATGGATTTTGCCGACAGCCCGGAGCATGCGGCCTTCCGCGCCGAATTCCGCCACTGGCTCGACACCAATCTGCCGCCCGAGATCTGCGTCGACGACGCCGCCGACCAGCGCGTGGCCCCCGACCGCGAGATCCTCGAAAAACGCATCGCCTGGCAGAAGAAGATGCACGCCGCCGGCTGGGTCGGCATTTCCTGGTCCAAGGAATATGGCGGGCGCGGCGCCGGCTTCATGCAGCAGGTGATCTTCGACGAGGAATATTTCCGCGCCCGCGCGCCGGTGCTGCCGACCGCGAACGCCTTGAATCTGCTGGGGCCGACCCTCATCCATTGGGGTACCGAAGAGCAAAAGCAGCGCCACCTGCCGCGCATCCTCAGCGCTGACGAATTGTGGTGCCAGGGCTATTCCGAGCCGGGCGCCGGTGGCGACCTCGCCAGCCTGCGCACCCGCGCGGTCGACCAGGGCGATCATTTCCTCGTCAACGGCCAAAAGGTGTGGACCTCCGGTGCACATTTCGCCGACTGGTGCTTTCTGCTGGTGCGCACCGACCCCGAGGCGCCGAAGCACCACGGCATCAGCTATCTGCTGGTCGACATGAAGACGCCCGGCGTCACCGTGCGCCCGCTGGTTCTGCTCAACGGCCACCGGCATTTCAACGAGGTCTTCTTCGAGGATGTCGCGGTGCCGAAGGAGAATCTGGTCGGACCGTTGAACCAGGGCTGGAAGGTTGCGATCACCACCTTGATGTTCGAGCGCAGCGGCGCCGGCGGCCGCGACCATGCCGCCCAGATCGCCCGCCTCGGCGAGCTGGCCCAGCAATTTCCGAACCGCCAGGAGCCGGCCTGGAGCGAAAGCCACATCCGCCAGCAATTGGCCCAGCTCGCGATCGACGTAAAGGCGTTGCAGGTGACCCGGCTCAGGGGGCTGACGCGGCGGCTGCGCGGCGAGCCGCCCGGCCCCGAAGGCTCGATCCTCAAATTGTTCGGCTCGGAGCTGGCGTTGCGGATCGCCGATTTCTCCTCGACCCTGCTCGGTCCCTACGCGACCGTCGACGCGCCGACCGAGGCGGTGCCCGATGCCGCGCGCTGGTACCACCGCGTGCTCGGCGCCCGGCAATACACGATCGCCGGCGGCACCAGCGAGATCCAGCGCAACATCATCGGCGAGCGCGTGCTGGGATTGCCGAAGGGTTGAGGCTCAACCTGAGATGATTATGGTGTCGTCCCTCAACCCGTCTTTCCCGCGAAAGCGGGAATCCAGAGCGGCAGGAGCCGCAGCGACTGCCCTGGGCCCCCGCTTCCGCGGGGGCGACGGAAATCTTGTGCCTACGGTACGATTTCGACCGGGCCTCGACTGATGGACATCGGTTTTACCGAAGAGCAGGAGCTGCTGCGCGAGACGGCGCGCAAATTCCTCGACAGCGAATGCGACACCCGGTTCGTGCGGGCGCGGATGGCCGAGCCCGCGGCGGTCACCGACGAATTTTGGCAAAAGCTCGCCGAGCAGGGATGGCTCGGCATCGTCTATCCCGAAGAGGCGGGCGGCAGCGAGCTGGGCCTCGTCGATCTCGTCGTGCTGATGGAGGAGATGGGGCGGCGGGTCATGCCGGGGCCGTTCTTGTCGACCGTGCTCCTCGGCGGCGCCGCGATCGCGGAAGCGGGCGCCATCGAGCAGCGCCGCGAATGGCTGCCGCGGATCGCTGCTGGCGAAGCCAAGTCGGCGCTCGCCTGGACCGAGCCCAATCTGCGCTGGGACGCCGCCGGGATCACGCTCCAGGCGCGCGAGGCGGGCGGCGGCTTCACCCTCTCCGGCAGCAAGCTCTTCGTCGGCGACGCGCATCTCGCCGACATCCTCGTCATCGCCGCTCGCACCCGCGACGGCAGCACGATGGAGGACGGCGTCAGCCTGTTCCTGGTGCCGAAGGAGGCCCGCGGGCTTTCCGTCACCCTGCTGCCGACGATCGACGAGACACGCAAATTGTGCGAGGTCCGGCTCGACAATGTGGCGCTGCCGGCGTCGGCCTTGCTCGGCGAGAAGCACGGCGGCTGGGCGCCGCTGGCTCAGGTCGTCGCGCGGGCGACCGTAGCGCTCTGCGCCGAGATGTGCGGCGGCGCGCAGCAGGTTCTCGACATGACCGTCGACTACGCCAAATTGCGCGTCGCCTTCGGCAAGCCGATCGGCAGCTACCAGGGGGTCAAGCACCAGGCGGCCGACATGCTGGTGGCGATCGAGAACGCAAAGTCGCTGACCTATTACGCCGCCTGGGCGCTCGATGAGGGCCTCGACGAGGCGCCGCTCGCGGTATCGATGGCCAAGGCCCAGGCCTCGGACACCTACCGCAAGGTCGCCGGCAGCGGCATCCAGTTGCACGGCGGCATCGGCATGACCTGGGAGCACGACCTGCAGCTCTATTTCAAGCGCGCCAAAGCCTCCGAGGTCGCCTTCGGCGACGCCAGCTGGCACCGCGAGCGCGTCGCCCGGCTGATGCGCTTGTAAAGGCCGGCAGCGGTGGTGCGCCAATGAACATCCTGCGCGGCTTCGCCCCCTAAATCGCGCTCCTCATCGTCATGCACGTCGCCGCGATCGAGGCAGCGTTGTGGACGGCGGCTGCCGTCGCGCTGCTGATTCTGGCGTGGAACCGGGCGCGCGGACACTCCTTCAAGCTCTGGCACGCTTGCGCGCCCGCGGCATCGAAGACCGCCTTCTTGGCTTCGGCTCGATCCTGCGCGAACATTAGGGGGTGCGGGAGCCGCCTTCTCTCGCGCGCTCAGATAGTGCCGGCCGCCCGCAGGCGGGCGATGTCCGCGGCCGAATAGCCGAGCTCGGCCAGCACCGCCTCGGTATCGGCGCCGAGATCGGGGGCGGGGCAGCGCAGCCGGCACGGCGCTTGCTGCGAATTTGATCGGGAAGCCCAGCATTCTTACCTCGCCGTGGCCGGGGTGCTCGCAGCCGACGACCATTTCCTGGTCGATCACCTGCGGGTCGGCGAAAACCTCCGGCAATGTCATCACCCGATCGCACGGGACGCCGGCGGCATTCAGCTTTTCGATCCAGTAATCGCTGGTGTGGTCCTTCAGCCGCGCCTCGATCGCGGCGTTCATCGCCCGGCGGTTCTTGACGCGCAGGTCGTTGCTGCGGAAATCCGGGTGGTCGCGCAATTCCACCAGATCGAGCGCATCGATCAGGCGCTGATAGGATTGCTCCTGGGAGGGCGCCAACGCGATCTCGCCGTCCCTGGTGCGGAAGACGCCGTAGGGCGAGACGATCGCATGGTCGTTGCCGGTCCGCGCCGGCGGCTCGCCGGTCGCGAGATAGTTCGCGGCGAGAAATCCCAGCATGCTGATCATCGCATTGTTGAGGCTGGCGCCGACCGTCTCGCCGTGCCCGGTGCGGCCGCGGCGCACCAATGCCGCACAAACCCCGAGCGCGCCCTGGAGCCCGGCGACGAGATCGGCGATCGGCGGTCCGGCGCGCATCGGCGCGCCATCGGGCTCGCCGGTGACGCTCATAAAGCCGCTCATCGCCTGAGCGACGAAGTCGAAGGACGGACGGTCGCGGTAGGGGCCGCTGGCGCCAAAGCCGGTGAGGTTGCAATAGACGAGAGAGGGGTTCAGCGCGTCGCGCCGTGCCTGGTCGAACCCCATCGCGTCCATGACGCCTGGCCGGAAGTTCTCGACCAGCACATCCGAGCGTTCAATCAGCCTGGCCAGCACCGCGCGGCCTTCCTCGTGCCGCAGGTTGAGGGTCAGTGACCGCTTGTTGCGGTTAAAGGCGGCGAAATACCAGCTGAGCCCGTCGCGGATCGCACCCTGGCGGCGCACCGGGTCGCCGACACCGGGGGTTTCGATCTTGACCACCTCGGCGCCCATGTCGGCGAGCAGCATCGAGCAGAACGGCCCGGCGAGAATGCGGGTCAGATCGACCACGCGGATACCCGACAGCGGCATGCGACGCCCTTTCTCGTCAACGACGACAACTCATTGTCATTGCGAGCGTAGCGAAGCAATCTCGCAGCTTCGGCTCGGCTTCATCTAGATTGCTTCGTCACGCTTCGCATTCCTCGCAATGACAAGTTCGGTTCACGAAATCACCCTCGACGACATCGAGGCGCTGGCGGTCGGGGCCTGGATCCTCGGCACCGGCGGCGGCGGCAGCCCCTATCTCGGCCTCCTCAACATGCGACGCCTTTATGCCGAGGGCCACCGAGTGGCGCTGATGTCGCCCTTTGACCTCGCCGATGAGGATTGGGTGGCGGTGGTCTCGAACATGGGGGCGCCGCTCGTCGGTCAGGAGCGGCTCGCCGACAGCCGCAACGTCGCGCGAGCGGTCGAGATCCAGGAGGGGCTGCTGGACGCCAAATTCCGCGCCGTCATGTCGCTCGAAATCGGCGGCGGCAACGGCATCCAGCCCTTGATGGCGGCGGCCCATACGGGGCTGCCGGTAGTCGACGCCGACACGATGGGCCGCGCCTACCCCGAGGCGCAGATGACCAGCGTCGCGGTCGGCGAACTGCGCCCCTATCCCTGCGTGCTCTATGACCCGCGCGGCATCGAGGCGGTGGTGACCAAGGTGCCGAATTGGAAATGGATGGAGCGGGCGAGCCGTCGGATCTGTGTCGAGATGGGCTCGATCGCATCGACCTGCAAAGCGCCGCGCACCGGCGCCGAAATCAAGGAATGGGGCATCCATTTCACCGTGTCGAAGGCGATCGACATCGGCCGCCGGGTGCGCACCGCGCAGCACCGGCACGAGGACCCGGTGGCGGCGATCCTCGACGAAGCGCGCGGCAAGCTCCTCTTCCGCGGTAAAGTCGTCGATGTCGCGCGGCGCACGACCGAAGGCTTTCTGCGCGGCCGGGTGGCGATCGACGGGCTCGACGAAGACCGCGGATCGCGGCTCGAAATCGCCTTCCAGAACGAATGGGCCGTGGCCTGGCGCGACGCCGAACCAATCGCGATGTCGCCCGATCTGATCTGCGTCCTCGACACCGTCTCGGGCGAGGCCTGCGGCACCGAGACGATCCGCTACGGCCGGCGGGTCACAGTCGTTGCCCTCCCCGCCCCTCCGGTCTTCCTGACACCCAAAGGCCTCGACCACGTCGGCCCCCGCGCCTTCGGCTACGACCTCGACTTCCGCTCGGTGTTCGATTGAAAGGGGCAACCGGCAGCGGGTAGTCTCCTGCCGGGTCGTCTACCGGCGGCAATCCTCCCCTTGGATCGGGTTCGTGCGGAAAAGACTGGAGGAAGATTTATGCCAGCGTTCGGAAGCGACCACAGAGAATTTATTCGCCATAACCTTCTGACGCTCGATTCGGTGTTGGATTCTCCGACGCCGGCGATGCTCCGCCCGGACGGCACCGTGTGGGTTGCGCTTGTCGACGTCACCGCGAACTATACGACCGTCCAGCGGCGCCGTAATCGGCAAGGCCTGGCGACCGTAATGCCGACAATGAATCAAACATGGTGGACAAGGCCGACGAAATTTTCAAGGTTACACCGACCGTCTGGAACGACCCGGATGCATTCGCCGCCTATATCTGTCCCTACGCCGACAACTCGGTGCAGTTCAAGACATTGGGCTCGAATGCCGATTATATGTTCACCGGCGATATGGACGGATGCTCGTTCGGGATCGGTATGCCTAATGGTCTGGGTGATGTCCAGGTCGGCCACTCGAATGCTCAGAGCCAGGCAACCGGCTCCACCTTCAACCCGAATTTTGCGCCGCAGCGGGCCGCGCAACGACAGGATCTCGTCGGCGGCGGCACGGACCAAAGCATGCTGGAACCGGCCGCCTACCGTGACAATCCTCCCCTGGGAACCGAATTCAAGGCGGTTACCATCGGCTTGCGGATCCACAATGCCTGGGAGTTCTGGTACCAACACCAGAATGTGGACGGCACCGATTTGAGGAAATTAATGGCCGTCACCAAATTGCGCTGAACGGCGCCGGCCAAAGGTTAGTTTGCAGTGAGTGTAGGGCGGAATGCGTTGGGCTATTCCGCCCCAAGATGGCTGAGCCGATGCGCCGGATCGGGATCGATGTCGGCGGCACCAATACCGATGCGGTGCTGCTCGAAGACGGGCGGGTGGTCCGGGCGGTCAAGACCCCGACGACCGAGGATGTGACCGGCGGCATCGTGGCTGCGCTCGGCGGGCTGCGCGAGGCCGCGCAGAGGGGCGGCATCGACGGCGTCGTCATCGGGACGACGCATTTCGTCAACGCGGTCGTGCAGCGGCAGGGCTTGGCGAAGGTGGCGGCGGTGCGGATCGGGCTGCCGACCGGCGCGTCCTTGCCGCCGTTTTGCGACTGGCCGGCGGACCTCGCCGAGATCGTCCGCGGCGAGGTGTTCATGCTGGAGGGCGGGCACGATTACGACGGCCGCCCGATCATGCCGTTCGACGAGGCCGGCATGCGACGAGCGGCCGGGCATATCCGGGAGAGCGGCATCGGCTCGGTCGCGGTGGCCGCGGTGTTCTCGCCGCTCGACCCGTCGCACGAGGAGCTGGCGCGGGAAATCCTCGCCGAGGAATGCCCTGGCGCGGCGGTCACCCTGTCGCACCGGCTCGGCCGTATTGGCCTGTTGGAGCGCGAGAACGCGGCATTGCTGAACGCCGCACTGATCGATCTGGCGCGGGTGACGGTCGCCGGCTTTATCGAGGCGATCGCGGCGAGCGGCATCGCCGCCCCGCTCTATCTGACGCAAAACGACGGCACGGTCATGTCGGCGGACGCCGCGGCGGCGCTGCCGGTCATGAGCTTTGCTTCCGGGGCGACCAACTCGATGCGCGGTGCGGCGTTCCTGTCGGGGCTCGCCGATGCGATGGTCATCGATGTTGGCGGCACCTCGACCGATGTCGGCCAGTTGCGCCGCGGCTTTCCGCGCGAGGCGAACTCGGTCGTCGAGGTGGGCGGCGTGCGCACCCTCTTCCGCATGCCGGACCTGTTGTCGATCGGGCTCGGCGGCGGCAGCCTGGTCGGGCATGACCCGCCGACGGTCGGCCCGCGGAGTGTGGGCTATCGGCTGACCCGTGAGGCGCTGGTCTTTGGCGGCGCGACATTGACCGCGACCGACATCGCGGTCGCCGCCGGCCTTGCAGAGATCGGCAACAAGACGGCGGTCGCGAACCTGCCGCCTGGTCTCGTCGAGGCGGCTCTCGCGCAGGCGCGCGAGAAGATCGAGGATGCGGTCGACCGGATCAAGACCGAGGCCGGCGAGGTGCCGCTGATCGCGGTCGGCGGCGGCGGGTTCCTGGTGCCGGACAGTTTGGTCGGGGTCTCGGAGGTGATTCGCGTGACCCATGGCGATTGCGCCAATGCGGTGGGTGCGGCGATCGCGCAGGTCAGCGGTGAGACCGACCAAATCTACCGCGACCTTGGCCGCGAGGAGGCGATCGCCGCGGCCGAGGCGCAGGCCCGCGAGCGCGCCGTCGCCGCCGGCGCCGACCCCGCCGGCCTCGAAACCGTCGATGTCGAGGACATGCCGCTCGCCTACCTCCCCGGCAACGCCTTGCGCGTGCGGGTGCGCGCAGTCGGCGAAATGCGCGGCTGAGGTTGCGGGACATCCGATATCGGATAAGCTCGCGCCGCGATCGTTTGTTTTTCAAGGATCAATCATGGCAGCGCTGGGTCGGATCTTCCTGCTCGTCGCCGCACTCTTATTCGGAGGCAAGGCGATGGCGGCGGACCTCGAAAACACGCTTTACCTGGACGTGCCGGCCGGGCGCGTCGTCATCGAGATGCGGCCCGATCTGGCGCCCGCGACCTGCGCCCGGATCAAGGAGCTGGCGCGCCAGGGCTTTTACAACGGGCTCGTGTTCCACCGCGTGATCGACGGCTTCATGGCCCAGACCGGCGATCCCAAGGGGAACGGCACCGGCGGCTCCGGCCAAAAGCTCAAGGCCGAGTTCTCGAATGAGCATTTCATCCGCGGCGTGGTCGGGATGGCGCGCTCCTCAGACCCCGACAGCGCCGACAGCCAGTTCTTCATCATGTTCGCGCCGGCCCCTTCGCTCGACGGCAAATATACGATCTGGGGCAAGGTGGTCTCGGGCATGGAATTCATCGACCAGATCAAGAAGGGCGACCAGGCCCGCAACGGCACGGTCACGAACCCCGACAAGATCATCAAGATGCAGGTCGCCGCCGACGCCGATAAGGCGAAATAGCCCGTTTAAGCGAGACGAACTCGTGGCGGCCCCCACCCCGGCCCTCCCCCGTGGCCCCAGTCCCTACGTAGAAGCTGGCGGAGGGAGGGTCCCGCGCAGCGGGAGGGTGGGGGTCGGCACGGGCGACCCACGGCGGAACGGATGGCTCTCCGCGCTCGCCGTCTACCGCGAGCCGCGCCTCGTCGCGGTGCTGCTGATGGGCTTCGCGAGCGGACTGCCATTGGCGCTGACCTTCGGCACGCTGTCGTACTGGCTCGCCGAGATCGGTGTGTCGTTGACGGCGATCGGCCTCTTCGGGCTGGTGCGCGTGTCCTACAGCCTCAAATTCTTGTGGGCGCCATTGATCGACCGGCTGCCGATCCCCTTGCTGACCGCGCGGCTCGGGCGGCGACGCAGCTGGGCGCTGGCCATCCAGCTCCTGCTGGTGCTGGCGATTCTCGCCCTCGGGATGACCGATCCGCGGAGCGATCCCGGCATGACGGCCCTGGCCGCGGTCGTCGTGGCCTTTTTATCGGCGAGCCAGGACATCGTCATCGACGCCTATCGCATCGAATTGCTGCTTCCCGAGGAGCAAGGCGCCGGCGCCGCGGCGACGCAATGGGGCTACCGTATCGGCATGCTGGCCTCCGGGGCGGGCGCGCTCTACGCCGCAAGCCTCGGTGGCTGGCACTTTGCCTACATGGTGATGGCGGGTTTGATGCTGGTCGGCATGGTGACGGTGTGGTTCACCCCCGAGCCCGGCGGCATCCGGCAGCTCGACGCGCTACCCGGCGCCAGCCGGGCGGAGAGGGTCAAGGTGTGGCTGCTGCGAGCGGTGGTCGCGCCGTTCCTCGACATGTTCCGGCGCAACGGCGCAGCCCAGCTCGCGGCGATCGTCGTGTTCATCGTGCTGTACAAGTTCGGCGACGCGCTCGCCGGCTCGATGTCGAACCCGCTCTACGTGTCGCTCGGCTTTACCAAGGTCGAGGTGGCGACCATTGCCAAGGTCTACGGGGTCATCGCGACCCTCGCCGGGGTTGCGCTGGGTGGGCTGCTAGTGCTGCGGATCGGGGTGTTCCGTTCGCTGCTAGTCTGTGGCGGGCTGCAGGCCTTGTCGAACCTGATGTACGTGATGCAGGTCTGGGCCGGGCACGATGTCGGAATGCTGGCGTTCACCATCGGAGGCGAAAACCTGACCGGCGGCATGGCCTCTGCTGCCTTCGTCGCCTACCTTTCCGGGCTGTGCAGCCGCGACTTCACGGCGACGCAATACGCGCTGCTCTCGTCGCTGGCGAGCATGGGCCTCAATGTGCTGTCCGCCGCTGGAGGCGCGCTCGCCGACTGGCTTGGCTGGGCGCCGTTCTTCGTCGTCGCCACCCTCGCCTGCCTGCCGGGCCTCGCTCTGCTCGTGTGGATCATGCGGTCGGCCGAGCCTACCCCCCGACCTTCATGAAATCGTAGGCGCCGACACCCTGCACCAGCAGGAAACGAGTGTCGGCATCCGAGCGGTTAGCGATCAGATGCGCGGTCTTGGGCGGGATGCGATAGCTGGCGCCAACTTCGAGCAGTCGGCGGTCGGCCGGCGCCCGGGTTTCGACCGACAAGCTGCCGTCGAGCACGAAATAGGTATCCGTCACCGCGCTGTGGAAATGCCAGGGGATCGCCTCGCCCGGCGCCAGGGTAAAGAGCCGCGCCTGCACGTCGCTGCCGACCGCCACCGGCTCGATCGACTTGACCGCGTAGCCGGGACCTTGGGCCATCACACGCCTCCATAAGAAAAGAGCCGGCTGCGATGCCGTTTCAGCCAGGCCTGCGGCCCCTCGCTGTCCGGCACCAGGCTCGCCACCAGCCGCCAGAAGCGCGGCCCGTGGTTCATCTCGACCAGATGCGCGACCTCGTGCGCGACGACATAGTCGAGCACTGGCTCGGGGGTGAATATCAGCCGCCAGCTGAACGACAGATTGCCGCTTCCCGAGCAGCTCCCCCAGCGGCTCTTGGTGTCGCGCACGCCGACCCGCGCGACCTTGCGCCCGAGGCTCGTGGCGAGCGGGCGGGAACGCCGCGCCAGCTCGTCGCGGGCCAGCGTGGCGAGGTGGTCGCGGACCCGGCGCGGCAGATGCACCAACTCGCCGCGCACCCGGATCTCGCCGTCGGCGATCACCACCGGCGCCGCCATCGGGTCGAGCGACCGGCGGATCCGATGCGGCACCCCCAGCACCGGCACGACCGCCCCCTCGACAAACGGCACCGGCCGCGGCAGGGCGTCGAGGCGGGCGGCGATCCATCCCCGTTTATCGCGCAGAAAACGCAGGCCAAGCTCGGCCGGGACGCCGCGCGGCAAAATGAGCTCGACGCGGTGCCGGGCGGCGTCGATCCGCAGGCCAACGCGCCGCGCCCGCGGGCTCAGCCGGACCGCGAGCGGCGCGCCCAAATCGAGCGCCACCGCCTGCCGGCCGATTTCGGCGAGCGCCGACTCGCCGTGCGCCGATTCGCCGCGAAATCGAGCCAGGCCGACCGAACCGCCGCGAAAACCCGCCATAGAGGCCGCCTTTTGCGAGATGCCGACGCCTAGACGTGGCGCCGTCACAGAAGCTTTTTCCCTTCGTCTTGATTCCGCAAGCCGGTTCGCGCTAGCTGGCGGGCGGGGGCGAAAACAAGGGAGGCGACATGAAACCGACGACCCTGGCCGCGGCGGTCCTCGCCATGACGATCGGCACGGCATCGGCAGACACCACCGAGCTGCAATGGTGGCACGCGATGACCGCGGCCAATGCCGAAATGGTCAACAAGATCGCCGCCGACTTCAACGCCGCGCAGAACGAATACAAGGTCGTGCCGGTGTTCAAGGGCACCTATGCCGAGACCATGAACGCCGGGGTCGCCGCCTACCGCGCCGGCAAGCCGCCGGACATCATCCAGATCTTCGAGGTCGGCACCGCGACGATGATGGCGGCCAAGGGTGCGATCGAACCGGTCTACCAGCTGATGCAGGAGGCCGGCGAGCCCTTCGACCAGAACGCCTATCTGCCGGCGGTGACCGCCTATTACAGCACCCCCGACGGAAGGATGCTGTCACTGCCGTTCAACAGCTCGACCGCGATCGTCTATTGGAACAAGGCCTTGTTCAAAAAGGCCGGGCTCGATCCGGAGAAGGCGCCCAAGACCTGGCCCGAGACGTTCGCCACCGCCGAGAAATTGCGCGCCGCCGGGGTGCCGTGCGGGTTCACCGCGGGTTGGGTCAGCTGGACCCAGCTCGAGCAGTTCAGCGCCTGGCACAATCTCGCCTTCGCCAGCAAGGCCGACGGGTTCGACGGCCCCGAGGCCCGGCTCGAATTCAACAACCCGACCGTCACCCGCCACATCGCGAATTTGGCCGCGGCCGAGAAGGACAAGAGCTTCGACTATGGCGGGCGCACGACCGAGCCCGAAGGCAAGTTCCTGAACGGCGAGTGCGGCATGATCCAGACCTCGTCCGGATTTTTCGGCATCCTGAAATCCGGCGCCAAATTCGAGTTCGGGCTGGCCGAGCTGCCCTACTACCCGGATGTGCCGGGTGCGCCGCAGAACTCGATCATCGGCGGCGCCAGCCTCTGGGTGATGGGCGGCAAGACCCCGCAGGAATACAAGGGCGTCGCCAGGTTCTTCACCTTCCTGTCGCAGACCCCCTTGCAGCAGCGTCTGCACGAGGTGACGGGCTATCTGCCGATCACCAAGGCCGCTTACGAGGCGACCAAGGCCTCCGGGTTCTACGACAAGAACCCCGGCCGCGAGATCCCGGTGCTACAGATGACGGCAAAGCCGCCGACCCAGAATTCCCGCGGGCTGCGCCTCGGCAACCTGGTGCAGATCCGCGACATCATCGCCGAAGATCTCGAAGCGGTCTTTGCCGGCAAGAAGGACGCGCAGGCGGGGCTCGACGACGCCGTCGCTCGAGGCAATGCGCTGCTGGCACAATTCGAGCGGAATTCGCAGTGATGTGGCTTGCCTACTCCGGCCCCGCCCGCCCGTCGACACGTGTCCCTCCCTCCCTCGTAGTCACGGGGGAGGGCCAGGGTGGGGGCTGTCCGGGTACGAATTAGTTAGCTGTGGAACGTCGCGTCGTCTTTCCGGGCCGGCTGTTTCCGGCACTGCTGCTGGTGCCGCAGCTCGCCGTGTCGGTCGTCTTTTTCTTCTGGCCGGCGGCACAGGCGTTGCTGCAATCGGTCCGGCGGGAAGACGCCTTCGGCCTGTCGAAACATTTTGTCGGGCTCGACAATTTCGCCGCGATCTTGGCCGACCCGTCCTACCTCGCCTCGGTCGAGGTTAGCTTTGTCTTCGGCCTCGCCGTCGCGGCATTGGCGCTGACGGCGGGGCTGCTGTTCGCGGCGATGGCCGACCGGGTCGTGCGCGGTGCGGCGTTCTACAGGACGGTGTTGCTATTGCCCTACGCGATCGCCCCGGCGATCGCCGGCGTCTTGTGGCTGTTTCTGTTCAACCCGAGCTTCGGCATCGTCGGCTCGGCATTGCGGCGGATCGGCATCGACTGGAATTACCTGTTGAACGGCCGACAGGCGCTGCTGCTGGTGATCCTCGCCGCCGCCTGGAAGCAGATCGGCTATAACTTCTTGTTCTTTCTGGCCGGACTGCAGGCGATCCCGAGATCCCTGCTCGAAGCCGCCGCCCTCGACGGCGCCGGCCGCAGCCGCCGGTTCTGGCGGATCACCTTCCCACTCCTGGCACCAACGAGCTTCTTCCTGCTCGTCGTCAACCTCGTCTACGCCTTTTTCGACACCTTCGGGATCATCCAGAACGTGACCCAGGGCGGGCCGGACCGGGCGACGCAAATCCTCGTCTACCGGGTATGGTACGACGGCGTCGTCGGCCTCAATCTCGGCGGCTCGGCGGCGCAGTCGGTGATTTTGATGGCGATCGTCATCGCACTGACGGCCGTTCAGTTCCGCTTTATCGAGCGGCGGGTGCATTACGGATGAGCAGGTGAGATGGCGGGCTCCGGCCGCGGCGCCTGGATCCCGCATGCGGTGCTGCTGGCGGGGTTGGCGCTGGTGCTGTTCCCGATCTACGTCGCGTTTGCGGCGTCGAGCCTGACCTTGCCCGACATCCTCGATGCGCCGATGACCCTGGTGCCGGGGCCGCACCTCCTCGCCAATTGGCGCCAGGCACTTACCGCAGGGCACGCTCGGCACCAGCGGCCAGGGGGTCGCGCGCATGATGGCGAACAGCCTCGTCATGGCGCTGGCGATCGCCGGCGGCAAGATCGCGATCTCGCTGCCCTCGGCCTATGCGGTCGCCTTCTTCCGCTTTCCGCTGCGCCGGCTCTGCTTCTGGGCGATCTTTGTCACCTTGATGCTGCCGGTCGAAGTCAGGATCGTGCCCACCTACAAGATCGCCGCCGATCTCGGATTGATCGACACCTATGCCGGGCTGGTCCTGCCGCTGATCGCCTCGGCGACCGCGACCCTCTTGTTCCGCCAGTTCTTTTTGACCATCCCGGACGAACTCGTCGAGGCGGCAAAGCTCGACGGCGCCGGCCCCTGGCGCTTCCTCGTCCACGTTGTCGTGCCATTGTCGCGCACCAACATCGCCGCCCTCTTCGTCATTCTCTTCATCTATGGCTGGAACCAGTATCTGTGGCCGCTCCTCGTCACCGACAGCCCGGCAATGACAACGATCGTGATCGGCATCCGCCAGATGATCGGCAACGGCGACGCGCAGACCGCCTGGCATGTGGTGATGGCGACGGCACTGTTGGCGGTGCTGCCGCCGGTCGCGGTCGTATTGGCGATGCAGCGCTGGTTCGTCGCCGGCCTGATCGAGCCTGAGAAGTGAAGCTAGGCCAGCGCCGAGTAGACCGCCTTTTCAAAGCCGTCGAAAACCGAGAGCGCCTTGGGGTCGGCGAACGGGATCAGCTGCATCAGGATCACGCCGGTAATGCCTTTCTCCTGGTCGATCCAGAAATAGGTGTTGCCGAGACCGGCCCAGGCGAGGCTGCCGGCGCTGCGCCCGCCCGGCACGGCCGCGGTCGAGATCATGAAGCCGAGACCCCATTTCTTGACCATGCCGGGAAAGAACTCGGCGTCGTTCGAATAGCCCGGCATCGCGGTCCGCAACAGCCGCACCTCGAGGTCGCCGATCTGGTTCTGCGACATCAGCCGCACCGTCTCGGGCCGCAGCACCTGACCGACCGTCGGCGGCGCGGCCTTCGTTCAGAAACAACCGCGCGAAAGCCAGGTAATCCGCCGCGGTGCCGTAGAGCGCGCCGCCGCCCATCTCGAATTCCGGCTCCTGCGGCATCTCGAACGGGATCGCCGCGAGCGCCCCGTCCTCGCCGCGCGAATGCATGCCAGCGAGCCGCGCCCGGCGCTCCTGGGTCAGCTCGAACCCGGTATCCTTCATGCCGGCGGGTGCAAATATATGTTCGGCGAAATACTGACCGAGCTTGCGGCCGCTCACCCGCTCGACCGCCTTGCCGACCCAGTCGATGTTGATACCGTAATCCCATCTCTCGCCGGGATCGAAGATCAGCGGCAGTCCGAGCGCCGCGTTCTGACAGGTGATGATGTCCGGGATGCCGGTCTTCTCGATATAGCGGGCGAGATCCGGGTTCCAGATGGCATAGCCGAAGCCGGCGGTGTGGGTCAGCAGATGGCGCAGGGTGATCGGCCGCCGCGCCGGCCGCAGCCGCGGCTCGCCGGCACTGTCGAAGCCTTCGAGCACCCGCGGCGCGATCAGCTCCGGCAGCGTCTCGGCGACCGGCCGGTCGAGCGAGAGCTTCCCCTGCTCGACAAGCTGCATCGCCGCGGTCGAGGTCACCGCCTTCGTCATCGAGGCGATCCAAAAGACCGTGTCCGCGGTCATCGCGGCACCATCGGGCAGCGCGCGACTGCCGAAGGCGCCCTGATACACGGGCCCGTCGCGGCTCGCCGCCATCGCCACGACCCCCGGCACGTCGCCGCGCTCGACGGCGGATCTCAGCTCCTGATCGATTTGCGGCAGTCCGCGCATGACGCTGCTCCCGGTGTTTAGAGATTTTCCGCAGTATCGGGCGCGGCACGGTCGCCGTCAAAGCCATCCCACGGCACCGGCTTGTGATGAAGATCAAACCGTGTATATTGACCATCAATGGTCATATTCAGCGGGCACGCGATGAATGAAGCTGTTTCGGTAGCACAAGCGAAGGCTCGGTTCGCTGCTCTTGTCGCGCGCGCGCAGGCCGGGGAGAGGATCACGGTGACCCGGAACGGTCGTCCCGTCGCCTGTCTTGGTCCATTGCCGGAGACCCCGCCGATCAAGTACGGCGATCTTCAAGGCCTGTTCTTGTCGGACGATCTTTTGCTCCCCGAGGATATCGTCGCCGACTTTGAGCCAACAAGTTGAGGAGCGCCATTCTCGTCGACACCCATATCGTCCTCTGGGCCCGGATCACGCCGCAAAGGCTGAGCCGGAGAGAGCGGCAAACGCTGGACAGCGCGAGGTTCCGCTATGTCAGCGCGGTAACGCTCTGGGAGATAGCGATCCTAATCTCGCTCGGCCGGGTCGCCGCCGACGAACGGCTGCTCGAGGTTGCCGATGGGTACGAGCTCCTGCCCGTCCGGCCGGACCATTGCAAGGCGCTGATCGCGCTGCCCCGCCGCCATCGCGATCCGTTCGACCGGATGCTGATCGCGCAGGCCCGCTGCGAGAACCTGACCCTGCTGACGCGCGACCAGGCGATCATCGGTTACGGCCCTCAGGGTGCGTCGGTGGTGTCGTTCGGCAGCTGAGATGCGGGGTCCGCACCGTCGATCAAGTGGACGAAGGAGCCAAACACCGAGCCGCGGCGCAACCCGCACGTGCCGAGGTCGGTTCCGCGAGCGTCTCCCGCCGACCACAGAGGATCGGCCGCAGCTTGTCGTACGACCGTCGCGTAATGAAATTCGTGCCCGCGGAAGCAGGTGCCGGCGGCGCCGAGCGGCCCGCCGCCGATCAGGGCGATGCGGCGATAGCCAAGAGAGAGCCGCCGCTCGGCAAAGCTCGCGACCAGCGGCAACAGCCCCGCCATCGGCCGGCAGCACCCGTCGGCGTCGATCAGGGCTTCGCCCAGGACCATGTAGCCGCCGCATTCGCCGTAGACCGGTTTTTCGTCCGCCGCGGCCCGGCGCAGGCCGGCGATGAAGGCCGTCGCGGCGGCGAGCCGGCCGGCCCACAGCTCCGGATAGCCGCCCGGCAGGTAGACCGCATCGGCGGCGGGGTCGGGCGGCTCGCCGGCGAGCGGCGAAAAGAAGGCGAGCTCAGCGCCTTCTTGCCGCCACCCGTCGAGCAGCGCCGGGTAGACAAAACAGAAAGCGTCGTCGCGGGCGACGGCGATCCGCCTGCCGAGCGGCGGAATGCCCGGGGTCGTTGCCGCGGCGGCGAAGACCGAAGGTCGCGCCAAGGCCAAGAGCCGATCGATGTCGAGGGACGCGCCGACGTGCTCGGCGGCGCGGTCGATCACCCTCCCCAATTCGACCATTTCATCGGCCGGCACCAAACCGAGATGGCGCGACGGCAGGGTCAGCGCCGGGTCAGCCGGCAGCGCGCCGAGCACGGCGAGGCCCGGCAGATGGCGCGCGACGGCGGCTTCGAGAAGGGCGCGATGGCGCTCGCCCGATACCCGGTTGAAGATCACGCCGACGATCCTCGCCTGTGGCCGGTGATCCGCAAAGCCGCGCAACAGGGCGGCGGCCGAGGCCCCCTGCCCGCGCGCATCGACGACCAGCACGATTGGCCAGCCGGTGGCCTCGGCCAATTCTGCGGTCGAGCCCTCCTCGCCATTTGCGCCGGTGCCGTCGAAAAGGCCCATCACCCCCTCGCACAGCACGATCTCAGCGGCTTCCCCGAGCCGGGCGACGAGGCCTGCGAGCGTGGAGCGCCGCATCCCCCAGACATCGAGGTTGAGGCATGGCGCGCCGCTCGCCGCCGCGTGAAAACTCGGGTCGATAAAGTCGGGTCCGGCCTTAGCCGCGGCGACGCGAACCCCGCGCCGGCGCAGATGCCGCAGCAGACCGGCGGTGAGCAAGGTCTTGCCGCTGCCCGAGGCCGGGGCGGCGAGGATCAGCCCGGGCGCCGGCATCGTCTCGGCGTGGAGGCTGTCCTCGCGGGTCAGCCGGGCAATTTATCGCCGTCGGGGGGTGCGGGCACCTCGAAGGCGTTGACCATCCCGGAGAGGAACGCGAAGTAGTTCGCCGCTGCGGTCAGCTCGACCAGCCATTGCGCGCCGTGGCGATTCTTGAGCCGATCGAAGAGCGCCTGGTCGACGCGGTTGGTGCGCAACAGCTGGCGCGTGTAGGTGACGATGTCGCGCTCATCCTCGGGGAGGCCGGCGGGGTCGCCCTTGGCGCGGATCAGGTCGATCGTCGCTTCCGGCACGCCGGCGCGGCGGGCCGCACCGACCTGGGCGGCCCAGACATAGGCGGCTTCGCGCTCGCGCACCGCGGCGAGGATCGCATGCGAACGCAATTTCGCATCGACCACGCTGCCTTCGCGAAAGAAGGTGACGAGCGGCAGCACCCGGCCGGCGAGAGGCGGGCTGTGCAGCATGATGCTGAACGGGCCGCGCACGTCGCCAAATACCTTGACGACATCGTCGACGACGGCATGGTGCTCGGCGGGGACATCGGCCTTGCCGGCAACGGGGGTGATTCTCGGCATGATCGGCTCCTTCCGTCAGATGCCGGGATAGGGCTTGCCCCAGCCGTCGAGATAAACGACATCGGAGAGCGGCCCGCGGCCGACCGGCCCGAAGCGGCCCATCGGATAGCCGATCGGCAGGATGGCGTAGGAGTGGAAGCCCGATGGGATGCCCATCGCGGCATCGACCTCCTTCTCGTAGTTGATGTGCCGCGTCGTCAGGGTCGAGCCGAGCCCGAGCGCCCTCGCCGCCAGCAGCATGTTCTGCACCGCAGGGTAGACCGACGAGCCGGCCGAGCGTCCTGGATTGGCGCCGTCCTCGAGGCAGGCGACGATCCACACCGGCGCCTCGTGGTAATGGTCGGTCAGATATTCGACCGCGGCATGCTGGCGCTTGAAGCGGGCAGGGTCCGAGCCCGGCGGCGGCGCGCTCGACGCATAACGCGGCCCGACAACCTCATCGAACGCCTTTTTGTAATAAACCTGCACCGCCTTTTTGATCTTCTGGTCCTTCAGCACCAGAAACCGCCAGCGCTGGGTGTTGCCGCCGCTCGCCGCCGCCTGCCCCGCCAGCAGGATCTTGCGGATCAGGTCATCGGGCACCGGGTCGGGCTTCAGCCGCCGCATCGCCCGCATCGTGTGCATGATCTCGAAGACGTCAGTCCCGCCTGGGGTCGCGTCGGGCATTTTTTCCTCCGTTCGATCGGCTGCCGCCGGTGCGTCACCTGCGAAGTCTAGAAGGGATCGGGCTGGGCGAACAAGATCGAAAACCCACACGGGGCGGCGCTGCCCGGCCGTCGCCATATCATTGCAGAATTGTTAAGATTTCCGACGGTTTTTCCGCCGATGCCGGCGAAGAGCGTCGGAAAAGTTTACAGACCGAGAACGAACCTGCATGAAACGCATGCATATCCAGCCGGTTACGCTATTGGCGCGATTTTTGCCCTTATCACCGGAGCGGACCGCGTTTCGCACCGGGGAGAGGGAGTAGGATGCAACAGGCGCTACGATGGTTCGATCCGCCGCTGCCGCTCAACACGGCGGTGCTATCGCATGTCGCGTTGGCGCTGCTCTTGTGGAACCTCGCGCTGCGCCTGGGGGTTCTGCTCGTCAACGGCTGGATGATGATCCCGCTGTAGCCGGGCTCGCAGAGTTTACCACCGTCGCTGTGTGGCGGGGCCGTTGCGGACGAGCTGCATCGCGATGTCGAGCCTGTGATGAAAACGGCTCGACCCGGCGCCGATCAGTGGCCGCCCGCTGGCCGCGAGATCGGCGCAGGCGGCGCGCAGGATCGGCTGTTGCGCCGCGCCGGTGAATTTGGGCTGCACCGCAAGCGCCTCGGCGGTGTTGCACAATCCGCTGTCGTAGAGGACGCGGCCCAGATAGGCCGCGACGCCCGCCAGCAGCTTGTCGGCCGGCCGGCCGGCCCCGATCCACGCGTCCATGTTGCCCATACCCCAGTTGTAAGCGGCGATCGCATCCGGCCAATTGCCGTACCGCCGATAAAGATGGGCGAGGTAGGCGCGCCCGAGCGCCCGGTTCTGCACGGTATCGAACCGGTCGCCGCCGCCGACATCGGTCGCCGCAGCCTCGGTGACCTGCATCGGCCCCTGCGGCCCAGATGGGTCCGGACCCCACATCGTCGGATCGGCGCCGTGGCTCGATTCAGCGCCGTCGACGGCCGAGGCGACCCGATCAAGTACCGCGGTCTCGCCGGCGATCGACGACCCGGCGGCGGCCGGCCCGAGGAGGATCGCGATTACCGCCGACCGCAGACACCGCATCTGCATCGCCCTTTTGCTCGCGTCGGAGCACTGAGGATATCCGGCGATGCAACGTCAGCCAAGCAACAAATATCAATCTATAAAATTTCGATTTCTGATCAATATGTAGTAGTTAATTCAGGTTAATTCTTGGCCGATATAGATTCATGTTTGATCTTCGCGCGCCATCCCTACCGATCGTTCGGCACTCGGCTACAGCACTTCAAAGAGCCCGGCGGCACCCATGCCGCCGCCGATGCACATGGTGACGACGACGAGGCGGGCGCCGCGGCGTTTGCCCTCGATCAGCGCGTGGCCGACCATGCGCGCGCCCGACATGCCGTAGGGATGGCCGATGGCGATGGCGCCGCCGTCGACATTGTAGCGCTCAGGATCGATGCCGAGCCGATCGCGGCAGTAGAGCGCCTGGACCGCGAACGCCTCGTTCAATTCCCACAGATCGATGTCGTCGACCTTGAGCCCATGCTGCTGCAACAGCTTGGGCACGGCGAAGACCGGGCCGATCCCCATCTCGTCCGGAGCGCAGCCGGCGACCGCGATGCCGCGATAGGCGCCCAATGGCTGGAGCCCGCGCCGCGTCGCCTCGGCCGCCTCCATCAAGACCGAGGCCGAGGCGCCGTCAGACAGCTGCGAGGCGTTGCCTGCGGTGATGAAGCGGCCTTCCTTGACCGTCTGCCCGTCGCGGAACACGGGCTTCAGCCCGGAGAGCCCATCGAGCGTCGTCGACGGCCGGTTGCCCTCGTCCTTGTCGAGCGTGACCGCAACCGAGGAAGCCTCGCCGGTCTCGCGGTTCTCGGTGCGCATCAGCGACGAGAGGGGCGCGATCTCCCGGTCGAGGCGGCCCTCGGCTTGCGCCGCCGCGGTGCGCTGCTGCGACTGCAGGGCGTAGCGGTCTTGCGCCTCGCGGGTCACCTGGTAGCGCTCGGCGACGATCTCGGCGGTCTCGATCATCGCCATATAGAGGTCGGGCCGGTGCTCGACGAGCCACGGATCCTGTGCCCGATACTGGTTGCGATGGTCGTTCTGAACAAGCGAGATCGATTCGACGCCGCCACCGACCGCGATATTCATGCCGTCGTGCACGATCTCCTTCGCCGCCGTCGCGATCGCCATCAGCCCCGAGGCGCATTGCCGGTCGACCGTCATGCCCGGCACCGAGACCGGCAGTCCCGCGCGCACCGCCGCCTGGCGCGCGATGTTGTAGCCGGTCGAGCCCTGCTGCAGGGCGGCGCCCAGAACCACGTCCTCGATCTCGGCCGGGTCGAGGCCGGCGCGGCGCACCGCCTCGGCGACGACGTGGCCGGCCAGCTCCTGCCCTTGGGTGTCGTTGAAGGCGCCGCGATAGGCTCTGCCGATCGGGGTGCGGGCGGTCGAGACGATGACGGCTTCGCGCATCTCGCTCTCCTGAACCAGCGGACCAGTTTTCCGCCGGCCCCAGCCTAACATGACATCCAAATCAAAGCCCACGCCTATCCAGGCGCCCGCTCGTCGGGTGTCGGCAATCGGAACAATTCTACTCCGGGTATTGTTCGTGGAGTGCTCAACTCCACTGCAGCACCTCACCGATGCCCGAACCTCGCGATGCCGCCAATCCTCAAAAACACACGGTCTTCGCCCTTTTCGCACGCTGGACGGAGCGTCAGATGGGCCGCCCCGCCACGTTCATCGCGGCAGTTCTGGTCGTGATCGTATGGGGGGTGAGCGGCCCACTTTTCGCGTGGTCCGATACCTGGCAGCTCGTCATCAATACCGGCACAACGATCGTTACCTTTCTGATGGTATTCGTCATCCAGAATTCCCAAACCCGCGACACTCAGGCTCTCCAGCTCAAGCTCGACGAGCTGATCCGGGTCACCGAGACGGCGCGAAATAAATTGATAAGTCTGGAAGAACGTTCGGATGAGGAAGTCGACGGCGTCAAATCGGAGTTCGACGAGCTTTCGGCGACAGAGGATGCGTCTGCGGAGGCCGCGGCGCTGGCGCCTGTGCGGAAGCAGCTGAACGGCCCGCGCCGCTTCGGCGGTGGCGGGCGCTCCCGTGCCGGCGTGGTCGGCGATAAGCCCTCCCGCAAGCGTCGCCGGGTCATGTAGCATCTCCGCTCGCAACGCCCGAAGGAGACAGCCATGCCCGACGCCTATCCGCTCCCCTCCGGCGATCCCGCGAGCCTTGGCTTCGCCGCGACGCCGCTCCAGCATCTCGACCGGCTGATCCGGCAGCATATCGAGGAAGGCCGCTACCCGGGGGCGCAGATCGCGCTGGCGCGGAACGGGAAATTGGCGCTCTACCGCAGCTACGGCGACGCCAGCACCGAGGGCCGCAGCGTGCCGGCGACCGGCGACACCCTGTTCCTGCTGTTCAGCCAGACCAAGGTGCTGACGAGCTCTGCGGTGTGGGCCTTGATCGAGGAAGGCCGGCTCTCCTTTATGGACAAGATCGCCGACCACCTGCCGGAATTCGCCAAGCGCGGCAAAGGCGAGATCACCTTGCATCAGGTGATGACGCATCAGGGCGGCTTTCCCTCAGGCGACGTGACCCAGGCGACCTGGACCGATCACGCGCGGATGCGGGCCGAGGTCTGCGACTTCTCGCTCGACTGGACGCCGGGAACGCGGCTGCAATACCACCCGCGCGCCGCCCACCTGACCCAGGCGATGGTGATCGAGGCGGTGACCGGCCGCGACTACCGGGAGGTGATCCGCGACAAGGTCTTGGCCCCACTCGGGCTCGCGAACGACATCTTTGTCGGCGTGCCGGCCGCCGAGCAGGAGCGCTGCGCCGACACCTATGCGCCCGAGCCGCGCGACAACTCGGCCGAGTTCAGGGCGGCCGGCATGCCGAGCGGCGGGGGCTATGCGACGGCGCGCGGCATGGCGGCCTTTTACCAGATGCTGCTCGGCGGCGGCCGGCTCGGCGAGGTGCGGATGTTCTCGCCGCGGCTCGTCGGCTATGTCACGCGCAGCCACACCGGCGAGCGCGGCGACGACGCAATGGGCGGCATCCCGATGCATCGCGGGCTTGGGCCGCATGTGCGCGGCGACAGCGACCGCATCCGCGGGCTCGGCTCGATCGCCGCACCTCAGACCTTTGGCCATGGCGGCGCCGGCACCTCCTATTCCTGGGCCGACCCGACGAGCGGCGTGTCGTTCAGCTACCTGACCAACTTTGTCGCCCCCGACCCGTTCCACTCGGCTCGGCTCGACCGGGTGGCGAACCTCGTGCACGCAGCGATCGATTGATTGAGATGGGGGTTGTCGTAAAATCAATACGCTGCCCGATGTCGCTCGTCGTTCCCGCGAAAGCGGGAACCCAGGGCGGCCGGGCTCTTTCGTTTGCCCTGGGCCCCCGCTTTCGCGGGGGCGACGAACCTATCTGAAACCATGGCGCCGCGCGTCGATCCCGTCCGTTCCGACAGCGCATTGCCCCTGCGCGCCGATGTAGTCATCGTCGGCGGCGGCATCATCGGCACCAGTGCGGCACTGTTTCTGGCGCAGAAGGGCGTCTCGGTCGCGCTGTGCGAGAAGGGGCACATCGCCGGCGAGCAGTCTAGCCGCAATTGGGGCTGGTGCCGCAAGATGGGGCGGGACCCGCGCGAGATCCCGCTGATCATCGAAAGCCTGCGGCTGTGGCAGGGCATGAACGAGCTGGTCGAGGCCGAGACCGGCTTTCGCCAGCCGGGCATCATGTATCTGGCCGAGACCCCGGCCGAGCTGGCCGAGCTCGAATCCTGGCTCGACCACGCCCGCCAATACCAGCTCGACAGCCGCGTTATCACCGCCGCCGAGGCGGGCGAGCTGATGCCGGGGCTGACCGGCAATTGGGCGGGCGCGCTATACACCGCGAGCGACGGCAAGGCCGAGCCGCAGATGGCGGCACCCGCGATCGCCGAGGCGGCGCGGCGCCATGGTGCCGCGATCGTGACCGGATGCGCGGTGCGCGGCATCGAGACAGCGGCCGGACGGGTCGCCGGCGTCGTCACCGAAAAGGGGCGGATCGCCTGCGCCAGCGTCGTCTTGGCGGGCGGCGCCTGGTCGCGGCTCTTTTGCGGCAATCTCGGCATCCGACTTCCGCAGCTCAAGGTATTGGCTTCGGTCATGCGCACCGACCCGATCGAGGGCGGGCCCGAGATCTCGGCCTCGGGTGGCCTCTTCGGCTTTCGCAAGCGGATGGACGGCGGCTACACGGTCGCGACGTTGGGGGTGCGCACGATCGACCTCGTCCCCGACAATTTCCGCCTGTTCTTCGATTATCTGCCGGCGGTGCGGCTGCACTGGAAGAGATTGCGCTTCCGGGTCGGGCGGCGGTTCGCGGAGGAATGGCGGATGCCGCGGCGCTGGGCGCTCGACTCGGCCTCGCCCTTCGAGGCGGTGCGCACGCTCGACCCCGACCCGGACCCGTTCGTCATCGAGCGAGCGCAGAATGCCGTCAAGCAGGCCTTTCCGGCGATCTTCCGCGACATGCGGGTGGCCGAGAGCTGGGGCGGCATGATCGATGTGATGCCGGACGCGATCCCGGTCATCTCCCCGGTCGAAAGCGTGCCCGGCTTCTTCATCGCCACCGGCTTTTCCGGGCACGGCTTTGGCATCGGCCCCGGCGCCGGCAGGCTGGTCGCCGACATGGTGGCGGGCGACCCGACCCTGGTCGACCCGGCGGCCTTCCGCCTGTCGCGCTTCACCGACGGCTCGAACCCGCAGCCACACCCGCTGGCGAGCTGACGTGCCGGAGGCAGGCCACTATCACTTCAAGCTAAGGCATCCCCATCAGCCGCTTTACATTGCCGACGATGCCGGTAACCGGCGGGAGGCGGTCGAGCTCGGCGCGATGCCGGGTCAGGCGGAGGGCGCCAGCGCCACCGCGGCCTCGGCAGTCAGCAGCAGAAAAGTGAAGGTTTCCTGCAGATAGAGGCGGACGGTGGCGTCGGTGTGGCCGGCATAGCCGATCGAGATGTCTTGGCCCAAATGCAGGTCGAAATCGCCGCCCCGGGTGGTGAGGACAAAGGCGCCGGTGATCGCCGGGGCCCAGATGATCTCGCCGTCGACAAGCCGCCTGACGTGCTCCAGCACCGGGTAGCCGTAGTCATTGCCTTCGGCGACGGCGGTATAGGCCTCGGCCCCCATCAGCACCGAATAGGGGCCGTTGACGCCGACAAGACGCAGCTCGCTCAACGCGTGAGCGATGGCGTCGGGATAATTGCGCACGTCGGCGGGCAGCGTGATCGGCGGGTTGCTTGCCCCCTGGCGGATCCCCTCGATGCCGCCTGCGGCATAGCCCTCGAAGATCGCGCGGTCCTCGGCGAAGGCGATCAGCCGCGCCGCATCCTTTGCCGGCTGCCAGTCTGAATCGTTGGCGCCGCGCTCCACATCGTCGATCATCTGGCGGTCGAGCTCGAACGGCACGCGCAGCTCGACGAGCGCCTTGACTTGGCGCTGCCGGGCGAGAATGCCGTCCCCCGGCGCCGCGATCGGCTGCAGATGCCCAGTGCCGATCGCCGACAGCGCGGTCCCACCCGGTCCGTGCACGTCGACCACCCGGCGACCGGCGAGGTAGCGCTTGAGGGTGCGCGAGGCCTCCTCCTCGATCTGCGCCCAGGCGGCATCGGAGATCGGGGCCAGCTCGCGGTGCAGGTTATTCATGACCGGGGTTTTCCTTTGAGCGAGCCGATGCCGAGCGAACCGTCGGCGACCGGCGGGATGGGCGGCGGCTCGGCGGCGGCCGGCGCGGCCGCGGATTCCGCCGCCGGCGGGTCGACCGTCACCTCGTCCAGAAACGTCGCCGACGGCACGAAAAACAGGTTGCCGGTAACGGCCCGGCTAAAGTCGAGAATGCGGTCGTAATTGCCAGGCGGGCGGCCGACGAACATGTTTTCCAGCATCTGCTCGATCGTGCGCGGCGAGCGGCTGTAGCCGATGAAGTAGGTGCCGTGCTCGCCATGCCCGGCCCGCCCGAAAGGCATGTTGTCGCGGACAATCTTGATCTCGCGTCCGTCCTCCTCGACCACGGTTAGCGCGGCGTGCGCCCAGGAAGGCTTGACCGCGTCGTCGAGCTCGATATCGGAGAGCTTGGTCCGGCCGATGATCCGCTCCTGCGCCTCGGTCGAAAGTGAGTTCCAGCCGGCCATATCGTGCAGATACTTCTGCACGACGACGTAGCTGCCGCCGGCAAAGGCCGGATCCTCTGCGCCGATCACCGTGGCCTCGACCGCTTCCGCTCCCGACGGGTTCTCGGTGCCGTCGACAAAGCCCAAGAGGTCGCGGCTGTCGAAATAGCGAAAGCCGTGCACCTCGTCGACCGCCGACACCGCGTCACCGAGCCGCGCCATGATTTGCGCCGCCAGTTCAAAGCACAGATCCATGCGTTCGGCGCGGATGTGAAACAGGAGATCCCCCGGCGTCCCGACGGCATGGCGCGTTCCGGCGCGGATCTCACGGAACCCGTGCAGCTGCGCCGGCCGTGGCTCCCCGAAGAGCCGGTCCCACGCCTCCGATCCGAACCCCACGATGCAGGAGAGGTTTTCGGCGGGCTCGCGAAACCCGACCGCGCGCAGCAGGCCGGCGAGTTCCGCGCACAGCAACCGCGCCGCCGCGCCATTACGTTCGCCCGGGTTGATCGTCACGACGAGAAAGATCGCGGCACGGGTCAACGGCGCCGCGACCGGTTGTGGGACGACGATCAAGTCGCTCGCGTTGCCCGGCGCGGTCATCGGGTCGGGCTCTTCGGAACACACGTGACCCGGTTGAAGTCGATTGGCCGAACGCAGCGCGTCGTTCGCGACAGCTGTTGCGCGGCGTTCTCATGACGAGGAATTTCAATCAATGCCATCAAAGGTAAGCCTCATGCTGAGGGGCGTCTCGAAGCACGCTCGGCGCCGCCGCAGCGAAGATCTGGCGACATCGGCGCCGCCGCATCGAAAGCCGCTGGGCGACGAAGCAATCTGGCGACGATTTGTTCAGATTCGCGCGGACGCTCCGCGGCCTGGAGGATTAGCCGCGGGGTGGGGTGTGCCTTGCCAGGAACTCCTTGACGCGGACCCTTGCCGCGTCGAGGGCGGCGCCGGCTTTCCACTCCGCGATGAACTCGCAATTCGGGATCAGCTTCGACAGCTCCTCGGAGATTGGGTAGGGGTGCGCCTCGTCGTTGCCGGCCAGCACCAGGCAGGGCGTGCGCACGGTCGCCGCAAAGGCGCGGTCGACGCAGTAGGCAAAGCCGGCGGCATAGAGGTTGCGGCAGAACGCGTCGAGCACCGCCGGGGTCGCCTCCGGGTGGTCGCCGAGCGTTTCCGCCCAAGCGTTGAACCGGGCCGGGCGGCCGGGCGCCATCGGCCCGACGCGGCCGATCGGCTGCGCCAGTACGGCCGACTGGACGCGCTCGGGCTGGGCCTTGATCAGGTTCAGGATGAAGGAGCCGCCGATGCACTGGCCGTAAAGATGGCAGCGGTCGATGCGCAGATGGTCGAGCAACGCGACGTGGTCGGCGGTGTACGAATCCCAGCCGTCCTGCGCGGTGATCGGGGCGCGCGACCGGCCGCCGGCATTGCGTTGGTCCATCGCGATCACGCGATAATCGGCCGCGAATTCGGTCGTTGGGTTGATCGGCGCCGAAGGCTGGCTCCACACGCCGATCACCGACTGCAGACCCGCGGGCGCAAAGGTCAGGATCGGGAACCCCTGGCCGAACTCCTCGTAGTAAATGCGGGCGCCGTGGTGTTCAAAGCTCGGCATGTTGGGGTCCTTTCGTGATGGAAGCGCGAGCGCAGCTCGAGCGGCCTCCTGCAAGACTAGTCGATCCCGTCCGGCGACAAAAGGGCTCGGCGCCATCGCGCACAGCAAGCGGCCAGCCCGAAATGAACCGCAGGAGACCCCTCTGACAGCCTCCGCGAAACCAGGGGTCAGGCAGCTGTCGCATTTTCGGCTCGCGGGGTCTCCCCGCTTCCGTCACCGAAGTCCGGCGTGCCGATGGGTTCGGCCGGGTTCAGCGCTGGCGGAAGTCGGCGCAACATCCCAAATCAGAAGAAAGCTGGACAAATACCGGTTCAGAGTGCCGTGGCCGCAATTCCCCGCTATCGCCGGCACCTCTGCCCGACGATTTTGTCGGCCGGGTTCCGCCCGTTCTTCTTGTTGTCGGCGCTGTGGTCGGCCGTCGCGATCCCGCTGTGGCTGATGTTCTTCACCGGCGACGGGGCGGTCCCGACGGCGCTGCCTCCGACCGTCTGGCATGTCCACGAGATGGTCTTCGGCTTTGGCGCCGCGACCGTCGCGGGATTTTTGCTGACCGCGATCCCGAATTGGACCGGCCGCATGCCGCTCCAGGGTGGGTCGCTCGCGTTTTTGGTGCTGCTGTGGGCGGCGGGGCGGCTCGCCGTCTTTCTCTCGGCAATAATCGGAGCGGAAGCCGCGATGGTCTTCGACCTCGCCTTTCCGCTGGTTTTCCTCTTCGCGGTTGCGCGCGAAATCGTCGCCGGGCGCAACTGGCGCAACCTGCCGATGCTGGCCGCACTCTCGCTGCTGCTCGCTGGCAATCTGCTGGTCCATCTCGAAGCGGTCGGCGTCGCCGAGACCGCCGCCCTTGGCAACCGCATCGGCGTTGCCACGCTGTTGATGCTGATTAGCTTTGTCGGTGGCCGGATCGTGCCGAGCTTTACCCGGAATTGGCTCTCGAGGCAGCAGCCTGAAATTGCTGCCCCTGCATCCTTCGACCGCGTCGACCGCGCCGCCTTGGCGGCCACCGGCATCGCGCTCGCGGTCTGGGCGGCGGTCCCGGAGAGCCCGGCAGCACCCTGGGTGGAGCTCGCCGCCGGCGTTGCGCTGGGCGGGCGTCTCATCCGCTGGCGCGGCCAAGCGACATGGCGCGAGCCGCTGCTCCTCGTGCTTCACTTCGGCTACGGCTGGCTGGCGCTCGGCTTTTTGTGCCTCGCAATCGACGGCCTGACCGGGCTCCTGCCGCAGACGACAGCGCTGCACGCGCTGACCGTGGGCGCCATCGGCACGATGACCCTCGCCGTGATGACCCGCGCCACCCTCGGACATACCGGGCGTCCGCTCACCGCCGGGCCCGGCACGGTTACAATCTATGCATTGGTCACGCTCGCCGCCCTGCTGCGCCTCCTGGCGCCGCTCGGCGGGGCGGAATATCTCTTGATCCTGTGGCTCGCCGGAGCGGCCTGGAGCGGCGCTTTCGGTCTCTTCGCGCTGCTCTACGGGCGCCTGCTCGCCCTGCCCTGCCTGAGCGCCGCCGACGCGCGACCGATCTGAGCCGTTCGGCTAACGTCTTTGCCGGGAGTGCCGCTTATGTGACGATGGGCGTCGATCGGCAGCGGAGGCTTGCAAATGAGCACGGGCACCGGCGACCCGATCTGCAAGACCGGTGCCGAGCATCTGCGCTCGCTGCGCGACGGCCGCGCCGTCTATATCGATGGCGAGCGCGTCGCCGATGTCACAACCCACCCGGCATTCTGCAACGCGGTCGCTTCGGCGGCCGCACTCTACGACTTTCAGGCGCGCCCGGAAAACCTGGAGCGGATGACCTTCGTCCCGGCGGCCGGCGGCCGGCGGATCAACCGCTGCTGGCAGATGCCGCGCAGCCAAGACGAGATGGTCCAGCGGCGGCGGGCGCTCGCCCTGTGGGCCGAGCAATCGGGCGGCTTTGTCGGCCGCTCTCCGGACCACGTCGCCTCCAGCCTCTTGGGCCAGGTGATCGGCATCGAGGTGTTCCGTCGGCATGGCGAAGCGCGGGCCAAGGCGCTCCTCGACTATTTCGACTACGCCAGCCGCAACGACCTCTTTCTGACCTACGTCATCATCAACCCGCAGGCCGACCGGTCGAAAGCCTGGGGCGAGCAGGACGACGATCTGGTGGCGCGGCTGGTCGACGAGGATGAGGGCGGGATCACCGTGCGCGGCGCCAAGATGCTCGGCACCAGCACGATCATGGCAAACGAGATCCTGGTCGCCAATCTGCAGCCGCTGAGGCCGGGCGAGGAGGATCTCGCACTCTCCTTCGCCATCCCGATCGCGACCAACGGGCTGAAATTGCTTTCGCGCAAGTCCTACGAGGCCGCCGCCACCTCGCTCTTCGACAACCCGATCTCGGCGCGCTTCGACGAGAACGACGCGATCGTCTGGTTCGACGATGTCAAGGTGCCGTGGGAGCGCGTCTTCGTCTACCGCGACACCGATATGTGCCGGGCGCAGTTTCACGACACGCTCGGCCATACCTTTCAGAACTACCAGGCGCAGATCCGGCTCGGCGTAAAGCTGCGGTTTCTCGCCGGGATCGCGCGCCGCCTCGCCGAGACGATCGGCATCGGCGGGATGCCGCCGGTGCGCGAGGAACTCGGCTGGCTCGCCGCCCAGGCGGCGATGGTCGAGGGCATGGTGGCAGGCATGGAGGCGGCCGGCCACCTCGAGAACGGCTATTGGGTCCCTGACAAGCATTTGATGTATGCTGCACAGGTCCTGACGCAGGAGCTCTACCCGCGGGTCGTCGACAAGATCCGGAGCCTCGCCGGCGGCTCGCTGATCATGCTGCCCTCCTCGGTGCGCGATTTGGCCGATCCCGACCTTGCCGCGATCATCGGCCGAACTCAGCGCTCACCCGTCGCGACGCCGCGCGATCGGGTCGCATTCCTCAAGCTCGCCTGGGACGCGATCGGCTCGGAATTCGGCTCGCGCCACACCCAATACGAGATGTTCTACGCCGGCGCCCGGTTCGTCAGCTGCGGCCACAGCTACCGCACCTATGACTGGGAGGCCGCCGACGCCCTCGTCGCCCGCCTGCTCGACCAGGGTCCCGAGCCCTGAGCCCTTTTCCCGCGCCGCGGATGTGCGCCTGAGACTACCTCCATCCGGCGGCGGCGGCGAGGCCGAAGAGGGCGCCGCCCACGGCGAAGAGCGCCAGAGGATGAAGCCGAGGCCGATACAGCAGCAGCGCCGTCGCGACACCCGCCGCGGCCCAGACCGCGGCGCCGCCGGGCGAGGCGCGCAATACCGCGATCCCGCCCGACAGCACGAGCCCGGCGGCGATCGGCGTCAGCCCGCGCTCGACCGCGGCATGCCAGACCGAACCGCGCCACCGTCCCCAGATGCGGGCAAGGCCGTAGACCAAGAGCGAGGAGGGTAGATAAAGCGCCGCCGAGGCGGTCAGCGCGCCGGTGATACCCGCGACCTTCCAGCCGATCAGCGCCGACAGCATCGTGCCCGGCCCGGGTGCGGCGCGCGAGATCGCGAAGAGGTCGGCGAACTCGCGGTCGGTCGTCCAGCCGTGCACCGCGACCGACTGGTGCGCGATCTCGGCAAGCAGCGAGGCGCCACCGCCGATCGACAACAGCGACAGCGGCCCGAAGACAAAGGCCAACGCCAGCAGCGACCTCGGATCCTCAGGCATCGCGGCCCTGCCGCTTTGCCCGCGCCAGCGCCAGGCCGATGCTGACCGGCGCCAAGCCGAGGACGACCGGGATCATCGGCCAGCGCAGCACTCCGACCGAAACCACGGTGGCGAGTGTTACCGCCAGCGGCGCCAAACTCGCCCTGCCACGCGGCGCCAGGGTGAGCCCGGTGGCGAAGGTGAGGCCGACCGCGGCGGCGCCGACCCCGTCGAGCACGGCGTGAGGCACCGGGCCCGGCCCGATCCGCGCCCAGGCCGCCGCCAGCGCCAGCACGATCGCCAATGGCCCCGACAAGAGGCCCAGCACGGCGGCAACCGCACCCGGCGCGCCGCGCAGGCGCTGGCCCGTCTGGACCGTCAGATTAACCCCGCCCGAGCCCGGCAGCACCCGGCCGAGCGCCAAATCGGAGGCAAAGGCCGCATTGTCGATCCAGCGCCGCCGCTGCACGATCTCACGGTAGAGCCAGGCCGCCGTGCCGCCGCCGAAGCTGGTGATCCCGAGCCGGAAGAACGCGGCGAAGATCGCCGGCAGCCCGACCCTTGGGACCCGCTCGATTGCCGCGCCGGGCTCGGTCATCCCCGCCACATCCGTCCCCCGACAGCTGACTTGGTCATCCGGAAATTATCGTCTCGACCGGCGTCTGGCGATTTCCATCGGCGGCGCGGCGGGATAGGCTGACCGCTCCCGAATATATCCGCGGCCAGCCGCCATGCTCGACCTTTCGCCCGACATCACGCCGCCCCAGCCGGTACGGCTCGCGGATTACCGGCCGCCCGATTTTCTGATCGACACGGTCGATCTCGTCTTCGAGCTCGGCGCCGACGACACCAGGGTCAAATCGCGGCTGGGGATCCGCCGCAACCCGGCGGCAGGCGCGGCGCGGGCACCGTTGCGTCTCGACGGCGAGGCGCTGGAGCTGATCTCGCTGGCGCTCGACGGCGAAAAGCTCGGCGCCAACCGCTACCAATTGCCCGAAGAAGGCGGGCTGGTCCTCGATGACCTGCCCGACACCTTCACCCTCGAAGTCGAGACCCGGATCGCGCCCGAAAGCAACACCGAGCTTTCCGGGCTCTACATGTCGGGCGGCAATTTCTGCACCCAATGCGAGGCCGAGGGCTTTCGCCGGATCACCTATTTCCTCGACCGGCCGGATGTCATGGCGCGCTACACGACAACGGTCACGGCCGACAAGGCTCAGTTCCCGGTGCTGCTGTCGAACGGCAACCCCGAGGGCGCCGGCGACGCCGACAACGGGCGGCATTGGGCAAAATGGGTCGATCCGCACCCGAAACCCTCCTACCTCTTCGCCCTCGTCGCGGGTGATCTCGTCGCGGTCAAGGACCGGTTCACGACGCGGTCGGGCCGCGAGGTAGCGCTCGCCATCTGGGTACGAAGCGGCGACGAGGACAAATGCGCTCATGCGATGGCCTCGCTAAAAAAGGCGATGGCCTGGGACGAAGAGGTGTTCGGTCTCGAATACGATCTCGACGTCTTCAACATCGTCGCGGTCAGCGACTTCAACATGGGGGCGATGGAAAACAAGAGCCTCAACATCTTCAACACCCGCTATGTGCTGGCCAAGCCCGAGACCGCGACCGACACCGATTACCAGAATATCGAGGCGGTGATCGCCCATGAATATTTCCACAACTGGACCGGCAACCGGGTCACCTGCCGCGACTGGTTCCAATTGTCGTTGAAGGAAGGGCTGACCGTATTCCGCGACCAGGAATTCTCGGCCGACCAGGGGAGCCGCGCGGTCAATCGCATCGCCGAGGTGCGCACCTTGCGCGCGATGCAGTTTCCCGAGGATGACGGCCCCCTCGCCCACCCGGTCCAGCCGCAGAGCTATCTGCGGATCGACAATTTCTACACGCCGACGGTCTACGACAAGGGTGCCGAGCTGGTGCGGATGATCCACACCCTGATCGGCAAGGCGGGGTTCCGGGCAGGGATGGACCTCTATATCCGGCGGCACGACAACCAGGCCGCCACGATCGAGGATTTTGTCGCCGCGATGCAGGATGCAGGCGGCGTCGACCTCGGCCGGTTCAAGCGCTGGTACGAGCAGGCCGGGACGCCAGAGATCACGGTCGAGGACCGCTGGGACGCGGCGACAAAGAGCTGGGAGCTCGATGTCGCGCAACGGGTGCCGCCGACGCCGGGCCAGCCGCAAAAAGAGCCGATGCTGATCCCGCTCGCGATGGGTTTGCTCGGCGCGGACGGCGCGGAACTCTCGACGAGGCTCGAGGGCGAGGCGGAGAGCCGGGCCGGAACGCGGGTGCTGCACCTCGCCGAGGCGCGGCAGAATTTCCGCTTTGTCGATGTGCCGGCCGCACCCGTGCCGTCGTTGCTGCGGGGCTTTTCGGCACCGGTCAAATTGAAGGGGGTGGCACTCGAACGGCTGAAATTCCTGGCGATCCACGACCCCGAGCCGTTCGCCCGCTGGGAGGCGGGCCAGCAGGTCGCGGCCCGCATCCTGCTCGACGCGATCGCGGCCATCCGCCGCGGCGACACGCCGGCGGCGCTCGATCCCGATCTCGTCGCGGCGATGCGGCAGACCCTGGCCGACGCCGACCGCGACCCGGCCTTTGCCGCCGAGGCGCTGAGCCTGCCCGGCGAAGGGTTCCTTGCCGATCAGCTCGACATCGTCGATGTCGACGCGATCCACACCGCCCGCGAGGCCGCACGCAAGGCGATCGGTGCTGCCCTGGCGGCGGAGTTCGCCGGCAGTTACGAGCGGCTCGCGGACCCCGGCCCCTACCGGATCGACGGCGCCTCGATCGGGCGGCGGGCGTTGCGCAACACCTGCCTCGGCTATCTCGCCGCCGCTGACCCGGCGAAGGGCGCCGCCCTCGCCAAGGCGCAATTCGAGGCCGGGCGCAACATGACCGACGTGCTCGCCGCACTCGCGGTGCTCGCCGATCTCGACCGCCCAGAGCGGGCCGCGGCACTCGCCCGGTTCTTTGCCGCCTGGTCGCACGACGATCTGGTCATCGACAAATGGTTCGGCCTGCAGGCGCGCTCGTCGCTGCCGGAAACGCCGCAGCGCGTGCGCGAGCTGACGCGGCACCCCGCCTTCACGCGCAAGAACCCGAACCGGGTGCGCGCTCTGGTCGGCGCGTTCGCCCAAGGCAACCAGCTGCGCTTCCATGACGCGGATGGCGCCGGCTACGCCTTTCTCGCCGACGAGGTGCTCGCCCTCGACCCGGCGAACGCCACCGTGGCGGCCCGCCTCGTCCAGCCGCTCTGCTCGTGGCGCCGCCACGACCCGGCGCGCCAGGCCCTGATGCGGCGCGAGCTCGACCGCATCCTCGCCACCTCCGGCCTCAGCAAGAACACCTTTGAAATGGTCTCGAAGAGCCTCGGTTGACGGCCTGCTCGACAGCACAGAGCGGCTCGGCCCGTCATTCCGGCGGCGTGTAGGCGCGCCCCGGCGGGTAGGTTTGGTGCTTGGGCAGATCCGGGTTCATGTGGTCCCAGGGCTGCGCGCTTTTGACAAAGATGTCGGCTTCGGGGCGAAACTCGCCGGGGTTGTCGAGGCTGCCGACCCGCAGCCCGACGATGTCCGGCCGGGCCGAGACCCGGATGAACAGCGGGCAGCCGCATTGCGGGCAGAACGCCCGCGTCACCTCGTTGCCGGCGTCGCTCTTGCTGACATAGAGCCGGGGCTCGCCCTTGGTGATGCGAAACCCGGCAGCCGGCACCCGCATCGCCGCGACATAGGCGCTGCCGCTCTGATGCTGGCAGTCGCGACAATGGCAGAGCAGCGAAAAGAGCGGCTCACCAGCCAATTCGTACCGCACCGCGCCGCACAGACAACCCCCGGTCCTCGTCGCCGCCATCACAGATTCCCCTCTGGTCCACCCGGTCCTGCCCGAGCACGAGCCGCGCCATCTCCTCGCCCGGGACGCGACGAAAGCTGCACCGGATTTGTCGGCAACATAGCCTCTGTCCCCTCCCCGACAAGAATACCCGCTCCGCTGT
>CAWAFE010000042.1:0-47818 GCA_963781215.1 uncultured Alphaproteobacteria bacterium
ACGGCCAGGTGGTCTTCGACGCGCCGCTGAAAAGCTGCGGGCTGGGCGGCGGGGATGGCGATTACACCGTCTGGGACATTTCTGCCAGCGGCGGCGACGGCTCTGGCGGAACGCAGCTCTTCTGCACCCATACAATGGCGACAGTCGCCAGCGGCAACGCCCAGATAACCGTCCCCTCGACCGCCGGTTATCGGGCCGGCAGCAACATCCTGGCCTTCGCGGATCACGGCCTGCCGCTCGCCAACAAGGTGGCCTCGATCGACGATGCGAGGCACCTGACCCTAACGAAGGCGCCCTACGTCACCGGTAATCTCCGTATCACCTTGACCCAGGCGAACATCCGCGCCGACGGCCAGGGCGGTGCCAAGATCGAGGTGCGCTTCAAGACGGCGCCGCCGGTCGGCCGGAACAATGTCGAAATCTCGCTGGATCGACCCGACCGGCTATGCCGCCTATTACATCACCGGCGCCAGCGACTACTTGTTTATCCGGCCCTTGATGGTTGGCGGCTATGATGTTGCATTGAAGCATACCGGCCTGAGCGACGGCGGTGTTACGTTCGAGCCAACCTATATCGAACTCTTGAACCAATGCGCCGACATCGAGAAGGCAACCTATGGCGATGTCGCGATCTTCCACCGCATCATCAACCCGCCGATCCAGATTGCCCAGGTTATGTCGATCCCGAGGCCGGTCCGACCATACCGCGTTCAACAATGTCTATCACTTCTATAATGGCGCGAACACTATCGCGATGCCGCAACCATCGGGGCGAGGCCGCGAGGAACGTTGAAGGCGGGGCGCCACCGTGCGCCCCGGAAAGGCGCGAAAGCGCAGCGCCTTTGGTCATGGACTGGGGCGCGTTCCAAGCCGGCCGCGCTGCAGCGAGGCGTCGCGACTCGATCTTGCGGCGCCGACCAGGCATTATCCCGAAAGCGCGATTTGAGGCCCTATCACCCGGGAAATGACAGCCATCAATCCGATCGAGCAGAGATGCCTCGCCGATCCGGCCGCGCCGGAGGCGGCGGGCGAAGCCGCTGTGGTGTGCATCCTGTCGCGCAAGAATCTGCGCAACATCACGCGCGTGCCGAGAATGGCCAAGGCCCTGGCGGACGCCGGCTATGGCGTCGTCGTCGTGTCGCTCGGCGCGCCGATGCAGGTGCCATTCGCCAAGGTCGACTATATCGAAGTCGCGCCGCGGCCCTTCACCGGCAGGCTCCTGAGCGTTTTGAACCGCCGCGTGCTGGCGCAAACCAGCCGCCGCGACCGGCTGGCCCGCGCCGACGGGGATGCGTTGCTTCGCGGCGGCTGGCACGGTTTCGCCGCGCGTGTCAGGCACTTTCTGATAATCCCGCCGGCGTGGGCCGGCGCGCTTCTTCGGCGATTGCTGCTGGCGCCGCCTTGCGCGGTGCTGTTGAGAAAGCCGTGCCAGGGCTTTGTCGCGGCATGGCGCGAGCTGTCGCAAAAGCCGGCGGCGGCGATTCTCGCCGCTCTCGTCAGGGTGCTGCACCAGCAGGCTACGACGCGCGCTTTTGCCGATGCCGCCGACAAGGCGACGCGCGATCGCGTCTTTCGCGTCGTCCAGGCGCACGACAATTATGCCCTGGTCGCCGCGTCCCGATTGGCGGCACGCGACGGCGCGCGGCTGATCTACGATGCCGTGGAACTCACCGCGCACCGATTGGCGACGAGCTTCACCCCATTGGAACGTTTGTTCGAGTGGCGCGACAGGAGGCAGGAGGCAGCCATCTTCCGCAAGGCGGATGCCGTGACGACGGTCGGCAAGGGCGTCGGTGAGTGGTACGCGCAGCATTACCGGATCGCCCCGCCGCTCGTCGTCCGCAACTGTCGATATTACTGGCCCTGCGAAAACGACGGACGATTGCGGGCCGATGTCGGCATCGGCCCCGACGAGCCGCTCATCGTCTGGTTTGGCGGCATCTATCCGCAGCAGGGTGTCGAGACACTGATCGACGCGATGCCGTTGATGGCGCCGAATGTTCATCTGGCGATCATCGCCTATGTGCTGCCGCGCTGGCTGCAATACATCGAGGAGGATCTGCCGCGGCGGGCAGCCGGCCTTGGCGTCTCCGGCCGGGTTCATTTCCTGCCGCCTCGCGCACCCGGCGACCTGGTGCCCTATGTCTCGGGCGCCGATCTCGGCGCGATCCCACGGCCAAGCGAGCATCTCAACAATTTCTTGAGCATGCCGAACAAGTTCCTGGAGATGGTCATGGCGCGGCTGCCGGTCGCCGTGTCGGGGCTCGGCGACATCGTCGATGTCGTCGACGAATACGGCATCGGCCACTCCTTCGATGAGAAGAACATCGCCGATGTGGCGGCGGTAATCGGCCGCATGCTCGATCCTGAAATCAATCGCAGCCTCAAGGCGAAGGTCATGCAAGCCGCAACCGAGATGACCTGGGAGAAGGAGAGCGTCCCCTACGTCGCCCTGGTGCGCGATTTGGCGACGGCACCGGCCGCGGCCCTGCTGCGTTGACGCCGGGCGCCATCCGGGACCTGGGATGGTTCGGGAATACAGCCTGACGATCGAGCACCGACAATGACCCCCAAATATCGTATCAATCTGTTCCAGTCGGAGCCGGACGGCGCCTCGGGCCTCGACCGCGAGGATCTCTCCACAGCCTGCAAATTCCTCGAACTGTCGCTCGCCGACGCCTCGGTCCAGCCCAAGGGCGGCCCCCTGTTCCCCCTGTTTTTACTGGGAATCTACAGGCGATCGCATCTCTCCTCCCGACCCGGCCGCCTCTGTCATGGCATCACTCGGGGCAGAAGCTGGCATGCGATCATGGCAATTTCACCGTCGCCGTGACGGGAAAGGTGTGAGGCGCGCGGGAACGAGGCCTCCTACCGGCTATCCGCAGCAAGGTCATGAAGGCATCCATAGAGGCCCAGGTGCCATCCGGACCACCAATCTGCTCGAGCGGCTGTTTGGCGAGGAGCGGCGCCGCACCAAGATCATCCCGCGTGCCTTCGGCGAGCGCGCCATCCTCAAGCTCATGTATGCCGCCCTCATCCGGGCCGCCGAGCGCTGGCGCGGGATCAAGATCACCGGGTTCGAGAGGCGTCAGTTGAAGGCCATCCGCGACGAGATCGACAGCGACTTTGCTGCGCGGACTGCACCGGCAACGGCCGCAACCGTCACCGCATCCCCGACCCGCTTATCCAGCACAGACCGGACTTGACCCTCCGTGACCGTCTAAACGACGAGAGCCCAAGCCGCCACTTTGAAGCCAATCACTTCCGTGTGCAGAGCCCAGCCCGGCCGTATACCATGTAGCCCGAGCCCCACGGTTGTCAGTTGATTTTGACAAATGACAACCTCTAAACCCGTACACCTAATTGATTTCATGGAGCGGGTGAAGGGAATCGAACCCTCGTCGTAAGCTTGGGAAGCTTCTGCTCTGCCATTGAGCTACACCCGCGCCGCACGAGCGATGATAGGCGATCGGCCGCCGCCTTCAAAGCCCTTCGGTGGCCGCCGTTCGCCCCGAGGAAAATCGGGTTCAGCCGATATTTGGCCGCTCGCAGGGAACGGTGCCCATATTCGCCGGCAGGCACACTTCGAGGATCTCGACATCATCCGAAGTGCGCAGCTCGTTGTGCGGCATGCCGCCGGGGATGAAGCAGGAGTCGCCGGTTTCCAGGCGGCATTGCGAGCCGTCCTCGAATTCGAGCTCGACCCAGCCTTTCAGCGCGTAGACGAACTGCCCCTCGCAGACGTGATAATGCCATCCGGTCGGCTGGGTCATGCCGGTGACGGCCTTCATCACCTGCGCCCGCATCCACCCTTCGCTCGCCTTGGTGACGCCGAGGTCGCGGTATTTGAAAAAGCTGCGCCGGCCCTCGACATAATCGGGCGCCTTGGCGCTCGTCACCGCCACCTTCATCGCCGGTTCCGCCCGCGCCTTGTCCTTGCTCAACACCGCCGCTTCGATCGCCATGGCACACCCTCCTCCACATCCAACGCCCGCATCATAGCACCACTCCCGAGCCCCGTCCGATACAACCTGATATTGTTTGTCGGCAGATCAGCAGGGGAACGGCGATGAGATGGCGGGTTGGGGCGGTTTGGGTCACCAAGATCGTCGAGGTCGAAGTCACCGGCGGCAGCCGTTTTATCCTGCCGCAGGCGACCTATGAGGCGGTGCTGCCGATCGGATGGCTGCAACCCGACTTCGCCGACGAGCGCGGCCGACTGAAGATGAGCATCCATGCCCTCGTCGTCGAAACGCCCGAGCGCCGCATCGTCGTCGACACCTGCCTCGGCAACGACAAGGAGAACCGCCGCATCCCGACCTGGAACGGGCTGCAGACGAGCTTCCTTGCGGATCTTGCCGCAGCGGGCTATGCCCGCGAGACGGTCGACAGGGTCGTCTGCACGCATCTCCACGTCGACCATGTCGGTTGGAACACAATGCTGGCCGGCGGGCGCTGGGTCCCGACCTTCCCGAATGCGCGCTATCTGATGGGCCGCGTCGAATACGAGCACTGGACGACGCAACGCGACCGCGAGGACATGCCGGCGGTGCTGGCGGATTCGGTGACCCCGGTGCGGGACGCCGGCCTCGTCGATCTGGTTGAGACCGACCACCGGATCTGTGACGAGGTCAGCCTGGTCCCGACCCTCGGCCACACCCCGGGCCATGTCAGCGTGCGGATCTCCTCACAGGGGGAGGAAGCGCTGATCACCGGCGACTTCATGCACCACCCTTGCCAGATCGCGCGGCCCGACTGGTCGTCAACCGCCGATTCCGACCCGGTCGAGGCTCATGCCACCCGCGAGCGGATGCTGGGCGCGCTCGTCGGAACCCCGACCCTCGTCATCGGCACGCATTTTGCCGGCCGCACCGCAGGCCGGGTCGTGCGCGACGGCGACGCCTACCGTCTCGACCCCTGATCGGGCGCCGCGATCAATTCGCCCGGCGGCGGAAGGCGTCGAGGCTGCCGGCATGGATCAGCTCGCCCGGCAACTGGTGCCCGACGATTTCCTCCGCCATGCGGCCCACCTCGATCAGCGCGTCGAGATCAACGCCGGTATCGATGCCCATCTCCTCGCAGAGCAGCACCAGCTCCTCGGTGCAGATGTTGCCGGCGGCCTTGGGTTGCCCGGCGAACGGGCAGCCGCCGAGCCCGCCGACCGTCGCATCGAACTGGGTGACGCCCATCTTCAGCCCGGCATGCGCGTTGGCGACGGCGAGCCCGCGAGTGTCATGCAGATGCAGCGCGATCGGGATTTCCGGCCAGCGGCTGCGCACCTCGCCCAGCACCCGTTCGATCCGCAGCGGCGTCGCCCAGCCCATCGTGTCGGCGAGCGAGAAAATCTCGATCTCTGCACCCGTCTCCTCGGCGATCGCCAGCCCGTCCTCGAGCGTGCCTACGACCTGAGAAGGCGCGATGTCGCCCTGGTAATTGCAGCCGAAGGCGGCCATGACGCCGATCCGCGGCACCTTCACGTCGTTCGCCAGATGCAGAGCCGTCTGCTGTTTCATCGCCACGACGTTCTCGGCATGGCTGCGGTGCAAATTCTTCTGGGTGAAGGCCTCCGACGCGGTCAGCGCGATCGCACCGGTGATCGTCAGCTTGTTGCGGAAGACGAGCGCGCGGTTGAGCCCGCTGGCATTGAACCACAGCCCGGTATAGTGCACCCCCTCCTTCGGCTCGAACCCGGCGGCCACGTCCTCGGCGTCGGCCCAGCCCGGGACGATGCGCGGGCTGACGAAGGAGCAGGCCTGGATATGGTGCAGCCCGGTCTCGCCGAGCGCCTCGATCAGCCTGATTTTTTCGGCGGTGGCGATCGGGCCGGGCTCGATCTGGAAGCCCTCGCGCGGGCCCTCCTCGTGGATCTCCACCTGTTTCGGCAAATCGGTCATGTTGGGGTCCTCCGTCGGGCAGCTGCGGCTCGCGGCAAAGGATAGCAAGCACGCGGCGCGCCTTCACGCGGATTCGACCCTACCGCCCGCCGGCGTCGGGCCATATGCTGTCCACATTGGCGATCGTAGGGAGCTTGTTGCATGAGCGAGCGCGTCTTCGACGGCTTGAAGGTGATTGACTGCGCGAGCTTTATCGCGGGGCCCGCGGCGGCGACCGTGATGTCGGATTTCGGCGCCGCTGTGGTAAAGATCGAGCCGCCGGGCATGGGCGACCCCTATCGCCGGCGGGCGACGCCGCCGGTCGGGCCGGGGCTCGCGAGCAACCCCGGCTTTGTCCTCGACGGCCGCAACAAGCGGAGCCTGGCGCTCGATCTGCGCGAGCCCGAGGGCCGGGAGGTGCTCTATCGGCTGGTCGTCGAGGCCGACGTGTTCATCACCAACTATCCGCCGCCGGTGCGCCGCCGCCTTGGCATCACCTACGAGGAGCTGGCGCCGCTCAACAGGCGGTTGATCTACGCCTCGTTCACCGGCTATGGCGAAACCGGCCCCGAGGCCGACAAGCCGGGGTTCGACGCGACCGCGTGGTGGGCGCGGTCGGGACTGATGCATCTGGTGCGCGCCGGCGAGGAGGTGGCGCCGGCGCGCTCGCTCCCCGGCATGGGCGACCATCCCTCGGCGATGGGGACCTACGGCGCGATCGTCACCGCACTCTACCAGCGCGAGCGTACCGGAAAGGGCGCCTATGTCGGCTCGTCGCTGTTGGCCAATGGATTGTGGGCCAATGGCTGCGCGGTGCAAGCGGCGTTGTGCGGCGAGAAGGTCGTGCCGCAGCCGCCGCGAGAACGTGGGCTCAACGCGCTGCGCATTCATTACCGCTGCCGCGACAATCGCTGGATCTTGTTGTCGATCGCCGCCGACGAATGGCGTTGGGAGAAGTTCAGGGCCTGCATGGGTTCGAAAATGCTCGACGATCCGCGCTTTGCCACGGTCGCCTCGCGCGAGGCCAATGCGCGGGTGCTGATCCCGATCCTCGACGAGATCTTCGCGACCAAGGACCAGGCCCAGTGGCGGCGCATCCTCGATGAGGCCGGGCTGATTTTTGGCATCGTCGCCGATATGGACGAGATCCACGAGGACGAGCAGATCCTCGCCAGCGAGGCGCTGGTGGCGTTTTCGGACGGCAGCTCGCTGACCGTCAACAGCCCGCTGTGGATCGCCGGCCAGGAGAAGGTGCAGCCCCGTCCCGCCCCCGCCGTCGGCCAGCACAGCGAGGAGATCTTGCGCGAGATCGGCTATCCCCAAGCCGAGATCCGCGCATTGCGCGCGGCACACGTAATCGGCTGAGGCTCTGCCCGCCGAATTGTCTCGCGAGCACGAAGCCGCACAACCAACTCGCCAGCCGATGGCGACCAGCGAGGTGGCCGGCGGGACCTGATGCCGGCTTGCTGAGGCAATATGCGCCCGCGCTGCTCTCTGGCCGAAAGGAGGAGTCCAGGGCAACTGCATTTGTGCGGGCCGCCCTGGATTTCCGCTGTCGCAGGAATGTTTTTGTCGCCTCGTCTACGACTTGCTGTGCCTGGCGATAACCTGGTCCTTGATTTTCGCGTAGGCCGCGTCGGATAGGATCTTCTTTGACACCAGCTGATGCTTGTCACTATAGGGCCGCGCGTGGATGATCTTCTCGGAATCGGCAGCACTGATGCCGGGCAGCGCCTTCAATTGCTCGGCGGTGGCGGTATTGATATCGACAAGCTCGGCCTTTGGCGCCATTGCCGCAGTGCCCGGCGAAGCGTGGGTGGGCGCCTTGCCCGGCGCCGCAGCGGGCGCGGTCATCGGCGCGGGCGTGGCCGGGGTTGTCGTCGATGCGCCCGACTGCGCCATGACCGGCGCGGCAATGGTCAGGGCGAGCAAGCCGATAGGCAAGCGCGAAAACTTCAACATTGATGTCTCCATATCAGGCGGTAACTGCACCGCACGAGACCAGAACGACTGCGCCAAGAATTTCTTCCATGAGCGCCAAAAAATTATTCTAAATAATATTTAATATTCCTTGGGGATTATTAACTAATTGCCCCGGCGCAGCCAGCATCGCACCGGCCGCATGCCGCGGCCGCTGTTCCCTGCCGCCCTCGTCAAAGGCGGTCGGTACCCGTCAGAACGGCGGGTGTCGACGCGAAATTCCCCGCGATCTCTCGCCGCTAAACCGGGCGGTCGCCCTTGACCGTGACCCGGTTGCCGGAACGGGTGTGCGGCCAGTAATCCCACATCGCGTGGTGCTGGACGCAGCGGTTGTCCCAGAATGCGATCGAGTTCTCCTGCCAGCGGAAGCGGCATTGGAACAGCGGGTTCGCCATATGTTCGTAGAGATAGCGCAGGACGCCCTCGCTCTCGTCGATCGGGATGCCGAGGATGCGGCGGGTGAAGCCCTGGTTGACATAGAGCGCCTTGCGCCCGGTAACCGGATGCGTGCGCACGACCGGGTGCTCGGCGCGCGGATACTCCGGCTTGTCGGCGATCCCGTAATTGGCGTACTGACCGCGATAGTGGTCGCCGCTGTGCTCGGCCTCGAGCCCGTCGAGATAACTCTTCATCCGCTCCGACAGCGCGTCATAGGCGGCATACATGCTGGCGAACAGAGTGTCGCCGCCGCGCGGGGGACATTTCCTGATGTAGAGGATGCTGCCCATCGGCGGCTCGGGATCGCACGACACGTCCGAATGCCAGCCTTCGCCGTTGGCTCGCGGGCTGTCCTTGTCGGCGTGGATGATCATCAATTCGGGCTTGCCCGGTGCGGAGGGTGCGGCCGGATGGATATGCAGGTCGCCGAACAGGCGGCCGAAAGCCAGGTGCTGGTCTTCGGTCAAATGCTGGTCGCGGAAGAAGATGACCAGGTTCTCGGCCAGCGCGCGGTGAATCTCGTCGAGGGTGCGGTTGCCGAGCGGCCGCGACAGATCGACGCCGCCGATCTCGCCGCCGATGATCGGCGTCAGTTTGTCGACGGTGATCGTGTCGTAGGGGCCGGCCTCGTCGGCGGCATATTTGAGGCGGGGGCCGTCGCGGCGGCGCAGCGAGCTCATTTCGTTCCTCCTGTTGTGCGGCTATTCGCCAAAGACGCGGCGAAAGATCGTGTCGACATGCTTCAAATGATAGGCGGTGTCGAACAGGCCGTCGATCATCTGCGCCGACAGATAGCGGGCGATTTCGGCGTCGCGCTTCAGCAGGTCGGCGAAGCGGCCCTCGCCGTGCCAGGCGGCCATCGCGTGGCGCTGGACGGCGGCGTAGGCGTCCTCACGGCTCATCCCGGCCTGGGTCAGCGCCAGCAGAACGCGCTGTGAATCGACCAATCCGCCGAGCGAGTCGAGGTTGCGGCGCATCCGCTCGGGGTAGACCACCAGCCGATCGACGAGACCGGTCAGCCGCGCCAGGG
Source organism: uncultured Alphaproteobacteria bacterium (assembly GCA_963781215.1). GTDB lineage: Bacteria > Pseudomonadota > Alphaproteobacteria > ATCC43930 > CGMCC-115725 > AP-15. The sequence goes on from CAWAFE010000042.1 coordinate 9,322, forward strand.
CGAAATCGAGGGCGGTCGTCGCGTCGGGCGCGATCACCCGCTCAACCGAGGAGTGCGAGATGTCGCGCTCGTGCCACAGCGCCACGTTTTCAAGCGCCGGCGCCACCGTCGAGCGGATCAGTCGGGCGAGCCCGGTTAAATTCTCGGCCAATACCGGATTGCGCTTGTGCGGCATCGCCGAGGAGCCCTTTTGCCCGGGCGCGAAATATTCCTCGGCCTCGCGCACTTCGGTGCGTTGCAAATGGCGGATTTCGGTCGCCAGCCGCTCGATGCCGGCGGCGGTCAATGCCAGGGTCATGAAGAACTGGGCATGGCGGTCGCGCGGGATCACCTGGGTCGAGATCGGCTCGGGCGCGAGGTCGAGCTGTTGCGCAACGTAGGCCTCGACCCTCGGGTCGATGTTGGCGAAGGTGCCGACCGCACCCGAAATCGCGCAGGTCGCGATTTCCTGGCGCGCCGCGGCAAGTCGGGCGCGATTACGAGCGAACTCGGCATAATGCCCGGCGAGCTTCAAGCCGAAGGTCGTCGGCTCGGCGTGGATACCGTGGCTGCGGCCGATCGTCGGGGTGTATTTATGCTCGAGGGCGCGCCGCTTCAGCGCCGCCAGAAGCGCGTCGAGGTCGGCCAGCAGAAGGTCCGCGGCCTCCTTCAGCTGCACCGCGAGGCAGGTGTCCAGCACATCGCTCGAGGTCATCCCTTGATGGACAAAGCGGGCCTCGGGGCCGACATGCTCGGCGAGGTTGGTCAGGAAGGCGATCACGTCGTGCCGGGTCTCGCGCTCGATCTCGTCGATGCGCCCGACCTCGAAAGCGCCGCGCTCCCGGATCGCGCGCGCCGCACTCGCGGGGATGACGCCGAGTGCCGCCTGCGCCTCGCAGGCATAGGCCTCGATCTCGAACCAGATCCGGAACCGGTTCTCCGGCGTCCAGATCCGGGTCATTGCAGGGCGGCTGTAGCGCGGGATCATGCTGGCATTATAGCTCGCCCCCGACTGTGCCGTCATCCGAGCCGGGCGCCCGGCGGACCAGCGCCATCGAAAAATAAGCCGCCCGGTCGGGATCGACCTGGGCGAGCGGCAAGATTCGCTGGTTCGGCAGCGTGGCCCGCTCGATAAAGACCGCGTGCTCGAGGAGGCCGAGCCGTTCCAGCAACCGGCGCACCTCGGCGACGTGGCGGCCGAGCTTGACGATGGCGACGGTGTCGGCCTCGGCAAGGCCGCGGGCGAGCTCTTTCTCGCCGAGAGTCGCAGGCAGCACCGCGAGCGTTTCGTCGTATGTCGCAAGCGGGATTGCCGCCGCCGCCGCGCAGGCCGTCAGCGAAGAAACCCCCGGCACGATTTCGACCCGATATCGGACGGCGAGGCGGGTGAATAGATGGCTGAAGCTGCCGTAGAAGAACGGGTCGCCCTGGCAGAGCAGCGCCACGTCGCTGCCTCGTTCCAGTTCGGCGCCTAGCATCGCGGCCGCCTCGTCGTAGACGGCTCCGGGGGTGCGGCCCGGCCGCATCGGAATGCGGATCGCGATCTCACGCTGGCGGCCGTCAAGCCAGAGAGCGACGATCGAACGGGCGAAGCTGTCGCCCTGCTCCGGCGCCGGGTAGGCCACCACCGGCGCTTGGCGTAAGAGCCGCAGCGCCTTCAGAGTCAGGAGCTCGGGGTCGCCGGGGCCGACGCCGAGCCCGTACAGGCGACCTAGCGCCATCCGACCTCAGCCGGGCTTCTCGACGGCGAGCTGGGTCACCGGCGCCAGCGGGCGCCACAGATGATGCGGCCCGACGGACTCGGCGCGGCTGACGGCGATCCGGGTCAGCGATCCTCCATGACGGGCGTGCCAATCGAGGAGCCTGGCCTCGCCCTCGGCAGTCACGACATTGGCGACGAGCCGGCCACCGGCCGGCAGCGCCTGCCACAGCGCTTGCAGCAATCGCGGGTCGCCGATCCCGCCGCCGACAAAGATCGCGTCGGGCGCCGGCAGGCCGGCCAAGGCCTCGGGCGCGCCGCCGACCACGACGCGCAATGCCGACACCCCGAGTGCGGCGGCGTTGCGCGCGGTGATCGCGGCGCGCGCCGGGTCGCGCTCGACTGCGACCGCGGTGCGGCCCTCGCCGGCGCGCAGCCATTCGATCGCGATCGAGCCGCAACCGGCGCCGACATCCCACAGGGTTTCGCCCGGTAACGGCCCCAGTGCCGCCAGGGTCGCGGCGCGGATTTCGCGCTTGGTCAGCTGCCCGTCATGCTCGAAGGCGTCGTCCGGAAGACCCGGCAGAAGCGGCAGCGCCCGGATTCCGGGTACGGCACGGCAGGCGATGGCGATCGTGTTGAGGTCGGCAACCCGCCGGTCGCCCCAGGATTGAGCCTCTTCCGAGACGACCGCCTCGCGATCGCCCCCGAGATGGCTGAACACGGTGAGCCGGCTCAGCCCCCAGCCGAGCTCGGTCAATAGCCGCGCCACGCCGCGCGGCGTGCCGCCATCCTCGGAGAGCGCCAGCACGCGGCGGCCTGGAGCAAGATGAAGCCGCAGCGTATCGAGCGGGCGTGCGTGCAGGCTGATCGGCGCACACTCGGCGATGGGCCAGCCGAGGCGGGCGGCGGCGAGGCTGAAGGCGCCCGGCTGCGGCAGGACTGTCATCTCCGAAGGCGGGAAACGGCGGGCCAAGGTGGCGCCGATCCCGTGCCACATCGGGTCGCCGCTCGCCAAGACGACTACCCGGCGCCCGCGTCGGGAGCGGATCGCCGCGATCGAGCGGCAGAGCGGGTGCTCCCAGACCAGCTGCTCGGCGCTCGTCTCGGGCAGCATCGCCAGATGACGGTCGCCGCCGACCAGCGCCTCGGCGGTGTCGATCAGGGTGCGGGCGGACGGGCTCAGCGCCGCGAGCCCGTCCTCACCGATGCCGATGACGGCGAGCCAGCGGTTCATGTGCCGCCGCAGAGCGCATTGACCGCGGCGGCGGCAAGCGCGCTGCCGCCGCGCCGGCCGGCGAGGGTCACATAGGCGAGGCCGCGGCCGAAAGCGGCGAGCGCCGCCTTGGCCTCGGCGGCGCCGACAAACCCGACCGGAAAGCCGAGCACGAGCGCCGGCCCTGCGGCACCCTCGGCGATGATTTCGAGCAGATGAAACAGCGCCGTCGGCGCATTGCCGATCGCGACCACGGCCCCTTCGAGATGGGGGCGCCACAATTCGACCGCGGCGGCCGAGCGCGTCGTGTGCAAAGACGCGGCCAAGCCCGTCGTCGCCGGGTCGCCGAGCGTGCATAGGACCGGGTTCGCGGCCGGTAGCCGCCCGCGGGTGATACCGGCGGCAGTCATCGCGCTGTCGACGAGGATCGGCGCGCCTGCCGCCAGCGCCTTTCGCCCCGCCGCTATCGCGCCCCGCGACCAGGCGAGATGGTCGAGGATCGCCGTGTCGCCCGCCGCATGCGCGAGGCGCACCGCCAGCGGACGCAGCGCCGACGGGAACCGCGTGAGATCGCATTGCGTTCGGATCAGCGCAAACGAGCGGCGCGAGATCTCAGCCGGGAGGCGGAGGTATTCGAACTTTAATGGCACGTCGCCCGGCACCGGCACCGGAATCGGCCGCTGCCCCGCAGCCATCACCCCGAGGGTCCAGGCTTCTTCGCTCTCGACCGGGCGGCGTTGCTCCGCCGTCAACCCCGGATCGCCGGCAAAGAATGGGCCGAGCTCGCCGGCGCGGTCGCGTTCGGCAAAATAGCGGGCGACGGTGCGCACCTGTGCGGCGTCCTTGGGCTCGCCATCGGCCGGCGACACCGCCCACAGCGACGGATAGACCTCGGCAAAGACGATCCCCGCCTCGTTCGGTGCGCGCAGCCCGGTTTCGAACGGCCAGACCTGGGTGCGCTCGCACCACCGCGGGTCGTCGCGCAGCGCGCGCACGACCGGAATCCCGGTCAGCACCTGCCCGCCGACCGAGCCGGCGCCGAGGAGCTTCCAGCAGGGCTGCGCGGTCCGCATGTAGAGATCGATCAGCCGCCGTTCCTTCAGCGCGTCGGAATCGTGCCGCCGATGGTGCTTCGGCCCGAGAAAATCCGTGTTTCGGCCGGGCGGGCAGCCCCAGAATGGAAACGCGCCCGCGGAGACGCGCCGGTTGAGGCCGGCGGCGACGGCGAAACGGTTATTGAGGTTGTTGTCGTCGTCCTCGGCGAGCGACGCGATCTCGTCCCAAACCGCTCGCCAGGGCGGGCCGGAAAGGCCGAGCCGGGCGGCAAAGCCGGTGGGGTAGCCGAACGGGAAATCGAAGCCCACGAGCACCCGCTCGCCCCGCGCCGCTGCCGCCGCCAGCCGCCCGGCGAGCAGCGCTTTGGCCGCGTGGCGGGTGGACGGGTTTTCGAGGCTTTCCCCGTCCGCGCCATGCCAGCAGACCCAGATGCTGTCGCGGCCGGTCCGCGGGACGCTCGCGGCACTCCAGTCGACCATCACATGGGCATCGAACATCATCGGCGGTGATGGTGGTCGTGATGGTGCGGCTCGTCCTCGGTGCCTAGGCCCCGCACGTGGTGATGATGCCCTTCCTGTGGCGCGCCGGCATCTCCTTCGTAGCCGACGATCTGCGCGCGATATTTGCAGAGCTGGCAGTTCATCGCCGGCTGCCCCTGGCCGAGCTCACCGACCCGCTCGCAAAACGCGTCGAGCACTTGGGCATGGTCTCGCAGATAGAGCGCCTTATGGAATTCGATCTCGGGGAAGAGCCGGGCTACCGCGTCGGTCTCGGCATAGATGCGTTTGACCAGGACGCCGGTGAACAGAAAATACGGGAACACCACGATGCGGCGAAAGCCGAGCCGGGCCGCGCGCGTCAGCCCCGCCTCGACCCGCGGATGAGCGACGCCGCTGAACGCCACTTCCGCCCAGCCGAAGCCCATTCCCTCCCACAGCATGCGCGCCAGCTTTGAAACGTTGGAGTTGGCGTCGGGATCGTTGGTGCCGCGGCCGACGACGACGAGCAAGGTCTCGGCGCGCGCGATGCGGTCATCCACCGCCGTGGCGATGCGGTCCGCCGCCGCGCGCAGCAGTTTCGGATCGATCGCCAGATCGCGCCCCAGACGGACCTCAACCTGCGGGTTTTCGGCGATAAAGCTGTTCATCTCCCATGGCAGATCGTTCTTGACGTGGCTCGCCGCGAACAGCATGCCCGGGATCGCCAGGATCCGCCGCGCGCCGGCCGCCGCCAGGGCGGCCAGCCCGTCGCGGATCGTCGGGCGGGCAAATTCGAGATAGCCGGTGGCGAAATCGTATTCGGGCAATCGCGGGCGCAACGCCTTGGCGAGCAGATCGAACTCGGCGACCGCCTCGGGATCGCGGCTGCCGTGGCCGCAGATCAGCACCGCGTCGTCGGTCATCGGTTGACCCTCACCGAGCCGCAGCGGAGATTGCCGGCATTATGATGCCGGCCGTCGCCGTCGACCCGCTGCTGTTGCTCGTCGCCGGCCTCGCCGTCGACGGCGTCGTCGGCGACATGCCCGCAGTCTTTCGCCATGTCCCGCATCCCGTCGTCCTCGCCGGCCGCGCCGTCGCCTTCTTCGACCGCAAGCTCAACCGCAAGAGCCGTGGCGAGGCCGCGCGCCGCGGCCGCGGCGTCGTCACGGTGATCGTGCTGGTCGGCGGCGCAGCACTCGTCGGGCTTTTGATCGAGCGTCTGTGCCGGGGCAGCCTCTTCGGCGCCGCCGCCCAGATCGGGCTGATCGCCGTGCTGATGGCGCAGCGCAGCCTGTTCGAGCACGTCGCCGCCGTCGCCGGGGCGCTCGACAGCGGCGGGTTGGCTGCGGGGCGAGAAGCTGTGCGCCACATCGTCGGCCGCGATCCCGCGAGCCTCGATGCGTACGGCGTGGCGCGCGCGGCGATCGAGAGCCTGGCCGAGAACTTCAGCGACGGTGTGGTGGCGCCGGTGTTCTGGTATCTGCTCTTGGGCCTGCCTGGCCTCTTCGCCTACAAGATGGCGAACACGCTCGACAGCATGATCGGGCACCGCACGGCGCACTACCGCAGCTTCGGCTGGGCGGCGGCACGCTTTGACGACGCGCTCAACCTGGCGCCAGCGCGGGTGAGCGGGCTGCTGATCGCCGCCGCCGCCGTCTTTGCCAAGGAATGCCGGCCGGACCGCGCGCTCCTCGTCATGTTGCGCGACGCACGCAAGCACCGCTCGCCAAATGCCGGCTGGCCGGAGGGGGCCATGGCCGGGGCGCTCGGCCTGGCCTTGGCCGGGCCGCGGCGGTATGCGGAAGGACCGGTCGCCGATCCCTGGGTCGGCGAGGGGACGGCCCGCGCGGGTGCCGCCGACATCGCGCGGGCGTTGCGCCTTTACACGCTTGCCTGCCTGGTCGAAGGCGGGTTGCTGCTGGGCGTCTGGCTCACCTGGCATGTCAGGCTGCTATTCTGAGGCGGGTCGGGCGGGCGGCAGCCAACAAGCCTTCGAGGTCGAGGCTGCGTTCCAGGTGATCGGCCAGCGCATCGAGCGTCGTTTCGACCTGCCGCTCATAGCAGACCTCGCCGAGAACGGCGCCGTGCCCCGCCAGAAACGCGCGGCGAAATCCGTCGCCGGCAAAGAGCCCGTGCAGGTAACAGCCGGCGACCAGGCCGTCTTCGCTGACGCAGCCATCGGTTATGGCGCCAAGGCGCAGCATCGGCCGCGCCAGCCCCGGCCCGGTCGTGGTCCCGAGATGCATCTCGTAGCCCGCGACCGGCATATCGGTCGCGATCTCGATCCCCTCGCGCCGGGCGAGACGCTTGGCGCCGCCCAGCACGGTGTCGATGTCGAGAAGCCCGAGCCCCTGCACGGTTTGCGCGCGCCCCTCGATGCCGAGCGGATCGGCGATGGTTCGTCCGAGCATCTGATAGCCGCCGCAGAGTCCGAGGATCCGTCCGCCCTGGCGGCGATGCGCCAGGAGATCGATGTCCCACCCCTCGCGGCGAAGGAAGTCGAGATCGGCGATCGTCGCTTTCGAGCCCGGCAGGATCGCCAGCGCCATATCGCGCGGCAATGGCCGCCCCGGCTGCACCATGACGATTTCGACGCCAGGCTCGGCGCGCAGCGGGTCGAGGTCGTCGAAATTCGCGATGCGCGGCAACAGCGGCACCGCGATGCGGATTGGCCCCCTCTCCTTGCCCGCCTCGGTGCCGGCCTGCGCATTCAACGCCAGCGAATCCTCGGCCGGGAGCGCTGCAGCTGAGGGAAAGTACGGCACGACGCCGAAGACGCGCATTCCGGTGCGTGCGCCGATCGCGGCGAGGCCGCCGTCGAAGAGGCCGACATCGCCGCGGAACTTGTTGACGATACAGCCGGCGAGCAGTGTCCGCTCGCGCGCCGACAACAGCTCGAAGGTGCCGACGAGCTGGGCGATGACGCCGCCGCGCTCAATATCGCCGATCAGCGCGACCGGCACATCGGCCGCCTCGGCAAAGCCCATATTGGCGATGTCGCCGGCGCGCAGATTGACCTCAGCCGGGCTCCCCGCGCCCTCGACGAGGACGAGATCGGCAGTCTCGGCGAGCCGGGCGAACGACGCCAGCACCGAAGGCAGCAGGCTCGGCGCCAGCCGGCGATATTCCTGCGCGGAAGCCGCACCCCAGAGACGGCCGCAGACAATGATCTGCGCCCCCTTCTCCGATTGCGGCTTCAACAGCACCGGGTTCATGTCGCTGACCGGGCCGACCCCGCAGGCGCGCGCCTGCAATGCCTGGGCGCGGCCGATCTCGCCGCCGTCGAGGGTCACCGCGGCGTTGTTCGACATGTTCTGCGGCTTGAACGGGCGGACCCGGACCCCGCGCCGGGTGTAGGCGCGCGCCAGCCCGGTCAGCAGCAGAGATTTCCCGACATCGGAGCCCGTCCCCTGCAGCATCAGCGCGCGGGCCATCAGAACTCGATCCCCTGCTGGGCTTTCACGCCGGATCGGAACGGGTGCTTGATTAGGGCCATCTCGGTGACGAGGTCGGCGGCCTCGATCAGCTCGGGCTTGGCGTTGCGGCCGGTGACGACGATGTGGAGATCGCGCGGCTTCGCCCGAAGCGCCGCCACCACCTCGTCCAGCGGCAGATAATCGTAGCGCAGCACGATGTTGAGCTCGTCGAGCAGCACCAGTCGGAACGAGGGGTCGGCGATCATCGCGCGCGCTGCCGCCCAGGCGTTATGCGCGGCGGCGATGTCGCGGACGCGGTCCTGGGTGTCCCAGGTAAAACCCTCGCCCATCGCCCGGCAGGTCACCAGATCGCCAAAGCGTTCGAGCGCCAACCGCTCGCCGGTCGTCCACACACCCTTGACGAACTGGACGATGCCGACCCGCATGCCGTGGCCGAGACAGCGCAGCACCAGGCCGAAAGCGGCGGTCGATTTGCCCTTTCCCTTGCCGGTATGGACGATCAGCAGCCCACGCTCCTCGGTCTTGGCCGCCAGCATGCGCTCGCGCGCGGCTTTGCGCCGGGCCATCTTCTCGTTGTGCCGGCGGTTGACCTCCTCCTCGGTCTCCAAGAGCTCGCTCATGCTGCGCTCGACTTTGCCAGTGCGTCGCGCACGCTGTTGCGTTTCGGGCGCCACAACCCGCGCTCGATAGCTTCCTGAAAGCGGCGACCCACCTCACCGAGTGCGGCGGGATTATGCTCGGCCATGAAGCCACGGACCGCGTCGTCGGCGACATAAGCATCGTAGAGCGCGTCGAAATGCGCGTCGTCGACCGCGCGCGAGGTCGCGGCGAAGGCAAATAGGTAATCGACTGTGGCCGCGATCTCGGCCGCCCCCTTGTAGCCATGGCGCATGACACCCGCGATCCAACGCGGGTTCACCGCCCGGCCGCGCACGACGCGCCCCAATTCCTCGCGCAGGCTGCGGATGCGGGGCAATTCCGGCCTGGAATGGTCATTGTGCCAGACCGCCGGCGCCCGGCCCGAGAGCTGCCGGACGACGAGTGCCAGCCCACCCTCGAACTGGTAATAGTCGTCGCTGTCGAGGAGGTCGTGCTCGCGGTTGTCCTGGTTGTGGAGGACGGCGTCTGCCCCGGCGAGCAGCACTTCCAGCATTGCGCGCTCGGCCCGCCCCTCGGCGCCGGCGCCGTAGGCATAGCCGCTCCAACCGAGCCAGGTATCGGCGAGATCGGCTTCGTCGCTCCAGATCCGCTCGTCGATCATGGTCTGCAACCCGGCCCCGTAAGCACCTGGCTTCGAGCCGAAGACGCGGTACCCGGCCCGGCGTGCGGCCTCCTCCGCTGCCACCCCCTGGGCTTCGAGGGCCTGCCGGTCGGCGGTGACGTGGGCGGCGAGCGGATTGACCGACGCCGGCTCATCGAGGGCGGCCACCGCGCGCGCGGCCGAATCGACGAGGTCGATCAGGCCGGGAAAGGCGTCGCGGAAGAAACCCGAGACGCGCAAGGTGACATCAATCCGCGGCCGGTCCAGCACCGAGGCCGGCAAAATCTCGAACCCGGTTACCCGCCCACTCGCCGGCTCCCAGACCGGCCGAACCCCCATAAGCGCCAATGCTTGGGCGACATCGTCACCGCCGGTGCGCATGTTCGCCGTACCCCAGGCCGACAGCGCCACCCGCCGGGGATGGGCGCCATAATCCTGGGCGTGACGCTCGACCAGCAATGCCGCCGACTTCCAGCCAAGCTGCCAGGCCGCCGGGGTCGGTACCGCGCGCGTGTCGAGCGAAAAGAAATTGCGCCCGGTCGGCAATACCTCTGGCCGCCCGCGGCTCGGCGCGCCCGAGGGGCCGGGCTGGACAAAGCGCCCATCGAGCCCGCCGAGAAGCCCGGCCAGCTCGGCCTCACCGCAGGCCGCGACAGCCGGCCGCAACACCCGCTCGATCCAGCCGAGCACGTCGCGGGTGCGGCGCCAGCTCTCGTCCGGCCGCGCGTCGCCTGCCACCAGACGCAAGGCCAGCGCCTCCAGCCGCTCGACGGTGTCGCCGGCATTGCGCCACGGCGACGCTCCAGTTAGCACCGCCGGCCGCGGGCCTCGCCACGGCTCGGCAAGATCGAGGGCCAGCGGATCGCAGCCAAGGTCCAAATCCTCGGCGAGCGCGCGCAATAGCGAGGCATCCTCCGGTGCACTGCCGCGGCCGGGGCGAGCGAAGGCGACGAGCAGTGTATCAAGGCGTTCATCACCCGGGCTGCGGCCGAAGACGTGGAGCCCGTCGCGGATCTGCAATTCCTTCAGCTCGCACAAAAACCCGTCGAGCTTGCGCAATGACGCTGCCGGGTCGTCGCCTACGGCGATCCCGCAATCGCCGTCGAGACCGGCCGCGCAGGCCCGTTCGAGGATCGCCGCGGCGAGCACCGGGACCCGCCGCGGATCGCCCTGGGCAGCTTCGTAATACTCGTCGATCAGCCGCTCGAGCTCGGCCGGCAGGCCGTAGCTGCCGGCGCGGGTCAAGGGCGGGGTCAGGTGGTCGACGATCACCGCCTGGGCGCGGCGCTTGGCCTGCGTCCCCTCGCCCGGATCGTTGACGATGAACGGGTAGAGATGCGGCAGCGGCGCCAGCGCCGCCTCGGGAAAGCACTCGGCCGACAACGCCAGCGCCTTCCCAGGCAGCCATTCGAGGGTGCCGTGCTTGCCGAGATGAACGACCGCATTGGCGCGGAAATCCTCGGCGAGCCAGGCATAAGCGGCGAGATAGGCGTGCGGCGGCACCAGTGCCGGATCGTGGTAGGTCGATTTCGGGTCGATATTGTAGCCGCGCGCCGGCTGGATCAGCACCGCGACATTGCCGGCGCGAAACCCCGGGATCGCAAAGCGCCCGCAATCGAGCCGCCCCGGCCGAAAGAACGGGTCGCGCTCGGCGGCACCCCAGCGCGTGGCGATCGCCTGCTGCAACGCCGGCGGCAGGCTCGCGAAAAAGGCCGAATATTCGGCAAAGGACAGCAACTCCTCGGCCTCCGCTCCCGGATCGGCGTTGGTTGGGCCGCTCAGCAGCCTCTCGATCAGTTCCGCACCGTCCGCGGGGATGTCGGCGACGCGGTAGCCGGCATCGGCCAGGGCTCGCAGCATCGCCACCGCCAATTCCGGCGTGTCGAGGCCGACGCCGTTGCCGATGCGGCCATCGCGGTTGGGGTAGTTGGCGAGGATCACGGCGATGCGGCGCTCTGCCGGCGCCCGCTCGCGCAACCCCGCCCAATTGCGCGCGAGATCGGCGACAAAGGCGATCCGGTCCGCGACCGGCTGATAGCCGACCAGATCCGCCTCGGTCTCCGGGTCGCGGCCGAGCGGCGCTTTGAACGATACTGCGCGAGAGAGAATACGGCCGTCGATCTCGGGCAGCGCCACGTTCATCACCAGGTCGCGCGGGCCCAGTCCGCGGGTCCCAGCGCGCCAGCCCTCCTCATCGCCGCCAGCGAAGACCACCTGCAAGACCGGGCAGTCCGCCGCCGCCAGCGGATCGTCGCCAGCGCCGACCGAGAACCCGGTCGTGTTGAGGATCACCGCGGGCGGTGCCGCGGCGAAGACCGCGCTGAGCAGGGCGGCAGCCTCGCCGTCCTTCAGGCTGTGGAGGAACACCGGCAACGGCCGCAGCCGCCGTGCCGCGAGCGCGCGCACCAGTGCGTCGACCGGCGCCGTGTTGCCCGATTGGACCAGCGCCCGATAGAACACGATCGGCACGATGCCGCCCGCGCCCTGCCATTCTCCGGCGATATCGTCGAGGCTCGGCAGGGCGCGATCGGGCCAGTAGAGCCCCGCGCGCAATAACGAAGCGGGCTCCCCCCACGCCGCCTCGTGCCCGATCAGCGATCCAGCGCAACGCAGGAAATTCTCGGCATTGGCCGGGCCGCCCTCGGCGAGATAGCGCCACAGCCGCCTCGCGTCGTCGACCGGGAGCGTCGAGAGCCGCGCTAGCTCCGGGTCGGGCTTGTCGTCGCCGGGCAGGAGCGCCAGCGGGATGCCGCGCGTATGGCAGGTTTCGACCAGGCGCTCGACCCCGTAAGGCCAATAGGCGCTGCCGCCGAGCACCCGGGCAATCACGAGGTGGGCGCCGGCAACCGTTTCGATGTAGAGATCGACTGAATAATTGTGGCCGAGCCGGAGGATCGGAGCGAGCCGCAGCGAAGGGGTCGCCGGGTCCTGCGCCCGGCGCCGCGCCTGGGCCGCCGCGAGCATGGCCAATTCGGTGTCGGCGCTCGACAACAACACAATGTCGCCTCGCGTCTGGCCGAGATCGACCGCGGCAAAACCGTCGGCGATCGTTCCCGGCATGGCGGCGAGAAGGTGCATTCAGGCCTCTACCGCCCCGAGAGCCGCCGCGATTGCGGCACGGTCGATGCCCTTCCTGCCGATCACGACGAGCCGCGTGCGGCGCCCTTCGCCGCGGGCCCAGGGCCGGTCGAAATGCTGCTGCACCCGGTCGCCGACCGCCTGCACGACCTGGCGCCGGTCGCGGCCCGGCACATCGACAAAGCCTTTGACGCGGAGCACGTCGTGCTGAGCGATGACGGCCCGCAGCTGCGGCAGGAACGCGTCGCTCTCCCGCACCGCGCCGCGCGTCACGACAAAGCTGTCGAAATCGTCGTGGTCGTGCCCGGCGGCGAGATCGTGCAGCGAGGGGCGGGCGGCGAGGTCGTCCTCGGCCGCGACGGCGAGACCGAGCGCCACCGCCGGCGGCACCATGCCGTCGCGGGCGGCCACGAGCTTGATCCCCGGGCGCAGCCGGTCTTCGATTTCGCGACGCAACACACCGAGGCGCGCCGGCTCGATCAGATCGGTCTTGTTCAGAATGGCGAGATCCGCGCAGGCGAGCTGGTCGCTGAAGACTTCGTCGAGCGGGTTGTCATGCGCCAGCGCCGGGTCGGCCGCGCGCTCCTTCGCCACGGCTTCCGGGTCGTCGGCAAAGCGGCCGGCAGCGACGGCACTGGCGTCGATCACCGTCAGCACGCCGTCGACGGTCGTTCGGGTGCGGATCTCGGGCCAGGCAAAGGCCTGCACCAGCGGCTTTGGCAACGCCAGCCCCGAGGTCTCTATCAGGATGTGCTCGGGCGGCTCCGCGCGGTCGAGAAGCATTGTCAGGGTCGGCAGAAAATCCTCGGCGACGGTGCAGCAGAGACAGCCATTGGCGAGCTCGACGATGTCCTCCTCGCCGCAGCCGGCGTCGCCGCAGCCCAACAGCAGCTCGCGGTCGATGCCGAGCTCTCCGAACTCGTTGACGACGACAGCCAGCCGGCGCCCATCCGCCCGCGCCAACAGATGGCGCACGAGGCTCGTTTTGCCGGCGCCGAGAAAGCCGGTGATCACCGTCGCCGGGACGCGGCGCATGGTTTAGCGCCCCTCCGTCCGTGCCGGCCCCCACCCCTGCCCTCCCCCATGTCCACGAGGGAGGGAGGGACCCGCGGCAGCTGGAGGGTGGGGGCCGGCACCGGCCGAGGGCCATCCCTTCAGCACCAGCGGCAGGCCGGCGGCGATAAAGACGACGCGATCGGCGAGGGCCGCGACCTTTTGATTGAGACGCCCTGCGTCGTCACGGAACCGGCGGCCGAGCGGCGTCTCGGGCACGAGGCCCATGCCGACCTCGTTGGCGACCAGCACGACCGGGCCCGCCGTCAGCCGCAATGCCGCGTACAACGCCTCGGCCTCCTCGTCGACGGGCTTATCAGCGAGCAGCAGGTTGGAGAGCCACAGGGTCAGGCAATCGATCAGCAACGGCCGGTCACGCGCCGCCTCGGCGGCGATGACCGAGGCCAGCGCCAGAGGCTCCTCGATGGTCCGCCAGAACGGCGCGCGGCGGGCGCGATGCTGGCCGATGCGCAGGGCCATCTCGGGATCGCGGGCTTCCGCCGTCGCGCAATAGGTGCCGCAGACAGCGGCGTTTTCGACCAGTGTTTCGGCCCAGCGGCTCTTGCCGGAACGCGCGCCGCCCAACACCAATGTCACCGGGGGAAGCCCGATGGATGCGCGATCCACGCTCGACAGCGACAAAGGCTCCTCCTCCGCCCGAGGAATCGTCCCGGTCTCAGCGATGCGGAGGTCTCCTGGCTCGGGGTCGTCGCCCGCGGCGCCTTCCCGGCCGGGCCTTCGCCCGAGCCAGTGGCGTTTGCCGCGCGCTCGCCGCTAACAGTTGCGGGGGCAGCGCCGGTCTTTCACCGGACTTCCCTGTCGCATCGCGGCGACGATGCTAGCACGGGCGCGCCGCCGCCGCTACCTCTCGTCAGTGGTGGAACAGGTTTAGCGCCGAGCCCTTGCGGAACCACTCGAGCTGCGAGGTGCTGAAGGTGTGGTTGAGCTGCAAGGTCTCGCTCGAACCGTCGGCGTGCTTGATGCGGCATTCGACCGGCCGACCCGCCGCCATCTCGGCCAGCCCGACAAGGCTCAGCCGATCGTCGACGCGGATGCGGTCGTAATCGGCCGGGCTCTGGAAGGTCAGCGCCAGCAGGCCCTGCTTCTTGAGGTTGGATTCGTGGATGCGGGCAAAGCTGCGGGCGACGACCGCGGCACCCCCCAACAGCCGCGGCGACAGTGCCGCGTGCTCGCGGCTGCTGCCTTCGCCGTAATTGTCGTCGCCGACCGCGACCCATTTGACCCCTTGCGCCTTGTAGGCGCGCGCGATCTTGGAAACCGACGCGCCCTTTTCGCCGGTCAGCACGTTGACGCCGGTCCCGGCCTCGCCGTTGAAGGCATTGATCGCGCCCATGAACATGTTGTCGCTGAACTTGTCGAGATGGCCGCGGTAGCGCAGCCACGGGCCGGCCGGGGAAATGTGGTCGGTCGTGGTCTTGCCCTTGGTCTTGATCAGCACCGGCATGTCGAGAAAATCCCGGCCGTCCCAGGCGGGCCAGGGCTCCATCAATTGCAGCCGCTCGCTGTGCGGGTCGACCGCGAGCTGGATGGCGCTGCCGTCCTCGGGCGGGGCGATATAGGTGGCTTGCCCCGGGTCGAAGCCGTGCGCCGGCACCTCGGGCGCGGGCTTCGGCGGCTCAAAGCGGAACGGCCTGCCGTCAGCGCCCTCCAGCTCGTCGGTCATCGGGTTGAACGACAACCGGCCGGAAAAGGCCATCGCGGTCACGATCTCGGGGCTGCCGATAAAGTTCATCGTCGTCGGCTGGCCGTCGTTGCGGCGCGGGAAGTTGCGGTTGTACGAGGTGACGATCGTGTTCGGAACCGCACTTTCCGACGCCGCCCGGCGCCACTGGCCGATGCAGGGGCCGCAGGCGTTGGCCAGCACGGTACCACCGATGTCCTTCAATGACTGCATCTGGCCGTCGCGCTCGATCGTCGCGCGCACCTGCTCCGAGCCTGGCGTGACCAGGAACGGAACCACCGCCTTGATGCCGCGCGCCTTAGCCTGCTCGGCGACTTCGGCCGCGCGACTCATATCTTCGTAAGAGGAATTGGTGCAGCTGCCGATCAGCGCAGTCGAGATCTGGTCGATAAACTCGTTCTTCGGGTCGGCCACCTCGGCGGCAAGCATCGAGATCGGGCGCGCTCGATCGGGCGAATGCGGGCCGACCATATAGGGCTCAAGCTTGGAGAGGTCGAGCTCGACGACGGTGTCGTAATATTTTGCGGGATCGGCCTCGACCTCCTTGTCCGGCTCCAGGAGCTCCATGTGCTGTTGAAAGAGCGGCACCAGGCCGGGCTTGCCGGTCGCGTGCAGATACCGGGCCATGTGCTCGTCGGCCGGGAAGAGTGAGGTGGTGGCGCCGAGCTCGGCCCCCATATTGGCGATCGTGGCCTTGCCGGTGGCGCTGATCGTGCGCGCGCCGGGGCCGATATACTCGACGATCGCATTGGTGGCGCCTGACACGGTCAGCTTCCCGGCGACGTAAAGGATGACGTCCTTGGGCGCTGTCCAGCCGCTCATCCGGCCGGTCAGATGGACGGCGATGTGCCGGGGATAGAGCACCTCCCACGGCAGGTCGGCGATGACCTCGACCGCATCGGCGCCGCCGACCCCGACGGCACAGGCGCCGAGCCCGCCGGCGTTGGGCGTGTGCGAATCCGTGCCGATCAACAGCTCGCCGGGAAAGGCGTAATTCTCCAGCACCACCTGGTGGATAATGCCGGCCCCCGGCCCCCAGAAGCCGAGCCCGTACTTCGCCGCCGCCGACCGCAGGAAATCGTAGACCTCCTTGTTTTCCGCCAGCGACTCGCGCAGGTCGGCCGCCCCCTCGACGCGAGCTTGGATCAGATGGTCGCAATGCATCGTGGCCGCGACAGCGACTTTGGCGCGTCTGGTCTGCATGAACTGGAGGAGGCCCGTCTGGCCGAGCACGTCTTGAAAGACCACGCGGTCGGGCCGTAGCAGCAGGTAGCTTTTGCCGGGCTCGATTTCCTGATGCTCCGGATCGTCGAGGTGCCCGAGCAAGATCTTGTCCGAGAGAGTAAGCGGCTTGCCCAATCGCCGGCGCACCACCGCAAGATTGCGCGCCATCGTCGCGTAGACCGCGGCCGCCATTTCCGGGGTCGATTCGATCGAAACCATTGTCCAGCCTTTCTTGCGCACCTTGACCGCGCCGGCGCGGATTGGCTCTCATCTGGATAGGAGCGGAGAACACCCCGGTGCGGCAGAATGACGCGCGGTGTGAAGCGCTGGGATACTGCCCGAAGCAGACGTAACGGTCCAGGAAATCTTCCGCCGTTCCCCCGAGGATAGCCGGTCAGTGGACCGTCTCGAGCGCTACTGCGGCCTCCGCCGCCGGCTTCAGCACGGCGGGGAATCGGATCGTGAAGACGGCGCCGCCGCCCGGCCGGTCGCCGACGCCGACCGTGGCGTCGTGCATCTCGGCGGTGCGCGCGACAATCGAGAGGCCGAGCCCGGCGCTGCCGCTGCGCCGGCGGTCGCCGCGCCAGAAGCGTCGAAAGATCTGGTCGCGCTCGGCGATCGGCACCCCCGGTCCGTGGTCCATGACCCGGAGCGCTCCGGCCGCATCCACCTCGATCTCGACCGAGGTGCCGGGCGGCGTGTGCGCCAGCGCGTTCTCGACCAGATTGCGCACCGCACGGGCGAGCGCGTCGCCATTGCCCCGCACCAATACCCTGCCGTGGGCGCCGCTCACCGCCACGGTCCGCTGCCGCGACAATGCCAACGGTGCGATGAAGGCGGCGACCTCGGCGGCGATCGCGCCGAGGTCCGCGATTTCGTCTCCGGCGATGACAAAGGTGTCAAGCTCGGCGATCTCGAGCAGCTGGTTCACCAGCCGGCTCATGTTTTCGACATCCTTGCGCAGCAACTCGGCAAGCTCGCGGTCGTCGATCATGTCGACCTGAGTGCGCAGGATCGCCAGCGGCGTGCGCAGCTCGTGGGCTGCGTCGGCGGTAAACTCGCGCTGCCCGCGAAAGCCGGCTTCGAGCCGATCGAGCGCCTGGTTGACGGCATGCACCAGCGGCAACACCTCCTGGGGCATGTTCTTCTCGGGCAAGCGCAGCTCGGTGCGCGCCGGTCCGATCTTCTCCGCCAGCCGCGAGGCGGCGATGACCGGCTTGACCGCGCGGCGAAAGATGACGACGTCGATGATCAACAGCAGCAGCAGGATCGGCGCGGTAACCCAACCAACACGCGGGAAGAATTGCGCGACGATATCGTCGATCAGCACGTCGCGGTGAGCGAGATCTTGGGCGACTTGAATGACGACCGGCCGGCCGCCGACATCGGCCTCGACGCTGACCCCGAAGATATCAACGCCCTCGTGCTTCTGGGAAAAGTAACGCAGCGGCTCTGGTTGACGCGAAGGCGGGACGATCGCGCGTTTTTCCGCGAAGGACGAGGCTAGCACGCGACCGTCCGCGTCGAGCACGGCATAGGAATAGCGCCCATAGCCCGCGGAATAGAGCTCCTCCGCCTGCTGCGGCAGCGATACGCGTAGGCCGCCGTCCGCTATCAGAATGTGGCTGCGGATCTCGCCCGCCTGGTCCTGCAAGGCGCGGCTGTGCAATTCGTCGGCCGCATGATGCAGCATCAGGTAGAGGGCGATCGGCATGCAGATCGACGTGCCGAGGATCGCCAGCAGGTGAAGCGCGACAATCCGCGAGACGACCGAGCGAAACCGGATCACCTAGCCTTCATCTTTTTTCGGCGATCAGATACCCGACGCCGCGCAGCGTGTGGATCTGGACCGAGGCGCCGACTTCGGCGAACCGCTTGCGCAGCCGGTGCACGTAAACCTCGACCGCATTCGAGCCGATCTCCTGCGACAGGCCGTAGAGATTGTTTTCGAGCAGCGTCTTGCCGACCACCCGGCCGCTGCGCCGCAGCAGATGCTCGAGCACCGCGATCTCGCGCGGGGAAAAGAATATCGGCTCGTCGCCGACCAGAACCTGACGCGCCACGGTGTCGAGGGTGACGTTACCGAGCTCCAGCGAGACGCCGAGCAGATTGCCCGGCCGGCGCAGCAGTGCGCGCAGGCGGGCGACCAGCTCTTCGAGGGCAAAAGGCTTGACGAGGTAGTCGTCGGCACCGCTGCCCAGCCCGTTGACCCGATCCTTCAGGCTGCCGCGGGCGGTCAGGATCAAGACCGGCGTCGCATCCCGCTCCCGGCGCATGTCGTTCAGAATGTCGAGCCCGTCGGCGTCGGGCAGCCCGAGATCGAGCACAACGATCTCGAACCGGTTCGCGCTCAGAGCCGCTCTTGCCTCCGCCGCCGTCGGCAGCACATCGACGACAAACCCGGCCGAAGTCAGCCCTCGCTTGAGCAGCGCCGCGAAGCGCTCATTGTCTTCAATCAGCAGCAACCGCATCAGGCCATCCCCAATCGGGCGCGCATCTCCTGCTTATAGGAAAATTCCTACGCCGGCGCCACGCCCGCGGCGAACCGGCTCAGATGGCGTCGAGCTGCCAGGCGACGTCGTTTCCGATCCCCCAGAGATAGCCGATGTCGGCCTGCCCGACGAGCGCGTAGGCGCGGCCCTGGTGGCGCCAGTAGAGCAGGTTGACCTCCTGCCGGTGGTCGAAGGTCGGCGAAATATCGGGCTGCTTCGACGAGCCGATGATCAGGGTCAGCGGCCCGATCGCCTTGTTGTCGGTGGTATAGACGAGCTGTGCGGCCGGCCGCCCTTCGACGACCACCAGCCGGGCGCCGCGGAAATTGAGGCCCCACGGCTTCAGGTCCGGCAGCCGCACCTCCTGCGGCAGGCTCTGGCTGATCTTTTGCAGCGCCTCGCGGGTGTCCCCGGTGGCCGGGACATCGATCAGCGCGTTGTCGCCGGCACTGACGAACAGCTTGAAATACCCGGCAGCGTTGTCGAGCCACACATTGTTGGCGGCGACCGCATCGGCTCCGGGAGGCTTGCCATCGCCCGGTGCGAGCTTGCCGACGCCCACATAGGTTGCCCCCGCGCCGACCAGCAGGCCGACGATTGAGGCAGCGATCGGCAAGGCCGTGCGCCAACGCCTGGGAAGAGCGCCGCCCGCGCCGGCCTGTCGGCGCTCGAACGGCAAGATTTGCGGTGCGGATTCCACCTTAGCCGTCTCGCCGCGGGCTGCGGCAATCAGCCGCTCGGGCACCGGCTCGTGCATGACCTCGTCAAAGGCGAGCCGCACTAGATTGACCGACTGGGTGAGCGCCGCCAGCCTTTCCGCGGCGGCGGGATCGTTGTCGAGCCACGCCTCGACCTCGCGCCGGGCCGCTGCGTCGAGCTCGCCGTCGAGATAGGCGAGGAGACAGTCGTCACTGCGCTGCTGCATCCGCACCACTCCTGCGCAACCCGCCACCCGCTTCGAGCTGGGCCTGCAACGCGATCCGCGCCCGTGCGAGCCGGCTCATGATGGTGCCGACCGGCACCCCCACAACCTCCGCAGCCTCCTTGTAGCTGAGGCCGTCCACCGTCACGAGCAGCAGCGCTGTTCGCTGGTCGGGCGGCAGCCGCTCAACCGCCCGCCGAACCTCGGCCAGGGCGAGGCGCGCCTCGACGCGCCGCACCGGCTCGTCCGAGCCCAGTCGTTCCTCGCCGATATCGCCATCCTCCTTGCGCACGTCGCGCGCCCGGATCTGGTCGATCCAGATCGTCTGAACGATGCGGAACATCCAGCTGTCGAAACGCGTGCCCTCCTGAAACTGGTGCCGGCGGGCGAGCGCCCGCTCGCTGGCGGCCTGGACGAGATCGTCGGCGTCTACGGCCGACCCGGTGAGGCCCCGCGCGAACCGCCGCAACCGCGGCAGCAACGCGATCAGCTGATCCGCAAAGCAGTCGCGCGCCGGAGCGCCATCCGAAACCAGATGTAGCGGCGATCCCGCCAGTTGCTGACGTAGCGACAACGGACCTCCTGCCAATTTATTCCCGGCGCCGCCCCACCCAAGGATAATACGCGGCCGTTACAGCTTCAGGGCCCGGGCGGCTTTCAGACACCCGATCTATTTCCACCGTCAACCTAGCACGTACGCAAAACAAGGTGAAAGCGAGATGATCTCGCCGACCTTTCTGTAATCGGGCGGGTTGGCTCTTCCCAAAGTGCCGGCGTCGCGGCATTGTGCGCGCCGCTTGTCGGTCCGCCCAGTCAGGAATAGCAGCTCGATGAAGGTCGCCGTCGTCAAGGAGAGGCGGGCATACGAACGCCGCGTGGCGGCCTCGCCGGACACTGTCAAACGGATGGCCGGCTTGGGGCTGGAGGTGATCGCCGAAAGCGGCGCCGGAGCCGGCGCCGCGTTTGCCGATGCGGCCTATGAGGCGGCCGGCGCGTCGATCGCGCCGGATGCCGTGGCGGCGCTCGCCGATGCCGATATCGTGCTCAAGGTGCAGCGGCCGATGATCGGCGATGAAGAGGGGCCCGACGAGCTCAGCTCCCTGAAATCCGGGGCCGTGCTGATCGGCCTCTTACAACCGTTGCGCCATCCCGAGGCGGTCGAGGCGTATGCCCGCGCCGGGATCGCCGCCTTCGCCATGGAGCTGTTGCCGCGCATCACCCGTGCGCAGACGATGGATGTCTTGTCCTCGCAGGCGAACCTCGCCGGCTACAAGGCGGCGCTCGAGGCCGCCGAGGAGTTCGGTCGCGCCTTCCCGATGATGATGACCGCGGCCGGGACGATCAAGGCGGCGCGGGTGCTGGTCATGGGCGCGGGGGTGGCGGGGCTGCAGGCGATCGCCACTGCGCGTCGATTGGGCGCGATCGTTTCGGCGACCGATGTCCGGGCCGCCGCCAAGGAACAGGTCGAGAGCCTCGGCGCCAACTTCATCACCGTCGACGAGGCGGCGGCGGGCTCGGCCGAGACCGCTGCCGGCTATGCCCGCGAGATGGGCGAGGATTATCAGCGCCGGCAGCGCGACAAGATCGCCGAGGCGCTGCGGCGGACCGACGTGGTGATCTGCACCGCGCTGATCCCCGGGCGCAAGGCCCCGGTATTGCTGACCGAGGCGATGGTCGCCGAGCTGGCGCCCGGATCGGTGGTCGTCGATCTCGCTGTCGAATCCGGCGGCAATGTCGAGGGCAGCCGGCCAGGCGAGGTCGTTACCACCGCCAACGGGGTCAAGATCATCGGCCACGTTAACATGCCGTCGCGCATCGCGGTCGACGCGAGCCAGCTCTACGCCCGCAATCTCTTCTCCTTCCTGGCGTTGCTGATCGACCCGGAGGGGCAGCTCAAGATCGACACCACCGACGAGATCATCAAGGCGACGCTGCTGACCCGGGACGGCGCGGTGGTGAACCCGGCCCTGGCGCCGTCGGAAGCGGCCGACGCCGCTGTCCCGCACCGCTGACGGAGACAATCGAACATGGCAGATCCCGCCGCCTTGGCGGAACGCGCTGGGGGGCTCGCCGGCGACGCCGGGAGGCTCGCCCACGGCCTCGACGCGCTGGCCCAGCAGCTGGCGCTGCAGACGCAGCAAGCCACCGCTGGCGGCGGCACCCCTTTTGTCTTCGAGCTGACCGTCTTCGTGCTGGCGGTGTTCGTCGGCTACCATGTGGTCTGGCGGGTGACGCCGGCATTACATTCGCCGCTAATGAGCGTCACCAACGCAATTTCGAGCGTCATCATCGTCGGCGCGCTGATCGCGGCCGGCCCGCTGGGTCTAAGCTTTGCCAAGATCATGGGGTTCGTCGCCGTGACCCTCGCCGCGGTCAACATCTTCGGCGGCTTTATCGTCACCCAGCGCATGCTGCAGATGTTCCAGAGAAAAAAGTAGCGGGGCGGCGGTGGGCGAGCATCTGTCGGCGTTCTTCTATCTGATCGCGTCCGTCTGCTTCATCCTGGCATTGCGCGGCCTGTCCTCGCCGCAGACGGCGCGGGCGGGCAATTTCTACGGCATCGCCGGCATGGTGATCGCGGTCGCCACCACCCTGGCGACGCCGCAGGTGGTCAGCTGGTGGCTGATCGCCCTCGGCATCCTGATTGGCGGGGCGATCGGCACCTGGATCGCGCTCAGGATCCAGATGACGGCCTTGCCGCAGCTGGTGGCGGCGTTCCACAGCCTGGTCGGCCTCGCCGCGGTCTGCGTCGCCGCCGCCGCTTTCAGCGCCCCCGAGGCCTACGGCATCGGCGTGCGCGGCCAGATTCATGGTGCCAGCCTCGTCGAGATGGCTATCGGCATGGCCATCGGCGCCGTCACTTTTACCGGCTCGATTGTCGCCTTCGCCAAATTGCAAGGCCTCGTCACCGGCCGGCCGCTGACCTTCAAGGGCCAGCATTTGCTGAACGCGGCACTCGGCGCCCTCCTTGTCGTGCTGATCGTCGTCTTTGTCGCGACCGAGGCGGGCGCCGCTTTCTGGCTCACGCTGTTGCTGTCGCTGGCGCTTGGGTTTCTGCTGATCGTGCCGATCGGCGGGGCCGACATGCCGGTCGTGATCTCGATGCTGAACTCGTATTCGGGCTGGGCCGCCTGCGGCATCGGCTTCACCCTCTCGAACAGCCTCCTGATCATCACCGGCGCGCTGGTCGGCTCCTCGGGCGCGATCCTCAGCTACATCATGTGCAAGGGGATGAACCGCTCGATCGTCAACGTGATCCTCGGCGGCTTTGGCACCGAGGGCGGCGCGGCCGCCGCTGGGGCCGGCGCCGGCGACCGCTCGGTCAGGTCGGGCGGCGCCGACGACGCCGCTTTCATCCTGAAGAACGCGGGCTCGGTCATCATCGTGCCGGGCTACGGCATGGCGGTGGCGCAGGCCCAGCACGCGTTGCGCGAGTTGGCCGACGTGTTGACCAAGGAAGGGGTGAGCGTGCGCTATGCGATCCACCCGGTCGCCGGGCGCATGCCGGGGCATATGAACGTGCTCCTGGCCGAGGCCAATGTCCCCTATGACGAGGTCTTCGAGCTCGATGAGATCAACCACGATTTCGCCTCGACCGATGTCGCCTTTGTCATCGGCGCCAACGACGTGACCAACCCGGCGGCCAAGACCGATCACGCCTCGCCAATCTACGGCATGCCGATCCTCGATGTGGAGCGCGCCAAGACGGTGCTCTTTGTCAAGCGCTCGATGGCCTCGGGCTATGCCGGCGTCGAGAACGAACTGTTCTACCGCAACAACACGATGATGCTGTTCGGCGACGCCAAGAAGATGTGCGAGGAAATCGTCAAGGCGCTCGAATAGGCGCCCGGGTTACGATTTGAACGCCGGTGAAGTCCGCCGACAACGGCTGACGAGATCCGCCCTCATGCGAGGGCTGCGGGCGGGTTGTCCAGGCCGTATGCTCAGCCCTTCGGTGATCCGAGAGGGAGCATGAAACGGGGTTCAACTGCCGCTTGGCGCGTCGAGGGATGAGGTGATGAAAATTCGTCTTCGCCGCACCGATCTCGGTCGATGGCGCCCGGCGTGACTCCGGCGCGAGCGCGGCGGCGGCTCGTTCGCTGGCTGGCGGCGGTCGGGGCGGTGCTCGCAGCCGTCGCGATCCTGCTCGCCTGGTGGGGCGGTGACGGCGTGCTCGCGCGGTTTATGCTCAAGCCCGACCACATTATCGTCGAGCGTCGGCCCGACCCGGTCTACGAACAGCTCTTTCCGTATTACGTGGAGCTCTGCGCGACGAGCCAGTTCCGCTCCAAGATCAAGGGCGAGGGCGGGGTCGCGGGCCACGCGGTCATGTACATCAAGGGCGCCTGCAAGGACGAGGATGCGCCGTTTCCTCAACTGCGCCGATGCCATGCGGTCGCGTCCCGACTCGACGACCCCGAGCACGGCGCCGGGATCAGCGTCGGCCGCTGGTTTCGCAACGTCAACTGGGTGGCGGTCCCGGGTTACGAGCTCTTTTACGAGGGCAATCTGAAAGACGGCGAGCGCCTGACCCAGACGCAATTCGACACGACCGTGCGCGACGCGGTGGAGGAGGGCATTTACAAGGGTGTCGCGTTTCAGGACTACCCCGGCTCGCAGCCGGGATCGAGCCTCGAGGACTTCATCGCGCAGGAGGGCATTGGCACCGATCTGGCGCTGCGATTCGCGCGCTCGGCCTTTTGCGCGCGTCTGCCGGTGACCGGACCGATGGTGGACCAGGTCGTCGCCTTCCTCAACGACAAGAACCGCGAATATGCCGAGGGCGACGCCGACTACAATTGGAGCGTATGGGCCGACAATTGCGTCCATACCTTGCGCAACGCCCTGGCGGCGGCGAACATCTGGTCGCCATTATCGGTGCAGGCGGTGAAGCTGCGCCAATTGTTCAACCTCGCCGTACCCGCGAACGAGTTTGTGAATTTGGCGGAACTCGGAACCCAAGGAGATCTCGTCGATTACCGGAAAATTCAGGACGACGGGCCGCAGCGCGACGCATTCCATGAGTTTCACTGGCTGCCGACACAGCCGGGCGCGCTGGTCAAGACACTGCCAGTGCACCAGCCCAACGACCTCTACGACACGAATTTTCGGCTGTTCACGCTGCAATCACCTTTCCGGATGGGCAAGACGCAGCGGGCGATCGATCTCTTGTCCGATCGGCGGTTCATCGACCTCGACGCGAACCTGCACTATTTCAAGGAGAAATACGCCAAAGCGTTGGCCAGCCACGACGAGCGGCGCGATACGATGGCGAGCGTGCGCGGCTCGCCTTACCGCCGGGTGGAGCGTCTCTATTACGATTATATCAAGGCGCAACGCGCGGAGGTCGACTCGATGCTGGATCGGGTCGCGGCCCTCGAAGGCCAGCCGAACGGGACGACGGCCAGATAGCTCATACTCAGCCGTCGATCGGCCGGCGGGTCTGAAAGTAGCGCAGGATCGCAAAGCACGCGGCTGCAGCCGCGAGGTGCTTCAGCGTATGGCCGCTGACGATCGATCCGAACGAATAAATCGCGTGGTCGGTGAATTCGAAAACCTTCGCAAGCGCATAGAGTGCCCCGGCGATGATCCAATAGCAGGTGCCAGTGTATTTCGCCGGATAGAGCAAGAACAGCAGCAGCAGGGCAAGTCCGGGAAAGAACTGCATCCAGAAATAGAGCCGCAGATCGTCGGTCCAGCGCCACAGCAACAGGCTAAACAAGCCCATTGCCAGCAACGGCCACAGCAGCATGGCCCCCAATCTGGGGCTCACCCGCTCCTCGACCGCAAGCGCCAGGATCGCGGCGAAGGCGAGCGTCATCGGCAGCCGGTCCCAGAATAGGGTGCGGTCATTGGGATCCCAGTGATAGTAGGACGAGCCGATCCCGGTCAGTAGAAAGCCGAGAAACAGCACGATCGGCGCCGCCGCGCCGCGAAACCGCCACAGCCCGGCGGCGCCGACGGCGATGAACGGGATGTTAGAGACGACGTTCCAGAAGTTCGGGATACCGAGCAGGGTCCGCTGGTCGGCGAATTGGTGATAGTCTTGGTCCTGCGGGATCGGCGGCAGCAACAGCAACGCAGCGAGCGACGCCGCCGTCAAGCCGAGGAAGAGAGGTGCCGAAAAATTTCGCCGCGCGCCGAGGAGAGTCATAGGGGCACGATAGCAGAGCCAGGGTCGACACCATCCCGAAACCGATGACCGGGCCGAGCGGGTCGGCTAACATACGCTCACTTTCCCATGCGTCATGAGGCAAAGACAATGGCCGACCTCGTTGAAATCGCGTTCCCGTCCGAGGCGAAGGCGGAAGAGGTCCGCCAGAAGCTGATCGACATGCAAAAGGAATACCTGATCGAGCTCGGCGATGCGGTGATCGCGGTCAAGCAGCCCGACGGCAAGGTCAAGCTCAATCAGCTGTTCCACCCGACGGCGGCCGGCGCCCTTTCCGGGACGTTCTGGGGCGGGTTGATCGGCCTGATCTTCTTGATGCCGTTGGCCGGCGCGGCTATCGGCGCCGCCTCGGGCGCCCTCGGCGGTGCTCTTTCCGATGTCGGCATCAACGACAAGTTCATGAAGGATGCCGCACAAAGCCTGCAATCCGGCAATGCGGCGCTCTTTCTCTTGATCCGCAAGATGACCACCGACAAGGTGCTGGCGGCCTTACAGGGCGAGGGCGGCACGGTGATCCGCACCTCGTTCGACGAAACCAAGGAGGAGCAATTGCGTGCGGCGCTGGCCGGCGCCGCCAAACCCGCCCCGTCGGTCGCTTGAAGCTTTCCTAGAGCCGAGCACGTCGGCAGGTCGTAACGGGCGCTAAGAGAGCCCTGGGGAGATTTCCAAGTGAAAGATCGCGGGCCCCTTCTTTTTTTTCTGACGCTGCCCACGATCGCGATCGTGCTGGCTTCATGCAAGCCGGCAGAGCAACCGACAGCGCAGCAGGCGCGCCCGGTGCGCGTCGTCACGGTCGAGCGCCAGGAGGCGAGCGAGGCGGTCTCGCTGACCGGCCAGATCGAGGCCGAGACCGAGGTCAACCTTTCCTTCCGCGTTGGCGGTCGGATGATCGCCCGCTCGGTGAATATCGGCGACCGGGTAAAGTCAGGTCAGGTGGTCGCCCGGCTCGAGGCGGAGCCGGCACAGAACGCGCTGCGCACCGCCCGCGCCAATCTTGCCACCGCGATGAGCCTGCTGACCAAGAATCGCAACGATTTCAACCGACAGGACGAGTTGCTGCGCGGCGGATGGACCACCCGGGTGCGCCACGACCAGGCATTGCAGGCCTTTCAGGCCGCACAGGCGCAGGTCGACTCGGCCCGCGCGCAGGAGGCGGTGGCCGAGGACAACCTATCCTACACCGAGCTGGTCGCCGACGCCCCCGGCCACGTTACCGCGGTCGGCGCCGAGCCAGGCGAGGTCGTGGCGCCGGGGCGGATGGTCGTGCAGCTGGCGCGCGAAGGAGGCCGCGACGCCGTCTTCGACGTTCCGGCCCGACTCATCCAGAACGCGCCCTACGATCCGCTCGTCGCGGTGACCCTGGCCAGCGACGCGTCGGTCCGGGCCAGCGGCCGGGTGCGCGAAGTAGCGCCGCAAGCCGACCCGGTGACACGGACGTTTCGGGTCCGGGTCGGCCTCGACGATCCGCCGGAGGCGATGCGGCTCGGCTCGACGGTGGTCGGCAAGATCCGGCTCGAAGGCGCGGCCGCGATCTCGATCCCGGCTTCGGCGCTGACCCGCGCGCAGGGCCAGCCCGCGGTCTGGATCGTCGATGCCAAGGCCAGCACCGTTTCCCTGCACCCGATCGATGTCGAGCGCTTCGACCTCGCGCGGGTCATCGTCGCCCAGGGCCTGGAGCCCGGCGATGTCGTGGTGACCGCCGGCGTGCAGGCGCTGCGGCCGGGCGAAAAGGTCAGGCTGCTCGGCGCCGCGTCGTGAGCGGCTTCAATCTTTCCGAGTGGTCGATCCGCAACCGCTCGGTCGTCATTTACTTGATGATCCTGCTCGCGGTGGCCGGAGCGCTGACCTTCATCAAGCTCGGCCGGGCAGAGGATCCGGTCTTTACGATCCGCACGATGGTGGTGCAGGCGCAGTGGCCGGGCGCCACTCTCGACGAGACCTTGCTGCAGGTGACCGAGCGGCTGGAACGCACGCTCCAGGAGGTGCCGAACCTCGACGTGCTGCGCAGCTTCACCAACGCCGGGCGGACGGTGATCTTTGTCGACCTGGTCGGCAGCGCGCACGGAGGCGCGGTGGAAGACACCTGGTACCAGGTGCGCAAGAAGATCGGCGATATCCGCCATACCTTGCCGCAGGGCATCGTCGGCCCGTTCTTCAACGACGAGTTCGGCGATACCTTCGGCACGATCTACGGCTTTACCGCCGACGGGTTCACCTTTCGCGAGTTGCGCGATTACGTCGAGAACATCCGCTCGCAGCTGTTGCACGTGCCGGACGTGTCGCAGATCGACGTGCTCGGCACCCAAGACGAGGTCATCTTCGTCGACTTCTCGATCGACAAGCTGGCCGGCCTCGGCGTCGATCCGAGCACGTTGGTCGCCGCCCTCCAGGCGCAGAACATCGTGCGCCCGTCTGGTGTGCTGCGCACCGGCGACGAGACGATCTCGCTGCAGGTCTCCGGCGCCTTCGCCTCCGAGCAGGATTTGCTCAATGTGAATTTCTCGGCCGGGGGCCGGATTTTGCGGCTGCGCGATGTCGCCGAGATCCATCGCGGCTTCGCCGACCCGCCGCAGCCGATGTTCCGGGTCAACGGCAGGCCGGCGATCGGGCTCGCCATCGCGATGCGCGAGGGCGGCGACATTCTGGCGCTGGGGCGAAACCTTCAGGCCGAGATGCGCCGGATCACCGCCGATCTGCCGGTCGGGATCCAGCCGACCCTGGTCGCCGACCAGGCCCACATCGTCGACCACGCGATCACCGACTTTACGAGCTCGCTGTGGCAGGCGATCCTGATTGTGCTGGCGGTCAGCTTTATCGCACTCGGGGTGCGCGCCGGCTCGGTCGTGGCGATCGCCATCCCACTGACCCTGGCGATCGTCTTTCCGGTGATGTCGGTGGTCGGGATCGACCTACAGCGCATCTCATTGGGTGCGCTGATCATCGCGCTGACCTTGCTGGTCGACGACGCGATGACCACGATCGACGCGATGACCCGCCGCCTCGCCGCCGGCGACCCGATGGAGACGGCGGCGGTCTACGCCTATAAGGCGCTAGCCTTCGCGATGCTGTCGGGCACCTTGGTGACGATCGCCGGGTTTGTGCCGATCGGCTTCGCGCAGAGCTCAGCCGGCGAATACACCTTCTCGATCTTTGCGGTGGTCGCGATTTCGCTGATCGCGTCGTGGTTCGTCGCGGTGATTTTTGCGCCGTTGCTCGGCACGATTCTGCTGAAACCGCCAAAATCGGGGCAGGACGCCAAGCCTAGCCGGGTGCTGAACGGTTACCGCGGATTTCTCGGCATGGCGATCCGCGGGCGATGGGTGACCTTCGCGGTGACCCTCGGCGCCTTCGCGCTTGCGGTCGCGGGGCTCGGGATCGTACCGCGGCAGTTCTTCCCGCCCTCCGACCGGGTCGAGCTCTTGGTCGATTTCGACCTGCCGCAAAACGCTTCGATCCACGCCACCGAGAGCGCCGTCGAGCGCTTCGAGCAGCATCTGCTCGGGGACAAGGGCATCGACCATTTTTCGAGCTATGTCGGCCGCGGCGCCCCGCGCTTCTATCTGCCGCTGAACGTGCAGCTGGCGAACCCGTTCTTCGGTCAGGTGGTGGTCGTCACCAAGAGCCTCGCCGAGCGCAAACGGCTGCAGCCGGAGTTGGAAAAGCTCTTGGCCGATGAGTTCCCGAGCGTGGTTGCCCGCGTCTACCCGCTTGAGCTCGGCCCGCCAGTCGGTTGGCCGCTGCAATACCGCGTGCTGGGCCCCGATCTCGAACGGCTTCGCGACATCGCGATGGAGCTGGCGCAGGCGATCGCTGCCTCGCCCGACGCCCGCCGGATCAACTACGAGTGGATGGAGCCGCAGCGGCAGCTACGGGTCAAGATCGACCAGGACGAGGCGCGGCGCCTGGGCTTGAGCTCGGCCGCGGTCGCGACCGTGCTTAACACCACCATATCCGGCACCACCGTCACCCAGATCCGTGACGACATCTACCTCGTCAATGTTGTCGCCCGGCAGGCCGGCGGGCAGATCCTTTCGGTCGAAACCTTGCGCACCTTGCAGCTGCCGCTGCCGAGCGGGCGCAGCGTGCCGTTGAACCAGATCGCGACCTTCGACTACACGCAGGAATATCCGCTGGTCTGGCGGCGCGACCGGGAGCCGGTGCTGACCGTGCAGGCCGACGTGGC
Source organism: uncultured Alphaproteobacteria bacterium (assembly GCA_963781215.1). Classification (GTDB taxonomy): domain Bacteria; phylum Pseudomonadota; class Alphaproteobacteria; order ATCC43930; family CGMCC-115725; genus AP-15. The sequence goes on from CAWAFE010000042.1 coordinate 39,275, forward strand.
CCCCGGCGTGCTGCCGGATGCCGTGATCGCCGAGATCAAGCCGGCGATCGACGCACTTTCGGTGCGGCTTCCGGCCGGCTACCGGATCGAGCTCGGCGGCATTGCCGAGGAGAGTGCCGCCTCCCAGGCCTCGGTCTTTGCCGTCGTGCCGTATATGCTGTTGATCGTGCTGACCGTGCTGATGTTCCAGCTGAGGAGCTTTCAGCGGCTGGCTATCGTGCTGAGCGTCGTGCCGCTGGGGCTGATCGGGGTGGTACTCGCGCTCCTGGTGTCGGGCCAGCCCTTGGGTTTTGTCGCGATCCTCGGCGTCCTCGCCCTCGTCGGGATGATCGCCAAAAACGCGGTCATCCTGATCGAGCAGATCGAAGGCGAGCGGCGCGCCGGCAAAGAGGTGCGCGACGCGGTGATCGAGGCGTCGGCCTCGCGCTTCCGGCCGATCATGCTGACCGCCTCCTCGACCGTGCTCGGACTGATCCCGATCGCGCCGACCGTGTTCTGGGGGGCGATGGCCTTCGCCATCATGGGCGGCCTCCTGGTCGCCTCGCTGTTGACCCTTGTCTTTCTCCCGACCCTTTACGTGACCTGGTTCGAGCGCCGCCGGACGGCCTCGCCGGTGGCCGCCGATCAGGCGGCCGACGGCGCCTGATGGCCGGCCTGCTGGCGCCTGCGGCGGTTCGCGCGGTCGGGTTTCTCCTGCTTTGGGTGATGCTCTCCAGCGCCGACCCGGCGAGTGCGCCGGCCGGGATCATGGCGGCCGTGGCGGCGACCTGGGCTAGCCTGCGTCTGCTGCCGCCGGGTACCGCGCGCCTGCGGCCCGCTGCCCTCGTTCGGCTCGTGCTGCGCTTCCTGTGCCAGTCCGTGGTCGCTGGAACCGATGTGGCACGGCGGGCGCTCGACCCCCGGCTGCCGCTGCGCCCCGGCTTCGTGGTCTACCCCGTGGGCCTTCCCGAGGGATCGGCGCGCAATGCCTTTGCCAGCTTGATGAGCCTGCTGCCGGGTACGGTGCCGGTCGGGACGGACGCGAGCGGCGGCCTCTTGATCCACTGCCTCGATGTCGGGCAGCCGGTGGCGGCGCAGCTCGCCGCGGAAGAGGCATTGTTCGTTCAGGTAATCGGCGGTGGCTGAGTTTCTGCTCGCCGCCGCGGCGTTCGTGTTGGCGACGGTGGCGCTAGGGCTGGTCCGCATCCTGCGCGGGCCGGGGGACGCCGACCGGATCATGGCCGCACAGCTGCTCGGCACCGGCGGCATCGCGGCACTCTTGCTGCTGGCCGGCGCAATGAAAATGCCCGCCGCGGTCGATGTGGCACTGGTCCTGGCGCTGCTGGCGGCCTTCGTCGCGGCGGCTTTCGCCAGGGACGGGGCATGAGCCTCGTGCTCGACGGCCTGACGATCCTCGCAGTCTCGGCGGGCGCCTTCTTTTTTCTCGCCGGCACGGTCGGGCTGCTGCGCTTTCCCGATGCGTTGAGCCGCTTGCACGCGCTGACCAAGGCCGACAACCTCGGGCTCGGCCTAATCGTGCTCGGCCTCATCCTTCAGGCGGACGGGACATTCGCGGCGCTGAAGCTCGTCGCCGCCTGGCTCCTTGCCCTCTTTGCCGGCGCTATGGTCACCCAGCTGATCGCGCACGCCGTACGCCGCGGCGGGCCGCCGGTATGACCCTCGACCTGGCTTTCGACGCCTGCCTTGGCCTCGTCATCCTCGCGGTAGCCCTGTGGACCATCGGCGCGCGCCACAACTTCGCCGCCGTTATCGGCTTTGTCGCCTATGGGCTCTTGCTGGCGCTCGCTTGGATGCGTCTCGCCGCCCCGGATGTAGCGCTGACCGAGGCCGCGATCGGAAGCGGCGTCACCGGCGGGCTGCTCGTCGCCGCGTGCACCCGGCTGCGCGGCGCGGAGGCCCCCGCCAGCCAGCGGCTGAGCATGCCCTGGCGCCTCGCTTCCGGGGCGGTGTGCGTGCTGGTGACGGTGGCACTCGCGGCGGTCGTGCTGCTGCTGCCCGAGCCGGCGCCGAGCCTGGCGCCGCAGGCCATGGCGGAGATAGCGGCGACCGGCCTCGGCAATCCGGTCACGGCCGTGCTAATGGCCTACCGCGCGATCGACACGCTGCTCGAAGTGGTGGTGCTGCTGCTGGCGCTGATCGGCGTCTGGTCGTTGACGCCGGACCGCTTCTGGGGCGGCCGACCAGGGCTGCCGCAGAATGCAGATCGCGACGGCGTGCTGGCGTTTCTCGGACGGCTGCTGCCGCCCTTTGGGATCCTGGTCGGCATCCACATCTTCTGGATCGGGTCGGAGGCACCCGGAGGCGAATTCCAGGGGGCGACGATCCTTGCCGCGATGTGGGTCCTGGCAATGATCGCCGGGCTGGCCGCGGCGCCCGCGGTGAGCTGGCGCCGGCTGCGGCTCCTCCTCGTGGTCGGGCCGGTGGTGTTCCTCGCGGTCGGGCTCGCGGGCTTCGCCGTGGCGGGCGCCTTCCTGGCCTACCCCCAGCCCTATGCCAAGCTGGTGATCCTGGCGATCGAGGTCCCGCTGACGCTGTCGATCGCGGCGACTTTGGCGCTGTTGGTGGCGGGCCCGCCGGAGCGGGAAGCGGGGCGATGAGCGCCGTGACGCTCTACGGGCTATGCGGCGCGGCACTGATCGGCCTCGGTCTCTTCGGTCTCGTCGTGCAGCCGCAGCCGCTGCGCAAGATTCTCGCCTTCAACCTGATCGGCGGCGGCGCGTTCTTGCTGTTCGGGGTGATCGCGCGCCGGGGTGCGGCCGCGGGACTGGGCGCCGACCCGGTTCCGCAGGCGCTGATCATTACCGCGATCGTCGTCGCCTTCGCGGCGACGGCGCTGGCGGTGGCGCTGCTGCTGCGGCTCTTTCAGGAGACCGGCGGCGCCACCTTGGGCTCGGACGCGCGTCCGGACGACGCCCGCCGCTGATGGGGACGACGCCAGGCGGATTTTTGCTCGTTCTGGCGATCATGCTGCCGGTCGCGGGCGTGCTCGCGTCGCTGCTGCTCGGCGGCCGGCATGCGCAGCGCGTCGCCTTTGTGCTGATGCCCTTCGGGATCGCCGTCTCGGTAGCGATCGCCATCTGTGTCTGGCGCGCGGGTCATACGCTGCAATACGTCATCGGCGGCTGGGCGCCGCCGCTTGGGGTGGCGTTGCGGGCGGACGGCTTGTCGGCGGCGATGATCGTGACCGCGGCGGTGCTGGTGTGCGGCATCGGGCTCTTCGCCCGCGCGCAATTTCCGACGCCGGCAGGGATTGAGGCGCGCGCGCCGCTGGTGTTCTGGATACTGCTGCCGGCGGTTTGGGGGGCGCTGAACGCGGTCTTTCTCGGCGGCGATTTATTCAATCTCTATGTCGCGCTCGAGCTGTTGACCTTCGCCGCGGTGCCGCTGGTGGCGCTCGACGGCCGGTCCGAGACATTGGCGGCGGCGTTACGCTACCTGCTCTTCGCGCTGCTCGGCTCGATCCTCTATCTGCTCGGCGCGGCATTGCTCTACGGCGCCTACGGCACGCTCGACATTGTCCTCCTGGCCGGCCGGGTCCGCGCCGAGCCGGCCGCCTGGGCGGCACTCTCGCTGATGACGGCGGGGCTGTTGGCCAAGGCGGCACTTTATCCGCTGCATTTGTGGCTGCCGCCCGCCCATGCCGGCGCTCCCGCCCCGGCCAGCGCCATCTTGTCGGGACTCGTCGTCAAGGCGCCCTTTTTTCTCGTCGTCCGGCTGTGGTTCGACGTCATGCCCAGGGTTCCCGATAGCGCAGCGGCGCAGCTGCTCGGCGTCCTGGCTGCGGCGGCGATCCTGTTCGGCAGCGTGCTCGCCCTGCGGCAGGTCCGCCTCAAGCTCCTGATTGCCTACTCGACGGTGGCTCAGATCGGCTATCTGTTCCTGATGTTTCCGCTCGCCGGAGGTGCCGAGATCGGCCACCCCGCGAGTGCCGCTGCCTGGACCGGCGGCGTGCTTCAAGCCATCTCGCATGCTTTCGCCAAGGCCGCCATGTTCATGGCGGCGGGGCTGATCGCCGAGGCGCTGGGGCACGACCGGATCGCGGGGCTCGCCGGCATCGGACGGGTCTTACCGATTACCGTCTTCGCCTTCGGGATCGGCGGGATGTCGCTGATGGGCCTGCCGCCCAGCGGCGGCTTTGTCGCGAAGGCGATGTTGCTGACGGCATCGGTCGCGGAGGGCCAGTGGTGGTGGGCGGTAGTCATCCTGTTGGGCGGGCTACTCGCGGGCGGCTACGTGTTCCTGGTGATCGCCCGAGCGCTGGCCGACCCGGGCAAACCCGTGATGCTGCTCGCGAACATCCCTCGGAGCCGGCAGGCGGTGGTATTGGCGCTTGCGCTGTTCGCGGTACTGCTGGGCTTCATCCCGCTCCGGCCTTCGGAGCTGCTGCTGATCGGCCATCCGGATTTAGCCTTGGTAGGGCTCAGATGAATCGCGGCCGATCGTCGGCGGCTCCACTATCGGCGTCGCCGGCTCGCCCGAAATCTGCGCGAGAGCTGTAGCCGTGATCAGCGCAGACGGATTGCCCCTCGCTGCGCTGGCCACGCCGCTTGCGATGCTGTTGGCCTGTGTGTCCCAGCGTCTGAGGGACCGCATGCCGACGCTGTTGGCCTTCGCGCCGATACCGGCGCTGGCAGCGGCGCTGCTGGCCCCCGGGGGCGCGCCACTGGTATTGCCGCAGCCGCCGTTTCGCCTGACGCTGATGCTCGATCCGTCCGGAGCGATATTGCTCGGGGCTGCGGCACTCTTGTGGATCGTAGCCGGCGCCTACGCTGCGGCCCATTTGCGCGGCGACCCGAATGCCGGACGCTTTGCGGAGTGGTGGCTGCTGACTCTGACCGGTAGCCTCGGCGTCTTCATCGCCGCGGACCTTGTGAGCTTCTATTTGACTTATTCCGTGGTCAGCCTAGCGGCTTATGGCCTTATCGTGCATGACGGCACACCGGACAGCCGTCGAGCGGGCGCGGTGTATGTGGCACTCGCCGTGCTGGGCGAGGCCTTTCTGCTGATGGGCTTCGTGTTCATGGCGGAAGCCACCCCGAACGGCAGCCTCTTGATCCGCGACGCGGTGGCGGCGCTGCCTCAATCTCCCTGGCGCGACGCCTCGCTGGCGCTTCTGATCCTGGGCTTCGGGCTGAAGATCGGGCTAGTGCCGGGGCATGTGTGGATGCCGCTCTCCTATAGGGCCGCACCGATCCCGGCCGCTGCGGTGCTCAGCGGTGCCGCGGTCAAGGCAGGGGTGATCGGGTTCATCCGATTTTTGCCGCTCGGCGTCGCGATGCCGGGCTGGGGCGAGGCACTGGCCGCCGTAGGGTTGCTCTCGGCTTTCTGGGGCGTCGCGGTCGGGATCACCCAGCGGAACCCGAAGACGGTGCTGGCGTATTCGAGCGTCAGCCAGATGGGGCTGATCGCGGCGGCGTTGGGCATGGGGCTCGCCACGGGCGATAGGGGCGCCGCCTGGGGCGCCGGCTTCTACGCGGCGCAGCACGTGCTGGTCAAAGGTGCGCTGTTTCTCGCGATCGGTGTCGTTGCCGCAGGCGGGGCGCGCTTGTGGCCGGTGCTGGCGCCGGCGGCGGTATTGGCGCTCGGCCTCGGCGGGCTTCCCCTGACCGGCGGCGCGCTCGCCAAGCTCGCGGTCAAGCCGACGCTCGACGGTGGGGTCGTGGGCCTGCTGGCGGCATTGTCGGCGATCGGCAGCACCTTGCTGATGCTGCATTTCCTGCGCCGCCTCGCCGACACCGGCGGGCGCGAGGCGAACGCGACGGCGCCGGCCGGCCTCGTCTGGCCTTGGCTGGTCATGGCGTTCGCGTCCGTCGCGGTGCCCTGGGTCCTCTATCCGGTGGCCGGGAGAAGCGAGGCGCTGGCGCCGGAAGCGCTCTGGGCGGGGCTGTGGCCGGTCCTGGTCGGCGCCGCGCTAGCGATCGGGCTGTGGCGCTGGGGAGGCTGGCTGCCGCACCTGCCGGCGGGGGATATCGTGGTCGCCGGCGAAAGGGCTGTCCGCGTGACCGCCAAATGGGCTGATTCGGTCGAACGCGTCGATGCCTGGCTGCGCCGATGGCCGGCGGCGAGCCTGTCGCTACTGACAGTGGCGATCACTCTCGGCGCCGCGTTGCTGGCATGGCGTTGAGTCCCCGTGAGCCGCCGGCGGCGGGCGACCGCACGCTCCGCCTCGCGGCGGTGATCTGCGCCGCGATCCTGATCCTCGCAGCGCTTTGGGCGACGCGCGCGGTGATGACGCCGGTGGCCTTTGCCCTTTTCATCATCGCGCTGGTCTGGCCGTTGCAGCGGCGGCTGACGAGATTTCTGCCGCAGCTTCCGGCGTTGGTCGTTACCGTCGCGGTCGCCCTCTGCGTGATCGGCGGCGGTGGCTGGCTCGTCTTCTGGGCGTTTGGCGGCATCGCGCACTGGGTGATTGCCAATGCCGTGCGGCTCCAGGGCCTCTACATGCACGCGGCCGATCTGTTGGAGCAGCGCGGCCTCTATGCCGCGGAGCTGGTCGCCGAGCAGGTCAACGTGCTGTGGCTGGTGCAGCTTCTGCGTGCGGTAGGCGGCAGCCTGCAGAGCGTCCTTGGTTTTGCGATTGTCACTTTCGTTTTCGTTATCCTGGGTCTGCTCGAAGTGGAGCCGGTCGGGCGGCGCCTTCGCGCGATCGGGAGCGGCGACACCAGTGCTGCGGCGGTCGAAATCGCTTCGCGTCTGCAGACGTACATGCTCGTTCGTTTCGCCATGAGCGTGCTGACGGGGCTCAGCTTTTGGGGCTTTACCGCCGCATTCGGGCTCGACCTGACCCGCGAGTGGGGCGTTCTCGCGTTTGTCCTCAACTTTTTGCCGTTCATCGGCTCGTTCGTCGCCACCTTGCTGCCGACCCTCTTCGCCGCCGCGCAGCTCGAATCGCTGTCCTCCGCCCTCTTCGTGTTCGTCGGCCTCAATGTGATCCAGTTCTTCATCGGCAGCTATATTGAGCCCCGCCTCGCCGGGCGGGCGGTTTCGATCTCCCCGTTCATGGTGCTGTTCGCGGTCTTCTTCTGGGGGATGCTGTGGGGCATCGCCGGCGCCTTTATCGGCGTCCCGATCCTGATCGCGTTGGTCACAATCTGCGCCCGCCACCCGGCCGCCGGCCCGATCGCGGCCGTCCTGTCGCCGGGCGGCGGCACGAGCGCGGGAGAGAGCGGATGATGGCCGGCGCCAACGGCGGGTCGAATCCCTTGCGCTCGAGCGGAGGTGGACGGCTCGTGCACCAACCTGCTGCGGACCGATGTTGGTAGCAAAGGATGCCGACGGAAGTCCTGGCCGCGGCTTTGCCCGAGGAGTTGGCCGGCGATGTGGCCTCGCTGCGCGGCACCGCTAACAACCTCGCCGGGGCCGTCGGCACCGCGATAGCCGGCGCGCTGTTGATCGGCGTGCTGAGCGTGAGCGTCACGCGGGAGCTGGTCGACAATCCGGTCATCCCGAAGGACCTCAAGGCCCAGGTTGATCTCGACGAAATTCCCTTCATCAGCAACGACCATTTGCTGGAGGTGTTGGAGGAGACGACAGCCGCCCCCGAACAAGTAATCGAGGCTGTACGCATCAACACCGAAGGCCGCAGCCGCGCGCTTAGAATCTGCTTTCTGGCATTGACCGGCCTCGCGTTGGTCGCGATTTTTCCCGCCGGTGGTCTGCCGAGGCGGATCGGCGGCGACCGCGGCGCCAGGCAATCGGCCGAGCCGCAGTAGTCGGCGTGCGGTTAGGGTTTCCCGCCGACGCTGGTCGTGCTCCACTGCCGCGGATCCGGCCGCACGGCGTGCGTACCAACATGTTTTCTGTCCGGAAAAGGGGTTGGCGATGGCGACCACGAATCCCAGGAGTTCTCATCGAGAGCCGCTCCTCGTCGATCTGGCGCTGCAAGGCGGCGGTGCGCACGGTGCCTTTACCTGGGGTGCCTTGGATCGGCTGCTCGAAGAGCCCTGGCTGCGGATCGACGGCATCTCGGGTACGTCTGCGGGCGCGATGAACGCCGCCGTGCTGGTCGACGGCCATGCCAGGGGCGGGGCGGAGGGTGCGCGCGCCGGGCTCGAAAGCTTCTGGCGCGGCGTCTCGCGGGCGGCTCTGCTGAGCCCGTTGCGGCGCGGATTTCTCGACGTGCTCCTCGATCGCTGGTCGCTCGACCATTCGCCGGTATTCATCGCGATGGACATGATGACGCGACTGTTCTCGCCCTATGACCTGAACCCCCAGGGGTTCAACCCGCTGCGGCAAATCCTGGCCGAGAGCATCGACTTCGAGCGGCTCGGGCAGGCGCCGATCAAGCTCTTCGTCACCGCCACCTGCGTTCGCACCGGCCGCGGCCGGGTGTTCCGCAACCGCGAGACCACGCCCGAGGTGCTGCTTGCCTCGGCCTGCTTGCCCGCCATGTTCCACGCCGTCGACATCGACGGTGAGGACTATTGGGACGGCGGCTACTCCGGCAACCCGACCATCACTCCGCTAGTGCGGGAATGCAGCTCGCATGACACGATATTGGTGCAGATCAACCCCGTCGAACGCCCCGCCACGCCCAAAACCGCC
>CAWAFE010000043.1:0-35000 GCA_963781215.1 uncultured Alphaproteobacteria bacterium
TGGCCACACGCTGCTGCGCGCGGCGGCAGGGTTCGGACTGGCGCTCGCCACGATGTTGCCGCTCGGCATTTTGCTCGGCCGGGTCCGGCTCCTCGGTGATATTGCCGAACCGGTGATCGAACTGGTGCGGCCGTTGCCGCCGATCGCGCTCATCCCGGTTTGGATGATCTTCCTCGGGATCGGCGATGCCGCAAAGATCGCCGTCGTCGCCTACGGCGCTTCGTTTCCGATCCTGATCAACGCCATCGACGCGGTCCGCTCGCTTCATCCGATGCTGTCGCATCTGGCGCGGTCGCTGCGATTGACCCGCGCAGAGCGGATGTGCTTCGTCGATCTCCCGGCAGCGTTGCCGCGGATCGCCGCCGGCATCCGCCTCAGCGTCGCCATATCCTGCTGCTGGCCGTTGTCGCCGAGATGCTGCTGTCGACGAACGGGCTGGGTGCGTTTCTGGTCAGATCGCAGGAAAGCTTTCGCATCGACGACGTTCTTGCCGCGCTGCTGTTGATCGTGCTCGTGGCGCTCTTCGTGAACCTCACGACCGAGGCCATCCAGCGGAAGTTGCTCGCCTGGCATCATGCCAGCGCCGGCGTCCGCTGACCCCAAGCACCTGCTGCCAACGCCGACGTGCCGCCGAAGGGGGCGGCCCGGCGGCTGAGCCTCGGGTCTACTGCGCGGCGGCGGCGATCCTGGTGTCGCGGAAGGCCGGGATCACCTCCTTGGCAAAGCGGTCGAGGTCTTCGAGCCGGAAGCCGAGCATGTGCCGCTCGACGGCACCACCTTCGGCCGAGCCACCGCCGATCGAGAGCCGGCAACGCCCGGCGTACCCTTGTCTAAAGACGACGGCGCGATCACGCAGACGAGCGGATTGGCAAGCGGCGACCTAATCATTAGAGTGCCTGGTTACGGATTTGGCGCACGTAAGTGGCGTTTTCGGTGCCCCTGTACCGGAGGCCTCTATGCACGACCGCTATTACGCGACCCTTGACGCACCGTGCGCTCGCGCATCGAATGCGCGACGCGGGCCTCTAAACCCGCGCTGGCCGGTCGTATTCGGCGCGATGCTGGTCGCTTCCTGTCAGCCGGCTGGCCTACTCGATCCGCAGGGGCCGATCGCGTCGGCACAGCGGCTGCTGCTGATCAACTCCACGGCGATCATGCTCGTCGTCGTGGTCCCGGTGATCCTGGCGACCTTGGGGTTCGCCTGGTGGTACCGGGCGTCCAACCCGCATGCCAGCCGCGCCTCGGACGAAGGCTTTGAAGGGCGTGTCGAGTTCGTCGTCTGGTCGATCCCCGTGCTGATCGTAATCCTGCTGGGCGGGGTGATCTGGATCAGCTCTCATCAGCTCGATCCGCGAGCGCCGATCCCGGCGAAGGCCGACCCGCTCCGGGTTGAGGTCGTGGCGCTCGATTGGAAATGGCTGTTCATCTACCCAGATCAGGGCGTTGCCGCGGTCAATCAGCTGGTTATTCCAGTCGGGACCCCAGTCAACTTTCGCCTCACCTCGGCAACGGTGATGAATTCGTTCTTTGTCCCGCAGCTCGGCAGCCAGATCTACACGATGGGCGGGATGACCACGCATCTCAACCTGCTCGCCGACCACCCCGGCGAATATCCCGGCTTCTCGGCAATGTTTAGCGGTGACGGGTTCTCCGAAATGCGGTTTGTCGCCAAGGCGGTGCCGCCCGGCGATTTCGACGCCTGGGTCCCGCAGGTGCGCGGCTCGGGATCTGCGCTCGACGAGGCCGCCTATGCCGCATTGGCAAAGCCGAGCAAGGCCGTGCCGCCGACGACCTATCGCTCGGTCGAGCCGAAGCTGTTCGACCGCATCATCGAGCGGACGCTATCGGGTCCCAGGAAGACAGGCGTCGGCGCAGCCTGGTGTCCGCCAGGATCACAGGTTGGAGGTTGAGATGCTGGGCAGATTGAGCTGGGCGGCTATCCCGTTGGACCAGCCGCTACCGCTATATGCCATGGGGGCGGTCGGCGTCGTCATTCTCGTCGTGCTCGGGATCGTCACCATAAAGGGCTGGTGGCCGTATCTATGGCGCGAGTGGATCACCAGCGTCGACCACAAACGCATCGGCGTCATGTACATCATCCTCGGGCTGGTCATGCTGCTACGCGGCTATTCCGACGCGATCATGATGCGCACGCAACAGGCGATCGCCGTCGGCGATGCTCAGGGATACCTGCCGCCCGATCACTACGACCAGATCTTCTCGGCGCACGGCACGATCATGATCTTTTTCGTGGCGATGCCGCTCGTCATCGGGCTGATGAACTTTGTCCTCCCGTTGCAGCTCGGCGTGCGCGACGTCGCTTTTCCCACGCTCAACTCGGTCAGCTTTTGGCTGACTGCGACGGGCGCGCTCTTGGTCAACGTGTCGCTCGTCATCGGAAGTTTCTCGCGCGCGAGCTGGTGGGGCTACCCGCCGCTGTCCGAGCTCGCCTTTTCCCCCGATGAAGGTGTCGATTACTACCTCTGGCCGTTGCAGATTTCGGGTATCGGCACGTTGTTCACCGGCATTAATTTTGTGACTACGATCCTCAAACTGCGCTGCCCGGGCATGACCTATATGCGCATGCCGGTGTTCTGCTGGACCGCACTGGCCTCGAGTATGCTGATCGTCGCGGCCTTTCCTGTTCTAACCGCCACTTTCGCGATGCTGCTGCTCGATCGTTACTTAGGCTTTCATTTTTTCACCAACGACGCCGGCGGCAACCAGATGATGTACGCGAATTTGTTTTGGGCGTGGGGTCATCCCGAAGTCTACATTCTGATCTTGCCCGCGTTCGGCGTCTTCTCCGAAGTGGCCGCGACTTTTTCTGGCAAAGGGCTGTTCAGCTACCGCACGATGGTCTGGGCGACCCTCGGGATTTGCGTTCTCTCGTTCATGGTCTGGCTGCATCACTTCTTCACGATGGGGGCGGGTGCCGACGTCAACGCTTTCTTTGGCATAATGTCGTCGATCATCGCGGTCCCAACCGGGGCCAAAGTCTTCAACTGGCTGTTCACACTGTACCGCGGCCGGATCGTCTTTACGACGCCGGTCCTGTATTTGATCGGTTTTATGGTGACGTTTGTTCTCGGCGGTTTGACCGGAGTTCTGTTGGCGGTGCCGCCGGTCGATTTCGTATTGCACAACAGCGCCTTCCTGGTCGCCCATTTTCATAACGTGATCATCGGCGGCGTCGTGTTCGGCATGTTTGCAGGCTACAATTATTGGTTTCCGAAGGCATTTGGCTTCACGCTCGACGACCGCTGGGGCAAGGCCAGCTTCTGGTGCTGGCTGATCGGCTTCTACCTCGCCTTCATGCCGCTCTATGTGCTGGGCTTTATGGGCATGACCCGGCGCCTGCAGCATATCCCCGACCCAAGCTGGCAGCCCTTGTTGCTGGTCGCGGAGGCCGGCGCCATTGTCATTTTCCTCGGCGTCCTGTGTCAGATCGCGCAACTCTATGTCAGCATCCGCACGCGCGAGAGCCGACGCGACCTGACCGGCGACCCGTGGAACGGCCGCACATTGGAATGGGCGACCTCGTCGCCGCCTCCGGCCTACAATTTTGCCGTCCTGCCCATCGTCGAGACGATCGACGGGTTTTGGGACATGAAGCGCCGGGGAGTGAAGCCGGCGGTCCAGCCGGTTTATGAAACCATCGAGATGCCGCGCAACACCCCGATCGGCTTCATCATCGCCTTCTTTGCTTTCTTCGTCGGCTTTTCGCTGATCTGGCATATCTGGTGGTTGGTGCTCGTCGGGCTGCTGGCGGTCGCGGTTACGATCATGGTGTTTGGCTGGAGCGAGCAGCGGGAGCGCGAGATCCCGGCTGGTGAAATAGCGCGGATCGAGCGGGCCCGGTTGGCGGGGAGGCCTGCATGACGATAGCGGCCATCGAACCGGCCCCGACCGCGCTCGCGCGCGGGCGCGGTGGCGGCGGACCGGCCTCGACGCGGACCGTCGTCGCTTACGGCTTCTGGATCTTTCTGCTCAGCGACTTTGTCCTGTTCTCGGGACTGTTTGCCGCCTATGCGGTCCTTTCGCAACAGACCGCCGGCGGGCCGACCGGGGCCGAATTATTCAATCTCCACAGTGTCTTCATCGAGACGATGTGCCTGCTGGTGTCGAGCTACACCGCCGGGCTCGGGGCCTTGTCCGCCGAACGACGGCGGCAGGGTCGCTTTCTGGTCTTCGCTGCGCTGACATTCGTCCTCGGTGCTGCCTTTCTCGTCATCGAGGCGCGGGAATTCGCCCGCATGGTTGCCGAAGGCGCCGGGCCTGGGGGCAGCGCCTTTCTCTCGGCCTTTTTCGCTCTGGTTGGCACGCATGGCGTCCACGTCACGGCCGGCCTCATTTTTCTCGCTTATATGGTGGCGCAGGTCATCGCCAAGGGGTTGCGGCCCAATGTGCTGCAGCGCCTCTTGTGCTTCAGCCTGTTCTGGCACGCCCTGGACATCATCTGGGTTGGGGTGTTCACGTTGGTCTATCTGATGGGGGCCCGCTGATGGACGGTGACGACCGCGTGTTCGACGACCGCACCCCGGGCGTCGAAGAATATGAGCCCACGGCAAGCTACCTGTCGTATACGGCGGGGCTCGGGTTCGCGATCCTGCTGACGATCGTGTCCTTCGTCGTGTCGCAGACGAATTTGTTGTGGCCACCGGGCGTGCCGATGGGGCTGATCGTCCTCGCCTTTGCCCAGATCGGCGTCCATCTTGTCTTCTTTTTGCATCTGGGTAGCGGGGCCGACCACACCAACAATGTCGTGGCCCTAGCCTTCGGCGTCTTTATCATCTTTCTGGTGATTGTCGGATCGGTCTTGATCATCGCCAACCTCAACTGGAACATGATGGACATGCCTGTGAGCCTGCCGCGCTGATCCCGTCGCCGCGCGAAAACTCCGACCCCCCACTCTTGGCTGCTGTCTAATAAAATCCCCATAGAAAGTAGGCCGCCCACCAAGCCCCGCGGGTTCCTTCCTCGGAGGCTTTCGGACGCCGGCTCTCCGCCGCGGCGGAGAGCCGGCGTCCGAAACCCTTCATGACAGCGGCCGTTGGCCTGCTCGCCACAACGAGCCAACCTGACCCGAGCCGGCCTTTCGCGCGACAAAGCTAAGTTAAAAAATACGGTGGGTGGAGCGATCTTTCGCCGAGCCGGTCGTTCGCCGGGCCCCGATGGAGCCGCGAGGTTGGACCCCGAAGCGTCACTCAAAACTCCGCCGAAGACCCAAAGCGCCAATAGCCCATAGCACCGCATTGACTGAACGAGGGCAGGCGCTGCTCGACGAGCTGACGTGCGCTGATAAACCCAGAGTAAATAATCGCTTTCTGCCGATCCGACAAAGCAATTACAAAGATATAGGGGTGAGGCCGTGCTTGCTTATACCGGTTTCTCGCGAGGCAAATTGATATGAAAACCCCGTTGGTTCGACTGGTCCGACGCCCTCCCTTCGGACTCAAGCGGCGTCACGTCTCCCATTAGCTGTTCGAACTGGCCCGGAGACGATAACCACCGGCGGAGAGCGTTGAATTCGAACTCTGGCACCATGCGTGCCAGGGCGCGGAACAGACGAGTAATCATCGGATAGTCGGCCGGCCCGTAGAATGCGATGTCGGACGCAAGGTCGAGTTCGTGTTCGAGCGCCACGTCGAGCAAGGCGAGGAAGTCCTCGGTCGTTGTCGCCGGCGCATCCCGGATTTCGGCCACGAGTGCGTCGATTTCGATCAAGAGCCTCGCTTGACGCTCGCGCATTGGCGCCAAGTCGGCTTCCCTGGGCCGTGCTGCGTCGATAGCAATAGCGAGCTCGTGGTGCTCGTCTTCTAGCATAGCCCATTGCTTGTGCAGGACGAAGGCTGAGGGGGATGGACTTTCGGTCACAGTTTGTCTCCCTTGACGACTATCGGGATCATCCGACCGATGGCTCGGATGGACTTAACTGATCCGGCCCACCGGACGCAACTTGGCCCTGTGGACGCGGGAGATTCGAGCAAACTTCGGGCATCCGCCGAAGGTTCGCCGCGGCCAATCCTCAGCGGCACCGGAATCGTGTCTCTCGCTTGAGAGCAGCTGTTCCCGGCGGGGCCGATCTGTCGAATCGAGTTGACCACGCCGCACCTGCTCGGGTATCGCGCGGGTAGCAGTGATATCGGCCGCTCGCGCACTCGCAAGAGGTGACACTGTGTTGCGCGCACGTATAATATGGTCAATAAGATCCCGGTGCAGGGAGGGCCGGCGAAGGATATGCTGCCCGAGATGCCCCCACTGTGTCATCCAGGACGCCGGGAAAGAGCGAAGGTGGTGAAATCGCATCTTAGCCCAACTGAGGAACACATCGCTCCTGGGCTTGCGGGTGGGTTGGTGCCACAGGCGTTGCCGAGAATTTATCTGGTCGGCAACATGCGGGCGGTCGCGCCAGACGGAGCCGATTTTCTGCCTCGCGGACGAAAGACCCGCTGCCTAATGGCCTTTTTGTGCCTCGCGCAAGGCGAACGCGTCTCGCGAAGTCGTCTTGTCGGCCTGTTATGGGATCGCTCCGGCGAGGCGCAAGCCCGAATGAGCTTGCGTCAATCATTGTCGGAGCTCAACGGCATTGTCAACCGTCATGCCCCCGGCCTCGTCGAGATCGATCGTGAAAGCGTTCGGCTCGATGTCTCTAAGTGCCGGGTCGATGCGCTCGCGATCCTCGAGGCGAGCGCCGATGCCGCCGCGCATATCAGCAATCTCGTCGAGCCGTATAGCGACCGCCTCCTCGAAGATCTCGACGGGATTACCCCATCGTTCGATCAGTGGCTCACGGCCGAGCGAACGCGCTTCGAGGATCACGTGCGAAAAATTTTGGAAGTAGAGCTCGACCGCCTGACCGAACAGAACGCGAGACCGGAAATGCGCGCGGCGGCCGCGCGCCGATTGATCAACTTCGAGCCGACACATGAAGCCGCCGTGCGCAGCTTGATGAAGGCTTTTGCACAAATGGGCGACCGTGCCCAGGCAATCCGGGAATTCGAGCGTTGTCGGCAGGTGCTGCAGCGCATGCTCGATTTGCCGCCCTCCAAGGAGACGGTTGCCGTCTATGAAGCCATACGGATCGAATCGACCGAGATGGCTTCCGCGGTGATTTCTCATGAACGTACGAGCGGCGAATCGAGCAGAAACGCGGAGACCGGGCCGCTTGCAGCCTCTCCCGTTCGCTGGGAGATCAAGAAACAAAACGAAACCGCCGCCGCTTCCGCGCACGAGCCCAAGCATGGACCGTCGATTGCCGTGCTGCCCTTTCGCAACCTCACGGGCGATCCGGCGCATCACTTTGTGGCCGAGGGACTGGTCGAGGATCTGATCGAAGCACTGTCTCGGGTTCCGAACTTCTTTGTGATTTCTCGGCTCTCGACACTGGCCTTTAGGGACCAGGATCGCCATCCGCGCGAGATCGGCAACGTACTGGGGGTCCGCTACGTACTCTCGGGCAGCTTGCGGGTCTTCGAGGATCGTCTGCGTTTATCGATCGAGCTGACCGACACGCAGCTAGGTGCTGCGCTGTGGTTCTCAAAGCTCGATGAAAGATTTGTCGATCTCTTCGCGGTGCAAGACCGCTTGTCCGAAATGATTGTGCGACAAGTGGCGCCTCACCTGCACGCGGCGGAAATGAACCGTATCCGCCTCAAGCGGCCCGACAGCCTCGAGGCCTACGAACTCTTTCTGCGCGCGCAAGAGAATATGCATAATTCCTCGCGTGCGGTGTTCGAGACGTCGGAAGCGCTGTTCGACGCCGCGATCGCAAAGGATCCGCACTACGCCGCCGCTCTCGCCTGGCGGGCGCGTTGGCATGTGCTGCGGGTCGGACAGGGATGGTCGCCGGATCCAGCGGATGATACGATGCAAGCCGACCGCTATGCGCGGGCGGCCATCGAATGCAACAGCATGGAACCGATGGCGTTCGCCGTTCACGGTCAGGTCGCTTCCTATCTGTACAAGGATTTCGATCTCGCGTTCCGCCGTTTCGAGGCAGCCCTGCAGATCAACGCCAATGCCGCGCCGGCCTGGATGTGGAGCGCAGCGGCGCATGCCTGGATGGGCGATGGCCCTCGGGCCATCGAAGAGATCAACAAGGCGATGGCGCTGTCGCCCTATGATCCTCTCATGTATGCTTATAGTGGTAATGCCGCGATGGCCTATCTCGTCGATGGCCAATACGAGCGGGCGATCGAATGCGCTCTGCGTTCCTTGCGGGAGAACCGCACCTACACGTCTGCTCACCGGCAGCTCGTAATGGCGCTCGTCCTAGCCGGCCGCGAGGACGAAGCACAGGCGTCGGCGCGACGGCTACTTGCGCTCGAACCGGGGTTAACGGTGACGGGGTTCAGGCGTCGTTATCCCGGTAGCGCCAGCCCCCACGCCGACATCCTTTGCGATGCCCTCGCGCGGGCGGGGATTCCGCTTTCTCGTCAGAATGAAACCGAATAAATCCGATTGCAATCCCTTAGGGGCCCCAACTCGGCGGAGACAAGTCTTTTCGCTGCGAAATAAAGGAGCGGGGCGCTAGAGAAAGAACCCTACCGCCGAAGTACCGCAAGTCGCGGACGGGCTTGGGACAGAACAGCCTAGCGCATCTGACAATCGAAATGCTCGGCTCTCCGCTCGAGCCTAGCCGCGAACTGTAGCAGCTCACGGCGCGCGCCGGTGCTGCGACACTGCCGGGCCAGTTGGCGGAGCCCACACGCTATTTCTCGATAATGCGTGCCATCAAGAGGTGGGGCGCTGGTGGGCGGCCCGCTGATAGGAAAAGCCTCCTGGATGTCTGGATCCCTCACGAGTACCACCTGCAATAAATGACATTAGAAAACTGTGAAGGGCGCCCCAGAGACAAAACCTCAACTCATCTCTCTGTCTGAGCAACGGAAAGCGGAAGAGGTTGTGGAAAGCGAGACTCGCGATACTGCTGAACGCGTGTTACGCGCAAACCAGCGAAACCATGAGTTTCGAAAGCGCGTTGCCACGAGAGGAACTCTTCCGCCGAGATCTGATAGACACGGCAAGCCTCCTCGACCGTGATCCCGCCGCTACGCACGGCGGCGACCACCGCGGCCTTACGACGGACGACCCACCTCTTGATGCTCGGATCTGGCAGTTGCTCGATAAGCCGGGTCCCGCCCACCGGCTCACCAGGGGGCGTTTTCATCAGGCGCCGCCCAGCAGCACCGGGTCCCACCTCGCACCAGCAGGACCCGCCCGTGACCGAACTGGCCGGAAAGACAGCTGCATGCTCGCGGCCTCCTTGTGCCACTGGCCCCGCGTTTTAGCAGCGGCGCAACTCGCATTCGTTTCACGATCTTTTCACGTTTGCAAGCGTGTTGCCACTATTTTTTCAAATTTGCGAATCGGGGCTAGCGTCCGCAAATACGGGCTCTTAAGGCTGGTCAGATGCAGCGCTCGGGCTCGGATCCGTCATGCAAAGCGTATGCCGTAACGGGGAGCGTCAGGCGTCAAATCGGTGTTTCACGTTTTTTTCACGTTACAGGGTGCCTATTTTTCACGTTTGGTTCTTGCGCCGGCGCGAATTTCACCCTCGTTTAACGAGGGCAATCCTGCCCTTGCTTAATCGAGGAGAGACGAGATGAATTCGACTAAGCGGCTGACCTCGGGATCGACGACACCCGGCTTCCCGCGGCTGCGGCAGCCCCGGCCCGAGACCGTCGATCGCGGCACGGTGCGCCTCGGCGACGGCTGCATCACGGCCGAGTTCCCGCCCCTGCGGCAGCCCCGGCCCGAGATCGCCGATCGCGGCACGGTGCGCCTCGGCGACGGCTGCATCACGGCCGAGTTCCCGCCCCTGCGGCAGCCCCGGCCCGAGATCGCCGATCGCGGCACGGTGCGCCTCGGCGACGGCTGCATCACGGCCGAGTTCCCGCCCCTGCGGCAGCCCCGGCCCGAGATCGCCGATCGCGGCACGGTGCGCCTCGGCGACGGCTGCATCACGGCCGAGTTCCCGCCAAGTCGTTAGAAACGTCGACGGTCACCGCGGAAGACGGAGTGTCTGAGATGGCTAAGCAGGCTGAAACAATCATCTGCCGATTTTACCGGCTCATCCCCGACGCTCCGGCTCCGCGGCCGGCCGACCGCTCGGCCGATGGCATGCTTCCGATGCGGGGCTATCGCTATTGCGAAGCCCTCGCTGCTGCTTCGGCGTTCGGGTGGTATATCTACCCGCCGCTGAGCTTTAGTTTGGTGTGGGACGGCGTCGAGATCGCGTGGACTTACGCAGGCGCCGAGGATTGGTACCCGCTGCGGGGGGCTCAGTTTCCCGGGTTTCGTCAGCTGTTCGAGCAGGTGGCGCCCGACCCGGTCAAGCCTTTGGCGCCGCCTTTTCTTGCCGTTTCGCGCGAGCCCGGCGTCGTGCAGATCTGGAGCGGGTATCTGGCGCGCACGGCGCCGGGTTGGGCATTGCTCTCCCGGGGTCCTGCCAACATTCCACGAACCCAGGGCTACGAGCATTTCGAAGGCATCATAGAGTCGGAAACCTGGTTCGGCCCGCTTTTCACCAACATTCGGCTGACCCGCACAAATTCTCCAGTCGAGTTCCACGTCCGCTATCCACTGTTCCAGGTGCAGCCGCTGCTGCGCCAGTGCTACAGCGGGCCTTCGTTCGAGGTCGTCGCCTTATCGGAGTTAACTGCCGACGATTGGCATAATTTTGAAGCGACAGTGAAACCCAATACCGATCAGATGCGGATGTTGGGACATTACGCGGTCGATACGCGACGACGAAGCAGAAGGAAGTCATAACGAGAATTTGTACACGGCGACGGGAACCGCCCTGCTACGCCACCGCTGCCGACCGAGCAAACGCAGCTTCAGCGAGCAGCTCCGACAGAGCCACTGTTGGCTGTGCGCGGCGACGCAGGCTTGATCGCCAGCAGGCAACTCATGAGGATGGCAGCGACCCCCAGCCAACTGAGCAGATCCGGGATTTCGCGAAATAGAACGATACCGCCAATAATTGCAATAACCAGACGCAGGAGCGTGTAAGGCCCAAGGCTCGAGGCGCTTGCATGTTGTATCGCCACTATCCCCACGTACATCCCCACCGGTCCGAATATCAACACCCCAGACAACCAAGGCCAGACCGCAGCCTCGGGCGGTGCCGTCATCGCCAAGACTGGAAGGTTGCAGATAACTGCAACGGCATTGACGTAGAACATTGTCGTCAATTGGGAGTCGCCGCCGGGCCGCTGCAGGTACTTGTTGAGCACAAAGGCGAGACCATTAAAGCTGGTACCGAGTAGAGCGATCAGATAGACGATGTTGCAGTCAAGAAAGGCCGGCTTGACGATGAGCAACGCGCCGACGGTGCCGATCGCAGTGGCCCCCCATCGGAGAGGTGTGACGCGTTCGTCCAGAATTAGCGCGGAAAATACGGCAATGTAAGCCGCTTGCGTGTAGGAAATCGCCGTTGCATCAGCAAACGGCATGCGGGCGAACGAGTACATCAGGACCCAAAGATAGCATACCGACACCAATCCACGCAGCAGCTGTAATCGCAACTGGCTGGTCTTCAGCACCGACCAGCCGGTTTTCCAAGCGAGAAGCCCGACCAGCATCAACCCGCCGCCACTGCGCAGCAACGCGAGCTGCATCGCGGACCCGCGCTGTCCGATGTGATGGATCATCGCGGTCTCGACCGAAAAGAGGATCGCCTGACCGATCATTAGCCCGACGGCAAGTCGCTGGTTTTTCACGATCGGTCCCCGGCACGGGGCTTTCGCGCAACCGCGTCAAACGTGCCTCGGTCGCAGTGCAGGCTTCCATTGTAGTGGACGGCTTCCGCCGCGACCAGGTTGCCGGCTTTCCAACGAAGCGACGGCAACGTGCCGTGGTAAATAGGTGGCGCCCGAATTCGCAATGCCAGCCGAACGAGGAGCGCCGACATGACGATGAACCCTTGTGACGCCGCGAACGCGAAAGGATGCATCGCCTCGGTAATCAGCTTAACAAAAATGAAAATGCTGCCCCATGTTCCCGAGATGACGACCCCATTCACCCACAGCGCAGAAAGTGGTACGTTCCCCATGGGCCTAGGACAAATCGACTTCGATTGCCTGGATGACGGGAAGAGTCATAAGGGGCGGCTTTGAAACGAAGAATAATCCGAAGCACAGCGGCTAGACCCGGCGTAAGTGATCGGGCGTCCGCCCCTTTGCACACAATATCGAGAGGTATATCGGATCACCGGTAACAGAGCCTGGGGCATGCGAGACGGGTCCTGACGGACGCTAACAACTACGATAGTTAATATTCGGCGCATGCGGAAGGAAAGGCAATACCCAAAGGCCAAGCGGCTCGTGGACCTTCTGGCGGGTGCCGATCAAGCGGATAAGAGCCCCACCTGTGCGCACTTATAAAATGATTGAACTGGCAGGACGTCTCAGAGGACTCCGAAAATCGTGTCGGTAAGGCGGGGACGGGCGCCGTCGCCGCGCTGGCGAACTCGGGGCTGCCGATTTCCTGGCCAAGCCGGTCGATTTCGAGGCGCTCAAAGCGCAGTTGCGGCGACTGCCAAGCGCCGCGAACTGACATGACGCGGCTGACCGAAGGGCGGCCTTCCACCCGGCCTCGCCGTTGGTCCTTCGCAACGGCAACGGCTCTCAAGGCGCACCAAGAGCGGTTCCCGCCGCGAAGGGTGAGCGGCCGCAGTAGGGCCGATTCCCCTGGTTCGACCGGAGGGCCGCGAACGGCCGGAACCGCGCGAAACCCGGCGTTCAAGGCGCGAAGCTGTTGTTCGGCCCAACGGACGATGTTCGCTGGGTCAACTCGTTAGTTATACGACCCGCCGGCGAGGCTGACGTGCCGTCGAACGGGGCGCCCGACGGTCGACCCTCGGGTCTACTGCGCGGCGGCGGCGATCCTGGTGTCGCGGAAGGCCGGGATCACCTCCTTGGCAAAGCGGTCGAGGTCTTCGAGCTGGATGTCGAGCGGGGTGCCGAGCGGTGTCGCGCAGACCACGCGGTCGATGCCGGGATAGCGCCTTTCGACCGCCTTCAGCTGCTCGACGATGTCGGCCGGGGTGCCGGTCAGGAAGCCGCCGGCCTTCACCGCATCTTCGATCCGCGGCAATTTGGTCGTGGCGGCGAGGCTCGGGTCGCGCATCGCCGCGATCTGCTCGTCGCTGAGCGCGCGCACCAGGCGCAGCTCGCCGAACATCTTCATGTTCTCCTCATAGTGTTTCGCCGCCTCGCGCATGCCCTGTTCGCGGTTCTTGGCGATGTGGAACTGGAAGCCGAGCGCCAGCTTCTCGCCGAGTTCGAGCTTGATGCCGCGGCGTGCATAGGCGGCCTGGAAGCCGAGCATGTGCCGCTCGACGGCACCACCTTCGGCCGAGCCGCCGCCGATCATCCCGGAGATGCCGTGCTTGGCCATGAAATCGAAGGCGCGGTCCGATCCGCTCTGGATCGGCTGCCAGCATTCGACCGGCAGACGCTCCGGGGCCGGCACCAGCGTGATCTCCTTCAAGGTATAGCCGCGATAAGGTACTTCCGGCGGGATCGTGTAGTACTTGCCCTGATGCGAGAACGGTTTGCCCTCGAATGCCTTGAACAGGATGTCGACGCCCTCTTCGAAGATCTCGCGGTTCGCCTGCTGGTCCATCAGCGGCGAGCCGAAGGTTTCGACCTCGCGCGTGTGATAGCCGCGGGCGACGCCGAAGATCACCCGCCCGCCGCTGAGGACATCGGCCATGGCGTAATCTTCCGCCAGGCGCAGCGGATGCCACATCGGCACGACATTGAAGCCGCAGCCAATCTTCAGGTTCCGGGTCTGGTTGACGAGGTGCATCGCCATCATCAAGAGGTTCGGGATCAATTCCGTGCCTTCCGGCTGGAAATGATGCTCGGCCATCCAGAATGTGTTGAAGCCGCGCTCGTCCATGCATTTGGCGTATTTCACCACCTTGTGCAGCACGCCGGCCAGCTGCTCGTTCGAATAGCGGCGCTCGTTGATCGGCGTCCCGGCATAGCCGAGATTCTCCATGTCGACGGTGCCGTAGTAGGAGCTGTCGAATTTCGTGATCATTGGTTCCTCACTCCGCCGCGAGTGCGGCATTCTCGGTTCGCCAGGCCTTCAGGACCGGCAGCACTTCCGTCGCGAATAATTTCAATCCGCGCTCGGCGATCTCGTAGGGCACGCCGCCAAAGCGGAACGCCGCGTTGAGCTCAAACTCGCCGAGCACGGCGCGCCGAGCTTCCAGCTCGCGCAGGATGCGGTCGGGCGTGCCCCAAATCGCCGCCTGCATGAACCCGGCGACGGCACCTTCGAGCCCACCCTGGCGCGCGATCGCCGCCTTCTGCACATAGGCGTCGTAGCCCTTGACGGTGGCGAAATGCTCGCCGAGGAATTCGTAGTGGTGAAAGTTGCTCTCGACGAATTTTCCCATGTATTGCCGCGCATGCGCCTCGGCATCGGCGAGGTCTGGGCCGCAGATGCAGAAATCGGTGATCATCATCGAGGGCGCCGGGCGGCCGTGGAATTTCTGGTGCAATTCGCGATTGCGCTCGATCGCCGGCAGCCGCATGTGCCAGGGCCGGTCGGAGAACATCACCATATGCGCGCCGAGCCGCGCCGCCGCCTCGACCGAATCCTCGCTCGAAGCCACGGCATAGACCCGGCCGGCGAAATCGTATTTGGGCCGCGGCCGGATTTCGATCCGCGGCTGCCGGTAATGCTTGCCGTCGCCTTCGATAAATCCGGTGCGCAACGCCTCGACGATCATCGGGGCGGCTTCGTCGAAGCGCTCGCGGAACTCGTCCATGGTCCCGCGAAACGCCGCGAACTCGCGTCGCGCCAACCCGCGACCCAGTCCCAGCCGCAGCCGCCCCTGGCACAACAGGTCGAGCACCGCCGCCTGCTCGGCGACGCGAAGCGGGTCGTGCCACGGCACGATCACCGCCGCGGTGCCGAGACCCACATTCGGACAAAGTGCCGCGAGATAGGTCATCAATTGCAGATTGTCGGGGCAAAACGAATAATCGAAGAAATGATGCTCGGCCGACCACAGCACGTCGAAGCCCGAAATCAGCGGCCAGCCGCGCCAACCGGATCTCCTCGTCCCAAACCCGATCGTCGCCGATGTTCTCCCAGCCATAGCTGGCGAACACCATCATCATGCCGACATCCATGGCTCTCCTCCGGGATCTCGTCAGATCCGGAGTGTTTCACGCGCGTGATGGAATAACAACCTCCGGCCGGCGGTCCGCCGGCTCGACGATATCGAGGTGGCGCAGGTGCTGCGGCGCTATGCGGCGGCCGGAGAGATCGAACCCGGACGTTATCGCGCCGCGCTCAGCGATTTGTCCGATTTTCCGCCGCCCACCTCGACGACGGTATTTTGTCTACGAGTGACTGGCATCTGCAGTCGGTGGCGGACCCCATTCACGCGGGCCGCGCGATTAGGCCCGGTCAGGTTTTGTCGAGCCAGAAAATGTCTTGGCGCACGACGTCGTAGATGCCGAAATAATCCTTGGGATAGTAGCCCTTAAGGCGGGTGACGGAGACATCGTTGATCCGTTCCCAGGCGACTGGCAGCACCGGTATCTGCTGCTCCATGATGGTCTCGGTCTGGTGCACCAGGGCGAGGCGCTTGGCGGGATCGACCTCACGGTCGATTTGATCCAAGAGCCCATCGAACTCCTTGTTGTCCCAGAACGAATAGTTCTGCGGCCCGCCGGTGCGGTACCAAGCGTTAAAATAGTCCGACGGGTCGAGCAGGGTCGACACTATGGCGCCGATCGCCAAGTCGAAATGCCCGCTGGCGGTATCGTCGAACCAAACCAACTCGACGACGGTGCGCAGGTTGCACTTGACGTTGAGCCCTTCCTGCAGCATCGCCTGGATCGCCTGCGCCCACAGCTTGAAGCTAGCGACATCGCGGACGAGAAAATCGAGCGGCTCGCCGAGGCCGTCGGCATGCCCGGCGGCAGCCATCAGCGCCTTCGCTTCCTTGAATGCAGGTCCGGTGTCCGACTGGTAGCCGATACGCTTGAACAGCTCCTCCTTGGGCGTGGCGAATTCCGAGAACGGATAGATGAAGCCGCCGACCTGCATCGGGGTCACGTCCTTGACCACATCGACCAGTGCCGGCCGGTCGAACGCCAGATGCAGCGCGCGCCGCACCCGCGGGTCATCGAGCGGCTTTTTCTTGTGATTGAGCCACACCCCCTGGATCACGCTCTGATTGAACTGGGCGGTGCTGAGGCCGGGCGTGTCCTTGGCTTTGCGCGCGGTCACCGGGTCGGTAATGCGGATGTAATCGGTACGGCCCGACAGGATTGACGAGCCAAGCTCGGTGGAGAACGGCAACGCGTGATAAAATTCGATGCCGTCGAGGTACGGCAGCGGGTTGTTCCAGTAGTCCTTATTCTTCTCCATCACCCAGACTTCGTTCTCGACGCGCTTGACGCTCTTGAAGGGGCCAGTGCCGGGATAAAACTCGACCTTGCGCAGATTGTAGTTGTTGTCTTCGAGAGTTTTTTTGCGAACGATGATGTTCCAGCCGCTGGCGATGGCCGACATGATGAAATTTGGCGGGCGCGGCTCGGAGAGCTTGAACTGGACGGTGTATTTGTCGGGCGCCGTGATCTCGCTGACCGCCCGGAACAGAACGCTGCGCGGGATGCTGACCCCTTGCGGCGGCTTGGAGATGCGGTCGAATGTCGCCTTGATGTCCGCGGAGGTCAGCTCGGCGCCGTCGTGGAACTGCACGCCCTTGCGCAGCATAAAGGTATAGGTCTTGCCATCCTTGGAGATTTCCCAGCTGTGCGCGAGGTCGGGGATGATCGTCGTGCCGCTGTCGCGCGGGTCGCGCCGGACCAGATTGTCAAACATGCATCCTTGCGAGCCGAGGTTGTTGATCGTCCCGGATTGATGCACGTCGAAATGCGGCGGGCGCATCGTGATCCCAAAGCGCAGCACGCCGCCCGATTTGGGGTTGGGCTCGAGCGCGGCGAGCTTGAGTTTCGAGCCGTCCATTTCATAGGGGACATCGGCCATCGCCCAATCCGGCCGCAGCCCGTAGGCCGCCGCCATTACCGCCGCGCTTCCCTTGAGGAAGTCGCGCCGGTTCCACCGCGACTGTGACACCTTCGACCCGCTCATGAAGTTGCTCCCTGCCTTGGCCCTTTTCCGGATCGATCGCGGCATGCTCTAATCGCGCCCGCGACCATCGGCTGGGTCAACACGTAACACAGCGAAATCGTCGGAGTCACTTTTTGAGTCAGGGAGTCTTGTTCGAGAGAACGGCGGAGGAACCCGGAACCGCACCTACGGTTCTGGAGATCGACGATCTTCGCACGCATTTTTTCACCCAGGCGGGGGTGGTCCGAGCGGTCGACGGCGTGTCCTACGCGGTGCGCGCCGGCGAAACCTTGGGTGTCGTCGGCGAGTTGGGCTGCGGCAAGAGCGTCACCGCGCTGTCGGTGCTGCGGCTCGTCGCCGACCCGCCGGGGCGTATCGTCGGCGGCAAAATTCGTTTTGGCGGCGCCAATCTGCTGGACCTCAGCGAAAGCGAGATGGAAGCCATCCGCGGCAACGAGATCTCGATGATCTTCCAGGAGCCGATGACCTCGCTCAACCCTCTTTTGACCGTCGGCCGGCAGATCAGCGAGGCAATCACCGTCCATCAAGGGCTATCGGCGCGCGTGGCGATGGACAAGGCGGTCGAGATGCTGCGCCGCGTCTCGATCCCCGAGCCGGAGCGGCGGGTCCACGCCTATCCGCATCAGCTTTCGGGAGGCATGCGCCAGCGGGTGATGATCGCCATGGCGTTGTCGTGCAACCCCAAGGTGCTAATCGCCGACGAGCCGACGACCGCGCTCGACGTGACCATCCAGGCGCAGATCCTCGAATTGATGCGAGAGCTGCAAGAGACCTTCGGGACCGCGATCATCCTGATCACCCACGACATGGGCGTCGTCGCTGAGAACGCCGATCGGGTGGCCGTGATGTATGCCGGGCGCAAGGTCGAGGAAGCAGGCGCCCGAACGCTGTTCGAGCAGCCCGGGCATCCCTATACGCGCGGCTTGCTCGACTCTATCCCAAGGCTCGACGTCGCCGCCCATGAGGATGCACGCCGCACTCGCCTCAACGAAATCAAGGGGATGGTGCCGTCGCTTCGAAATCTGCCGGACGGCTGCACCTTCGCGCCGCGTTGCGAATTCGCCACCGACCAGTGCCGCGCCGCGTATCCACCGTTGCTGCAATATCGGCCCGGTCACCTGATCGCCTGCTGGCACGCCGACAAATTGCTGGCGAGCCCGGCATGACCGTGGCCGGGGGCAACGGAGCGCAACCCCTGATCGAGGTGCGCGATCTCAAAAAACATTTCCCGATCATCAAGGGGGTGTTCTCGCGCCCGGCCGGCACCGTTTATGCCGTCGACGGCGTGTCGTTTCACATCGACCCGGGCGAGACCCTCGGCCTCGTCGGCGAGAGCGGCTGCGGCAAGTCCACCGTCGGCCGCACGCTGCTGAAACTGCTCGAGCCGACCGCGGGACAAATCTTCGTGCGTGGCGAGGACATCTCGGGCCACGATCATGAGCAGATGCTGCCCTATCGCCGGCAAATGCAGATGATCTACCAGGACCCGTATGCTTCGCTCAATCCGCGCATGTCCGCGGGCGAGATCGTGGGCGAGCCGTTCGTCATCCACCGGGTCGCCACCGGCGGCGAGCGGCAGGATCGCGTCGCCGCGCTGTTCGAGCGGGTAGGCTTGCGGCCGGAGCTGATGCATGCCTACCCGCACGAATTTTCCGGCGGGCAGCGGCAGCGCATCGGCATCGCCCGCGCCCTGGCGCTAAGCCCCGAATTCGTCGTCGGCGACGAGCCGGTTTCGGCGCTCGACGTGTCGATCCAGGCGCAGATCATCAACCTGCTGATGGATTTGCAGGACGAGTTCACGCTGTCCTATTTGTTTGTCGCCCACGATCTGGCGGTGGTCGAGCATCTCTCGCACCGGGTTGCGGTCATGTATCTCGGCCGCATCGTCGAGCTGACCGACAAGACCACCCTGTTCGACATGCCGCTCCACCCCTATACCGAGGCGCTGCTTTCGGCGGTGCCGATCCCGAAATATTCGGCGAGAAGCCGCAAGCGGGTGATCCTCAGAGGCGACGTGCCGAGCCCTATCAACCCCCCCGCGGGCTGCCATTTTCACACCCGCTGCCTCTACGCGCACGCGCGCTGCCGCGAGCAGGCACCGGCGCTGCGCCAGGTGAACCCGGGCCATTGGGCCGCGTGCCACCTGCATGACGGCGGGGTCAAATTCCCGCTGGCGCTGCCGGCGGGCAATCAAAGTACCTAGACCGCGCCCCTCAGTCGTGGGTCGAGGATGTCGCGGATGCCGTCGCCGAGCAGGTTGAAGGCGAGCACGGTCACGGTGATCGCGGCGCCGGGGAACAGCACCAGCCACCACGGCGGCACCAGGCCGGCGTTCAAAGAATCGGCCAGCATGTTGCCCCAGGTCGGGGTCGGCGGCGGGATGCCGACGCCGAGAAAGCCGAGTGCGGCCTCGATCACGATCGCGACGCCGAGATGGGTCGTTGCCAGGATCAGGTAGGGTGCTACGCATTGCGGCAGGATGTGCCGCAGCATCACCCGCAGCCGAGACGCGCCGACCCCGCGCGCCGCCTCGACATAAGACATTTCCTTCAGCGACAGCACCACCGCGCGGATCACCCGTCCGCCGAACGGAATCCGAGTGATCGCGATGGCGACGATGACCGTGCCGAACCCGGCGCCGAGCGCCATCGCGATCGCCATCGCCAGGATCAAATCGGGAAAGGATTGCAGGAACTCGATGATCCGCTGACTGATCAGATCGAAGCGGCCGCCGAGAAATCCGCTCGCCAGCCCCCACAGCGCCCCCAAGGTCGTGCCGAACGCCACCGCGCCAAGGGCTACGGTCAGCGAGGCGCGGCCGCCATAGATGACCCGGCTGAGTACATCCCGGCCGATCTGGTCGGTGCCGAAGAGATGGCGCTCGGTCGGCGGTTTGGTCATCGCTCGAAAATCTGATTTGAGCGGGTTGTACGGCGCAAGTTGCGGCGCGGCGACGGTTACGATGATGATCAGCGCTGCGATGCAGCCCCAAAAGGCCGACATCGGCGAGCGCATGGCAAACAACCGCAAGCCGCGCCCGATCCGCCGCGGTGTGGTCGGCTTCGCTGCGCTCGCAATGGCTTCGAGCGCCAGCGGGCTATCGGGTTCTGTCGCGGTCATCGATAGCGGATCCTCGGGTCGAGCCACGCGATCGTCAGATCCACCAGGATGTTCAAAATCACGAAAATGATGGAATAGAGGAACACCAGGTTCTGCATGACGAAGACATCGCGCTCGTAGACCGCGGTGAACATCGAATATCCGAGCCCCGGCGTACCGAAAGCGCGCTCCACCGGGATCGAGCCGGCCAGGACGAACCCCAGCAAGATCCCCGATAGCGTGATCACCGGAAGCAGCGCATTCGGCAGCGCGTGGCGGCTGATCACCGGCCGGCGCGACAATCCCTTGGCGCGAGCCGTGCGCACGTAATCCTCGCGGATCACCTCGAGCAGGCTCGAGCGGGCCATGCGCGCGATATAGGCGGCTTGGCCCAAGCCCAGCACGATCGCCGGACCGACGATGATCTGCAGATTGGCGACCGGGTCGGTGAACAGCGAGGCGCCGGCCAAAGGCGACTTGTAGCCGAACACGAACAGCAGGAAGAGGACGATCAGCATCCCCAGCCAGAACCCCGGCACCGCCAGGAAGAAGATGCTGAGGAAACGGGAGACATTATCGGCGACGCTATTCGGCTTGAGCGCGCTGACGACCGCCACCGGCACGCCCAAAATCCACGACAGCACGACCGAAAGCAACGCGATCTCCGCAGTCAGCGGGCCCCGGCGCGCGATCATGTCGCCGACGCTTTCGGCCCGGAAGAACGAGTGGCCGAGATTGCCGCTGACGATGTCCCGCATCCAATGCAGGTATTGCAGCCACAGCGGGTCGCTCAGGCCCAGCTGCGCCATGTAGCCGGCTCGATCTGCCTCGCTCAGCTTGGTGAACCCCTCCATCCCGAAGATGGCGACCAGCGGGTCGCCCGGCAGGATGCGCAGGATCACGAAGACCAGCACCGAGACGACGAAAATCGTCACCAACCCGAAAGCCAGCCGGCGCACGATATAGCTGTACATGGCACGGATACCGGAGTTGGGCCCGCATGGCTGGATTCTCCTCCTACCTATCTGATTTTTCGGTCAGCGCCTAGCGAAGATGTCTTGCCGATCGCCGGTGACGCCACGTTCGGTCTAGCTGCAAGGGCACCTCGTGCCGGGATCGTGAGCCGCCGTTTCGGGAGCCATTCCTATTCCAAGGGCGCTTCAGCGGCGGCGTTGCGGCCGGAGATGCGGCCGAAGGCGAGGCATTCGCCGATGTTTCCGGTGCCCTGGTAGAGATAGCTGTAGATCGAGCCGAGCTCGCCGGCGCTGTAGAGGCGGGGGATCGGCATGCCATCGGGGCGGACGATCTGGCCTCTCTCGTTGCGTCTCGGGCCGCCCTGGGTGTTGAGCATCGAGGGCGACAGCTCGACCGCGTAGAACGGCCCCTCGGCGATCGGGGCCAGCATCAGGGTGCGGCCGAAATCCGGGTCGCGTCCGGCCTGGCAGGCTCGGTTCCAGCAGGCGACGGTGTCGCCGAGCGCTGCGGGGTCGAGGCCCAGGAGCGAGGCGAGAGAAGCGAGGCTGTCGGCGGTTTTGATCCAGCCTTTGGCCAGTTCGGCGCGGTTGTCCGCGCTCCATTCGTAGCGCTCGATGATTTGCGTCCAGCCGTGGCTCGGGTGCTTGTCGTAGAGAGGGCCGGCGGCAAAGAGCGAGTGGTCGAAGATCATGAACATCGGGCACGGGGTGGAGAGCGGCAGCCAGCTTCCGTTTACCGGGATCTTGCCGTGGCGGGTCTTGTACTTCTCGTTGCAAAAGCGTCTGGAATCCGGGCCAACCACGATCATGCCGCCCGGCATCGCCTTGCTGAAATGCAAGGCCTGCATCGAAAACGTGGTGCGGACTTCCGGGACTTTCAGGGCCATCGAGGGGCCGGCGTAGTTGTTCATGTGCCAGAGGTCGGCGCCGACCGACATCGCCATCCTGACGCCATCGCCTTCGTTGTAGGGCGAGCCCGAGGTGTAGCAATAGGGAACGCCCGGCAGGTAATCGCGGATCATCTGCTGGTTGTTCTCGAAGCCGCCGCAGGTCAGCACCACGGCCCGGCGCGCCTTGACGCAGATCGACTCGTCCCGCCGTTGGGCCCGCACCCCGAGGATGTCCTTGGTGATGTCGTGCTGGATCAGCTCCCGTCCCGGCGTTTCGTAGAGGATCGGGATCGGGCGTTGCTTGACCAGTCGCTCGAAGAGTTTCCAGGTGTAGGAATAGCCGTAGGTCGGGCCATCGTGGAATTTATGGACGCAGCCGGAACCGGGCAGGTCCGGGAATTCGATACCGACCGGCGGATGCTGGTGCTCCTGCGGGTCGCCGCCAAGGCTTTGGAGCCATTGATTGTTCCGGCACATCTCCTGCGCCCACACCCGCACCATCGGCTCCGGTACAGCGTAGGGTCCGCAGAGGGCGGTCAGATAGGCGGCGGCGTCTTCCGCCGATGTCGTGTTCAGATACCCTTGCCCCGCGACGCGGGTGTTGCCGCCATGCTCGCCTTCAGGTGCCTTTTCGAGGATCACCACCTCGGCGCCGAGATCGTGGGCGGTGACCGCCGCGGCCACCCCCGCCGCGCCGAACCCGACGACGACGACATCGGCCTCCGCGTCCCATTTACGCGGCACGGAAGGTTGCTGCTCCATTATGTCTTCCTGGCGACTGCGTCGGTCACGCGGTTTATGGGCGCGATTCCGGCGCGGATGCCCTGCTTTTTTTCAATCGCCGCGTTGTGCGATGTGCAGCCGTCGCAGCTCGCGCTCACGGCCCGGCAACCTGCGCTCCGGCCCGGGGTAGGCATGGCGATAGAGCATGCCTCGATGGCGCGCGATCTGTTAGGCTTGGTCCGAACCGAGCCGAGGAGACATGTGATGAACGACGTGATGACACTGTCAGAGCGCGCCGATGCGCTCGAAGCCAAGATGGCGCAAGAGCTCGACTATATCGTCATCAAGTCGCGCCTCTACAGCATGGCCGAGGGCGATATGGGCCCGGCGCCGAATGCCGGCGCGCTGATGAAGGATAACCCGAACGCACGCGTCCTGATGGGCGACGACCCGCGCCTGCCGCAAATGCCGGAAAAGCCGACCCTAATGGATTTCTTCAAATACCGCTTCGGCCCGTGCATGCACCTGCTGCAAAGCGCCCGGCACGCGGTCAACGCCGACTTGCCGGAGAAGATGGTGCTCGCCTGCCTCTTGCACGACATCTCGACGATCGGCTTTATCCGCGGCGACCACGGCTATTGGGGCGCGCAGCTGGTCGAGCCCTATGTCGACGAGGAAGTCACCTGGGCGATCCGCGCGCATCAGGTGCTGCGCTTCTACCCCGACGAATCGGTCGGCTACGAATATCCGCAATCCTACATCACCTCGTTCGGCCAGGAATACCACCCCGACCCGTATATCGAGGAAGACTACAAGCGGATGCGGAACCACAAATGGTACATGTCCGGGCGGCAGATCACAGTGCACGACATCTACTCGTTCGATCCCAATGTGCATGTCGAGCTCGACGAGTTCACCGACATCATCGGCCGCAACTTCCGCCAGCCGGAACAGGGGCTCGGATTCGACAACAGCCCGGTCGCGCATATGTGGCGGGCGATGATCCGCCCGGCGAAATACCTCTGATCTCGTATGCTTCTAAGCAGTAGCGAGGGTTGAGAGCCATGCCGGTATTCGATTCCCAGGTCCACGCCTACGAACGCAACCATCCAGGCCGCCCCTGGGTCGGCACGTTGCAAGGCCCGGCGGAGGTCACCGGCGACCAAATGGCGGCGGCGATGGATGCGGTGGGCGTCGACGGTGCCGTGCTGGTCTCGCCGTTCTCGATGTATCGCTACGACGCCAGCTACGCGCTCACGGTTTATGCCGCGCATCCGAGCCGGTTCCGGCTGGTCAAGCCGGTCGATCCGACCGATCCCGCGGTGGCCGACACGATCGCCGACTGGGCTGCGACCAAAGGGACGGTCGGCATCCGGATCATGCTGCGTGACGAGCTCTCGACCGACCCCGCCGATCCCGGCCTCAACCGGGTTCTGACCGCCGCCGCGCGCCATTCGCTGCCGGTCAATTTGTTGTGCTGGGGTCGCCTGGAGCAGGCTGCCCAGCTGGCGGCGCGCAACCCGAACACGCAGCTGGTGATCGACCACCTCGGGCTGCAGCAGCCGTTCGAACCGCCAGCGCCGGCCCAGCCCTTCGCCGAATTGCCGAAGGTGCTGGCGCTGGCCGCGCACCCCAATATCGCGATCAAGATCAGCGGGGCGTGCACCCTGTCGCACGAGCCCTTTCCCTACAAGGACATCTGGGACCCGCTCGGCCATATCTTCGACGCCTTCGGCCTCGACCGCTGCTTGTGGGGCACCGACTGGACCCGCGCGGTCGGGTTGTTGACCTACAAAGAGGGCGTCGAGTCGTTTCGCGTCACCGATCGCCTTTCCGACAGCGACCGCGCCCGGCTGATGGGCGAGACCCTGGCGCGGGTCTATGGCTGGACGGCGTCAAAAGCCTGATCTGCCGTTTCCGGATTGCGAGACGGCTTCATCCCACCATGCGCTTCGGCGACGATCTCAAACGAGCGCTTGCGCTTGGCGTGGTCGAAGATATTGGCGGTCACCATCAGCGCGTCGGCGCCGGTGCGGCGGATGAAATTGTCGAGCCCGCGGCGCACGGTGTCCGGCCCGCCGACGATGGCGGTGGAGAGCGCGTCGGCGAGGATGGCGCGGGCGTAGGGATCGAGACGGGCTTCGAAATCGGCGACCGGCGGGGGCACGCGGCCGCGCCGGCCGATCCGGTTGTTCAGCGAGGATTGCTGCAATGACGAGAACAGAAACCGCGCCTCTTCGTCCGATTCCGCGGCGACGACGACGACCCCCAGCATGACATGGGGCAGGGCGAGTTGCGCGGAGGGGCGGAATCGCTCGCGGTAGATCGCCATCGCCTGCGTCATCATCGCCGGCGCGAAATGGGAGGCAAAGGCGAAGGGAAGGCCGAGATAGGCCGCAACCTGCGCGCCATAGAGGCTGGAACCGAGGATCCAGATCGGCACCTCGAGGCCGGCACCGGGAACCGCCTGCACCGCCTGCCCCGGCTCGGCCGGCTGGAAATAGCCCATCAATTCGACGACGTCCTGGGGAAACTGGTCGACATCGCCGTCCAGGTTTCGCCGGATGGCCCGATTGGTGATCTGATCCGACCCCGGCGCGCGGCCGAGACCCAGCTCGACCCGGCCGGGATGCAGGGCGGCAAGCGTGCCGAACTGTTCGGCGATGACGAGCGGGGCGTGGTTCGGCAGCATGATGCCGCCGGCGCCGATCTTTATGCTGTGCGTGCCGGCTGCAACATGGGCGAGCGCCACCGCGGTCGCCGCACTGGCGATGCCGGGCAAATTGTGGTGCTCGGCCATCCAGAACCGCCGATAGCCGAGCGCCTCGACATGGCGCGCCAAATCGAGCGAGTTGCGCAGCGCCTGCCCGGCATCGCCGCCTTCGGTGATCGGGGATAGGTCGAGGATGGAGAGTGGCACCATTAGATGACCATGCTACCGCACAAAGCCGGCAGCGAGACGGTAATTTCATAACATTGGCGCAGGGCGTCCCCCGCCTTCGCGCGCGCAGGTCCTTCGAAGCAGATCTTTGAGGCGTGCGCGGAGTATGTCCTCGGGCCGGCCGCGTGGGAGCGCTCCTCAGAATGACGGGGTGGGGGCGCCGCGGGCGCCGAAGATGGCGGTGCCGACCCGCACATGGGTGGCGCCAAAGCGGATCGCGGTCTCGAAATCGGCGCTCATCCCCATGCTGAGAAGGTCGAGGCCGGTGCGCCGGGCGATCTCGCGCAACAGCGCGAAATGGGGTGCCGGCTCCTCTCCCTCCGGCGGCACGCACATCAACCCGACGACCCTGAGGCCAAGTCGGTCGCGGCATTCGACGACAAAGGCGTCAGCCTCGGCCGGCGGGATGCCCGCCTTTTGCGGCTCCTCGCCGGTGTTGACCTCGATCAGGCAGGGGAGCCGGCGTCCGCTCCGTTCCATCTCCCTGGCCAGCGCCTGCGCCAGCCGCGGCCGGTCGACGGTCTCGATCACGTCGAAGAGGGCGACCGCGTCCTTGACCTTGTTGGTCTGCAGCGGCCCGAT
Organism: uncultured Alphaproteobacteria bacterium; assembly: GCA_963781215.1. GTDB lineage: Bacteria > Pseudomonadota > Alphaproteobacteria > ATCC43930 > CGMCC-115725 > AP-15. The sequence continues at coordinate 26,346 of CAWAFE010000043.1, forward strand.
CAGGTGCAGTGCCAAGTCAGGAAACGCCTCGCGCAACGCCGGGTATTTTGCCTCCGCCTCCTGCACCCGGTTCTCGCCGAAGACGCGATGGCCCGCCAACAGCACCTGGCGCACGCTGTCGGCGGGATGCGTCTTGCTGACCGCGACGAGGGTGACGCTCTGTTGCGCGCGTCCGGCAGCCCGCGCCGCCGCCTCGATCCGGCCCCGCACGGCGGCGAGGTTGGCCGCGATAACCCCTTCCATATCCGCTCCATTCCTGGCACAAGTTTTTTCCCTGGCTCCGGCCGAGACATGGCCGTTGCGCCGAGGACCGCTCGATGTGCGCTGCCCATTACCGCCTGCCGATCGCCCTTGCCGCAAGTCTTTCGTTGGCCCTTGCGGCTTGCAACGCGAGCCCGCCGAGCAGCCCGACGGCGGCGCAGCCGGCCGCGCAGGGCCAGCAGCAGGCGGCGGCGGAGGAGTCCGACGAAATCGACACCGAGGCTACGATCTGGACGGTCCTCGGCCTAGCCAAGAAACAGTCCTACCACCAGCCCGGACCGCAGACCGGGAGCACGGTGAGCCCGGTCTTGTGGCAGGCGGCCCTCGACACGCTGAGCTTTGTGAAATTCGCCTCGGAGGACCCGCTCGGCGGCTCGCTCATCACCGAATGGTACTCGCCGCCGGACAAGCCGAACGAACGGCTTCGCATCACCGTCTTCGTCCTGGACCGGGCGTTGCGCTCCGATTCGGTCGCAGTGACGGTCGACCGCCAGGAGCGCTCGGCGACGGGTCAATGGACCGACACGACGATCGCCAAAAAGGTCGAGGAGGATCTCGAAACCACCATCCTGCATCGGGCGCGTCAGCTCAAGCGCGCCTGGGCGCCGCCGCGGAGCTGATCCCGCCCGGCGGGCTCCGGCCGCATCGGCCTATGCGTCAGTAAAGCCTGAAAAGAACCAAAAGATCATGTCGCGCTACAATTCCCGAGAAACCGAAGCGAAATGGCAGCGCCTTTGGCGCGAGGAACGGCTCTTCGAGGTCGCGGCCGACCCCGCGCGGCCGAAATACTATGTGCTCGAAATGTTTCCCTATCCCTCCGGCAAGCTCCATGTCGGGCATGTGCGGAACTACACGATGGGCGACCTCGTTGCGCGCTACCGGCGGGCGCAGGGGTTCAATGTCCTGCACCCGATGGGCTGGGACGCCTTCGGGCTGCCGGCCGAGAACGCGGCGATCGCCGAGCGTACCCACCCCTCGCTCTGGACCCACGAGAACATCGCCACGATGCGCGCCCAGCTGCAGCGGATGGGGTTTGCCTATGACTGGTCGCGCGAAATCGCCACCTGCCACCCGGAATATTACCGCCACGAGCAGAAGATGTTTCTCGACTTCCTGGCGGCCGATCTCGCTTATCGCAGAGAATCCTGGGTCAACTGGGATCCGGTCGAGAACACCGTGCTGGCCAACGAGCAGGTGATCGACGGCCGCGGCTGGCGTTCCGGGGCGATCGTCGAAAAGCGGCTCTTGTCGCAATGGAACCTGCGGATCACCGCCTTTAGCGACGAGCTCCTCGATGCGCTCCAGGGGCTCGAACGCTGGCCCGAACGAGTGCGGCTGATGCAGGAGAACTGGATCGGCCGGTCCGAGGGAGCCCGCGTCCGGTTCCGGATCGCCGGCCGCGACGACGACATCGAGGTCTTTACGACGCGGCAGGACACGCTGTTCGGCGCCTCGTTTCTGGCGCTGTCGCCGAACCATCCCCTGGCGCAGCGCTTGGCCGAGCGCAATCCCGGCCTCGCCGCCTTTATCGCCGAATGCAACCGCCTGGGTACCAGCGAGGCGGCGATCGAGACCGCCGAGAAACGCGGACACGCCACCGGGCTCGAAGCGGCGCACCCGTTCGACGAGGGCCGGCGGGTCCCGGTCTATGTCGCCAATTTCGTGCTGATGGAATACGGCGCCGGCGCCATCTTCGGCTGTCCGGCTCACGACCATCGCGACCTCGAATTCGCCCGCATATACGGGCTGCCGGTGATCCCGGTGGTATTGCCGCCGGGCGCCGACCCGTCCACTTTCGCGATCGGCGAGGAAGCCTTTGTCGAGGACGGCACCCTGTTCAATTCCACCTTTCTCGACGGACTGACGGTCGCCGAGGCGAAACGCGCGGCCGTGGAGCGGCTCGAGACGCTGGGCCGCGGCGAGCGCACGATCGCCTATCGCCTACGCGACTGGGGCGTGTCGCGCCAGCGCTATTGGGGCTGCCCGATCCCTGTCGTGCATTGCCCAGGCTGCGGTATCGTGCCGGTGCCAGAGAGCGAGCTGCCGGTGACGCTCCCCGAGGATGTCGGCTTCGACCGGCCGGGCAACCCGCTTGACCATCATCCGACCTGGAAATATGTCGCCTGCCCGCGTTGCGGCGGCCCGGCGCAGCGCGAGACCGACACCTTCGACACCTTCTTCGAATCGTCGTGGTATTTTCTTCGTTTCTGCTCGGCGCGGTCGCCGGCCGCCTTCGACCGCGAGGCGGTCGATTACTGGATGCCGGTCGACCAGTATATCGGCGGGGTCGAGCACGCCGTTCTGCATCTGCTCTATTCGCGCTTCTTTATGCGGGCACTGACGCGCTGCGGCTACCTCGATCGCGACGAGCCGTTCGCCGGGCTGTTTACCCAGGGCATGGTCTGCCACCAGACCTATCGCGGCGGCGAAGGCGAATGGCTGTTTCCGGAAGAGGTAGAGACCGATGCCGAGGGCCGGCTCGTCGACCGCGCCCACCATCCGGTGGTCGTCGGCCGCACCGAAAAGATGTCGAAATCGAAGAAGAACGTCGTCGGCCTCGATGCGATCGTCGACACTTACGGCGCCGACACCGCCCGGCTCTACCTGTTGTCGGACAGCCCGCCCGAGCGCGACCTTGAATGGACCGAGACCGGCATCGAGGGCATCTGGCGCTATGTCAACCGGCTGTGGCGGATGGTCAGCGAGCCGCCGGTGCCGTTGGCGCCGCCGGGCGCTGCGGTGCCAGCCAATCTGCCGCCGGCGGTAGCCGCAATCCGCCGCGCGACGCACCAGACGATCGCCGCGGTCACCGGCGACCTCGACAAGTTCCGCTTCAACCGCGCGGTGGCCCGGGTCCGCGAGCTGACCAACGCGCTCGAAGAGCTGCCGGCCGCCGGGCCCGGCGTCCCCGAGGTGCTGCGCGAGGGGCTCGAGACGGTGACGCGGCTTATCGGCCCGATGATGCCGCACCTCGCCGAGGAGATGTGGCAGAGCCTGGGCGGCGCCGGTTGGATCGCTAACCAGGCCTGGCCCATGGCCGATGTGGACCTCGCGCGCGACGAGCAGGTGATAATCGCCGTCCAGATCAACGGCAAGCTGCGGGCCACACTCGAACTGCCGCGCGACACGGCCAGCGAGGCGGTCGAGAGTGCCGCCCTTGCCGCCCCGCAAATCGCGCGCTGGCTCGACGGCCGCGCGCCGCGCAAGGTAATCGTCGTGCCGAACCGGATCGTCAGCATCGTCGCCTGAGATGGCGCGACGCCGGGCGCTGCTCGCCGTTCTCTTCGTCACACTCGTGCCGCCGGCGTTCTCCGGCTGCGGCTGGACGCCGCTCTATGCCGACCTCGAGCGTGGGACCGCGAGCGAAGATCTCCGCGCGATCCATGTCGACCCGATTCCGGAGCGGATCGGCCAGCGGCTGGCGATGGCATTGCGCAATTCGCTGAACCCAAGCGGCGAGCCGGCCAAGGAACGCTATCGTCTGCGCACCACGCTCAACGTCTCGCTGTCGAGCCTCGGCATCCAGTCGCAGGGGACCGCGACGCTCGGCCGGCTCGATGTCTACGCGACCTACTATCTGATCGACATCGCCAACGGCAGCAATTTGCTCGTCAACACCGTGCATGTTCAAAACTCGTTCGAGCTTAACCCGAACCAGTATTCGACCGTCGTCGGCGAAGACGACGCCGCGGTGCGCAGCGTCGTCGAGCTGAACCAGGAAATCGTGGCTCGGCTGTCGCTGTTCATGGCGCGCCGCGCCGCGCCAGCCGCGAAGACGGCGGAAAGATCGTGAGGCTCGCCCCGGCGCGGATCGACGCGTTTCTGCGCCGGCCTGACGCGGGCATCCGCGCGGCATTGCTGCACGGCCCGGACGCCGGCCTGGTGCGGGAGCGAGCCGACATATTGGCGAAGTCGGTCTGCCCCGATTTGAGCGACCCGTTTCGCGTCGGCGATCTGAACGCCGCCGCGCTGGCCGCTGATCCGGCGCGCCTCTCCGACGAGGCGGCGCAGCTAAGCCTGTCAGGCGGGCAGCGGGTGGTGCGCGTGCGCGGCGCCGCGGACAATCTGGCGCGGCTCTTCGCCGGCTTCCTCAACGGCTCGCCTGGTGACGCCCTGGTCATCGTCGAGGCCGGCGAGTTGCCTGGTGGCTCCGCGCTGCGACGCGCCTTCGACGCCTCGCAACACGCCGCGTCGATCGGCTGCTACCCGGACACCCCGCGCGACCGCGCCGCCGTCATTCGCGACACGCTGGCCGCGCACCGAGTCGCCGCTAGCCGTGACGCTGTCCAATATCTGGTCGAGCATCTGGGCGGCGACCGGCTCTTGACCCGGTCCGAACTCGAAAAGCTCGCGCTCTATGCCGGCGAGGGCGGCCGGGTGGATCTCGACGATGCCCGGGTCTCGATCGGCGACAGCGCAACACTCGATCTCGACGACGCTGTCATGGCCGCGGCCGAAGGCGACGCGCCGAGGCTGGAGCGGGTTCTCGGTCGGGTGTTCCAGGAGGGCGAATCGCCGGTCTCGGTGGTGCGGGCATTGCTGCGCCACCTGCACCGGCTGCACGCGCTCGCGGCTCGGGTTTCCGCCGGGGCGGCCGTCGCCGAGGTGCTGCGGGCCGCCCGCCCGCCGATCTTCTTCAAGCAGGAAGAGAGCTTCAAACGCCAGCTCGCGATCTGGAGCGAGGGCCGGCTGCGCTCCGAGCTCCATCGCTTCGCCGAGGCCGAAGTGCAAATGAAGACCACCGGCCTGCCGGCCGAGACGATCTGCCGCGCCGCCCTGCTGGCCTTGGCCGAGGCAGCCCGAACCGCGGCCCGGTAGGGTTCGCCAAGCTGCCCGTCGACGGCGATCAACTCGCCCATCCTTGCAGGCGTTCGGGATCTGCAAGTTGCTGCGATATCGCCGCCGCCGGCGATGTCAACCTCACGCGAGCCCAGCCCCGATATCCGAACCTTTGGTGCATCTTTCGATCGGATTGAACCGTCGTTCTCGCCAAAGCGCTGCCAAAGCGGGAACCCGGATCGAGCGATGCGTCCTCGGGCCGGCCGAGGTCGGACCCGTGGGCCGGTATGACGGAGCAGTTCGGGTCCGATCCGTCAGGGGTTATCTACTCTCATGTCCGCCTTTCCAAGCAGCAGACAAACTATTTCGTGGCTTTCTTTCAAGCGTGTGTTTCCGCAAACTGCTAGGAGGATGCGTTGAGCAGGAGCCCGCATGAGCTTTGTTGAGCGGCTGCGCGATTATTTTTCGCCCCGCGAGCTGATCGATACCTCGCCCGCGGTGTCGGACGAGGTCAAATTCACGACCTGCTACATGTGCGCCTGCCGCTGCGGCATCAAGGTGCACCTGAAGGACGGCGGCATCCGCTACATTGAGGGCAACCGCGACCATCCGATCAACCGCGGGGTGATCTGCGGCAAGGGTGCGGCGGGCATCATGCAGCAGCAATCGCCGGCAAAGCTGACCAAGCCTCTGATGCGGGTCGGCGAGCGCGGCTCCGGCGAGTTCCGCGAGATCGAATGGGAGGAGGCGGTCTCGACCGCGCTCGACTGGCTGTCAGCAATCCGTGCGGCGGACCCGAAACAGCTCGCCTTCTTTACCGGCCGCGACCAGAGCCAATCCCTGACTGGGTATTGGGCGGCCCAGTTCGGCACCCCGAACTTCGCCGCGCATGGCGGGTTCTGCTCGGTCAACATGGCGGCCGCCGGCATGTACACCCTGGGCAGCAGCTTTTGGGAGTTCGGCGAGCCCGATTGGGAACGCACCCGCTTCTTCATGATGTTCGGGGTCGCCGAGGACCACGATTCGAACCCGATCAAGATCGCGCTGTCGGGCCTGCGCCGCCGCGGCGCCAGGTTCGTCTCGATCAACCCGGTACGCACCGGCTATTCGGCGATCGCCGACGAATGGGTGGGGATCAGGCCGGGGACCGACGGGCTCTTCGTGCTGGCGCTGATCCACGAATTGCTGAAAGCCGACCGGGTCGATCTCGACTATCTCGGCCGTTACACCAACGCCGCCTGGCTGGTGATCCAGGCGCCAGGTGCCGCCGATGACGGGCTCTTCGCCCGCAACGAAGAGGGCGAGCCCTTGGTGCTGGAGCCTTCGGGGTCACTGGGGAGCGGTGCGGCGGCGGGGGTTGCGGCCCGTCTTGTCGGCGACGCGGTGCTGCCCGACGGCCGCCGCGCGGTGCCGGTCTTCCAGCTCGTCGCCGAGCGCTATCTCGACCCGCAATACGCGCCCGAAGCAGTGGCCGCGGCCTGCGGCGTCCCAGCCGCGACGATCTGCCGGCTCGCCGCAGAAATGGCCCGGGTCGCCTTCGAGGAGGAGATCGAGCTACCGGTGGCATGGACCGACTGGGCCGGCCGGCGGCATGAGACGATGCGTGGCCGTCCGGTGTCGCTGCATGCGATGCGCGGCATTTCCGCCCATTCGAACGGGTTCCAAACCTGCCGCGCGCTGCATCTTTTACAGTTGCTGCTCGGCACGATCGATGTTCCGGGGGGCTGGCGCTACAAATCGCCGCACCCGAAGCCCTGCCCGCCGGGGCCGAAGCCCGCCGGCAAGCCCGAGCAGGTGGCGCCCGGCAAGCCGTTGCCGGGGATCCCGCTCGGCTACCCGATGTCGCCCGAGGATTTGATCGTCGACAGCGAAGGCCGGCCCGCTCGGATCGACAAGGCGTTTTCCTGGGAAGCGCCGATCGCCGCGCACGGCATGATGCAGATGGTCATTGCCAATGCCTGGAAGGGCGACCCCTACCCGATCGACACGCTCTTTATGTACATGGCCAACATGGCCTGGAACTCGGCGATGAACAGCGCCGAGACGATGCGGATGCTGAGCGACAAGGACGCGGCGACCGGCGCCTACCGCATCCCGCGGATTATTTATTCCGACGCCTATTATTCGGAGATGGTCGCCTATGCCGACCTCGTGTTCCCCGACACGACCTATCTCGAGCGCTGGGACGCCATCTCGCTGCTCGACCGCCCGATCGGCGGGTCCGATGGCCCGGCCGACGCGATCCGCCAGCCGGTCTTGGCGCCCGACCGCGACGTCCGCCAGTTTCAGGACGTGCTGATCGAATTGGGCGCCCGGCTCGGACTCCCCGGCTTTGTCACGCCGGAGGGTGGGCCGCGCTATCCCGGCCTCTACCCCGATTACATCGTCAACCACGAGCGTCGGCCCGGGGTCGGCCCGCTCGGCGGCTGGCGCGGCGCCGATGGCGACCGGGCCGGCCGCGGCGCGCCGAACCCGCATCAGCTCGAGCGCTATGTCGCGAACGGCTGCTTTTGGAAGCACCGCCTGCCCGAGGACCAGCTTTACTTCAAGCACGCCAACAGGGCCTATCTCGAAACCGCGGTGGCGATGGGAATGATCGACGCCGCGAACCCGATCGTGCTGCAGCTCTATGTCGAGCCGCTGCAGCGCTTTCGCCTCGCCGCCGAGGGCCATGGCGCGGTGCTGCCGCCCGAGGCGCACCGCCGGCGGATCGCCACCTATTTCGACCCGCTGCCGTTCTGGTATATGCCGTTCGAGGAGGCGCGGATCGACCGCGGAACCTTCCCGCTGCACGCGCTGACGCAGCGGCCGATGCAGATGTACCATTCCTGGCACTCGCAGAACGCATGGCTGCGGCAGATCCTTGGCCACAACCGCCTCTTCGTGAACCGTGCCACCGGCCGGGCGCTCGGCCTCGCCGAGGACGACTGGGTCTGGCTGTCGAGCCATCACGGCAGGATCCGCGTTCCGACCAGGCTGATGGATGGGGTCAACCGCGATACGGTGTGGACCTGGAACGCGATCGGCAAGCGGGCGGGCGCCTGGGATCTGGCCCCGGACTCGCCCGAGTTCCGCAAGGGGTTTCTGCTCAACCACCTGATCTCGGAATTGCTGCCGGCGGATGGCGGCTATGACTACGCCAATGCCGACCCGATCACCGGCCAGGCCGCCTGGTACGATCTGCGGGTGCGCATCGACAAGGCAGCCCCGCTCGAAGCCGGCACCACACTCCCCGCCTTCGTCCCGTTCGGGCATCCGGCGGGGCTCGCCTCGCCACCAACGATCCTGCGTTACGGCAGACATGCCAAAGGGCCGGGAGAGCAGATATGACCTCGTTGCCCGAGCCGCGGCGGGGCCAGAAAAAGCTCGGACTCGTCATCGACCTCGATATCTGTGTCGGCTGCCACGCCTGCGCCACCGCCTGCAAGGAATGGAACACCGGCGGCCACATGGCGCCGCTCCCCGATTTCAACCCCTATGGCGCCGGCGCCTGGGGCGTGTGGTTCAACCGCATCCACGCTTTCGAGGAGGGCGAGGGCGAGGGCGCGCGCACGGTCTATTTCCCGCGCTCGTGCCTGCATTGCGAGGAGCCGGCCTGCGTCACCGTGTGCCCGA
>CAWAFE010000043.1:40000-144241 GCA_963781215.1 uncultured Alphaproteobacteria bacterium
ACGCACTGGAGGACCGAACCCACTACTGTTGCAAAAGTAGGGGATGACTTGTGGCTAGGGGTGAAAGGCCAATCAAACCCGGAAATAGCTGGTTCTCCGCGAAATCTATTGAGGTAGAGCGTCGGCTATTGCCGCCGGGGGTAGAGCACTGGATGGGCTAGGGGGGCGCGAGCCTTACCAAACCTAACCAAACTCCGAATACCGGCGAGCACAGGTCGGCAGCCAGACGGCGGGTGCTAAGGTCCGTCGTCGAGAGGGGAACAGCCCAGACCGCCAGCTAAGGTCCCCCAGTCGCGGCTAAGTGGGAAAGGATGTTGGAAGGCCAAGACAACCAGGAGGTTGGCTTAGAAGCAGCCATCCTTTAAAGAAAGCGTAATAGCTCACTGGTCTATCAAGCCGTCCGGCGCCGAAAATGTAACGGGGCTCAAGCCGCGCACCGAAGCTGCGGGTGGGCGCGCCGCAAGGCGCGCCCGCGGTAGCGGAGCGTTCCGTAGGCCCTTGAAGCAATCGCGCGAGCGGTTGTGGAGGCATCGGAAGCGAGAATGCTGACATGAGTAGCGATCAACAGCGTGAGAAACGCTGTCGCCGAAAATCCAAGGGTTCCTGCGCAAGGTTAATCCGCGCAGGGTTAGCCGGCCCCTAAGGCGAGGGCGAGAGCCGTAGCCGATGGGAATGGGGTTAATATTCCCCAGCCTGCCGGGGCGCGACGAAGGCCGAAAGTCGTTCTCTCTTATTGGATTGAGGGGGCGGCCTGGGACTTCCGGGAAACAGCGCCGGCGCATAGACCGTACCCCAAACCGACACAGGTGGATTGGTAGAGGATACCCAGGCGCTTGAGAGAACGGTGTTGAAGGAACTCGGCAAAATGCCCCCGTAACTTCGGGAGAAGGGGGCCCCGCCCTTGGGCAACCAGGGGTGGGGGGCACAGAGTTGGGGGTGGCGACTGTTTACTAAAAACACAGGGCTCTGCGAAGTCGCAAGACGACGTATAGGGTCTGACGCCTGCCCGGTGCCGGAAGGTTAAGAGGAGGGGTGCAAGCTCCGAATCGAAGCCCCGGTAAACGGCGGCCGTAACTATAACGGTCCTAAGGTAGCGAAATTCCTTGTCGGGTAAGTTCCGACCTGCACGAATGGCGTAACGACTTCCCCGCTGTCTCCAACACCGGCTCAGCGAAATTGAATTCTCCGTGAAGATGCGGAGTCCCCGCGGTCAGACGGAAAGACCCCGTGCACCTTTACTACAGCTTTGCAGTGGTGTTAGGGATTGTGTGTGTAGGATAGGCGGGAGCCTTGGAAGCCCTGGCGCCAGTTGGGGTGGAGGCAACCTTGAAATACCGCTCTCATGGTCTCTGACATCTAACCGCGGCCGGTGAACCCCGGTCCGGGACCCTGCATGGCGGGTAGTTTGACTGGGGCGGTCGCCTCCCAAAGAGTAACGGAGGCGCGCGATGGTGGGCTCAGGCTGGTCGGAAATCAGCTGTCGAGTGCAATGGCACAAGCCCGCCTGACTGCGAGAGCGACGGCTCGAGCAGAGACGAAAGTCGGCCATAGTGATCCGGTGGTCCCGCGTGGAAGGGCCATCGCTCAACGGATAAAAGGTACGCCGGGGATAACAGGCTGATGACGCCCAAGAGTCCATATCGACGGCGTCGTTTGGCACCTCGATGTCGGCTCATCGCATCCTGGGGCTGGAGCAGGTCCCAAGGGTATGGCTGTTCGCCATTTAAAGCGGTACGTGAGCTGGGTTTAGAACGTCGTGAGACAGTTCGGTCCCTATCTGCCGTGGGTGTTCGAGACTTGCGAGGCGCTCTCCCCAGTACGAGAGGACCGGGAGGGACGCACCTCTGGTGGACCGGTTGTGGCGCCCGCCGCAGCGCCGGGTAGCTAAGTGCGGACGGGATAACCGCTGAACGCATCTAAGCGGGAAACCCTCCTCAAAACCAGGTCTCGTCGAGAGCCGTGGAAGACCACCACGTCGATAGGCCGGAGGTGGAAGCGGGGCAACCCGCGCAGCTGACCGGTACTAATCGCTCGAACGCGCTTGATCCCGGCGGAACCCTCGTTCCGCCGCAAATGGCGGGCTCGTTCCCGCCGGAAAACCGCCCGCGTGCAGCGGCAAGACCCGCCCGCGGCCGCCTCAAAGACGCTTCTTCACCTCGACCCACACACAACCCCCAACGGACAACCGCCCGGGACACCCCCGGGACAACCCCCCCGGGACAACCCCAGGGGGCCGGGCCAGCCTGGTGGCCATGGCGAGGGGCCAAGCACCCGATCCCATCCCGAACTCGGCCGTGAAAACCCTCAGCGCCGATGGTACTGCCGCACGAAGCGGCGGAAGAGTAGGTCGCCGCCAGGCTCGCCCGTCCCCCGCATCGCGCTCACCCGCCCAGCAACCCGATCCAGACCCGGCCGCGCCTGGCCACACCGGCCCCCCCCGGCGCCACACCAGCCAGCCCGCCGCGGGGTGGAAGAGCCCGGTCGCTCGTCAGGCTCATAACCGTTGCGAGACCCGGCGAACCCAGTGCGGCGTCGGTCGAGCAACGCCCCCGCGCCGGCGGGGGCCCAGGCCGCCGGAACGACGCGGGGTGGAGCAGCCCGGTAGCTCGTCAGGCTCATAACCTGAAGGTCGTAGGTTCAAATCCTACCCCCGCAACCAAATCCCTACTGTCATCAAATCCGATGCCCTATGATGTATGGTCGAGCGCGCTTTGGCGAAGAGATGGTGTGAACCCGAAACCATCCTTGGTGTCAGCCGCGTCGAGCACCCCGGCCTTGGGCGTCATTGCCACTGCCGGTCTGCTGCATCCGATAGGAGTCCATGTCGATGTTCTGGTAGACGGGCAGTTTCGCCTAACCGGGCGGTTTCTCCGCGAGTAACCTAGCGCGAAGTCTCGCCGTCGCCCGGAGGTCGATGACTCCGGCGCTGCTGAGCACGACGCCGTAATCCTCTCTTGCGGCCGCGGCTGACAGCAAGCCGTCGGCGACGTCGTCGCGCACCCGTCCTGGATCGCGCTTGAGCGCGTCGCCGTAGCCGCCGCCCGCTGGACCCACACAGACGAATCTCATCGCCCGCTCGGATTTGCATGTGCGGCACCTTCGAGGGAAGCATCTCGACGCCACCGTCCGCTCGGATCAGCCGCAGCTCGGCCGGTTGACCAGGCTTGCCGCCAGCCAACCCCCAGGGCGCGAAGACGTGCCCGTCGGCCTCGACCGAGGCGCCGCCCGGCGCCAGATACTCGAACTCGCGCACCGAGCCGAGGCCGCCGCGCCACTCGCCGGCGCCGCAGGCATTTTCCCGCAATTCGTAGCGGCTGACGCGGAGCGGCAGATGGCTTTCGATATCCTCGATCGGGTTGTTGCGGGTATTGGCGTAGAGCGTGTCGACCGCATCCATGCCGTCGAGGCCGTCCCGCCCGCCATAACTGCCCTCGAAGATCTCCATGTGGACCCATTGCGCGCCGGCATTTCCCCCGGGGCGCATGCCGGAAAAGGCGATGACCTTAAGATTGCCGATGCCGGCCGACACCTGGCCGGGGACCGCTTGCGCTAGCGCTTTCATCACGGTATCGGCAACCTGGTTACCCGAACAGAACCGCGCGATCGTCGGAGCGGGGAACACCGGGTTGGCCAGCGACCCGAGCGGTGCGGAAATCCGGATCGGGCGCAGCAGCCCATGATTGACCGGGATATGGCCGCACACGGCCGTATCGAGCAGGATCGAGCGAACGGTCAGCCACACCGCGACATCGACGGTGCCTTCGAACGGCATGTTGATCGGCCGATCAGGGACTTGGTCGGCGGTGCCGGTCAGATCGATTTCGATTTCGTCGCCCCGTACCCTCACCGTCGCAACGATCGGCAGGTGCCGCTTCGCGGGGTCAGGACTGTCGACAAAACCGTCGAGCCTGGTTTCAGCACGATAATCGCCGTCCGGCAATGCCACGATCGCCTGCCGCATCAGCCGCTCGGCATAATCCATCACCGCCTCGCAGGCGGCCGTGAAACGGGCATAGCCGTAGTGCTCGATCAGCGCGGAAAGCCGCTCGGCGCCGATCCGCGCCGCCGCGATCTGCGCCTCCATATCGCCGACGACGAGATCGGAAACGCGGATATTGTCGCGCAGCAATTGCCATACCGCATCATTGCGAACGCCGCGGTCGCAAACCTTGATCGCCTTGAACTGGAGCCCCTCGGCATAAGCGTCGATCGCATCGACGATGCCGCAGCTGCCCGGGCTCAGCGCGCCGATGTCGAGATGGTGGGCGGTCGTCGCGGCGAATGCGACAAGCTCATCCTGATGAAACACCGGGACCGCGAAGGCGACATCGGGACCGTGACTGGCGCCGCCATAGGCGTCGTTGTGCATGATCACGTCGCCCGGCCGCAACGCCTCGCCGCGCGCCCCGAGCGCCTTCAGGATGCCGCGGATATAGCCGGGGATCGGACCCGATTGCAGCGGCGTCGATTGCGCCGACTCGGCCAACCCGCGCCCGGTCGCATCGACCAATGCCGCACCGAAATCCTCTGATTCGCGGATGATCGAGGAATACGACATGCGCATCAGCTTGTGGCCCATCTCGACCGCGATGTTTTCAAGCGCGCCTTGCACGACGCTCGCGGTGATGCTGTCGATCGGAGCCGCTTCGGGCATCGCTCATTCCTCCAACCGTAAAATGAGATTGCCGGCCGGGTCGGCCGTCACGGTGACGCCGGGCGGGACCACCGTCGTCGAGTCGGTCTGCAGCACGATCGCCGGACCTGCGATCGCCTGTTCCAGCGGCAGTGCGCCGCGGCGGTAGAACGGCGTCGGCATCGGCCGCAGCCGGCCATTGACGCGGAACGCACATTGCGCAGTCCTGACCAGGGCTTGCGCCAGACTGCCGCCTCGCGCCGGCCGCGGCTCGCCGATTTTGGGCATCCGGCCGATCCCGGTGACCCGGATATTGACGATCTCGACAGGACTTGATGGGAACACATGCCCGTATTCGGCCCGGTGGAGTTCGCCGAAGCGGTGGAATACGGCATCGAGCGCGGTCGCGCCGAGCGGACCGTCGGGCAGCGGTACGCGCAGCTCGTAACCCTGGCCGACATAGCGCAGATCGCCCGCCCGCGCGAACTCGGCGTCGCCGGCGGCTACCCCGTCGGCCGCCAGCTGCCGCGACAGATCGGTTTGCATCGCCGCAAGATCGCGGTTCAGCCGGTCAAGGTCGATTTCGGCGCCGGACTGGAACACGGTGCGCACCGCGTCGTATTTGAGGTCGGTGGTCAACAATCCGACCGCCGATGTGATGCCGGGATAGGCCGGCACGATGATTTCGGGAATGCCGAGCGCCCGCGCGACCTCGGCACCGTGCAGTGGACCGGCACCGCCGAAGGCGACCAGTGCGAAGCCGCGCGGGTCGAGACCCTTCTGCACTGTGCGCGAGCTGATCGCGTTCGCCATGTTGGCGTTGACGATGGTCAGGATGCCCTCGGCTGTCTCTTCGAGCCCGAGATCGAGCCGCCGTGCAAGGTCCCAGACAGCTCGCCGGGCGGCTTCCGGGTCGAGCCGCATCGCCCCGCCGAGGAAATTACCGGGATCGAGTTGGCCGAGGACGAGGTTGGCGTCGGTGACCGTCGGCTGGCTGCCGCCGCGGCCATAGGCGGCGGGTCCCGGATCGGCGCCAGCGCTGTGCGGGCCGACGCGAAAGGCGCCGCCGCTGTCGACATGCGCGATCGAGCCGCCGCCGGCGCCAATCGTATGGATGTCGATCATCGGCGCGAGCAACGGATAGCCACCGATCCAGGTATCGCGCGCCGTCGCCTCGGCAAAACGGCCGTCGATCAAGATGCCGATATCTGCCGAGGTGCCGCCAACATCGAAGGTGATCAGTCGTTGTGTGTTCGCGACATGCCCGGAGAGCGCGCCACTCCAGGCGCCGCCGAGAATGCCCGCCGCCGGCCCCGATAGCAGGGTCAAGACCGGATTGCGCGCGACCGTCGCGGCGGTGGCGACGCCACCGTTCGAACACATGACGTGCAGATCGGCGGCAAAGCCTTTGTCATCAAGGCTACCTTCCAGACGGGCGATATAGTCGCGCAGCCGTGGCCCGACAAAGGCGTTGAGCAAGGCCGTGGTGAACCGCTCGAATTCGCGGAATTGCGGCGCCACCTCGGCGGAACTGCAGACAAAGCACTCGGGCGCCTCCTCGCGCACGATCTCTCGCGCCCGCAACTCATGCGCCGGGTTCAGGTAGGAGAACAGGAAACATACCGCGATCGCCTCGACGCCATCGACGCGCAATGCGCGCGCCGCTTCGCGCACGGCTGCCTCGTCGAGCGGCACCAGAACTTCGCCACGCGGCGGCGCGAGCCGCTCGGTTACCGTTCGACGATGGCGTCGCCGTGCCAGCGGCCGGTCCTGCCACGGCACTTCCTGGCGGATCGAATAGTGCTGCGGTCGCTGATGCCGGCCGATATGGACAATATCGCGATAGCCGGCAGTGGTGATCATCCCAGTCAAAGCGCCGTCATGCTCGAGCACGGCATTGGTGCCGATCGTCGTCCCGTGGAGGATGTGATCAATCGCTTCATGCGGCAGTTCCGCGCGGGCGCACAGTTCGCCTATCCCGGCGACGACGCCGCGCGACGGGTCGTCCGGCGTCGTCGGCACCTTGTGGGTCACGATCCGGCCGGACTCGGTGTCGGCAAACACGATGTCGGTGAAGGTTCCGCCGACATCAACTCCGATCAGACGCATGGTCGCCTCACACCGCCTTGCCCACGTCCGACCCTTGCCGCGAGCGCTTTCTTCGCACCGCTGCGAGCACAACCAGCGCGGTCGCGATCACGGCGAGCGAAAGCCCCGTTGTCATCGCACCCAAGGCGTAGATCACCGGGGTCGTCGCGTTGGTCTGCATCGCTTCAAGCTCGAGCGGCAGCGTGTTCAATGCGCCAACCGATTGCGAAGTGCGAGCAATCTCATCGTAGGAGAGGGTAAAGCCGAACAGCGCGACCCCGATAAGGCTTGGCGCGATGATCGGCACGACGACATGTCGGATCGATTGCCAGCCGCTGGCGCCGAGGTCGCGCGCCGCCTCTTCGTAGGCCGGGTTGAAGCGGTTGAACACGCCCAGCATGATCAGTAGCCCGAACGGCAGCGTCCAGGTCAGGTGCGCGCCCAGTGCTGAGGTGTACCAGTGCCGGTCGATCCCGAGCATCTCGAACATCGAGCCGATGCCGAGGCTTACCACGATCGACGGCATCACCAAGCTGGCGACGACAAGATAGAACAGTGCCGACGAGCCACGAAAGCGACGGCGGAAGGCGAGCCCGGCGAGCAGCGACAGCAGCATCGTCAATATCATGACAATGATGCCGAGCGCGATCGATCGGTCGAACGAGCCCCAGATGTCGCCGATCGATTGCGGCCGGAACAATTCGCCGAACCAGTGCAGCGACACCCCGTTCATCGGAAAGACGAGTCCTCCTTCCGGGCCCTGGAACGCCAACATCACGACGGTCACGATCGGCCCATAAAGAAACAGCACGAAGGTCCCGAACAGCAGAGCAAGCACCCAGAAAATCGGCGGCCGTGAATGGACGCCCACGTTCACAGCTCCTTGCGCACGTCGACGACGCGCACGAGCAACACGATCATCCCGACCACCGCGACGAGCAGCACCATCGCGTTTGCGGCCGCCGGCGGAAACTGAAGGTAGGAAAGCTGCGTCGCGATCTGCTTACCGACCGAAGCGACCTGGCCGCCGCCGAGCACATCGACGGTGACGAAATCGCCCATCACCATGGCGATGACGAAAATCGAGCCGATCGTGATCCCCGGCTTCGACAATGGCAGGATAACGGTCCGCATCACCTGCCAGGTGCTGGCGCCGGCGTCGCTGGCCGCCTCGATCACGCTGCGGTCGATCCGGACCATCGAATTGAAGATCGGTACGATCATGGTCAGCGTATAGAGATGGACATAACCGAGGACGACCGCGAACTGAGAATAAAGCAGCCACTCCTGCGGCATCCCGGCAAGGTGCGTGTCGACGAGCAACCGATTGATCAGCCCGTTGCGCCCGAGCAGCGGGATCCATGCGATCATGCGGATCACAATCGACGTCCAGAACGGGATTGAGCAGACCAGCAACAACGTCATCTGCCAGGTCCAGCTGCGCACCTGGAAGGCAAGGAAATAGGCGATCAGAAAGCCGAGCACGGCGGTGATCGCCCATACGATCGCACAGAATTCGAGCGTGATCAGATAGGTGCGGTAAGTGACCGCGTCGGAAAACACCTCGCGATAATTTTCGAAGGTGAATGCAGGAATCAGCATCCGATAGGCTTCGTAGTCGAAAAAGCTGACGACGATGACCAGGGCGATCGGTGCTGCGAAGAACACAAGGAAAACCGCGGCGAGCGGCATTGCCTGAAGATAGGGGATAACGGCCGCCAGACAGCGCGTCAACGCCTGCCGCCGAAGCCCGTCTTCTGCCTCCCCCAGCATCAAGGAGCGGCGCGAGGTCTCATACGAGGCTGTCACGCGGCAATGAACTCGTTCCACTTGCGGACCATGTAGCGGTCCTCGTCCATCACCGTGTTCCACACGCTGACATGCCCCATCCGTTCCCAGAACGA
Organism: uncultured Alphaproteobacteria bacterium; assembly: GCA_963781215.1. Classification (GTDB taxonomy): domain Bacteria; phylum Pseudomonadota; class Alphaproteobacteria; order ATCC43930; family CGMCC-115725; genus AP-15. The sequence goes on from CAWAFE010000043.1 coordinate 48,626, forward strand.
GCCGCCGTCACGCACCGTGCCGGCCTTTTCGATCTTCTCGCCGGTCGGGCTCAAGATCTCTCCCTTGGCCGGCTTGCCCTCCATCCAGTAGTCCCACTCGTCCGCGGTCATGAACTTTTTCGCCGTATCGAGCACGGCGGTGTAGTAGCCCTGCCGATTGAGAAAGGCCCCAACCCACCCCGACAGGTACCAGTTGATGAACTCGTAGAGGGCGTCCAGCTGCTTGCCCTCGACGTGGGTCGGCATGCCGAGCCCGGCCGCCCAGCCGCGATAGCCCTCCTTCAATGGCTGATATTTGCAGGCCACACCCATCTGTCGCACCTTGGTGACCGCCGGCGACCACATCGATTGGATCACCACTTCGCCGGACGCCATCAGGTTGACGCTCTCGTTGAACTCCTTCCAGAAGGCGCGGAATTGCCCCGCCTTCTTGGCGTCGATCATGGCGGCGATGGTCTTGTCGATCTCTGCGGTCGACATGTTGCCCTTGTCCTCGTATTTGACCTTGCCCATCGCTTCGCAGACCATCGCGGCATCCATGATGCCAATCGATGGGATGTTGAGGATCGCGGCCTTGCCCTTGAATTCGGGATTAAGCAATTCGGCCCAGGATTCGATCGGGCGAGTGATCAGGTCGGGCCTGATGCCGAGGGTGTCGGCGTTGTAGACGGTCGGAATCACCGACATCCATTGCGACGGGGTCTTGGAGAAGTCTTTCGCCGTCGCCCCCGTCAGATAGGCGACCTTGATCGGCGCGATGCCTTCCATCGCGATCTTCTTGCCGTCGGGCATCTCCCCTTTGGTGAAGATCGGCACGATCTGGTCGTAATACTTGATCTTCTTGACGTCGATGCCGCGCAGGTTCCCCGACGGCACGATCTTCTTCAGCATCCAATACTCGGCGTCGAGCAAATCAAACGAACTTGGCTGGGTGACCGCGCGCTTTACGACGTCGTCGGAGACGAGCGAGGTGTATTGCACGGTGAAGCCGATATCCGACTTGCATTTATCGGCCAGCTCCTTGAACTGATTGACCCCGGTGCCGGCAATGCGCAACGTTACCGGCTCGGCGGCGTGCACGAATGGAAAACCGCCGATTGTGCCGGCACCCAGCGCCAAGCCCCCGGTCGTTGCCGCACGCGCTAGGAAACGTCGCCGAGTCGTGCTTTTACTCTGTGCTGTCATCGTCTGCTCCCAGCTCCTCGTCTGTCCGTTCAACTCAGGACGTGCACGTCGGCGTCGTCCCATTCAACCACAACGCTATCGCCTTCGGAGGCCGCCGCCGCATAGAACGCGCGATCGGACAGCGTTAGGGACAGCTCTTCGCCCCAATCAGAGTCGAGGCGCAACTTGACCAAGGCGCCTTGGTACTCGATCGCGGCGATGCAGGATGACAGCGCCCGCTGGCGCGCCCCATCGTCCGCTCCCACGGCAATCAGCCGTTGCGCGGCACGCCGCAGCTGCATGCGGTCGCTGCGGATGGCGATTTCAACCGCGCTTCCCGGCGCCAAGCCGGGCTGGGCGGTGATGATCGCGATCCCGTTCGGGCCGCGCAACCTGGCGCCGGCGCCGCTGGCGCTCTCGACGATGCAATGGAACACGTTATGCCCGCCGATGAAGCGGGCGACGAAGGAATTTCGCGGCCGGTCGAACACCGTCCGCGCCGACCCGGTCTGCTCGATACGGCCGGCATTCATAACGATGACGAGATCGGCGAGCGCCAGCGCTTCGTCCTGGCTGTGGGTTACGTGGATAAAACTGATGCCGAGCCGCCGCTGGAAGTGTTTCAACTCCTCGCGCATCCGAATGCGCAGGAACGGATCGAGCGCGGAGAGCGGCTCGTCGAGCAGCAGCACGCTGGGGTCGGTCACGAGCGCACGGGCTAGAGCGATGCGCTGCTGCTGTCCGCCCGACAGCTGCGACGGGAGGCGCTCCGCCATTTCCTCCATCTCGACGAGCCGCAGCATGTCGCGCCCCTTATCGTGGCGCGCCGTCCTGGCCACGCCCCGCATGCGCAGGCTGAAGGCGACGTTGTCGAGGCAGTTGAGATGGGGGAACAAGGCGTAGCTTTGGAACATCATCGCGGTGTGGCGGCGCGCCGGCGGCAGATTGGTGACGCGCACCCGGCCGACCGCGATTTCACCGCTGGTCGGCGTCTCGTGGCCGGCGATCATCCGCAGCATCGTCGTCTTGCCGCAACCCGATGGGCCGAGGAGACAGCAATAAGTCCCGCCGGGTATTTCGGCTTCGACCGCATCGACCGCGACGGTGCGGCCGAAGCGCTTTGTAACGCCGATCAGTTGCACGTCAGAGGATGGCGCCGGCTCCGCCAAGATTTTCGCCCTTGAGATGCTCGCGAGAAACTCCCTCGCGAACCCAAGCAAGAGGCGCGCCAGTGCCCCCGATCGTGTCGCTTCCCGGGTCAGGGACGGCGTGCGATAACCGCGATCGGGCCGCCGCCGTCGGGGCCTTGATGCTCGGCGCCGCCCGACACGAACAGATCGGTGCGGCCAATCGCCGCCGCCAGCACGCCGCCGACCAAGGCGCGGGCGTGCCGACTCGCCTGGATATCGCTGTCATCCCCCATGATGTGGCGCGCGCCGCGGATCGTCCCGCTCCGCGAGGCCTCTGCTTTGGCCAATACCGCCTCGATCCTCGCTCCCGCCTGCGCGTCGAGCTGGCCTGCGGCGGCAAAGCCAAGTCCGCGCAGCACGCTGGCGACGGCGGGTAAGTCGATCGCATCGCGCATCACCCCGTGGGCGATCACCCGATCGCCCGACCACATGGCGCTGTTGCCGAGCACGACGACCTCGTTGTGCATCAGCTCGATCCCGGCCGAGCTGCTGGCGCGCCCTGACCACAGGTCGAGGTTCTGTCCGATAGCGGCGCGATCGAGCGCCGCTTGTTCGATCTCGCCGAGCGCGAGTGCCACGCCGAGTGCGGCGGCGCCGCGCGACAGCCCCATCGACGCATAAGTGTCCGCGGTCGCGGCCGGCACCCCGCGAGACGCCGCGTCGGCGACCCGCTCGCTGGTCAATAGCGGGCATTTGACCTGGACCCAATGGACGTCGGCCGGATCGGCGATCGCCGCGCGCTGCATCGCCGCGCGAACTGCCCCGGCCGTGGCGATAGCCTGCGGCGCGCGGCCGATTTCCTCCGGGCGCAGCGGCTCGGTCCGGGCCGTGCCGATCGCCAGCGCCTTGCGGCCAGGTCGCGGCGCTTCGCCGGTCCGGGTGGCGAAAACGAGGAAGTGCGGTGACAGGCCGCCTTCGGTGCCTCCGGACATGACCATCGCAACACGTTCAGGGACTTCATCGGCAGCGACGCCAAGCCGTGGCGCCAGCGCCGCCGACAACGCGGTAAGCGCATAGCCGCGCGTGAAATCGTTGACGCAGCCATTGCCCTCGGTCTTGCCGAAGATCGCGACGATCTCTCCGCCGGCCAACGCCCCTCCCTCGATCAACCGGACGATCCCGGATGCATCGCCGGGATCGCGCATCGGCACGCGGTAGGTGAGGCATTCCATCGCCAGATCTCCCGCGCCTCAACCCTGCGCGGCAAAGGGATGCGTCGCGATCCAATGCCGCGCGATGTCGATGCGCCGCGTGATCCAGACCCGCTCGTGCCCGAGGGCGTAATCGAGAAACCGTTCGAGCGCCGCGGTTCGCCCGGGCCGCCCGGCGAGCCGGCAATGCAACCCTACCGACATCATCCGCGGACGGGAGGCGCCCTCGCGATAAAGGACGTCGAACGAGTCCTTCAGGTAGGTAAAGAACTGGTCGCCGGAGTTGAATCCCTGCGCCGTGGCGAACCGCATGTCGTTCGAATCCAAGGCGTAGGGAACAATCAGCTGTGGCGATCCGGTGGTCGTGTCCCAGTACGGCAGATCGTCGGCGTAGCTGTCGGCGTTGTAGAGAAAGCCGCCTTCCTCGGCGAACGAGGCGGCGGGTATTGGGGCTACAGCGGCCCTGGTACCAGCCGAGCGGGCGGCTGCCGGTCGCGCGGGTATGGATCTCCACCGCCTTGGCGAGGTGCTCGCGCTCCACTGATTCCGCCACGTATTGGTAGTCGATCCAGCGGTAGCCGTGGGTCGCCATTTCCCATCCGGCCTCGACCATCGCCACAACCGCCGGCGGATTTCGTTCGAGCGCCATCGCCTCGGCGTAAACGGTCACGGGTAGGTTTCGCTCCGTGAAGGCGCGGTAGAGTCGCCAAAAACCGGCGCGGCTGCCGTACTCGTAAATCAGATTCCATGTTCATGTTGCGCATGCCGAGCACCGGCAGCGCGCCGATCGATTCCGACAGGAAGGCCTCGGCGGCCAAATCGCCGTGCAGGATCGCGTTCTCGGCACCCTCCTCGTAGTTGATCACGAATTGCAGCGCGATCCGTGCCTCGCCCGGCCATTGCGGGTGCGGCGGTTCGGCGCCATAGCCGATCATGTTGCGCGGATAGGGACTGATCATCCGGGCTTCTCCCCTGACGGCAACGCCAGCGTCGGCTATGCATTTTGCGCACCGGGCCGGCTAGCGACTACCGCGGACCCGCCACCGACCTGCACCCGATGCCTATTAGGTGGACAACCACCGTTTCTGCTGGACGTTTTTTAGGCACCACTCATATCGGGGCTTGGAAGTGCATGAATCTCCGCATGGCATGCCCATTGCTTAACTGCGGGAGACTTTCATCAACGGAGGCGTCCGATGTGCGATCGCTCTGTAGCGCTGGATCTGACATCCCTACGAGCGATGGATTTCAGCCGCCGCGGCTTCCTGCGCACGGCCGGCGCCGGCGCCTTAACCATCGCGATCAGCGGTGGGCTGCACGGGACTGCCCGCGCGGCAGAGACGCATATCAAATCGGTCCACGGCAGCGGCTTCTGCAACCTAAATTATTTCCTGACCGAGGCGAAGCAACTAGCCAAGGATGACGGCGTAATCCTTGATTTCGTGCTGACGCCGACCAGCGCCGAGATGGTGACCTTCCTCGGCGCCGGCCAAGTCGACGCGGCGCTGATCCCCTACACCAGCTTCATCGCGCTCTACGACAAGGGAGCGCCGGTCAAGATCGTCGGCGGCGGCGGCATCGAAGGCTGCGTTCTCGTCGCCCAGCCGGGCCTGGACTCGCCCGAAAAGCTCAAGGGCAAAACGCTCGGGACATTCCAGATGGATACGCTGGAGGTGTTGCCGTACGACTGGCTCAAGAAGCACGGCGTCAGTTTCCGCGACATCAACGTGCGCTATATGGGCAACACGCCCGAGGCGGTCGAAGCCTTCAAGGCCGGCGCCCTCGACATGATCTGCACGATCGAGCCGTACGGCACGGCGCTGCTGCACGACGTCAAAGGTAGCGTGATGCTGTCCGACGGCACCGACATCTACGGCAAGGGCTACACCGATTGCGTGCTGGCGGTCCGCAGCGAATTGATCAAGACGGAGCGGACAGCGATCAAGGCATTGATCAAGGGCATGATGAAGGCGCAGCACATGGCGGAGAGCGACCCGGACGGTGTGCTGAAAATCCTGGTCGGCGCCTATTACAAGACCTCGATGGAGAACGCCCGCATCGCGATGGCGAAACAGCCCTCGGTAGTCGACGCGCGCGGCCAGACGCAGTTCATTCTCGACCGCACCAACTCGATCATGGAAATGGGCTACATCAAGAAGAAGCCCGACCGTGATGCCATCGACTGGAGTATTCTGGAACTGGCGATCGCCGAGAACAAACCGCTGTACGACGAGTTGAAATACAAATCCGCGGTGTGATGCGGCAGGGCCTCGAGCCGCTGCAAATCGAAGTGGCGCAGGTTACCGCTCCGGCAGCCAGGATCGAGCCGGCGTCGGCGCAATTATGGCGATGGACCGCACGGCTTTGGACCGTCGTTCAGCGCGCTGCTCCGACGATATTGTGGTCCGGCCTGTCGGTCGGCCTGTTCGCCGGCATCTGGGAAGTCTGCTGGGCACTCGGTTGGGCCGATCCGAAGCTGCTGCCGCCGCCGCACATCTTTCTCGGGGACATCGTCGATCAGGCGAAATACTTCAACACGGTGAGCCGGTGGCAGGTTGGCGTCGGGCAGAGCGCCGGTCCGAGCCCGCCGATGGCGGTGCTCTACACGGTGCTGGCGACCACCGGCCGGGTGTTCGCGGGGCTGCTGGTTGCCGCTACCCTCGGGATCTCGATCGGTGTGGCGATCCGCTATTTCACGTTGTTCGAGCGTCTAACGCTGCCGACCATAACCCTGCTCGCGCCGGTATCGCCGATCGCCTGGCTGCCCGTCGCGATCTTCCTCTTCGGCATCGGCAACAAGCCGGCGATTTTCATGGTCGTGATTGCGCTGTTGTTTCACATGGTGCTCTCGACAGTGTCGCAGATCGACGGCGTCAACCGCAACTTGATCAATGTCGCGCGCACAATGGGAGCGACCAAGCGGCAGACCTATTCGCGGGTGATCGTCCCAGCTATCCTGCCGCAGCTTTTCGTCTTCCTGCGGTTCAACCTGTTCGGCGCCTGGATGGTCGTTCTAGTCGCCGAGGCAACCGGCGTTGGGTATGGTCTCGGCCAGGTAATCATGCTGGGCCGCAACACCTTCAATCCGTCCCTGGTCTTCTTTACAATCGTGCTGATCGGGGTGCTCGGCTTCACCTGCGACTGGCTGATGCGGCTGATGCAGCGAAAGCTGCTCTATTGGGTCCCGCAAGGGGCAGAGACGTTGCGTGGCCTCTAAGCGCTTCAAGCCATTCTCCTCGAAGAGTGCGATTGTCTGCCGCGATCTAGGCAAGGTGTGGGGCGCCGGGACGCCACGGGCGCACGAGGCGTTGCGCGCGATCGATCTCGATATCGAGGCGCGCGAGTTCGTCGCGCTCCTGGGTCCGTCCGGCTGCGGCAAATCCACCTTGCTCTATATGATTGCCGGCCTCGAAGAGGCGAGTTCAGGGCAAACCTGGTCGTTCGGAGAGCCGGTCGAGGGTCCCTCGCCGGAGCGCAGCCTGATTTTCCAGGAGACCTCACTGTTCCCGTGGCTGAGCGTCTGGCAGAATGTTTCGTTTGGGCTGTCGATCCGTGGCACTCGCGTCGCCGAGCGCAAAGAAATCGCGCGCCTAGCGCTGCAGCGCGTCGGGCTCAGCGAAGCCATCGACAAGCGGCCGGACGAACTCTCGGGCGGCATGCGCCAGCGCGTCGCAGTGGCGCGGGCCCTCGCGATGCGGCCCAAGGTCCTGCTGATGGACGAGCCGTTTGCCGCGCTCGACGTACAGACCCGCGCGAAAATGCAGGATTTTCTCGTCGATGTCTGGCGCGAACTCGGGCGCTTCCGTGCTGTTCGTGACGCATCACATCGATGAGGCGGTCGCGCTCGCCGACCGGATCGTTGTTTTCACCGCGCGGCCCGGGCGGATCAAGAAGATCATCCCGATCGCGCTGCCGCGACCGCGCAACCTGTTCGCGGCGGAGGCGGAGCGGCTGCGCCGCGAGCTGACTGAATTGTTGCAGGATGAGGTCGAACGGGCCTTTGCCGAGCAGGAAGCGCTCGCCTCCGGCTGATGACGGACACGCGACGACAGGAGGTCCCCCAATGCCAGCATCGCTGATACGCAGCCGCGCGATGATCACCCACGCGCTCGATCGTCACAATTGGAACGAGGTGACGGGTGGGGCGGTGCTGCAGGAAGACGGCGTCATCGCCGCAATCGGCACTTACGACGAGCTCAGCCGCAAGCACCCGAACCTGCCGGTCATCGGCACCGGCAACGAGATTCTGCTGCCAGGCTTCGTCAACGGCCACCATCATGTCGGGCTGACCCCCGTGCAGCTTGGCTCGCCGGACATGCCGTTGGAACTATGGTTCGTCACCCGCATGGTGGCGCGCAATCTGAACCTATATCTCGACACGCTTTATTCCGCCTTCGAGATGATTGCGTCCGGGGTCACGACGGTTCAACACATCCACGGCTGGCTGCCCGGCAAGCTCGCCGAAGTCGACAAAGGCGCGGACGAGGCGATCCGCGCCTACGAGGATGTCGGGATGCGGGTGTCCTATTCCTTCGCGGTGCGCGACCAGAACAGGCTCGTCTACCAGCGCGACGAGGATTTCGTCGCCAGCCTGCCATCCGAACTGCGGGGGCCGATGCAGCGCTGGTACGACCGATTCCAGCTTTCCCTCGACGATTATGTCGCGCTATTTGAAAGCTTATACGGCCGGCACTATAGTAAGCGCCGCGTCAAAATCCAGCTCGCCCCGGCCAATTTGCACTGGTGCTCCGACGCGGCGCTTGGGCAGCTTTCCGAAACCTCGCGCAAATACGGCGTGCCGCTGCACATGCACCTGTTGGAGACCGCCTATCAGAAGGAATATGCACGCCGGCGCGGGGGCGGCACCGCGGTCGAACATATCGATCGCTTCGGTCTCCTGGGCCCGCAAATGACCCTCGGCCACGGCGTCTGGCTCAACGAGGCCGATATCGCCCGGCTGGCGGAGACCGGCACCTGCGTCTGCCACAACTGCTCGTCTAATTTCCGGCTGCGCTCTGGGGTGGCGGCGCTGAACGTGCTGGAGGCGAGCGGCGTCAACACCGCGATCGGAATGGACGAGGCCGGTATCAACGACGACCGCGACATGCTGCAGGAAATGCGCATGGTGCTGCGCGCCCATCGCGTGCCGGGGATGGAAGATGACGTGCCGACGCCAGCGCAGGTGTTCCGGATGGCGACCTCGGGCGGCGCCAAGACGACCGCCTTCGGCGACGGCATCGGCGTATTGGAGGTCGGGCGAGGCGCCGATCTCGTGCTGATCGATTGGCGTCAGGTCAGTTATCCCTATCTCGATGCGGAGACCCCTTTGCTCGACGCCGTGCTGCAGCGTGCCAAGACAAGCGGTGTGCGCACGGTGATGTGCGATGGCGAGGTGATCTACAGGGACGGCAAGTTCACAAAGGTCGATTGCGATACGGCGTTGCGCGCCCTGCACGAGGATCTGCAGAAGGCGCTGTCGGATGACGAGGTCGAGCGCCGCCGCCTGTCAAAGGCATTGCTGCCACACGTCAAGGAATTTTACGCCGGCTATTTCGACCCGGAACAGCACCGTCCATTCTACCGTCCGAGCTCTCGGGATTGAGCCGTCGCGACCGGTTCAGAGCGCCTCGAAAGCGATCGGTTGCGCGCCGTGCCACAGGGTCAACCGGCCCAGTTCGGACAATTGCTCCGTCCCCTCGACGATCGTCAGGAAGTGGTTGCCGGCAAGCTGACCGACCTTGCTGGCGAAGTGAACGCTCCCGTAAGCGAGCAGCAACTCCGTCTCGCTGACCCCGCCCGGGTGAAGGAGCAGCTGGCCCGGGGCCGGATAGCTCGTCGCGTTCTCGTAGCAAACGCCGAGATCGAGGTCGCCGAGCGGGATCCAGCACGCTTCGCCACTCCACCGCACGTGGATCAGGCGCGCCCGGAACGGCAGCATGCTCGCAAACTTGGCGCAGGTACGCGGCGCCGCAGCGCGTTCGAAGGCGGCCGTAAAGGAGAAGGGGCCGGCAGTAATCCGAATGTCCGTCACGATTTCGCATCATAGCCAAGCCGGGCGGCGGCGACTATCCCGAGCCTCGCGAGCAGGATGCCGACTCGGGGTTGCTTCGTCGGCACAGGATCACGAGGTCGTCGGCATCTTGATCAGATGCAGCACGCGCCGATCAACGATGACGCCCCTCCGTATCACGCTGGGACATGCGGGATCGCGGCCAACAGATCGCGGGTATATTGGGCTTGCGGCGCGAACAAGACGCGTTCGGTCGGTCCCTCTTCGACAACCGCCCCGGCCCGCATGACGATCACGCGCTCGCACAAGAGCCGCACCACGTTGAGGTCGTGGGAGACGAACAAATAGCTCATCCCCATCGATTCTTTGAGGTCTCGCAACAGGTTGAGAACCACGGCCTGGACCGATACATCGAGCGCCGCAGTCGGCTCATCGAGAACGACGAGGTCCGGTGCCAGCGCGATGGCACGCGCGATGCCGACGCGCGCCTTCTGACCGCCGGAGAGCTGGTGCGGGAAGCGGTCGAGCAGATCGAGCGGCAAGCCCACCTGACGCGACAGCTCTTCACACCGCGCTCGTATCGCGCCGCGGTCGATGCCACCGAGCCGCAGCAGCGGATCGGCGATCGCGCGTGCTGCGCTAAAGCGCGGATTGAGACTGTCGGTCGGGTCCTGGAAGACCATTTGGATGCGTTTTCGCCCGCCAAGCGTGGCGAATTTCCGAGCCGGGATGTCGCCGATATTTTCGCCGGCGAAAGTGATCGACCCGGCGGTCATATCGATCAACCGCATCACCATCATCGAGGTGGTGGATTTGCCGCAGCCGGATTCGCCGACGAGGCCGACACTCTCGCCGCGCCCAATCGTAAAACTGATGCCGTCGACTGCGCGGAAAGTCTGGGCTTCGGCCGCGGAGCTCGGTTTGAGGAAGCGGGCGAGCGAGCCAGGCGCGCCGTTACGCGGATATTCCTTGACGAGCTTCTCGACCACCAGCAAGGGCGCGTCGCCGCCGTTCTGCTCCGAAGCCGAAGATGAGGGCAGCTCCGTGACCGCCATCTCGCCCTCGGGCAAGAGGTCGCGCAACGACCGGCCGGGCCGCGGGGTCGCCCGCATCAGCTTTTTGGTATAGGCGTGCGCCGGCCGCCTGAAGATCGCGTCCGACGTCGCCGTTTCCACTACCCGGCCTCGTTCCATCACCGCGATGCGGTCGCAATAGGCAGCAGCGAGGCCGAGGTCATGGGTGATCAGGATCGTCGACATGCCGTGCTGCTGCGTCAATTCCACCACCAGCTCCATGACCGACTTCTGGGTGGTCACATCGAGGCCGGTGGTCGGCTCGTCGGCGATCAGCAATTGCGGGCGGCAGGCGAGCGCCAACGCGATCACCACGCGCTGGCACATCCCCCCCGACAATTCGAATGGATAGGCGTGGTAGCGCTCGCTAGGCCGAGCGATGCGGACCTGCTCCAGCATCGCGATCGCCCTGGCGCGCGCACCAACGCGGTTCGTTTGAGCATGCTGCAGCAGCACGTCCTCGATCTGGCGGCCGATCTTGCGGATCGGATTGAGGGCGGCGCGCGGGTTCTGAAAGATCATCGACATTTCGCGACCGCGCAGGTCGCGCATCGCGGCCTCGGGTGCCGCCCGCAGCTCGAGGCCACCGAATATCACCGAGCCCTCGGCTATACGTCCGGCCCGATCGAGGATTCGCATCACCGCATAGGAAGTGACCGACTTGCCCGACCCAGACTCGCCGACGACACCGAGCGTCTCCCCCTTGCCGATGCTGAGATCAACATGCTCGAGCGCGCGCACGGTGCCGCGCCGGGTGGCGAATTCGACCGTGAGGTTGCGAATTTGGAGCAGCGGCACGCGGCGCGCCGCGCCGGCACTGGGGATATCCTCCTCTCTCATGGCGGTCTCAGGTGCGGCGCTGCGGATCGACCAGGTCGCGCAACCCGTCGCCGAGCAGATTGAAGCAGAACACCGCGAGCATCAGCGCCGCGCCCGGAAACAGCGCGATCCACCATTCGCCGGAAATGATGTTGGCGGCGCCCTCGGCCACCATGATCCCCCATTCCGGCGTCGGCGGGCGGACGCCCAGCCCGATGAACGACAGGCCGGCGGCGTTGAGGATGGCGTAGCCCATGGTAAGCGAGATTTGCACCATCATGATCGGCATGATGTTCGGCAGGATATGCATCAACACGATGCGTAATTCGCCATTCCCGGAGAGCCGTGCCGCTTGTACGAAACCGGCCTCGCGCCGCACGTTGGCTTCGGCGCGGGCGACACGGACATAAAGCGGAAAGTTGATGATGGCGGTGGCGATGACGATGTTGGTGACCGTATTGCCGAGTGCTGCGACGATCCCCATCGCCAGCACGAACAGCGGAAAGGCCATGATCGTGTCGGAGATTCGGCCGACGATCCGGTCAGTCCAACCGCCAAAGAAGCCGGCGGCTATGCCTGCCAGCCCACCCATGGCGAACACCAGAGCGACCGAGGTCAGGGCGATTGTGAAATCGAGGCGCGTTGCGACCACCACCCGACTGAAGATGTCGCGGCCGAGTTGATCGGTGCCGAACCAATGCGTGAAGGAGGGTGGCCTCAGAGCCGCCGCGGTATCGCTGGCGAGCGGGTCGTACGGCACGACAAGCGGACCGATCAGTGCGCAAAGCGCGATCAGCACGAACAGGGCAAAGGCGATGCCGGTTACCGGGTTCTCCGCCACGACATAACGCGCATGGCGCAGGATCGAGTTGCTCGCCGGCCTGGAAGGCGCGGCCGGTTGGTGGATGACCGAGACGCCGTCGCTCATGCCGCGAGCCTCACCCGGGGGTCGATGATGCCGTAGAGAATGTCGATCGCGAAATTGAGCGCCACGAAGAGGACCGCCATCGTCAGGACGAACCCTTGGACCGGCGCGAAATCAGAGGAGATCAATGCCTCCACCGCGTAGGAGCCAATGCCGGGCCAGGCAAACACCTTCTCAACCAGCACGTTGGCGCCGAGCAGAAACGAGAACACCATGCCGAGCGTGGTGATGACCGGCAGCATCGCGTTGCGGGAGGCATAGGTGATAACAACCGTGCGATCGGCGAGCCCGCTCGCTCGCGCGGTGCGCACAAAATCTGCAGCAAGGACAGCGAGCATCGAGGCCCGCGTCATGCGGGCGATCGGCGCCAGCGAGAAGATGCCAAGCGTCATCGCCGGCAGGATCAGTTGACTCAGTGCGGCCCGGAATAGCGCGAAATCACCGGCCACGAGGCTGTCGACCAGATAAAGCCCGGTAACCTGCGTTGGCGGTGAATAGAAAACGTCGAGCCGGCCGATCGGCGCCGGTGCCCAGCCGAGCAGGAAATAAAGGACATAGACGAGCAGCAGGCCGGTGAAAAAGACCGGTAGCGAGACGCCGGCCGTCGCGACGATGCGACAGGTGTGGTCGATCCATGACCCTTGCCGCACCGCGGCGAGGATGCCCAGCGGCACGGCAATGGCAATGGAAATAACCAGGCCGAACAGCGTAAGCTCGACCGATGCCGGCAGCCTGCTGGCAATTTCGGTAACCACGGGCAGCCCGGTGGACAGCGAGTTCCCCAGATCGCCGTGCACCAGATCATCGACATAGCGTGTGAATTGCTCGATCAGCGGTTGGTCGAAACCCAGCGTCTTGCGAATTTGGGCGATCGATTGCGGGGTGGCGGCGGGGCCGGCGAAGTAGACTGCCGGATCGCCCGGCAGGACGCGCGTCAACAGAAAGGTGACGATGATGACCCCGATCACGGTCGGGATCACGGTCACCAAACGGCGCAATATGGTTACGAGCATTGCCGTCCTTTTTCCCGGCCCGTCGCCGGTACCGCAGATGAGGAACGAGTCCTATCCCGGCTCTGTTACTTCTTGCTGAGTGAGCGGTAGTCCAGCTGGCGATGGAACCAGTAGGTATAGCCGGAGATGTTTTCTTGCATCGCGACGTTGAGGTAGGGCTGAAACAGTGGGATGCGCGGCACCTCGACATAGGCCTTGGCGATGAAGCCCTTCACATCCTTGTCGTAGATCGCCATGTCGCCGACCGCCGCGGCTTGGCGCGCGCCGTCGATCAGCGCGTCCATCTCCTTGTCCTGATAGCTCATCGTGTTGAAGATCGCGTTCTGCCCGTGATAGCACCAGAAGAAGAAGTATTCGGGGTAGTCCAGCCAGCCGGAAAAGAAGTTCACCATCATCGGCATCGTTTTCTTGGCCATCTCGCTGCGCCAGTTGGCGCCCGGTACCTTGTTGATGACGGTCTTGATGCCGATCGGGCCAAGGCTCTCCTGGATCAGCTCGGCGATCGGCTCGCTGACCACGCCCTGCCCGAGGTCGAAAGAGATCGTCGTGTCGATGCTGCTCACCCCGGCCTTCGCCATCAGCTCCTTGGCCTTCGCGATGTCAGTCGTATAGGCGGTTGATTGTGGCCACGCCGTCGACGAGACCGCACCCGACTCGCCCCCGTACAGCGGATTTGCCAAGCCGAACACCGCAGCGTCCACGATCTTCTGGTAAGGAATCGCGTAGGCGACAGCCTGCCGCACCGTTTCGTTGTTGAACGGTGGGTTCTTAACGTTCAATTCCACGCAATACATGCCGTTGCCGATCGGCGTCGCGACGGTTTTGACCTTGCCCTCCTTCTTCATCTCGGAAAAATCTTTGCTCGGCACGTCGAACGAAACGTCGGCATCGCCGCGTTCCATCAGGGCGCGGCGGCTGCCCGCAGAAGGGATGGTACGCCAGATCACGCGCCTCAATTCGGGCAGCTTGCCACCCGTCCAGTCGTCATAGCGCTCATAAACCACTTCGACGCCGGGCTTCCAACTCGTCACCTTGTAGGCTCCGCTGCCCGCGCTGTGGCTCTTGGTATAGTCGAGGCCCCAGGGATCTTTGTCCGTGGCATTTTTCTTGATCAGCGCCGAATTGTATATACCGGGCACGATCACCGCGAGATCGGGAAGGGTCAATCGGTCCTTGCGCAGGAAATCGATTCGGAACGTGTGATCGTCGACCGCGACGAATTGTTCTTTTTTCTCTAATGAGCCGGCCTTCATCTGCACGCTCGGGAACCCGCCGACGCTGATTGCCCGCTCAAGCGACCACTTTACATCGGAGGCGGTGATCGGCGTGCCGTCCTGAAACTTGGCGTCCTTCTTCAGCTTGAAGGTGACCGACATGTCGCCCACGGTCATGTCTTCCGCCAGCTCCGGTTTGAGCTTGTCGCGGTCGTAGGACAGCGTGCCGTCTGGCAGCGTTTTCGTCTCGTGGGTGATCAGCCGGTCGTAGCAATTCCACGACGCCTCATACCCGGGCCGGTTGGTGCCGACGCCATGAATGTCGAGATTGTTCGGTCCGTTTTCCGTGACCAGAAGCAGCGTCTCCTTGCGCGATTGCGCCTTGGCCGGCGACCACACGACCGGAGCGGTCAGGACCGCGCTTGTCCCCAGGGCCGTCACGGATTGCAAAAAATGCCGACGCTTCATGGATGTTCCCTTGCTGGAGCGAAATCTCCCCGAGGTTCCGCGCAAGCGTCGTGCCAACGACCGCGCGCAAGGCTCGGATAGAAGTCCGCAAGGCGAACTCGAACGTAGCGAGAAGCGGCGGGTCACTCCACCGGCGGAGATGCCGGCAGGAACTGCGCGGTGGCACCGAGCGGCAGATCGAGCCGGCGGTGCAGCCTCGCACCGAGCCTCATCAGCGCCAAATCGCTGTGCGCCGGCCCTACGAGGCTAACGCCGAATGGCAGTCCGTCGGGCCGGAAACCGGCCGGCACCGCGATGGCGGCCAGGTCGAACAGATTGACGAAATTCGTGTAATGCCCGAGACGCGCGTTGAGTGCGAACGGATCGGCGTCGATCGCGGCAATCGTGTAGATGGTGGCTGCCGTCGGCAGCAGGAGGACATCTGCCCGACACCACGCCGCCTCGGCTGAGCGGCGCAGGGCGGCCAATCGAAGGCCCGCGTTGAAAGCATCGACGGCACTGTAACGATCACCGGCGGCGATGATCTGACGCGTTACCGGAAGCAGCGCTTCGGGGGAGCGGCGAAACAGCCCTTCGATCGCGGCGAGCCGCTCGGCCACCCATGGGCCTTCGTAGAGCATCGCCCCGGCGGCGCGGAACGGTGCGAAATCGATCTCGTTCCGCACGCCGCCGAGTGCTTCGAGCGACGCTGCCGCGTGGTCGAAGAGCCCGGGCGCGGCGATATCGCCGAAAAATTCGAGATCGGCGGCACGTGGCACTGCGAAGCGAAACTGCGCCTGGAAGGCTTCGACGTCGGCTGAAGCCCGGCGCGACAGCGGATCGTCGGCGTCGTAGCCGTCACAGATGTCAAAGATTTGTGCGGCATCTTCGCAGCTCAGGGCGAAAATCGAGACGCAATCGAGCGAGCGGCACGCCGGTACGACGCCGCGCGTGCTGATCCGGCCGCGGGTCGGTTTCAGACCGACGATGTTGTTGAAGGCTGCGGGCACGCGTCCCGAGCCGGCGGTATCGGTGCCGAGCGCGAAGCTTACCAGACCGGACGCGACCGCTACCGCCGAACCCGAACTCGATCCGCCTGGAATAAAGCCCTCGTCGAAAGGGTTGCGCGGCACGCCATAGGGCGACCGGCAGCCAACCAGTCCGGTAGCGAACTGGTCGAGATTGGTCTTCCCGAGCAGCAGAGCGCCGGCCTGCTCGAGCCGAACAACCACCGGCGCGGTGGCCGACGGCCGATACACAAATGCCGGGCAGGCGGCGGTGGTCGGCATGCCGGCGACATCAATGTTGTCCTTGATTGCAAAGGGGATACCGAAGAGCGGCCGCCGCGCGATCAGGTCGGGATCGCGGGCAGCCTCGTCGTCGAGCCTCGCCGCCTGCGCCCGCAGCCGCGCTACCGGCACCCGCTCGATCCAGACTCGGTCATCTCCGGCGGCCTCGATCCGGGCAAGCACCTCCTCGATCAGCGCCGCGGCGGTGAGCGCACCGGTTCGGAAGCGGCCTCTGAGGCGGGTCAGGTCAAGACTTGGCGATCCGATACGCGTCATTTCTTCGCATCTTCCCAAGGCTGATCTTGTCCGAAGACCGGTTCATCCGCAGAGTCAACCGTTGCATAAGGCAAGCCCATCTGCCTAAACTTTAGTCATCTACGAAGGCCGGTTCTGCATCATCGCAATTGCCGCCGGCTTTCCCGGCGCACGGTGCGCTCAATATACCTGCTGCTTGGCATAAACCTTGCGGCGACTGACGTGACACGGCCGCAGCGACAACGCGGCTAAACCGAGGGACAAGATTCGATGGCTTCGGGAACTGCACGAAGGATCTCGCGCCGTCGGCTGCTCAACCGTGCGGCCATGCTCGGGACGGGCGCCGCGCTGACCGCTGCCCTGCCAGCGCGCTGGGCCGCCGCCGCCGATCTCGTTGTCGGCTTCATCTATGTCGGGCCGCACGACGATTTCGGCTACAACCAGGCCCACGCCGAGGGCGCCGCCGCAGTCAAAGAAATGGCCGGGGTCAAGGTTCTCCAAGAAGAGAACGTGCCGGAGGACATCGCGGTCAGCAAGACCATGGAATCGATGATCGGTCAGGACGGGGCAACGTTGCTGTTTCCCACCTCCTTCGGCTATTTCGATCCCTACATCCTGCGTGAGGCGCCGAAATTCGGCAAAATCCGCTTCGAGCATTGCGGCGGGCTGTGGACATCGAAAGACCCCGATAATATCGGCAGCTATTTCGGCTACATCTTCGAGGCGCAGCACGTCAACGGCATCGTCGCCGGCTATACGAGCAAATCGGGCAAGCTCGGCTTCATCGCGGCCAAACCCATCCCGCAAGTACTGCAGAACATCAACGCCTTTACCCTGGGGGCAAGGCTGGTCAATCCGCAAGCCACGACCAGTGTCATCTTTACCGGCGACTGGTCGATGCCGGTCAAGGAAGCCGAGGCGACCAACAGCCTGATCGATCAGGGGGTCGATGTCGTCACCATGCATGTCGATAGCCCCAAGGTGGTGGTGCAGACCGCGGCCAAGCGCGGCGCCTTCGTCTGCGGCTATCATTGCAGCCAGGCCGCGCTCGCGCCCGAGGCCTATCTCACCGGCGCGGAATGGAACTGGACCGACCTCTATCCCAAATTCGTGACGATGTGGATGAAGCACGAGCCGATCCCGAATTTCTATCGCGGCGCCTTCAAGGAGGGTCTCATCAAGCAGTCCCCCTATGGCGCCAAGGTCTCGGCCGAGGCGCGCAAGCATGCCGATACGGTGAAGGCGGAATTGACCGCCGGCAAGTATGTCATCTTCAAGGGTCCGCTAAAGGACAATACCGGCAAGCTGGCAATCGCCGCGGGGCAGGAGCTGATCCAGTCGAACGCCACCGACAGCAAGCTCGAAGCGATGAATTTCCTCGTCGAAGGCGTGCAGGGATCGCTGCCTGCCTGAGGCGTGGGCAGCGCAAGCGCGACGGCGATGGTCGAGGACAGCGCGACAGCGATACCGGCGCCAGCCCGGAACACGATCTGGACGTTCCATGCCATCGTGACCGGCGCCGCCGCCGAAGCGGTGCTCGTGCCGTTGGGCGCGCTGGCGGTCTCGCTGCTGCTGTTCGGCCTCTTTGTCGCGCTCGCCGGGGTCAACCCGCTGCGCGTCTACGGCTACATGGTCGACGGCTCGGTCGGGTCGTGGTTCTCGGTCCAGAACACCCTGGCCCGGGCCGCGCCGTTGATCCTGACTGGGCTTTGCACCGCGCTGCCGGCGCAGGTCGGGCTGATGATCATCGGCGGCGAGGGCGCCTTCGTCGTCGGCGGCCTGTTTGCCGCGATGGCGGGCGTCGCCTTGCTGGCAGCGCCGGCGCCGGTCGCCCTCGTCGCGATGGGCGCCTCGGGGATCCTCGCCGGCGGGCTGTGGATCGCGCTGGCGGGCGCGCTGCGCCACTGGCGCGGCGTCAACGAGACGATCTCCAGCCTGCTGCTGAACTACATCGCGATCGCCATTCTCAACCAGCTCGTCGAAGGGGTGTTCCGCGATCCGCGCAGCCTCAACAAGCCGTCCTCGCCGTCGGTCGGCTACGCCCACATGATCGGCACGATCCCCGGCACCGAGATCCATTGGGGCCTGCCGATCGGCATCGTCGTGTGCCTCGCCGCCTACGTGCTGGTCCGCCACACGACGATCGGCTTTGCGGCCCGCGTCACCGGCGGCAATCTGCGGGCGGCGCGCATGGTCGGGCTGCCGATCGGCAAGCTGATCATGCTGACCTGCTTTCTCGGCGGTGCGGCGGCGGGTCTTGCCGGCATGATCGAGGTTGCTGCGGTGCAGGAGCGCGCCAGCGCCGGTCTCGTCGCCGGCTACGGCTATAGCGGCATTCTTGTCGCCTTCCTGGCGCGCCACAACCCGGCGGCGCTGATCCCGGTCGCGATACTGCTCGGCGGGATCGCCGCCAGCGGCGGCTTGCTGCAGCGCCACCTCGGCCTCCCGGACGCCGCGACGGTTGTGCTTCAGGGAATTATCTTCGTCGTAATCCTGGCGAGCGATGCGATCTACGGCCGCCTGCCATGGTTCAAAAGCGCTGAGGGGGCGGCATGACCGGCTGGTGGATCGTGCCGCTGGCAGTGCTGGGTGGGGCGATCCGGGTCAGCACGCCGTTTCTGTTCGTCAGCCTCGGCGAGTGCATCACCGAGAAGAGCGGCCGCATCAATCTCGGCCTCGAGGGCACGCTGGTGATGGGCGCGATGAGCGGCTACGCCGTCTCCTATCTCAGCGGCTCGCCCTGGCTCGGCGTGCTCGGAGCGGGCGTCGTCGGGATCGCGATGGGGCTGCTGCACGGGACGATCTGCAGCCTGCCGCGGGTCAACGACATCGCGGTCGGGATCGCGCTGATGCTGTTCGGCGTCGGGCTCGCCGATTATTTGGGCAAACCCTTCATCCAGCCGGCCGCACCGCAATTGCCGTCGATCAATTTCGCCTGGTGGAGCAGCTCGCCCGACGTGCAGAACGCGCTCAAGGTCAACGAGTTGTTCCTGATCGGCGTGCTGTTGGCGCCGTTCCTGGTGTGGGTTTTCCGCGCGACGCGCTGGGGTCTCGTCCTGCGGATCGTCGGCGAGAGCGCCGACGCCGCTCGCGCGCTCGGCTATCCGGTGATCCCGGTGCGCATCATCGCGACCTGCACCGGCGGCTTTCTCGCCGGAATCGGCGGCTCGTTCCTGTCCCTCTATTACCCCGGCGCGTGGAGCGAGCGGATTTCGTCGGGGCAGGGCATCACCGCCGTGGCGCTCGTCATCTTTGCGCGCTGGAACCCGAAATTGTGCGTCTATGCCGCGCTGCTGTTCGGCGGCGCCGGCGCACTCGGCCCGTCATTGCAATCGGTCGGCATCCATGGCGGGTACTACCTGCTCAACGCCGCGCCCTACATCCTGACGCTGTTGATCATGATCGTGACCTGCTCGCCGAAGCGGGCGTTGATCGGGGCGCCGGCCGAGTTGTCGATCACCAAATAGGAGGGCGCGATGAGCGGGCTCGGCGGCCTCAACAAGAGCGACAACGGCATCGTCATCGGCCTCGTGCAATCGCAGCTGCCGGTCGTCGACACGCCGGTGCAACTGGCGGCGCAGACGGAGCGCCTCTGTGAAATGGTGGCGAAGGCGCGCCGCTCCATGCCCGCGATGGATCTCGTCGTCTTCCCCGAGTATTCGCTGCACGGGCTGTCGATGAACACCGATCCGGTGCTGATGTGCCGGCGCGACGGGCCGGAAGTCGGCGCGTTCCGCCGGGCCTGCCGCGAGCATCGCATCTGGGGCTGCTTCTCGATCATGGAGCTCAATCCCGCCGGCAACCCCTACAACAGCGGCCTCATCATCGACGACCAGGGCGAGGACGCGCTCTATTACCGCAAATTGCACCCGTGGGTCCCGGTCGAGCCGTGGGAGCCGGGCGATCTCGGCATCCCGGTGTGCGACGGACCGAAGGGCGCCAAGATCGCGCTGATCATCTGCCATGACGGCATGTTTCCCGAGATGGCTCGGGAGGCCGCCTACAAGGGGGCCGAGATCATGCTGCGCACCGCGGGCTATACCGCGCCGATCCGCCATGCCTGGAGGATCAGCAACCAAGCCAATGCCTTCAGCAATCTGATGGTCACCGCCAGCGTATGCATGTGCGGCAGCGACGGCACGTTCAATTCGATGGGCGAAGGGATGTTCTGCAATTTCGACGGCAGCGTCATGGTCGAGGGCGGCGGCGTGCCGGACGAGATCGTCACCGCCGAATTGCGCCCCGATCTGGTGCGCGAGGCGCGCCGCGGATGGGGCGTCGAGAACAACATCTATCAGTTCGGCCATCGCGGCTTTGTCGCGGTGGCGGGCGGGGCGCGCGATTGCCCCTATACCTACATGCAGGACCTGCTCGCCGGCCGCTACCGCCTGCCGTGGGAGAACCAGGTGCGTATCACCGACGGCACCTCGTGCGGCTTCGCGCCGCCGACGCGGCTCTATCCGGGAGCCGGCCATGGTTGAGCGTTACGTCGCGGCCGATCCGTACCCGTGGCCCTACAACGGCATGCTGGCGCCGCACAACACCGCCCTCATTGTGATCGACATGCAGACCGATTTCTGCGGGTTCGGCGGCTATGTCGACAAGATGGGCTACGATTTGTCGCTGACCCGCGCGCCGATCGAGCCGATCCGCCTTGTGCTGGCGGCGATGCGGGCAGCGGGCTTCCACGTCTTCCATACACGCGAAGGCCATCGCCCCGATCTCGCCGATCTGCCGGAGAATAAGCGCTGGCGCTCGCGGCGCATCGGAGCCGGGATCGGCGACGCTGGGCCGTGCGGCCGCATTCTGGTGCGCGGCGAGCCAGGCTGGGAAATCATTCCCGAACTGGCGCCCGCCGCTGGCGAGCCGATCATCGACAAGCCGGGCAAGGGCTCGTTCTACTCCACTGATCTCGAATTGATGCTGCGGCTGCGCGGCATCGAAAACATCGTATTGACCGGCATCACCACTGATGTCTGCGTCCACACCACGATGCGCGAAGCCAACGACCGCGGCTTCGAATGCCTATTGCTCGAAGATTGCTGCGGAGCGACCGATCGCGACAACCATCTGCACGCGATCAAAATGATCAAGATGCAAGGCGGCGTATTCGGCGCGGTA
The DNA here is from genome assembly GCA_963781215.1 of uncultured Alphaproteobacteria bacterium. Taxonomy (GTDB): domain Bacteria; phylum Pseudomonadota; class Alphaproteobacteria; order ATCC43930; family CGMCC-115725; genus AP-15. The sequence continues at coordinate 70,297 of CAWAFE010000043.1, forward strand.
TCCGCTTCGAAAACATTCATCGAGGCGATTGCCTGATGCGCACCGCGGGAAGCGACGCCGGTGCTTTCGGCATCGAGGTCGTGTCGATGACCAAGCGCTTCGGTGGCTTCGTCGCGCTTGAAGACGTATCGCTGAAGATCCAGTCCGGCAGCTTTCATGCGCTGCTCGGGGAGAACGGCGCCGGCAAGAGCACACTCGTCAAATGCATCATGGGCTATTATCGCCCGGACGATGGGCAGGTGATCGTCGGCGACCGCGAGCAGACGATCGCCAACCCGCGCGCCGCCCATGCGCTCGGCCTTGGCATGGTCTACCAGCATTTCACCTTGGTGCCGGCGATGACGGTTGCCGAGAACCTGGTCATGTCGCGCGCCGAACCGCCGCTGGTGATCGATTGGCGCGCGGAAAGGAGGACGCTCGCGGCGTTCCTCGCGAATATGCCGTTCAAGGTGCCGCTCGATGCCAAGGTGTCGGCGCTGTCGGCCGGCGAGCGGCAGAAATGCGAGATCCTCAAGCAACTCTATCTCGATCGCCGCTTTCTGATCCTCGACGAGCCAACCTCGGTGCTGACCCCGCAGGAGGCCGACGAGGTGCTCGGGCTGTTACGTGCGATGGTCGGCCGCGGCGATATCACCGTCCTGATGATCACCCACAAATTCCGCGAGGTAATGGCCTTCGCGGACCGCGTGACGATCCTGCGCCACGGGCGCGTGGTCGGCGGCGGACCGATCGCCGATCTGGCGCCCGACGACATGGCGCGCGCGATGATCGGCGCCGAGGAGTTGGCGGCGCAACCGTCCCGGCTCGACCGGTCGGGTCCGAGACGGCTCGAGATTTGCGATCTCCAGGTCAGCGACGATGCCGGGCAGACGGCGGTACGCGATTTTTCCTTGGCGGTGCAGGGTGGTGAGATCGTCGGCGTCGCCGGCGTCTCGGGCAACGGGCAGCACGAGCTCGTCGAGGTGCTGGCCGGACAGCGCGAGGCGGATGCGGGCGAGATCCGCATCGGCGGCGAGGCCTTTCACGCCACGCGGGGGGAGATGCGCCGTCACAAGGTCTCCTGCCTACCGGACGAACCGCTGCGCAATGCCTGCGTCGGAAAGATGAGCGTCGGCGAAAACCTGGCTTTCCGCAGCTTCGATCGCCCGCCCTTTGCAATCGGCGGCACTTGGCTACGGCCCTCGAAGATGCGCACGGAGGCCGAGCGCCGGATTGCGCAATACCGCATACGCACCCGCTCTCCCGACACCCCGCTCGCGGCGCTGTCGGGCGGCAATGTCCAACGTGCCGTCTTGGCGCGCGAGCTGGACGGCGGCGCGGAGGTAATGATCGCCACCAACCCGTGCTTCGGACTCGATTTCTCGGCGGTGGCGCAAATCCATGCTGAGATCATCGCGGCGCGCAACCGCGGAGCTGCGGTCCTGTTGGTCAGCAGCGACCTCGACGAGATTCTCGAAATCGCGGACCGCCTCGTCGTCATGTTTAACGGCAGGCTTGTCCACCAGGCCCGCGTCGCCGACGCCGATCTGACCGAGATCGGCCGCCACATGGCCGGGCATTGAGACGGCGCGGATAAGATGGCGAAGATCGCCGCGGCGCGGCCCTATCCTTATGAATTTTTGCCATCACATCTGGCATTGCTGATGATCGACATGCAGCGCGACTTCATCGAGCCGGGCGGATTCGGCTCGGCACTCGGCAACGATGTCTCCCGCCTTGCCGCGATCGTTCCGCAAGCGGAGCGCCTGCTTGCCGGCTTCCGCCGAGCGCGGCTGTGCGTGTGCCACACCAAGGAGGCGCACCGGCCCGACCTGTCCGACTGCCCGTCGGCCAAATTGCGGCGCGGCGATGCCGCGTTGCGGATCGGCGACGACGGCCCGATGGGGCGCATCCTGATCGCCGGCGAACCGGGTAATGATTTCGTGGCAGCGCTTGGGCCCCCTGCCCGGCGAATTGGTTATCGAGAAACCCGGCAAGGGCGCCTTCTTCGCGACGCCGCTCGACGCGCTGTTGCGCGAGCGGCAGGTGACGCATCTCGCGATCGCCGGAGTCACCACCGAGGTATGCGTGCAAACGACGATGCGCGAGGCCAACGACCGCGGCTATGAATGCGTCCTCGTGGAAGACGCGACCGAAAGCTATTTCCCCGAGTTCAAGTTGGCGACGCTCGAGATGGTGCGCGCCCAAGGCGCGATTGTTGGCTGGACCGCCACGGTGGACGAGGTGCTGGCGGCAGTGGGGGGATCATGACCGACACCGTTTTGTTGCCCCACGCGCTCTCCAGCACTTCGAGCGATCTCGCGTGGGAGCACTTTCGCGACGGGATCGAGGTGGCCTGGCTCTATCAGAATGGCGCGCACGGCCCGGCCGCGGCCTATCTGCGCTATGCGGCGGGCGCGCGCGTTCCGCTGCATTGGCATGCGGGATACGAGCACGTCCTCGTCGTCGAAGGATCGCAGAGCGACCAGAATGGCTGCCATGCCGCCGGCAGCCTCGTCATCAACCCGCCCGGGTCGTCGCACGAGGTGGTGAGCGAGGCAGGCTGCGTCGTGCTGATCATCTGGGAACGGCCGGTCGTCTTCGGTGCTGTGGCGCCCTGACGACTCGCGAGCGCGGCGGGCGCATCCCCAAAAATTTAGGCGATAGGCACACGCCATAGGGGGCATCCAGAATTGGTCCCGACGGGCAGTCCGGCCCCGGTCAGTCTTCTTGCTGCGAAAAGATGGTCGGACCTGGTGTTGGCGGTCTACTATGGGTTGTAGGATGATATCAGGAATACGCCTCTCACAAGGCTACCGTCGCAGCCAGTAGCCGCGACCCGGATCGCCGATGATCGGGCGGTCGCCGCAAGCGAATTTCCTCCGCCGGCCGGGTTGCTGTATCATCACTCGATTGACCCGGAGGAGGAGAAGGGATCATGTCAGAGTTCGGCGCCGAGGAGATGCGGGGGGTGTCGTGGCCGTCGAACGGTTTGAGCGAGGTGCCGTTCCGGCTTTACACCGATCCCGAGCAGTATCGGCTCGAGCAGGAGCGAATCTTCAAGGGGCCGGCCTGGAGCTTTTTGTGCCTGACGGCCGAGATCGAGAAGCCCGGCGATTATGTTGCCACCACGATCGGCGAGACCGCGGTCGTCGTCACCCGCGACCAGAAGGGCGCGATCAACGGCTTTGTCAATCGCTGCGCCCATCGCGGCAACCTCCTCTGCCTCGAACGCCGGGGCAATGTCGGCGAGATCAAATGCATCTATCACGGCTGGACCTATGACCTCGCCGGCAAATTAACGGGCGTCGCGTTCGAGCGCGGGGTCAAACGGCAAGGCGGCATGCCGCCTGAATTCCGCAAGGACGAGCACGATTTGCCGCGGCTCAGGGTGGCCGAGTTGGCGGGGCTGGTCTTCGGCACCTTGCGCGCCGACGCGCCTGACCTCGAAACCTATCTCGGGCCGCAGGTGGTGGGCGGCATCCGCCGCGTCCTCAACCGCCCGGCTCATATCCTCGGCCGCAGCACGCAAATATTGCCCAACAACTGGAAGCTCTATGCCGAGAACACCAAGGACACCTACCACGCCAGCATCCTGCATCTGTTCCTGACCACCTTCCGCATCAACCGGCTGTCGATGCCGGGCGGCATCCATATCGACGACAGCGGCGGGCACCATTTCAGCCAGGCGAAGGTCGATTACGCCGCTGAGGATGCCGACTATCAGCGCGAGGGGCTGCGCGCCGACAGCGACCTGCGCCTCGAAGACCCCTCGGTCATCGAATCGGTCGACGAGTACGGCGACGGCGTCTCGGTGCAGATCCTGACGATCTTCCCCGGCATGATCCTGCAGCAGATCCGCAACTCGATCGCGGTGCGCGCGATCCACCCAAAGGGCGTCGATAAGACCGAGCTCGAATGGATCCATCTGGGCTTCGACGGCGACGATGAGGAAATGACCGAGCGCCGCGTGCGCCAGGGCAATCTTGTGGGTGCGGCCGGCTATATCTCGATGGAGGACGGCTGCATCGGCGGCTTTGTGCAGCGCGCGTTGCGCTCGAACGACGAGGACAGCGGCGTCGTCATGCTCGGCGGCTACGAGGCGCAGTCGCAGCCCTTCCGCGTCAGCGAGGCGGCGATCCGCGGCTTTTGGAAGAAATACCGCTCGCTCGTCGGCGACTGACGGCCGCCGCGATGGACGACACCGCGGTTCGGCAGGGCGTGCACGAGCTGATCGCCGCCTATGCCGAATGCATCGACGAGGACCGGCTCGAAGAATGGCCGGATTTCTTCGTCGAGAAATGCCGCTACCTGATCACCAGCCGCGAGAGCCACGAGGCCGGCCATCGCCACGCGGTCGTCTATGCGGCCTCGCGCGGCATGCTCAAGGACCGGGTGACCGCACTCCGGCGCGCCAACATCTTCGAGCCGCACCGCTATCGCCATATCGTCGGCCCGATCCGGGTCGGGCCGGTCGAGGACGGGGTGGCGCCGGCGCGCTCGAACTTCATCGCGGTGCGCATCATGCACGACGGCGAGCAGAGCCTCTTCGCCGCCGGCCGTTATCTCGACCGCATCGATGTGGCGGCCGAGCCCTACCGCTTCATCGAGCGCCTCGTCATCCTCGACAGCCAGAAGATCGACACTTTGCTGGTGATCCCGCTCTGACTTGCCCCCAGGCGTCAGCGACGCTATATACGGCGCCGCCGGTCGGCGGAGTGTAGCTCAGCCTGGTAGAGCACTGCTTTCGGGAGGCAGGGGCCGGAGGTTCAAATCCTCTCACTCCGACCAGTACTTAGCGGATTTACCAAGCCTCCATCGGGAAAATTCAAAGCCTCCTCATCGCAGGTCGAGCCCGTTTGGTTTACCCATCTCAGCCAACCCGCAGCCTGTGATGGAGACGACCGATGATCACTGGCATCAGCGCCGTCACCCTTGCCACCCACGACATGCGGCGCGCCGTCCGCTTCTATCGGCTGGCCGGGTTCGAGATGCTTTATGGCGGCGAGGAGGCGGCGTTCACCAGCTTCAAGGCCGGCGGCACTTTCTTGAACCTGATCGCCCAGCCGGCGGAGCGGCTTTGGTCGTGGTGGGGGCGGGTCATCATCTATGAGTTGGATGTCGACGCGCTCCATGCCCGTCTCATCGCGGCGGGCTATCGCCCCGACACCGAGCCGCGCGCCGCCGAATGGGGCGAGCGGTTCTTTCATGTGACCGACCCCGATGGGCATGAGGTTAGCTTCGCCTGGCCGCTGGCGGCGGGCGGCAAGCCCTCGCGGTGAATGGCTGCCATGCCGGGGTGCGGCCGGCATAAGTGTCGCGAACATGCTGTTGCGGGTTATTCTCGGTTCAACCGGGTGACGTCAGAGCAGGATCATGAGCACGGTTGTTTCGGCGGGGCGGGGTAAGGGGCGCCGGGTCGCGGAAGGGGCCGCCTTCTCGATCATCATGGCACTCAGCTTCTCGCATTTTTTGAACGACATGATGCAGTCGCTGGTGCCGGCGCTCTACCCGATGCTGAAGGGCTCCTACGGCTTGAGCTTCGCCCAGATCGGCGTGATCACGCTGACGATGCAGGTCACCTCGTCGCTGCTGCAGCCGGCCGTCGGCCTTTATGCAGATCACCGGCCGCAGCCCTATTCGCTCGCGATCGGCATGGGCGTGACCCTTGTCGGGCTTCTGCTGTTGGCGCATGCCGGCAGTTATTCCGTGCTGCTGATGGCATCGGCGATGGTCGGCGCGGGCTCGGCGGTGTTCCACCCGGAATCCTCGCGGGTGGCGCGGATGGCGTCCGGCGGCCGGCACGGGATGGCACAGTCGGTCTTTCAGGTCGGCGGCAATGTCGGCTCGGCGATGGGGCCGATCCTGGCCGCCTTCATCGTCGTCCCAAAGGGCCAGTCGAGCGTCGGCTGGTTCTCGCTGGTGGCGCTCTTGGCGATGTGCGTGCTGTTCCCGGTCGGCAACTGGTACCGCCGCGAGCGCTCGGCGCCGCCGCGGGCGAGGGCGGCGCATGCCGCCGGGAGGCCGCATCTGTCGCGACGCAAAATCGGCTGGGCCGTAGTGATTTTGATGGTGCTGGTGTTCTCGAAATCCTTCTACACGACGAGCCTCAACAGCTTTTACACGTTCTATTTGATCAGCAAGTTCAATGTCACGATCGAAACCGCACAGATCTATCTCTTCGTCTTTCTCGCGGCGGTCGCGGTCGGCACCTTGATCGGCGGCCCGCTCAGCGACCGGATCGGGCGAAAATACGTAATGTGGGGCTCGATCCTGGGCGTGTTGCCGTTCACCCTGATATTGCCGCACGCCAATTTGTTCTGGACCGGCATATTGAGCGTCGTCATCGGCCTGACGCTTGCTTCCGCCTCGTCGGTGATCATCGTCTATGCGCTCGACCTGGTGCCTGGCAGGATCGGCATGGTGGCGGGCCTGTTTTTCGGCTTGTCCTTTGGCCTCGCCGGCGTCGGCGCGGCGGTGCTGGGCCGGCTGGCGGACGCCACCAGCATCGACTTCGTCTACCGGGTCTGCGCCTTTCTGCCGGCGATCGGCCTGTTGACGGCGCTGCTGCCGAATCTCGGCCGGCCGGCGATGCCGGCCCGAGCCCGGTCAGCGGCACCGGGATAGCGCGCGCAACAGCGATCGCCGCCAAATATACCAGCGCCGTGGTTCTCTAGAGATTGACGCTGTACGCGTCGCCCGATAATTCTGGTCGGCTCGGAACAGGGCCCGGTCCAGCGGCGATGTGAGTCGCAGGGGCCTGTTCGCACCGACGAAAAACGAAGTGGAGGAAGCTGACCATGTGGACGTCTTGGCGACGATTGCTGTGGCTCGCGCCGATATCGTTATTGCTTTCCGCGCCGGCATATGCTGGCGATGGCGGCAGATCCGCACGCGGGCCGGTCTTCGACATCACCCATTTTGACGTCATTCCTGCCCCGGGTTTCCAAGAGATCGCCTATCCCGCGCTGTTTGCTTATCGCGATGCCAGCAACTCCGATCCGGGCTTGAAGAGCTTTCGCGTCGTCAATTGGCTGCTGGCTTCGAACCATTCGCAGATCATCGACGTCTGGAGCAGCCTCGATGCGTTCGAGCGGCACTTGGCGAAAAAACATAGCGTCGATTTCCGCTTTGCCGTGCAGGTCCAGCCCCCGCCGCCTCCTCCCGATTTCAACTGCTGTATCGGCAGCCCGATCGACGACCGCCAATACAGCCTGGTGAAATCATTCAACACGCCCTGGATAAGCAACCGCCTGCCCACGGGCGTCGGAGCGACCGACAGTGCTCTGTTTGTCGTGACCTATGTCGATTTCCTGGCTGACCGCGACCCCGGCAAAGGCGAGGATAAGCTGGTGCGCTATGGCGCCGACACCAGTAGAGCGCCGGGCCAACTGAGCTACTCCGTCCTGCAACAGCTTGACCGGCCCAACCGCTTCGCGACCCTCGAGGTCTGGGATTCCCTAGCCGACTACAACACCTGGCAGACCGACGACACGACGACCAGGTTCGTCTACAAAGTGATGGGTTTGCTAGGCTCTCCGCTCGATCACCGGCTCAACGTCCTGTGCGGCAGTACCTTCGTCGACGGCACCGGCTGCACGCCTCCGTGAGCCGGCGCGGATAGGGTTCAGGCCAGCACGTGCTCCTTGTGCCGCAGGCGCAAGGCGTCGATCCTCGCCTGCATCTCGGGACCGGGCCAATCCTCGGCGAGCCATTGCGGCAGCGGCTCGCCGGCACCGCTGACCGGCAGCGCCTCATCCTCGTCGGAGCGGCCGTCGGGGAAGAGCTCCAACGCGTGGGGCAGCTCGTAATAGATTTCGAGCGTGTTGCCGTCGGGGTCGGCGAAGTAGAAGCTGCGCTGGTTGACGTGGTTGGCAGCGCGCAGGATCGGCACGCCGCACTTAACCAGATGCGCGTAGGCGTCGCGCAACGCGGCGTAGCTCCCAACTTCGAAGGCGATGTGGGCGACGCCGATCTGGTCCCGCCGCGGCCGCTGCGCCCCTTCCGGTGCCGGATGCTGGCCGAGGTCGAGGGTATGGAAATTCTCGCCCAAAGTCATGAAGACGCCGCCATGGTCCGGATCCTCCTCGGCGATCGCGAAGCCGAGGATATCCCGGTAGAACCGTTTCGAGGCCTGCTCGTCAGCGACCCGCAGGTTGACGTGGCCGATGCCCTTGAGCTTGATCAAGATATCCTCCTTCGATGGGTCATTCGTCGTTCCCGCGAACGGGAAGCTGGGAAACCAGGGTATGGCGGCTCGTCCTGGGCCCCGCTTGCGCGGGGGTGACGGGCAACGCCAATCCACCCGGTATACACGCCCCGCGGTGCCTCGGAAAAGATCGAGCCTCTCGCTCGGCAAAGCGTCGGCCGCGATCCGCTTGAAGGCGTTCCACAGCGTGGCCCAGCGGAGCCGATCCTTTCAACCAGGAAATTACTCTCGAAGGATGCCGGCGGCGCCGCGGGTCGGGCCGTATCCCCCACTCGCGTCGGGTTGAATTGGGAATCGCCTGCAATGGCGCCCTTCGACCAATCCTATGCCGCGGTACCTCGCCGCAGCCGGCGTTCGAGGCGGGCGAACAGCATGTCGGTCAGTATCGCAAAGAGGGCGACGAGGACGGCACCCTCGAGGACAAAGGGCAGCTTGTCGGCGACCAGGCCGTTGAAGATTGGGGTGCCCAGGGTGACCGCACCGACCGTCGAGCCGATCGTCGCGGTGCCGATTGCGATCGTCACCGAGACGCGGATGCCGGCCAGCATCACCGGGGCCGCCAAGGGCAACTCGACGCGGCACAGCCTCTGCCAGCCCGACATCCCCATGCCCAGGGCCGCCTCGCGCACCCCGCTCGGCACCCCTTCGAGGCCGGCGATCGCATTCTCGGTGATCGGCAACAGGCCATAGAGGAACAGCGCCACCACCGTCGGCCGCGCGCCGAAGCCCAGCATAGGCACCGCGATCGCCAGAACCGCTGCCGGCGGAAAGGTCTGGCCGATCGTGGCGAGCGCATTGACCATCGTCCGAAAATCCCGCCCGGCCTCGCGGGTGACGAAGACCGCGAGCGAGACCCCGACAAATGTCGCCGCGAGGCTCGCCGCCGCAACCAGCCCAGCATGCGACAGAAACAACTGGAGAAAGCTGGTGCGGTCGTAGACGACCGGCTCGATGTCGGGGAAGACCGATTGCAGCACGGGCCGCAAATCGCCCATTCGCAGCATCAGGGCTGTGAACAGGAGCCCGACCCAGAAGACCGGGCTCGCCAGCAGCCGGTAGCCGCGCATGCCGCCTCAGCGCACCAGATCGGCGAGGGCGATGATCCCGACCGCGCGGCCTTCGGCGTCCTGCACCGGCAGCCGGTCGGCGCGCCGCGCCGTCATCGCCGACAGGGCCTCGCGCAGTGAGGCGTCGAGCGACAAGGGCTCGCCCTCGGCGGTTTCGCCGCGGCGCAGCCGGTCGGCGATTTTTCGCACCGACAGAAGCTTGAGACCGAGACCCTGATGCCCGACGAAATCGCGCACGAACTCGTTCGCCGGATGCTCCAGGATCTCGAGCGGCGATCCCTGCTGCACGATCCGGCCCCTGTCCATGATCGCGATCCGGGTGGCGAGACGCAGCGCCTCCTCGATGTCGTGGGTCACGAAGACGATCGTTTTCGCGGTCGCCTGGTGAATGCGCGCCAGCTCGGCCTGCAAGGCATCGCGGGTGATCGGGTCGACCGCGGCGAAGGGCTCGTCCATCAGCAGCAGCTCGGGATCGGCGGCGAGCGCGCGGGCGACGCCGACCCGCTGCTGCTCGCCTCCCGACAATTGATGCGGGTATTTGCCGCGATAGACCATCGGGTCGAGGCGGAACAATTCGAGCAGCTCGCCAACCCGGTCGCGCACCTTTGTCCGTGGCCATTTCAGCAGCCGCGGCACGGTCGCGATGTTGTCCTCGACCGTCCAATGCGGAAACAAACCGATCGACTGGATGGCATAGCCGATCCGGCGGCGCAGCGTTTCGGCCGCAATGCGGGCCACGTCCTCGCCGCCGACCCGGATCGATCCGGCATCGATCGCGGTCAGCCGGTTGATCATCCGCAGCGTCGTCGACTTGCCGCAGCCCGACGAGCCGAGCAAGACGCAGAACTCGCCCGCATCGACCGACAGCGACAGATCGTCGACGACGGCGCGGTCGCCATAGCGCTTGGCGACGTGCTCGATCTCGATCACGACGCCGGCCGCCGTCGCAGCAGCTCGGCCATGGTCTGCAAGGCGAAGTCGGCGGCCAATGCCAGAAAGATCGCCGGCAAAGCGCCGAGCAGAACCAGATCGACGGCGTATTGGCCGAGGCCTTCGAAGACAAAGGTGCCGAGCCCGCCGGCGCCGATCAGTGCCGCGACCACCGCCAATCCGATCGCCTGAACCAGGACGATGCGCAGCCCGGCGAGCAAGACCGGGGAAGCAAGCGGCAATTCGACCCGGCGAAAGATCTGTCCCGCGGTCAGGCCCATCCCGCGCGCGGCGTCGATGACGGCGCGCTCGACGCCCGAAAGCCCCGCCGTCGTATTGCGCACGACCGGGAGCAGCGCGTAGAGCACCAGGGCGACGATCGCCGGCGCCACGCCGATGCCGCCGACGCCGAACTCGGCGAGCCGCGGCACGGCGAACGCCAACGCAGAAAGGGGCACAATCAGCAAGCCGAAGAGCGCGATCGACGGGATCGTCTGCAATATGTTCAAGACTGCGAAGAGCGGCCCTTGCAGCGCCGGAAATCGCGTGCCGGCAATGCCGAGCGGGAAGCCGATCAGGATCGCCGGCCCGACCGAGCCGACGACGAGCAAGACATGGCGCACCAACGCGTCGGCGAAGACCTGGCGGCGGCTCGCATATTCCTGGGCGATCGACAGTGCGTCGAAGGTGCCGGCCGCCGCCAGGGCGAGAACGCCCGCGACGATCACGGCCACGGCGACGAGCCGCGCCAGGGGGCCGGCCCGAAGCCGCTGCAAGGCATCGACGACGGCGAGCGCGGCGCACCCGGCCAGGATCCAGAATGCCGCGCCCGGCGACACCCGCGAAGCGGGCGGCGCGCGCGATGCGAGGTCCTGCGCGGCGTGCCCCAGGGCGGTCAGCGTCAACAGCAGCAGCGCACCACCCAGCAGTGCCGCCGCCTGATTCACCGTTCGGCTCGGGGGCGTGAAGCAGGAGGCGAGCAGGATGATGCCGAGCGCTGCGATGTATAAGGCCCAGGGTGCGTCGCCCGCCGCCCACAGCGCGATCGGCCTGCCCGAGACCAGCCGGTTCGGCGCCAGCGCGACAAAGCCGGCCGCGGCCACGGCGACACAGCCACCCGCGACCAACGTCAACAGCACCTGGTTGCGGATCGCATTCACGGCAGGAAGTGCTTCGATTTCAGATAGGCAGCGGCGACGGAAGCGGCGTCCTGACCGTCGACGGCGATCTCGGCGTTGAGCCGCTGCAACGTCTCGAGCGTCAGTGTGGCGAAGACCGGGTCGAGGATGGTCGCGATTTCCGGATGTTCCCGCAACACGGCGTCCCGCACCACCGGCGCCGGGGCGTAGACAGTCTGCGCGCCGCGGTCGTCGTCGAGTGCGGTGAGACCGAGTGCGGCGAGCGCGCCGTCGGTGCCGTAGGCCATCGCGGCGTTGACATCGGACATGCCTTCGGCCGCGGCGCGCAGGGTCGCCGCTGTGTTGCCGCCCGACAGCGTCAGCAGCTGCTCGTCCGTCAGGCGAAAGCCGTAGGTCGCCTCGAAAGCCGGCAAGGCCGAGGGGCTCTCGACGAACTCGGCCGAGGCGGCGAGCTTGATCCGGCCGCCACGCGCGAGATACCGGGCGAAATCATCCATCGTCTTCAGGCCCTGGCTCTCGGCCAGATCCTTGCGCACCGCGATCACCCAGGTGTTGTTCGCCCGCGCCGGGGCGAGCCAGGCGAGCGAATTCTTGTCGCCGTCGAGCTTTTTGACCTCGGCATAGCCGAGCCCCCAATTCTTCCACACCGACCTTCCCTCCATGTGAAAGAACAGCGCGCCGTTCCCGGTGTATTCCGGGTAGATGTCGATCTGGCCGGCGAGAATGGCGGCGCGCAAGATGTTGGTTGGCCCAAGCTGAATTTTGTTCGAGACCATGAGGCCATGGGCTTCGAGCAGGGATAGGACCATGTTGCCGAGCAGCGCGCCCTCGGTGTCGATCTTCGAGGCGACGACGATCCTCTCCCCTGCCGGCGCCGCGGGGGAGGCGGCCGAAAGAAGGGCGGAGAACAGCGCGGCGACGGCGGCGATCGAGCGGCGCGGGAAAGGCGGCAACGAGCTTTTTCTCGGCGATCGGCTGGTTGCTGCTACTCTGCCGCAAGCACGACAACGTTGTCGACCCCAACAGGCGGCAGGGCAAGGGAGGGCGGCATGAGCGCATCCTCCGATCGTCGGCGTCTCGACGAGCGGCGAGCGAGCGGCATCGCGTGGCGGCGGCAGGTGCCGCTTGAAGCGCACGCCGATTGGGCGCCGCCGGAGAACCGGGGCGATCCGGTCGAGATCCTGATCGAGCAGGGCAAGAACCGGATCCCGGAGCTGCTGCCGTTGCGCTATCAGCGCATGCGACCCGACGCGTTTTCGTTTCTGCGGGGTGCGGCCGCAGTCATGGCCGCCGACCTCGGCTCCCACCCGGCGACCGGGCTGCGCCTGCAATCGTGCGGCGATTGCCACCTCGCCAATTTCGGCGCCTATGCGACCCCCGAAGGGACACCGGTTTTCGACATCAACGATTTCGACGAGACCCTGCCGGCCCCGTTCGAGTGGGATGTGAAGCGTCTCGTCACGAGCCTCGCCGTCGCCGGGCGGGTCGCGCAACTGCCGGAGCGGGACTGCCGCCGCCTCGCCCGCCGGGCGGCGCAAAGCTATCGCCGGCGCCTGGCGGAGCTGGCCGGGCTGCCGCCGCTCGACGCGTGGACCACCCGCATCGACCTCGGGGCGGCGATCGCCGATCTCGACTCGGGCACGATCCGCCGCAGGCTGAAGAAGCGTCTTGCGACCGTGTTGCAGGGCGGGGCGGCGCATTTCGGGCTGGTGGAGCAGACGGATGCGGGCTGGCGCCTCAAGGACAAGCCGCCGCTGGTGCGCCATCTGAGCGGGCACGGGCTGCATGCCCGCCGCGCCTTTGCGTCCTACGCCGAGACCTTGCAGGAGGACCGCCGGATATTGCTCGGGCGCTACCATTTGCACGACATCGCGTTCAAGATCGTCGGCGTCGGCAGTGTAGGCACCTATTGCGCGATCGCCCTCTTCGTCTCGGATAGCGGGGCGCCGCTGCTGCTGCAGATCAAGGAAGCGCAGGAATCGGTGCTGGCTCCGTTTGCCGGCGCCTCGAGCTACGCCGACCACGGCGAGCGCGTCGTGGTCGGGCAGCGCATGCTGCAGGCGGCGACCGACGTCTTTCTCGGCTGGACACGGGTTCCGCTCGACGGGCGATTTTTCTACATCCGGCGGCTCAAGGATTCGAAGCTCGCCAATATCGGTGCGAGGCTCGAAGCAGCACTGCCGTTCTATGCCGAGCTCTGCGGCCGCACCCTGGCCCGTGCCCACGCCCGCGCCGGCGACGCTATCGCGATCTCGAGCTATCTCGGCGACGGGCCCGAATTCGACAAGGCGATCGCGGCGTTCGCCATGGTCTATGCCGACCAAACCGGGCGGGACAGGGGTGCTTTTCTCGACGCGATCGAAGCAGGGCGGATCACCACCGAGACTGCGTGAAGAGGTCAGGGTTCCGGCGGCGCCGAGTTGTGTGCGTCAAATTCTGAAAAAGGGGCTTGGTGGTGTCGGGCGTGGACGGCGCGGAGCCAGCACCGCCTGACTGCTTGATCTGGGCTAGGACGTCGTTCCGATCGATGAATGCATTGGTCATGGGCTTGCCGGCCTCATCGGCTCGGCTCGTGTGCGTCCCCTCCTCTCCGGGAGGCGGCGCTCCGCCTCAACAGGCGCGCAGGTGCCCGAGGCCCGCCGGCGGGGTTTTAGGCCCCGCCGGCATCGTCCTGCGGAAACGGTGGGCGGCCGAGGTCTCCGGCGCCACCGGCCGCCTTGCACCGTTCCCGCCGGAACGGCTCGGGCTGTGCGGGCTGCATGTCAAGATCGCTACCTCCGCCATCTCCGCCCTGCGCGGCGGTCGCCCATCGGTTGCGATGCGGCGTTCCCGCCCGGCGGAAATGCCCGAGCCGACGAGCCGGAGGACCCGCTCGAGCCCGGAAGGGGCGGCAAGTGCCCACGCCCCGTACAGCCGGTGAACCTGATCGAGCTGCAGCCGCGCCTCGCGGGCCCGCTGGTCGAGCTCGGCCCTCGGCACGCTCTTGCTCCACAGGTTTATCCTGGACATGACACCCTCCAACGTCTCTACAGGAGACGCGGACACAGATATTCTCGGCGGCGCCGATCGTGTGTGAACCGCTTCACACCGCCGCAACTTTTTTGCGGCCAGGTTAGGGAGAGCTGCGCAGCTCGATCGTGCCGAGACGGGCGCCAGTCGCCAGATCGATGACGACGAGCCGGCGCCCGCCCTCGGGCAGCGCCAGCTCGAGGACGAGGCGGTCGGTGCCGGCGGCCATCGCTTCGATCCGGGCGCCGCGGGGAAGGTCGAGCGTGGTGTCGGCGAAGGACCGCCCGGCGCCGGCGGACCCGCCACGCGACAGCCTGCCGGCGATGACCGCAACCACGACGGCGAAGGTGACGACGATCATGACGCCGAGGACGACGACCAGGATTTTGAGGCCGCGCATTCCCCTAGGACCACGATGGCAGGGCCGCTCGGGCCACGCACGAAGGCGGGCAGATGGCGGCTGATCGGGGTATCCCAGACGAAGCGCCCGGCGGTGCCGCGGCGATCCGTACCGAGGCCGGCGAGGCCGGGCAGCGTCTCGACCGCGTGCTGGCGCTGCGCCTGCCGGCACTGTCGCGCACGCGGCTCAAACGGCTGATCGAGGCCGGCCACGTCCGGCATGAGGGCACGGCGATCCGCGACCCCTCGATGCGGGTGCGCTGCGGCCAGAATTTCGTCGTAATTCTCCCGGAAGCTGAAGAGGCTCTTCCCGCGCCGCAGGCGATCACGCTCAATATCCGCTTTGAGGATGCACATTTGATCGTCGTCGACAAGCCCGCCGGGCTGGTGGTTCACCCGGCCCCGGGGAACCCCGACGGCACCCTCGTCAACGCGCTCCTGGCGCATTGCGGCACGAGCCTCGCCGGGATCGGCGGGGTGCGCCGGCCGGGCATCGTCCATCGCCTGGACAAGGACACCAGCGGCCTGATGGTCGTCGCCAAGACCGAGGCGGCGCACCGGGCGCTGTCGCGGGATTTCGCGGCCCGCCGAATCGACCGCGCCTATGCCGCGTTCGTCTGGGGCGTACCCGCGCCGAGCGAAGGCGAGATCGCGGGCAACATCGGGCGCAGTCCCGGAAATCGCAAGAAGATGGCCGTCCTCGGCGAGGCGCGGGGGCGGCCGGCGCTGACCCGCTACCGTGTCGAGCGCATCTTCGACGGCAGGGCGGCGCTGATCGAATGCCGCCTCGCGACCGGCCGCACCCACCAGATCCGCGTGCATCTCGCCGACCGCGGCCATCCGTTGATCGGCGACCCGGTCTACGGCGCGCGGGGCGGCCGCACCGCTGCCCGCTCGGGCGCGATCGGTGCTGCGGTCGCGGGTTTTCCGCGACAGGCGCTGCACGCCCGCCGGCTCGGCTTCGTGCACCCCGTCGGCGGCGAGCAACTGGCCTTCGACAGCCCGCTCCCGGGCGATCTTCACGATCTGTTGAGCAATTTAGAGCGACTTTAAACTGGACAAAGCCCGACTATATTAGTAGGGTATCGGCGCTGGTCGGGGGCGTGGGATTGCAGCGCACCTGCCGGGCGTTCCTCTACACAGACAGCAACGCGGAGCGACGTCTCTAAATGGCCACCCTTTCGGTACCTTCCCTTTCCTCCGAAGGAAATCTGACCCGGTATCTCCAGGAGATCCGGAAGTTTCCGATGCTGGAGCCGGAAGAGGAATACATGCTCGCCAAGAGCTGGAAGGAGCACGAGGATTCGGAGGCGGCCCATCGGCTGGTGACCAGCCACCTGCGGCTCGTCGCCAAGATCGCGATGGGTTATCGCGGCTACGGCCTGCCGCTCTCCGAGCTCATTTCGGAAGGCAATGTCGGGATGATGCAGGCGGTCAAGCGCTTCGATCCCGACCGCGGCTTCCGGCTCGCGACCTACGCGATGTGGTGGATCCGCGCGGCGATCCAGGAATACATCCTGCACTCCTGGTCGCTGGTCAAGATGGGCACCACCGCCGCGCAGAAAAAGCTGTTCTTCAACCTGCGCAAGCTCAAGGGCCAATTGCAGGCGATGGAGGAGGGCGATCTGTCGCCGGAAAACCTGAAAAAGATCGCGACCACGCTCGATGTGCCCGAGGCCGACGTCGTCAGCATGAACCGCCGGCTGGCGAGCCCGGACCATTCGCTGAACGCGCCGCTGCGCTCCGACAGCGAGGGCGAGTGGCAGGATTGGCTGGTCGACGAGAGCGAGAGCCAGGAGACCCGGCTCGGCGATCGGCAGGAGCTGGGGCTGCGCCGCGACCTCCTGGAAAAGGCGATGACGCATCTGAACGACCGCGAGCGCCATATCCTCAGCGAGCGGCGGCTGCGCGACAACCCGACCACTCTCGAGGACCTCTCGCAGCAATACGGCATCTCGCGCGAGCGGGTGCGTCAGATCGAGGTGCGCGCCTTCGAGAAATTGCAGAAGGCGATCAAGACCGCCGCGGTCGAGCGCCGCCTCGTCACCCACTGAGCTGCGACCAACGCAACGCTGCCGGCTCCGCCGAAATTCGGTTGCGAGAGTTGCCAGAAAATCCTGACGAGCCACAATAGCCCCTATCCGACACGGGGGTTGGATTGCCGGGAGCAGAAGAATGCGCAGATTTTTGCTGATCGCAGCGGTTGGCGGGTTCGTCTTGGCCGGCGCTCCCGCCCGATCGGCGACCATCGACACCTTCGCGTTCACGCAATTGGGCTGGGGTCTCTCGGAAATCACCAGCGAGGGACTGACTATCGGGGCAGCCGATCCAGGTGGCATCCTGACCGGCACCTTTACCGCCACGGTCGAGCCGGACGGCCTGATCCTGCTAGCTGATCTCACGGCGTTTTCCGACTCGTACAGCGATTCGGCCGCGAAAGGGATCATAGGCATGGGTCTGGCGGACCTGACCGTCTTTGGCTACGACGTGACGGAAGGCTCCGGCAGCCTCGACACGGCCGGAACCTACGGCAAGGACCAGACCTGCGAAGGCAACGCCGTCCCGACCAGCCCCGACTGCAGCGGCTCTGGCACTATTGTTTATACAACCGGGTTCGACGGAGCGATCTTCAGGGCCGGGTTGCCGCTTCCTTCTCTTCTCACCCTCGACCAAGCGGCGGTTACCTTGGTGACCGCACCGACTACAACGGTGCCGGAGCCGTCGGAATTGTCGCTTCTCGCCGCGTTCGCCGGGCTCTTCGGCGTCGCCGGACGGGCTGCCCGCCGCGGCGTCACCCACTGACGCTCGCACGATAGAGCCGGCCGCCGCGGGTCGGCACCTTCACCCCGGTCGTCGACGGCGCGACGAGGGGCGCGGCTCGCGCGGCAAGGAGATGTTTCGGGGTGAGTTTCTATATATGCGGCCTCACCGACTAAGTGGCGCCTCCGCGAGACAGGGCGCCGAAGAGGGTTCGCGCGCCGGGTTGCACCCGCCCCCGCGTCAATACGGCTCTCTCACGAAAATGAAGGTCGTGCCGGTGACAATCGGGGCGCTGGCGCCAACGAAAGAAACGTTGGCGTCTTTGACCTGGCGCGAACCGGCGCGGCCCGATGCCTGTAAGACGCCTTCGATGATGTGCCAGAGACCGTGGATGCGCCCGGTGCCGAGGCTGCCGCCAAAGGTGTTGAGCGGCAATTCGCCGTCCAATTCGATGCGGCCATCCTGGATGAAGTCGAGCGCTTCGCCTTCCCCGCAGAAACCGTAGGATTCGAGACCGTAGATCACCGAGGCCGAGAAGCCGTCGTAGATCTGGGCCACGTCGACGTCCTTTGGGTCGAAGCCGGACCGCTCCCAGGTCAGCTTGGCCGAGCTGCTGCCACCCTCCATGTAGCTCGAAAGGCTGCCGATGCGGCCCGCGACCTCAAAGTGCAGCCGCTGGCCATAGCCGGCGAGGTAGGCCGGCTTCGGCTTCAGGTCGCGCGCCCGGTCGGCGGTCGTCAATACGATCGCGACCGCCCCCTGCACCGGGATGTCGCAATCGAACAGGCAAAACGGATAGGCCACCATCCGTGAGTTCAGGTAGTCCTCGCGTGTCAGCTCCGTGCCGTAGAAATAGGCGTGCGGATTGTGCTGCGTGTGACGGCGCTGGGTCACCGCGAGGGTCGCCATCTTCTCGCGGTTCTGGTTGTTCCGCTCGAGCCAGCGGGTATAGGCGACCGCCATGCCTTGTCCCGGACCGCCGAAACCATAAGGCGCGGTGAACTGGGCCGCCCCCTGCGCATAGGCGCCGGGAAGGTTCTGATATGTCCCGCGCGGGTTGTGCATCGCCCGCCACACCACCGCGTATCTGCACACCCCGGCGAGCGAGCGCGTTGACCGCCTGCTGCACCGCACCACCGATGTTGGTCGTGCCGACCTGGATGTGCCAGCCGAGATCGGGCAATTTCAGCATCGCCATCATGCAGTTGACCGACACGATCGAGATCCCGTCGACCTCCGCGTGGCCCGTCGCCGGCAGTTCCGGATATGTCGCCAGACCGTCGATGTCGGACATCTGTAGCCCTGAATCCGCGACCGCCTCCTTGACGGCGGTCAGCGCATGGGCCGCGAGCGGAATATCGGCCGAGCGCGTGACTTTCGAAAAGCCCACGCCGCTGACCGCCACCTTGCACCGGTTCTCCCACATCGCGCTTTCTCCATCACTCGGTCGTTCGCACTGTCAAAGCGGCGCCGCCATTAAAGGTTGGCGTACCCGATCCCTAGTCGATCCGTCCGCTTGCCGCCCCCGCGAAGGGGCCGTTGCCCTCGCGCGTCAGATGTACGCCGAGCGAGAACGCGTGACCGGCAAAAATTCCTCTGCCGAAACCATTGATCCAATGGTCGCAGATACGAGTGCCAACGGGAGTTAGCGCGTCGTCGCCGGCCAGCGATTGGAATGTGCGTGTGTCGTAATAGCGTCCCTGGAAGAGTACGTTCCCATCGCCATCGGCGATTTCGCTCCGCCCTTGGGTATAACCGCTCAGGTACGCCGGCCTCCAGCCTTCATTCCTGACAACAACTTTCTGACTTAGCTCGCCAAACAGCTTCGCCCGTATCGGGAATTCGACCCCGTTGGCGAAGCGCAGTATTGTTCGGAAGGCAATTTCGTAATCGCCCTGAACGACATAGGTGACACCACCTTCTTCCTTGACGACGGGGTTTGGTGGCCGGATCGTTTCAAACGTCACGACACAAGTGAAGTCGCCCAACGGCAAGCGCGTCTCCATTTTTCATGCCTCCCGTTCTTCGACCGATCCACTTAGACTAGGTCACCCCGATGTTTCTACTCGGCCGGCGTCGCGGGCGCGAGGCGGAACTGCGGCAAAGTGATGTCGTCATTCAATTTCTCGAACACCACCTCGACACGCCGGCCGACCTTTGCCTCGGTATAGTCGCGCTTCCAGCAGATTGCCGGCGAGCAACGCACCGGGCGCATCGTCGAGCTCGACAATGATGCTGGCGTAGGGCACCGCGGACGCAAACCGCTTGTCGCCGGTGTGATACATGATCGTATAGGCGTAGATCGCGCCTATGCCCCGCACGGGTTCGAATCTCAGGTCCGTCGCGATACATCGGGTGCAGGTCGCATAGGGCGGATGCTGAAAATGGCCGCAACTCTGGCAGCGCTGCAATTCCAGAACGCCGCGCCTCGCCGCATCCCAGAACGGCTTTGTCCACTCGTTCGGAACCGGGATCGGCCGGCTCGCCTTGCTCCAGTCGCTCATTCTGTCCGCTTTCCACGATCTCGGAGGTGCGCCGGCAAGGGCATCCGAGGCAACAGCGTTTTGACGGCCGGCCTGGCCCGGTTCGACGCTGGAGATTCCGGTATCGGCGAGCCCTTAGCAAGCGCCTCCGCCACGATCTGGCGTATTTCAGGAAGCCCCGCCGGTGCCGTGAGGCCGAACTGGAAAATCTGTCGGAAGGAGTCGGGGTGGCTCCAGATGGCTGCCAACACGGCGTATCGCATATTCGGGGCAGGATGCCGGATCGCGCATTCGACCAGCTCGGTGACGTCATTGCCGTCGAGCATTACTTCCGTCGGTATTTCCGGCGGCATGGGACCGCCAATTGGATCGCCGGTCAGACGGATCTGTGGCAGCTGCGTGTAATAATCGCGCGTCAGCACACTATCAGCGGGTTCCGCCTTTGCCCGCGCCTCCAGATCGGTGTGCTCACCCCTTATCACCAGCATCGTTCATCGCCTCCGACAGTGAAAACCGATCACTGGGTTACACGCCCTTCCGCCGGAACCGAGGGCTCGCGGTCGAGGCGTGGCTCGTCTCCTGACCGGTACGTGCTCTCAGAACTCGAACGACCGCTGCGCCGGCCGCGACGGCTCGAGACGAACGCCCTCCAGCTCGAGCATGCGGATCTTGGCCGCCGAGCCGCCTGGCGCGGAAAAACCGCCAACCTTGCCGCCGGCCGCCAAGACCCGGTGGCAGGGGATGATCAGCGCCACCGGGTTCTTGGCCATGGCCTGGCCGACATCGCGCGCGGCCTCGGGCCCGGCGCCGAGCTCCTTCGCCAAATCGCCATAGGTCGTCGTGCGGCCCCATCCGACCCGACGCGCCGCGGCATAGATCTGCCTGAAGAACGCGTCCTGATCATCGAGATCGAGCCTGAAGCCAGAAAAATCCGTTTCCTCGCCCGCAAAATAGCGCTTCACGCCGGCGACTGCCTCGACCACCTCCGGGGTCGGCGTGCCGGGTTCGGCGCCGGGCGCCCGGCGGCGCATAATTCGTTCGGTTGCGTGGGCGCTTCTTGTCGGCAACTGGAAGCGCGTGATGCCCGAATTGTTCCAGGCGATGCCGCAGAAGCCGCTCTTCGTTTCGAAGACGAGATAATGTTGCGCCCTCGTGCCCATGACACGGCCCTCGCAATTTCGGTCTGTCATGGAAATCGTGGGGCGAGCTCCGGAACTCAACCCTTCCCCTGCGTCGAGCGTGGCTGCGTAAAACCTGTCCGCTCCGGAGTGCGGCCGCCGGCTCGATCGGCGCGCGGCAACAAGCCGCCTTCCGGTCGTCGCCGGCAGTACGGGCGATCCCTTGGAGCAACAAGCGCCGGGAACCCGCGATACTGGCCGCTGTGATCGCCATCATGGTTCGGCAGTCCGGGTTTCGTCAGCAGACCGCGCGGTAGGGCGAAGCTCGATATGCGGCGGCGGGGAAGCTCGTGCCAGCCGATATTGAAAGCAGCGAGCTTCGGGAAGAACTGAAGCTCGCTGTAGGGCAGATGGTCGTGGATCCACCACGCCATCGCCTGCCAGGCAACACCCTTCTCCAAGCGGTCGACCAGCCAGGGAACGACCACGCTGGTCATCGCCCCCATGCCGCCGTCTTTGCTGCGTTGATCCCAAATATGCCGCCCCCGGTTGCGCTCATTCGAACCGCAGCTCTGAAAGTGCGCATTCCCGTAGGCATTGACTTCAGGCGAGCGATATGCCGACCGGATCGCCAACCGGCCGAACGTCGCCTGCAAGGGTTCCAGGAGATCCTGGCAAAGTCTTCGGCCGGCGGCAATCGCGAGGTCGGGATCATCGGGCAGGTTGGTCATCCCGTTCATCGCCGCGATTTCGCTGTGAAGAAAATCGCGCATGAAAAAGGATTGCGACAGCCGAACCCGCCCCAGGGCCTCGGCACTTCGAACCGATTTGGGCGTCTTCATGTTTTTGACTCCGCATCCGGCCGCGAGCCTATCGTCTCATTGGAGGAAGACAAGGAGAGTCATCTATCGGGATATCCAGCGAGCCCAGCGCCCTGAGCTTGGCTATCAACCGAACGGCTGTACCCCACCGAAAACCGGCAACGGTCGAGAGAACGCCCTGAAGCAATATGCCAGGCGCGCTGCACCGCCATCGGGGCGCCTTGCCGCCGCGCCGCGCGCACTGGAGGCTGTCCGCCGAAACTCACGGAGGACGTCCCGGCGTCTCGCCGGCGACGCTCTATCGACACCTCCCCGCCGCACGAACCGCGAATACCCCGAATGTTGCAGACTTCAGTGGAACGAAGCCGACCGCCGCGGTGTTCCCGCCAGAGCGGGAAGCCATGGACGATTTTGCGCCAGGCTTGCCGCTTTGAGTCGGCGACAAGCGGGGTACACCATGAAGATCGTCGTCATCGGCGGCACCGGCCTGATCGGCTCGAAGACCGTCGCCATTCTGCGTCAGGGGGGCCACGAGGTCGTCGCCGCCTCGCCCAAAAGCGGCATCAACAGCATCACCGGCGAGGGTCTCAAAGCGGCCATGGCCGGCGCGCAGGTGGTGATCGACCTCACCAATTCGCCCTCATTTGAAGACAGGGCGGTGCTGGAATTCTTCGAGACCTCGGGGCGCAACCTTCTCGCGGCGGAGGCCGCAGCGGGCGTGCGGCACCATGTCGCGCTCTCCATCGTCGGAACCGACCGGAGCGACAATGGCTATTTCCGCGCCAAGGTCGCCCAAGAGAAACTGATCGTGGCCTCCGGCATCCCCTACACGATCATCCGCGCGACCCAGTTCCTGGAATTCCTCGGCGGCATCGCGGACTCAAGTGCGGACGGAAACGTGGTCAGGCTTCCGCCCGGTCCTGTTCCAGCCCATCGCGGCGGACGACATTGCTCCGATCGTCGCCGAGGTGGCGCTCGCGCGCGCCGCGAAATGGCATCGTCGAGATCGCCGGCCCGGAACGAGCACCGTTCAACGAAATCGTCGCCCGCTATCTGAAGGCGGTCGGCGACCCGCGCGAGGTGGTGAGCGCCCCCGAGGCCCGATACTGGGGCGGCCGGGTCGAGGAGCGTTCGCTCGTGCCGTTGGGCGAAGCCCGCCTCGGCCACATCGGTTTGGACGAATGGCTCCGCCGTTCACAGGCAGAAGCCTGATCCCGCATCCGCCAACCGAAGGATAGGGGCTCCATGAAACACATCCTCTGTTTGGTGCTTTTCGGCACCCTGCCGTTCAGCAGCGTCCCCGCGGAGGCGCCGAAGTCGAAGAACGCCAACGTGGCCCTCGTCTACCAGCACGAGCTGCCGAACGTTCCCAGCAAGGGCATAAAGGGCGGGCTCGCCGAATACGGCCGGGGCGGCTAATCGCCGCCGTCCGATCCGAGGAGGCCAATTGCCGACGGCGCCGGGAGGGATAATTATCGGGCTTGAACACACCCGAAATCGGGGACGGAGGGTCAAATACGGTGGCGGACGCAATGCCCGTTGAGACGACCGAGAAGACCGGAGTGAGCAGGGGCGAATCCAATCCGGTCGACGCGCCCCCCGCAAGTGAAAGGGTGTCAGGCGAGCACGAGGCGCGACAATCGGTGAGCCCACCGCCGGATCAGCGGCCCTCGCGGCGACGACGGTTGCTGATTGGCGTGCTGGGCGTCCTGATTCTGGTAGTCGCCTGCGTATTTGGCATTCCGTGGATCCGCTTCGCTCTCAATACCGTTTCGACGGATGACGCCTACGTCAACGGCCATGTGACCTTCGTCGCGCCCCGGGTCGCCGGCCAGATCTCCCGGGTGCTGGTCGACGACAACTACCGTGTGCACAAAGGCGAGCTGCTCGCCGAGCTCGACAAGGAGCCGTTTGAGGACGCGGTTGCTGTGAAAAGAGCCGCCGTCGATACTGCAGCCGCGAACCTGAGCGCGGCGAAAGCCACGGCGCGGGATATCGAAGCACAAGCATGGGCCCGGCGCTGGGGACTGCAGAACGCCGTACAGGATGTCGACGACAAAATCGCGCTTTTGCATGCTCGGGTAGCTGCTCTCGACAAGAGCGGGGCCGACTTGACGCTCGCACAAGCCGACTTCTATCGGGCGCAGCGGTTGCTGGGTTCCCCGGCCGAAAGCCGTCAGGAGTTCGACCGGGCTCAAAGAACCTTATCTACGGCCAACGCACAAGTCACCGAATCGCTGGCCGAAGTTTACCAGGTTCGGGCCTCTTTGGGACTGCCAGCACAACCCGATGGCGGCAAAGGTCTTGACCAAGTCCCGCCGGATCTCGATCAGACCTTTTCTTCCGTCCTCGTGGCGCAGGCGAACCTGATTCAGAGTGCGGCTCAGCTTGGTGTCATCCATTCCGTTGAACAGACCCCGAAGCAGATGCTCGAGCAGTTTGAAAAACAGGGCGACATCGATCGTACGTTCGCTCGCCTCGAGGCCGAGGCTCCGGCCGTCAAGCAGGCCGAGGCCAAGCTCGAATTCGCCAAACGCGAGCTCGCGCAGGCCGAACTGGATCTTGGTTATTGCGACATCGTCGCGAAAATCGACGGAGTGGTCACGCGCCGGAACGTCAATCCGGGCGATTACGTTCAAGTCGGGCAGAATTTGATGGCGATCCGCTCCCTCCGCGAGATTTGGGTCGATGCCAATTTCAAAGAGACGGAGCTAGGCGACCTGCGCATCGGTCTGCCGGCCGATTTGTATGTCGACATGTACGGCGGCCGGCGCGTCTTCAAGGGTCGGGTCTCCGGCTTCACGATGGGAACCGGTTCGACGCTCGCCTTGCTGCCGGCAGAGAATGCGACCGGCAACTTCGTCAAAGTGGTCCAGCGGCTGCCGGTCCGGATCGATCTCGAAGGATACGACCCGGACAAGGACCCCCTGTTCATCGGCACGTCGGTTGTCCCCTACATCTACATCAACAAGCCGCCTACCGGGCCCGATGCCGGGAAGTTTCTGCAAACCGTTCTGCCTCAGACACAAACCGGCGGGTCGACCGGAAACCCGCCGGGCGCAAAGAAATGACTGTCGCGGCGTTTTCACCCACGAGGTCTCGGGCTGCGGCGAACCCCTGGCTGGTGGCCGCCGTCGTCGTGCTGCCGACCTTCATGGAGGTGATCGACACCACGATTGCGCTGGTCGCGTTGCGCTATATCGCGGGCGGCCTGTCGGCGACGGTCGATGACGGCGAGTGGGTTATCACCAGTTACCTTGCCGCCAATGCCGTCATCCTGCCGATTACGGGTTGGCTGAGCGCGCATCTCGGTCGCCGCAATTACTTCCTCGCGTCGATTGCGATATTCACCCTGAGCTCGCTGCTGTGCGGATTCGCCGGGAGTCTCGGTCAGCTCATCCTGTTTCGCGTGATCCAGGGCCTGGCGGGCGGCGGTCTGCAGCCGAGCAGTCAGGGGGTGCTGCTCGACGCTTTCCCGACCGAAAAGCAAGGCGTGGCAATGACCTTGTTCGGCTTTGCGGTCTTGATTGCGCCGATCGTCGGTCCGACGCTGGGCGGCTGGATAACGGACTCCTACTCGTGGCGCTGGGTCTTTTTGATCAACGTGCCGATCGGCCTCCTGGCACTCGCCGGATGTTATGCCCTGCTTCGCGACCCAGACTATCTCGTCGCCCAGCGTGCGGAGTTGCGGAAGCAGCCATTCCGCTTTGATTCGATCGGTTTTTCGCTGCTGGTCATCGTCATGGTCTGCTGGGAAGTGATGCTGAGCAAAGGCCAGGAATGGGACTGGCTGGGCGATCCGTTCTGGCGCGTCCAGACGCTGGCCATTTTGGCTGCGGTAGGATTGGTTGGGCTGGTCTTTTGGGAGCTGCGTCACCGCAACCCCGTGGTCAATTTCCGAGCGCTGGGCGAACGCAACTTCGCGGCCTGCTGCATCATCATCTTTTGCGCTTACCTTGCGCTCTTTGCGGCCACCAAGTCGCTGCTCGGTCTGCTGCAATCCCTGTTTGGTTACGATGCGCTGAGCACCGGATTGGTCATGTCGCCGAGTGGCATCTTTGCGGTGTTAGCGATGCCGATTGTCGGGCGCCTGATCGGCCGGAGAATGGATGCTCGCTGGCTGATCGGCGCGGGCATGCTGCTCATGACCGCCGGAAATTATTGGATGTCTCAACTCAACCTGGACATCAGCCCAGGGCAAGCCATTTGGCCTCGCGTGCTCGTGGTTTTGGGATTGTCGGTATGTTTTGCGCCCGCAAATGTAGCGGCTTACCTCTATATGCCAATGGCGTTGCGCGGTGCTGCTATCGGCTTATTGAGTCTCCTGCGCAACGAGGGAGGCAGCGTCGGGGTATCGTTGGCTCAAACCTTCCAAGAGCGGCGTGATCAATTCCACACCTTACGTCTGGGTGAGTATCTCGATCCCTTCAACGCGGCCGCGCACTCCTTCATCGCGCACGCCCAGGCGTTCTTCTCGCAGCAGATCGCCGACCCGGTTGCCGCGGGGCAACTGGGTCTGCAGGAACTCGAAAATCTGCGGCAACGGCAGGCATCCTCGCTTGCCTATTTCGACTGCTTTTGGATGATCGCCGTGTTGACGTTTGTGGTCGCGTTCGTGGTACTGTTTATGAAACGTTCTGTGGCTGAGAAAGACGCTCGCCTTACCGGCGAATGAGCCGGCTTGCGGGCGACCATGGCACGACGTCCATCCTCGCTTTCACCCGGCCAGCTCGATCGGTGTTCTCGCCGGCGTTAGTTGCAGGAGAGGAACTTCGGCGAAACTGATCGCGTGGCAGCAATGCAATGATGGCGCGGCGTCGAGAGACTTGGGGTTCCGGCATTCCGATCGATCGGCTGGAGACGCGTGAAAAAGAGGCGCGGGTTCGTCTCGGCTCCTACGAGTTCAAAAAGAAGGGGGTTTCGCGCTTCGACTTGCGTGATCCCTACCATCTCGCTATCGCCCTGACCTGGCCGCAATTCCTCGTATCGCTACTCGCACTTTATCTTTTCATGAATGTCGTTTTTGCCATTTTACTCTGGTTGGTTCCCGGATCGGTGGAGCATGCTCGACCGGATAACTTCCTGGACCTCTTTTTCTTCAGCATAGAGACGGTTGCAACCGTCGGCTATGGAGAGATGTATCCGGCAACGTTGTATGGCCACTTGGTTGCGTCGACCGAGATCGTCTGCGGGCTCGCCTTCACGGCAATTTTGACCGGCTTGACCTTCGTTCGCTTCTCGCGGCCGCGGGCAAAGCTGATTTTCGCCGAGAACCCGGTCATCGCGATGCACCACGACAAACCGACGTTGATGGTGCGCATCGGTAATGGGCGGGCGGCCGTTCTCACGGATGCTATGGCGCGCCTTAACGTTCTGCTTTCAGAGATCGGTATCGACGGCCAGGTGTTTCATCGCGCCCAGGAGTTGCGGCTCGAGCGAACGCACCTTCCGATCTTTCCTCTGTTTTGGACCCTAATGCATGTGTTGGACGAGCGGAGCCCCTTGCACGGCTACGACGCGACGCGAGCAATTGAGGCTAACGCACAAGTCTTCGTGACGATCGAAGCTCGCGACCCAATGCTCTCCACCACGGTCCACGACCTCCGCAATTATTCGGCGAGCGAGATACGCTTCGGTATGCGGTATTCCGAGGCTATGTCCACGGCAGAGGACGGGACACCGGTGTTGGACCTGACCAAGATCGGAGCGCTGGAGCCGGATGTCGGAGACCGCCAGGAACAGGGATGGACCGAACGCGAAGAGGACGGATAGATGCCCTCACTTCTCGCCCCTCGGCAAGGGGGCGAGAACGCGCGCCATAGCGGCGACCACCGCCGATACTTCGTGAAAAGGCCTTCACGGCGCGTCGCCTTGTACACCTTCCCCACAATCTGCTCGGCCTGCTCGGGGTCCACTCTGGGGTCGTCGGCGGTAGCGCTAGAATGACCGCTATCGGCGCCCAAGGACGATGCTGCGGTGACGAATGCGAAGGATTGCCCCGTTGCAGACCTTTGGAAATTCTTGTTTAGGTAACAGGGACGTCACAACGTCGAAGCACGTGATGGTGACAGGTCAGCAGATCACAGTACGGCTCACGATCGGGGATCCTGTGCGTAGGCTCACTTATTCGTGTCGCCCCACGCCCTGGCGTTGCCGATACGCTTGTCGAGATCAACGATAAGCAGCGACCTTGCTGCTTCCTGAGCTATTCCGGCAGATTTGTGGCGCGGCCGAATCGGTACGGTCGCGCTACCACTTGTAGACTTTCTGCAACGTTCCTCCCATCAGCGCTGCCTTGTCGTTCTCGGACAGGCGTTTGGTGTCGCGGAACGGCGCCACACCCTGCTCATAGGTCAGCATGCCGATCGTCCGCGTCCAGTCGGTGCCCCACATGCAACGATCCAGCCCGAACGCATCGATGACCCGCAGCACCGGCTCCCAGATATCGTCGTATGGGAACGGTTGGTGCGACATCGTGCAGGCGCCGCTGATCTTCACCCTTACGTTCTCGTATTGAGCCAAGGCGAGCAGCTTGGGAAGATCGGCCCAAACGTCGGCGGGGACCGGCGGGCGAGCCGGCTGCAGCAGGCCGAGATGGTCGATAACGATGACCGTATCGCGGTGTCGCTGGATGTGCGGCAGCCCTTTGTCCAGGATGCCCCAGCACAGCAAATTGACCGGCAAACCATGTTTGGCGGCGGCTGCGAAAGCGCGGTTCAAACCGGGATGGTCCGCGTCCATCGGCAGGCCGTCGCGCATTCGTATGCGAATGCCGCGGGCACCTGGTGTGGCCGCCCATTTCGCCACCACATCGTCAATCGCCGGATCGGTCGCGTCGACCGGCGTCACAACCCGAAACTTATCCGGATAGGTGTTGTAAACTTCGAGCGCGTAGCTCGGATCGTATTCATAGGCGCTGAACGACGAGACCATGATCGCACCGTCGACGCCGACACTGTTCATCGCCGCGACCATCTCTTCGCCTGTGGCGGAGTCGAGTCCGTGCGAGGGACTGGCCCACGGCCGGCCGGGATGATTTCGATCGAACGGATGCACCTGAACGTCGATGACCGGCATGGCCGTCCTCCTCTTTGTTCGGCCAATTGTCCGCCATCGTGACCGGTTTGCACAGCGGCCTGATCGGGCTGCCCTCGCCCGTGCTATCCTGTTCAGGATGAAACGGGAGAGGAACCCATGAAGGGTTGGATGATGCTCGTTGCTGGGCCCGATATGGAAGTCGGCCAAAATCTGCGTAGGCGAATCGTTGCGGCTGCCGCCAATGATTCCGATGAAGCCTTCGCCATCGCTCGCGACACAGTCCCTGGGGGCATGCCGACATCTGTCGGCCCACTGACAGAAGATAGCGTCGCTGATCTTGGATTGAAGTCCGGGAAGGGCCGAGTGGTTGGGACCTTCTGAACCGCAGGCAGCATCGCGCCTCCGTCACCTCAATCCAGCAACCTCCGCGTAGGCCCTCAGCTCCCGTTCCACATCGTAACCGCTGGTCCCGAAGATGATGCCGGTGGCGCCGCGGGCCTCGAGCTGGGCGAGACGTTCGCGCAACTCCTCGCGCGTGCCTGTGAAGGTCATCTGTTTGGCGGCGGATACGTCGACGAGCGCGTCATGGCCGTTCGAAATGTCGAGGTTATGACCGCGGTGAACGGAGAGGTGGCGGACTCTTTCGTCCGCACGTTCGACGCTGGCCAGCCACGCTTCGCCGTTCGGCAGCGCTTTCACGCTTTCCGGATCGGTCGTGTACCTGAGGTGATAGGCGAGTGCCACGAGCGGTTTGACGGCGGTCGAGGCGCGCGGCGAGGTGACGTCCTCGCCATCATCGAGGACCGTGCCGCCGGTCGACACGAGGCAGGTCTCGAACCCTTCGGCCGGGCCGCCGAGGGAAATCAGGCCGTCGGCAATCTCTTTGGCGAGCGCGCGGGCCTTGGGGCCTTGGCCTGCCATGTAGACTGGCACGTTGATCGGACGATCGGGCAACCAGCCGTCGGACGCGAGGATCTGGGCGAGACCGCCGTCGATGTCGGCAATGTCGCCGCGCAGCAATGCCTTAACCTGCGCAATATGCGTGCGCATGCTCGCGAGGCTCAAGGGCTTCTTGCCCATCCCCGCACGGCCCGTAAAGCCGGTGCCGAACCCGACCATCAGGCGTCCCGGCGCGATCTGCTCGAGCGTCGCGATGGCCGAGGCCTGTGCCATCGGATGGCGATAGCTCGGGATCAGCACGGAGGGGCCAAATTTGATGCGCTTCGTCTTTTCGGCGATGCGGGCGAGAGTGACCCATATGTCGTGGCCGAAGGCGGGAATCTCGGGACACCAGACCGCGCGAAAGCCTAGCTCTTCGGCAAGAAGCGCGTACTCGACGGTTCGGGGGCCGGGCGGCAGGCGGAAGTCATAAGTCAGCACGGGGCGTTCCAGAAATAAGCATCTTTAACCGATATTCGCCCGATTCCCGGCGATTTCGGGACAAGGTCGCCCCTTTGGCGGGTTTGGGCAATCAGTAAGTCGTACTCGCTGCCGGTATAGTGCTCCGACCCAGGCAGACGATTCACTGTCCGTCATGGCCGGACTTGATGCGGCCATCCACGAATGGTGGTACAGACGGTCCGGTTTCCGTGGATACCCGGCACAAGGCCGGGCATGACGGGTAAAAAAGGATCGGATCATTTGAACGACTATGAGCATAACGGCAGCAAGGCGGTCATTCGACGGCACCGAGCTACTGAAACGCGCTGATTTGGCAGGATCAAAACGCAACTCCGCTGTCGCCGCTCTTCAGGTAATCTTCCTTACGCAACAACTCGCCGTGGGAAAGCCCACTATCGGCGCATCTTCTAGTGGATCAAATCTAACACTTGGTACCCGCTCCGGGGGTCGGCTCGGGGTGGAAAGCCGACCTAGGTTCGGCGTTCCTGATCGTATTCCGACGGGCACCGCATGTGTCACCAACCTGTGACGGATTGGAGAAGCGGCGAGCGGGGGCTACCCTCCGAAGCAGGTGGAGACCGACACGGTGCGGCCCGGGCCAGACGGGGGGAACCATGACCGCGAGGCGAAATGCCATAATCGCCGAACTACAGCGCGCCAACGCGGAACTGCGGCGAGAGCGTGACGAAGATCGAGCCTGGCGCGCCGCTGCACTGGCCCGCGAAGCCTCGCTAACCGAGGCGCTGGCACAACGCAACACCGCCTTCGCCGAACGGATCGACCACCAGGCGGCGACCATCGACGTGCTGAAGGCGATGTCGGCCTCACCCGGCGACGCGCAGCCCGTGTTCGATCTGATCGCCGAGCGCGCGCGCGACATTTGCGGCGGTTACGGCGTGACGGTGACCGAATTCGACGGCACGCTGCTGCATTGGCGCGCGGCGACCGGCGTCAGCGAGGACCCCGCCGTTCGGGAAGCCCCCAAAGCCCGCTATCCGATGCCACCGGCGCGCAACCTGGCCATGGGCCGCGCGATCCTGGACCGCGGGATCTCCCACATCCGCGATACTGATACGGAGCCTGAGCTGGGACGCAGCGCCGTCTGGGACACCGTGAAATCGACCGTCGCGGTCCCAATGATGCGCGGCGGCGTGCCGATCGGTGCGCTTGGCATGGGCAGTCGGGAAAAAGGTGGCTTCTCCGAAACCCAGGTCGAGTTGCTGAACACCTTCGCCGAACAGGCGGTGATCGCGATCACGTCAGCCGAGACGTTCCGCGCGTTGCGGACCCGCACCGCCGATCTGCAGGAATCGCTTGAATACCAAACCGCCACCAGCGACGTGCTGAAAGTCATCAGCCGTTCGACGTTCGATGTGCGGCCGATCCTCGAAACGATCGCGGAAACCGCCGCGCGGCTTTGCGGCGCCGAGCAGGTCGCGATCTACAGATTCGTAGACGGCATGTTCCGGTTCGCGGCGCATTTGGGCTTTCCGCCCGAATACGCCGCCGCGACGGCCGCGCTGGGCGCGTTCCCGTTGGAGCCCAACACGCCGAGCGTCGGGCACCAATGCGTCGCGGAACGCGCCCCGGTGCATATTCTCGACGTGGCCGCTGTCCCTGGATACCCGGACGTCGCGGTCCGTCAGGGCAAGATGCGGACGGCGTTGGGCGTTCCGTTGCTGCGGGACGGCGAACCGATCGGCAACATCGTCCTGGCGCGCCAGCACGTCGAGCCATTCACCCAGCGGCAAATCGACCTGGTCAGCACCTTCGCCGATCAGGCGGTGATCGCGATCGAGAACACACGGCTGCTGACCGAGACACGGGAGGCGCTGGAACAGCAGACCGCGACGGCGGAGGTGTTGCAAGTCATCAATGCCTCCCCCGGCGATCTGACGCCGGTGTTCGACGCGATCCTCGAGAAGGCGCATCAACTCTGCGATGCCGTCATTGGAGAGCTCGCCGTCTTCGATGGCCAGTCCCTGCGTGCGGTCGCGACGCACGGTTATCCGGGGGACTGCGCAGCGATGCTGCGTCAGCCTCGGCTTCCCGGCGCCATCTCCCAGAGGATCATCGATGGTGGACGCCTCATCCATGTTACGGATCTGCAGGCCGGATTGCCTGGGCTGGTGGGACCGCACGCGGATTTGATCAGATCGATGGATCTTCAGACCTCTCTGATGATACCGCTGCGGAAAGATGGCGTGTTCCTGGGTTACATCAGCGCATTCCGAACGCACCCCCGCGCCTTCGCCGAAAAAGAGATCGCCCTGCTGGAGAATTTCGCCGCCCAGGCGGTGATCGCGATGGAGAACGCCCGAACTCATGGATGAAATCCGTCAGCGTCAGGAAGAACTGCGGGTCACGTTCGAAAACATGGGCGACGGGGTCGCCATGTTCGACGAAACGCCGTGTCTCGTCGCCTGGAACAGCAAATTCCAGGAATTCTTCAATGTTCCCGACAATTTGCTCGCCGAGCACCGGACCTACGTCGAGTATATCCGCTACCTCGCGGAACGCGGTGATTACGGCGCCGATGCCGATATCGAGGACACGATACGCCGGATCGCCGCGATGACCGGTGTGCGACGAACCTATGAACGGGTCCGTCCCGACGGCCGGGTGATCGAAATTCGCAACAACCCCGCATCCGACGGCGGCTTCGTGCTGATGTTCTCCGACATCACCGAACGCAAACGCAACGAGGAAGCGATCCGCGCCGCGCGCGACACCGCCGAGGCCGCGTTGCGCGAACTGCGAACCGCCCAGGCGAATTTGATTCAGGCGGAGAAGATGGCATCGCTCGGACAGTTGACCGCAGGCATCGCGCACGAAATCAAGAATCCGCTGAACTTCGTCAACAACTTTGCCAACCTTTCGGTCGACTTGCTGGATGAATTGAAAGAAACGGCCGCGTCCGCGTTCGCTTTGCTGGACGAGGAAAAGCGCGCCGATATCGAGGACCTTTCGGCCACTCTCACCAGCAACCTGGAGAAAATCACCGAACACGGCAAACGCGCCGATGGCATCGTCAAGGCGATGTTGGAACACTCGCGCGGTGCGTCAGGTGAGCGGCGGACGGTGGACATCAACGCGCTGGCCGATGAGGCGCTGAACCTCGCCTATCACGGTGCGAGAGCCCAGGATCAGAGTTTCAATATCACGCTGGAGCGAGATTTCGGCGCCGGAATCGCGCCGATTGAGGTGAATCCGCAGGACATGACGCGAGTGTTCCTGAATCTTTTCAGCAATGGTTTATACGCAGCGAACACGAGAACGAAGAACGATGCGCCTTCTGACTTCAAGCCCACGCTGAAGGTCACCACGGAAGAGACCAGCGATGGGGTTGAAATCCGAGTGCGTGACAACGGCACCGGTATCCCCGCTGATATCAGGGACAAGCTGTTCCAGCCGTTCTTCACGACCAAGCCAAGCGGCCAAGGGACCGGGCTCGGGCTATCGATCACCTACGACATCGTCACGAAGGCGCATGGCGGGACGATCACAGTCGACAGCGAGGTCGATGCGTTCACCGAGTTCGTGGTCACCTTACCGCGCGCGATGTTCGCGAACGTCGCGCGCGGGATAACCTGACGCCCCATGCAATGCGCACGTTCCAGCGGCGCGGGCCGTAGGTCCGGTTTGGGTCGAGAGGGGGCCTAAAAGCCGGGTACCAAGCGTTTGATTTGCACCACTAGCCCCTTTGCTTCGCCGCGCTGCCTCAGTGATTGCGTAGCGCGTAAGGTCAAGCAAAATCCGCGACTATTTGCCTGACACCGATAGCTGAATATTCCTCACAGCGCCGTCATACCGCCGTCCACGAACAGCAGGGCGCCGGTGACGTAGGAGGCATCGTCGGAGGCCAAAAACAGGATCGCGGCGGCGACCTCCTCGGCCCTGCCCGGGCGCTTCAGCATGGTGCCTTGCGCGGCCTTGGCGTTGTACTGCTCGACGGTCTCGCCAGCCGCTGCGATGCGGCGCAGCGGGGTGATCCGGCCATTCGCCGGACCGCCCGCATCGCCGTCGTCAGCGCTTGATCCCGGACAGGGCGTTCTGGATCCCGGCCGTCGCCCAGGGAGCCCACGGCATCGTGAAGAGCTTGAACCCCTTCTCGACAAAGAAGTTCGGCTCCATCCCAGGCGGGATGAAATACATCGCGGGGACAACGCCGTGCTTTGCGGCGGCCGCCGCGATTTTATCGAGCGCTCGCTGATAGAGGTCGCACTGGTAGTCGAGTGGCACTCCCAGCTCGATCGAAAGATCGGACGGGCCGATCAGCAGGACGTCGACGCCCGGGACCGAGGCGATGGCATCGAGGTTCTCCAGAGCCTCATTCGTCTCGATCATCGGCAAGATAACGAGCTCGTTGTTCACGGCATCCATGTAATCGCGGTAATTCTTGAACTCGCCCCACTCGCCGCGCACCCCGGCGTTGCTGCGGTTGCCGAGGGGAAAATAGCGGCAGGCGCGCACGGCGGCCTCCGCCTCCGCGCTGGTGTTGACCATCGGAACTATGATGCCTCGTGCCCCGGCGTCA
The DNA here is from genome assembly GCA_963781215.1 of uncultured Alphaproteobacteria bacterium. Taxonomy (GTDB): domain Bacteria; phylum Pseudomonadota; class Alphaproteobacteria; order ATCC43930; family CGMCC-115725; genus AP-15. The sequence goes on from CAWAFE010000043.1 coordinate 105,187, forward strand.
AGCGCGAAGCAGATCTGATAGGCCTGGTTCGCGGCGACGCGCACCAGCGGCGCCGCCTGCTTGCCGCGCATCGTCTCGATCGACGGCCGCAGCTGCTTGATCTCCCAGGCGGAGTGCTGGGTATCGAACAGCAGGAAGTCATACCCGGCGTTGGCCAGGACCGACACGTCAATGTCCGGTGTCACGGTGGTCCCGACGACGGTTCTACCTGACTTGATGGAGTCTTTGATGGCGTTCATCTGGCGTTGATACCTCGCAAAGTAGCTTTCGCGCCCGTTCGACCGACCCGACGGTGACGGGCGCGTTGGCGCGCCATTATCACACATTGGCGAAGTGGCGCAGCCTACGAGTTGTCCCGACCAGGGTCGCGTCGACGATGGGCATCACAGCGCGGTCATACCGCCGTCCACGAACAAGCAGGGCGCCGGTGACGTAGGAGGCATCGTCGGAGGCCAAAAACAGGATCGCGGCGGCGACCTCCTCGGCCCTGCCCGGGCGCTTCAGCATGGTGCCTTGTGCGGCCCTGGCGTTGTACTGCTCGACGGTCTCGCCGGAAGCTGCGATGCGGCGCTGATGGAACGGCGTGAAGATCGGGCCGGGGCCGACGGCGTTCACACGAATGCCCTCCGGCGAGTGGTCGGCGGCGAGCGCCCGCGTCAAGCCCGCGACCGCGGCCTTGGTGGTGTCGTACTGCAGGTTGCCGCCGCCGGCGACGACGGAACGCACGGAGGCGGTGTTGACGATGGCGCCGCCCTTGTTGCGGCGCATCAGCGGAACCGCCGCCTTGGCACAGAAGACGTAGCTCATCAGGTTGACGTCGAGGATCTCTTTCCAGCTCGCCGCACTCGCCTCGTCGACCTTCTCGTATTTGCGGATGCCGGCATTGTTGATGAGGATGTCGAGGCGCCCGAACTTCTGCGCGGCGCCGTTGACAAAGGCGAGGCATGCGGCCTCGGTACCAACGTCAGCCTGCGTGAAGGCGATCTTGGCGCCGGCGCTCTCGAGCTCGGCCGCCACGCGCCGGCCGCGCTCGCCGTCCCGATCGCAGAATGCCACGCTCGCGCCCTCGGCAAGGAAACGCCTGACCGTCGCCTCGCCGATCCCCGATGCCCCGCCCGTCACCGCTGCAACCTTGCCGTCGAGCCTTCCCATGTTCGCCACCTTTCATTGCAATGCGAAACGCGCATCCAGGATACGTCGAGGCCGCTTATTCCGTCACGGCGGATGAGATGGAGCTGTTCGTACTGTCCACATACGGCGGCCGACCTCGTCAATCTCGCTGGGCGGGGGAGGACAACATTTGCCGGAGATCTTGCACGATGGCGAAGGGCCGCTCTCGGCGCAACCTCATCGTTCAAGGGCGGCCCGGCGAAGGACTGGTGTCCACCCCATCGCGGTCACCGCAAGGAGCCGGTCGCGGGGGTCTCAGTGGGGAGGACATCGATGCTGCCGAGGCAATGCTTGCCAGTCTCGAGATCGGCGTGACTCAGATCGCGCACTGTTTCGCCGGCGACGCTCTATCGACACATCCCCGCCGCACGAACCGCGTATCCGTGCGGTGAACAACGGTGCCGACCTGCCCTGCAATAACGGAGGCACCTGCTTGATCTAGATCAGAGTGGCGCTCCCGACACTCGACTAATTTTAATGCTGATCACCGCCGCACCCCGGCGGAACAATGCCCGGCACTCTTCGGTCTCGGATAGCGGAGGCGGGAGGAACGATGCGAACGCCGCTCATTATCGCCCTGGCTCTCGGCATCGTCGCTTGCCAGAACCTCCCTGCTGAAAAAACAGTAACGTCCCTCCCGATCGGGCCTGAGTTCGCCACTCCGATCGATAAGTTGCCGGAATCGCCGTTCGGCCTCGTGATCCTCAATCCCGCGCCCGACAATCCGGCATCAGTCGATACCCAGCGTAACCGAGCCTTCTGTGAGCAGTACCTGCGAACACCGCCGACCGGAGGCAGCACGCCGCCTAACTCTAAGCTGAGGCCTGTCCATACTCTATGGCTGATAACCGACGGCGATCCGCCATCTGATTGCTCCCAAATGTTGGCGCGCTACGATCTCGCTCGGTCCGCCCGGATTACCGGAAAGGTGCATTTTCGCCCCGGCAATCCTAAGGGAGAGGGCCCGCGGCTCGCCCTGATCGGCGGAGAAGAAGGCGTGCTCGTCGATGGATCTGGGTCCACCGATTTCAGCGCCCTGCTGGCAAAATGGAACGACAACATCGCCGCCACACAGCAGAAGGTCGCTGAGAGCAGCACCGAAACGGGTGCCGGCAACGCAATAACCAAGATCCTAGGGATCTTTCTGCTTCTTCTCTTGATAGCGGCGTCACCGGCTGGCGCCTGATGGCACCCGCAACAAGACAGCATTCGCTTGAACCACATGCATCCACCGAATGTCATGGGTGGGGCGAAGGCGTTTAGTGTGCCGACGTCGAAGCGGGGATGGTCAAGCGGCTGCCGGCTCAAGTGCTGCCGCCCGTCAGTTCGAGGGCAGCAACTCGTCCAGGCGTGACGCGGGATGATCGCCGATCCCGCCGAGCAGGTCGGCGAATCAGGCGCATGGATCGATATTGTTCAGTTTGCGTTGCCATGAGCAATACCGAACCCCGAATACCCCGAGCGTTGCAGATTCAGTTGAACCAAGCCGACCGCCTCGGGGTTTACGCGGTGCGGGGAACCCTCGGACGATTTTGCGCCAGGCGTTGCCGCTTTGAGTCGGCGACAAGCGGGGTAACCATGAAGATCGTCGTCATCGGCGGCACCGGCCTGATCGGCTCGAAGACCGTCGCCATTCTGCGTCAGGGGGCCACGAGGTCGTCGCCGCCTCGCCCAAAAGCGGCATCAACACATCACCGGCGAGGGCCTCAAGCGGCCATGGCCGGCGCGCAGGTGGTGATCGACCTCACCAATTCGCCCTCATTTGAAGACAGGGCGGTGCTGGAATTCTTCGAGACCTCGGGGCGCAACCTTCTCGCGGCGGAGGCCGCAGCGGGTGTGCGGCACCACGTCGCGCTTCCATCGTCGGAACCGACCGGAGCGACAATGGCTATTTCCGCGCCAAGGTCGCCCAAGAGAAACTGATCGTGGCCTCCGGCATCCCCTACACGATCATCCGCGCGACCCAGTTTCTGGAATTCCTCGGCGGCATCGCGGACTCAAGTGCGGACGGAAACATCGTCAGGCTTCCGCCCGTCCTGTTCCAGCCCATCGCGGCGGACGACATTGCTCCGATCGTCGCCGATGTGGCGCTCGCGCCGCCGCGAAACGGCATCGTCGAGATCGCCGGCCCGGAACGAGCGCCGTTCAACGAAATCGTCGCCCGCTATCTGAAGGCAGTCGGCGACCCGCGCGAGGTGGTGAGCGCCCCCGAGGCCCGATACTGGGGCGGCCGGGTCGAGGAGCGTTCGCTCGTGCCGTTGGGCGAAGCCCGCCTCGGCCGCATCGGTCTCGACGAATGGCTCCGCCGCTCACAGACAGAAGCCTGATCCCGCATCCGGCCCGGCTCCTTGCGGCACGTCAAACTCTCGGTAGACGACGGGCACTTCATGTTGCCGATATGGCATCTATAAAATCGCCGTGATCGTAGGGCATACTCCGCAATTCGCCACACGAAATGGCTTGTCTTTTGGAAGGAGGGGATGTCGGATATCGCAACAGCAATGCCTCGCGGCCGAGGCGCCGCTCGACGGCTAGGCCGATGCGTTGACCCGCCGGGCGGTCGAGCTCGCCATCGCGGGCGATCCGACCGCACTCAAACTGTGTCTCGAACGCATCCTGGCGCCGTCGCCGCGAGGGGGTCGTGCGTTTTGCCTTGCCGCCGATCGACAGCGCCGCCGATATCGCCCGCGCGATGGGTGCCGTTGCCGCCGCCGGCGCGCTGACGCCGGGCGAGGCCGGTGCCGCGGCGCGGCTCGTCGACACCTTTGTCCGGCCGATCGAGACCAGCGATTTCGACCGCCGGCTGCAATTGCTGGAGGCCGATGCGGCGCAGCCGTGAGGTGACGGCGGCGCCGAACTTTTTGCTGCTGATTTGCTGCGGAAGCAGCAGAATGAGCGATCATGACATCGGCATCGCCGTGCGCATCGGTTAGGGTCTGAACATGGAGCAAATCTCGCGGCAGCATTGGTCGGCCGATCGCTACGCGCGGATCGCGGCCTTCGTCCCGGCGCTCGGCACCCCGGTGCTGGAGTTGCTGGCGCCGGCACAAGGCGAGCGGATCCTCGATCTCGGCTGTGGCGACGGTGTGTTGACCGAAAAGATTGCCGCCGCTGGCGCCACCGTCGTGGCGGTCGACGCGGCACCCGACATGGTCGCCGCGGCGCGGGCGCGCGGCCTTGACGCGCGGGTCCTGCCGGGGCAGAGCCTCGATTTCGCGCATGAGTTCGATGCCGTCTTCTCGAACGCCGCTCTGCATTGGATGCGCCCGCCCGAAGCGGTGCTGGCCGGCGTACATCGGGCATTGAAGCCCGGCGGCCGGTTCGTCGCCGAGATGGGTGGGCACAACAACACCGCCGCGATCATCGTCGCATTGAGCGCCGTCGTCGGCCGACGCGGCCTCGACGCGCAGCGCCTCAGCCCGTGGTATTTCCCCTCGGCAGAGGCTTATCGCAAGAAGCTCGAAGCCGCCGGCTTCACGGTCGACGACATTCGCATCGTGCCGCGCCCGACGCCGTTACCGGCCGGGCTCGAAGCCTGGCTCGAAACCTTCACCGAGGATTTCTTCAGCCCATTGCCGTCGGCCGACCGGCCGGCCGCCCGCTCCGAGGTCGCCGACCTGCTGCGGCCGGTATTGATGGACGAAACCGGCACCTGGATCGCCGATTACGTCCGCCTCCGCTTCCGCGCCGTGGCCTGATCGCCGTCGGAACGCCGGGGCCGGTCAGTGCCGAAGCAGCAATAAAACGACGCCGACCGTGGCAGCGAGATTGAAGCCGACCATCCAACTCAGCAGCTTCAGATCGCCCTCGATCTTGGCCAGGCGCTGATCAAAACGCCGCAAACCTGTTCTCGTATCCGGCCAAGGCTTCGGCTGCCTTGCGTGCCTTGTCTTCCGGCGAACCGGCAGCGAGGAGCGCATCATACATCTCGGCGATCATCGTGGTCATGTCCACAATCTCGGACCGGAAAGGGCTCTGTACAAGGTCGAGCGCTCTGGTTGCTCGTCAAGCCGCCGCGGCGACGGCGCGGAGCTGGCGAAGGCCGCGGTCGAGATCTTCGATCAGGTCTTGCGGGTCTTCGAGGCCGATATGAAGGCGCAGGGTCGGGCCTTCGGGCACCCAGCGCGTCGCGGTGCGGCCGCGCTCGGGCTGGGTCGGCAGGATCAGGCTCTCAAAGCCGCCCCAGCTGGAGCCGATGCCGAACAGGTCGAGCGCATCGATCATCGCGTAGACCGCCGCCTTCGGCGCCGGCCGCAGGACCACCCCGAAGAGCCCGCTGGCGCCGAGAAAATCGCGTTTCCACAGCGCGTGGCCGGGGTCTTCGGGCAGGGCCGGGTAAAGCACGCGCGACACTTCCGGCCGGGTCTGCAGCCAGCGCGCCACGTCGAGCGCGTTCTTCTGGTGCCGCTCCAGCCGCACGCTGAGCGTGCGCAGCCCGCGCAAGGCGAAATAGGCGTCGTCAGGGCCGGCGCAGTGGCCGAGATTGGCCGCCATCGTGCGCACCGGCAGGTACATCTCCTCGTTGGTGATGACGGCGCCAAGCATCACGTCGGAATGGCCGACGATGTATTTGGTCGCGGCATGGATCGACACGTCGACGCCGTGGGCAAAGGACGGGAACAGCCAGGGCGAGGCCCAGGTGTTGTCCATCAGCACCTTGGCGCCGCCCTGGTGCGCGGCCTCGGCGATCGCCGGCACATCCTGCACCTCGAAGGTCAGCGAGCCCGGCGATTCGACGTAGACGACTCTGGTGTTCGGCCGCATCAGCTGGGCGATGCCCTCGCCGATCAGCGGATCGTAATAGGTGGTGGCGACCCCGTAGCGGGTCAGCACTCTTTCGCAAAAGGTCCGCGCCGGCCCGTAGCAGGAATCGACCATCAACACATGGTCGCCGCATTTGAGGCAGGCCTCCAAGGGGGCGGTAATCGCGGCGAGGCCCGAGGACATCAGCATCGCCCGATAGCCGCCTTCGATTGCTGCCACCGCCTCCTCGAGGGCGAAGGTGGTGGGCGTGCCGAGGAGCCCATAGCGGACCACGTCGAAGCGCTTCTCCGGGTCGCGCTTCTCTTCCCACTCGGCCATGTTCGACGACAGGATCGTCGAGGCATGGTAGACGGGCGGATTGACCGCGCCGTGATGCGCGTCAGGATGGCGCCCGAGATGGGTCAGCAGCGTATCCTTGCGGTAATTGCGGGGCCTGTTGTCGCTCTTCATCAGGATATGTCCACTGTCGCCGAATTGCCCAAGGAATGCCGCATTCCCGTCCGCGAAGTTTAGATCGGGTTTCGCGCCGCCGCACAAGCCTCGGCAGCGGACGCGCCGATGCCTCGCCTTGCAATCGCCGCATCGCGGCCCGAGGATCGGTGGCGAATTTGCTGTCGGCCGTCGCGGGAGAGGAGGGGCGCGGGTGAGATTGGCATTGTTGGCGCTTGCGCTCGTCGTCTTGGCGGCGTGCGGGGACAAGACGCCGGCGCCGCCCGCCGATGCGGCGGAATCCGCCGCCATCCTCAAGAAGGACTGCGCCGACCCGCAATGGAAGGAAGAGAATCTCGGGCTCTGGTACTCGGTCTGCCGACAGCCGATGCGTTGGTGAGCCGCCTATGAGACACGTTCGACGACCGGCAGGACGATATGCGACGGGTGCGCGGCGTCGACGAAGACGCGGTTGCGGGCGACCCGTTTGTGCTCCATCGACCCTTCGGGCTCTCCCGAATTCGGGTTCACGTCGAAATGCGGAAAGTTGCTGCTAGAAATGTCGAGGCGCAGCCGATGTCTGCGCAGAAACAGATTGGCGGTCGGGAAGAGCTCGATCGCGATCGGGTAGACCTCGCCCGGCGTCATCAGCGACGGGCGCTCCCAGCTGTCGCGATAGCGCAGGCGCAGGATGCCTTCGGTCAGGTTCATCGCGAACCCTTGCGGGTAGTCGGCAGTGGGCGGATGGACATCGATCAGCTTTGCCGTGAAATCGGTGTCGGGGCAATCTGAGGCGACCCACAGCCGCACCTCGACCGGGCCCGCCACTTCGAGGTCGCGGTCGAGCGGCGGGGTCGTAAACGCCAGCACGTCGGGGCGCTCAGAGAGCGGCCGCAGCGGCTCGCGTCCGCCGAACATGTCGGGCCGCTCGCGCTGGTCGTAGGCGCCGGCGCGCATCACCGGCTCTCCTGAGCTGAGTGCGCCGCCGATCGTCGGCGCCGGGTCGCGCGGGTCGAAGAGGTAGTCGAGCGGCTGCACCCCCGCCGCCGGCGGCGCGGGGCGCAAGCCACGGTCGGCGTGGAGGTAGAATGGGGTCCATTGCGTGCCGGGCAACGGCCAGTCGTCGGCGCTGCACCATCTGCCGCCGTGGTCGAGGCGCCCGGCGCCGTTGCGCCGCCCGGAACCGCCACCCATGACGAACACCTGCACCGGCGGCTCGGCCTCGACGCCATTGGCCGCACCCTTGAGCCAGCGGTCGAACCAGCGCCGGCGCAGCGCGAAGAAATCCTCGGCGAGGTTGCCGTCGACCGCCGCAGCGGCGCCGAAATCGACATCGCCGGCATAAGTCAGCGAGCGGTCGCCATGCGTCCACGGGCCAAGGATCAGCCGTTGCGGCGCGCGCTTCCGGAACGACAGGCCGAGGAAGTTCTCGACCGCAGTGCGCGCGTAGGGATCGTACCAGCCCGACAGATGCGTGATCGCCACGTCGGCATAGCGGTCCCAGTAGCCCTCGGCATAGATCCCGGGCTGCTTCCAATAGTCGTCGAAGACCCCGTGCGACCATTGCTCGAACAGGTAATTCTCGTATTCGGGCGCCGCCGAAACCGGCGAATCGCCCCTGTGCCAGGGCATCCGGGCGAACCACGCTTTGATGTCCTGCGCCTTCAGCGCTGCCTTGACGGCGGGGTCCTTGGCGTCGGCGAGCGCGTTGTTGTAGGCCCAGGTCGCCTGCTTCAGGTCGAAGGCGCCGCCGTGGCGGATGCCGCTGCGGTAGGCGTTCGAGAACCCGCCGCAATCGAGGAACTGCGCTGCGAGGCCCGGCGGGTCGAGGCAGCCGAGTGCCGCCTGCGCGTGCGCCGCATAGGAGAGCCCGAAGGTGCCGATCCGGCCGTTGCACCAGGGCTGCCGCACCAGCCAGGAGAGTGTGTCATAGCCATCCTCGGCCTCGCTCAAGTATTTCGTGAAGCGGCCTTCCGACCGGTAGCGTCCGCGACAATCCTGGTAGGCGACGGCATAGCCGTGGCGCACGAAATAGGCGGCGACCTCGGCGCGCGGACGGGGTGCCGCGACGGCGGCGGTGCGCTCGGACCGGCTCGGCGCCCTCTTGTCGTAGGGGGTGCGTTCGATCAGCACCGGAAACGGCCCCGCCCCAGCTGGCCGATACACATCCGTCGCCAAGCCGACCCCGTCGCGCGCCAGCACCATCAAATCGCGCTCGACGACGATCTCGGCGCCTTCGGCCATGTCCATATCGTTGCTTCCCTCCCCGCCCCTTGCCTCGGTCCCGCAGATTCGCTACATGCTCGCCCCGTCCCGGCGGTGGCGAGGGCGCGTAGCTCAGCGGGAGAGCACTACGTTGACATCGTAGGGGTCACTGGTTCAATCCCAGTCGCGCCCACCATTCTCGAAACCTGCCGTCTTTGACTGTTGGCCGATGCCGCTTTTTGCGATCCCGTTCCCCGCGATCGATCCCGTTGCCGTTGCGATCGGCCCGTTCGCCATCCGCTGGTACGCGCTCGCCTATATCGTCGGGCTGCTGATCGGCTGGCGCTACTGCCTCGCCCTGGCCGGGCGGCCGCCGTCGCTGGTGCAGCGTCAGGATGTCGACGATTTTCTGGTCTGGGCGACGCTCGGCGTCGTCCTCGGCGGGCGGATCGGCTATGTGCTGTTTTATAAGCCCGGCTATTACCTGTTTCACCCGCTCGAAGCGCTTTATGTCTGGCACGGCGGAATGTCGTTCCACGGCGGCGCCATCGGCGTGACGATCGCCATCGTGCTGTTCACCCGCGGCCGCAGGATCGCGCTCTTCGCGTTCTCCGACATCATCGCCGAGGCAATCCCGATCGGGCTCTTCTTCGGGCGCATCGCCAACTTCATCAACGGCGAGCTCTACGGCCGGCCGACCAACGTCCCGTGGGCGATGATCTTCCCGAACGGCGGGCCGGTGCCGCGGCATCCGAGCGAGCTCTACGAAGCCTTTTGCGAAGGCATTCTACTATTCCTCGTGCTGTTTGTCGCCGAGCGGCGCGGCGCCCGCAGCCAGCCCGGAGTGGTGACCGGGCTGTTCCTCGCCGGCTACGCGGTCGCGCGGATGTCAGGCGAGCTCTTTCGCCAGCCCGACCCTCAGCTCGGCTACCTGATGTTCGGGACGACGATGGGGCAGCTGTTGTCGATCCCATTGCTGATCGCCGGGATTGTTCTGATCGCCTGGGCGCGCCGGGCGCCGACTCCAGCCCGGCCGTGAGCACGGAGGGGCTCGCCCGGAGGATTGCGCGCCGGATCCGCGAGGAGGGGCCCCTTTCGGTTGCCGCCTTTATGGCGATGGCGCTCCATGACCCGGACGAGGGCTATTACGCGCGGCGCGATCCGATCGGCGCCGGCGGCGATTTCGTCACCGCACCCGAGATCAGCCAGGTCTTTGGCGAGCTGATCGGGTTGTGGCTCGCCGCGCTGTGGCAGCAGGCGGGGCAACCGGACCCGGTGATCCTGGCCGAGCTGGGGCCGGGCCGCGGTGTCCTGATGGCGGACCTGCTGCGCGCCGCCGCGACGGTGCCGGCGTTTCGGCATGCCCTGCGGCTCCATCTGATCGAGCGCAGCCCGGTTCTTCGCGCCGAGCAGGAAAGGCGGCTCTGTTGGGCCGATCCGGTCTGGGTCCCGGCGATCGAGGAATTGCCGCCGGGGCCACTGCTGGTCGTCGCCAACGAGTTCCTGGACGCCTTGCCGATCCGTCAATTCGTGCGCGGGGCGACGCAATGGTCCGAGCGGATGGTGGCGCTCGACGCCGAGGAAAATTTCATCTTTGTCGACGGGCCGGAGAGCCCCGCCGCGACCTTGCTTCTCGCGCAGAAATGGCGCGGCGCCGCCCGGCCGGACGAAATCGTCGAGACCTGCCCGGCGGCACTCGGACTGGGGGCTTGGCTCGGCGCCAGGCTGGCACGCGAGCCGGGTGCCGCCCTGTTCATCGATTACGGCTATTTTCCCGACGGCGCCGGTCCGACCCTGCGCGCTGTGCGGGAACACCGCTCGGTTCCGGTATTGGCCGCGCCCGGGACCGCTGATCTCAGCGCTCATGTCGATTTTACCGCGTTCGCCGAAGCCGCGCGCTCCGCCGGTGCCGAGGTATGCGGCCCGGTGCCGCAGGGGGGGTTTCTCACCGAGCTCGGCGCCGACACGCGCCTCACCGCCCTGTGCTCGCGCGCCACCACGGACCAGCGCCGGGCCTTGGAGAGCGGGGTCGAGCGCTTGCTGGACCCCGAGCAGATGGGCAACCTGTTCAAGGTCGTGGCATTGCTGTCGCCGGGGCTGGCGCCGCCGGCCGGCTTCGGCCAGCGTGGATAAGGGGCGATGATCACACTCGATGCGCTCGATGCGGGTTCCGGCAGTCGCCATCTCTTCTTCACCCGGCAGGGCGGCGTCAGCGACGGTTTATTCCTATCGTTGAATTGCGGCTTCGGCTCCGGCGATGCGGCGGAATCGGTCATGCGCAACCGGGAGATCGCGATGGAGAGGTTCGGCCTGCCTGCCGATCGGCTGGTGACCTGCCGCCAGATCCACAGCACCAGGGTCGTTGCGGTAGAGATGCCCTGGCGGCGCGACGAGGCGCCGCAGGCCGATGGGCTCGTCACCAGGACACGTGGTCTGGCGCTCGGCGTGTTGGCGGCCGATTGCGCGCCGATCCTGCTCTACGACCCGAAAGCCGGGATCGTCGGCGCGGCACATGGCGGCTGGCGCGGCGCGCTCGGCGGCATCGTCGAGGCGACGCTCGCGGCAATGGAGGCGCTCGGCGCCGAGCGCCGGCACATCCGGGCCGGGATCGGCCCCTGCATCGGCCGTGATTCGTATGAGGTCGGGGCGGATTTTCCGCAGCCCTTCATCGCCGAGGACCCTTCGAGCGCGAGCTATTTTGTGCCGGCACGGCGCGCCGGCCATCGGCTGTTCGACCTCGGCGGCTATATCGGACACCGCCTGCGGCGCGCCGGGGTCGCGACGGTGCAACGGGTGCTGCATGACACGGCCGCCGAAGCCGACCGGTTCTTCAGCTATCGCCGCGCCTGCCTCCTGGGCGAGCCCGCCTACGGGCGCGGACTCTCGGCGATCGTGCTCGTGTAGGCCGCAACAGTATCTGCCGAGATGCCGTACCTGATCCTGTTCGCCGCCTTTTGCCTGCTCGGGCTGCTCGCGACTTGCGCGCTGCTCCTACGATGAGGCTCGGTGGCGGCCAGAAATACGGGGCGGTTCTGCTATTGATGGCCGCCTGCCAGCCCCTGCCCCATCCCTTCGCGCACGACGTGCCGCTGCCCGGCTCGCCGATCCTGACCTTGCGCGACAGCAACAGCGTGTCGATCGCCCCGGTCGACGGCGTGCCGCGGGCGACTGCTGAAAAACTGGCGCCGGCGATGGCGAGCGCCTTGCAGGCGCGTGAGATCGCCGCCAGCGACCGGACCGCGAGCATCGGTAGCTACGAGCTCGCCGGCCGAATCGAGGAGATGCCGGTCAATGCGGGCAAGGCCGCGCTGGTGGCGCTTTGGGAGCTGCGCGACGCCTCGGGGAAGCTCTTGGGCGAGCGCGCCGAGCGGATCGTCGCCGCAGCCGGCGATTGGCAGGCCGGGAACGACGACGCCGTCGCCCGCCTCGCCGCGGCGAGCGCCGAGCAGCTCGCCAGCCTGTTGCAGGACGAGGCTCCGACCGAGGCCGATTCGGGCGGGCGGACCCGGCTTCTGGTCGCCGCCGTCACCGGCGCCCCGGGCGACGGCGGCGACGCCCTGGCGAGCGCCATCGCGACGCTTCTGAAGCAGCAGGATGTCACGATTCTCACCGATGCGCAGGCCAAGGCCGATCTGGTCCTCGACGCCGAGGTTGCGGTGGCCAAGCCGAAATCCGGCAAGCAGAACGTCAAGATCGTCTGGCATGTGCGCCGCAAGGACGGCGCCGAGATCGGCACTGTCGGGCAGGAAAACGATGTTCCGGCAGGGCTCCTGGACGGCGCCTGGGGCGATGTCGCCTACATGGTCGCCGCCTCGGCGCAAAACGGTATCATGGAGCTGGTCGCTCGCGGCACCCCGTCGCCAGCCGGAAAGTCATAAGGTTGCAACATAAGGGGTCCGCCGCTACAATCGCGCGCGCTGAAGCCTCGGGGTCGGGCTCGAAGGCACTGTAGCGCGCGCCGCGATATGAAAATCCTCGCCTGCAACAGCAATCGGCCGCTTGCCGACGCGATCTCGCAACACCTCGATTCGCCGCTCACGAAGGCTAGCGTGCGGCGCTTCTCCGATATGGAAGTGTTCGTCGAGATCCTCGAAAACGTGCGCGGCGAGGATGTCTTCGTGGTCCAGTCGACCTCGTATCCGGCGAACGATCACCTGATGGAGCTGCTCGTCTGCCTCGACGCGTTGAAGCGCAGCTCGGCGCGGCGGGTAACCGCGGTCATCCCCTATTACGGCTATGCCCGGCAAGACCGCAAATCCAGCCCGCGAACCCCGATCTCGGCCAAGCTCGTCGCCAATATGATCACCGCCGCCGGGGCCGACCGGGTGCTGACGCTCGACCTCCACGCCGGCCAGATCCAGGGCTTTTTCGACATCCCGACCGACAATCTCTACGCCGAGCCGGTGCTGGTGAAGGATATCCTCGATCATCATTCGAGCCGAGATCTGGTCATCGTGTCGCCCGATGTCGGCGGGGTCTTTCGCGCCCGGCAGGTCGCCCGCCGGCTCGATGCCGACCTCGCGATCATCGACAAGCGCCGCGAGCGGGCCGGTGTCTCGGAGGTGATGAACATCATCGGCGATGTTGCCGGGCGCCGCGCCATTCTCGTCGACGACATCGTCGACAGCGCCGGCACATTGTGCAACGCGGCCGAGGCGCTGATCGACAGCGGCGCGTCCGCCGTCTTTTCCTACGTCACCCACGGGGTCCTATCCGGCGCCGCGGTGGAGCGCGTCACTGCCTCGCCGATCGAGATGCTGGTCATGACCGACAGCATCGTCGCGACCGATGCCGTGCGCGCCGCGCACAATATCCGCCAGGTGTCGATAGCACCCTTGATGGCCGAGGCGATCCGGCGGATCAGCGAGGAGCGGTCGGTCTCGAGCCTGTTCAACTGAGTCGATCGGCCGCCGCAAACGGGGATCGCCGCGCATGGCGCCCCGAAGGGGTTGTGCTCGCCCGGCTTCGGCCAAATCTTGATTTTTGACGAGGAGCCTATACCGATGCCCGAGATCGCCACCCTCAGCGCCGAGCCGCGCCTCCAAGCCGGCAAGGGCGCCGCCCGAGCCATCAGGCGCACCGGACGCGTGCCGGGGATCATCTACGGTGGCGATCAGGAGCCGCTGCTGATCAGCCTGGAGCCGCGCGAATTGTCGCGTGCGCTCGCCAACCGCGGCTTCTTCGCGACCCTCGTCGATGTTTCGATAGGCGGCTCCGCCCACCGAACCTTGCCGCGCGACGTGCAGCTCCACCCGGTCACCGATGCACCCTTGCATGTCGATTTCATGCGGGTCGGCGCCACCGCCAGGGTGGCGGTCATCGTACCGGTCGTCTTCGTCAACCATGAGATGTCGATCGGGCTGCGCCGCGGCGGCATCCTGAATATCGTCCGGCACGGGATCGAGCTGAATTGCCCGGTGGACGCCATCCCAAATCACCTGACGGTCGACCTCAGCGGGCTCGACATCGGCGACAGTATCCACATCAGCGCGGTCACCGTCCCCGAAGGCTCCCGCCCGACGATCACCGAGCGCGATTTCACGATCGCCAGCATAGCTGCGTCTTCGGCCGTGCGCGAGGAGGCGGCGACTGCCGCCACCGCACCTCCGGCGGCGGCGGCTGAGCCGCCGGCGGCGCCCTGACCGCGCGAGCCGCGGCCTTGCCCCAGCGGCATTCATAGCGCATGCGCCTTGTCGTCGGCCTCGGCAATCCCGGCGCCCGCTATGCCCGCAACCGGCACAATGTCGGTTTCATGGCGGTCGACACGATCGCCCGGCGGCACGGCTTTGCGGGCTTTCGCAGCCGCTTCCGAGGCGAGCTCGCCGAAGGGCCGATCGGCGGTGGGCGGCGGCTTTTGCTGAAGCCGCAGACCTTCATGAACGATTCCGGCGAATCGGTCGCCGAGGCGGCCCGGTTCTATAAGATCGAATCCGAGGAGATCGTCGTGATCCACGACGAGATCGATTTGCGGCCGGGAAAGCTGCGGGTCAAGCGCGGCGGCGGCAATGCCGGCCATAACGGTCTGCGCTCGATCGACGCGCTGATCGGGCCGGATTACTGGCGGGTGCGCATCGGCATCGGGCATCCGGGGATCAAGGAGCTTGTCCACCCCTACGTGCTGCAGAACTTTCCGGCCGAGGAAGTGGCGCTATGGGTGTCGCCGCTGCTGGGCGCGGTGGCCGAGACGATCGAACTCCTCGTGTCGGGAGCACCCGACGCGTTCATGAGCGAGGTCGCCCGCCGCTTCGCCCCGCCGCAGCCCGAGCCGGCGACGGAATCGAGCTGAAGGCATGGGCTTCAACTGCGGTATCGTCGGCCTGCCGAATGTCGGCAAGTCGGCCCTGTTCAACGCTTTGACCGCAACCCAGGCGGCCGAGGCGACGAAATACCCGTTCTCGACGCGGGAGGCCAATGTCGGCCGGGTCGCCGTGCCCGACGAACGGCTCGAAGTGTGCGCGCGGCTCGCCAAATCGGCGCGGATCGTGCCTACCCAGCTCGAATTCGTCGACATCGCCGGGCTGGTGCGCGGCGCCTCGAAGGGGCAGGGGCTCGGCAACCAGTTTCTCGGCCATTTGCGCGCAACCGATGCGATCGCCCATATCGTGCGCTGCTTCGAGGACGAGAACATCGTCCATGTCGAAGGTTCGGTCGATCCGGTGCGCGACGCCGAGACGGTCGAAACCGAATTGATGCTGGCCGATCTCGACAGCCTCGAACGGCGTGCTGTCGCGGCGCAAAAGCGCGCCCGCGGAGGTGAGCGCGAGGCGAAGTTGCAGCTCGAGCTGATCGAGCCCGCCCTGGCGGCATTGCGCGACGGAAGGCCCGCCCGGTTTGCCGCGATTCCGGCCGAGCGGCTCGGCGAGTTGGCGGCGCTGCAATTGCTGACCGCAAAGCCGATTTTTTATATCGCGAATGTCGACGAGGAAGCCGCCGCCTCCGGTAATGCCGCGAGCCGCCGCGTCGCAGATTATGCCGCGGCGCAAGGGTCGCAGACGGTCGTGGTCTCGGCGGCGATCGAAGCCGAGCTCGCCGCGCTCGCAGATCCCGGCGAGCGGCGCGAATTCCTCGCCGCCCTTGGGCTCGGTGAAACCGGGCTCGATCGCGTCATCCGCGTCGGCTACGCATTGCTCGACCTGATCACCTTTCTGACCGCCGGCCCCAAGGAGGCGCGGGCCTGGACCATCACCCGCGGCACCAAGGCGCCGCAGGCCGCCCGCGTCATCCACAGCGATTTCGAGAAGGGCTTCATCCGCGCCGAGACGATCGGCTACGCGGATTTCGTCGCCCATGGCGGCGAGCAGGGCGCCAAAGACGCCGGCCGGATGCGCCTCGAAGGCGCCGATTACGTCGTCCGCGACGGCGACGTTATGCATTTTCGGTTCAATGTGTAGCGGCTACGGCAGCGTAGGTCTGACGCCCGCTCCTATCGCCCCTCTGTTTGCTCCTCCGTCATCCGGCGCAAGCCGCGACCCGTATCAGTCATGGGCACCGGGTTTCGCCGGTGTGACGAGAAAAGAGGAGCCGTCACCCTTCGGAAAAGAACAGGATCGCGCCGTCGGCTTCGGCGGCCGATACGACGAGGCCGCCGTCCGGCATTTCGTCGAACGGGACCTGCCATTGCGTCAGGTAGTCCGCCGTGCGCTCGCGGCGTTCGACGGCGAATTCTAGCGAGACGATCCCCGGCAATGGGAAGGTGGGGTCGAGGGCTAGCCCGGGATGCATGGTCAGAAAATCGTCGGGGGTGCTGAATAAAATCCGGTGCCGGCCGACATGGACCGCGGCGACGGCGTCGGTCGTCGTCACCTGCAGGATCCCGAAGAGCCGGTCATAGGCGGCCAGCAGCGCCGCGGTGTTCTCGACCAGAATGTGGATGCCCTTCAGCCCGAGAGCGCCGTTGGGGTGGTCGAGCCACGCCTTGCGACGCATCAGCTCGGGGGTGAGATGGGCGCAGATGAAGCTGTCGAGCCCCGGCGTTTCGTCCGGCGGCAATGAGACAAGGCTGAAGCGGGGCACCACGGTCCCCTCCGGCAATTCGAGCTGCCGGCCAAGCGCCCGCGGCTCGGATGGATGGAGCCCCAGGTCGCGGAGCGCCGAGCGCACCTCCGCCACCGGCACGGCGGGCGCGAACGCCGCCGCCATCAGCCCCTCGCGCCGCGCCAGGAATTCATCGAGGCGCTGGACAAAATCGTTCGGGTCGACGATGCCGAGCAACTCGACATAATCCGATGGCAGCATGATGCAGTAATTCGCCGTACCCTGGCCGATATGGCGGCCGCGCGGCGACAAGGTAAAGCCGAGCCGGCTCCAGCCCATCCGGGCGCGTTCGAGATCGCGCACCCCGACGATGACATGGTCGATCCCGGCTATGCCGCTGCGCATCATCCACTCTCCGAGCCGCCGCCGGCGAGCTTAGAGCGGATTTCAATCGGGTTGAACCATGAGGTCAGGTTGTCATTGCGAGCAGTAGCGAAGCAATCTCGGCGGCGCCGAGATCGCTTCCTACGGTCGCAATGACAATCTGACCCCATGCGTCGCGCGAGCGCTCCTCGCAATGACCCGGGATCGACCTGGTCAGAAAGCTGCTCCGGCACCGCCGCAGAGAGAGGGCGTCATGGGGTTTGCAACCGTGCAACGGCTGTTGCGGCATGACGCCGCGAGCGGCGTCGTGCTGATGCTGGGCGCGGCCTTCGCCCTCGTGCTCGCCAATTCGCCCTTCGCCGCGCTCTACGATCTGCTGCTTGGCCTGCACGCCTCGGTGCGTATCGGCAATCTCGGCATCGACAAGCCCCTCTTGCTGTGGGTCAACGACGGGTTGATGGCGATCTTCTTTTTTCTTGTCGGCCTGGAGATCAAGCGCGAGGCGATCGAGGGCGAGCTGTCGGATCGCAAGCGCGCGGTGCTGCCGGTCCTGGCCGCCCTCGGCGGGATGGCCGTGCCGGCGCTGATCTACATCGCGATCGCGCTGCGGGAGCCGGGGGCATTGGCCGGCTGGGCGGTTCCCTGCGCCACCGACATCGCCTTCTCGCTGGGCGTGATGGCGCTCTTGGGCAGCCGCGCGCCACCCTCGCTCAAGCTCTTTCTGACCGCGCTGGCGATCATCGACGACCTCGGCTCGATCGTGATCATCGCGGTCTTCTACACCAGCAAGCTTTCCTGGGTGTCGCTGGGCGGCGCAGCGGCGACGCTCACCGTTCTGTTGGCGCTCAACCGCGCCGGCGTTCGCCGAGTCGCGTGGTACATGCTGACCGGGATCGTGCTGTGGGTGCTGGTGTTGAAATCGGGCGTGCATGCGACCCTGGCCGGGGTCGCTCTGGCGCTGGCGATCCCGTTTCGGGGCGGACCCGGCGAGGCCTCGCCGCTGGTTCGGCTCGAGCGCGAGCTTCAGCCATGGGTGGCGTTCGGCATCGTGCCGTTGTTCGGCTTTGCCAATGCCGGGCTTTCCTTCGCCGGCCTGTCGTTCTCGTATCTGTTCTCGCCGATCCCGCTCGGGATCGCCGCCGGGTTGTTCATCGGCAAGCAGATCGGCGTGTTCGGCTCGGCGGCGTTGGCGATCCGCCTAGGCTGGGCCGAGCGCCCGAGCGGCGCTGGCTGGCCGGCACTCTATGCCACCAGCGTCCTGACCGGGATCGGCTTCACGATGAGCCTCTTCATCGGCACCCTCGCTTTCGAGGAGCCCGAGCGCCAGATCGCGGTGCGGCTCGGCGTGCTCGTCGGCTCGCTGCTGTCGGCGGTCGTCGGCGCCGCCATAATGGGCCGATGTGCCGGTGGGCAATCCCCGCGGACCCACGCCAGTCAGCGCGTCCGCTCCGGGAAGAGGCCGAGAAGCCCGGACCAGGAGGCGGGGCAGACGCCGCGCTCGGTGATCAGCTTAACCACCGCAAAGAGAAGGCGCGACGGGATCAGCAACCGCGCAACGGCCGGTCTGACACACGGCTGCGCAAGGCGGTTAGTTTTCAAGTTCTACGATCACGGGCGGCCACAGGGCTGTCCGATTGAGCAGCCCGGTTCAGCCCGGGTCGCAGCCATTTCTCCCCCGTTCCCCCCGCGGTCAGCCGCGGGTCGCCTTGGCCTTAGAGGGAACGAAAATACACTGTCGCGCTCTCGCATTTATATGCGGCGCTGATCCATAATTCTTGCGCTCCGATGGTCTGTCTATTCCATGGCGATTACGGTCCGGCGAGATCCGGCCTTCAATCCGGATTCCAGGTCGACCTGGATAATCGACACGAGCTTGCTCAGAGAATGCCCGCAACATCGGAGAGGCGGAGGCAATACAGCGACATGTTCTCCGGGGTGAGCCTGTTCGTGGTGCGATCAAGGATATGCATGGGTCGAGCAAGATGTCGTCGGCTGGTTCTACGCAGCGGCCTTTCTGTTCGTGATCCTGCCCTACCTGGTCATGAGGATTAGGGCATGGCGAAGGCGCGCGCCACGGCGCAGGAGACGCGCCGGAGCCTGCCGTTGTCGGCCGCCCTCGGCCCCTCACTGAGTCGTACTTGCCTATCTTTGTTTGGAAGGAGCGCGCTTTGCGTCCACTTCGCCTGGTTCCCGATGGGACGGCCATCCGGTTCATGCGCGGGCGTTTCGCCGGCTTGATCGTGTCAGCAATTCTGAGCACCATTTCGGTCGTCCTCTTTTTCTACCCTGGGCTCAATCTCGGGGTCGATTTCCGTGGTGGTGTCGTAGTCGAACTGCGCGGACGCACAAGCGCTTCAGAACAACGACGATCCGCGAAGCCTTTGCACCCCTCGGCTTCGGCGACCTCAGAGTACAAGAATTCGGCTCACCTCGGGATGTCCTGGTCCGATTTGAGAACAAGACCCAGCTGCAGGACGCGCAGCGACTGATCGCGGCGCAGAGTAGCCGGAAGCGCTCCCCGATGTGCAGATCCGGCGGACCGAAGTCGTCGGCGCCAGAGTGAGCAGCGAGCTGTTCCGAAACGGCCTGCTGGCAACCGGCCTCGCCCTCGTCGCGGTGCTTCTTTACATATGGTTTCGCTTCGAGTGGCAGTTCGGCGTGGGAGTCGTCGCCACTCTGATCCTCGACGTCACGAAGACGGTCGGCTTCTTCGCTGTCACGCAGTTCGAATTCGATCTGAACTCGGTGGCAGCGCTGTTGACTTTGATAGGCTACTCCGTCACCGACAAAGTCGTCGTCTACGATCGCATCCGGGAGAATCTCGGCAAATATCGAACGATGCCGCTGCGGCAGCTGATCGACCTCAGCATCAATCAGACCCTCGGTCGTACGGTCGCGACGTCGCTGACGGTGGTCCTGTCGATCCTGCCGCTCGCGCTGATCGGCGGCGAGGTGATGCGCGGCTTTGCTCTGGCGATCATCTTCGGGATCGTCGTCGGTACCTCCTCGTCGATCTTCATCGCCTCGCCGATCCTGCTCTTCCTGGGGGAGAAACGGCTACGGCCCGCGCTGAACCGAGCCGCGCGGTCGGACAGCCCCGTGAGCCGCCCGATAGATCGTTCCCTCCGCACTCACCCGCGAAGTCGCCCTGGGGCTCGACGCGAACGAAAACTGGACACGGGCCTTCCGGTATCGGTGTCGCGGTCGACTCGCGCAAGGTAGAATGCGGTCAGAATCGCGGCACCCGACAGGCTAGGCGTCCTCCAGGTCCAGAAATCTCGACGCCGATGTTCGATACGGTTTTTGTTTTGTTCATTGTCACCGTGTTGCTGGTCGTCGTCGGGGTTTGCCAGCCGCTCGCCGCTCGTTTGAAACTGCCGCCCCCCGTTCTGCTCGGCGTGGTTGGGGTTGCGTTGGGGGGCTTTCCGACCGTCATGTCTGCGCTCGGCTGGTCCGGGCGCAGCGATGCCTTCGCCGAGGCTTTTGTCGCGCTGCCGGTCAGTGCCACGACCTTCATCTATGTCTTTCTCCCTCTTTTGGTGTTCGAGGCGGGCATCACCACCGATGTGCGGCGCGTGATCGAAGATGCCGCCCCGATCCTGCTGCTTGCGATCATCGCGACCCTGATAACCACCGCGGTGATCGGTTTGGCGGTCTGGCCGCTCGCCGGCGTTCCGCTCGTCGTTTGCCTGCTGCTCGGCGCCGTCGTCTCTACCACCGATCCCGCAGCGGTCATCGCCATCTTTCGGGACGTCGGCGCCCCGGGGCGCTTGACCCGGCTGGTCGAAGGCGAGGCCCTTCTCAATGATGCGGCAGCGATCGCGCTGTTCGCCGTCTTGCTCGGGACGATCACGACCGCGCGTGAGCCGAGCATCGGTCGAGGGCTCATCGAGTTTTTCTCGTCCTTTGTCGGCGGTGGCCTGTTGGGGCTGCTCGCAGGTCGGGGGTTTCTTTGGGCCGTTCCTTGGGTGCGTGACGACCGCCTCGCGGAAGCGACGTTGACGCTCGCGCTGGCCTATGGCGTTTTTATTGCCGCCGAACGCCTCCTGCACGTCTCGGGCGTGGTCGCGGTGCTCGGATCCGGGATGACTGTCAGCGCGCTCGGCCGTTCTCGAATTGCGCCATACAACTGGTCCTTCCTGACGGACCTCTGGGACCAGATCGGGTTCTGGGCGCGATCCTTGGTCTTTGTTCTCGCCTCGATTCTCGTGCCGAGGCTTCTCGGCGATGTGGGGCTGCACGACCTGCTGATGGTGGCGGTGCTGGTGGCGGCAGCCTTCGCCGCTCGCATCCTCGTGCTGTTCGTATTGGTGCCGCCGCTCGAATATCTCAAGCTGACAGAGCCGATCAGTACCGCCTACAAGCTTGCGATCACCTGGGGCGGATTGCGCGGGGCGCTGACCTTGGTTCTGGCCCTCGCGGCGACGGAGAACAGGGCTCTCGATCCGCAGACACAGCGCTTCGTTGCGGTGCTCGCGACTGGTCTCGTGCTGTTCACGCTGTTCGTCAACGGCACCACTTTACGTCTCGTCATCGCTCTGCTGGGGCTCGACCGGCTCTCGCCTCGAAACCAAATCTTACGCGATCGCGTTCTCGCGCTTTCTTACGCAGAGGTCTGCGATTGGGTACGTCGACTGGCTCGAGATCATGCGCTTCCTCAACCTGTCGTCGAGCAGATCGTCGAACCCTACCGAGCCTGGATCAGGGCGGCGGACGCTCGCGATGCAGCGGAGCAGCTCACCGAAAGAGACCGCCTCGCCATCGCTCTCGTTGCGCTGGCAAACCAGGAGCGCGTGCTCGTCCTCGAAGCTCGCACCGATCGGGTCGCGTCACCGGTTATCGTAAATGTGCTGTTGCGCAACGCGGACCTGCTTGTCGAGGGCGCACGGGCCGCGGGCCGCCTTGGATATCGCAGAGCAGCGGAAGCGGCAGTGTCGTTTTCGGTTGCGTTCCGCGTCGCCTATTTTATTTACCGGCATTTCGGCATCGAGCGGTTTCTCGCCGATGGCTTGGCGGATCGCGTTGAGCTCCTGCTGGTCACGCAGTTGTTGGTCGAGAAGCTCGCGGGGTTCAATCGCGAACGGCTCAGCTCGGTTTTCGGCGAACGCACCACCGAGCTTACCGGAGAGATTATCGAATATCGGCGGGGCGCCGTGAGTGGCGCTTTCGATGCGCTTCGGCGCCAATACCCCGACTACGCCGCGGCTTTAGAGCTACGATTTCTTCGTCAGTCGGCGTTGCGGCAAGAATTGGCGCGATACCAGGCGTTGTTCGAGGAAGGGTTGGTCCCGCAGGAGCTCTACGACGATCTGAGGCGCAGCATCGCGGGTGCGTATGCCGCCGAGCCACGCCCACGCTTCGACATCGGCCTGGATGCGCATCGGCTAATCGAAAAGCTCGACATCCTCTCCTGCCTTGACGATCGTCAGCTCGACCGCGTAGCAAAGCTGTTGCGGCCACGCTTCACGGTGCCGCACGAGCGCATCATACGCGCTGGAGATCGCGGAGACGCCGTCTTCTTCATCGCATCCGGGGCAGTCGAGGTGAGGCTATCGGCACGCCGCGTGCGGCTCGGCAGCGGCGAGTTCTTCGGCGAGATTGCCCTGCTCTCCGGCCGTCCGCGGCAGGCGGACGTGGTCGCTTTGACCTACTGTCAGCTGCTCGTGCTGCGGAAGGTTGATTTCGAGCGCTTCATGACGACAAATCCGGAGGCGAGAGAGGCGATCAATCGGATCGCCGAGACGCGGTTGTCGATGAACCGGAACGACCGCGATCGTGCTCCCGAAGCTGTGTCGTCGTAGATCGCCAAGAAAAACATGGGTTGGCAGTTGTCGGGCAGTAATCAGTGCTTCCACCGTCCCGCCGCCCAGTCGTGAAAACGGCTCGACAGCAAGCGCTTTGGGGGATCAGCGTTCAGTGCGAGCGGGCACGGTGGCGCGGCACCGGGAGTGACAAGCTGGCGGGGCCAGCCCTCCTCTTGCCGGACGACCGCATAAAATCCGTCGATCAGCAGCTCGATCGTCGCTGGCGCGGCGCTGCATTCCCGGCGCGCATAGTCGAGGCTCGCCGACAGGCTCGGAAGATGGGCCACGGGGATTGGTGAGAGCCCGTGCACGCTCCACGTTCCCCAAACGTCGCGGCAGATTTTCAAGCGCAGGGTCATTGTCATGGGTCGTTGCTCAATGAAAGGCGCCGTGCATTAGGACCATGGCAAAGCGAAGCGTCAGAATGCCTAGGGCAATGACCAGCAGCACCAAGAAGGTTCCAATGAGTTCCAGCGCTGTCTTCTGACATTTGCGCTGCTGTGGGTTCCTAACGCTCACAAACTTGAACGTATGAGGCTGACCGCGAACTCGGCCCTTGGCAGTGTTGGCGCCTTGCCTGACGGCCCCGCCGCGCACACGTCGCTCGTTTTGACGTCCACCAAGATCCATAACGACCATGAGTGATCTCTCCGCTCACATCAGCCGGTGCTGCTGAGAGAAAAGGCTATTTACGGATTAAGCTTCGAGCCGTCTTGCGAGTCCGAACTATAAAATCTACGAAAAGGGCGGCGATCCAAGTTCGCTACGAAATAAACGGAGGATACATGCCCGTCCCCGGGCCGCCGTATGAGGCCAAGCGAACCCCTGGTCCTTCGAGGCATTCGGAAGGTTCATAAGAACGGTGGAAGAATTTTCGGGGCTCCACGCCAGTCAACGCGTCCGCTCCGGGAACAACCCGAGAAGCCCGGAACGCGAGGCGGGGCAGACGCCGCGCTCGGTGATCAGCGCGGTGACGAGGCGTGCAGGGGTTACGTCGAAGGCGTAGTTGGCGGCGGGGGTATCGTTCGGCGTCAGGCGGACGGCGAGCCGCCGGCCGTCCTCGGTCCAGCCCTCGATATGGGTGACCTCGCGGCTGTCGCGGCGCTCGATCGGGATCGCCGCGCCGTCCTCGATCTCCCAGTCGATCGTCGGCGACGGCAAGGCGACATAGAACGGGATGTCGTTGTCGCGCGCGGCCAAGCGCCTTGGTGTAGGTGCCGATCTTGTTGGCGACATCGCCACAGGCGGTGGTGCGGTCGGTGCCGACGATACAGAGGTCAACGAGGCCCTGCCGCATCACATGACCTGCGGCGTTGTCGACGATGACGGTATGTGGGATTCCGTGCTGGCCCAATTCCCAGGCGGTCAGAGCCGCACCCTGGTTGCGCGGCCGGGTCTCGTCGACCCAGACATGGACCGGCACTCCTTCGTCATGCGCGCGATAGATCGGCGCCAGCGCGGTTCCCCAATCGACAGTGGCGAGCCAGCCGGCGTTGCAATGGGTCAGAATTTCGACCCGCGCGCCCTTGCCCTTGCGCCGCCGGGCCTCGGCGATCAGCCGGGCGCCGTGCTCGCCGATCGCGCGGTTGATCGCGACATCGGCGTTGGCGATCTCGGTGGCGCGCCCCAGGGCCGCGTCGAAACGGCGGCCCTGCGGTACGGCGTCAAGAGCCTGCCTCATCTCGGCCAACGCCCAACGCAGATTGACAGCGGTTGGGCGGGTCGCGGCGAGTACCGTCGCGGCGACGTCGAGCCCCAAATCCGAGGGGTCGTCGGCCATCGCCAACGCCACGCCATAGGCGGCGGTGGCGCCGATCAGCGGCGCGCCCCTCACCTGCATCGTGCGGATCGCACAGACCGCATCCTCGAGGTTTTGCAGCGCAACAATGACCAGCTCGTGCGGCAGCCTCGTCTGGTCGATGATCTCGACCGTGCGTCCGTCGCGAGCGAGCCAGATCGTGCGCATCGCCCGGCCGCCGACGTTCACGACCGGCCTCTCAGTACTCGCCCGGCGACGGCGTCGAGGCGGGCCAATACTTCCGGGTCGCGCCGGTCGAGGCGCGGTGATCAATGCATGATCGAGCGCGTGCCGGCAGCCCTGCGGGCACGGGCCCTCATGCGCGGAGAGCAGAGGTACCACCTTCTTGATCAGCGCCTTGGCCTTTTCTGCATTGGCGTGCAGGACGCCGACGATCATCTCAACCGTGACCGCGTCATGGCCCGGATGCCAGCAATCATAGTCGGTCACCATCGCCACCGTGGCGTAGCAGATTTCGGCCTCGCGGGCGAGCTTCGCCTCGGGCATGTTGGTCATCCCGATCACGTCGCATCGCCACGAGCGGTAGAGGCCGCTCTCGGCGAGGCTCGAAAATTGCGGACCCTCCATGACGAGATAGGTGCCGCCGCGCTTGGGCGCCAGCCCGGCCGCCGGCCCCGCCGCCATCAGCGCATCGCCGATCCGGCCGCAGACCGGATGCGCCATCGACACATGGGCGACGCAACCGGTCCCGAAAAAGCTCTTCGCCCGTGCGAAGGTCCGGTCGATGAACTGGTCGACGACGACGAAATCGCCGGGAGCGAAATCCTCGCGCAGGCTGCCGACCGCCGATAGCGAGACGATGTCGGTGACACCGCAGCGCTTCAGCGCGTCTATGTTCGCGCGGAAATTGATCTCGGAGGGCGGCAGGACGTGCCCGCGGCCATGGCGCGGCACGAACACGACGGGTTGGCCGTCGAGCGAGCCGAAGCAGAATTCATCCGAGGTCGGGCCAAACGGACTGTCGACCTGCCGCCACTCGATTTGCGTCAGGCCGTCGATCTCGTAGAGCCCGCTGCCGCCGATGATACCGATGACGGGGCCGGGCATTGCCGCCTCAGTGGATCGCCGACCAGATCTTGCGCTTGGCGGCGTAGAAGACGCCGACCCCGACGATCAGAAACAGGAACACCTTGAACCCGGTGCGGTGGCGCACCTCGAGGTTGGGCTCCGAGGCCCAGGTCAGAAAGGTCGCCACATCGTGGGCCATCTGCGGCACCGTCGCGGGCGTGCCATCGGCAAAGGTCACCGCATTGTCGGAGAGCGGCGGCGGCATCGCAATCTGATGGCCGGGGAAGAATTCGTTGTAGTTCATCCCCGCGAGGAGCTTGAAGTCGGCCGGCGCTTCCTTGTAGCCGGTCAGGATCGCGTAGACGTAATCGGTGCCGCCTTCGCGCGCGTTGACGATCAGCGACTGGTCCGGCGGCAGGGCGCCATTGTTCGCGGCGCGTGCCGCCTGATCGTTCGGGAATGGGCCTGGGATCGAGTCGGAGGGACGGCCCGGCCGCTGGAACATCTGGCCTTCATCGTTCGGCCCATCGGCGACCTGATAGCTCGCGGCGATCGCTTTGACCTCGTCGGTATTGTAGCCGATCTCGGAAAGGTCGCGAAAATGGAGGTATTTGACCGGGTGGCAGGCCGAGCAGACCTCCTTGTAGACCTGAAAACCGCGCTGCAGCGAGGCCCGGTCATAGGTGCCGAAGACGCCGTCGAACGACCAGGCTTGGCGCGGCAACGGGGGCTCGTCGGCGGCGCGAGCCATGAGCGGGAGCAGCACCAGAGCGGAGAACGCCAGCGCGGCGACAGCCAATCTCCGCATCTCAGTGTCTTCCGGCCGGCGCGCCGGCATCGGAGAGCCGCGCGGCACCGCCGAGCACCGGCGTCCCGATACCGGCCGGCAACGGTCGCGGCCGTTCCAGCTTGCCGATCAGCGGGAACAGGATCAGGAAGTGGATGTAAAAGTATGCGGTCGCAATCTGGCCGACGGTCACGACGATGCCGGCCGGTGGGTTGAAGCCCACCCAGCCAAGCGCCAGCACATCGATGACGAGCAGCCAGAAAACCCATTTGTAGATCGGCCGAAAGCGGGCGCTGCGCACCGGCGAGGTGTCGAGCCAGGGGACGATCAGCAGCATGAACAGCGAACCGAAGGCCAGGACGACGCCGATCAGCTTGCCCGGTATCCCTAGGAAATCGAAGGTGATCGACCGCAGGATCGCGTAATAGGGCAAGAGGTACCACTCCGGGACGATGTGGTTCGGAGTTTGCATCGGGTTGGCCGGGATGAAATTGTCCGGGCTGCCGAGAGAATTGGGCGCGTAGAACACGAAGAAGGCATAGATCAGCAGAAACACGGTAAGACCGAAGAAGTCCTTGATAGTGTAATAGGGATGGAACGGGATCGTGTCCTGCGGCCCCTTGAGGTCGATCCCGAGCGGATTGTTGGAGCCGAAGCGGTGTAGTGCCACCAGATGCAGAAAGACGACGCCGACGATGATGAACGGCAGCAGGTAATGGAGCGCGTAAAAGCGATGCAAGGTCGGGTCGCCGACCGTAAAGCCGCCCCACAGAAACGTCACGATGCTCTGCCCGACCAGCGGGATCGCCGAGAACAAATTGGTGATGACGGTGGCGGCCCAATAGCTCATCTGCCCCCAGGGCAGGACATAGCCCATGAACGAGGTGGCGATCATCAGCAGCAGGATGATCACCCCGAGTATCCACAACAATTCGCGTGGATTCTTATATGAACCGTAGTAAAGCCCTCTGAAAATGTGGATATAAACGATGGCGAAGAACATCGACGCGCCGTTGGCGTGGGCGTAGCGAATGAGCCAGCCATAGTTGACGTCGCGCATGATCCGCTGCACCGAATCGAAGGCGAGCTCGGAACTCGGCGTGTATTGCATCGCCAGAACGATGCCGGTGACGATCATCACCACCAGCATGATCCCGGCCAGCGACCCGAAATTCCACCAGTAGGTCAGGTTGCGCGGGGTCGGATATTCGTAAAGCTCGTGCTGCATCGTCGCGACGAACGGCAGCCGGTAGTCGATCCAGCGGACGATCCGGCTGGTTCGGCTGGGATAGGCGTCGGCCATGATTCTCTCCTAGCCGATCTTGATCGTGGTGTCGCTGGTGAATTCGTAGAGAGCCTGGCTCGCCTGATCGACCTGTCCCGGCAACCACAGGTTCAGCGGCGCCGGCCCTTGGCGGATCCGCGCGGAGGTGTCGTAGACCGAGCCGTGGCAAGGGCAGAACCAGCCGCCAAAGGGGCCGCGATCGTCGCCGAGCTTCTGACCGAGCGGGATGCAGCCGAGATGGGTGCAGATGCCCACGACAATCAGCCATTCCGGCTTCTTGACCCGCACCGAATCGGCTTGCGGGTCGCGCAGCTGCGAGACGTCGACATTTTCGGCGGCCTTGATCTCCTCGGGTGTGCGATGGGCGATGAACACCGGCTTGCCGCGCCAGGCGACGGTTAGACGCTGGCCAACCTGCACCGGGGCGAGATCGACCTCGGTGCTGGACAGCGCCAAGGTGTCGCGCGCCGGGTTCAGCGTGTCGATGAACGGCCAGATCGTCGCGGCGACGGCAACCCCGCCGAGCGCGCCTGCGGTCAACAGCAGGAAGTCGCGCCGGGTCCCGTCCGGATGCGCTTCGGTGGCGTTCTGGTGCGCCAAATCGGTCATAAAAGAGCCTCTTCCTTCCGCAAAATCCCATCCGGTACGGCAGCCGCCGGAAGCTATACTGTTGAAGAAGGCGAACTATGCGACAGACTGCCGCATAAATCGCAGGTCGAGACGACACTCGTATAATGCACCCGGCCGCGCCTGAGAACCCCGGCCCGGGAGGTTCGATGCGCCTCGCCTTGTTCGAGCCGGACATTCCGCAGAACACCGGGGCCCTGCTGCGGCTGGCGGCGTGCTTTGGCGTGCCGGTCGACCTGATCGAGCCATGCGGTTTTTTGCTCGACGACCGGCGCTTACGACGCGCGCTCCTCGATTACGGCGCAATGCTGACCTTGCGGCGTCATGCCTCGTGGGACGTGTTCCTCGCCGGCCGCGATCCGCGCTCGCGGCTCGTGCTGCTGACGACCGCCGGCGATATGGCGCTGTACCGTTTCGGCTTCATGGCCTGCGACACGCTCCTTCTCGGCCGAGAGAGCGCCGGCGTGCCGGAGGCCGTGCACGGTGCCGCGACGGCGCGGGTCGCGATCCCCTTGCGCCCGCCCGCGCGATCCCTCAACGTCGCGCTGGCCGGTGCGGTAGCACTCGCCGAGGCGCTGCGGCAAACCGGCCTGCTTCCCGAGCGATGAGCGAAGTCGGCATTCCCTTCCCTCCCGACCCCGACCGCTGCGGCCGGGCCGAGGCGTGGTTTGCCGCATTGCGCGACCGCATCTGCGCGGGTTTCGAAGCGATCGAGGACGAATTCGCCGGGGAACGGCCCGAGGCCGGCCCCCCCGGTCGTTTCGAGCGCCAGGAATGGCAGCGTCCGGGCGGCGGCGGCGGGACGATCGCGGTGATGCGCGGGCGGGTCTTCGAAAAGGTCGGCGTCAACATCTCGACCGTGTCAGGCGAATTTTCCCCCGAATTCCGCAACGACATTCCGGGCGCCACCGTGGACCCGCGGTTCTGGGCCGCGGGGATCTCGCTGGTCGCCCATATGAGCTCGCCGCTGGTTCCGGCCGCACATATGAACACCCGCCACATCGTCACCGCCAAATCCTGGTTCGGCGGCGGCGCCGACTTGACCCCGATCTACCCGGACGCCGCCGCTGTCGGCGAATTCCATGCCGCGCTGGCAGAGGCCTGCGCCGCCTACGACCCCGATTGCCACGCCCGCTTCAAAGCGTGGTGCGATGAATATTTCCTGATAAAGCACCGCAACGAACCACGCGGCGCCGGCGGCATCTTCTTCGATTACCTCGACAGCGGCGATTGGGAGCGAGACTTCGCCTTTCTGCGATCGGTCGGCGAGGCGTTCCTCGACGTCTATTCCTCGATCGTGCGGACGCGGATGCGCCTCCCGTGGACCGAAGAACAGCGCCGCCATCAGCTCGTCCGCCGCGGCCGCTATGTCGAATTCAACCTTTTATACGACCGCGGCACCCAATTCGGCCTCAAGACCGGCGGCAACCCCGAAGCGATCCTGATGTCGCTGCCGCCGCTGGCGGCCTGGCCATAGGGTACGGAAGCGGCGCGGGGGGCCCCTCTATCGCATCGTCGGCATTACGTATTCGGCGCCGGCGCGCACGCCGGTCGGCCAGCGGGCGGTCATCGTCTTGAGGCGCGTATAGAAGCGCACGCCCTCGGGGCCGTAGACCGCCATGTCGCCGAACAAGGAGCGCTTCCAGCCGCCGAAGCTGTGGAAGGCCATCGGCACCGGGATCGGCAGGTTGATGCCGACCATGCCGATTTGGATACGATTGGCGAACTCGCGGGCGGCGTCGCCATCGCGGGTGAAGATTGCGGTGCCGTTGCCGTATTCATGGTCGCTGACGAGCTTGGCGGCAGTGTCGAAATCGGGCGTGCGCACGACCGACAAGACCGGCCCGAAAATCTCCTCCTTGTAGATCCGCATCTCGGGCCTGACCTCGTCAAAGACGCAGCCGCCGAGGAAGAAGCCGTTCTCGTAGCCCTGCAATTTGAGCCCGCGGCCATCGACCACCAGCTTTGCCCCTTCCTTGACGCCGAGATCGACGTAGGAATTGACCTTGTCGAGATGCTGGCGGGTGACGAGGGGGCCCATCTCGGCTTCGGGATCGGTGCCGGGGCCGATCTTCAGCGCCTGCACCCGCGGCACCAGCTTGTCCATCAGCCTGTCACCGACCCCGCCGACCGCGACCGCCACCGAGATCGCCATGCAGCGCTCGCCGGCCGCACCATAGGCCGACCCCATCAGCGCGTCGGTCGCCATGTCGAGATCGGCGTCGGGCATTACAACCATGTGGTTTTTGGCGCCGCCCAGCGCCTGCACCCGCTTTCCGGCCGCGGCGGCGTTCGTATAGATGTATTCGGCAATCGCGGTCGAACCGACAAAGCTGACCGCGCTGATCCCCGGGTGATGCAGGATCGCGTCGACCGCTTCCTTGTCGCCGTTGACGACGTTGAAGACGCCCGGCGGCAGGCCGGCCTCGGTCAGCAATTCGGCGATCTTGATCCCGGCCGAGGGGTCGCGCTCGGACGGCTTCAGCACAAAACTGTTGCCGCAGGCGAGCGCCATCGGGAACATCCACATCGGCACCATCGCCGGGAAGTTGAAGGGCGTGATGCCGGCGCACACGCCGAGCGGCTGGCGCACCGACCAGCTGTCGATGCCGCGCCCGACCTGCTCGGTAAACTCGCCCTTCAACAGATGCGGGATGCCGCAGGCGAACTCGACGACTTCAAGGCCGCGGGTGATTTCGCCCTGGGCGTCGGAGAAGACTTTGCCGTGCTCCTCCGAGATGACGCGCGCCAACGCGTCGTGATCGCGGTTCAAAAGCTCGAGAAACTTGAACAGAATGCGCGCGCGGGTCAGCGGCGGGGTCGCGGCCCAGCCGGGGAAGGCGGCGGCGGCGGCCTCTACCGCGCGGTCGACCTCGCCGCCGGAAGCGAACGCGACGCGGCGGATCTTCTCGCCAGTCGCCGGGTTGTAGACGTCGCCCCCGCGCCCGCTCGTGCCGTCGACCCGGTTGCCGTTGATATAATGATGGATGTCGCTCATCAGGATGGACCCGCTTTTGCCGCTATGCCCGACGGCCGCATCATAGGCTCGCCGCGAGGTCCGGGGCAGGAGATTCTTGCCGCAGCGAGGAGGGGATGATCTTCGTCTTCGGCAAGGTCGTCTGGGCGCTGCTGCAGCCCGGCAATTTGCTGCTGTTGTGCCTCCTCGCCGGATTTCTGCTGCTGCTTTCTTCGCGTGGCCGGCGCGGCAGGATGTTGATCGGCCTCGCTGCGCTCGGTTTCCTCGTGCTCGCGGTGACGCCGCTCGGCGCGGCGATGCTGTTGGCACTCGAAGAACGGTTTCCGCGACCGACAAGTCTGCCCGAGAAGATCGACGGAATTCTCGTGCTAGGCGGTGCGGTCGACCCGCGGCTGTCGCTTTATTACGGCGAGACGGTGTTCAACGGTTCGGTGGCGCGGGTATTGGCCGGGGTGGCGCTCGCCCGCCGGCATCCCGAGGCGAAGCTCGTGCTGATCGGCGGCGAGGGCGAGATCTTTCCGGTCGGGAACCCGGAGGCGCGCGCGAGCCTGCCCTTTGTGCTCGACGAGGGGATCGCTCCCGCCCGTATCATTCTCGAGGAGCGCTCACGCAGCACTCACGAGAACGCGGACTTCGCCAAGGATCTGATCCGGCCCAGACCCGGCGAGAGCTGGGTCCTCGTCACCTCGGCCTTTCACATGCCGCGCGCCGTCGCCTCGTTCCGCGGCGTGGGTTGGGCGGTCATCCCCTATCCGGTCGATTTCAAGATCGATCCCTCGACCGGACTGCGGCCGAGCTTCAACCTGCTCGACGGGTTGGGCAGCACCACGACCGCCGGAAAGGAGTGGGTCGGCCTCCTCGCCTACCGGCTGATGGGGTGGACGGGCGAGCTCTTCCCCGGCCCCGCGGGCGGTTGAGGTGGCGGCGGAGGTCGAGCTCTCGGTCGAACGGATCGGGGCCGGCGGCGACGGCGTCGCCCGATGGCGGGGCGAGCCGGTCTTTGTGCCGTTCACGGTGCCGGGCGACCGGGTACGCGCCCGGCTCGGCGCCCGCCGTGGCGGCGGGTGCGAGGGGCGCATGATCGAGCTCATCGCGGCCGGGCCGGGGCGCGCCCTGCCGCCATGCCCGCATTTTGGCCGCTGCGGCGGCTGCGCGCTGCAGCATCTCGATCCGGCGGTCTATCGGGAGGTCAAGCTCGACGCATTGCGCAACACCTTGCGCACGAACGGGATCGACCCCGGCGTCGTCCGCCCGCTGCGAATCATGCCACCAGCGCGCCGGCGGGCGCGGCTCGGCCTGATACGGCCGCGCGATCCGCGGCAGCCGGCCGTGATCGGGTTTCGCGAGCGGTTTCGCCACGATCTCGTCGATCTGCGGGCCTGCCTGGTGCTGGAGCCGCCGCTGCTCGACCTCCTCGGCCCGCTGCGGCGTCTCGCCTGCGACCTGCTGGCGCCGGGCGGATCAGCCGAGGCCACGCTGACCCGCGCCGACAGCGGCGTCGATCTGCTGTTGGCAATGCAGGAACGGCCGGGGCTCGCAGCGCTCGAAACGCTGGCGGAATTTGCCGAGACGCGCGACCTCGCCCGCATTGTCTGGCGCTCGCCGGCCGAGGAGATCCTCGTCGCCGAGCGCCGCCCGGTCCGCGTGGTGCTGTCCGGCGTCGCCGTCCCGTTCCCGCCCGGCGCCTTTTTGCAGGCGAGCGAAGCGGCGGAGCACATGCAAGCTCGGCGCCGGCGGCGAGCGCCAGGGCATAGCCGTCGCCGCCCATGTTCGCCGAGGCGCTGTTGCGGCGGAAGATCCGGGTCAGGCCGCCGGTCGCGACGACGACCGATTTGGCCGCGATCGGTTGCGGCGACCGCTGGTCCCGTATTCAGGAAATCGACATAGCAGCAGCGCGGCCGCGAATGGCCGGGTGCAGCGACCTGCGCGATATGGCCGTCGCCGCGCCGCGCCCAGCCGACGCGCCAGCCATCCATCTCCCGGATGCGGTTGGGCGCCTCGCGGCAGAGGATCGCGGCGAGGCCCTCGTCGCACAGCCCGCGGCCGGAGGCGAGCGTGTCGGCGAGGTGCAATTCCCGGTCATCGGCGAATTCCTCGGCGAGTGCGGCCGCCACCGTCATCTGCGCCATGATCGTGGCACCGCCGCGGCCGACGAGGTTCTTGTCGACCAGCAGCACCTTCTCCGCCCCGGCCCGCGCAGCGGCGACCGCGGCATACATTCCGGCGCCGCCGGCTCCGACGACCAGCACATCGGCTTCCAGATGCTTTGCCGAGAGAGCCATCGCCCAACCGTCCTTGCCGGTTGGCGTCAAGTCAACCCGAAACCGGGCCGATCAGGTGGTCGTGCCTCGGTCGGGGCCAAGGGCGAGGTGCGCGTGCACCGGGTCGTGGCCGCGGTCGACACCGGCCATGTCGTCAACCCGGCGATCCTGCGCGCGCAGACCGAAAGCGCCATCGTCTACGGCCTGACCGCGGCGCTCTACGGCCTGATCACAATCGAAAACGGCCGCGTCCAGCAATCGAATTTCGATGATTACGAGATGCTGCGGCTCGACGGCATGCCGGTAATAGAGACCGTGCTGGCGCCAAGCGGGGGCTTCTGGGGCGGCGGTGGCGAGCCGCCGATGCCGCCGCTGGCCCCGGCCCTATGCAACGCGATCTTCGCCGCAACCGGCAGGCGCATCCGCTCATTGCCGCTGAAGGGCCAGAATTTGACGCCGGTGTGAGGCGTGCCGGGCTTGGCAGACGCCCGGCCGCCCGCGCCGCCCGTATCTCGGAGATCATCCGAGGATTACGGCGACATCGCCCTCGGCGATCGGCTGGCCTTCCTCGACCAGGATCTGCATGACCACGCCGTTGCCGGGCGACAGCAGCGGGATTTCCATCTTCATCAATTCGAGGATCAGCAGGGGCTCGTCCTCGGCCACCCGGTCGCCAACTCTGACCTCGATTTTCCAGACCGAGCCGGCAATCTCGCTGCGCACCCGTATTTCCGCCATCACCTTCCTTTCGCCATCCTGCCGGGGGATTCCCGGATGTGCACCCGTCGGTCGATGAGTAGCCGCGCCTTGCCGCTTCTGCAGCGAATCAGCAGACAGACGTTTTTCTCCGGTTGAATTACCTGTTTTTGCTCGCTTGGCTGCCGGTACGGCCGCCGATTGTGGCTTTGACGCCTTCTTCCGGATCACGTCAGCCAGCGTCGGAAATAGGATATATCATCGCGTGTTTCCCGATGGAGAGGTGAGCTGCGATGGCTGTCTACGAAATGCGAACCTACACGCTCCGCGTCGGAGCGATGGCCGAGGCCGTCAAGCTATACCAGGAGCTCGGCTTTCCGGCGCTCCAGAGGGGCGGCCACGACAAGAAGCTCGTCGGATATGTTTATGAGGTTCATCTGGAACCCGGCGACGCTGGTGAATTGCGCGGTGCGGCGAAGCTGGCCGGTCAATTGCGCGCGCACGCTCGCCGGCACCGCCGGGAAGGTGTGGAAGTGGAGCGGCAGCTGCACATCGTTGACCGCCTTCCACAACGGCTCCCAGACCGGGTGCCACATTGGCTCCATGTCCCACGAGCACGACAATTCGAGCCCTTTGAGGCCGAGCCTGGCGACGCGGTAGACCTCCTTCGCCGCGGCCTCGATGTCGCCATAGGGCAGGCAGGCGAGGCCGATCTGACGCTCGGGATAATAACGGCAGAAATCACGGAGCCAATCGTTGTAGATGCGCAACATCTCGTTGGCGGCTTCATGGTCGCGCACCCGCGAGGCGACACCGAGGATGCCGAAGATGATCTCGGCATCGACCCCGTCCTTCTCCATCTCCTTGACGCGAAGGTGCGGGTCGCCGGGGCGGCGCTCGCCGCGTTTGCCGGCTTCGTAGAGGCCGGTGCCGGCCATCTTGTCGACGCGATAGTTCTGGCCGGGAACAAAGGGCGCGCCGACCGAGCCGACCGCACCCGGAATGCCCATGAACACCCCGGCCCTGGTCACCCAGCGCGGGCCGTCCGGACCGTCCTCGACAAAAGGCATGCGCTCCTTCAATTCGCGCTTTGCCTCTGAAACGAACAATTCCGGCGGCAGCCACGGCAGGTCGAGGTGGCAATCGGCCGAGATCCGTTTGTACTGCATGGCTCCGTCCTTTGTTTTGTGAATGGATAGGATGGCCTTCGCTGTGCTCAATCCATCCTACCGCACTATCGCGGTCGGCGCTCGGTGCTCGTCAATTCGGGGATCGCCGGCGGAACCGGTTCGGCTCCGCCTCGGAATAGCGGGGACCGACAACCGTTTCCTAATTTCCGGGCGCGACGGGTCCCGATCGGATTCGCCCCCGCCATCGGCGCGCGGTCACAAGTCGTGTGGGAACTTCGTAAGCTGGCGCCGGTCTTGGCACGGACATTGCGGAAGCAGTGGATCGTAACGTAACCCTAAGATCCTTTCTCTAACCATAGGCCGCGATGTCGACGCTCAGCAGGGAACCGAGCATTGCCGCAGTGGGGGCGCTGGCCGCGATCGCGGACGCGCCGCCGAGTGACGAGGAGGTCCGGGAATTCCGGGCGGCGGTGCTCGTCAAGCTGACGGTGGCGGTCGGCAAGGACGCGGCGGCGGCGACCGATCGGGACTGGTTCGTGGCGACGGCGCTCGCCCTGCGCGACCGGGTCATCCATCGCTGGCTCGCCGCCGACCGGGCGATCCGGGCGCGGGGGCGAAAGCAGGTCTATTACCTGTCGCTGGAGTTCCTGATCGGGCGGCTGCTAAACGATGTCGTCGACAATATGCGGCTCAACGATGTCGTCCGCACCGCCCTCGGCGACCTCGGCGTCGATCTCGACCGCGTCCGCGCCGCCGAGCCGGATGCGGCTCTTGGTAATGGCGGGCTCGGCCGGCTCGCGGCCTGCTTTATGGACAGCATGGCAGCGCTGGGGATCCCGGCCTGCGGCTATGGCATCCGTTACGACCATGGGCTCTTTCGCCAGGTCATCAAGGACGGCTGGCAGCAGGAGCATCCGGAGCAGTGGTTGTCATTTGGCAATCCGTGGGAATTCGCGCGGCCCGAGGTGATCTACGACGTCGGCTATGGCGGCCATGTCGAAAGAGGAGCGTCGCCCGACAGCCGGGCGCGCTCGGTCTGGCGGCCGGAGGAGACGATCGAGGCCGTCGCCTACGACACTCCGATCGTCGGATGGCGCGGGCGGCACGTCAACTCGCTGCGGCTGTGGTCGGCGCGCGCGGCCGACCCGCTGCGGCTCGACATGTTCAACAGCGGCGACCACACCGGGGCGCTGGTGGAACAGATGCGGGCCGAGGCGATCTCGAAGATCCTCTACCCCAGCGACGAGGCGCCGTCCGGGCGCGAGCTGCGGCTGCGCCAAGAGTATTTCTTCGTTTCTTCATCGGTTCAGGACCTGGTGCGTCGGCACATCGGCACTTACGGCAGCATCTATACCCTGCCCGAGCGCGCCGCGATCCAGCTCAACGACACGCATCCGAGCATCGCCATCGCCGAACTGATGCGTATCCTGGTCGATCTGCACCATGTCCGCTGGGAGGCGGCATGGACGGTCACCCAGGCGGTATTCTCCTACACCAACCACTCGCTATTGCCCGAGGCGCTGGAGAGCTGGCCGCTGGCGCTGTTCGAGTGCCTGCTGCCGCGGCATCTCGAAATCATCCGCGCGATCGACGAGGACCATCTCGATCGGGTCAGGCGGCAGGAGCCCGTGGACGCCGATTTTCTCGCGGCGGTTTCTCTGATCGACGGCGCGGACGGAGGGCGGGTCAGGATGGGGCACCTCGCCTTTCTCGGCTCGCACCGGACCAACGGGGTTTCGGTGCTGCATACCGAGCTGATGCGCCAAACGGTGTTCAGCCAATTTCACCACCTCTATCCCGACCGCATCATCGACAAGACCAACGGGATTGCGTTCCGGCGCTGGCTCCACCAGGCAAATCCGCGCCTGACCCAGCTCCTATGCGCGGCCTGCGGCGCCGAGATCCTCGACGATCCCATGGCGTTGCATCGCCTCGTCGAGCAGGCCGACGATCCGTCGTTGCAGGAACGCCTGGCCGCGGTGAAGCGAGCCAATAAATCGGTGCTTGCCCGCATCGTAGGCGAACGGTTGGGACTGCGCATTGACCCCGGCGTCCTGTTCGATGTTCACATCAAGCGCATCCACGAATACAAGCGCCAGCTCCTCAACCTCCTGGATACGATCGCCCGCTATCAGGCGATCCGAGCCGAGCCGGAGCGGGACTGGGTCCCGCGCGTCAAGATTTTCTCGGGGAAGGCGGCGCCGAGCTATGTACAGGCGAAATTGATCATCAAGCTGGCCAACGACGTCGCCCGGGTGGTCAACGGCGACCTCATGGTCGGCGGACGGCTAAAGGTCGTGTTCCTGCCGAACTACAATGTCAGCCTGGCGGAGACGATCATCCCCGCCGCCGATCTGTCGGAGCAGATCTCGACCGCCGGGACCGAGGCCTCGGGCACCGGCAACATGAAGCTGGCGCTGAACGGTGCCTTGACCATTGGCACCCTCGACGGCGCCAATCTCGAAATTCGCGAGCGCATCGGCGAGGACAACATCTTTATTTTCGGCCTGCGCGCGGAGGAGGTGGCGGAGCGTGGTCGAGCCGGCCTCGACGGCGACGGCGCCATCGCCGCGGCGAGCGATCTCGCCGAAGTCTGCGATGCTTTGGCGGGCGGAGTGTTCTCCGCCGATGATCCGGGCCGTTACGAAAAGCTCGTCGACGGACTGCGGCACGGCGACCGCTATATGGTGGCGGCCGATTTCGCCGCCTACCGCGCCGCTCAGCAGCGGGTCGACGAACTGTGGCGGTCGCCCGCGGGCTGGGCTCGAGCCGCCATCCTGAACATCGCCGGGATGGGCTGGTTCTCCTCCGACCGCACGATCGCCGGCTACGCCCGCGACATCTGGGATATTCCTCTCTAAATCCCGAGGGAAAATACCGGCACGGCGGCAACCCTGAGCAGCACGCCTCCGGGCAGCCCCCACGCAAAGCTTTCAAGTCCCGAAGCGCCTGCCGGAACGAGCGGCGGGCGGGCCACGCGATCGCTAAATCGCCGACCCATTGTAGCGGGGGGAGCTCCGGGCGCTCATACTTTGGACAGGGCCGCCGCGACCTGGGATGGTCACTCTACACTCTAGCTAGAACCGATCAGTGGCTCGACACTCTAGCTAGAACCGATCAGTGGCTCGACAGCATGTCCCAGGGGGTCTTGCCCTCGGGCATCGGCGGGATGCGCAGCAGATCGGCCATCGCCTCGCCGGCTTCGTAGCGGCGGCACAGCTCTTCCGGATCGTAGGTCACGCCGACTGGGTTCTCGGCAAAGGTCCGGCTGTGGAAATAGCCGTCGAGCTCCGCCGGCGTCGCGAAATTGTCGATCTGCAGTTCGACCCGGTTGTTGTCGGGATCCCGGTAATACATCGACGTGGTGACGCCATGGTTGATCGGCCAATGCGGCAAGATGCCGGCCGCCTTCAGCCGACGATAGGTCGACAACAGCTCGCCGAGGTTGTTGTAGGCATAGGCGACGTGGTCGGTCCCGACCGCATCGGGATCGCGCGCCGGGAGGCCGGGTCTTGTCGCGCTGCAAACCCTCCACCCCAGCTTCGGCATAGCGGCGCTGCCAGCGCCCACCGCCGGACGGCTGACCCCGGCGCGCCGCGCGACTTCGATGACCGGCAGCCGATCCGCCGAGAACAGGACAATCCGGGTCCGCTGCAGATGCTTCAGCGGCCGGCTTCGATCACCGGCGATCGCGGCCAAACGGTCACCATACTCGGCTCCGACCACTCTCATGTC
>CAWAFE010000044.1:0-97881 GCA_963781215.1 uncultured Alphaproteobacteria bacterium
GGCTCGAGAAATCTTCCCCTGGACCATTGCCTCCTCCCTGTTCTGCTTCAGCCCATTTATCCGGATGGGCAGATGAAACGGTGGACGCCATCGGCTCCGAGTCCGCGGTCGAGCTGTTCGCGCCCGATCAGATAATGCAAGTGGGCGAGGGTTTCGCCAAGCGCAAACGCCGTCTGGTGCTGGTCTAGGGGCCGTCGGAACAGGACCGGCAGCAAGTCGACGGCACTTTGCGGCACCACACAGGCGGCGAGCACCTCGTCGCAGCGCGCTTGGTGATGCAGGGCGAGCTCGTCGAGCCGCGTGTGTAGCCCGAAGAACGGGAGGTTGTGCGACGGCAGCACCAGCGTTTCGGGCGGGAGTGCAGTGCGCAGCTTTTCAAGCGAGCGCAGAAAGCACGCGAGCGGGTCGCCCTCGGGCTCGTGTGCCTGAACGCTGACGTTGGGCGATATCCTCGGCAGGACCTGGTCGCTCGAGATCAAGACGCCGGTCTCGGCGCAGTAAAGGCAGGCAAGCTCGGGAGCGTGGCCCTCCCCGACGACGACGCGCCATTCCCGCCCACCGATCGTCAGCATCGTTCCGTCCGCGATCCGGCGGAAAGACGGCGGCACCGAGGGGACGCCGCGGCGATAGCTCTTCTCGCGGTCGCCGAAGAGCTCGCTCGACGCCGGGTCGAGCCCGGCGCGGCGGCCGAATTCGCGCCGCAGCGGCACGAAATCCTCGCTGCCCCGGCTCATCACGCGGGCATGGAGCCATTCCTTCTCGGTGATCCACATCGGCGCCTGCCAACGCTCGCAGAGCCAGCCCGCGAGCCCGATATGATCCGGGTGGAAATGGGTGACGATGATCCGCGTCACCGGCCGCCCGCCTAGACGTTCGGTGAAGATCCGCTCCCACAACCCCTTGGTCTGCGCCGTCGCGTAGCCGGCATCGACGATCGTCCAGCCGGGGCCGTCCTCGAGCAACCACAAATTGATGTGGTCGAGCGCAAAGGGCAGCGGCATCCGCACCCATTCGACTCCGGGGGCAATCGGCCGCGTCTCGCCCGCGGCCGGCGCGGTCGCGGCCGGAAAGTGCAAGGGCGTCAATATCCCGTCCATTGTCCATTCTTCTTTCAAGAGCCCGAATTGACCGGCACGGTAGGACCGTGCATTAGTGCCGGCAAGCGTGAAGCCCGCCGGCCAGGGTTGCCCGACCGGCGGGCGAATTGCGCAAGATCGAGGAAGAGGGCGCATGCGCGACTTCAATATTCCCGGCCGCTCGGCGGCGATGGCGGCGAATGGGATGGCGGCGACCTCGCATCCGCTGGCGACGCTGACCGCGCTCGACGTGCTGCGGGCGGGCGGCAACGCGGCCGACGCGGCGATCGCCGCGGTCGCGGTGCAATGCGTCGTCGAGCCGGAGAGCACCGGGATCGGCGGCGATTGCTTTATCCTCTATTCGCGCGGCGGCGCGCTGCCGGTGGCCCTCAACGGCTCGGGGCGCGCTCCGGCCAAGGCCACCGTCGAATGGTATGTCGAGAACGGAATAAAGGAAATCGAGGTGCCGACGCCGCATGCCGTGACGGTGCCGGGCGCGGTCGATGCGTGGTGCGTGTTCAACCGCGAATACGGTACCCGGCCGCTCGCCGAACTGCTCGAGCCGGCGGCGCGCGCGGCCGAGGACGGCTATGTGGTGACGCCGCGCGTCGGCGCCGACTGGGCGCGGGGCGAGGCGAAGCTGCGAGATCCGGTGACCGCAGCGCTGTTCCTGCCCGGTGGCAGGCCGCCCGCACCGGGCGACAAGATGCGAAACCCGCCGCTCGCCCGCACCTTGCGCCGGATCGCCCGCGAAGGCCGCGAAGCCTTTTACGATGGCGCGGTCATGCGCGACATCCTCGGCCGGCTGAAGGCCCTGGGCGGGCTGCACGAGGAGGAGGATTTCGCCGCGCAGCGCTCGAACTGGGTCGAGCCGATCACGACCTCCTACCGCGGCCATGACGTCTATGAGTGTCCTCCGAACGGTCAGGGAATGGCCGCGCTGATGATGCTGCGAACGCTCGCGGGCTATGCTCTCGACGGCGACGCGTTTGGCGAGGCCGACCGCTATCACCTGTTGGCCGAAGCGAACAAGGCGGCCTATCAGGTGCGCGACAATTTTATCTGCGATCCGGAGCATGTCCCGGTCGATGTTGCGGCCTTTCTGTCGGAGGAGCGGGCCGAGCGCACGCGCCGCGCGATCCGCCTCGACCAGACCTTGCCCGGCCGGGACTGGGCCGAGATCGAGCACAAGGACACCGTCTATCTCTGTGTCGTCGACCGCGACGGCAATGCCTGCTCGTTCATCAACTCGCTGTTCTCGGGCTTCGGCAGCGGCATATTGGCGCCGGAGAGCGGCGTCCTGCTGCACAATCGCGGCACCGGCTTCCGCACCATCCCCGGCCACCCCAACGCGATCGCGCCGGGCAAGCGGCCCTTGCACACGATCATTCCGGGCATGCTGGTCAAGGACGGCCGCGCGGTGATGCCGTTCGGGGTCATGGGCGGGCATTACCAGGCGATGGGCCACGCCCATTTCATCCACCGCCTGCTCGACCGCGGCATGGACCCGCAGCAGGCCGCCGAGGCGCCGCGCATCCTCGCCCTCAACGGGGTGTTGCAGGTCGAGCGCGCCTTACCGCAGCCGATCGTCGCCGATCTGGCGCGCCGCGGCCACCAGATCGCGCCGCAGGAAGTGCCGCTCGGCGGCTGTCAGGCGATCTGGATAGACCATGCGCGTGGCGCCCTGATCGGCGGCTCCGAGCCGCGCAAGGACGGGTTGGCTCTCGGCTATTGACCGAAGGCACCGCCGAAATCGGCTTCGCGTACCGAAACGGGATTACCCGGCTCGCCCATCTTTACCAATCAGACCCGCTGCGTGTGTTGTTTCCGACGCCGTGGGCGGGCGATCCGGTACAGGCCGTCCTGGTCACGACGTCGGGCGGTTTGGTCGGCGGCGACCGCCTCACCATCGAGGTCTGTCTCGATCCGGGTGCCGTCGCGCACGTCACCGCCTCGGCGGCGGAAAAGATCTATCGCTCGAAGGGGCCGACGACGGTTGTGCGCCAGTCTCTGGCGGTCGGCGCTGCCGGTGCGCTCGAATTCCTGCCGCTGGAAACAATCCTGTTCGACGGCGCCCGCCTGAGGCGTGAGACGGCGATCGAGCTGATGCCGGGTGCCGGCTTTCTCGGCGGCGACATCGTCATTTTCGGACGTCGCGCCCGCGGCGAACGCTTTGTCGCGGGGTCCCTCCATGAAGTGTGGGAGGTGCGGCGCGCCGGCGAGCTGGTGTGGGGGGATGCACTGCATCTTGATGGGGAGGTCGCCGGCATTGTCGACCATCCTGCCTGTTTTGACGGGGCCGCGGCATTCGCGACGATGATTTTG
Organism: uncultured Alphaproteobacteria bacterium; assembly: GCA_963781215.1. Lineage (GTDB taxonomy): Bacteria > Pseudomonadota > Alphaproteobacteria > ATCC43930 > CGMCC-115725 > AP-15. The sequence goes on from CAWAFE010000044.1 coordinate 3,402, forward strand.
GCGCCATCCGCTGAAGACCCGGACAATTTTCTCGACGGCGCCCGCGCGGTTCAGTCGGCGAGCGTCACGGATGGACTGCGAGGCGGCGTGACGGCGATCGCGGGTCTGGTCATTGCCCGCTGGCTCGCGACCGACGCATCGCTGCTGCGGCGAGCCTATGCGGAGCTTGCCTGCCATTTTCGCCGTGCGGCGATCGGCTTGGCGCCGCGCTTGCCGCGGCTATGGCATATTTGATCGCCCTGCGTGCCGAAAGCCGCCGGTTGGAGATCGATTCCGGCCACGAGCGGTGCGTGCTGCTGCTCGAGGAGCATGACAGGGTGGCCTTCAGGGACAGAAGCACGGCCGACGATGACCACTGCCTCGCGGCCCTCAGAAACCAACCTACCGGAAGCCGATCAGCTTGTGGGTTTGCAGGCTCAATTGCCATTGCGGGTGGGCGCGGCAGAAGGCTAGCGCGAATCGAGTGTTGTGGGCGCGGGCGGGGCTGTCCATCGGCTGCACCGAAAAACGGCGAAAGGCGAGACCGGCGAAATCGAGCGGGTTTAGCCCCGGCTGCGGCACGACGATCTTCAACTCGTCGCCGGCTCTGACAACGAGCGCGGCGCCGGCTTTCGGGCTGACGCACACCCAGTCGAGGCCCGGCGGCGGCAGGATCGTGCCATTGGTCTCGACCGCGATCTCGAACCCGTGCAGATGCAGCTCGTCGATCAGCGGCGGGTCGAGCTGGAGCAAGGGCTCGCCGCCAGTGCATACGACAAACCGCGCCGGCTCGGCCTGCGGCCAATGCTCGGCAATCCGGCCCGCCAGGGCGGCGGCATCGGGGTAGCGGCCGCCGTCGCTGCCGTCGGTGCCGACAAAGTCGGTGTCGCAGAACGAGCACACCGCGCGCGCCCGGTCCTCTTCTCGTCCCGACCATAGATTGCAGCCGGCAAATCGGCAGAACACTGACGGCCGCCCGCTCTGCGCGCCCTCGCCTTGCAGCGTGTAGAAGATCTCCTTGACCGCATAGCTCATGAAAGTCGGTCAGTCCTGCGGGTCGACATCGAGGCGGACGACCACACCTTCGAGGTCGGCGCGCGGCGCTGGGTAGCGCCGCATGACGAGCGGATCATGGCCGGGCACGATGTGCCGCGGGCTCGGCGCATGGGCGCGCAAGGTATCGTAGGCGTCGAGCATCTCGCCGACGTGGAAGGCCGCCGTATAGGGCCGGCCCGCCTCCATGTTCTCGTAGTAATGGCTGACATCGGAAGCGAGGACGACCCAGCCGCGGCTGGTATGCACGCGCACGAACTGCATTCCCGGCGTGTGGCCGCCGACCGGGTGCAAAGTGATCCCCGGCGCCAACTCGACGGGCCCGCTGTAGAGCCTGACCCGCCGGGCGAAGTTCAGCCGCACGAGGCCCACCACATCCTCGACCTCGAACGAGCGGGCGAGGTGCGCATGGCGCATGTAGTGCCCGGTCGTGTAGTGCAGCTCGGTCTCCTGCAGATGGAATTGCGCCGCCGGGAAACGGTGGAAGGTGCCGACATGGTCGTAATGCATATGGGTCAGGATCACATCGGCGACGGTGCCGCGGTCGAGCCCGACGAGCGAGAGCGACTCGGCCGGGCAGCGCAGATGCCGCCGCCCGCGCGCCGCGGCGACCTCGGCGGTAAAGCCGGTGTCGATCACAAAGCTGCGCTGCGGCCCGATCGCCGCCCAGACGAAATAATCCATCGGCATCGGCCCGTCATGCGGGTCGCCGCCGATGAAATGGTCGGCGCGCCGCGCCTCGCGCTCGGCATAGCGGATCGCATAGAGCTCGTACTCGGGAAGATGGGTGTCCATAATCGCCTCGGGCTCGGGAGGGGATTGCGCGGGCGGCGCGCCGGTGCAAGCCTAAGGCTGGCGTTTATATCCGAGCAAAGGAAACCGAGCGATGCCCGAATCGCCCCTCGGCCCCTATCGCGTGACCGCCTTCAACGCCGCGAAGGCATCGGAGAACAAGATCCACGACGACGCGGTCGCGCGCCGGTTCGGCTTCGCGGGCGGCCTGGTGCCGGGGGTCGACGTCTATGCTTATATGGCGCATCTCCCGGTAGAGCGGTGGGGCCGCGCCTGGCTCGAACGGGGCACCGCCGAGTGCCGCCTGATGAAGCCGGTCTATGACGGCGAGACCGCGATCGTGACCGCGGCGGAAACCCCGGCGGGGCTCGACCTGCGGGTCGAAAGCCGCGGCGAGCTGTGCGTGACCGGCCTGGCCGCGCTGCCCGCCGCACCAGCCCCGGCGCCCGCCGGTTTTGCCGAAGCGCCGAGGCCGCCGGCCGAACGCGACCGGCCGCCGGCCGACGAGACGACGCTCGCCGTCGGGACCCGGCTCGCCGCCCTGCCGTTGCGGATTACCCGCGAATTCGCCGATCAATATCTGCGCGACGTGCGCGAGACCTCGGCGCTCTATGCGGCCCAAGGCCTCGTCCATCCGGGCACGATCCTGCATTTCGGCAACTGGGTGCTGCGCCATAATGTCGTGCTGGGGCCGTGGATGCATGTCGGCAGCAGGGTAGAGCACTTCGCGGCCGCGCATGTTGGCGACGAATTGTCGGCGCGGGCGCTGGTCACTGCCAATTACGAGCGAAAGGGCCACCGCTTTGTCGAGGCCGATGTGCTGGTCTATGCCGGCGCGTCGACCCCGGTCGCGCGCATCGCCCACATCGCGATCTATCGCCCACGCCAGCTCGCCGCCGCCTGACGGCGAACGGCGAGGCTCAGTGCTTGACCTCGGAATAGGGCAGGATCGGCTCGCCGGCCTTGTATTCATCCGGCCACAGCACGACCTCGCCCTTGCCGTCGCGGAAATCGTCCACATTGGTGCTGGCGATGTTCTGGAACTGAATGGTCAAGACGCGCGCCTTTGCCCATTCTCCCTTGGCGCCGAAGGCGACGTCTCCGACGACGGTTTTGAAGGTATGGGTGCGGATGTAATCGGCGATCTTGTCCTGATCGAGGGTCTTGGTCTGTTCGACGGCCTCTCCCAAGACCTGCAGATCGGCGTAGGCCCACGGCGCCAGATAATAGCCGAGCGGATCGACGCCTTTGCCCGCGGCCTGTTGCTGATAGCGCTGCAGAAACTCCATGACCCCTGGAAACCGAAGCTTCTCTGCCGGCAGCCACCAATCGAAGGTGATGATGCCGTTCAGCATCGGCCCGAGCGAGGTCTTGATCGAGGTGCTCTGCGGCCCGGTCATCGTGCCGCAGCAGACTTTGGTGTCGAGGCCGATCTCGTGCATGGTGCGGATCAGGCCGACGCTGTCCGGCGGATAGGAGGCGATATAGACGACATCGGGCTTGGTAGCCTGGATGGCGCGGATGATCGGCGTGAAGTCGGTCGTGGTCGGCGGGTAGGTCTTGTCGTAGACCACTTGCAAGCCGGCCTTTTTCAGGTTGACGCGGGCGCCGTCGGCGGTGTTGCGGGTCGCCTCGCCGTCGTCGACCGCCAGCGCGATCGTCTTCAGGCCGAGCTTTTCCTTCTGCGCCTTGATGATCTCGAAGAACCCTTCGGAGATCGCCGCCCGCGGGTCCGGCCCGACGGGCAGCATCGAGAAGTATTTCGGGTAATGAAACTCCTCGTTCACATCCATCGCGAACAGACCCATGAAGGTCATGTTGTGCTGGATGATCACCGGCAGCGCCGGCGCGGTGACGTTGGTGCCGTAGGCCGAGACGACGAGGTCGACCTTGTCGACGTCGAGGAGCTTGGTATAGATGCCGGGCACCTGCGAGGGGTTGGTCTGGTCGTCGTAATAGACGAGCTTGACCGGGCGGCCGAGCAATCCGCCCTTCTGATTGGTGTCCTCGGCCCAGATCTGCATCGCCAGGAGCCCCGAAGTGCCATTGACGGCGAGCCCGCCGGTCAGGGACATGCTGAAGCCGATCTTGATCGGCTCGCCCGCCGGCGCCGCCGCCGAGGCCGGATGGGCGACGCCCGGCATCGACGCGAAAATTGCCGCCGCCAGAGCCGCTCCCCGCCAGCCTTGCCGCACCCCAATTCGCATGTCTTTCTCCCCCCAAGTGCCAAGATGCGCCGACACCCTACCGCGGCGCGCCGCTTCGGCAACATCATTCCCGCTGTCGCCCGCTCGAAACGGCTATGAGCATGGCGATCCTATAGCGGCGGTGACTTCGGATGGCTGATGATTTCCAGCAACCGCAGCCGGTGTTGGCCGCCGGTTGGCAGCGCGGCTGCGGACAGGCGGTGATGATCCTCGGCATCGGTCTGACGATGCTGTCGGGCCTCTGCACGGTCGGCATGACGATCGCTGATCTGAGCGACACCGGCGGTCATGGCGGCGATATAAATCTGACCGGGATTCAATACATCTTCGGCGCGCCGTTCATCGTGATTGGCGCGCTGATCTGGTGGGGCGGCTGGGCCGTGAGCCGGAAACGTCCGGGCGCCGCGAGCCCGGCCGGCCCTGAACCGGACCGCGATGGCTCCGACTCTCCTCCCCGGACCGATGATCGCTGAAACCGAGCGGCGCTTCGCGCGGTCTTCAGTGGCCCGGGCGGGATCAAGGCGCAGCGATGCGGTAGATGCGCGCCGCCGTGCCGCTGTAGAGCGCCGTCTTTTCCGCCGCCGACGCGCCTGAGGTGATGCGCTTGAACGCGTTCCCAGCTCGCTGTAGCCGCCCGATTGCCGGTCCGGCGGAAAATTGCTCTCGAACATGCAGCGGTTTGGACCAAAGGCTTCGATGCAGGGCTCGATAAGGCGCCATGCAGCAGCGAGGTCCTTGGACGAGGGCGGCAGGTCGCGTTCGTGGAAGTCGAAACCGAACGACGTCACGCCGACGCCGCCAAGCTTGACGTTGGCGGAGCACGATCGCGGTTGAGCCTCCGGGCGGTTCACGCCAAGCCGATACGGCGCCGGAAATCCGGGTCGGTCAGCGACACTTTGGTCCCCGACAGATCATCGGCCGCGGGCGTGCAGAGATAGACGATGGCGCGGGCCGGATCGGCGACCGGCGTCAGCGCCTCGCGCGGGATGCGGCTTACCCGGTTGATGCCGGAAGCGCGGACCGCCGCCTGCATCTCGGTGTCGCAGGTGCCCGGCCGGAAGTCGAAGACCCGCACGCCCGAGGCGGCGGCTTCCAGCGCGATCGACCGGGAGAGCATTGCCAAGCCGGCCTTCGCTGCGCAGTAGGCGCTCCAGCCTTCGAGCGGCCGGTCGGCGGCGCCCGACGACACGTTGACGATGGTGCCGGCGCCGGCAGCCAACATCGCCGGCAGCACAGCGCGGATCATGTTATAGGGGCCGACAAGGTTGATCTGGATGCCGCGAGCCCAAGCGGCCGGATCGCCGTCGGCGATGTCGGCTATCGGCTCGATGACGCCGGCATTGTTGATCAAGGCGTCGATCGGGCCAAAGCGGCGGCGCGCATCGGCGATCAGCTGCTTGACGGCGGCCCCGTCCGAAACGTCGCAGGCGACGGCCTCGGCCTCGCCGCCCATGGCAACGATCTGCGCTGCAACCGTCGCCGCGAGACGCCCGTCGCGCGCCGCTAGCACGACCACCGCGCCGGCCGCGCCGAGCGCAACCGCGGTTGCCGCGCCGATGCCGCGACTGGCGCCGGTAACGATGACCTGCTTATCCGTCAGCGGCATCGACGATCAGGGCGCCGTCAGCCGGTACACCCGCGCCGCGGTGCCGCTGTAGAGTGCCGTCTTTTCCGCAGCCGATGCGCCTGAGGTGATGCGCTTGAACGCGTTCCACAGCTCGGTGTAGCCGCCCGACTGCTTGTCCGGGGGGAAGTTGCTCTCGAACATGCAGCGATTGGGACCAAAGGCTTCGATGCACGGCTCGATATACTGGCGCCAGGCGGCGGCGAGGTGTTCGGAGGACGGCGGCACCTCGCGCTCGTGGAGGTCGAAGCCGAACGAGGTCATGCCGACGCCGCCGAGCTTGACGATGACGTTGGGGCATTTGGCCAATTCGGCGATGTCCTTCTTCCAGCCTGCCAGGATCTCCTGCCGATGGCCGGTATAAGGGCCGACCCCGAGCACGCCGCCGACATGGTTGAGGATGATCGTCGTGCCGGGAAAGGCGCGGGCGAGGTCGATCGCGTCCGGCAATTGCGGATGATATTGCCAGGATTCGAAGCTGAGGCCGAGCGGGGCAAGTTGCGCGAAGCCCTCGCGGAATTTGGGCTCGCGCACCAGGTGTGGCGGCACGATGCGGGTGGCGAACTTCTGGATCGCGTCGTTGCCGTCCCACGAGACGCCGTGGCGGATGCCCCGGAAACGCCCGCCGCCGACCCTGATCTCGGCCTCCAATACCTCGCGCACCGGTGCCCCGAGGGTAAGATCGGCGTGGCCGACGATCGCCTCGGCGACGCGGCAGGGACCATAGCCGCCTGAGGCGCTCATCGCCGCGATGCCGTTGACGAACTCGACCTCGCCGACCGGCGCCATCTCGGCGGGGCCATCCTTGCGGTACATCGAGCGGCATTCGAGAAAGACGGTCGACACGACATTGTGCCCCCCGCCGATATCGGCCAACAGCTCCGACAGCAGGTAGCGCCCGCGCTGCGGCGTGTCCCAGAAATGATGGTGCGGGTCGATGATCGGGAGGTCCGGCTCGAGGGCCGCTTCGGTGGGCCGCATCGCCAGCCACGCCTTCAGCGCGGCATCGTTGCGATAGGCGAGGCCGCGAAATTCGCCCTTTGCATCTCCTGCCATGACGGTCTCCTTTATCCTGCGGCAGCGCGCACGGCCGTCACCCGGTCGCGAAAAGCCCGCATCACCTGATTCACAAACCGGTCGAGGTCTTCGAAGTGCGAGACGGCACCTCCGGCGCGATCGTATCGCACTTGCCGTTGTGCGCAAACGGCTGCCCTTCGAATGCTATGCACCGGATCTCGACGCCCTCCGCTCGGCATCTCGGGTGCTCCCCGCGCGCGTGTGCGCAAGGGGCGAAAAGAGATCAGGCGCAACCGATTGGAGTTCCTCGAATCCGGGTCGAGAAAACAGGGGTGAACAGGACGTGAAAAAAGCAATCGCAGCGACTGGCACTGGCAGGCCTCCGATGGCCGCAGCTTTGGCGAAGGGTGCTGTCATGTGGATTCCCCATACGTTCTGATCAAGGCGGGCCGCGCCGATTGGGGAACAGGGCGACCAGTACGATGCGGCCGCTGGCGAGGCCTTCGGCCGTCTCCCGCACCAGTATCTTGCCGATGAGACGACGAGCGAGCGAGACCGTATCGACCGGCAGCTCCGTACGAGGGAGCGGTGGATCGCCACTCTGATGCCGGCTAGGTTTCAGCGCATCCCCTCGACCCATTGAGCGCGCGAGGGCCCCGGCTCAAACGGATCGCCGAAATACTGAGTCTCGCGGGCCACCTTCCCGTCGCTGAACTCCATGATGCTCACGGTGTAGGACGGGCGCCCGTCGTAGGTGAGCACGAATTCGGTGACCCAGAGGTCGGCCCCGCCGACTATCCGCCGAACCGTGAAGTGCTTTCTGTTCGGCTGAGCAACGCGAGACGCCTGAATGTTGCGCCGGCTGCGGATGCGCTCGCCCGACTGCGGGTATTCGAGCACCGCATCCTCTCGGTAAATCTGGTGCTCCGCCTCGAAGTCGTTCGCGTCGGAGGCGACCCAGTGGCGATCCAGGGCCGCTCGAATCTCCCGGTCTTCCATCTCAATCTTCCCTTCCTGACGCTGCGTCAACTTCAAAGACGGCACTCCCGGTGCGATAGCAATCCCTGATGCACATCTCGCCGTCGGGCGACGGTGAAATTCCCTCCAACTGCCATGGCTGAAATCGCGCTTCAACCGAGCCGGGCTTGCCGATGCCGGTGTGCGTCGATCTCGTATAAAATAACATTCGCAGAAGGGGACGAGACTTTCGAGAAGCAGCCTTCTACGTCGTAGAGGGGTAGACGGCACGGTGACCCCTTGATTAATCGGTGATCCGCCCGGCCGTTAGGCTCACGTCTGATTTTAGATATAAGGTTCAATTCCTCAACGGGCCGGACCGGAGCAGTGCAGTGTTTCAGTCCTTTTTCTTCCTTCCGGTCGGATTTGGCACTGCCTCCTCGACCAATACCTCGGCGAGCCCTCGAACAACATAAATCACGATGATCAAGGAGACAGTCGTTGCGATACTTCGCCAAAAGGACAGTGGGCTTAAATACCACCCGCTGACAACCATGCATGCAGTTGCCATGATAAAAAATCCAAAGAAATTTATATAGGAGCGCACTTTTCCATAACTTTCCATCTTAGTCCTGATTTCGATATCGTTAACAGTGTCATCCACGGAAGGCGGGATGTCCCGAGCCGTGTTGAAATTTGCTCGGCAGGCGTCGCTGGTTGAGCAGGCTATGCGGCCTTGGCCTGCTGTTCAAGGTCGGGGTTGATGGCGTGCTTAGCCTGATGAGCAGCCAGGGCCGCCCGCAGGACCGGCAATTGCCTGTGGGCCTTGAGCCGCCGGAAGCCCTTGGCGGCCTCGATCATGCCGGCCGCGGTCCAGCGCAGCGCCATCTTGGCATCCCGCCAGCGTTTGACCCCCGCCTTCGCAAGGGCAGGCTGTTGCGGCAGACCTGCCGGATGGTGCCATTCATGTTTTCGATGATATTGGTGCACGCCAGCGACCGGCGCAATTCGAGCGGCAGGCCGAGGCGGGTGACGGTGAGAATCGCGTCGATGCCTTCCCGGATGCTGGCAGAGACGCCGGAGGCCTCCGGTTCCAGGCGATGATGCCGAGATTGCGGATCAGCTTTTCCGCCTTCTCGGCATCATCGCGTTCCCACGCCTGACGCAGCGTCTGGCGCACGCTGGCATGCAAGGGCTGGGCAATGCGCTCGGTGATGTTGCGAGCCTTGTGAACCTGGCAGCGCTGGATCGGGGTGTGACGGCCGAAGGTCTTGCCGATCGCCCCCGGCCTTCGCCGGGGCAGGCTTTGGACAGCGCCTTGGCGCCATCGACGACGAAGAGGCGGCAGACCGTCGGGTCGAGACCTCGGCCGACCAGGTTGTCCCAGAGGGCCTGCACCACGGCGGTGTTCTCGGTGGCCCCTTCGATCACGCCCAGCGGCTGCTGGTCGCCGGCGCCTTCCTCGCCGACAAAGCTGCTGCGGCCGCAGCCCACTAACAAAGGGAGATTCCAGGTTCGGGCGGTTCGAGACACCGGCCGCGCGGAGCAAGGTCCCGTTGCCGGGACGTCATTCTGACCCGGCCGGTCAAAGGCTCGACCCTGAAGAGCTGGGGGATGCGCCTGGCGGCTCTTGCCGGCATGCGCAAGGCCAAGGTCGCGCTTGCCCGCAAGCTCGCCGTGGTATTGCACCGGATGCTGGCCGCCGGCACCACCATCTCAGCAGGGCTTCGCTACTGCGCGTTTTTAGATTGGTCGACCTGCTCCTCATCCGACGCCATCAGGTGGCGGCCCAGCGCCGACCCCGAACAGAAGAGACCCCGGCTCAAGGCTCAAGGCTCAAGGCTCAGGCTCAAGGCTCAAGTCAAGGCTCAGCTAGGCTCAAGGCTCAAGGCTCAAGGCTCAAGGCTCAAAACTCAAAGGGATTGACCATCCAACGTCCCGTGACAGAAGGGATGACACTACCCGAAGGTTTTCCGGGCGGTGTTTGGACACATTGAGATCACAATGGCGGTGGGTCTTTCGCGGGCGGCTTCCTCGGCGAGGCTGTTGTCGACCGCCCGCTCGACTGAAGCGCTGCGCTCGACGAAACGGCCCGAGACGAGGCCGGCAGCCAGGCGCTCGTAGCCCGCGCGCGGCAGGATCGGGTCGCGGTCCTTATGTGCTAATCGGCCGATCCCGGACGCCGCTGCCCCACTCAGCGTCATACTTCCGTCTTTGTCAGTATTTGCCCGCACGATCTCTTTCCACATGGGGCTGGACCGATCCCAACTATTCCGCCCAACACGCCGCCGTGGAAGGGGTGAGCGCGCATCTAATGTGCCGTCGGTAATGTTGCCATAATGGCATGCTACCGTTGCTGCATTGAGGCCTCCGGGAAGCGGGCGCCGGACCGATCGGGAGACAGCGGGTGCCTGTAGATCCCCAGTATTATCAGGCGGAACAGGCTCGGTTGCCGGCGCCGCGCGATGCGGTGGGGCGCGGGCGCATGGGTGCTTTGGGCAACCCGGCGGGGCGGGGGCGGGCGTTTGCCACGACTTGGTCCGGCAATTCCAGCCCCCGACCCGGCGACATCTGGTGGAGACGGCGACCCCGGCATTTGATGGGCACGGGGCGAGCCGGTCAGATGTGGCGGCCTCGCAGCTCGTTGTTGGTATGGCGGTCGCCGGAGAGCCAGCGCGCCAATTCGCTGTGTGCGTCGGCGCGACGAACGGCGTCGATCTCGGCGACGTCTTCGGGGTCTTGGGTAAACTCGACGATCAGCCCGTCGGGCGAGGCGACATAGATCGATTTGCAGTAGCCGTGATTGGTCTCGCGATATTTCTCGCCGGCCGCTTCGAGCCGCCGCTTCAGCTCCTCATAGGTGTCGGGCTCGGCCTTGAAGGCGATGTGGTCGTAGCGCCCGATCCTGGCCGGCTTCTCGGCCTGGGTCATCGCGTAGAGCTCGGGGTCGGCGAATTGGAAGAAGGCGAGCGCGCCGCCGTCGGCCATGGCGAAGAAGGTGTGGCAGAACTCGACCTCCCGCTGCAGTTCGGCGCTGAAATTCTTCTCGCACCAGGTCGCGGCCAACGGAATTCCCAGCAGATCCTCGAAAAACCGCCGGTTGACCTCGTGGTCCTTCACGACAAAGGCGTTGTGGTGCAGCCGCGAGGGCAGCCGCGACAGCAGCCCGGTCGGCACAGCCTTCGTCGAAGCTTCGATCGTATCCATTCTCTCCTCCCTTCGCTGGTGGCCGTGCGACCGATACCACAAAACAACGGTGCCTTGACAGCAGGAGCGGCAGGATCATGCTGTGGCCACACCTTTCCATCTTCCCCGAAAGCACCCGCAAATGATCAGCGCTGATCTCACCGGTAAGGCCGTGCTCGTGACCGGTGCGGCGTCGGGCATCGGGCTCGCCGCCGCTGACATCTTTTCGCGCTGCGGTGCGGCCGTGGCGCTCAACCATCTGCCCGACGACCCGCGCGGGCCCGCCGAAATCGAGCGGCTGAAGGGATTGGGGCGGCCGGTCGTCGCGGCACCGGGCGACGTCTCCAGGCCGGGAGACGCGGAGCGGATGACAAAGGCGGCGATCGAGGCGCTCGGCCGTCTCGACTTCCTGGTCAACAACGCCGGGACCCCGGCGACGCCGACGCCGATCCCGTTCGAGAACCTCGACGCGCTGACCGAGGATTTCTGGGCGCGGATCCTGACCACCAATCTGATCGGCCCATTTCGCTGCGCCCATTCCGCGGTGCCGGCGCTGAGGGCGGCGCGGGGTGCCATCTGCAACACCGCCTCGATCGCCGGTGTGATGGGCTCGGGCAGCAGCATCCCCTACGCGACAAGCAAGGCCGGGCTGATCAATCTGACGCGCAGCCTGGCGCGGACCCTGGCGCCCGAGATCCGGGTCAACGCGGTGGCGCCCGGTTTTGTCGACAGCCCGTGGAACAAGGAATGGCCGGGCGACCGCAAGACCGCCTCGATCGAGCGCACCCCGTTGAAGCGGGCCTGCAAGCCCGAGGACATCGCCGAGACGATCTTTTTCCTGTGCGCGGGTGCGGCGATGATCACCGGCCAGACGGTAATCGTCGACGGCGGCCTGACGCTTTGACCCGGAGGACAGCGCATTGAGCGAGCGGCAGACGATGAACGGGGCCGAATGGCTGGCGCAGGCGCTGGCCGGAACCGGCACCACGCATGTTTTCTTTGTCGAATTCGGTGCTGCGCCGCACCTTGTTGCGGCTCGAGGATCTGGGGGTGACGCGGGTCCTCGCCCATACCGAGAAGGCGGCGGCCTACATGGCCGACGGCTATGCCCGCATCGCCGGGCGGCCGGGCGTGTGCATGGCGCAGTCGGTCGGCGCCGCCAACCTCGCCGCGGGATTGCAGGATCCCTATCTCGGGCGCACCCCGGTCGTAGCGCTGACCGGCCGCAAGCCGCCGGCCTTTCAGCACCGCAACTCGTATCAGGAGCTGGCGCACGCGCCGCTCTTCGCCGCGGTCACCAAGTTTTCGAGCCCGGTCGAATCAGCTGGCGAGCTGCCGCGGCTGCTGCGGCACGCCTGGCGCGCCGCTTTGGCCGACACGCCGCGGCCGACCCATCTCGATTTCGAGGGACACCAGGGCGACGCCACTGAGCTCGGCCAGATAACAGAGCCGCCGGTGATCGACCCCGAAGCGCGCCGGATCCCACCGCATCGGCCGAGGGCCGACGAGGGCGACATCGAGCGCGCCGCCGCGGTTTTGACCGCCGCCCGCCGTATCGCGATCGTCGCCGGCGATGGGGCCGCCGCCTCGCAGGCCGGCCCCGAGGTTCTCGCTCTGGCCGAGGCCTTGGCCGCACCGGTCGCGACCACGCTCGGCGCGCGCGGCATCATTCCGACACGGCACCGCCTGTCGGCCGGTGTTGCCGGCAGCTATTCGGCACCGCCGGCGAACCGGATCGTCTGCGGCGCCGACCTCGTGCTCTTCGTCGGCTGCGACACCGGCGACCAGGTCACCTTGAACTGGACGGTGCCGGCGCTCGACACGCAGATCGTGCAGGTCGAAGCCGATCCGCTGGAGATCGGGCGCAGCTATCCGAACACGGTCGGTGTCGTCGGCGACCCGAAGGCGACCCTGGCGCGGCTCAACCAGGTGGTGGGGCGTCCGGTGCGCGATTCGGGCTTTGCCGAAGAAGCGGCGCGGCTGGTCGCCGATTGGCGCGCGACAATGGTGCCGCTGATCGAAAGCGACACCGCACCGATCCGGGTGGAGCGGCTGTGCGCCGACATTACCCGGGCATTGCCTCCCGACGGCATCCTGGTCGCCGACACCGGCTATTCCGGCATCTGGACCGGGACGATGATCGAGCTCAACGGCGCCGGGCAGACTTATCTGCGGGCGGCGGGGTCGCTCGGCTGGTCGTTTCCGGCTTCGCTCGGCGCCAAATGCGCGGCACAGGGTCGCGCGGTCCTATGCTTCACCGGCGACGGCGGGTTCTACTACCACTTGCCTGAGCTCGAAACGGCGCGGCGCTGCGGCATCGCGGTCACCGTGGTCGTCAACAACAATTCGGGCTTTGGCCAGAACCTGACCGGGGTGCGGCGCGTCGCGGGCAACCGGCCGGGCCGCGGCGAGGGCCTGGTCCGCTTCGGGCCGACGGATTTTGCCGCGGTCGCCCGGAGCTTCGGCGTGCGCGGCATTCGCGTCGAGCGCCCGGCCGAGATCGCTCCGGCGCTGGCCGAAGCATTGGCGGCGGGCGAGCCGGTGGTCGTCGACGTGGTGACCGATCTCGAGCCGCGCGCCCCGGAGCCGTGGAGCCCGGGCGAGCGCGCCTGACATCACAGTAACGTTTATTTCTCCCATAGGTTCTGTTAAGTGAGGATGCGGGCGCGTTCGAGTGCACCCGCACCGACGGCAAGAACCACAGGGAGAAGCACATGTCCGCCTTGGCGTTTCTCGACAGCAGGCGAATCATCGCACCACCCGGATACAGCCGATGGCTGATCCCGCCGGCGGCGCTTTGCGTGCATCTCTGCATCGGCCAAGTTTACGCCTTCAGTGTCTTCAATCTGCCGATGACCAGGCTGATCGGGATCACCCAATCGGCGCCCGGCGATTGGAAGCTGACCGAGCTCGGCTGGATTTTCAGCATCGGGATTTTCGTTCTGGGCGGTTCGGCCGCCTTGCTCGGACGCTGGGTCGAAGAGGGCGGCCCGCGCAAGGCCATGTTCGCCGCCGCGCTGTGCTTTGGCAGTGGCTTTATCGTTTCGGCCGTCGGCGTCTATATCCACAGCATCTGGATCGTCTATCTCGGCTACGGCGTGATCGGCGGAATTGGGCTGGGGCTCGGCTACATCTCGCCGGTGTCGACCCTGATCAAGTGGTTTCCCGATCGGCCCGGCATGGCGACCGGCATGGCGATCATGGGCTTTGGCGGCGGCGCCTTTATCGCCTCGCCGCTGTCGGTCTGGCTGATGAAGATCTTCACCACGCCAACACATATCGGCGTCGCCGAAGCCTTTATCGCCATCGGCGTCATCTATCTGTGCTTCATGATGGTCGGCGCATGCGATCGTGCGCATTCCCGCGCCGGGCTGGGCGCCGGCCGGTTTTGTAGCGCCGGCGCAGCCGAAAAAGCCTCGTCACCGAGCGCGACGTCTATGTCTATCACGCGCTGAAAACCCCGCAATTCTGGCTGATCTGGTGGGTCCTGTGCCTCAATGTCACCGCCGGCATCGGCGTTCTGGGGCAGGCGTCGGCGATGAGCCAGGAGATGTTTCCCGGCCGCGTCACCGCCGTCGCCGCCGCCGGCTTTGTCGGGCTGTTCAGCCTTTTCAACATGAGCGGGCGGTTCTTCTGGCCTCGACCTCCGACGTGATCGGGCGCAAAAATACTTACTTTCGTGTTCTTCGTCCTCGGCATGCTGCTTTACGCCGCGGTGCCGCTATACCGGCGGCATCGGCAGCGTCGCGCTGTTCGTGCTGTGCTTGCTGTCATCATCAGCATGTATGGCGGCGGCTTCGCAACCGTGCCGGCTTACCTGAAGCGACATGTTCGGCACGCGGTATGTCGGGGCGATCCACGGCATGCTGCTCACCGCCTGGTCGGTGGCCGGCATGTTCGGTCCGGTGATCGTCAACTACATGCGGCAGTACAAGATCGACCCACGGTGTGCCGCAAGCGCAGGCGTACAACGACGACGATGTACGTGATGGCGGCCCTGTTGCTCGTCGGCTTCATCTGCAATCTCTTCATAACGGCGGTCAACGAGCGTCATCACATGCGGCATGAAGCGGCCGATGCCGAGGTCGGGGAGCGCGGATTGACGGAGGCAAGAATGGCTGGCGACAGCGCACAGGGCACCGGCCTCAAGCTGGTGCTCGCCTGGGGCTTTGTCGGCATCCCTCTCGCCTGGGGGGTGATCGAAACCTGCATCAACGCGCTGAAGCTGTTCCAGTAGCGGGGGCGCGCTCCCGCCGCAGAGCTACTCAGCCCTCGTCGGCGCCAAGTAGCGCGGCGGCGGCCTCGAAATCCGCAGGCCGGTTGGCGTTGAAGAACGGGTCGACCGGCTGGTCCGGAAACGGCACCGTTGCGAGCTTGTGGCGCGCGGTCCACGCGTCGACCTTGCGGACCCCGTCGACGGCCACCGCCCGGCGCAGATCCTCGCGCAGCCGCACCGGCCACAGCCCGAAGACCGGGTGCGCGCGGCCGCCCGAAGCGGCGCAGGCGAGATCGGCACCCGCCTCGTCGAGCCCCTGCGCCAGCCGGGCGACGAGATCGGTCGGCAGAAACGGCGCGTCGGTCGCCACGCTGGCGACATAAGGGCAATCCGGCTGGTTCGCCGCGGCCCAGTCGAGCCCGGCCAGCACCCCGGCCAGCGGGCCGGCGAAATCCGCAACGCTGTCCGCCGCCACCGGCAGGCCGAAGCTCGCGAACCGGGCCGGGTCGCCGTTGGCGTTGAGCACCAATGTCTCGACCTGCGGCCGCAGCCGTGCGGTGACCCGATCGAGCAGCGTCACCCCGCTCAGGAGGCGCAGGGCCTTGTCGCCGCCGCCCATGCGCCGCGACTGTCCGCCCGCCAGCAACAGGCCGACCACCTTCACGCCGCATCCTCCTCGGCGAGGCTCGCCTTGCGCGCGAGCCGGGGGTGCTCGTCCTCGACCGCCCGCAGATCGCCGTCGAAGACGATGCGTTCGGCCCCGGCGAGCGCCACGAACCGTTTGCCCTTGGCGCGGCCGATCAGGGTGAGCCCGGCCTGGCGCGCGAGGTCGACCCCCCAGGCGGTAAAACCCGAACGCGAGATCAGGATCGGAATCCCCATCTGCACGGTCTTGATCACCATCTCTGAGGTCAGGCGGCCGGTCGTGTAGAAAATCTTGCCGGCGGGCGCGACGCGGTTCAAATGCATGTAGCCGGCGATCTTGTCGATGGCGTTGTGCCGGCCGACATCCTCCATATAGAGGAGCGGCCGGTCCTCCTCGCACAACACGCAGCCATGGATCGCACCGGCGGCGAGATAAAGGCTGGGCGCCGTGTTGATCTTGCGGCTGAGCGCATAGAGCCACGATGTACGCAGGATTGCCTCGGGATCGAGCCGGATCTCCTCGAACTTCTCCATCAGATCGCCGAAGACGGTGCCCTGGGCGCAGCCCGAGGTCAGCGTCTTCTTCTTCAATTTGTCCTCGAAATCAGTCTCACGATCGGTGCGGACGACGACGGTTTCGAGCTCGTCGTCGTAATCGATGCCGGTGACCCGATCGTCTGGGCGCAGCATGTTCTGGTTGATCAGATAGCCGACCGCGAGCCAGTCCGGATGGTCGCCGATCGTCATCATCGTCACGATCTCGCGGCCGTTGAGGAACAGGGTCAGCGGGCGTTCCATGACGACGGCGGTCTCGATCGCCTTGCCCTCATGGTCGATGCCGGCGACGTTTCGGGTCAGCCGCGGATCGTCGGGCCGCGGACGCACGGTGAATTCCTTCATAGCCGGATGATGGGTGTGCGCGGCTTCCCCCGCAAGCCGGCAAATCCCATGTTTTGTGATATGGTCGCGGCCAAAGGGAGCCGAAATGGTCGAACTGAAATCGCTCTACGACAAGGACTTCCTCGCCTGGTCGAAACAGCAGGCCGAAGCGCTGCGCGCTGCGAGGTGCGACGGCTCGAACCAGCTCATCGACTGGGAGAATCTGGCCGAGGAGATCGAGGATTTGGGCAAATCGGTAAGGCGGGAGCTGCAAAGCCAAATCCGGCGGATTGTCCGCCATCTCCTGAAGCTCGCGCACTCGCCGGCGAGGGAGCCGCGCCGTGGCTGGGCGGAATCGATCGTGGACGCCAGGGCCGAGATCGAAGATTTGCTGGAAGAGAGTCCGAGCCTCAGAACCGGACTCAACCGTGATGTCGAGCGGCAGACGCAGCGCGGGATCGATCTCGCGCTGAGGGATCTCGGACGACACGAGCAAATCGACGCGCCGACGATCGCGGCGCTACGAGCCACCTCCTACACCGAGGAGCAGGTGCTCGGCGACTGGTTCCCTGCGAAGCCGCGGGGATCGGCGGAATAACCATGACGAGATCGGGGGCGACATTTCCCGGCCGCGACCCTATGTTTCACTCGGGCGAGCGGCGAACGAGAACGGCATGATCGACCCTTTCGGACGAACCATCAGCTATCTGCGCGTGTCGGTGACCGACCGCTGCGACTTCCGCTGCGTCTATTGCATGGCGGAGGAGATGACGTTTCTGCCGAAGGCCGAGCTCTTGACCCTCGAAGAGCTCGACCGGGTGTGCAGCGCCTTTGTCCGGCTCGGCGTCAGAAAATTGCGATTGACCGGCGGCGAGCCCCTGGTGCGCCGCGACATCATGACCCTGTTCCGCTCGCTCGGCCGCCACATCGGGGCGGGCGCCCTCGACGAGCTGACCCTGACGACAAACGGCAGCCAGCTCGCGCGTTATGCTGGCGAATTGCGCGATTGCGGGGTACGCCGGGTCAATGTCTCGGTCGACACGCTCGATCCGGCGAAGTTCACCGAGATCACCCGCCGCGGCCGGCTCGACACCGTGCTCGAAGGCCTCGCGGCGGCCAAGGAAGCGGGGCTCGCGGTCAAGATCAACGCCGTGGCATTGCGCGGCGTCAACGAGGAGGAACTGGACGATCTCGTCGCCTGGACCGGGCGCGAGGGCTTCGACCTCGTCTTCATCGAGGTCATGCCAATGGGCGACATCGGCGGCGAGAGCCGGCTCGACCAGTATCTGCCGCTGTCGATGGTGCGCGCCCGGCTGCAGCGGCGCTGGACGCTCGACGAGAGCGACTACCGCACCGGCGGCCCGGCGCGCTATGTGACGGTGCGCGAGACCGGCCGCCGGCTCGGCTTCATTACGCCCCTGACCCACAATTTCTGCGAGAGCTGCAACCGGGTACGGCTGACCTGCACCGGCACGCTCTACATGTGCCTCGGCCAGGAGGATGCGGCCGATCTGCGCACGCCATTGCGCCGGTCCGAGGGCGACGAGGCGCTGGAGGCGGCGATCGGCGAGGCGATCGGCCGCAAGCCCAAGGGCCACGATTTCGTCATCGACCGCCGCCACAACCGGCCCGCCATCGGCCGCCACATGAGCGTGACCGGCGGGTGACGACCCCGCCGGTGCCGCGTCTCGCCGTCGTCGCGGCCGAGACCGAGGCGGCACAGCAGGCGCTGGCGGAGCTGTGCCGCCGCTATCCCTGCGTCGCCCCCGAAGAGGCGGAGATCGTCGTCCCGCTCGGCGGCGACGGGTTCATGCTCGAAACTTTGCATCGCTTTCTGTCGCAAGGGGTGCCGATCTACGGCATGCACCGGGGCAGCGTCGGCTTTCTGATGAACCCCTACCGCCCGGACGCGCTCTTCGAGCGGCTCGCCGCGGCGCAGCCGGTGGTATTGCACCCGCTCGAGATGATCGCGGTCGACGAGCGCGGCGGCCGCCACCGAGCGCTCGCCTTCAACGAGGTGTCGCTGCTGCGCGAGAGCCGCCAGGCGGCAAAATTGCGGATCACCGTCGACGGGGTCGTGCGTATCGACGAACTGATGGCGGACGGCATCCTGCTGGCGACCCCGGTCGGCAGCACCGCCTATAATCTCTCGGCGCACGGCCCGATCATCCCGCTCGGCGGCGGGGTGCTGGCATTGACCCCGATCAGCGCCTTTCGGCCGCGGCGCTGGCGTGGCGCCCTGCTGCGGCACGAGGTGCTGGTGCGGATCGACGCGCTCGAAACCGACAAGCGCCCGGTCTCCGCGGTCGCCGACTTCACCGAGGCCCGTGACGTGGTCACCGTCGAGATCCGCGAGACCCGCGACGTCGCGATCACCCTCCTCTTCGACCGCGAAGCCAACCTCGAAGAACGCGTTTTCAAGGAGCAATTTGCTTCTTGAGCGGCTTGTGAATAAATCGAGGGGTCGGGGAAAGATCGGCTGCAAAGGTGCCGTGCGTCCTTTCGAGACGCGCCCCGAGGGCATTGCTCACCATGAGGACAAGATCCTGACGGCGATTTTTCGGCGCGCTAAATTTTTGCTTCAGTGGAGCCCATGACCGCCGAGTGGTGTCGGGCCCGGCAATTACAATGTTGTCTTGCGTTGACTTAATCCGCGCGTCGACATCTTTGCTTCGGGTGCCGGGAGGCGTCGTTGTCACTGCGCTGCGCTGCGCACCGCCGCGGGGCCGGTCGGCAAAAACCGGTCGAGCACTCGGCCCGGCCCCTTTTCGAGCCGGCAGTAGTCCTTGCCGTCGAACACCTCGACCCCGTTGACAAAGACCCCGTGGACGCCCAGCGGGTCGCGGATCGTGCGCGGGCCGCCGCCCGGCAAATCATTGACCCGGCGCGCCGGCGACACCCCGACATTGTCGGGGTCGAACAACAGCAGATCGGCCCAGGCGCCGGGCGCGATCCGGCCGCGATCGGGGATGCCGTAGAGCCCGGCCTGATGGCTGGTCAGCCGGCGCACGCCTTCCGGCAGATCGAACAGGCCGCGCTCGCGCACCCAATGACCGAGCAGGTAGAGCCCGAACCCGGCGTCGCACAGATACATCAGATGCGCGCCGGCATCGGACAACGCCACGACCCCGGCCGGATGCCTCAGCAGTTCGGCCACACCCTCGTCGACGGCATTGAAAAAGAGGCCGAGAAACGCCGTCTGCAGCTCCTCTTCGAGGCCGAGATCGAGCATGACGTCGAGCGGGTCGCGGCCCTGCTCGCGGGCGATGTCGGCGATGTTGCGGTTGGTGAGCCCGGCATTCTTCCGCATTACCGGCACCGCGACGACGACCCGGTTCCAATTGCCCTGGAACACCGTGCCGGGCCGCGGCTGGCGCAAATTCTGCCGGAACCGCTCGCGAAAGCCGGGATCGCGGAACACCGCCTTTAGTTGATCGGGCGAATACGCCTTGATCGGCTCGAAGGCCTCGTGACTGTAGAACGGATAGGCGCTCGCCAGGGTGAAATCGAACGACAAGGGCTGGCAGGTCAGCTGGATATGCACATTGTTGCCGCGCGCCTGTGCGGCGGAGCAGGCGTCGAACATCTCGATCGCGCGGCGCGGGTATTGCTCGTTGTAGAGCGCCAATGCCGTGCCCATGAAGATGCGCCGGCCATGGCGCCCGGCGATTTCCTCCATCTCGGCGACCGGTCGCTGCCCGGAGGAAATCTCGACGACCCCCCTGCCCCGCTCGCCCATCGCACCGACCAGCGCGTCGAATTCGGCGAGGTCGCTGATCGTCGACGGCATCGGCACGCCGCCCCAGCCCGAATGGTTCAGCGAATAGGAGGCGCCGAGCCCCACAGCCCCCTGGCTCATCGCTTCGGCCACCAGCCGCTTCATTTCGCCAAGTTCAGCCGGCGTCGGCGTTTTGCGAACCGAGGCGTCCTCGCCCATGACCGCGGTGCGCACCGCGGAATGGCCGACGAACACCGCGAGATTTGCGTAAGGTGCCTTCCGCCGGACCGCGGCCAGATATTCGGCGAAGGTCTGGAATTCCCAATTGATGCCGGCGCGCAATGCGTCGAGATCCATGCCTTCGACAACGGCGAGGTTGCGCATGATCAGGTCGCGCAGATGGGGCGGTGAGGGCACGATGCCAAAGCCGCAATTTCCCATCACCGCGGTCGTCACCCCGAGCGAGGGCGAGGGCGAGAGTGTCGGATCCCAGGTCACCTGGGCGTCGTAATGGGTATGGATGTCGATGATGCCCGGCATCAAGCTCAACCCGCCGGCATCGACGACCCGCTCGGCGTCGCGCCCGACCTCACCGACCGCCGCGATCCGAGAGTCCTTGACCGCGACATCGGCCCGCCGCGGCTCATGCCCGAGCCCGTCGACAACCATAGCCCCGCGGATCACCAGATCATACATGCGACTCTCCTCCCGAACGCCGGACGGTCACTCTAGCCCGCGCGCCCAGCCCCGGCCAGCGCCCTCGCGGGCACCAGCGATGCAATACCGCCCAAACCTTGTCGTCGCGAAAGGTCCTGCACCCATCCATGTTTGTTCGTTTGCACATGCAGCAGGTGCGGAAATGTGGTTTAATGAGGCGCGAGTGTAACTCGCGGAACGCGGGTTCGTGTTCTTATGGATTTGGAGAAGCTCCGGCAACTGTTCGAGCGATGGCAGACACTGCTGGTAAGCACCGGTCTGCTGATCGGCGCTGCGGTCGCGGTTCGCACCCAGTTATTAAGCCTGAAGCCATGGGAGTGGTCGTGGCTTGAGATAGCCATCGTTTTTCTAGCCGTAGCGGCGGTCACCGTCACCGCCCTGCGCTCTCGCTGGGCTCATGTATCTCGGCTTGTCGATCCAGAAGCGCTAAGGCTCGACCCACAATCACCGGAACAGCTGATCGGGCGTAGGGAGGATCTCGAAAAGCTGCTGAACGCGCTAGCGAATCCGCTGGTATTTCTAGTAAGCGAATCAGGTTGCGGCAAATCCGCCCTGTTGCGCGCGGGGGTGGCGTTAGACCCGGCCTTCGCCCAGCGGTTCCTGCCGATCTACATCGACATGTCGGTCCTCGACTGGGAGGACGGTCCGCTTCGCGCGGTTCGCGACGGGTTTGCGCGCGCCGTATCAGCCGATGATCCGTGCCGCGCACGGCTCGACACGCGCTCCACACCACGTTTCTATGCGGAGGTATTTTCAGATTACTACCGTCGGACGCAGCGCCGCCCGTTGCTGCTTCTCGACCAGTTTGACGATTATCAGGCCCAGCCGCGGCATCGCGATCTTTTCCTGCCGCCGGAAACGCGCGTTTGGCGCTCTGCGGATGGAATAGCGCGCGAAAACGCCTTCTGGCGCGTGCTTCGCCAATGCCTGCAAAACGATGCAATCAGCATCCTCGTCTCCTGCCGCGATGACGCCGCCCAAGGCCTCGAATCCTTCCGGCTTCGCCCGGATATTCAGCCGTTCGATCTACCCCGGCTGGAACGCGGATTGGTGCGGACCATAATCGATCGTCTGACCGAACGATCGGCTGACAAACCGCCGGTCATCGCCGACCCCGAGGGCGGGTGGGCATCTCTTCGCGATCATCTCGTCGATGATTTGGAAGAGCGCGGTCAGATTTTGCCGCAACAGTTGAAGGTCTCGCTCGGCGGCCTGCGGTCGCTTCGCCGGCTGACGACTTCCGCCTATGCGCGCGCCGGTCGCCTAGGCGGAACTCGAAGCGGCTTTCGTTGCCGGGGCCATCGAACGGGCCGCCCGAATCGCCGACCTGACGCAAAAGGCTACACTTGATCTGTTGCTGCCGCTTGTCGATCGCACCCGCCAGCCGCCCGACAAGGCCCCGCCACAATCGGCTATTGCTCTCGCAACATCGGCCGGGGTCGCACCAGCGGCCGCCACTCGCGCCCTGGAACGGCTTGAGGCCGATGAGATCGTTCGACGACGCGGCGATAGTGACGCTGACGCGGGCGGCTGGCAACTTGACCACGCGTATCTGGCGTTGCCGATCCTGCGGCTCGAGCGCGAGCGCGACCAGTGGCAGCTATTATTGGTCGAGCGCGCTGACGCTTATGTGGACGCGGGATGGCGACAAAAATGGCGCGCGCTGCTCCCGCTCAGCCTGCAGGCAGGGTTGCTGGCGGCGCGATTGCGTGGTCGCTTGACCTACGGCAGGCAGCGCGGATATGCGCTGAAAAGCCTTGTACGTGCCCTTCCGGTCGCCGGGATATTGGGGTTGTTGCTTGGGATCAGCTGGGCCGCGTACGAATACGACGCGGCAGGGCGCATCGAGGCGAAGATTGCGAGTGTTAGCGGTATTTTTATCGGCGGCCCACTGACCGACTACGCCGCCGACGGCTTGGCCGACCTCGCGACTGCAAGCTGGGTCGCGCGGTGGCGCTTTGAACACGATGTCTTCAGCTCGCCGCAACTCGGAATGTCTTTCGCCAGGATCCAGGGGCCGGTATTGCGCGCGTGGGTGCGACTAGACCCTGCGCGCCTCGATGAACTGGTCCGCAAACATGTGACGCCTCAGATGCTCGATCAACCCAACTCGGCGCTTGCGGCGGCCGCGACGGCATTGGTCGCTCAAACCTCGCTGACGGCACTAACCGACGAGACAAAGCCTGCGTTCGTCCGAGCGGTTATCGATTGTTTTCGCAACGCGGATCGCGTTGATAGCGACCTGCTCGCAGGAATCCGAACCATCGCAGACGAGCTTCGCGATGACGACCCCGACGCCGCCAAAGTGCTGGCCGCGCTGCGCGAGGCCATCGGCAAAGCCACCGACTCCCACCAGCTTGCCGCCTTGGCGCAGGCCTATGCCGCCGTCGCCGCCAAACTCAAGGACACCGACCCCGACGCCGCCAAAGTGCTGGCCGCGCTGCGCGAGGCCATCGGCAAAACCACCGACTCCTACCAGCTTCCCGTCTTGGCGCAGGCCTACGCCGCCGTCGCCGCCAAACTCAAGGACACCGACCCCGACGCCGCCAAAGTGCTGGCCGCGCTGCGCGAGGCCATCGGCAAAACCACCGACTCCTACCAGCTTCACGCCGTGGCACAGGCCTATGCCGCCGTCGCCGCCAAACTCAAGGACACCGACCCCGACGCCGCCAAAGAGCTGGCCGCGCTGCGCGAGGCCATCGGCAAAGCCACCGACCCCGGCCAGCTTGCCGCCTTGGCGCAGGCCTATGCCGCCGTCGCCGCCAAACTCAAGGACACCGACCCCGACGCCGCCAAAGAGCTGGCCGCGCTGCGCGAGGCCATCGGCAAAGCCACCGACCCCGGCCAGCTTGCCACCTTGGCGCAGGCCTATGCCGCCGTCGCCGCCAAACTCAAGGACACCGACCCCGACGCCGCCAAAGTGCTGGCCGCGCTGCGCGAGGCCATCGGCAAAACTACCGACTTCTACCAGCTTGCCGCCTTGGCGCAGGCCTATGCCGCCGTCGCCGCCAAACTCAAGGACACCGACCCCGACGCCGCCAAAGTGCTGGTCGCGCTGCGCGAGGCCATCGGCAAAACCACCGACTCCGACCAGCTTCCCGCCTTGGCGCAGGCCTATGCCGCCGTCGCCGCCAAACTCAAGGACACCGACCCCGACGCCGCCAAAGTGCTGGCCGCGCTGCGCGAGGCCATCGGCAAAGCCGCCTTCTCTTACCCGCTTCCCGCCTTGGCGCAGGCCTACGCCGCCGTCGCCGCCAAACTCAAGGACACCGACCCCGACGCCGCCAAAGAGCTGGCCGCGCTGCGCGAGGCCATCGGCAAAGCCACCTTCTCCGACCAGCTTGCCGCCTTGGCGCAGGCCTATGCCGCCGTCGCCGCCAAACTCAAGGACACCGACCCCGACGCCGCCAAAGTGCTGGCCGCGCTGCGCGAGGCCATCGACAAAGCCACCGACTCCGACCAGCTTCCCGCCTTGGCGCAGGCCTATGCCGCCGTCGCCGCCAAACTCAAGGACACCGACCCCGACGCCGCCAAAGAGCTGGCCGCGCTGCGCGAGGCTATCGGCAAAACCACCGACTCCAACCAGCTTGCCGCCTTGGCGCAGGCCTATGCCGCCGTCGCCAAACGAACTCGGCTACCAGCCCCGGCGTTACGGGACATCGCGGTCTTGATCGGACGGATCTCCGATCTTCGCACTGAGGAACAGGCCCAGGCATTCGCGGCGGCGATTTCCGAAGCCGTGCGCCTCGGATCACCACGTCTTCCCTGGTCCCAGGTCGGCCTGATCATGACGGCCGCACTCTTGCAGCCGATATCGGCGGGTAGACCGACACGTGATCTGGTGGCGGATTACGAGAGGTTCCTCCGCGACCATCCGAACGGCGTGCCACAGCCGCTGCCGACCTGGGCGGGCGACGTATGGAAATTCGCCGCTTGGGCTCGCGAAAACCAGGACCTGCCGAAGTTCGATCCCCACCACCCGTCCCTAGATTTCCTGCCCCCCGTGAGCCTTCAGCACTGAACGACAGCTCGTCGCTTCTCCACTGCGATAACGAAAGCGAGCTGCGTGGGCCACCTTTAACGGACACGGCGACGACAAAGTTGCCATGGTCGCATCGTATTCTCGCGGCATCGGCACCTTTGAGCGGGTGCGGGATTGTATTTTAAGGAGTTGGCGATGCCTGATCTCGACCTGATGAAACAGGAGAAACAGGCGGCGCGGGATAGTCGCGGTCGGTTCGCCCGGGAGCCGGTCTGGCCGGCCGCGAGTCGGCGCAGGCGGCAACCGACGCGGGATTTTTTGCTGCCGATTTGCTGCAGAAGCAGCCAAGCTGCTTTGTCTCCTCAATGAAAGGTTGTACCCTGCTCTTACCCGCCGATCCCGCAGGTTATCCCGGAACGACGCCCTCAATGCGGGCCGAGGTTGAAGCCGGCCTGGCCGTCGCGGGCGATCTCGGCGGGCAATTCGGTCTCCCAGCGCAGATAGGCCTGCATCGCCTCGCGATTGCCGGCGTGGCGGTCATGGTTCCAGAACAGATAGTCGATGCGGGCGGCGTCGGGCGGGTCTGTCCGGCGTCGCGCTCCAGGGCAGGCCGGCGTCTCGCCATGCCTTGGTGCCGCCGCGGACAGCCGCCAGTCGAGAGCCGGTGGTTTCGCGGAGGTCGATCGCGGCAAGCCGGGCCGTCATCGGGTCGTCGGCGAACAACATGATCCGTGCTGCCTTCAGTACTGCGGCGGGCAGCCGATCGATCCGCGCGCGGGTCGCCCACATCGCACCCTCGGGATGCCCCGCTCGGTAGGCGGCGCTGGAATCGAGCGAGACGGCGCCGGCGCCCGCCGCCAGCCACTCGGCCGCTTCGGCGGGCGCGATTTCCGGCAGGGCCGGCAGGTCGGCCGGCACAGCCGGCCGGGGCGACCCGGCTTCCAGCGCCTTAGCCTCCAACGCATGGTCGAGGACCTGCACGTCCCAGCCCATTTGCTGCAGCCAGTGCGCGGTCATGACCGCGCGTGCACCGGTGTCGTCGACCAGGACGAGGCGGGCGCCGCGGGTTCCGACCCAGCGGTCGATCGCCTGCACCAGCTGGCCGCCCGGCGCCGAGTCCGACCCCGGCAGGTGGCCGGCGGCGAATTCCTCGGGGGTGCGCACGTCGAGAAGGTATGTCGTCCTCGTCTCCGCCTCGGCGCGCCAGGCGGCGAGCGTCGCATGATCGATCCGGCGCACGCCGAAACTGGTTTCGACAGCCTGTGCGCGCTGCTGCGCCGCGGCGGCCGCATCCGGGCTGACCGCGCGCAGCCCGTCGCCGAGCCCGCTTTCCAGCTCGAGCCCGGCGAGGCGCCAGCCCTGCGTGCCGCCTTCGAGCGAGGCGACCCGGTTCGGCACGCCGGCATTGATCAAGGACTGCGCGCCGATGATCCCGCGGGTGCGCCCGGCGCAGGAGACGACGACAAAGGTGTCGGGCGAGGGCACGGCGTCGGCGAAGCGATGGACCAGCTCGGCACCGGGGCAAGGGACGGCACCCGGCACATGAAACCGCGCATATTCATCGAGCGGCCGGCTGTCGAGGACCGTGATTTTCGCGCCCGAGCGCCGCAGCCGGTCGAGCTCCTCGGCCGAGACCGCGGGGGTGCCGAGCTCGTGCTCGACGATCTCGGCAAAGGCCTTGCTCGGGACATTGCTGCTCGGAAACAGTGGGTGGCCGGCCGCCGACCAGGATGCGACGCCGCCTGTCAGCAGATGGAGGTCGGAATAGCCGAGCCCCGCCATGCGCCGCGCCGCCCGTGCCGTCACACCATCGCCATCGTCGACCAGTACGACCCGGCACGATCGCCGCGGCACCAGCCGCGCGATCTCCCTTTCGAGCCGGCTGTAGGGGAGGTTGACCGCGAGCAGCGGATGGCCTTCGCCGTGCTGCCCTTCCTCGCGAACATCGACAAAGGCGATCTCGCCGCCATCGGCCAGCCAATTCCTGACGGTCTCGACCTCTACTTCCTTTGCTGCTTCGGTCATGCCCTGCTCCCGATTTGATGAGGTGCGGAACCGTGTTTCAGTGACGCAGGAAATAGATGCGGTAGAGCTGCTCGCGAAAACTGGCGCTCGCTTCGATCGCCGCGCGGAAGTCGGACTTACCCAGCACATAAGTCTCGAGATCGTCCCTGGCGATGACGGTGGCGTTGCGCGGATCACCGCTGATCAACGCCGTCTCGCCGAAGAAATCCCCTGGACCCAGCGTCGCCACCTCTCGATCTTGGCGCACGACGTCAACCGCGCCGTCGGATACCAGGAAAAATTCCTCGCCGGGATCGCCCTCGCGGATGACGACGTCGCCGGCGACAAAGCGGCGCTTGGCCATCTTCTCGGCGACATTGGTCAGCTCGATCGGGGTCAGGTCGGAGAACGCGTCCACGGTCTTCAGGAATTCGCATATCCGCAACGCGTCGTGGAGCACCACGTCGGAAGCGATCCTGCCATCGACCATGTGGACCAGCCGATCGGCCTTTTCGATAATCCGGTGGTCGTGGGTGACCATGACCACCGTGGAGCCGTCCTCGACCGTCGTTTCCTTGAGCAGGTCCACGACGTTGCGGGCCGAATCCTTATCGAGCGCCGCGGTCGGCTCATCGGCGAGGACCAGCCTGGGACGGTTGACCAAGGCGCGGGCGATCGCGACCCGCTGGCGCTGACCGCCGGACAACGATCGCGGCTTGTAGTCAACCCGGTTTCCAAGCCCGAGGCGATCGAGGATCGCCATGCCGCGCTGCCGCATCTCGGCCGGGGGACAGCTGCCCAGCTGCATCGCCATCTTGACGTTCTCATAGGCCGACAGTGCGTCGAACAAATTGTGCATTTGAAAGACGAAGCCGACATGGCGCCGCATCGCGACCAGCTCGCCGCGGCCGGCCGCCGACAAGTTGCGGCCGAGCACTTCGATCCGCCCCTGCTGGACGGAACGCAGCGCCCCGACCAGGGTGATCAGGGTGGTCTTTCCCGCTCCAGACGGGCCGGTCATCACCACGAATTGCCCGGGCGCGATCTCGATCCGATTGTCGAACAGGACCTGGTTGCGCGACTCGCCTTGACCGAAGAAATGGTTCAGGTCATCGACCCGGACGGTCGGCTGCCGGGTGCCTGCCGCCGGACCGGCGACCGGGGCCGCGACCATCAGAACACCTCCGCGGGGTCTGCCGTGATCACCCGCCGGACTGCGAGCACAGCCGAAATCAGGCACATGCCGATGGTCAGCAATAGGCTGACAAAGGCAAGTTCGAGGGTCATGTGCAGCGGCAGGAGTGCAATCGCGCCAACGATGCGGAACAATAAAATGGCGACCATGCAAGCCGGGATCCAGCCGGCGAGGGCGCTCAACACCGCCTGTTCGAGCACCACACGCACAAGATAGCGCGTCCGATAGCCCATCGCCTTCATCGTCGCGTATTGAGGAAGCTGCTCTGCAACGTCTGTGTAGATGATCTGGTACGAGATCAGCATGCCCACGACAAATCCGACCAAGGTTCCCATCACGAAGATCGGCCCCGCCGAAGACACGTCGGCCTGAAATTTGCGCTCCAGTTCAAGGAGCTGCGCTTTGGTCATGACCGCGATGCCGGGGGGCAGCGCCGAGACGATAGCCTGCTGCACGGCGGTCAGGTCATAGCCCGAACGCAGCTTGATCACCCCGAGCTCGATATCCGCGGGGCCGCCGCCGGGACCGGGCAGCAGCTCTGCGAAGGTGCGTGTCCCGATCACGACGGTGCCGTCATTCTCGAAGTCGGGACCAAGCTCAAAGCTCCCGATGACGCGGACCTTCCGGCCGTTCAGCTCGGCCTCGGATGGCTGAGGGTTCATCCCGAGAAACCGCCGGCTGCGCCGATCGACGACCACCGTATCCAAATCAGCCAGCTCCTTGAGGTTCGCATCGAGCTGCGGCAGGCGCAATACCGGATGGTCGGGATCGACGGCCAGAACGCGGACTAACAGCCTCTTGCCGTCGGCGGGATTTTGCCAAAACACATCGTGCCAATCGGCATAGAGCGGCCAGGCGCTCGCGACCCCCGCCACGACGCGCGCCGCATCGAGGTCTCGGACCGGAAACGGGTCCCTGGTGGCGAACCGGTATTTGCTCGCGCGCTGCAAGAAAATGTCGCCGTCGAGCAGCCGAATGAGTTCGAGCGAGGCGTTGAAAAAAGCTCTCTCGAAGCCGAGCTGCGTCAGCATCAGCAGCACCGCGAAGCCGATCCCGCCGCTCGAACGCAGCAGCCGCGGCTTGTTCGCCAGCAAATTCCGCCAGGCGAGCGGCACAAGGCCGGCGCGCCAGCCACGCTGTCGGATATTGGGCGCGATGATCGTCATCGGCGCTGGCTCTGTTTAGAAGATGTCGGCGGGATCGGCCCGGCGCAGGCCGCCTACCGAGAGCAGCGCCGATGCCACAGCCATGATGACCGCGGCGGCGAAGACCGCGGCGACCTGCGTCACGGTCATCGTAACCGGCAGCAATGTCTCCTGCCTGATCACCGCATAGACGCCCACTGCTGCGGCCAATGCTGGAACAAAGCCGGCCACGACGATCAATAACGCCATCGTGACCACGGTGCCGCCGAGAAAGCGGGCGCCGTACCCGACCGCCTTCAGGGTGGCGAATTGCGGCAGTTGTCTGCTCACTTGGGTGGCGAGGATCTGATAGACGACCATGACCCCGACGATAAACGCCACGAGCAGGCCAGATCCGAACAGCAGGCCGACAGAAGTACGGGTCGTCCAATAGGCCGTCTCATGCGCTTCGAGCTCCGGCCGGGTAAAGACCCGGATGTCGGCGCCCAGACCCTTGCGCAAGGCGTCGGCGGCGCGGTCGGGGTCGACCCGCGGCTTCAGCTGGATCAGGCCGATATTGACCTGCTCCAGGCTGCGATAGGGGAAGAGCCGGGCAAAATTTCGCTCGCTGAGGAGAATCACACCGAGACCCATGAAGCCCGTTCCGAGCACGTACTGCCCGCCGACCTCCATCAGGAGGTCGTCGATCCGGACCACACGCCCGGTAGTCAAGGGCCCGAACATCGGCCGTGTTGCGGTATCGACGAGGAACGTGTCGGCCCGGTCGAGCACGGCGCGCTGGCGATTTATGTCGTCAGCCGTGAAGACATGGGCCTGCGGGTCGAAGCCGATAACAAAGAGATCGGGCGACTTTGCATCCTCGCCGTCGCGCCATTTCGCCGAGCCGAAATAGAGCGCCGCCGCCTGCGCCACCTCTGGTGCGGCCCGCGCCTGATCGAGCCGGTTCCGCGAGAATTGACCAGGCTGGGCCTGATACTCATATCCGCTCGAAGCGATCAGCAAATCGAAACGCATCCAATCGTAGAGCAGCATGCCGCCGCGCGGCACCGCGATGAAAAAGCCGAGCTGGACAAAAACGAGCAGGATGGCCATGAACACGCCAGCCACCGCGAGGGCGGTGCGCCCCTTGTCGTGGGCGAGGATTCGCCAGGCAAGCGCGAACCTCGCCGACCGCGGCGGCTCCATAGCGGGACGGGACTGCGCTGCCGCGACGGCCAAGCGCGGGTCGCTCGTCCGAGCCCACGGGCGCTTATGATGAACACGCACGGCGCAGTCTCTTCGAACCCGTCACCACAACAGTCGGCCGGCACTATGGTTCAACCGGCCCGTCACCGACAACAGCAGTGATGATGATACTTGCGCGTTTTCCCCATCTGCTCGCGATTGTCGCTGCGTTCTCCACGAGCCCGGGCACATATCCGGCGGCGAAGGGTGCGTCGAACCCCGTCGAGCTGCGAATTGAGGTTTATGCCTTTCCCGGCTTGCACGTGTTAACGAACCGCACCGTGATCGACGCATCGGCCGATCGCTATGCGATCGCGACGGACCTCGACACCCGCGGTATCGCCAGCATATTCGTCGACTTGACCAGCCACTCCGAGGTGCGCGGGCGGGTCGCCGGCGACACGGTCGTTCCG
This sequence comes from uncultured Alphaproteobacteria bacterium, assembly GCA_963781215.1. Classification (GTDB taxonomy): domain Bacteria; phylum Pseudomonadota; class Alphaproteobacteria; order ATCC43930; family CGMCC-115725; genus AP-15. The sequence goes on from CAWAFE010000044.1 coordinate 34,355, forward strand.
GAGGCTTACCGCAGCCGCATGCGCCGCAACGGCGTCGAGCGTCAATACCAGATCGACTACCGAGAAGGCGGCCCGGTAGCGAGCGAATGGGCGCCGCCGGCGTCCACGTGGTTCAGCCCGTTCCCGCCGGTCGAGCTGCGCGGAACGGTCGATCAACTTACCGCATATTTCATCGTCGAACGTCAGCTCGCCCGGCGCGGCAGTTGCACGCTCAACGTCCCCGTGTTCGACGGTCACGGACGCTACAACCTTCGCTTTTCGGACGCCAAACCGGAGATTTTAGCCGCCCTCGGCCGGCATGATTTCGCCGGCCCGACCCATGTCTGCGACGTCACGCGCGAAGACATAGCCGGCCTTCCCGGCGGTCAGGATCAATCCGAGGGAACCTATAAAAAGGGCAAGGTGTGGTACGCCCGCCTCGCACCCGGCGAACGGATGGTCCCGGTCCGTATTGAATACGATACCGAATTCGGCGTCGTCACGGGCTATCTCGCCGAGCTTCGCGGTCCCGGCATCGACCGCCGCTTCATGGAATGAGCCCGAGCAGGTCTCTACAGCGTCGTCCCCATCCGCGTCTCGTCGACGAAGCGCTCGGTCGCGGCATCGATCGCGCGTCCCTTGCGGCCACGCGGCGGGTGGATGTAGAGCGAAGACCGGTGAGGTGCGCGGTGCTCACCGGGCACAGGCGCCGGCAACGGCATCTGGTAGGCGACCGGTCTGGCGTGGTCGGCGAGCAGATATTCGGGTCGGAACACCCGTTCGAGATTGAACAGGCTGCCGAGGAAATTGGTTTGGCCGCGCGCCAGGTGGCCGGCGACGATCCCCGCTGTCTTCATCAGCCGCCGCCAGCCCATATGCTTGCGGTACAAGGCCCGCTGGGTCGTTACCAGCTCCTGATAGAACTCGGCCAGCGGCAAGCGCGTCGGCATTACCGCATGCTGAATGTCGTATAGACGATAGTCGCGGGTCGCGACCCCCGCGCCCTCGTTGATCCAGCTCTCTGTTCCGGGGTAGGGCGTGTTGACGCTGACGTTGACGACCTCGGGCAGCTCGAGCGCCCATTCGCGCAGGATCCGAAAGCGTTCATGGTCCCATTCGGGGTCAGCGATCACATTGACCAAGACGTAGATCCCGAGCGAGCGGGCGAATTCGAGCGCCTCGAAATTGCGGCCGAGCGTGATTCGCTTGCGAAATTTCTGCAATCCCTCCTCGTCGATCGCCTCGAGTCCGATGAACATGTATTCGAGGCCGAGCTTCTTCCAGAATCGGAACACGTCTTTGTTGCGCAGCAGCACATCACCGCGCGTTTCGAGGTAATATTGTTTTTTGATTCCGGCGCGGGCGATCGCTTCGCCGATCGCCATCCCGTGCCGTTCCTGAAGGAAAGCGACATCATCGACGATGAAGACGCCCGGCTCGCGGATCGACTGCAGATCTTCGACGGCGCGCTCCGGGCTGACCAGCCGATAGCTGCGGCCGTAAAATGTCCAGGCACTGCAAAACGAGCAATCCCACGGGCAGCCGCGTGAGAACTCGATCGTCGCGCAGGGGTCAAGCGTCCCGAGGAAATATTTCCGGCGATGGCGCAACAGGTCTCGCGCCGGCGTCAAATCGTCGAGCGAATGGACAGTCCCCGGCGCCGGACCCTCCGCGTCCGCGGTAACCGCACCTGGAACCGTTGCCGGGTCGCGGCCCGCCTCGATCGCCGCCAGCAGCAGCGGCATCCCCGCCTCGCCCTCGCCTTTGAGCACGCAGTCGATGGCACCCTCGCCGTGCGCAATCAGCGCTTTTGCCGTGAACGACGCACTGTGCCCGCCGACCATGACAAAAATCTTGGGAAACCGCGCCTTTGTCGCCTTTGCGACGTCGACGATTTCGGGGACGTTCGCCAAGTAATTGCACGAAAACGCCACGACGTCCGGCTGCCAGCCTTCCAGCATCCGGAAATAGGCGCGGTGGTCTTCGACCTGAAAATCGATCAGCTGGACCGCGTGCCCAGCCCGCCGCGCGGCCTGGGCGACCAGCTCGAGCCCGATCGGTTCGAGCCGCAGGAAAATTCGGGAATAAAGGAGGACGCCGGGATTAACGCCGAGAAGCCGCACGGGATCCTCCATCATGAGCCGACCGAGACAACCAAGCGCGCCGCGGCTAATGTGTCAACTGAACACCCGTCGCGAGATGCCGATATGACCCAGGACTGGACCAAGCTTGTCGCCGATCTGGAGCGTCTGTTGAAGCTGCGCTCGATCCCGTTCGGCATGAAGCTCTTCGAGCATCGTACGGAGATGGAGGCGATCCCCCGCATCCGCCGGCCGAGCGCGGTCCACACCCTCGACCAGATCGTGGCGCAGGCGGCACGGCTCGGCTGGACCGTCGGTCTGACCAGCGAGGATCTGGTCGGCGCGCAATGCCGCGCGGTCGTCGGCCTCGGCAATGCGAAGGACGAGGCGTGGCGTTCGGGGAAGCACATGGTCGATGTGTGGTACAGCTCGCCCGAAGACGCCGGCGCGCATCAGGCGGCGATGGAATGTGTGCCGGACGGCCATTACGAGGCGCTGGCGGTGGCGCCGCTCGCCGGCGGCCGGCTCGACCCGCCCGACATCGCCCTCTTCTACGCGACCCCGGGGGCGATGATCTATTTCATCAACGGACTGCAATGGGCCGGTTACAAGCGCTTCGACTGGAGTGTCGTCGGTGAGTTGGCCTGTGCGGATTCCTGGGGCCGCGCGCTGAAGACTCGCGAGCCGAGCCTGTCGATCCCGTGCTTTGCCGAGCGCCGCTATGGCGGGGTGCTCGACGACGAAATGCTGATGGCATTGCCGCCCGACCATCTCGGCAAGGCGATCGCCGGGATGGAAGCGCTGGCGAAGAACGGCTTGCGCTATCCCTTCCCGCAATACGGCATCCAGCAAGACGCCCGCGCCGGCCTCGCCGTCAGCTATCCGGGCCGATAGCGTCCCAAGGATTTAAGATTCCGACGCCGCAGGCCTCGAAATCTGCCACGTTGCGGGTCCCCAGAGTGGCGCCGTAGGCGCGGGCGGTGGCCGCAATCATGCAATCCTCGACGGTAACCGGCCTATCCGCCGACTTCTCGTCCCGAGCGGATTTCGCCGTAAAGCGCGGCGCATGCACTATCGAATATAGAATCCGGCCATAAAAGCCTGCCGCGAAAAGTCCGTGGCCCGAGCGATCAGCTCGTCTCGCCTGCAGCCGAGCGGCAGACGGGCGAGCCTGTAGTGGATTTCGGCCTCGCAGATCGCGGCCGTAAATTACCGATTGCCGACGACGAGCCAAGCGTGCTGGCGCAAGCTGGCAGAGTAGGTCGGATCAGTAATCCGACGCGGTGCTCATGCAACGGCGATCCGGCCCGGTTCAACGCGGCGCGGCGGCGAGGTTGCCGCCGTCGACGGTGGCGAACGAGCCGGTGGTGTTGCGAGCCACGGTCAGGGCCAGGAAGGCCTCGGCGACGTCCTTGGCGGTGACCTCGCGGCCCAGGAGGTTGCGCGCCATATATTGCCCTTCGCTGATGCCATAGGCCGCAGCTCGCGTTTTGATGTATTTGGGCGTCATGATCCCGCTGCGGATGCCATCGGCATTGACCGCGTTGGCGCGGATGCCGGCGCTGCCGTATTCGAGCGCATACTGCTTCATCAGGAACAGCGTTGCTGCTTTGGGCAGCCCGTAAGGTCCAGCGTTCGGTCCCTGGCTCACCGCCTGCCTCGACACATTGAACAAAAGGCAGCCGCCCGTCCCTTGCGCCAGCATAATCCGCACGGCGTTCTGGGCGACCGATTGATGGGCGAAGAAGTTCAATTCGAAGCTCTGCCGCAATGCCGCGTCCTCCAGCTCGCCGATCCGTCCCTGCCAGGCCGCACCGGCGTTCGAGACGACGATATCGACGCCGCCGAACTGCGCGGCGACCCGATCGAAGGCGCAGCGCACCGAGGCGGGGTTGGTCACGTCGCAAACGAGGCCGAGCGCGGCGCCGCCGAGCTTCTTGGCCGCCACCTCGACGGCTCCGGCGTCGATGTCGAGCAAGGCGACCTCGGCCCCGGCGCGGGCCATCGCACGGGCGGTGGCGAGGCCGATCGTGCCGGCGCCGCCGGTGACGACCGCGATCTGGCCGGCGAGCGGTTTTTCCTCTCCTTTGCCGAGCTTGGCCTGCTCCAGCGACCAGTATTCGATGTCGAAGAGATCGGCCTCGCCGACCGGCGCGAAACGGCCGACCGCCTCGGCGTCGGTCACGGTCTCGACCGTCGACTCGGCGAGGTCCGCGGCAATGCCGGCGTCCCTCGCGGTGCTGCCGAGACCGAAGAGGCCGAGCCCCGGCACCAGAATGACCCGCGGCATCGGGTCGAGCTGGCGCTTCGAGATCGCCTGGCGCGCGTTGTTTCGGGCGAAATACGCATGGTAGTCGGCGGCAAAGCGGTCGACTGCCTCGCGCACCGCCGTCTTGAACGGATCGAGCCCGCCCGCTACGGGCGCCGGCACGATCAGCGGATAATTCTTGGTCCGGATCGTGTGGTCGGGGGTGGCGACGCCGGCCTGGCTATAGCGGGCGAGTTCGGCGCCGTTGACGTATTCGAGCACCGTTGGGCCGGTGCGGAACTCGAGCACGAAGCGCTTATAGGCGCCGGCCTCGGTCGGCGAGCCGATGGCGCAGGCACCGCGCAGGATCGGCGCCACCTCGGCCGCCGGAGCGATCGCCGCGGGGAGGGCGGCCGCGGCGAACACGGTCGCGTTGCGCCGGCGGGCGAGCCTCCCCTCGGCCAGAGACACCACGGCGATCATCCGCTCGTAGGCCTCGTGCGCGGTGTCGCCAAAGGTGAAGACGCCGTGCTTCAGCAGGACCAGCCCTTCGACCAACGGATCGGCCTCGAATACCTCGGCCGCCGCCTTGGCCAGCAGAAAGCCCGGCATGATGTAGGGCACGAGCCCCAGCCGCCGGCCGTAGAGATCGGCGCAGCGCTGGGCGGCGTCGGGCTGGTCGGCAAGGCTCAAGACGGCGGTCGAATGCGTGTGGTCGACGTATTTGTGCGGCAGGAAGGCGTGCAGCAACGTTTCGACCGACGGGTTGGGGGCACCCGGATCGATCAGGCTGGCGCGCTGGACCCGCACCATCTCCTCGTCCGGCAGCGCCGCGCGGCGGCGCAATTTGCGCAAGGGCGCCAGCCGCACGGCGGGGAGGCCAGCGGGTTCGATATCCGCCATGTCCCAGCCGCTCCCCTTGACGCACAGCACCTCTGCCTCTTCGTCGAGAAGGTCTCTCATCACCGTCTTGACCGAGGTGTTGCCGCCGCCGTGGAGCACGAGCTTGGGGTCGCGGCCCAACAGCCGCGAGGTGTAAACCCGCAGCGCCAGGTCGCGCCCGATCCCCTCCGCCGCATAGTGCCGGACCATCCGCTCGGCGTCTGCATCCGACCATTGGCTGCGCATTGTCGGTCCCTCCGTTGCCCTAATCTTACTGCGTCGGTAATCGGGAATTTTGACCGTATTGCGCATCACTACATTGCGACAACAATTGCAACAAGGGCATCTCGGGAGGGTTGTGGCGAGGGCGACGATGAGGCGTCGCTGCATCGTGGAGATCGAGCCGTTTTACCTGTGCCGGTGCCGTTACCGCCGCCATCGGTTCGACGCTGTTGCGCGCGATCGACATCAACAGCCCGAGGCAGTAATCGTCCTCGGTTGCGGTCGATCGGCCTGACCGAGCACGATGCCCCGCCCCTCGACATAGGCCGCAAACCGCGCTTCACTCGCCTCACTCGATCCCCCGTCCATTCCGGTCCCCCGATCCGCATGAAGATGCACCCAATTGCTACATGTTGCCGATACGCCTCGCTCTGCACCGAGGAAACTCATGACGTCCGCGGGTCGCACCCGCCGGCCTTGGCTCACCTGCGGTTCCGCCCTGTATTTGCTGTATCAGCCTCCGGCTGTGGGCCGTCTTCCGGCGCGCATACGCAGGCCGGGGGCCGGGCGTTCGAGAACGACCTCGCGGCGGAAGCGGACGAGACGGGCCGGCCGGCCGCCGGTCTTGGCGCTGATCCCGCCGGTTTCCTCGACCAGCCCTTGCTGCTCGACGAGGCGGCGGAAATTCTGCTTGTGCAGCCGTACCCCGCTGAGCGCCTCGACCGTGCGCTGCAATTGTAAGAGGGTGAAGGCCGGCGGCATCAGCTCGAACACGACCGGCCGGTATTTGATCTTGCCACGTAGCCTTCCGATCGCGGTCGCCAGGATGCGGCGGTGGTCGGCCGCCATCGGCAGCCCGAAGACCGGCGTCTCAACCGGCATCGCCCGCCCGAAATCGTGCCAGTGCTCCTGGATCGCGCCCGCCTCGTATAAGAGCTCGTAGCGTTCGAGGACCAGCTCCTCGTTCCAGGCGCTGGCGAAGGCGAGGCCGAGTCGCTCCTCGCGCAGCCGCCTTTCGGCTTCGCCGGCCGCCTCTTTCGCCCACAGGCCGAGATGCCGTTCGAGCGGCATCAGCACTGCTGGCTTGCCGTCGCGCCAGTCTTCCCACGGGAAAAAGCGGTACCAGCTGCGCCACATCGCTTCGGCCGATCCCTCCGGCCGCGCCTCGCGCACCAGCGCCAGATACGCCACTGTCAGGGGGCGGCCCGGCGGCGCTTCCTCGGTCTCGATACGGTCGCGGTCGCCAAAGGTGTAGAGCTGCTCGACATAACCGAGTCGCTCGCCGGTCTGCCGCTCGACCCAGGCGCGCAGCCCGACCTCGAGGGTGCGATGCTCGACCTCCAGCGGACCGGACGGCAATGCCTCGACCGGTTCGCGCCCGACGCGCAATGTCAAAACCCGCGGCTCGTCGACCCTCGCCGCCACGATTACCGCGCTGAGCCCGATCGACAGCGAGACGCTGCGGGCGCCGCGGCGCGGCGTCAGCAAGCGGCTGGGCGTGGCGGTCGAAATTTCCTGCGTCTCCATGCGCCGAAATCATCGCTGGGCTGCACCCGGCGCATCCTAGCACAGGAACGCTCGATCATCCGGGTTTGGTTCGATGTTCCGAATTCAGCGCGGCCATCACCGCGGCCATCAGGAGTGCGATGACTGCGTCGCCGGTCTCGGCCGGCCAGTGCAGCAGGTATACCTGCGCCCAGGCGGCAAGCAGGAGTGCTGCGGCGACCAGGGCGGCGGCCCATGGAAGCCGTAGCCCGGCTCGGCCCAGAAGCCAGATGGCCCCACCGTACAAGAAGCACTTTTGCAGGAAAGTGACGATGTCGCGTTCCGAGCCCGTCACATAGCCCGCCAACGGCACCCAGCCAAAGCCGCCCGATGCGCCGCGGGGTGCCGCCGGCCCCAGCGGCTGCCCGATCGCCACGGCGGCGAGCAGCAGAAGGGCGGCCACAGCGCCGGAGCGCGTGTCGCCGATGAGAAGGAGCCAGAACCAGGCCAGCCCCGCGCCGGCGATATCGGCGACACTCGCAATGCCGGCGATCGGCACGCGCAGGGCGAGCACGCAGAGCGCGAGCAGCGGGAACAGCACCCGGAACCTCGGTTGGCCGGCGACAGCGCGCAGCAGCGAGCCGACGGTCAGCCATATGGCCGTATCGCGGGAGAGGTCGAGTAAGGTCGGCATCGCGACGAAGACGAATTTGTCGGTGTCGACCGTCGGCAGGTATGGGAAGAGTCGGTAGCCGAGCCACGCCGACAGCAACACGGCCGGCACGCGGTTTTCGGCAATCGCGGCAAAGGCGTCGCCGCGGAAACGCCCGCCGATCATGCATCCGGCCAAGGCGCCAAGGCCGGTGCCGAGCACATTCCAGTAAACGTCGAAGGCGGCGGTGTTACGTCCCGCGTCGTAATATTGGGTCAATTCCACCGAGGTGCTGAGCGCAGCCCCGCCGAGGACCACAAATACGATCCCTTTCCACGCAGCGATGTCGCGACAAATCGAGAGCACGCCGAAAAAGCCAAAGGGCATGTACAGCAGGACATTCGACAGGAAATCGGCCCGCCCGTGCCATTCGTTCCAGCTTTGGAGCAGCTTGTGCAACGCGCCGACATCGTCGAGCGGGCGGCGGAAATGGAACGGATAGAGGCAGCCATACACGATCACCGCCACGACGACCGCGGTCAGAAAGATAAAATTGTTGGGAAGGGGAGGCCGCCTCACGATGTTCAGTCTGCGTGGCGTCAAGGGGCGGTGGCAATGCGGCGCTGATCCGCGTCGGAAATCTTTACAACCAGGCTGCGCCATCGTCACGACGGTTCGACATGCCGCGAGGCGCGCTCCATCTCATACCCAAGACACTCATCTGAATACCATATCTAAGATAATTCATTGTTTAGTCGGTTAAGTTGCCGTTCTCGCGAAAGCCGGAATCCAGGGCCGCGGGCGCCGAGGCGGTTTGTTCTGGGCCCGCCGCTTGCGCGGGGTGATGGTTACCTGCTGAAACAGCTTATTATATCTTCAGCGAGGCTACGCGGACGCCCAATAATGAAGTAATCTATCGCTTCTTCTGCATCTGTCGTTTCAACAGAGCCTTTGGCACTTTGCCGCCCGGAGCTCGCTACTCCGTCGGAAAACTTTACAACAGTCGCGACCAACGCTCCGCGGCGTTGGGCGTTTCGCTAAGCCGACAAAGGGCTTATCGGGCACGGCATGTTTTTTGCGTAAACCCCACTGAACGGTACCCTTCGGGTTATGGCAAGACAGCTCGGCCGGGCAAGTCGATGAAACTCTCGCCGCAGCCTCCTTTCGCTGACGCCGCCGAGCACACCCGTCTCCTGCACGAGTGGAACGACACGGCCTGCGATTATCCCCGCGACCGTTGCGTCCACGAGATCTTCGCCGCGCGCGCGGCGGCGACGCCGGGAGCACCGGCGGTCGTCTGCAGCGACCGGCGGCTGACCTACGGCGAGCTCGACCGGGAAGCCAACCGGCTGGCGCATTATTTGCGGGCGCACGGCGTCGGCCCCGAAATCGTGGTCGGGCTGTGCGTCGAGCGCTCAATGGAGATGGTGGTCGGGCTGCTCGGCATTTTGAAGGCCGGCGGCGCCTACCTGCCGTTGGACCCGGCCTATCCGCACGGGCGGCTCGCCTACATGCTGCGCGATTCGGGTGTTCGCCTGGTGCTCGCCGCGGCCTCGACCGCGGAAGTTCTTGCCGCTCATGATGTGCGGCTGCTGCGGCTGGATGCGGAGCGGGCAGCGATCAGGGTATGCCCCGCCGATGCGCCGGAAAGCGGGGCCGCCGCCGGCAACCTCGCCTATGTGATGTACACCTCGGGCTCTACCGGCGAGCCCAAAGGCATTGCCGTCGTCCATTACAACGTCAGCCGTCTGGTGATCGGCGCCAACTATGTCGACATCGAGCCGAACGACGTGTTCTTGCAGCTGGCGCCGCTGGCCTTCGACGCCGCGACTTTCGAGATTTGGGGCGCGCTGCTCAACGGAGCCACCCTGGCGCTCTACCCCTACCCTTTCGTCGATTTCAACAAATTGAAAGAGGTCATCGAAGACGCCGGCGTCAGCATCCTGTGGCTGGCGGCGGGATTGTTTCACCGCATCGTCGATCAGTGCCTGCCGATCCTGGCCCCGGTCGAGCAACTCCTGGCCGGCGGCGACGCGCTCTCGGCACCGCATGTGAAGCGCGTCCTGGAAGAGCTCCCGGGCTGCCGAGTGATTAACGGCTACGGCCCGACCGAATGCACGACCTTCAGCGTCTGCGGCCGCATCACCGGCCCGGACGCGATCGGGGCGAGGGTGCCGATCGGCCGGCCGGTGTCGAATGCGCGGGCCTATGTCCTGGGCCCCGACCTCGAGCTGCTGCCGATCGGAACGCCGGGCGAGCTGTGCATCGGCGGCGACGGCTTAGCGCGCGGCTATGTCAACAACCCGGCGCTGACCGCGGCGCGCTTTGTCGCCGATCCGTTCGGGCCGCCCGGCGGCCGGCTCTACCGCACCGGCGATCTGGTGCGCCATCGGCCGAACGGCGATCTCGAATTTCTCGGCCGGCTCGACCGCCAGGTGAAGGTGCGCGGCTTCCGCGTCGAGCCCGGCGAGATCGAAGGGGCGCTGCTGTCCCATCCGGCAATCCATCAGGCGGTGGTCGTGGCGCAACCCGACACGGCCGGCGACAAGCGCCTGATCGCTTATGTCGTCGGCGACAGCGGCGGGGTGCCGGAGCGCCGCCAGCTTCTCGCCCATCTGAAGGCGAGGGTGCCAGACTACATGCTGCCGGCCGGTTTTGTCATGCTGGACGAATTGCCGCTGACCCCGAACGGCAAGGTCGACCACGCAGCACTGCCGCCCCCCGACTGGGCGCCGGCCAGCCGCCGCCGGACGGGCGCGCCGCAGACGCCGATCGAGAAGGCGGTCGCCGACATCTGGTCGTCGGTGTTGAAGATCGACGACATTCGGGTCACCGACGATTTTCTGGCGCTCGGCGGGGCCGACGCCGCACTCGCCGACGCGTTGGCGCGGATCGGGACGCGGTTCGGTGTGGCGCTGGAAGCGGGGCCGCCCGGTGCGGGGGTGACTGTCGCCGGTCTGGTAAATCGCGTAAGATCCATGCTGACCAATTGTGAACATCGGGAGCACAGGTGATGCCACCCCAAACGCTGGCGGAGATCGAGCGGGCGGTGACGGAGATCTGGGCGGAGTTCGTTCCGGTCGACGGCATCGACGCCGACGACGATTTCTTCGACCTCGGCGGCACCTCGCTGGCGCTGATCAGCGTGGTGATGCGACTGGGCGAGCGCTTCCGGATCCCGCTCGATACCAGCATCGTCGTCGAGGGTGCCACGGTCGCGTCCCTGGCGCGATGCGTCCAGAGGCTGGCGGCGGCGGACGGCGACACAAGGGCAGAGTCGGCCCACGCGGCGGGTTGACGATCGGCCCCGGAGGGAGGTGGCCCATGGACGATGTGCGCACACGCCCGCAAAGCCCTGGCGGCTGGTTTCTGAGCCGCGACGAGCTGGCCGAGTTCCACACCCGCGGGTTTCTCGGTCCCTTCACCCTGTTCGAGCCCGAAGAGATGCGGGCGCATTGGAAGCGCCTGCGCCTCGATCTGTTCGATCGCCGCCATGCCGCCTATCCCGAGGTCAAGCCGGGGAGTGGGGTCTACGATTACGATCGCCACCTCGACAACCCGTTCCTGGCCGAGATCGTCTGCCGGCCGGAGATCGTGCACCGGATGGCGAGCATCCTCGGCCCCGACGTGATTTGCTGGCGTTCGGAGTTCTTCCCGAAATATCCGGGCGACGAAGGAACCGACTGGCACCAGGCCGACACCTTCGGCGGCGGCAACGGGATCCCGCACATCGTGTGGCCCGACGGCTCCGATTTCGGCGGCGCGCTGACAATCTGGATGGCCTTCACCGAGGCCAGCGAGGAAACCGCCTGCATGCAGTTCATCCCCGGCACGCAGCGCACGATGTACTACGATGAGAGCAAGGGCATGCATTACGACCCCTCTCGGGTCAACCGCAAGGAAGTGAACGGCGTCCTGCGGGGCTTCTTCGGCTACGACTGGCGCGAGATTCAGGTCGACCCGAATTGGACGCCTGATGAATCGAAGGCGGTGTCGGTCCCCTGCCGCGCCGGGCAGTTCGTCGTCTTCTGGTCGACCTTGATGCACGCCTCACTGCCGCATCTCGGCCGGAGCAAAGAGATGCGCCTCGGCTATGCGGCGCGCTATGTGCCGACCTCGGTCACGGTCTACGCGGACATGCAGGAAACCAACCGGGTCGACGAGCTGGGCGGCAGCTTTTCGCTGGAAAATTACGGTGCCATCGTCGTCTCCGGCCGCGACGAGTTCGGCCACAACCGGATCCGGACTCACACGACGCGGGGCGCGCCCTACCTCAACGCCAACCCGAGGTGACCGCCCCACATCGGGTCAGCGCGACATCTGCTGCTCGATGGTCTTGGTCAGCGGCGTTTTGACGTCGCCGGTGTGCTTGGTGGTGACCGTCTCTACCAGCACGATCCAGCACTCGTCGTCGGCCACCGGGTTGTGCATGACACCGCGCGGAACAACGCAGAACTCGCCGGCGTTCAGGACCGTCTCGCCGTCCTCGAGCTGAATGACGAGCCGCCCCTTCACGACCTGGAACAGCTCGTCTTCGTCGTCGTGCTTGTGCCAGGCGAGCTGTCCCTTGAGCTTGGCCACCTTGACGTATTGGTCGTTGACCCGGCCTACCACCTTCGGCGACCAATATTCGTCGATCGCGTCGAGTGCCTGCAACAGATTGACGCAGGTTATCGTCATGTCAGCCCTCGCGGTCTGCTAATGTCCGCCGAGCCTAACAGACCGCCGCGAGGGGAAAAAGGCGTGGACGAAACCACAGACGACGGCCGCCGATACACGGTGATCGTCAATTGCGAGGGACAATATTCGATCTGGCTCGCCGGTCGGACGGTCCCCGCCGGCTGGCGTCCCGCCGGACCCGACGGGCCGAAGTCTGAATGCCGGGCCTATATCGCCAAGGTCTGGGTCGACATCACGCCGCGCAGCGTGCGCGGCCGGGAAAAACGCTGAGGACATCCCCCGCGCTCGTACTTGGGGACTATATTCGGCGGTGTATCGAGGAGGGCACGCCATGGAGATAGAGGCCGCGGTCTTTCGCAAGGTGTTGGAGCCGCTGACAATCGAGGCAGTCGACATCGACAAGCCGTGGGCGCGCGAGGTGCTGGTGCGGACCGTGGCGACCGGTGTGTGCCACAGCGACCTGCATGTCGTCGACGGCCAGGGCCGGTTCCCGCTCGACCGGCCGATCGTGCTGGGCCACGAGGGCGCCGGGATCGTCGAGGCGGTCGGGGCCGAGGTGACGACGGTCAAGCCCGGCGACCATGTCGTCGCCTGTCTCTCGGGCTTTTGCGGCAGCTGCCCGCAATGCCTCTCCGGCCACCCGAATCTGTGCACCGGCGGCATCGTCACCCGGCCCGACGAGGCGGCGCCGCGGCTGTCGCAGAACGGGCCAGCCCGTTGCGCCAGTTCATCGGCATTTCGAGCTATGCCGAAAAGATGCTGCTGCACGAGAACTCGATCGTGCGGATCGACCCCGATTTGCCGCTCGACCAGGCGGCGCTCGTCGGCTGCGGCGTGTTGACCGGGGTCGGCGCCGCATTGCGCAGCTCCGGGCATGGAGGCGGGGCAGACGGTCGCGGTCTTCGGCTGCGGCGGGGTCGGCCTGTCGATCGTCCAGGGGGCGCGGATCGGCGGCGCCCGCCAGATCATCGCCGATCGACCAGTTCGACATCAAGCGCGAGATGGCGATGCGCGCCGGCGCGACGCATTTCGTCAACAGCGCGCGAGGACGACCCGGTCAAGGCGGTGCGCGCGCTGACCGGCGGGCTCGGGCGTCGACCACGCTTTCGAGGCGGTGGGCCTCGCCAAGCTGTGCCGGCAGGCGATCGAGAGCCTGGCGATCCGCGGCACCGCGACGATCGTCGGGGTGTTGCCGCCCGACGCGATGATCGAGTTCCCATGGATGGCGATCCGCCCCGAATGCAAGGTGCAGACCTCGCGCATGGGCTCGAACCGGTTTCGCTACCGACATCCCGCTCTATCTCGATTTCTTCCGCCAGGGCCGGCTCGACCTCGACGCGATGGTCACCAAGCGCGGCCGTCTCTGCGACATCAACGAAGCCTTCCGCGCCATGAAAGCCGGCGAAGTCGCCCGCACCGTGCTGACTTTCGATTGAGAGCGGCCGATCGACCGCGGGACACTGGTGCGCCGGTTGAGAAGTTCGCGGGACGTGGTCCTGCAATTCTGAGCCTGTCATACCGGCGAAGGCCGGTACCCACTGCCGCAGATGGATCCCGACCTTTGTCGGGATGGTGAGCAGGGGATACCGGAAACTTGTGGCCTGGGCTGCGGGCGATGAAAGATGTCCGGCGGATTTCAGATCCGCCCTACGTGCTGGTTGGGCAGCGATCGGTATGTTCTGACGCATGGCAGCCTCTCGAATTCCGTGATTATCGTAATTGCGATGCTACACGGCAATATAATCAGAAGCACGTAGAGGTTATTTCATTTTGACTACATCTGATTATGCGTTGATTATCAGTATTGTCTCGATTTCCTATCAATCGGCGCTTTATTTTGGAATATTTGACAAAAATTCGATTTTCGTAAAGCGCTCAGCTTTCGCATAACGGTCTTCTACGCGGTGCGAACCCCGATGACCGTCAGCGGCTATTGAGTATGACGGTCACGAATATGGGTCCGGGGCCGTAATCCTGCATTCGTGCATTGCACGGAAAAAGAAGCCCTGGTGGAGACGAGCGAAGTTTTACGGAATGTTGAACCCGATACACGGAGATCTCCACAGACTCGAAACCTTCGCAGAGTCTCGGCCCGTTCAGATTCTGGATTACCTGCCAAGATCGCTGAGGGTGAGGTCAAATCCTTTTACTTCCCATACACGCGAGATGGGTTCCTGAACGAAGGGCGTGCAGGTAGGCATCAATGACACGTATCAGAGGAATACATAGTGTCGGCGCAACGACATGCGTAAGGTCAATGCGTCCTACCAGCGGGATTTCGTCCCTGAGACAACAGGTTGAGGTTTTTGTGCAAAATCCCTTGGAGGCGCGAAATAAAGGTCAGACTGCTCGCTGCTGTCGTAAGCGGTCGCAGCAATCATGCCCGGTTCCCGTGCTCAGAGTGCCGACCTGAACGATACTATCAAGAATAAACTCAGCGATTTTTCAATGGAGTTAACCGAATCGCTATGCCTATTACGGTATGCTTTCCCACTGTGCGGAGGGTGATTCGCTCTGATGTAATGGGGGGAAGCAATGCTGCCGCCCAAACCCTCATGCCGATGATCTATCAGACCGGAAGAATGGCGGGTCTCATGACTTCGGCCCTGTTGGGGAGAATCCAACTGGCTCTGGATTCGATGAAATCAGACCTAAGGAACGATTGCGCAAACATGGCTGCGCTTTATCGGAAGTACGGCCAGTCTTGCAAAGCACTCACCGAGCATCCCGACGCGCGGCTCCGAACCATACTCCAATGACGTAGGTAGCGGCCTGATGTTTTTGGGCAGAAATCGCACCTGCCTAAAAACCCTCATCAATTTCCCCATTTAGAGGGCAAAGCCCCATCGAGGGGTGGGACTTTAACAACACCCTCGATCACCGTCGGCGCGCGCTCTCCGCCCCGCATCCTCCCTTCTCCGTGAACGAGCACAAAATCCGCGTTGATGCACCCATAACGGGCTAGCTGCTAGCCGACCCGGTTATGGCTTCGCTCGACTCCGTTCACGTCGGCGAGGCGCCAGCCGGCCTTGGCGGCGAAGTTCTCGAAAAAATCGGTGTCGTAGGCCTGTTCCGGTGACGCGCGCACCATCTCGTCGATCACGTGCGCGTCCGGGCCGACGAGAATGCGCCAGCGGTCGGCCTTGACCCCGTCGAGAATGATCGTTGCCGCCTCGGCCGCGCTCGTCGGAGCATCCTCGGTAAAGCGCCGTTCGCGCTCGGCGATGAGCTTGCGAATGTCTTCGTCGGACATGCTTGGAGACATCCCTGCCCATGGAGGCGATGCGCGCCCGGGCGAAGGCGATTTGTCGCTGCAGTGATCGCGTCCGAGTTGTTGCCGCTATGGATCTTGCGGGAGTTGGAGTGCGATCGAGGTGCCGATATGGCCGGGCATCACGACCGAGCATTTGATGTGAGGTGCGTTGATCCGCAGATCGGTGATCAGCGCTTCGGTGAAGCCCTTTACCGCGAATTTCGCCGCACTGTAGGCGGTGTGCGGAATGCGCGGGCCGACCGACGCCCAGAAACCGTTGACGCTGCTGGTGTTGACGATGTGGCCCTCGTCCGCTTTTTGCAGCATCGGCAGAAAGGCGCGGGTGCAGTGATAGACCCCGCCCCAGCAGATGTTGAAGGTCTTCTCCCATTCGTCGGGGCTGTGCGCGATCATGCTTCCGCCGCCGCCGAGGCCGGCGTTGTTGAACAAGAGATGGATCTTGTCGGTGTCGTGGCGGTCCGCGACCTCGTCGCGAAACCGCTGCACCTGCGCGGCGTCGGACACGTCGACGACGTGCGCGGTCACGCGCAAGCCTTGCGGCAGTCCCGCCGCCTCGCACTGCCGCTGGGTTTCCGCCATCCCCGCCGCCGAGACATCGCACATCGCGACATTGCAAGCCTCGGCGGTCAGCTGACGGACGAGCTCCCGCCCCATCCCCGAGCCGCCGCCGGTGACGACCGCGATCTTGCCTGTGAAGTCCTTCATATTCCGCGCCTCCTCGGGATTTTGCTGATGGATTGCCGGATCAGTTCCTCGTCGGATCAAAATGATTTCAGTTCCGACATCCAGGCCAGCCCGGGGCTGGCCTAGGGCTGGCCTCGGAACGTCGAGCGGCCGATATCGCGGCGGCAGAAGCCGTCGGTCCAGTCGATCCGGTCGATGGCGGCGTAAGCGCGCTCGCGGGCGCGACCGAGATCGCCACCGAGCGCGGTAACGCCGAGCACGCGACCGCCGTCGGCGACGAGCCTCCCATCGTCGCGGCGGGTGCCGGCGTGAAAGATCTTGACCTGCGGCTCGGCCGCCGCGGCGTCGAGGCCGCGGATCTCGCCGCCGCGCCGCGGCTCGTCGGGATAGCCCTTGGCCGCCATCACGACGCAGATCGCGGCATCGGCGTGCCAGCGCAGATCGACCTGGCGCAGCACCCCGTCGCGCGTCGCGATCAGCGCCGGCAACAGGTCGCTCATCAGCCGCATCGCCAGCACCTGCGCCTCCGGGTCGCCAAAGCGGACATTGTATTCGAGGAGAAGCGGGCCTCTGTCGGTCAGCATCAGCCCGGCATAGAGGACACCCTTGAAGCGCCGCCCCTCGCGCTCCATCGCCGCAACCGTCGGCAGGATGATGCGGTCCATGACTTGGCCTTCGAACGCGGGCGTCAGCGCGGGCGCCGGCGAATAGGCCCCCATGCCGCCGGTGTTCGGCCCGGTGTCGCCGTCGCCGACCCGCTTGTGGTCCTGGGCGGCGGCGAGCGGCAGCGCGTCTTTGCCGTCGACTGAGCGCGAAAAAGCTCACCTCCTCGCCATCGAGAAAATCCTCGACGACGATTTCCATCCCGGCGGCGCTGAACCGGCGCTCGACCAGGGCCGCGTCGACCGCCTGGTAGGCGGTGTCGAGATCGAAGGCGACGGTGACACCCTTGCCGGCGGCGAGGCCGTCGGCCTTGACCACGATGGGTGCCCCGCGCCCAGCGATGTAGGCCTTGGCCGCCGCCGGATCCCTAAAATAGCGGTAGGCGGCGGTCGGGATGCCGGCCTTGCCGCAGAGATCCTTCATAAAGGATTTCGAGCCTTCGAGTGCGGCCGCTGCGGCGCTCGGCCCAAAGGCCGCAATACCCTCGGCTTCGAGCGCGTCGACCAGCCCGAGGACGAGCGGCGCTTCCGGGCCGACGACGACGAACTCGATCCGTTCCTTCCGACAGAACCCGACAAGCCCCGCAATGTCGGTCGCGCGAATCGGCACGCATTCCGCTTCCTCGGCGATCCCGGCATTGCCCGGCGCGCAGTAGAGCCGGTCGACCAAGGGCGAGGCGGCAATCGCCCAGGCGAGCGCATGCTCGCGTCCGCCCGATCCCACGATCAGGACGCGCATTGCGCACCACCGGAAAGAACCCTCTCCCCCCACCCCGTCGGGGAAAGCGGAAAGGAAAAGGGGCGGCCCCTGCAGCACCACTGATCTGGTGTGAATCGCTTACAGCTGATCAAGTAGCCTCTCCCACCGGGCACCGCTGGGGCGGTCGTTGGGCTCCCGCATCGCCCTTCCTCCCGTGCTCGGCTATCATGTGGGGATGGATGATCTCCTGGTCGCGGCCCCGACCCGCTCCAACCTTGCCGAATATACCGTCTCCGAGCTGTCGCAGGCACTCAGGCGCTCAATCGAGGACAATTTCGGCTATGTCCGGGTGCGCGGCGAAATCTCGGGCTTCAAAAGACACAGCTCGGGCCACTGCTATCTGGCGCTGAAGGACAGCGATGCGGTGCTCGACGCGGTCTGCTGGCGCATGACCGCGATGCGGCTCGCGGTCAAGCCCGAGGATGGGATGGAGGTGGTCTGCACGGGACGGCTGACGACCTTTCCCGGCCGCTCGAAATATCAGCTGGTTATCGACACGATCGAGCTCGCCGGCATCGGCGCGCTCTTGAAGCTGCTCGAAGAACGGCGCCAGCGGCTAGCGGCTGAGGGATTGTTCGCGGACGAGCGCAAGAAGCGGCTGCCCTATCTGCCCGAGGTGATCGGGGTCGTCACCTCGCCCTCGGGCGCGGTCATTCGCGACATCCTGCACCGGCTTTCCGACCGCTTTCCGCGCCGTGTGCTGATCTGGCCGGTCGCGGTCCAGGGCGAGGCGGCGGCGGCGCAGGTGGCGGCGGCGATCGCCGGCTTTAACCGCCTGCCGCAAGGGGCGGTGCCGCGGCCCGATGTGGTCATCGTCGCCCGCGGCGGCGGCAGCCTCGAAGATCTGATGGCGTTCAACGAAGAGATTGTGGTGCGCGCCGCCGCGGCCTCGGCGATCCCGCTGATCTCGGCGGTCGGGCACGAGACCGACACGACCCTGATCGACCATGCGAGCGACCGGCGGGCACCGACGCCCTCCGCCGCGGCCGAGATGGCGGTGCCGGTGCGGCTCGATCTCTTGGCCGAGCTCGGCGGCAAATCGGCGCGGCTCTCGGGCGGCCTCGCCCGGCTCTTCGCCGAGCGCCGGCTGCATCTCTCGGGCCTCGCGCGCGGGCTCCCCGACCCGCAGGACCTGATCGGCAATGCCGCGCAACGGCTCGACGACCGCGCCGAGCGGCTGCGGCTTGCGGCGGATCGGCACCTGCGGGCGGCGCGCCAGCGCCTCGACCTCGCCTCGGCCGGACTACGGCCGGCGGTGCTCGCGGCCGACCTCGCCCGCACCCGCGCCCGGATTGCGGAGGTTTCCGTCCGGCTCGACACAGCGATGGCGCGCGCGATCGGCCGCAGCCGCGATCTCGTAGACAATTTCGCCGGGCGCCTCGCCACCCACTCCGAGCGGCACGAGAGCCTCTTGGCGCGCGGCTATGTCGTGGTCCGCGACGGCGCCTCGCGGGTCGTCACCGACGCGGCCGCGGTCAGGCCCGGTGCGGCGCTCGACCTCGAATTCTACGACGGTCGGGTGGGTGCGATCGCCGGCCGCACGCCGCGGCGGCCGGTCCGCCGAATGGCGCCGCCGCCCGAGCAGGGCCGCCTGTTCTAGCCATTCTGGCGCCAATGACCGACGACCAGCGCGAGGTGATCGCTTTTCTCGGCGACCCGCCCTCCTACGGGCCGGGGGTCGAGCGCGTCGATGTCGTCGAGACCCACGTGTCGCTAGTGTTTCTCGCCGGCGAACGCGCATACAAATTGAAGCGCGCGGTTATGCTCCCTTATCTCGACTTTTCGACGGCCGAGCGCCGCCGCCGGGCCTGCGAGGCCGAGCTGGCGCTGAATCGTCGCACAGCACCGGCGCTTTATCTCGAGGTGCGAGGCCTCGCTCGCAGCGCAGCCGGCGAAATCGCGTTCTGCAAAGACGGTCCGGCGGTCGACTGGGTCGTGGTAATGCGGCGTTTCGATCAGGCCCAGCTATTCGATGCGCTGGCCGCCTCGGGCGGGCTCGGGCCCCGGCTGATGGATGCGCTCGCCGACCACATCGCCCGCTTCCACTCGGCGGCCGAGCCGCGCCCCGGCCTGGGCGGCGCTGAAGCGTTGGTCGAGGTTGCCGAGACCAACCAACGCTGCCTGGTGGCGGCGAAGCAGGCGGGCTTCTCGCCGCGGTCGGTCGCCGGGATCCGCGAAAAATGGCTCACCGGCGTGAAGGCGGCGGCTGGGCTGCTCGAAGGGCGCCGGGCCGCCGGCAAGGTGCGCCGCTGCCACGGCGACCTGCATCTGCGCAACATCTGCCTCGTCGACGGCGAGCCCCTGCTGTTCGACTGCCTCGAATTCTCCGACGACCCTCGCCAGCATCGATATTCTCTACGACCTCGCATTTTTGCTGATGGATCTCGAATTTCGCGGCCTGGGCGGTCTCGCCAACCGCGTCCTCAACCGGTATCTCGACCGCGCCGGCGAGGAGGACGGGCTCGCGGCGATGCCGCTCTTTTTGTCGTTGCGCGCCGGAATCCGGGCGCATGTGACGGCGACCGCACTGGAGGGCATCGCCGCCGGCGCGGCGGCGGGCATGGCCGAGGAGGCGCGCCGATACCTCGATCTGGCGCACCGCGCGCTGCGGCCCGAGCCCCACAGGCTGATCGCCGTCGGCGGCTTGAGCGGCAGCGGCAAATCGACCCTGGCCGCAGCACTGGCACCCGGCCTCGGCCCGCTGCCGGGCGCGCGGGTGCTGCGCAGCGACGTCCTGCGCAAGCTCCTGTTCGGCGTGGCGCCCGAAGCGCCGCTGCCCGAGAACGCCTACACAAGCGACACGACCCGCCGGGTCTACGATCTCTTACGCTCGAAAGCGGCAGTCACGCTCGCCGCCGGGTATACGGCGATCATCGACGCGGTCTCCCTGACATCGGCCGAGCGCCGGTCCTTTGCCGCGCTGGCGCGGGACGCCGGGGTGCCGTTCGCCGGCCTGTGGCTCGATGCGCCGCCCGGAGCCATGGCGGGGCGCATCCGTGCGCGACACCACGACGCCTCGGACGCCTCGCCCGCGGTGCTGGCCCGGCAGCTGCGCCACTACCCCGGCCCGATCGACTGGACCCGCATTGACGCCGGCAACGGGCCGGAAGAGACCCTCGCCGCCGCCCGCCGCGCTCTCGGCCTGGACTGAGAGCGCGCCCTTCACTCCATCGGCAGGCCCGGATGAACACCGCGGCTGTCAAGCGGGGTGAATTGCGGGGCCAAGGCCGGGATCGCGACCTCGGCCAGGGTCTCCGGGGTCCAGCCGCCCTGGCGGTGCACCATCCGCACCGGCCGCATATGGCCGTAGAGCGACAATTCGCCGGCGCGCTGGTGAAAGACCTGGCCGTTGACATGGCTCGCCTGCTCGGAGGCGAGAAAGACGCAAAGGGGCGCGATCGCATCGGCCCGGCTGCGGCGCAGCCGCTCCTCGCGGAGCGCCGCCGCCGTCGCGTCCTTCGGCGTCGGCACCGAGCGGGTCATCCGGGTGTCGGCCGAGGGGCAGATGACGTTGACGGTGATGCCCTTGGCCGCGTTCTCCATCGCCACGATGCGGGCGAGTGCGACGATCCCCAATTTGGCCGCGCCGTAATTGCACTGGCCGACATTGCCCAAGAGGCCCGAGGTCGACGACACCATGATCAGCCGCCCGTAATTCTGCTCGCGGAACAAATTGATCGCCGCCCGGTTGACGTTGAAATGGCCGGTCAGGTGCACGTCGATGACCGCCTGCCAATCTTCGGGGAACATGTTGTGGAACATCTTGTCGCGCAGGATGCCGGCGGCGTTGAAGACGATGTGCAGCCCGCCAAAGGTGTCGCGGGCCTGGTTGGACCATCGCCAGGCAGTCGTCGAATTTGGCGACCGAGCCGTAATTGGCCGCCGCCTCGCCGCCCGCCGCCTTGATCTCGTCGACGATCTCCTGCGCCGGGGTGGTGTCGGCGCCCTCGCCGCTGCCGCTGGTGCCGGGGTCGTTGACGACGATCTTGGCGCCGTTCGCGGCCATCAATTTCGCCACCTCGGCCCCGACCCCGCGCCCCGCCCCGCAGCAGATCGCCACCCGCCCGTCGAGCATGCCCATCCGTCCCTCCTCGAAAGTATCCAATCTCGTGGGCGGGTTGTGGCGTGCCGGCGACGATGTTGTCAATCTAGCCCCGGCTAGCGCCGCCCGAACAGGCGTTCGAGGTCGGCGAGATCGAGGGTGACATAGGTCGGGCGGCCATGGTTGCACTGGCCGCTATTCGGGGTGGCCTCCATCTGGCGCAGCAGCGCGTCCATCTCCGAGGGCAATAGGCGGCGGCCGGCGCGCACGCTGGTGTGGCAGGCCAAGGTGCCGCATAAGGTCTCGACCCGCTCCTTCAACGACAAGGCCTCGCCCCATTCGGCGAGCTCGTCGGCGAGATCGCGCACCAGCCCCCTGACATCGAGCCCCGGCAACAGGGCCGGCACCTCGCGCACGACGACCGCCCCCGGCCCGAACGCCTCGACGACGAGGCCGAATTCGGCGAGCTCGGGCGCGCGTCGGGCGAGCCTTGCGGCGGCGGCCTCCTCGAGCTCGACCACCTCGGGTAATAGCAGCGCCTGGCGCGCGACCCCGTGCCGGGCGAGCGATTCCTTGAGCCGCTCGTGCACCAGCCGCTCGTGTGCCGCGTGCTGGTCGACCAGCACGATCCCGGTCGCGGTCTCGGCCAGGATGTAGGTGCCGTGCAGCTGCGCCCTCGCATTGCCCAATGGCGCGTCGGTCAGCGCCTCTCCAGCAAAGGCCGGCGGCGGGTCCGGCGCGAGCCAGTGCACGGCTTCTTCGGCGAGACCCGGCGTCGGCGAGGCCAGCGGGAAGGCGAATTGCGGCGCGCCCGATAAGGAGCCAGGCGCATGCCCGTCGCCGGGGCGGAAGGAAGTGATCGCCGCCGCGGCGACCGTCGTCGAGGCGCGATGCCCGGCGGCAGCGAGGGCCGCGCGCAGCGCCCCGACGATCAGCCCGCGCACCAGGGCGGCGTCGCGAAACCGCACCTCGGCCTTGGCCGGATGGACGTTGACGTCGATCTCGTCCTCGGGGCCGTCGAGAAACAAGGCGACGATCGGGTGGCGGTCGCGCGCCAGCACATCCTGATAGGCGCCGCGCACCGCACCCACCAATAATTTGTCGCGCACCGGCCGGCCGTTGACGACGAGGTATTGGTCGCGGGGTGCCGCCCGGTTCAGGGTCGGCAATCCGGCCTGCCCGCTCAGGCGAAAGCCGCCGCGCTCGGCCTCGATCGCGATCGAATTCTCGGCGAAATCGCGCCCGAGCAACGCCGCCAGCCGGGTCTTGCGCTCGGCCGCAGCGGGGAGGCGCAGCAATACCCGCTCGTCGTCGCCGATGACGGTAAAGGCGATGGGGGGATAGGCCATCGCCAGGCGGCGCACCGCATCGACCGCGAGCTGGCACTCGGTGCGCGGCGTCTTCAGGAATTTGAGCCGCGCCGGCGTCGCGAAAAAGAGGTCGCGCACCTCGACCCTGGTCCCAGTCGCCGCCGCAGCCGGCGCCGGATTGCTCTTATGCCCGGCCTCGACCGCGATCTCCCAGCCGCTGTCGGCACCCTCGGCGCGAGACAGGATACGCAGCCGGCTGACCGCACCGATCGACGGCAGCGCCTCGCCGCGAAACCCCAGGGCGGAGATGCGCAACAGATCGTCATCGGGGAGCTTCGAGGTGCAGTGGCGCTCGACCGCCAAGGACAGCTCGTCGGGGCTCATGCCGCTGCCGTCGTCGGCGACCGCGATCAGTCTCTGGCCGCCCTCGTGCAGCACGATGTCGATGCGCGCCGCGCCGGCATCGATCGCGTTCTCGACCAGTTCCTTCAGCGCCGCCGCCGGGCGCTCGACGACCTCGCCGGCGGCGATGCGGTTGACCAGGACCGGAGGCAAGAGACGGATCGTCATCGGCCGATTCTACCCGATCGCGCGGCCCGCGGGACCGATCTTTGCGCGACGCCGCCGGGCTCGGGGCCGCGCCATGCTCGACGATAGGGGTTGAGGAAAGATTAGCCCGAATCGGCCGTCCTCGGGCTTGACGCGGCGGCCGGCTTTCGCTGGGGTTGCCGGCGCATCGTATTTCTCCGCGGAGGTGCCGCGATGACCGGACGCAAGATCGACATCTACAACCATGTCATGCCGCGCGCCGTCGCCGACCGGATGCAAGAGCTGGCCCCCGGCAAGGGCGGCATGATCAAACGCGTCACCAGCATCCCGATGCTGCACGACATCGAGGCGCGGGTGCGCATGATGGCGCAGTGGCCCGGCTACCAGCAGGTGCTGACGCTTTCCAACCCGCCGCTCGAGACGATCGCCGGCCCCGGCGACAGCCCCGGCCTCGCGCGCCTCGCCAATGACGAATTCGCGCAAGATTTGCGCCGCGCGGCCCGGACATGTTCCCGGCCTGGGTCGCTTCCCTGCCGTTGAACAATGTCGAGGCCGCGCTCGAAGAGACCGACCGCGCCGCGGCCCTGGGCGCGCGCGGCATCCAGATCTTCACCAACGTCGCCGGCAGGCCGCTCGACGACCCCGAATTCTATCCGATCTTCGAGCACGCGACACGCCGCGGGCTCGCGATCTGGATGCACCCGGCGCGCGATGCGCGGGTCGCCGATTATCCGGGCGAGGCGGCGTCGAAATACGAGATCTGGCAGGTGCTGGGCTGGCCCTACGAGACGAGCGTGGCGATGGCGCGCATGGTCTTTTCCGGCCTTTTCGACCGGCTCCCCGAGCTGCGCATCGTGACCCACCATCTGGGCGCCATGATCCCCTATTTCGAAGGCCGCGTCGGGCCCTTGTGGGACCAGCTCGGCAGCCGCACCTCGGACGCGGACTATGCCCCGATCTTGGACGCGATGCGGGCCAAGGGCCGCCGGCCGATCGATTATTTCCGCCTCTTCCACAACGACACCGCGGTCGGCGGTGCGGCATCGGCGATCCGCTGCGGCCTCGATTTCTTCGGCGCCGATCGCGTGCTGTTCGGAACGGACTGCCCGTTCGACCCCGAAGGCGGCCCGATGTTCATCCGCGACACGATCGCCGCCCTCGACGGCCTCGCCCTCGCCGGCGAGGATCTGGCGAAAATCTATTTCCGCAACGCGCTGGCCATGCTGAATTTGCCGGCCGATCAGCAGAGCGAGGGGCCGGGGTGAGCAGCAAGTCTTCCGATGGCGTCGACTATATCGCCCGGGCGCGCGACTTCGCGCCGGTGCTCGCCGCCCAGGCGAGCGAGATCGAACGAAGGCGCGAATTGCCGACTGGGTTGCGCACGGCGCTGATCGAAGAGGGCTTCTTCCGCCTGCTATTGCCGCGCTCCTTGGGCGGCGCCGAATTGCTGCCGGCGATTTTTGTCCAGGTCATCGAGGCGATCGCCAAGGCCGACGCCAGTGCCGCATGGTGCCTCAATCAGACTTCCGGCTGCTCGATGATCGCGGCCTATCTCGATCCCGCCGCGGCGCGCGAGATCTTCGGCATGCCGGACGGCATCCTCGCCTGGGGCCCAGGGCCCGGCGAGGCACGCGCGGTCAGGGGCGGCTACCGGGTCAGCGCGACATTCAGCTTTGCCAGCGGCAGCCATGACGCGAGTTGGCTCGGCGCCCATCTGGCGATCACCGAAGCGGACGGCACCCTGCGGCCCGGTCCGGACGGCAAACCGCTCGTCCACACCCTGCTGTTCCCAAAGGCGAAGGCGGCGATGACCGACATCTGGCATGTCGTCGGCCTCAGGGGGACCGGCAGCGACCAGTATGCGGTCAGCGATCTCTTTGTCCCGGACACCCATTGCGTCGCCCGCGACGAGAGCGCCACACGGCACGAAGAGGGGCTGCTCTACCGGTTCAGCAGCCTGCAGCTCTACAGCTCGGGCTTTGCCGGGGTGGCGATGGGGATCGCCCGCGCCACGCTCGATGCCTTTGTCGAGCTCGCCCGCGACAAGATCCCGCGCGGCGGCCGGCGCACCCTGCGCGACAACAATGTCGTGCAGTCGCAGGTGGCGCAGGCCGAGGCGCGGCTCGGGGCGGCGCGCGCGCATCTCCTGGGCTCGCTCGAGGAGATCACCGCGGCGGTCGCGCAGAGCGGCCGGCTCACCCTCGACCAGCGCATGGCGATCCGCCTCGCCTCGACCTTCGCCATCCACCAGGCGCGCGATGCGGTCGACACCGCTTACCACGCCGCCGGCGCCACCGCGATCTTCGAGGCGAACCCGTTCGAGCGCCGCTTCCGCGACATCCACACCGTCTCGCAGCAACTGCAGGGCCGCCAGGAGCATTACGAGACCGTCGGCCAATACCTGCTCGGCCTCGAACCCGACAATCTGATGTGGCTTTGAGGCTGGCGCTGTCCGCAGGATGAGTGCAGCAGCCGATGGCCTCCGCCAATGTCCCAACGTCGATTTCTTGCATTGACACCTCGAGCCGCGCGCGGCTGGCCATGACAGAGACGGGTGTGCAACACTCGCGCGCGATTTCGCCCTGAGGCCCGATGATGACGACGCTGCTCTACACCCATCCCTCTTGTCTCGAGCACGACCCCGGCCGGCATCATCCGGAATCGCCGGCGCGGCTGCGCGCGGTGCTGGACGCGCTGGCCGCGCCCGAGTTCGACCGGCTGGAGCGGCGCGAGGGGCCGCAAGCCACATTCGACGATCTCGTTCGCGTTCATCCGCGGTGGCATGTCGAGCGCATCCTCGGCGCCGTGCCGAAATCCGGCTATGCCGCGATCGATGCCGACACGGTCCTGTCGCCGGCCTCGGGCATCGCCGCATTGCATGCCGCCGGTGCCGTCACGGCCGCGGTCGACGCCGTCGTCGAGAAAAGGGCGGACAACGCCTTTTGCGCGGTGCGCCCGCCGGGGCACCATGCCGAGCCCGGCCGCTCGATGGGGTTCTGCATGTTCAACAACGTCGCGGTCGGCGCCGTGCGAGCGCGCGCCAGGCACGGGCTCGGACGAATCGCCGTCGTCGATTTCGACGTGCACCACGGCAATGGCACCCAAGCGGCGTTTGAGGAGGACGAGGGCCTCTTCTACGCCTCGACACATCAGTCGCCGCTCTACCCCGGCACCGGGGCGGCGGGCGAGACCGGGGTGGGCAACATCGTCAATGTGCCGTTGCGGCCGATGTCGGGCTCGGGTCCCTTCCGGCTCGGCTTCACCCAGCGCATCCTGCCGGCGCTCGACGCCTTCCGCCCCGAATTGGTGCTGGTCTCGGCCGGGTTCGACGCGCATCGCGACGATCCGCTCGCGCAATTGCTGCTGGACGAGGCGGACTATACCTGGGTCACCGAAAAGCTCCTCGACATTGCCTGGCGCCACGCCGAGGGGCGCCTCGTCTCGACGCTCGAAGGTGGCTATGATCTGGCAGCACTCGGCGCCAGCGCCGCCGCTCATGTCCGGGTAATGATGTCGGTGTAAGCTTGTTGCGGTTTTGCCACAAGAGGTGACGTTGCGCTCGCGCCGACCGTTGGCGTGCCGCACCCTTCTCGCGAATTTTGCTAGAACAGAGTGGCGATGGCCGAAACCAACCTGCCCGGCGACATAGCGGCGATGAGCTTCGAGGAGGCGCTTTCGGAGCTCGAACAGATCGTGCGCCGGCTCGAAGGCGGGCAGGTCAAGCTCGACGAGGCGATCCATTCCTACGAGCGCGGGGCGCAGCTGAAGCAGCATTGCGAGACAAAGCTCAACGAGGCGCAGCAACGGGTCGACCGGATCGTGATCGGCCCAGATGGCGCCATCACCGCGGAGCCGGCGAAGCTTGACTGAGACGCTGTGGCCCGGCGCCGTGCCGTTCCCCGATGCCTTGGAGCAGGCGGCGGCGCTGACCGACCGGGCGCTCGACCGATTGCTGCCATTGCCGCCCGATCTCGAAGCCAGGGTCTGGGAGGCGATGCGCTATTCGGCGCTGGCGCCGGGCAAGCGGCTGCGCCCGTTTCTGGTGATCGCCGGCGCGCGGCTCTTCGGAGTGGGGTTGCGCGGCGCCTTGCAGGTGGCGGCGGCGATAGAGATGGTGCACGCCTATTCGCTGGTCCATGACGATTTGCCGGCGATGGACGACAGCGATCTGCGCCGGGGCCGGCCGACCTGCCACAAGGCGTTCGACGAGGCGACCGCGGTGCTGGCCGGCGACGGTCTCCTGACCGCCGCCTTCGAGGTGCTGGCGCATCCCGACACGCATGGCGATCCGGCGGTGCGCTGCGAGCTCGTCGCGGCCCTCGCCGCGGCGGCGGGTGCGGCGGGCATGGTCGGCGGCCAGATGATCGACCTGATCGCCGAACACCAGACCCTGGACATCGGCGCGATCACGCGGCTGCAGCGGATGAAGACCGGCGCCTTGATCGCCTTTTCCTGCGAGGCCGGGGCGATTCTCGCCAAAGCGTCGGACGAGCCGCGCCTGGCGCTGCGCGGCTATGCCCATGATCTGGGGCTCGCCTTTCAGATCGCCGACGATCTCCTCGATGTCGAGGGCTCGGCGGCCGAGGCCGGAAAGCCGGTCGGCGTCGACGCCGGCGCCGGAAAAGCCACCTTCGTCTCGATCCTCGGCGCCGAGCGGGCGCGGGCACAGGCCGGGCTGCTGGTGCGCCAGGCGGTCGCGCATCTTGATTTGTTCGAGGGAAGAGCGGAACTTCTGCGGCAGGCGGCGCGATTTGCGATCAGCCGCCGCACCTGAGGAGCGCAGCATTGGATGAGACCCCGACACGTCCGATTTCCAATCGGACGCCGTTGCTCGACCGGATCGACGTCCCGGCCGATCTGCGCAAATTGCCGGAATCGGATCTGCGCCAGCTCGCCGATGAGTTGCGCGGCGAACTGATCGACGCGGTCTCGATCACCGGCGGTCACTTCGGCGCCGGGCTCGGCGTCGTCGAGCTGACCGTGGCACTGCATTATGTCTTCGACACGCCGCACGACCGGCTGATCTGGGATGTCGGACATCAGGCCTACCCCCACAAGATCCTGACTGGCCGGCGCGACCGCATCCGCACGATTCGCCAAGGCGGCGGGCTCTCCGGTTTCACCAAGCGCTCGGAGAGCGAGTACGACCCGTTCGGCGCGGCGCACAGCTCGACCTCGATCTCCTCCGGGCTCGGCATGGCGGTCGCGCGCGATTTCAAGGGCGAGCGCCGCAACGTCATCGCCGTGATCGGCGATGGTGCCATGAGCGCCGGCATGGCGTACGAGGCGATGAACAACGCGGGTGCGATGGATTCGCGGCTGATCGTTGTCCTCAACGACAACGACATGTCGATCGCCCCGCCGGTGGGCGCGATGAGCGCCTATCTGTCGCGCCTCTTATCGTCGAAATCCTTTTTGTCGCTGCGCCACATCGCCGGCGAGGTCGCCCGTCACCTGCCCAAGCGGGTCGAGCATGCCGCCCGGCGCGCCGAGGAATTGGCGCGCAGCTTCGTCACCGGCGGCACCCTGTTCGAAGAGCTCGGCTTTTATTACATCGGCCCGATCGACGGCCATAACCTCGAGCATCTGCTGCCGGTCCTCAAAAACGTCCGCGAATACGAGGAGTCCGGGCCGATCCTCGTCCATTGCGTGACTGAGAAGGGCCACGGCTATTTGTCGGCCGAGCAGGCCGAAGACAAATGGCACAGCGTCGCCAAGTTCGACGTGATCACCGGCGCGCAGGCGAAATCGACCCCGAAGGCGCCGCAATACACCACCGTGTTCGCCAAATCGCTGATCAAGGAAGCCGAGAAAGACGAGCGGATCGTTGCGATTACCGCGGCGATGCCGTCCGGCACCGGGCTCAACCTCTTTGGCGATCGGTTTCCAAAGCGCTGCTTCGATGTCGGCATCGCCGAGCAGCACGCGGTGACCTTCGCCGCCGGCCTCGCGACCGAGGGTATGAAGCCGTTCGCGGCGATCTACTCGACCTTCCTGCAGCGCGCCTACGACCAGGTCGTGCACGATGTCGCGATCCAGAAATTGCCGGTGCGCTTTGCGATCGACCGCGCCGGCCTCGTCGGGCAGGACGGCCAGACCCATGCCGGCTCGTTCGACATCGCCTATCTCGGTTGCCTGCCGGGCTTCATCATCATGGCGGCGGGGGACGAGGCCGACCTTGTCCATATGGTCGCGACCTGCGTCGCAATTGATGATGCGCCGTCGGCGGTGCGGTTTCCGCGCGGCGAAGGGGTCGGCGTGGCGGTGCCGGAAATAGGCGTGCCGCTGGAGATCGGCCGCGGCCGGATCATGCGCGAAGGACGCAAGATCGCGCTCCTGAGCTTTGGCGGCCGCCTCGCCGAATGCCTGAAGGCGGCGCAGGAGCTCGCCGCCTACGGCCTCTCGACGACGGTCGCCGATGCGCGCTTCGCGAAGCCCCTCGACACCGACCTCGTCAACCGCTTGGTGCGCGAGCACGAGGTGGTGGTGACAATCGAGGAGGGGGCGGTCGGCGGCTTCGGCAGCCATGTGCTGCACCATTTGGCGACGAGCGGGCTCCTCGACCACGGGCTCAAGATCCGCACCATGGTATTGCCCGACATCTTCCTCGACCACGACAGCCCGCAGGCGCAGTACGACCAGGCCGGGCTCAACGCCCGCCATATCGTGGCCACGGCCCTGTCGGCGCTCGGCCGCGAGACCGCCGAGCAGCCGGCGCGGGCATAAGAGGTTTCTTCCGGCGCAGGCCGGGGCACGTGCCGCCATGGCGAGGCGCGCAGCGCCGCGGCAATCTCTTACCGAAGGAGGGCGGCGGCCCGAGAGCCTGCCCTCGGGCGGCGCCCTGCGCCGACCCGTGGGCTGGCAATGATAGGTACTAGAATTGCTGGCGAAGCGGCGGGCTGACCACCTGCTCGTCGAGCGCGGGCTGGCTGAGAGTCGGGCCAAGGCGCAGGCGCTGATCCTCGCTGGGCTGGTATCGACGCACGGGCGGCGGATCGACAAGGCCGGGACGACCCTCGCCGATGGCGCGGAAATCGAGGTCAAGGGCCGCGACCACCCTTGGGTGTCGCGCGGCGGCGTCAAGCTTTCCCACGCGCTCGATCGCTTCGCGGTCGACCCGGCCGGTCTGACCGCGCTCGACATCGGTGCCTCGACCGGCGGTTTTACAAATGTGCTGCTGACCCGCGGCGCGCGGCGGGTCTATGCGGTCGATGTCGGCCGCGGCCAGCTCGCCTGGAAATTGCGCCAGGACCCGCGCGTCGTCGTCCATGAACGGCTGAACGCCCGCCATCTGACCCGCGCCGACATTCCCGAGCCAATCGACCTCATTACCTGCGACGCGAGCTTTATCGGGCTGGCGACGGTATTGCCGGCGGCATTGGCGCTGGTGGCGGCGAAGGCGGCGCTGGTGGCGCTGGTCAAGCCGCAATTCGAGGCCGGCCGCGAGCATGTCGGCAAGGGCGGAGTGGTGCGCGATCCGGCCGTTCACCGCGAGGTCTGCGAACGCGCCGCCGCCTGGGTCGGTGCACAGCCGGGTTGGGTTGTGGTCGGGATCGCCGAAAGCCCGATCCTCGGTCCCGAAGGCAACCGCGAGTTCCTGCTCTACGCCCGCCGCGACGCCTTGGAGGCCAGGAGTTGACGAACGGCGCCGAGCCGTTCGCCGGATTCCGGCCGGCGGCCTTTGGCTTTTTCGAAGGGCTGCGCGAGAACAACGATCCGGCCTGGTTCAAGCCGCGCAAGGCGATCTACGAGGCCGAGGTGCTCGCACCCTTCCGGGCGCTGATCGTCGCCGTCGGCGCGGCATTGCAGGAGGCCGGCCTGCCGCTCACCGGCGACCCCCGCCGCGGCATCTTCCGCATCTACCGCGATGTGCGCTTCTCGCCGGACAAGCGGCTCTACAAGACGCATGCTGGGGCGGTGCTGACACGCTCGGGCGGCAAGCGCGACCCCGGGCTCCTCTATCTCCACGTGGCGCCCGGCGAATCGATGGTGGCGGCAGGTTTCTGGCATCCAGACCCGGGCCAGCTGAACCGATTGCGGCGCGCGATCTTCGACGATCCCGAGGGTTTTCTGACGATCGCCGGCGATTTGGCCGCGGCCGGCAGCCCGATCGCGAGCGACGAAAAGCTGACCCGCCCGCCGCGCGGTCTCGAAGCGGCCAGAGGCACTCCGGTGGCCGAACATGTTGCCTGGAAATCCTTCACCGCTCATGCGCCGCTGAGCGACGCGGAGATGCAATCGCCGGCGCTGGTCGGCCGGGTCGTCGAGTTCGCCCGCGCCGCACTGCCCTTGCTCGAATGGGGCTGGGCCGCGATCGATGACGACGCGCCGGCCCCATTGCCGATCCGCATCCCCGCGCGTCCTTTGCCGAAACCCGACTTCTAGGCTTAGCCTCGGACGGCTGTTTCTTTCATATGTGAATGCTGGTGCGGACGGCGGGAACTCGAACCCGCACTCCCTGGTGGGAAGCAGATTTTAAGTCTGCTGCGTCTACCGTTTCGCCACGTCCGCCCGAGGCAGCGTCCGCTCTGCGGCTAGCCTTCGCTCAGCCCCTCCTGCGGCTCGCCGCCGAGGGCGCGGATCAGCGCCGCGAGCTCGTCGGTTGCGGCGGCGAGGCGGCCGCTGTCGGTACCGCGCAGCACGAGGGTCACGCCAAAATCGCCGCGCCGGAAATAGGGGTAGGAGCCGATTTCCAAATCGGGCCAGCGCGCCTGCAATTCCCCAAGCTCCTTCGCCAAGGTGCCCTCGCCGAGACGGCAGCTGACGCTGCGGCTCAGCACCTTGTCGCCGCCCTTCAGCCGGTGCGCCAATTGTGCAAAGATGCCCTGCATGATGCTCGGCACGCCGGGCAGGACGAAGACGTTGCCGATCTGGAACCCCGGCGCCTGCGAGATCGGGTTCGGCAGCAGCACCGCCCCCTCGGGGACCATCGCCATACGCAGCCGCGCCGCGTTCAGGTGCCCGGCCGGGTAATGGCTTTCGAGCAGCCGCTTTGCGTCCGGATGGACGATCAGTGGCACGGCAAAGGCGTCGGCGATGCATTGCGCGGTGATGTCGTCATGGGTCGGGCCGATCCCACCGGTGGTGAAGACATAATCGCAGGCCCGGCGGACTTCGTTGACGGTGGCGACGATCACTCCGGGATCATCGGGGATCACCCGCGCCTCGCGAAGCCGGATGCCGGCCTCGTTCAAGCCTCGAGCGAGAAAGGCCAGGTTCTCGTCCTGGGTGCGTCCCGACAGAATCTCGTTGCCGATAATCAGGACGCAGGCGGTCACGATCCCGCGCTCGGGGGTGTTCTCGGTCATCCTCTTCTCGGCCTCGTCCGGTCGCGCCGCTCGATCCTTCATAGGCGAATGCCGGCGGGGGCACAATCGCCGCCGAGGATTGCCGCGCCGCTCCGGAATCCCTACGTTCAGCATAGGCGCCAGCCGGGCCGCGGCGCCGCCCATCAACGACGATGCGAAACACGCTCGGCATGCAGCAGAATTTGATGAGGGGCCTCGCCGCAAGCGAGACCAGCGACGGCGGGATCAAGATCCACGGGCCGGAGGCTTTCGAGGGCATGCGCCGTGCGGGCGCGCTCGCCGCGGCGACGCTCGACTTCGTCACCCCCTATGTCCGCCCGGGGGTCGCCACCGCCGAGCTCGACCGGCTGTGCCACGATTTCGTTGCCGATCACCATGCCGTGTCGGCGCCCCTCAACTACCGCGGCTTCCCGAAATCGATCTGCACCTCGGTCAATCATGTCGTCTGCCACGGCATTCCGGGCGACCGGCGGCTGATGGAGGGCGACATCCTCAACATCGACGTGACCCCGATCCTCGACGGCTGGCACGGCGACACCAGCCGGATGTTCTTTGTCGGCGAGCGCATCCCGGTCAAGGCGCGGCGGCTCGTGGACGTGACCTATGAGGCGATGATGCGCGGCATCGCCGTGGTGCGGCCCGGCATCCGCATCGGCGCGATCGGGCATGCGATCCAGGGCTATGCCGAGAGCCACCGGTTTTCGGTCGTGCGCGACTTTTGCGGCCACGGTGTCGGGCGCATCTTCCACGACACTCCCTCGATCCTGCATTTCGGCTATCCGAACGAGGGTCCGGTGCTGGCCGAGGGGATGTTCTTCACGGTCGAGCCGATGATCAACGCCGGGCGCTGGGAGGTCAAAATCCTCAGCGACGGCTGGACCGCGGTCACCAAGGACCGCTCGCTGTCGGCACAGTTCGAGCACACGGTCGGGGTGACCGGGACCGGCTACGAGATCTTCACGATATCTCCCGCCGGCCTGCACCGGCCGCCCTATACCCTCAATGCTCAGGAAGAAACGCCCGCGACAGCACCTCGTCCGGGGTGAAGGGGCAAGGCGCGGGAAATACTATCACGCGGTTACGGCGAGAGCCGCACGGCGCTGCGGGCGCTGCGGCCGGCGGCGTCGATGACGGTGAGCTCGGCAAAGCCGATGCTGTCGGGCCGCCAGTAGACCGGCCGCCGCGGTGGTCCCGGCGGCAGCGGGCGGCCGTCGACCAGCCAGCGGAACGGCTTTCTGCCGCCCGCCGCTTCGAGCGGCAACGCCTCGCCGTGCCATTCGACCAGCGCCCCATTCGGCGGGTAGACGATCCTTGGGGCGGAAAGCGGGGCCGCCGAGGAGGCGGGATCGAGCCGCTGCAGGCGCGGCGGCAGGTTCTGTCGCCGCTGTAGCAGCGCGCCGGGAGGAGGCGATGCGCCGCTCTCCGAAGGCGCCGGCCCAATCAGATCGGCGATCTTGAACATCACCGGCGCCGCCGTCAGCCGGCCGCTGCGGCCGGGCATCGGTGTGCCGTCGGGCCGGCCGGCCCAGACGCCGACCGTGATTTCCGCGTCGTACCCGACCGCCCAGGCGTCGCGATAGCCATAGGAAGTGCCGGTCTTGAACGCGAGATGCCGGCCACGGCGGGCCTCCGCCGGCAATACGCCGGGGGGCGGCGGCGCCTCCCTCAGGATGTCGTCGACATACCAGGCGGCGAGCGGCCCGAAGATCCCCGTCCCCGGCGATTGCGGGTCGTCAAATCGATAGCGCAGCGGCCTCACCTCGCCGCCATTCGACAGCGCCGCATAGAGCCGCACCAGATCGGTCAATCTGATGCCGACGCCGCCGAGCGCCACCGCGAGGCCAGGCTCGGCCGCCATCCCTGGCAGACGCAGGGCGATCCCCGCGGCGGCGAGTGCTGAGGTGAACCGGCCCGGCCCCAGCCGGTCGAGCACCGCGACGGCCGGCACGTTCAATGAATATTGCAATGCCTCGCGCGCGGTCACCTCGCCCTCGAAGCGCCCGTCGAAATCGGTCGGCGCGTAATCGCCGAAATGGCGGGGCCGGTCTTCGAGCACGGTCTCCGGATGGATGATCAGCCGGTCGAAGGCCATCGCATAAATGAATGGCTTCAGCGCCGATCCGGGCGAGCGCACCGCCCGCGCCATGTCGAGCGTGCCGTGCCGTGCCGCCGAGGCGAAATCGGCATTGCCGGCATAGGCGAGCACCCGCCGGTCGTGATTGTCGACGACAATGGCGGCCAAGGTCGCCTGCGAATCGAGCGTCGCCGCTTCACGCTTCAGCAGCGCCTCGACCCGAAGTTGCAGCAGCGGCTCGATCGTCGAGCGCTGGACGAGCGCCGTCGGCGCCTCGTCGCGCAAGGTCCTCGCCAGGTGCGGCGCGAAGAACGGCATCGCCAGCCGCCGCCGCGGGACGCTCGTCGCCTGCGCCTCGGCGAGAGCGGTCGGCGCGATCACCCCCGCCTGCGCCATGCGGGCAAGGACGCGGTCGCGCGCCGCCCGCGCCGCTGCCGGATGGTGGTCCGGGCGCAGCCGCTCGGGCGAGCGAGGGAGCGCGACGAGCAACGCCGCTTCCGCCGCCGAGAGGTGTGTGGGCTCCTTGCCGAAATAGGCGAGGCTTGCCGCGCGCACGCCTTCGAGGTTGCCACCGAACGGGGCCAAGGTCAGATAGAGGCCCAGCACCTCGTCTTTCGACAGAAGGCGTTCGAGCGCCAGCGCTTTCGCCATTTCGGCGAGCTTTGCCGCGAGCGAGTGCCGGTGGCGTTCGAGGAGCCGCACCACCTGCATCGTCAATGTCGAGGCGCCGGACACAACATGCCCGTGCCACGCGAGCTGACCCGAGGCCCGCAGCGCGGCGATCGGGTCGATGCCGGGGTGCCACGGAAACCGCCCGTCCTCAGCGGCAATCAGCATCCGGCGGTAGAGCGGGTCGACCGCCTCGGGCTCGACCGGCAGCCGCCACTTGTCATCCGCGGTCAGAAAACCGCGCAGGATCGAGCCGTCGGCCGCCAGAACCAGCGTCGACAGATCCCGGGCACGGTCGAGCGAGGGGGGCGGGATGGTGAGCCAAGCAGCAATGGCGAGGGCGGCGACGAAAAGCCCGGCCGCCACGCCCGCGCGCCACCGACGCCGTCGGCGGAAGCCTTGGATGCTTTTACTCTCTCCGCCGCCAGGCGCGGTTCTGGCGATCGGCACGAACGCGCTTCTCCAGGTTTTCAATGCGACGAGTCCCTGTTTCACCTGATTTTTGCAGGTCGAGATCAGGCGGCGGGGCATTGCGGCGGAACCCATACTCGGTAATGCGAATATCATATTATGTCGAATATGTCAATTATCCCGGAGACCTCATGGATCGGCGAATGCCCCTCACCCCGACCCTCTCCCCGCTCGCGGAGAGAGGGAGTAGACCCGCGTCGCGTGACGGTAAGGGGCGGTAAGCGGATTTCATTTCGTCGTTCCCGCGGAAGCGGGAACCCAGGGACCCGACGGCTCGAGCGGTCGCCCTGGACCCCCGCTTTCGCGGGGGCGACGGATAGTTTGTTCCTGCGCACCTCAGCATTTCGGGCCGCGCTCTAAAGCAGCCGGCCCTGGGTGTCGGCGCGCTCGCGCGGGGCGGCGCGGAAGGTCGCAGCGGCGTCGATGCGCGGGATGCGCGGGCGCACCCCCTGAAAGAGCTCGGCCAGCGTGATGATCTGGAGCTTCGGCACCTTCTCGAACGGCGATTCGAAGAGGCCGGCGGCGGCGGCCTCGCGCTCCATCGCGCGGGTCGGCATCGCCAGCGAGATCAGGACGCCGACCGCCGCCTTCTCGCGCTCGACGACCGCGATCAGGTCGCGCACCGCGCCGACCCCGACATTCTCGCCGCCCTTGACCGAGATCAGCGCCTTCTCGGTCTTGTCTCGGTCGCTGCGGAAAAAGAGGATGCCGTCGATGCCGCCGTCGGCGCCCTTCTTCTTGCCGCCATAGGGCCGCGCGTCGACCAGCGACACCGCCCACCATTGGAACTGGTACTTGTCGCGCCGGGCGAGGTCGATTGCGCTGTCCAGATCCTTCGACATACCGTGCACCTCGAAGGCGACGCCGGGAACAACGTCCTTGAGCCGCCCCACATCAATGGAAGTTCGGTGAATAGGAACGGTTCGCTAACTGAGAAACAGGTTTTGTCGATACGCGCGGACAAACGGCTGCAAAGGGTAATCGCGATGGATTACGACATCACTCCAGAGCATGTCGGGGCAATTAAACGCCGAAAAGTATACAGATGGATCGAGGGTCCGCCGTCTCATATAAACTCGTCGCGCGCAATCCGGCATGGCTCTCTATCAGAAACTCAAGTATTGAAGATCCTGGCCGACGAACGACCCCAGAGCGTAATAGCAGCGGAGGTAGGGATTACACAAACTCAGGTGAATCGAATAAAGCGCCGAAAAATCTATCGATATGTCGGCGGGTGGTGATTGGTAATTGAGACCGGCGAGACCTATATATTACGTTTCCGATATTGGAGAACGCTGACGTGCCATTCATTCGGGATTATTCAGAAGGCGAAGGGGGCGAGGAAGCTAAGTTAGTCATGCGTCCAAGAGAGTCGCCAATGGAGACCGCATTGCATGAATCCATCCACGTTGTTATTCTCCGAATTGACGGTCGGGATATTGCAGATATTGTTGATCAGGATAACGCTACATGGACTCGATTGGTCGAACCTCAAAAATTCACTTTTGCCGCTTTAATGGCACCAGAGGTTTATATGACCATGTGTAATATTGACTTTACTGAGTTTTCAGTATCAAGCGATAGAAATGAAGTAATAAAATGTGGATTTACTCCTGAATACGTCGCCGAAGAACGAGAACTGTTAAAAGCTGTTTTTCTGTGCCCGTATATCCGGGCGTCTATAAACATTCTGAGTGCGCGCATGGATATTGAATTACGCGAAAACAGGAGTATGAATGGCACTTTAATTCATGAAATTATCGACCCAATACTGATACGTTCTCCGTATGCGGAGGGTCTCAGAATGAGGTTGGTCAAGGCGTCGGAAAAGAAGAAATAAGAGGTCCGACATGCGGCTTCCTACCTGGAAGGAATGTCTCCCCTTTGTAGCTGGCGTGGGGGTTATCGTTTTTCTCTGGGTCTACCCTAGGATACGCGGGAATATGCCAGTAGGAGACAGTATTGAAACATGCTGGCGATTCCCAGATGAATGTAATAAACTGCATCCCGACGAATACAGAAAAAAAGTAGTTTGGATGCTTGGAAACTGCGTGCGTAGTTTGTGGCCTCATCCCGAAGATTGTGAAACACGGTTTCCAAACGAATACCGAGAATTGTATGAAGATGTGAAGCTTAAAGTAAAAATCGAAATCGATAATGACGACAAGGCGTGCGAAGAACTCGAACGGGCTACCCAAGGCCGCAGGTTATGCGGGATAGACGACGATCGAGAAGATGAGCGATGACCAGTCTACGGCGCGATCTGTTTTGGGTCGGTCTGCTCCATAATGCCGCAAATACCTTTTGCACAGAAAATGCTATGGTTGCCCAAAAATCACGTCAGAAACAGGCTTTTTCGGGCAAAGCCGCTCGCGGGGGAGGGAAGGCGGTGGGATGGTGAGGTGGGCGGCGTCGGCATCATCGGCCCGTCGGCCCCCCTCACCTGCCCCCGGATCACGTCCGGGGCAGGCTCTCTCCCCCCGGTCGGCGGGGGAGAGGGTTGATCTCGCCCGGCATGCAGGGCCTCGCAATCACCGCGGGGCCACGGTGAGCCGGCCGATCGCGGTGCGGCCGGCGGTTTCGGGCTCGTACATGTCCTCGGCGACGGCGGCGGGGTAGGTGAACTCGCCTGGGGTCACCGCGCGCACGACATAGGCGAGCGTGAAGCCGCCCTTGCCGCTGC
Organism: uncultured Alphaproteobacteria bacterium; assembly: GCA_963781215.1. Classification (GTDB taxonomy): domain Bacteria; phylum Pseudomonadota; class Alphaproteobacteria; order ATCC43930; family CGMCC-115725; genus AP-15. The sequence continues at coordinate 73,070 of CAWAFE010000044.1, forward strand.
CGAGGTCGAGTGCGGCGATAAAGCGGTCGTCGCGCTCCTCGCTGTAGGCCGTATCGGTCAGCTCGGGGAGCCAGGAATAATCTGTCGCCGACCGGCCCTTCGACACTGTCGCGGTCTCGATCTCGAAGCCCGCGGGCAAAAGATCGACGACGAGCGTCCGCACCGATTGCGATGGATCGGTGCGCTTGCCGTTGATCATGACGACGAAAAGGTCGGTCTGCCTTGCCTTGCCGAGATCCGCCTCGCTGCCGTCCGGACGATAGACGTTCCGCGTGACCGTGTAGCCGCGGCTTTCGGCGGGCAGGTCCGGCCTTGGGCACGCCGGTGATCGACACGGTGCGCCAGGCGGGTGTCGTGCCGCGGTTGGCGATGCTGATCGGCGGCCCGCCGGCGCCGAGCGGGCGGCGCAGATATAAGGGGTCGCTGCGGGTCTCGGCGGCGCCGCCATCGCTCGCCACGATCATCTTGCCGCCGCCGGCGTTTCGCCGCCGCCTCGGCCGCCATCAACAGCCAGGCCTGCTCCTGGGTGCTGGTGCGGCGGGCGCGGCCGAAGAGCTCGGCGATGCGGTCCATCGCCGCGGTCACCCGCGGCTCAATGCCGGGGTTGCCGGCGGCAAAGGCCAGTACGGCCGCGCTGTCGCGCAATTCGCTGCCGTAATCGACATAGCGGATGCCGGGAGGCCGCGGGGGGGCCGGCTCGAACGCCGCGTTATAGGCGATTGCGGCGCGGGCGGCGTCGCCGTATTGCGCCAAAGCGGCGGCGACCTGCGCCTTGGCGAGCTGGGTCGGCAGACGCGCCATCTGCGTGTCGTTGAAATAGCGCAGCGCGTCGAGATCGTCGGACCGGGCGCGCGCCAGCACATAATGGGCATAGGCGACCGCCGGCAGATCCTTGACCTGGTCGCGCTCCTGTCGGACGTAATCCCGGAGCCAGCCGACCGCCGACTTGATCGCAAAATCGGGCACCCGGCGGCCGTGCTCCTTGGCGCGCATCAGAAAGTCGGTGGCATAGGCGTCGAGCCAGGGAACCGTGTCGTCGGTGTCGCTCCACACCCCGAAGCTGCCGTCGGAGCGCTGCAATTCGACGACGTGGCCGATGGCGCGGTCGAGCGTCTCCGCCGTCGCCGCACCGGGATCGGCGTGCCACAGCCGCGCCACCTCCTCGACATAGAGGAGCGGCAAGGCCCGGCTCGTCGTCTGCTCAAGGCAGCCATAGGCGTAGCGGTCGAGCGCCCGCAGCAGGCCGGGCACGTCCCAATCGGGCCGCGGGCTGACGGTCAGGAGTGCCTCCGCGGTCCCCGAGAGGAACTCGTCGGCCGCGCCGTCGTCGAGGGTCACGCTTTCCCCCGGTTGCAGCCGGCCGACAAAGCGGCGCAGCTGATAGGCCTGCGCCGGCCGCACCCCGATCGTGAAATCGCGCGCGATCTTCAAGGCGCCCGGTCCGGCCAGCTCGAGCCTCAGCGCCGCATTGCCGGGGGTCGCCGCGGACAGGGAAAAGCCGTCGGAAAAATTCTCGCCGCGGCCGAGGTGAAAGGTGCGGTCCACAGGCGCCGCAAATCCGCCGGCGCCGCTTGCGGACAGCATCAGACGATAGTCGCCAGCCTCGCCTTCGAGGTTGTTGATGACGACCCCAATGCGCGCCGTGTCGCCGGGCGCGAGAAAGCGGGGCAGCGAGACCATCGTCACTACCGGATCGCGCACGGTCATCGACGCGGTCGCGGAGCCGAGCTTCTTCGCCGCGAAGGCGACCGCCATCAGCCGCAGGCGGCCCTGGAAATCGGGGATGTCGAAACGGATCCTGGCCGCACCGTCGGCATCGAGGCGGACGATGCCCGAGAAGAGGGCCACGACCTTGCTGCTCTTGTCCGGGAGCCCGGCAACCGAGCGCTTGGCAAAGCTGTCGCCGCCGCTGCGCAGCACGCCCACGGCATTGGCGCTCGTGTCGATCAACCGGCCGTAGAGGTCGCGCAATTCGACCCCGAGCCGGCGCTTGCCATAGTAATATGTTTCAGGTGCGGGGCTATCGAACTCGGTCAGTTTCAGCACCGCCTCGTCGACCGCGGCGAGTGTGACATAGGCTTCCTCGCCGGCGGCGAGCCCGGCCACCTTGACCGCAATTTCCGCGGGGCCGCGCGGCCGCACGACATCGGTGGCGGCGATCGCTACGGTCAGAGTGCGGGGCGCGCTGTCGATCCCGAGCCAGGCGACGCCGACCGCCCGCCCCGGCCCGCGCTGCCGCGGACCCGGCGCATCCGTTGGACGGTAGGCGCTGACGAGCGCATAGACGCCGCTGCCCCATGACGCATCGACCGGGATGTCGATCGTCGTGCCCTCGGCCGGCAGGGTCAGCGCGCGCAGCGACAGCACCCGGTCGGAGGCGATCGCCAGCTCGGCCGGGCCGGCGAACGGCGCCTTGAGAAAGAGCCTCGCGGTTTCGCCCGGCTGGTAGCTCGCCTTGTCGAGGGTTGCCGAGAGCTTGTCGGGCACGTTCGGCAATTCCGCCTCGACCCACCAGCCGACGTGAAAGCGCAGGCTCGACTGCGCGCCGGTGGCGGGGTCGGTTACCTCCCAACGGTAGCGCCCGGCCGGCAGCGGTCGCGCCAGGGCCGCCGGCATATCGGCGCCGACATCGAGCGAGCCGGCCTCGATCGGCCGGTCGCGCACCTGGACCTTGTGCCGCCACACGCCTTCGAGCGAATACCAGCGGTATTCCCAGCTCTCGCGCAGCAACTCGAAGCGCAGCCCCTTGGCGGCGACCGCCGTCCCCTGCGGGTCGACCGCGATGACCTCGACCTTCGCCTCGCTCCCTTCCGCAACCGCCTCCTCGCCATTGGGCGAACGCAGCCCGAGCCATAATGGGCGCTGCCGGATCGGCCGGGTTAGCGTCTCGGTGACCGCGCGCCCGCTCGGCTCGAAGACGCCGACCCGGATCGTCGCCGCGAGCGGCCGGGTCAGCTCCGGCAGGTCCGACAGCACAACCGCCAATTTTGCCTTTCCCTGGTCGTCGGTCGAAGGCGCCTCGACCTCGCGGCGGTCGCCAGTGAATTCCTCCCCGACGAGACCGAATTGGAAGCCCTGATGGGTCGGGAACGGGTCGTCGTCGACGGCGATCAGCGCCTCGGCCTCGATCGCCAGTCCGCTGCCGGGCGCACCGTAGTAATAATGCGCGGCGACATCGACCGGGAACGCCTCGGCCGGCTGGATCGGGCCATCGGCGGCGGCCAGTTTGACCTCGAGCTGCGGCGGGACGAAATCCTCGACCTGGAATTCGGCGACCCCGACCGGCGGCGCCTTCGGATCGACCCGCAGTTCGGCGCGCCAGGCGCCGATGCGCGCGTCGCGCGGCAGCAGGAAGCTTTGATGATGCGCGCCCAGCTGGTCGGTCGTCAGCCGAAGGTTCTCGACCTCGATCCCGTCCGGCCGCAACAGCCGCAGGCCGACCGGCAGACCATTGATCGCATCGGCCTCGTCGTCGCGAACCAAGGCGGTCAATTCGATCGTCTCGCCCGGACGGTAGATGCCGCGGTCGGTGTAGAGAAAGGCGTCGACCGGCCCCGGAGGCGGCCGGCCGCTGACGCCGCGGTCGCTCAAATCGAAGGCGGCGCGGCCGATTTCGAGAAAATTGAAATCGCCGTCAGGGCCGTGCGCGGTCACCACGAAGGGCTCGTCGCCGCCTCGGCCGCGCAAGAGCCCGCCCGGAATCTGCGCGATGCCGCCGGCATCGGTGGACGCCGATCCGAGCTCGCCGTTGTTGCGCGCGTAAAGCTGGACCGCGACCCCGGGCAGCGGCTTGCCGTCGGCCAGCGAACGGACATCGACCGCCAGCCCGTCCGCCCCCTTGTAGGCGGCTAACCCCAGATTGGAGACGAGCACCCAGTTGGTCGCCAGGGTCGAGGGTTCGTCCTGGCCGAGGTCGGCGCGCTCGGCGACGACGAGGTAGATGCCGGGCCCCTTCTCGCGCAGCATGTCCTTGAGCGGGATCGCCGTCGCCACCGGGCGGTTACGCTCGCCGGCGATCGCCATATCGCCTTCCCAGACGAGGCTGCCGGTGCGGTCGATGACCTCGTCGACCGACCAGGACGAAAAGCTCATCGTCAGCCGCTCGGCATCGATGCTGGGCACGAGGTTACGCTCGTTGACCTTCAAGAGCCGCAATTTCACCTTGTCGACATTGACCGTGGTCAATGGCAGCCCGGCCGTCCCCTCTTTCGGCAATACATAGCCGGTGCCGGAAAAGCGGATCGACTTCTTGCGGTCGGGGACAACGATGCGCGTCTTGAACGTCTCCGGCATCTTTTCGCCGGTCGCGGCGGGCAGCCCGGCCAGGACCTCTACATTGTAGACCGCGCCATGCTTGAGGCCGTCGAGGCACATCGTGTCGCCGCGAGCGGTGACGATGCCATCGAGCGGCGGCTCGCTGCGCACATAGGTGTCGTAGGAGATGTCGCCCCTGGACCCGACCGGCTCGTTGAAGCGGAGGCAGGCGCGGGCCTGATCCGCCTCAGCCTGGACCTCGATCTTGGTGACGCGGAACAGGACGAGGCGGCGCAACTGCTCGGCGCGCTCGGAGATCGCCGGCAGGCGGGTAAAGGCGAGCCCGGCTTCGAAGGCGGCAAGCGCCTCCTTCTGCTTGTCGTGGCGGTCATAGTCGCGACCGATCACGAACAGCGCCGCACCCCGCTCGACCGGGTCGGCCGATTTCAGATAGGCGTTGTAGGCGCTCGCCATCGCATGGTCGTCCTGGGCGGCGAGCTCGCTCTGCGCCAGCCGCAGCCAGACGAGGCCGTCATCGGCGCCATTGGCGATGGCACTCGTCAATTTGTCGATCGCCGCCGCATAGTCCTTCGCCTGGTACTCGACCTCGGCGATGCGCCGCAGCGCTGGGATGGCGCCCGGCTGCTTGCGGTTCGCCGGGACGCTGTCGATCAGCCCCTGCCGCCAGACCTTGGCCGCCTCGGCGAGCTCGTTCGACTGATACTCCTGCGCCACAGCCGGCGCAGCGGCGAAGACGAGAAGCAGCAGCAGTGCACGCAGCATCGGTCATCCCCTGGCTGATTTGCGCCGATGCCGGAATGGCGGCAACGCGCGCGATGGGCAGAGAGCGAGAGAGACTGGTTGGAGCACAGTGATCTCCAGCGCCGTTTAAAACCGAGACCATAAAGCCGTCATGGCCGGGCGTGTCCCGGCCATCCAACCGTCAGGTCAGGTGCTCGTAAAGGTCGTCCCATTCCGGGTTCCGTGCCGAAATGATCCGTAATTTCCATAATCGTGGCCAATGCTTGATGTTGTACTCGCGCTGGATCGCGATCCGTACGTCATCGTAGTGCTCGGCGAGAACGAGGCGAGAAGGCCGTGGCGCTTGGGCGTACCCGTCCGCGACGCCCTGGCGATGCTCCCAAACGCGTCGAGGCAGATCGCTGGTCACGCCGACATACAACGTGCCGTTCGACCGGTTCGTCATCATGTAGACCCATCCGCCCGCCATCCTTCAATCGTGATCTGAAGCCGAAGCCCAACGCAAGCGACAGATGGATGGCCGGGACAAGCCCGGCCATGACGATCGAAGGGCGGCTACAGCTTGAGCCGTTACCATGATCTGTAGCAGTGTGCGGGGATCGCGACGCAGCCAGCACAGCAGCCAGGAGGGGTCATGAAGATCGGTTTTGTCGGGCTCGGGATCATGGGGCACCCGATGGCGCTCAACCTGATCAAGGGCGGGCACGAGCTCTTTGTCTTCGGCAAGCGCCGGCTGCCGGCCGATGTGCGCGCGGCGGGCGCGACCGTCTGCGACACCTTGAAGGCGATCGCCGAGCGCTCGGAGACGATCATCCTGATGGTGCCGGACACGCCCGACGTGAAGAGCGTGCTGTTCGATCCCGAGGGTGTCGCCGAGGGGCTGTCGCCGGGCAAGACTGTCGTCGACATGAGCTCGATCTCGCCGATCGAGACGAAGCTCTTCGCCGCCGAGATCAACAAAAAAGGCTGCGATTACCTGGACGCGCCGGTGTCGGGCGGCGAGGTCGGCGCCAGGGCGGGATCGTTGACGATCATGGTCGGCGGCCCCGAGGGCGCCTTTGCCAGGACCAAGCCGGTCTTCGAGCTGATGGGCCAGAACATCACGCTCGTCGGCGGCAACGGCGACGGACAGACGACCAAGGTGGCGAACCAGATCATCGTCGCCCTGACGATCGAGGCGGTCGGCGAGGCGCTGTTGTTCGCCGCGCGCGCCGGCGCCGACCCGGCCAAGGTCCGGCAGGCGCTGATGGGCGGCTTTGCCTCCTCGCGGATTCTCGAAGTCCATGGCGAGCGCATGATCAAGCGCACCTTCGATCCGGGCTTCCGCATCGAATTGCATCAGAAGGACCTCGGCCTTGCCCTCCAGGGAGCGCGCGCACTGAGCCTGTCGCTGCCCAACACCGCGACGACGCAGGAATTGTTCAACGCCGCCGCGGCGCTGGGCGGCAAGGGCTGGGACCATTCCGGGCTGGTGCGCGTGCTCGAGCACCTTGCCGGCCACCCGGTCGCGAAATAGCTAAGGCGCGAGGCGCTTTGTCATGACAAAGCGGGTGTGGCCGGGAGGGTCGCACTCGATCTTCCCGAGCACCTCCCAGCCCTGGCGCTGGTAGAAACCGGGCGCCTGGAAAGTAACGGTGAAGAGGATCGCCCGGCTGCAGCCGCGGCGCGCCCCCTCCTCCTCCGCCGCCTTGATCACTCGCGTGCCGAGACCCTTCTTGCGCAGCCGCTCGGGCAGAAAGAAGCGGTCGATGAACATCAACCCCATCGAGGTGCGGCCGACGATGCCGCCCAGCATCTCGCCGGTATCGGGATCGGAGACGAGCACGGCGAGCGGCCGTTGATCCCGGTAGCCCGCCTTTTCGACATTGTAGCCGCTGAGCCCGTCGCGGATCACCGCTTCCGCGCCCGCCTCGGGCGCGTCGGTGACGGTCAGGGTGATATCCCCTGCGTCGGTCGTCATCAGCCCGGCCCATCCCCCTTCGGCATGATGCGGTAGAGATACCGCACCTTGCTCATGTCATAGTCGCCGTTCGCCTTGTGCAGCAACGAGCGATTGTCCCACATGTAGTTCATTGCCGGGATCAGCCGGTTTCCATCGGCAGGCTGGGGTCGACGGCCCATTCGCTGAGCGAGGCGTCGTAGAGCTTGACCGCCGGATGGCCGAGCATGACCAGCGCAAAGGCGTCGGCGCTGGCGGCGATGCCGCCGCCGCAATAGGTGATCACCTCCTTGCCGAAAGCGCCGACGCCTTCAAAGCGCCGGCGCAGCTCGTCCGCCGGCAGGAAGGCATTGGTCGCGGGATTGAGCAGGTGCGCCGCCGGCAGGTTGACGCTGCCCTTGATCCTGCCGGGCCGGCCATAGCTGTTGCCGCCGGTGCCGGCATGCTGCTCGGGCAAGAGCGCATTCAGGGTGCATACAGCACCGTCGCCGATCGCCCGCGCTACCTCTTCCTTGCCGACCATCAGCGGGCGCTCCTCGCGGACGACGAAATGCGCGGGCGGGCGGGATTGCCCTGGGCCAGTCTCGGCCGGGCGGCCTTCGCGGCTCCATTTCTGCCAGCCGCCGTCGAGCACCGAGGCAGCGTCGAAGCCGAAGATCCGTAGCAGCCACCATACCCGCGTCGCCCACCACGGGCTGCCGGTGCTGTAGAGGACGGCCCGCGTCCCCTCGCCGACGCCAAAGCGGCCCATCGCCGCGGCGAACGCCTCGGCCGAGGGCCGCATGAAGCGCAGGCGCTGGCTCTTGTCCGACAGATCGCCCTGCAAATCGACGAATTGCGACCCGGGAATGTGCCCCTTCTCGAAATCGGCACGGCCGGGGATCGCCTGGTAGGTCGTCTTCGGATCGGGGATCAGGTTCGTCGTGCAGTCGAGCACCCGCAGAGCCGGGTCGCCGAGCTGGCGTTCGAGAGCCTCAGTATCGATCAGAAATTCGGGATGAACAAAACCCTTCGTGGCGCTCATGCCGGCCTCGCTTTCGGTCCGCCCCGATTGGCGCGCCGCCAGAGCCTACACGCCGCCCCCGCGCCGGTCGAGATGGACCGTGACGCGCGCTAAGCAGCGCTCGCCACCTTTTTACCGACGGTGCGGTCGTAATCCTCCCACATCAGCCGGCAGATCGTGCCGGGAGTGAAGCGATAGTGGCCGTGTTCGCCGATGATCTCGCCGACCGGCGTCACCTCCGCCGCCGAGCCGGTCAGGAACATCTCGTCGGCCTTGCCGAGCTCTTCCGGCATGATCGCGCGCTCGACGACCTTGATGCCGCGCTTCCTGGCGAGGCTGATAACGGTCTGGCGCGTGATGCCGTTCAGAAAGCAATCCGGAGTTGGGGTATGGAGCTCGCCATCGATGACGAGGAAGAGGTTGGCGCCGGTGCCCTCGGCGAGCCGACCGCGCCAATCGAGCATCAGCGCGTCGTCGCAGCCCTCGGCCTCGGCGGCGTGCTTCGACAAGGTGCAGATCATGTAGAGCCCGGATGCCTTGGCCTGGGTTGGCGCGGTGTGCGGTGCCGGGCGCGCCCACGGCGCCCATTTCATGCGGATCCCCTTCGCCCGAGCCTCGGGCGAGAAATAGGCCGGCCAGTCCCAGGCGGCGAGCGCCAAGTGGATCTTGCTCGCCTGCGCCGAGACGCCCATCTGCTCGGCCCCGCGCCAAGCGATCGGACGGACGTAGCCGTCGACGATCTTGTTCGACGTGAGCACTTCCTGGGTCGCCTTGGCCAGGTCGTCCATGCTGGCCGGCACCTCGAAGCCGAGAATTTTCGCCGAGTTGATCAGCCGCTCGTTATGTTCCTCCAAGCGGAAGACCGTGCCGTCGTAGACGCGCTCGCCTTCGAAGACGCAACTCGCATAATGCAAGCCGTGGGTCAGCACGTGCAGGTTTGCCTCGCGCCAGGGAACCAGCCGGCCATCATACCAGATGAAGCCGTCGCGGTCGTCGAAGGGGAGCATGGACATCGAAATCCTCCTTGCATCGGAAGCTGTCGGCTCGGCCGGGCGATGGAAGTTTATATGGCACCGAACGGCCTCAAAGGTAACGAAGGTTGCGAGATAAGTCAACATGCCTGACATAAAACCACTCGCTCCGCCGCCGCTCTTTCTGAGCGAGGACGAGGTGCGGCAGGGGATCGAGCTGCTGTTTTTCGCCTACCGCGATTTCACCGCGGAGCCGGACGCGATCCTGGATCGGTACGGCTTCGGCCGCGCCCACCACCGCGTCATCCATTTCGTCGGGCGCCATCCGCAGATGACGGTCAGCGAGCTACTCGGCATCCTGCGCATCACCAAGCAGAGTCTGAGCCGGGTCCTCGGGCAGCTGGTGCGGCAGGGGTTCATAGTGCAGAAACCGGGACCGCACGACCGGCGGCAGCGCCTCCTGGAGCTCGCTCCCAAGGGGTGCGAGCTCGAGCGCCAGCTGTCCGAGCCGCAGCGCGCCCGCATCGTCAACGCCTATCGACGGGCCGGGGCGCAGGCGGTGGAAGGTTTCCGCAAGGTGCTGCTTGGGGTCATCGCCGGCGAGGAGGATCGCCGTCGCTTTGGCCCCGCGCCGCCGATGCGGCGTTGACCCTCGAACCGTCGTATAATTCGCCGACCATGAGCGAGCTCGAACCCCATCTCCTGGTCGTCGATGACGATGCCCGCCTGCGGGAGCTGCTGCGGCGCTATCTCTCGGGCAACGGGTTCCGGGTGACGACCGCTGAGGATGCCCGCGAGGCGCGCGCCAGGCTGGCGAGCTTTGCCTTCGATCTCGTCGTGCTCGACGTGCTACTGCCGGGGGAGAGCGGGCTCGAACTGACCCGCGCGCTGCGGCGCGACGGCGAGGTGCCGGTCCTGCTGCTGACCGCCAGCGCCGGGCCCGAGGATCGCGTCAACGGGCTCGAATGCGGCGCCGACGATTTTCTCTCGAAGCCCTTCGAGCCGCGCGAGCTGGTGCTGCGCATCCGCAACATCGTGCAGCGCCGCCCCGCGGCCGAGCCGCAGCACCCCGAGATTCGCTTTGGCGGGTGCCGCTTCGACCTTGCCCGCGGTGAGCTGTTCCGCGGCGGCGACATGGTCCACCTGACGGCGGCCGAGGCGGGGCTCCTCTCCAGCCTCGCGCAGAACGCGGGCGAGCCGGTATCGCGCGAGGACCTGGCGCTGTCGGCGCAGTTCAGCGGCAATGTACGAAACGTCGACGTGCAGATGACGCGGCTGCGGCGCAAGATCGAGCGCGACCCGCGCTTTCCCCGCTACCTCCAGACCGTTCGCGGCACCGGTTATGTCCTCAAGCCGGATTGACGACGCTCGATCGGTGACGCCGACGACGACCGCGGCGTCGCGGCCGCCCATCGAGGAGCCCGAAGCCGAGCCTCGCAGCCCGCGCGACATCCGTCCCCGCGGCTGGGTCAAGCGGGTGCTGCCGCGCCGGATGTTTGGCCGCGCCCTGCTGATCGTTGTTGTGCCGCTAATCCTGCTGCAGGCGATCGCGACCTGGGTCTTCTACGACCGCCATTGGGCGGCGGTATCGTGGCGGCTGTCGGCGGGGGTGGCCGGCGATGTCGCATTGATGATCGAGGCGATCAATTCGGCCGGCTCGGAGGCGGCTGCGGCTCGCCTGCTCCAGCGCGGCGCGGGGATGACCGACCTCGAATTCAGCCTGAGCCCCGGCGCGCGCCTGCCGCCGCCGCGGCCGGTGGACGGGTCGCTGGTCGAAGACCAGCTGACGCAGGCGCTGCAAGGGCGGATCAGCCTGCCCTACCGTGTCGCCGGGCTCGACGATTCGGGCGGGGTCCAGATCAAGGTTCAGCTCGCCACGGGGGTGCTGACGGCCGAGGTGCCGCGCAACCGCCTCTTCAGCTCGACGACATATATCTTTGTGATGTGGATGGTCGGGTCATCGCTGGTGCTGCTGGCGGTCGCGACGGTCTTTCTGCGCAACCAGGTCAAGTCCTTGCGCCGCTTGGCGGCGGCGGCCGACAGCTTTGGCCGCGGCCATCCGGTCCCATTTTTCAAGATCGAGGGTGCCCTCGAGATCCGTCAGGCGGCGGTCGCGTTTCTGACCATGCGCGACCGCATCCAGCGCCAGATTCGTCAGCGCACGCAAATGCTGGCCGGTGTGTCGCACGATTTGCGCACGCCGCTGACCCGGATGAAGCTGGCGCTCGAAATGCTCGGTAGCGGACCCGCCGTCGAGGAGCTCAAGTCGGATGTCTTCGAGATGCAGCACATGGTCGACGGCTATCTCGATTTCGTCCGTGGCGAGGGCGGCGAGGCGCCGATCGAAACCGAAATTTCGCTATTGTTGGAGGATGTCGCCGCCACCATGCGGCGCGAGGGGACGCTGCTGACGCTGGCAGCGCCGCCCGAATGCGTGATGCGGCTGCGGCCGAATGCGCTCAGGCGATGCCTCGCAAATCTGATCGGCAACGCCCGCCGCCACGGCAGCCGGGTTTGGGTGGCCGCGGACGTGGCCGCCGACGCGGTGGATATCCTGGTCGACGACGACGGGCCGGGGATCCCGCCCGAGGATCGTGACCAGGTCTTCCGCCCGTTCATCCGCCTCGATGCTTCGCGCAACCCGGCGACCGGCGGCGTCGGGCTCGGCCTGACGATCGCCCGCGACGTGGCGCGCAGCCACGGCGGCGACGTGAGGCTCGAAACCTCGCCGCAAGGCGGCCTGCGCGCCCGTGTTCACCTGCCGCGGTGAGCGCCTGGTTCGACGCAGAGCCGCCGAACGGACACCGAGCCTCGCATCGGAGTGAGAGGCATTTATCCGGTCAAGCCGCTCGACGGCTTTCGGGAACCCGTCGTGCCCCGGTAGCCGGCGCCTCGCCGTCGGTCTCCAACCGGGCGCGCAAGGCGTCGCGGCCGCGCGAGAGGCGCGAGCGGACGGTGCCGATGGGGACGCCGAGGATCGTGGCGACCTCGTCGTAGCGCATGCCTTCGAGACCGACCAACAGGACCACCTGGCGCTGCTCGTCGGGGAGCGCGGCGATCGCCCGCTCCAGGTCGCGCAGCCGCAACGAGGCGCCGGCGCTTGGCGGTGTGGTCAGGGCGGGCGCCGTATCCTCTACCGGCACGACGGCACCTTCGCGGGCCGCGCGGCGCACATCGTTGACATGCTGGTTGTGCAGAATGGTGAATAGCCAGGCCCGCAGGTCAGTCCCCCTCTGCCACAAATGCTGCTTGGCGAGGGCGCGGACAAGACAGCTCTGCACCAGATCGTCGGCCCGCGACGCCTCGCGCGTCAACGCCCGGGCATAGCGCCGCAACCGCGGGATTTCGTTTTCGAGAAGCCGTCCGAATTCACTCATCGGTCTCACCGTAGGGTGTTCCGGCTCGGGCCTTTCCGAGACCGCTCGACGAGGCCAATGTGGGCGGCGAATGTGGCGTCCGGATTTGCCTATACAACTCCCCGGTAAAATGCTGTGAACTTGTGTAAGGATTTACGTCCGACCGACAATGCCGCAAATGGATCGGCGCTTGAAAACACCGCGGCGTGCGATTGACCCGCTGCTTTCCGCCGCGTATGCTGATGTCGCTGGGGAGAGCCTGTAGCTCAGCCGGTAGAGCAACTGACTTTTAATCAGTAGGTCCCGGGTTCGAATCCCGGCGGGCTCACCAATAAATCAATATGTTAGAAGAAAAGTAGGCACGCGATGCGGCGCGCCAGGTATCCCCGAGGTATCCCGATAGCCGAATTCGATAACTGTTGACCCCATCGGGCGGCGGTAGGCAAGACCACAAAAGGCGATCAGTTCCCGCCGAGGCAACCGCTCCGCTCACGCAAGGGATCCTAAACATACAATGCTGGGCGCCTGTGCGTTACGATAGGGCGTCGTTGAGAGCGGTGTGCCCACTCCGCTGATAAACCGGACGCTAAATTGACGGCCAACAGGAGAACTTTTTTGATGGTCGAGAGTTTTTCGAGCGGCCGATCCTCAATTCACCATATGCCTACCCTGACCGGCATCGAGGAGGGCCAGCCGACAGACCAAATCGTCGGATCGCGCCGGCGCTCCGAGCTGATCACGCCCGTCCGAAGCCGCAGCGGCGGCGTCGCACGCCGAGTCAGGGCGAGCTGGGATTGGGTACCGGCGACGGCCTGTCCACGGCCGAGCAGGAATACAACCCGACCCCGATCATCAACGAGATCCGGGGGTATGTCGAAACGTGGTGCAGGCTGCCGAGCCCCAACCAGTGGCAGGTGAGCCCCGAGACCACCCGCCTCCTTCAGCACTTGCGGCGTCATCCGTTTCAGGGCATTCGGGCCGTTATCAACGATCGATCTGTACCGTGGCGGTCATCCCCGCGGCGAGGACGATCCCTTCGGGCACCTGATCAATGTGAATGCGCACCGGTATTCGCTGGGCAAGGCGCACCCAGGTAAAGATCGGGTTGACCGTGGCGAGGCCCTGCCCACTCGGCTGCGCGTTCGAGACATTGATACCGCGAGCAATACTGCCGACGTGACCGCGGATGATCTGTTTGTAACCCATAAGCTTGACGCTGGCGGGATCACCGACCTGGATCGAGCCGAGATTGTTCTCCTCGAAATATCCGTCCACCCAAAACAAGTCGGCATCGACCAGCGAGATTTCATTTGTCCCCGCCGCGGCGTAGTCGCCGAGCTGAGCCAAGAGATTGGTAACCCAGCCGTTCACCGGCGAGCGGATTTCGGTGCGTCGAAGGTCGATCCGCGCCTGCTCCAATTTTGCCTGTGCCTGTCGATATTGCGCCTCGGTAGCGAGCGCATTGCTCTGATAGGTCTGCCTCTCTTCAACAGTGACCGCCAAGTCACTTAGCGCTTGCCGCCGCCCCGCCTCCCGATCGAGGTTTTGCGCATTGACCTGTGCTTGCTGGACGGCAGCTTCGGCAAGGCTGACGGCAATCTTGTAGTTGGTCGGATCGATGACCATCAACAGGTCGCCTTTGTGCACGAACTGATTGTCCGAGACGGGCAGCTCGACAATGCGCCCGGCGACCTCTGGCGCCATCGTCACGACATAGGCGCGCACAGTGCCGTCGCGGGTCCACGGCGCACCCATATAGGCCTTCCACGTCGCCCATCCGAGCCCCACGGCGGCGGCGACTGTGATCAGCGTGATCAGCAGCGGGAGAACGCGGAAATGCTGAAGCCCGGGCGCTGGCCGGGGGGTAGCTTCGTGGAAGCGCCGCCGCTTTGGGATCGCCCGAGACGCGGGCGCGACGGGTGGAGGGAGTGCGAAGTCCTGTGCCTCCGCGTTGGCCATCGCTTCTGATTTTGTGTCGACGTCGGTCATTGGAGAACTCATCGCATAGCTAGAGCCAGCACCATCGAGGAGAGCACGATGATGTAGACCGAAAATATCAAAGCCGCCGGATGCCAGACATGGCGCAGCAGGCCGAAACGGGCCGCGAGGCGGCGCAGTGCAATGGTCACAACCCAGGCCGCGACCAGCATCACCGAGATCGGCGCAATGTAGACGCCGAACAGATTGATTTCCGTGAACCTCAAAACCCGGCTCCGGTGTCGAAATAGGAAGCGTGCTGCGTCAACGCCTCAGTCAGGGTGAGAATGCTGCCGCGCCCGTACGACGCTTCCGGCTCGGTGATCGCGCGCTCGGCGAGCGCTGCGTCGAGACTAACGAGGCCAGCAGTCGCATTTGTGCTGTCGGCTCGCGCCAGCGAGGCGAGCGCCATTTCAAGGTTTGCGCCGAGGTCGAGCCGATGCGCGAGAGGACGCACCCGCGTGATCTCGATTCCAACCGATAATGCTGCCAACAGCTGCGCGCGCTGCAGCGGCGTCGCTTGCTCGGGCATAACCGCCAGGCGCGCGTACGCATAGTCCTCCCAATCCCGCTGCCTGCGCGAGAGCGCCAGACGGCAGAGATCGCGCAAGGTCAGCATTAAGAGCCGTCGAGTGCGGAACGCCGGCGACAGCGGCGGCATCAAGCGAAACGACATCGCGCCGACACCGGCGCCGACGACGATCGCCACCGCTTGGTTGTAGAACTGCGCGGTGTCATAACTCATCTGGTTAGTCGGCGCGAGGATCGGCAGGAAGTTCGTAGCCATCGCCGCGAACAAGCCCGGTAGCCGCGACCGTGCCATGAGCACACCGACGGGAACCAGATACAGTCCGATGGCGACGGCGAACGCACTGAAGCTTTCCGCGTGCAAGGCTGGGAGCACGGCAAACTCGATGGTCGCCGCGGCAATGGCGGAGATGACGCAGCCCACGGTCAGTCCCAACGCGGCGATGTACGCCTCATCGGCGCGCGGTGACATTAGGGTCAGCACTATGGCGGCGAAGGTGATTAGGGTGGCGCCGTTCGGCCAGGCAGTGAAAATCCAAAACAAGGCGACGGCACCGATCGTGACAAGCGCCCGCCCGGCATTGGTCAGCGCAGGAAGCCAATCCGGAACATGCAGACGGACCAGGCCACCTCGCTGCAGCGATCCGGCCGGGTCGCCAACGAGCAAGGCCAAGCCGTTCAGCGCGTCCGCCATTCCAGCCATCGCCCTTGCCGTTTGATCGGCAAGCAGCCGTAGCGATGGCGCGTCGGCCCGCAGTTCGGTCAGACGCCGGGCGGCCGCCTCGCAGCTCCGGTAAAGACTTACCGGGTTGGACTGAAGTGGACCCCGTCTACGGGACCGCCGGGGCTGGCTTGTCAGTTGGAAACGCTGCCGCTCCGACCTCCTGAATCATCAAGCTGCGAGAACTTGTGGCTGATGCGGCTGTGGATATGTGGGCAACGCGCTAGCGTTGTCCAAGTTTCGCAGCGTCATATCCACAGCCGCCTCGCCGGGCGCGCCGGTCATGCCTTCGCGCCAAACCGCCATCGGGGCCCGATTTCCTAGCGCCTGGTGCGGTCGCTGGTGATTATAGAAGGTCATCCACGCTGCGATGCCGGCCTTGGCTTCGCGGCCATCGGCATAGCCCTTGAGATAGATGTCCTCGTGCTTCAAGCAGCGCCAGAGCCGCTCGATGAAGACGTTGTCCATCCAGCGGCCGCGGCCATCCATCGAGATCTTGATGCCGGCCGCGGCGAGCTTGCCGGTGAAGGCCGCGCTGGTGAATTGGCTGCCCTGGTCAGTGTTGAAGATCTCCGGCCGGCCGAAACGCGCCATCGCCTCCTCCAGCGCCGAGACGCAGAACGAGACGTCCATGGTGTTCGACAGCCGCCATGCCAGCACCGCGCGGCTCGCCCAGTCGATGACCACTACCAGGTAGAGGAAGCCGCGCCCGATCGGAATATAGGTGATGTCGGCCGCCCAGACCTGGTTCGGCCGGTCGATCGCCAGGTTCCGCAACAGATAGGGGAAGATCTTGTGCCCCGGCGCCGGCTTGGTCGTCCGCGGCTTCGGCCCCAGGGCGGCAATCCCCATCTTCCGCATCAGCCGCTGCGCCCGCTTGCGGTTGATCGAATGGCCCTCCGCCCGCAGCATGCCATGCATCCGCCGCGAGCCGAGAAACGGCCAAGCCATGAACAGCTCGTCGATCAGCCGCATCATCAGGAGATCATCGTCATTGGCCGGCCGCGGCAGCCGGTAGACGTTCGAGCGCGCAACGCTCAGCAGCGCGCACTGCCGACGGATCGACAGCTTGGAATGTTCGCGATCGAGCAGCGCTCTGCGGTCCGGCGCGCTCATCTTCCGGACCTCTTGGCTAAAAAATCCCGCTCCATCGTCAGCTGACCGATCTTGGCGTGCAGCTTCTCGATCTCGCGTTCCCGGTTTGCCTCCGCATCGCTGCCAACCCCGGCATCAAAAGCCCGCGCCGCCTGTTCCTGCAACTGCTTCTTCCAAGCATAAATCTGATTCGGGTGAACCTCGTAGCATTCCGCCAGGTCCGCAACCGTCGCCTGCTCCCGCAACGCCTCCAAGGCTATCTTCGCCTTCAGCGTTGCATCGATCTTCCGTCTCGTTTTCTTCATCATCCGCTCCGTTTTTGATACGGAACGGCCGCGATCCAACCAGGCCCCCGGTCCCAAATCCGGGGTCCACTTCAGACGACGTCCAGTCCGCGAGATCGGAGGCATCCAACGGCTCGCGCAGCTCCGGCGGAATGCTTTCCCGGACGATGCTAGCCTCGGTACGGGCCCGAGCCGGGGAGATCCGAGCCAAGTGGTTGGCGACCGCCCGCCATCCCGCAAGGGCAGTGAACAACCCGTCCACCGCCTTCTGCAACACCGGCGAGTGATAGCGTAGCTGCGAGGATTCGCCGAAAGCCAGATCGACGGCCGGGTCTAGCGTGATCACCCGCCGGAGGAATTCACGGCGGACCGGTGTTGTGTCGGGGAAATCCGGGCCAGCCGATACCAACGTCGCGCAGAACCGGCTCGCGATCCCGCTCGACAGCTCGGCAAGCCCGGCTGTGAGGCGGCGTCGGCATCGCCGAGGTCGGTGCCGGCAAGGACGATGCCGACGATACGATCCCGAATGCGGATCTCGCTCGCCCGCGCGACTGAAAGCAGGAAGGCGGCGTTCGCGTCCACCCCGCCGTTCGCGCCGAGCAGCCCACCGCCGATGATCGCCACCGTATGCAGGCCAACGCGGCCGCATAAGACGCAAAGTTGCGCAGCAGCGTCGCCACCAGGGCGGCAAGGGCGATCCACAATGCCAGGCAACCGAGGAACAGTGCGCGTTCCTGGGGGAAAAGCGCGGTCAACAGCACGATCATCGCGGCGCGGATGCAG
Organism: uncultured Alphaproteobacteria bacterium; assembly: GCA_963781215.1. GTDB lineage: Bacteria > Pseudomonadota > Alphaproteobacteria > ATCC43930 > CGMCC-115725 > AP-15. The sequence goes on from CAWAFE010000044.1 coordinate 90,743, forward strand.
GTTCCGATCATGCGAAACCAGCCCTTACGCAACGACGCCCCGAGCTGCGGTTGGCAGACGATCGCTGCCGAGGTCCCGCCGAATACGCATTGTCGATCTGGAGCCAGAACGCGATATAGAGCGCATTACAGACCGAAGCCCACAAGCGCAATCCAAAGAGCAGCGGCGGCAAGAAGTCACGCAGCGCCTCTTTGAGCCGCGTCAAATCAAAGTTCACGCATGATCGCAGAGGCGGACTGCCTGCCCCCGAACGGTCATCGCCCCGCCTCGGGTTCGTGATCAAGCATTTGGTCTGCCGGCGCCGAGCCCGAGCGGCAGGACGGAAAGCGAGCGCACGCCCTGCGCGCCGTGGATCAGGACGCCTTCGATATCCGCGGTGGCCGACGGGTCAGTGTGGAACGCGGCATAGCGACGGTTGCTCAGTTCGGGCCGACGATAGGCGTGGTGCAGATTGACGACGATGTAGGCGGGGTCGAGCAGGACGATCAGGTGCTGCGCGAGATAGGCGAGCGCATTGACGTGGAGATCCGTGTCGGTGAGCAGCACCGAGCCGGTCTCGGCGACGGCGAAGGCGGCGCGGATGATCGCGACATCGACGTCGGCAGATCCTGCGGTCGCCCGAGGCCCGCGACATCGCGGGTGCCCGAAATCTCCGGCTCCCTCGAGCAGACGATCTTCGCGCCGGCAATCTTAATGCGCACCGGCATGAGCGGATCACCCGCCGCGGGCGGATCGAGAAACACGCCGCCCATGCGCTGTAGGCTGTCCTTGAACATCCACAGCAACAGCGGCCGTGGCTTGCCGTCGAACAGCGGCACGTCGGGAAGCGGCCGATCGAGCTGCGGCCGGTTTCGCCGGACCGACGCCAGGATATCGTCGCGGTTTGTCATTCTGCTTCTCCGCGGTTCGCTTTGTACCAGCCGTGGAAAGTCTCTTTCGGCGGATGCAACACCTCGCGATGCCGGCCCCAGGCGTTGAGGCCGTTGTAAATAACGAAACGCGGGAGATGGGCGAGCGCCGCATCGGCGGCGGCGATCGCGGCGCGGTAGGCCGCGGGCCGCGACAGCAATTCGCCGGCCGCCTTCATCGCGGCGCGCTTTGCCAGCGGCACCTCGTGCCGCTTCACCAGTTCACGGCGCCAGGCGTAGATCTGCTCGTGGATGTTGATCTTGACCGGGCAGACGTTGCTACAGCTGCCGTTCAACGTCGAAGCGAAGGGCAAATTGCTGTATTTATGCGCATTGAAGGTCGGATCGATGATCAGGCCGATCGGCCCGGAATAGGTGGCGCCGTAGCTGAGGCCGCCGCTGCGCCGGTAGACCGGGCAGGTATTCATGCAGGCGCCGCAGCGGATGCATTTCAGCGAAGTCCAGAATTCCTCCATTCCGAGGCGGTCGGACCGGCCGTTGTCGACCAATACGAAATGCATCTCGCCGCCTTCTCGTGGCCCGCGGAAGTGCGAGGTGTATTGCGTGATCGGCGAGCCGAGCGCGCTGCGCGATAGGAGGCGCACGAATACCGCCAGATCGTCGAGGCGCGGTATGATCTTTTCGATGCCGATCGAAGCGATGTGCAATTTCGGCACATTGGCCGACAGGTCGGCATTGCCCTCGTTGGTGCAGACGACGACGCTGCCGGTCTCGGCGACCGCGAAATTGCAGCCGGTCATGCCCGCATCGGCGGCGAGGATCAGCGGCCGCGTCGCCTGACGCTGCGCTTCGGCGAGGTAGTGCACGTCGCTGTTGCGAGGATCGGTGCCGATCGTCCGAGCGAAGACCTCGGCGACATCGGTCCGCAATTTGTGGACTGCGGGCACGACGACGTGGCTCGGGTCTTCGTCGTCGAGCTGCTGGATGTGCTCGCCGAAATCGGTCTCGGTCACTTCGATGCCGACCGAGGCCATGTACGGGCGGAAACCGCACTCCTCGGTCAGCATCGACTTGCTCTTGATCAGCGACTTGGCGTCGTGGTCCTGGAGGATGCCGTGCATGATTTGGTTGTGCTCGGCCGCGTCCTTCGCCCAGTGCACATGAACGCCGTTCGCGCGCGCATTGGCCTCGAACCGTTCGAGATACTCGTCGAGGCGCGTCAGCGTGTGCTCCTTGATCGTCGAGGCGAGCCCGCGCAGTTCCTCCCACTCCTCGATGCCGTTCATCTCGCGGTCGCGCTTCTGGCGCAGATCCCACAGGCGCTCGTCATGCATCTTCTCGTGCTCGGGTGCGGCGATGAAACGCGCGGCGGCTTCTGCCTGGTCGATCGGGCGCCGACCGTGGACCTTGGCGCCGCGCGGCTGTGGCTCGGGGCGCGGCCGAAGCGGCCTCGAAGCCGCCTCGGCATGATCGAGACGGCGGCCGTTGCGCAGGATTGCCTCGGCATCGTCCGTTGCCAGCAAGTCGGGATGCAGCATCGAGTGCGCGGCGTTCATGCGTTCGCTCCGTTCAGGATCTGGGCGATGTGAATGAACTTGATCGGCACGCCGATGCGTTCGGCGCAGCCTTGCTGGTGCATCAGGCACGAGCTGTCGGCCGAGACGATATACTCGGCGCCGGCGCGGGCATGGTCGCTGACTTTGTCGTACCCCATCTCGGCCGACACGGCCTCCTCGAACACCGAGAAGGCGCCGCCGAAGCCGCAGCATTCGTCAGGCCGCGCCGGGGTAACGAACTCGATCCCCTCGACCTTCAAGAGCAGATTTAGGGGTTTCGAGTAGCACGGCTCGTGCAGTTCGGAGGGTGTCGCGTGCTTCAGCCGCCGCAACGTGCCGCAGCTGTTATGCAATCCGACCCTTTGTGGAAACCGCGCCCACGGAAAAGCCTCGACCTTCAGGATGTCATGCAGGAATTCGACCAATTCGTAGGTCCGCGCACGGACTTCCTGTACTTCGGCGGTCTGCTCGATCGCGTCAAAATTGTCGCGCACGTGGCGGACGCAGCTGCCGGACGGTGCGACGACATAATCAAAGCCGGCGAAGTTGCGCACGAATAGTGCCTCGGTGTCGGCGCAGTCGGCATTGAACCCACTATTGGCCATCGGCTGGCCGCAGCAGGTCTGGTCGCGCGGGTAGACGACCCCGTGGCCAAGGCGCTCCAGCAATTCGAGCGCGGCGATACCGACTTCGGGAAAGAAGGCGTCGATGTAACAGGGGATGAAGAGCCCGATCGGCATTTCTCAGCTCCTTCGGGAATGGTCGGCCGTCAGGCCGCCTTGCACAGGGTTGAGGTCTGCCACACGTCAAAAAGGGCATCGACGAGCGCATCGACATCGGCATCGCTGTGCAGCGGCGTCGGAGTCAGCCGCAACCGTTCCGTGCCGCGCGGCACGGTCGGATAGTTGATGGGCTGGACATAGATGCGATGACGCTCCAACAGCGCGTCCGCAATCGCCTTGCAACGCACTGGGTCGCCGACCAGCACCGGCACGATGTGGCTTTGCGACGGCATCAGCGGGAAGCCGCCCGCCGCGAGCCGCCGCTTCACCATCGCGACGCGCTCCTGGTGACGGGTGCGCTCGGCCTGGCTTTCTTTTAGGTGACGGCTCGCCGCAAGTGCCCCGGCAGCCAAAGCAGGCGGCAGCGAAGTCGTGAAGATGAAGCCCGGAGCATGACTGCGCAGGTAATCGACGAGCGCGGCGGAAGCGGCAATGTAGCCACCCATGACGCCGAATGCCTTGGCCAGCGAGCCCTGGATCACGGTGGGGTGGGGCGGTGCGGGATGCCATCCTGCTCTGCTATGCCGCCGCCGCGCGGGCCGTAAAGGCCAACGGCGTGGACTTCGTCGAGATAGGTCATCGCCCTGAATGCCTCGGCGACATCGCAAAGCTCAGTGATCGGCGCGAAGTCGCCGTCTATCGAGTAAACCGACTCGAAGCAGACGAGCTTCGACCTCTTGCGCGGCAGCGAGCCCAGGATGCACGCCAGATTATGCGGGTCGTTGTGGCGGAAGATGCGCTTCTCGGTGCGGCTGTTGCGGATCCCGGCAATCATCGAGGCGTGGTTGTGCGCATCCGACACGACGATCATGCCGGGGATCGTTCGCGCCAAGGTCGACAGCGCGGCTTCGTTGGCGACATAGCCGGCGTGAACATCAGCGCCGCTTCGCGACGATGGAGGTCGGCGAGCTCTTGCTCCAGCAGATCACGGAGGTATGTGTTGCCTGAGAGGTTGCGGGTGCCGCCGCTGCCGGCGCCAAGCGTCCGAATGGTCTCGATCATCGCGTCGAGTACCGCCGGGTGCTGCCCCATGCCGAGATAGTCATTCGAGCACCACACGGTGACGTCGTCGCCGACGCGGTTCTCGAAGGCCCGCGGGAAGAAACCGCAGTGCCGCTCGAGACTGGCGAAGACACGGTAGCGGCCCTCGCTGCGAAGCGCATCGAGCTGATCGTCGAAGTAGGTTTCGTAATCCATCTCGGTCACCGTTCTCTCTCGACGCGGCCAGCAATCCGCGAACTCCGGACCTTGAAAGCTCTAATAGCGTTGCCTAGCCCGGTTGGCCGGCCTCATAGAGGAACCAGGCGCGACCCTCGGCCTCGTCGATCCAGGTTTCCAACAGGCTGGCAGTGGCCACATCACCCGCCTCGTCGCACAGCGAATGGCAAGCCTGCATTTCATTGACGGCTGCCGGTTGTCCTTCGGCAACTCCGACAGCATGTCCTGGGCGGCGACCTCAGCGGTATCGCTGTCATCGATCCGCTGCAGCCGGGCGATGTCCCCGATCGACCGGAGCGTAGGGGAGCCCAGCTTGCGTACGCATTCGGCTATAGGGTCGGTTGTCGTGAAGATCTGCGTCGCTTGCTCGTCGAGCAGCAGGTGATAGTCGCGGAAATGCGGTCCGGACACATGCCAGTGGAAGTTCTTGGACTTAACGTAAAGCGCAAAGGTGTCCGCCAGCAGCCGGTTCAGCGCGGGGGCGATGTCGCCTGATCGGTTGCGCTCAACAGATAGGTTGTAATCGTGCTGGTTGGTCGTCATCGTTGCTCTCCCGCTCAGTAGTGGATTGGCGTCGAGTGCAGCTTGCCGCGGAACACGGCGTAGCTGACGACGGTGTAGACGAGCATCAAAGGGAAGACGAAGAGACCGGCGCCCCAGAACATGAAGGCGAGGCTCGCGTGCGGCGACGGCCGCCTCCTCGATCGTGATCGAGAACGGCACCATGTAGGGCCAGAACGAGATTGCCAGCGTGCCGAACGCAGCCGCGAAGATCACCGTCACTGCCGCGAACGGAACCGCATCACGCCGACGGTTGACGCTGAATGCCGCGACGAGGGGCGGTAATCGCTCCGATAGCCGGGAAGACGAACAGATACGGCAGCTCGAGCCAGCGGCCCATGGCCGCCAGGTTCTCGGTGAGCGCGTAAGCGAACACGACGAGCAGAAATGCCAGCAATCCTCCCGCCAGGTACGGGATCAGGCGGTAGGCCCAGTCGCGCAGCTCGGCGTCGCACTTCTTCACCAGCCAGCAGGCGCCGAGCAGCGCGTATCCGACACACAGCCCGACACCGCACAGTACCGGAAAAGGACTGAGCCAGCCGAAATCGCCGCCGGTGTACCGGCCGCCCGTGATTGGCAACCCCTCGACCAGGCCGCCGACCATCAGGCCCTGGATGAAAGCGGCGGCAAGCGAGCCGCCGGCGAAGCCGGCGTCCCACAGCCACCCAGGCGCGCCGCCCTTCTGGCGGAACTCGAACGCGACGCCGCGCAGGATCAGCCCGCTCAGCATCACCAGCACCGGCAAGTAGAACGCCGAGATCAGCGTCGCGTAAACGATCGGAAAGGCGCCCCACAGCACCACGCCCGAGGCGACGAGCCAGGTCTCGTTGCCGTCCCAGACCGGTGCCACGGCAGCATCATCGCGCCGCGCCGCGCCCCGTCGCCGGTCAGGCCGTACAGCATACCTACGCCGAGGTCGAAGCCGTCGAGCAGGACGTAAAGCAGTATGGCGATCGCGAGAATGCTACCCAGAACATCACCATCTCTATTCTCCCGGCGCGAGGCGAGAGGGACGGTGCCGCATCGACGACCCACAGCGGCCGTTGCGGGGTCGCCGACGCAGCCGGCGGCAGGCGGCCGCCGGTCCGGCGCGCAGCAGCCGGTAGATGTAGAAGGTGCCGGTCGAAAAGATCACGGCATAGATCACGCAGAACACAACCAGCGAGATCGCCGCTGCGCGCGTCGTCAGGAATGGCGTCAGCGCATCAGCGGTGCGCAGCACGCCATAAACGGTCCACGGCTGGCGCCCCACCTCGGCAGTGAACCAGCCGGTCAGGGTCGCGATCCACGGCAGCGGAAAGCACAGGAAAATCAGCCAGAGCATCACCGGATTGCGTTCGATCCGTGCTTTCGGATCAAGTACGAGCCGGCCCAGGCAGCGAGCGTCATGACCAGCCAGCAGCCGACCATGATCCGGAACGCGAAGAACGGGATCAGCACCGGCGGCCGCTGGTCGGGCGGGAAACTGGTCAGCCCGACTTCCTTGGAGGTGAAGCTCATGCTGCCGATCAAGCTGCCGAGCACCGGGATCGCGATCCGTAGCGGTTGGTCTCGGTGTCGGAATCGGCAGGCGATCAGGACCTCACGGCCGGCTGCTCATCATGCCAGCGCCCCTCGATCGCAGCAAACTTGGCCGGCTGGTAATCGTGGATATAGTCGCCGTTGAGGTGTCCGAAGAAGAGCTGGATCGGCACCAGCACGGCAGCAAGGTACAGCCCCATGCGCAGCATGATCCGCGCCTCCGGCGGTAAATCCCGCGCAGCAGGTACCAGGCGCCGGTTGCGGCAACACAGAAGCGGCGGTCAGGAACGAGGCGAGCAGCATGTGCGGGAAGCGCACCCAGACCACCGGACTGAAGACGATCTGCCAGTCGGTCGGTAACGACGCCGTTCTCGAAGACGTAGCCGACCGGCACCTGCATCCAGCTGTTGTTGACCATGATCCAGAACGCGGAGAAGCATGGTGCCCAACGCAACCATGGCGGTCGAGAACAGGTAGAACCCGGTGGAACCCGTGACGTCCGAACAGCAGCACCCCGAAGAAGCTCGCTTCCAGCGCGAAAGCGGTGAAGGTCTCGTAGGTCAGGAGCGGCCCCTGAATCGGACCGGACATCCTCGACAGCTCGCTCCAGTTGGTGCCGAACTCGAACGCCA
>CAWAFE010000045.1:0-69778 GCA_963781215.1 uncultured Alphaproteobacteria bacterium
GGCGAAGTGGACGCTGACCCCGTCCGGCGCGACCCTCGGATACCACTCCTCGACGACGATGTTGACGCTCGGCACGATGACCCCGAGCCGGACCTGCTGGTTCATTCCCTTCCTCCTTGGACGCCACCGTCGCGATACACGACCAACGACACGTCGAGGTCGGGGGCGGCGTTTTTCCGGACATGCTCGAAGCGCAATTCAGGGCGGCGGCCAATCGAGTCTTCGACCGGGCACGCGGGTGCGCACGAACCCCTTGGCCGCAACGGTGTCCGATCGCCTCCGGGTCACATGGGGTCGGAAGCCGGGTTGGAGGGCCGCAACGGCGGTGCCGCAGGGCTCCGCTCGCGGCCCCAGAAATGATTTGCCCGGAACTCGACCTCGCGCGCTTCCGCGTCTCGCTCTACCTGAAGTTGAGCCTGTTCCGCCTGATGATACTGGGAATCTACAGGCACCCACCTTTTCCCCGTCTGCCGGGCGCCCGCCTTGCCGAGGCGCCTCGAAGCAGCAACGATACCATGCGATTATGGCAAGATTGGCGTGATCCGAAAGCGGGGGCCTTTTCGTATAGGCGAGACCCACTGGAGCAAATCTGACAGACGGTACCCGAGGCTGACCCGGCGAACTCGGCTCTTCACTGCACGCTGCCTTCCAAAAAAGAAGCATATCATGACAAATCCGCTTTATATTTCATTATCGATATGCTGCCGGCAGGTTCAATAGTCGTGTCCAAATGGTGGTGATAAATCTAATGTTTTTCCTATAACCTTATTCGCAGAATAATATTTTATCGAAGTCGGATATTTTTAGGGTTGTATTTCGTCACCGGGCGCTCCACGTAGGGTAAACACGCATTGTCACTCGTCACCAGACAGTGCCAACACCCGCAATTTGGTCCGAGGAGACCTTCGATGAAACTGCGTCCGTTGCAGGATCGCGTCCTGATTCGCCGTGTCGAGCCGGAAGTGAAAACCGCCGGCGGCATCTTCATTCCCGACACAGCGCAGGAAAAGCCGATGGAAGGCGAAGTCGTCGCCGTCGGTCCCGGCGCGCGCGACAAGGATGGCAAGCTGCACCCCCTCGACGTCAAGAGCGGCGACCGGGTGCTGTTCGGGAAATGGTCAGGCACCGAGATCAAGCTCGATGGCGAGGACCTGATGATCATGAAGGAAACCGACATCATGGGTGTGCTCGATCAGGCCGTCGCAGCGAAGAAAGCCGCTTAACCAAGGGATATCGAACATGGCTGCCAAAGAAGTCAGATTTAACGGCGACGCGCGCGACCGCATGCTGCGCGGCATCGACGTTCTCGCCAATGCGGTCAAGGTGACACTGGGGCCGAAGGGCCGCAACGTCGTCCTCGACAAATCCTACGGTGCTCCGCGCATCACCAAGGATGGGGTGACGGTCGCCAAGGAGATCGAACTTTCCGACCGGTTCGAGAATATGGGCGCACAGATGGTCAAGGAGGTCGCCACCCGCACCAGCGATCAAGCTGGCGACGGCACGACGACCGCGACGGTGCTCGCCCAGGCGATTGTGCGTGAGGGATCGAAGGCGGTTGCCGCCGGCATGAACCCGATGGATTTGAAGCGCGGCATCGACATGGCCGTCGCATCGGTCGTTGAAGACATCAAGAAAGTCTCAAAAAAGGTCTCGACCAATGCCGAGATCGCACAAATCGGAACGATCTCGGCCAATGACGATCGCGAGATCGGCGAGATGATCGCTAACGCGATGGGCAAGGTCGGCAACGAGGGCGTCATCACGGTCGAGGAGGCGAAGAGCCTCGAAACCGAACTCGATATCGTCGAGGGCATGCAGTTCGACCGCGGCTACCTCTCGCCCTACTTCGTGACCAACGCCGAGAAGATGGTGGCCGAGCTCGAGAACCCGCACGTCCTGCTCTTCGAGAAAAAGTTGTCCGGTCTCCAGGTGATCCTCCCCTTGCTCGAAGCGGTAGTGCAGAGCGGCAACCCGCTGCTGATCGTCGCCGAGGACATCGAGGGCGAGGCGCTGGCGACGCTCGTCGTCAACAAATTGCGCGGCGGTCTTAAAGTCGCGGCGGTGAAGGCCCCTGGCTTCGGCGACCGGCGCAAGGCGATGCTCGAGGACATCGCGATCCTGACCGGCGGCCAGGTGATCAGCGAGGATCTCGGCATCAAGCTTGAAAACGTTACGCTCGACATGCTGGGCCGGGCCAAGAGAGTCCGCATCGAGAAGGAAAACACGACGATCATCGACGGCGCCGGCAAGAAAACCGACATCGAGGGTCGCTGCACGCAGCTTCGCGCGCAGATCGAGGAAACGACCTCCGACTATGACAAGGAGAAACTGCAAGAGCGTCTGGCCAAACTGGCGGGCGGCGTTGCCATCATCCGCGTCGGCGGGTCGACCGAGGTCGAGGTCAAAGAGCGCAAGGACCGCGTCGATGATGCGATGCATGCGACCCGCGCGGCGGTCGAGGAAGGCGTCGTTGCCGGCGGGGGCGTCACGCTCCTTTATGCCAGCAAGCGGCTTGGTGGGCTCAACCCGGAAAATGACGACCAGAAGGCCGGCATCGACATCGTGCGCCGGGCTCTGCAAGCACCGGCAAAGCAGATTTTTGCCAACGCTGGAGAAGATGGCTCGATCATCGTCGGCAAGTTGTTGGAGAAGGACGACGCCAATCACGGCTTCGACGCCCAGAACGGCACCTATGTCGACATGGTGAAAGCCGGCATCATCGACCCCACCAAGGTCGTTCGCCTGGCACTGCAGGGCGCGGCCTCTGTCGCCGGTTTGCTCGTCACCACCGAAGCAATGGTAGCCGACAAGCCGCAGAAAGGGGCGCCAGCTATGCCCACCAGCGGCATGGGCGGTATGGACGGCATGGATTTCTAAGCCTCCAGCCGCGCCGGCGCCGTCGAAAGAGCATCGCCTCTTATTTAAGAGACAAGGAGACGTTGTTCTTTCACGGCGGCGGACAGGCCCGATTCCGACTGTCGAGGAGCGACGCGTATGATGAAACATCTGCTTCAAGCCGCAGAACGAGGTGATGCCGAGTCGCAGTTCAATCTCGGCGTCATCTATGAAAACGGATTGGACGATAGCCGCTACGTCGTCGAAGGCAGCCGGCCGCAGGCGATGAGGTGGTTCCTGGCCGCGGCCGAACAGGGCTTGCCCCGCGCACAACTCAAACTGGCAGAAATACATGGCGCCGAGCCCGACATACAAGAGAGTTCGGTAACGGCTTGCAGGTGGTACTTGTTGGCGATGACGAGCCTGCGTGGCGCCCATCTCCAGAAGGCTCAGTCCGCCTACCAGCGCGTTTCATTCCGGTTGACGCCCTCTCAAACCGCAGAGGTCAGACTTTTTGCGCAAAGCTGGAAGCCGAAGGCGGCGACCATCGCGGCAATGTCAGATCAGCCGGAGAATGCCCGAGGAAGGCGAGCATGATTAAACCCTGGATCGTCCCACCAATTGTCATTCCGATTCTGATCGTCCTGAGCTTGGCGGCATTCGTCATGCTTCGAGCGTTCCATTGATGCCGCCCGGGAGAGCGGAGGTCTCGCTCGACACGGTAATCGACGAGGCGATGGTCGTTACCAATGGTGCCGACGAGCCGTCACTCGCCCGGGACATGATCGAGGTGCACGGAGCGGAGGCAGCCACCGTCGCGCGGGACAACGCCCGTGCTGCGGCGCTCGGCGGGCAGACACTACGGGCGAAGTTCTGGATCAGGGTGCTCGGGCTGATCCAAAGACAGCAAGCGGCCAAGGCAATACCACCCAGGGGACCGGGTAACTCGCTTCTACCCGTACCAGTCCCAAACTCAACCCAAGGATAACAGCAATGTATATTTCTCTGGCCAACAGTCGCGCGAATGGGTTCATGAGATGGTGGGATGCTCACCAGCCCGGCAACGACGACGATAACCCAGGTGGCGCGACACCTATCGCCATCACCGAACCGCCTTGCGACGACCTCGACGCGATACAGGAGCAGCCACATCGTCCGTGGATCGTGCCAGGAGCCGGCGGATCGTTCTAATCTTGTAATCGGGGTTGACCATCATTGGCACCATTCGCCGGGTGCTTCTCGAGCGCGTGCGTGACGGTGCAATCACCGCCCAGTGCCGGGAGACTAGACTTTAGGAGGCCCTACTTTCGGTTTGTGGGGGTGACGTGTGGAAAATCTGCTTCTCTCGAACAGGAAGGAAGGTTCCCTGTGGCCATGAAATCTTATCCCTGGCTAAAGCCGGGCATCTGGGGTGTCATTGTCGGTGCAACCATCATCATGGTTTTGGGCTTTTGGCAGTTCGGCTGGGTGCTCGGCAGCAAGGCCGACCAAATGGCCCGCGATCGGGCTAGTACCGCGGTGGCGGAAGCGCTGGCTCCGGTATGTGCCGCCAAGTTCTTTGCGCAACCCGACGCTCCCGCCAGAGTTGCCGATCTGAAAAAACTTCGGTCAGATTATGAACAACGCGACTTCATCGAGAAAGGCGGTTGGGCAGTGGCGGTTGTCTCGGACGCTCCCGGCTATCAGCTCGCATCCGAATGCGCAAAACGGATCCTCGCGGCAAAGCCCGCGTAGAGGCGCCAGAGGCGCCGGCAAACAGTTGTTATGAAGGGGACCGCCACGAGGCTCCGCGTTACCTTCCGCTGCACGGCTGAACGTGGCCTGCAAGATCGAATGAGACAGCCGGATCAAGCATTGCTGCGAATTTTCGCAGCGGGCGGTCGAAACGCTCGATCTCGACGCGGTAGAGCTGTCCGGCGCAGCCTTGCGCGAGGCGCGAGGACCGATGATCGCGGGTCAGCACATTGGGGTTGCCATGGACGCAGAGACGGGTTGTCGGCCGAGTGGTCTTCCGGATCGTACCAGGCGCCGGTCGCAGCGGGACAGGCGCAATGCATCGCACAATACCGCTCCGGCGAGGCAGGCGCCGTGGTCGTTCCAGAGGCGCACGATGTCGCCGTCGGCGATGCCGAGGCGCTCGCCGCAACGCGTGTCCGCGGTTCAGACAATAGTAAGTAGGGCCATCTGATGAGGCTTCGATCAACTATTTGGCGATAGCCGGCGCGTGCATGACGGTGCAATCACCGCCCAGTGCCGGGAGACTGGACTTTAGGAGGCCCTACGCTCGAGGCACCTTCGGTTTGTGGGGTTGACGTGCGGAAAATCTGCTTCTCTCGAACAGGAAGGAAGGTTCCTTGTGGCCATGAAATCTTATCCCTGGCTAAAGCCGGGCATCTGGGGTGTCATTGTCGGTGCAATCATCATCATGGTTTTGGGCTTTTGGCAGTTCGGCTGGGTGCTCGGCAGCAAGGCCGACCAAATGGCCCGCGATCGGGCTAGCACCGCGGTGGCCGAAGCGCTGGCTCCGGTATGTGCCGCCAAGTTCTTTGCGCAACCCGACGCTCCTGCCAGAGTTGCCGATCTGAAAAAACTTCGGTCGGATTATGAACAACGCGACTTCATCGAGAAAGGCGGTTGGGCAGTGGCGGTTGTCTCGGACGCTCCCGGCTATCAGCTCGCGTCCGAATGCGCAAAACGGATCCTCGCGGCAAAGCCCGCGTAGAGGCGCCAGAGGCGCCAGCAAACAGTAGTTATGAAGGCCGCCACGATGTGGAAGACGATCCGTCGACACTGCGCGTCTACGATGCTCTCGGAAATTTTCTGAGCGCCGTGACCCTGACCGGCTGTCCCGGGCCAAATGACCAATGCGATCTGCAGGATCTGTCGGTTGCAGCGGTGCCTGAGCCGACGAGCCTCGGATTGCTGGGCGCCGCCATCCTCGCGCTGCGCCTCCGGGTAGTCCGGTGCCGCGCCGCGGGCAGGGTGCCTCAGAACAGGACCAGCTGATCCCCCCGCTGCGGCGGCGGGCGGAAGCGGGTCGTGTCGAGCGGCTGGGTCGAGCGCTGGTTGAAGCCGAGCTTGCGGCAGGCGCGCTCGAAACGCAGCCTCAGCATGTCGGCATAGGGGCCGCGGCCGATCATCCGCGTCGACCAGGCCGAATCGTAGAGCCGGCCGCCATGCGCCTGGGCGACGAGCGAGAGAACGTGGGCGGCCTTGTCGGGGAAGTGGGTCTCCAACCATTCCCGGAACAAGGCCTTCAGCTCGAGCGGCAGGCGCAGCATGGTATAGCCGGCCGCAGTGGCGCCGGCGGCGCGCGCGCTTTCGAGAAGATGCTCCATCTCGCTGTCGTTCAATGCCGGGATCATCGGCGCGGTCAAGACGCCGGTCGGGACGCCGGCGGCGGCGAGTGCGGCGATCGTCTCCAGACGCCGCTCCGGGGTGGCGGCGCGCGGCTCCATCTTCCGCGCCAGCGCGCGGTCGAGCGTGGTCAGCGAGACCGTGACGATCGCCAGCCGTTCCGTCGCCATCTCGGCCAGGATGTCGAGGTCGCGCTGGATCAGCGCGGATTTGGTGACGACCGTGACCGGGTGGCGAAAATCGCGCAGCACTTCGAGGATGGCGCGGGTGATACCGAGCCGGCGCTCGGCCGGCTGGTAGGGGTCGGTGTTGCTGCCGAGCGCCAACGGGCGGCAGTCATAACCCTTCTTTTTCAACTCCGCGGCGAGGAGGGCCGCAGCCTGCGGCTTATAGAAGATCCGGGTCTCGAAATCGAGGCCGGGCGACAGCCCGAGATAGGCGTGGCTCGGCCGCGCATAGCAGTAGATGCAGCCGTGCTCGCAGCCACGATAGGGGTTGATCGAGCGGTCGAAGCCGATGTCCGGGGAGTCGTTGCGGGCGATGATGGTTCGCGTAGAGTCGACGCTCAGCGTCGTCGCCACAGGCGCCGGCTCGTCCTCGGCCATGCCCCAGCCGTCGTCGAACGCGACGCGCTTTTCGGCTTCGAAGCGCCCGCTGTCGTTGCTGGCGGCGCCACGTCCCTTGCGCGGCGACAGGGCGGCCGGCATATCCATGCCGCCGATGATAAGCCATATTGGGAACATTGCAAGAACGAATTCGGATATCGGTCGTCATCCCAACCCTGAACGCAGCCGAGGCGCTGCCGCCGTTGCTGGCGGCGCTGCGCCGATCGGCGGTCGTCGGCGAGATCATCGTCGCCGACGGCGGGTCGCGTGACGAAACCGCTCTCCTTGCGTGCAGCTCGGGTGCCAAAGTGGTCGCCGCGGGGCCGGGGCGCGGCATTCAGCTCGCCGCCGGCGCGGACGCGGCATCGGGCGACTGGCTGATGTTTCTCCATGCCGATTGCCGGCCCGACGACGGCTGGGAACAGGCGGTCAGCGGCTACATCGCAACGCCCGGAGCCGAGGGTTGCGCCGGCTATTTCGATTTTGCGCTCGACGATCCCGCCCCGGCGGCTCGGCGGCTGGAGCAGATCGTCGCCTGGCGTTGCCGGGTTTTGGCGTTGCCCTATGGCGACCAGGGGCTGCTGATCTCCCGCACGCTCTATCACACGGTAGGCGGCTTTGCCCCGATCCCGCTGATGGAGGATGTCGATCTCGTGCGCCGGCTCGGCCGGCCCCGTCTCGCGCGCATCGGCGTGCGCTGCATCGCCTCGGCGCGGCGCTACCGGCGCGGCGGTTATTGGCGCCGGCCGCTGCGCAACCTCGTCTGCCTTTCCCTCTACTTTGCCGGCATGCCGCCCGGCTGGATCGTGCGGCTTTACGGCTGATGCGGCGTCATCTCGTTTTGTTTGTCCGGGCGCCGGCGCTCGGCAACGGCAAGCGGCGGCTCGCTCGCGATATCGGCGACGTCGCGGCGGCGCGGTTCGAGCGGCTGATGATCGCGCTGCTGCTGCGCCGGCTCGGCCGCGACCGGCGCTGGCGGCTGCGGATCGCGGCAACGCCGGACCGGGCAGGGCATTGGCCCCGGCGGATCGAGATCGTCGGCCAGGGCCGCGGCGATCTGGGCCGCCGCATGCGCCGGGCGATCGCGTCCTGTCCACCGGGCCTGGTGGTGCTGGTCGGCGCCGACATTCCGGCGCTCGCCGCCCGCCACGTCGTTGCCGCCTTCCGCCTCCTGGGCGCGTGCGACCTCGTCTTCGGACCGGCCGCGGATGGCGGCTTCTGGCTCGTCGGCGCCCGCCGCCGGCCGCTGCCGGCGGAGCTCTTTAAGCGCGTGCGATGGTCGAGCCCCGATGCGCTGGCCGACACCCTCGCCGGGCTGCCGCCGATCGTTTCAGTCGGCGTCGCCGAGCAGCTCGAAGACGTCGACGACGGCTACGCCTACCGCCGGCTGTCGCCCCGCCGCGGCTTTTGAGCTACCGCTCCTTGAGCCGCGGCATCAGCTCGACGAAGTTGCACGGGCGGAAGCGGTTATCGAGCTGGTGCACGAGGATGCCTTCCCAGGCGTCGCGGCAGGCGCCGGGCGAGCCGGGCAGGGCGAAAAGATAGGTGCCGCCGGCGACCCCGGCTGTCGCCCGGCTCTGGATCGTCGAGGTCCCGATCTTCTCGTAGCTGAGCCAGCGGAAGAGCTCGCCAAACCCGGCGATCTCCTTCTCGTAGACGCTGTGGAAGGCCTCGGGCGTCACGTCGCGCCCGGTGACCCCGGTGCCGCCGGTCGAGATCACGACATCTATCTCCGGGTCGGCGATCCAGGCCCGCAGCTCCGCCGCGATTTGGTCGCGCTCGTCGCGCACGATTTTTCGCGCGGCGATGCGGTGCCCGGCCGTCGTCGCGAGGTCGGCGAGCGTGTCGCCGGAGCGGTCCTGCGCGGCGTCACGGGTGTCCGAAACCGTCAGCAAGGCGATGTTGACGGGCAGGAACGGGCGGGTTTGATCGATCCGGCCGGGCATGTGAGCACGCTCCCTCTGACGCTGCCCTCAAGATAGGGCGGCTAGGAGGCCGCGGAAAGCAGCTCGTCGAGCCGCGCGCGCAGGGCCAACAGGTCGCGCCAGGCTTCGCGCTTGCGCTCGGGGGCGCGCAGCAGGAATGACGGATGGAACATCGGCAGGGTCGGCACCGGCCGGTCGAGGCCGGGGACGGCGAGCTCGAACCAGCGGCCGCGCAGCCGGGTGATCCCCGGGCCTTCGGGCAGCAATGCGCGCGCCGCGGTGCCACCGGCCAGCACCAGGATCTTGGGCCGCGCCAGGGCGATATGGCGCAGCACGAAGGGCAGGCAGGTGGCGATCTCGGCCGGTGTCGGGGTGCGGTTGCCGGGCGGCCGCCAGTAGATCACGTTGGTGATCAGCACGCCCGACCGGTCGAGGTCGATCGCCGCTAGCATGCGGTCGAGCAATTGGCCGGCGCGGCCGACAAAGGGCCGCCCGATGCGGTCCTCGTCGGCCCCCGGCGCCTCGCCGACGATCATCACCGGTGCGGCCGGGTTGCCGTCGGCGAAGACGGTGCTGGTCGCGGTTCGCTTCAGGGCGCAGCCGTCGAAGGCGGCGACCAGCGCTTCGAGCGCCGCCACGGTCTCGGCGCCGGCCGCCAAAAGGCGCGCCGATTGGGCGCTCTCGGCCGGCGACGCGGCAAAGGCGGCGGGCGGCGCTGCCGCGATTGCGCGGGCGGCGGATGCCATCGGCGGGACTGGGGCCGGCTCGCGCCTCGGCGGCGGCATCAGCCGGTTGACTGGCGTGGCGGCGATCGCCTCGTCCGCGCCCATCTCGACATACCAGCGCAGCAACGCCAGCGCAGTCTCACGCTCGCCCATGCCCGCAATCTACCACCTGTTCCCCTTCGTTGGAAAAAAGGGATGCGCGAGATGCGTCGCGGCGCTCGCAACGACAGGAGCGGCTGGTCATTACGAGGCGCCGCCAGGCGACGAAGCAATCTCGACCGAGAGGCTTGGGCAGGAGAGCGCAGGCCGGTGGGCCTGCCTCCCGGCGGGTCAAGTCAGCGGGTCGCAAAGAGAGCCGGCTTGACCCAGGGCGGCTGATCGCCTAAATGAGCCGCCTTCAGCGGACCGGGCGCGGGCCCGGCCGCGTGCCATTGCCGCAAAGACCTGATGAAGACCTTTTCCGCCAAGCCGTCTGATATCGACAAGAAGTGGCTGCTCGTGGACGCCGAAGGGCTGGTGCTTGGCCGACTGGCCTCGATCATCGCCGCCCGCCTGCGCGGCAAGCACAAGCCGTCCTTCACGCCGCACATGGATTGCGGCGACAACATCGTCGTCATCAATGCCGAAAAGGTCCAGCTCACTGGCAACAAGCGCAAGGACGACATCTTTTACTGGCACACCGGGTATCCCGGCGGCATCAAGGGGCGCAGCAAGGGTGCGATCCTCGACGGCAGGCACCCCGAGCGGGTGATCGAGAAGGCGGTCGAGCGCATGGTGCCGCGTGGGCCGCTCGGCCGCCGGGTGATGAAGAATTTGCGGGTCTTCGCCGGGCCCGAGCACCCGCATGGCGCGCAGCAGCCCGCCGTGCTCGATGTCGCCGCGATGAACCGCAAGAATTCGAGGGCATGACGACGATGGCTGACGACGATCCACCGACTGGCCAACCCCGCCTAGCCAACCGTCCGGGCAACCCGCCGGCCAGCGCGGCGCCAGCCAGACCTTTCAGGGCCTGGGGAGCCTGCGCCAGGCCCTGTCGCAGGCCCGGACCGCGCCCGCCGCACCGACGGCGCCGGCCGTGCCGGCGATGATGCCGGCGGATCTGACCCCCAAGCTCGACGCCTTCGGCCGCGCCTATGCCACCGGCAAGCGCAAGGACGCGGTCGCACGGGTGTGGATCAAGCCCGGCAGCGGCAAGGTCGACGTCAATGGCCGCGAGAGCCCGGTCTACTTCGCCCGGCCGGTCTTGCGCATGATCATCAACCAGCCCTTTGTCGCCTCGAACCGGCTCGGCCAGTTCGATGTCTTCTGCACGGTCAAGGGCGGCGGGCTCTCGGGCCAGGCCGGCGCCGTGCGCCACGGCATCAGCCGGGCCTTGACGCATTTTGAGCCGGGGCTGCGCCCGCTCTTGAAGAGCCAGGGCTTTTTGACCCGCGACAGCCGCGTCGTCGAGCGCAAGAAATACGGCCGGCACAAGGCGCGGCGCAGGCCGCAATTCTCGAAGCGCTGAGCCGGGCCGCCGGCGATGCGGTTTGCGATCGCCATCCCGACCGACGCCACTTCATGGCGGCTGGTGCGGCGAGCCGAGGAACTGGGGTTCAGCCGCGCCTGGTTCTACGACACCCAGATGCTGAGCGCCGACCCGTTCGTCGCGATGGCCGCGGCCGCGCTGAAGACGACGACGATCCGGCTCGGCACCGGCGTCCTGATCCCGTCGAACCGCATCGCCGCGGTCACGGCGAACGCCTTTGCCTCGCTGAACAAGTTGGCGCCGGGGCGGATCGATTTCGGGGTCGGCACCGGCTTTACCGGCCGGCGGGCGATGGGGCTGGGTGCCATTCGGCTCGCCGACATGGAGGAATATGTCGGTGTCGTCCTGGCGTTGTTGCGTGAGGAGACGGTCGAGGCTGACATCGAGGGCAAAAGGCAGCTCATTCGTTTGCTGAACCCCGAGCTCGGCCTGATCAACACGCGGGATCCGATCCCGCTTTGGGTCGCGGCGTCGGGCCCTCGGGCGCGGACGCTGACGGCAAAGCTCGGCGCCGGCTGGATCGCTACGGCCGGCGATGTCGAGGGTGCGGTCGCCGCGATGGCGGACATGCGAGAGCGTTGGCAGGCCGCCGGCCACAAGGCGCAGGCGCTGCAATCCGTCGTGCTGACCGGCGGCGCGATCCTCGAGGAAGGCGAGCCCGCCGACAGCCCGCGGGCACTGGCGCAGGCCGGCCCGCGTGCGGCAATGCTGCTGCACCGTGCGGCAGACGCCGCCTTGGCGGGGTTCCCGATGATCGCGGCGGTGCCGCCGTCGGTCGCCGAAGACCTCTCGCCGGCTATGTCGAGCTGGCCCGGCGTTTCACGCCGCAGGGCGCGCACTATCTCGAAAACCACCGTGGGCATCTGATGTTCGTCAAGCCCGAGGAGCGCCCGTTCGTCACCGCCGAGCTGATCCGCCAAACGACCTTCACCGCCACCGAACAGGAATTGACCCAGCGCATCGCCGCCCTCGCCACGGCCGGCTACGGCGAAATCGCGATCCAGATCGTCCCCGGCCAGGAGCACGCGATCGAAGACTGGGGCCGGATCCGCCGCGCCTTCGCGTAGCGCCACATGCAAATCATGGGCGCACCTTCGGTCGCTTTTCAGTTACCGAAGAGCAGACGGGAATCTCTGTGAATGAGGCCTTGAACGAACCCCAATTCGGCGGCAGCCGGGGTACTCGACTGGACGAGGCGTTCGGAAGGCTGCTCCGGTCATCCAATCGGCTGGCTCGCCACGGCCGGGTCGGGCAAATCGATCCCCTCATAGAGTTCGGACATCGCTGCCGTCAGCCCGATCGAGGCGAGCGACAGCGTCGCCTGCGGGCCGCGGACGATCTCGGTCAACCAGCGGTCGCCCTCGCGCCGCAGCACCTCGGCGAAGATGCTGGCGGAATCGATCAGGAGTATTTCCTCGACACTCGGGATGCGGCGGTAATCCGATACTTTGGTTTGTCGATCGTACAGCGCGGTTCCCGGCGACAGAATTTCGACGATCAACAGCGGATCCTGAAGAAGCTGCTGGCCGCGCTCCGAAGGGGTACAGGTCACGGCGAGATCGGCGATATAACAGGTGTCGCTCCGGTCCGGCTTGGCGATTCCCGCTTCGCTCTGGCCAAAACAGGGCGAGCGAGATCGGAGCGCGCTGTCAATTCGGGCTCCCAGCCGCAGAGCCAGCCTCCCATGGGCAATCGCCGGCGGCGCCATGGCGACGGGAACACCGTTGAGCAGCTCGTAGCGCGTATCGGTGCCGTCCTCCCAGCGGAGGAACTCCGTTAAAGTCATCAGCTTGATCGCGGCTTCGCTCATCGGCGACCTCCTGCCGCGAATCTAATGCTCGCGGCCGCCATCGTCATCTGCCGCGATGCGCCGGCCGCTCGATCACTCCTCACGCAATCGGCGGCACTGTCGTCGCTCAGAGCGCCGGCCGGCGGTCGCGGAATGGGGTCGCCTTCTCGAAGGCGTCGGCGACGCGGAGCAGGGTCGGCTCCTGGAACGGCTTGCCGACGAGCTGGATCGCGACCGGCAGGCCGCCGGCACCAAACCCGGCGCAGACCGAGATCGCCGGATAGCCGGCGACGTTGAACGGCATCATAAAGCCGGGCTTTTCGAAGAGGTCCCATTTCGGCACCGCGTCGATCCGGGCCGCCTCGGCTGGTTGGGTCGCGGTCAGCACGACGTCGAGCCCGGCCATCGCCCTTTGCAGTTCGCCCCGCAATTCGCGGCGCCGGCGCACCGCCTGGACATAGTCGACACCGGAGACGAAGGCGCCCAGCATCAGCCGGCGCTGCACTCGCTCGCCGAAATCGCCGAGCCGGGTACGCGACCACTCCTCATAGGCCGCGGCGCGCTCGGTGATCGAGATCAGCGAGCCGCACGCCCCCCAATCCTGCAGCGGCGACAATTGCACCTCGCGGATTTCCGCGCCGAGGCCGCGCAAGGTGGCGATCGCGGCGTCGATGCCGCGCCGGGTTCCCTCGCTGACCTTGTGGTCGACCTCGTGGAAGTGGTGGATCACGCCGATCTTGAGCCCCTTGATCCCGCTGCCGAGGAGTGCCGCGTAATCCGGGATCGGCCGCGAGGCGCTCGCCGGGTCGCGCGGGTCGTGGCCGGCCAATGCCTGCAGCATCAGTGCGCAATCCTCGGCGGTCCACGCCATCGGGCCGATATGGTCGAGGCTGAAGGCGGCCGGGGCGACGCCGGTGCGGCTGACGAGGCCATAGGTCGGCTTGATGCCGGCGATGCCGCACAATGCCGCCGGGCCCCGGATCGAGCCCCCGGTGTCGGTGCCGATGCCGCCGAGGATCAGCCCGGCCGCGGTCCCGGCACCGGTGCCGCTGCTGCTGCCGGCGGTGAAATGGTCGGGGTTCCAGGGGTTGCGCGCCGGCGGCCAGGGCAGGTCGAAGGAGGGGCCGCCATCGGCGAATTCGTGGGTCGTCGTCTTGCCGATCAAGACCGTGCCGGCGGCGGCGAGCTTTTCGGCGCAGGCGGCGTCGGTGTCGGGGATGTTGTCGGCGAGGATCTTCGACTGGCAGGTGGTCGCGATGCCCTTGGTGTCGACGATGTCCTTGAGCCCGATCGGGATGCCGTGCAACGGGCCCTTGGGTCCGCTCGCCATGATCGCCGCCTCGGCCGCGCGCGCCTCGGCCATCGCGCGCTCCGGGGTCAGGCGGATGAAGGCATTGAGCCGATCGTCGAGCGCCTGCACCCGGTCGAGGCAGGCCTGCGTCAATTCGACTGGCGAGAGCTTCTTCGCCGCAATCTGCCGGGCGGCTTCGGCGATCGTTGGGATCGCGCCGCTCATGCCAGATCCTCCTCGGTGAAGTCGTAGACATGGGCGAGCTCGGCCATCCGGCCGCGTGGCTTGCGCACCCGCTCGGCCATCGCGGCGATGCCGGGATAGACCGATTTCAGCTCGGCCTTCTGCGCATCGGTCAGGCTGAGCCCGGCGCGGGCCAACAAAAAGTCGAGTGCCTCGTCGGAGATTTCGGATGGCATGGCCGCACTCCCCTCATCCAGGATAGGGGACACTACCAAACGCGCGCCATGCCGTCAGCTAGGCAACAAGGACACTGAGGATAAAGAGCCTCGAAGCTCCCAGACCGGACTGCGCCGCCCCGGCCGCACTTGCGTCGGGCGAGGAACGCGCCGCGGCGGCTACGCGCTTACCCCGCTCGGCAGCTGCCCGCCGCGTCCATGCGGCAACGTGTGAAGTTTCAACTCGACCGGGTTGCCGAGCCAGATCGCGTAGCTGCTGTGGTCCTCGACCGCGTCTGTCGTCAGCGGGTGGACCAGCACGTCGAGTCCCTCGCGGTTCAGCATCAGGTAGGGCACGACGCGCTCGAACTCTTCGGGCTTGAAGATGACCAGGGCATTGCTGATCGGATGCGGTCCGCGCGGCGTATCGCGAAACTCTTCGATCTCGACCGCGAACTTCTCGCCGATCGCGGCGCACACGCGTTCGGCAACGGGGCGCGTTTTTGCCGGGTCGTAATAGATGTGGGCGTGATAGCCCAGGTTGGCGACGGATTGCGTGGTCTTATCGGTCATCGAGTGGCACTCCCTGCAGGCTGGCAATGGCGTGCGGGATTTTTGCACAGCGATACCCGTAAGTCGATGCAGCCGGCAAGGGGTAGTGTCTCCGTTCGAACTTCGGCTTCCGACCCTAAAGCCGACCCTCAGCCTTCGCAGCGGGGACCGCTCTTCAAGCCCCGGAGCGGCCACTCCCGCTGGAATTCGACAACGGCTCAGGTGGCGGAAAAGCGATCTTCGCTATGTTGGCGGCAGGTGACGGGTGACGCCGATAGCGGCCAGGACTGGCCCGGGCAGGCTGCAGGCGCCTTGCTTTCGCCGGATGCAGCAGCCATCTTGTGGGCCCTGGCGTGTTGTGCGCTTAGTCAACAGAGCGTTTATGTCCCTCAGCGCTGCCGTAGGGGGGCGTTAGGCGAACATGATATCCGAACACCGCAATGCGGATCAGGCCGGCGGAACGTATGGATCGTCGGAAGCCGCCGCCGGATGGCAGCGCAGCGGCGTTGCCCGTGCGCAGATCCTGGCACCGCTGACCGAGCGGATGCTCGATCTGGCCGGAGTTCGACATCGGCCATCGAGTCCTCGATGTCGCCGCTGGCACCGGCGAGCAGACGCTGCTGGCGGCTCAGCGTGTCGGACCTACCGGCGCGGTCTTGGCAACCGACATCGCCGCCCGGATGCTGGCGTTGGCGGACGAGGCGGTCGCGCGGGCGGGACTTCGGAACGTTGAGACCCGAGTGGTGGACGCTCGCGACCTTAACCTCGAGCCCGAGACATTCGACGCCGCGATCGCGCGGCTGGCACTCATGCTGGTCCCAGAACGGGCGCGGGTAATGGCCGGCATTCATCAGGCACTGAAGCCGGGCAAGAAGTTTGCGGCTTTGGTCATTGGCACCGCCGATGAATGCCCCCTTATCGCGCTACCGATGGGGATCGCGGGCCGCCATGCCGGAGCGCCCCAGGCGCCATTCGGCGACCCCGGTTTGTTCGCGCTTGGCGACCCGGTCGTGCTGGAGGCTGTGTACCGCGATGCCGGGTTTCGTGACGTGACCGTCGAAGCGGCGCCGGTCCAGCGGCGATTCCCCTCGCTCGCGGTGGCCATGCAAAACATCCGGGACCTGCTGCCGGAGATACCGCAGCTGCTGTTGCAAGCCACCGAGACTGAACGCGCAGCAGCCTGGGCCGAGATCGAGGATGCTCTGCGCCAGTACGATAACGTTGACGAATTCGTGGCACCACAATCGTACCTGATTGGCGTGGGGACGAAGTAGCCGCCAGCAATGGCTGCCAAGGTTCGCATTGGATCGATCCCGGCGGCCCGCTCTAGGTCGCGCGAACGCCCGCTCTCGGCGCGTCTCGCCCGTTGCCCCACGTCCCCACGAAGGTCCCTTGACTGAACCGACAGCGGGCGCTCAGCCTGGGCGGCATGAACCGGTCTTTATGCCCCTTTTCGGTCATTGCCGGAGTAGCGCTCCGGGTAGCACCCCCACCTCGACATAGCGAATGGCAGTCCCCACATGAATACGCCGTGATCTAGGAATTGCCTTTTGCCGCCGCTAGATCGTAATCAACGTTGGGGTCCTCCGTGGCTTGGGCATTCGACATCGGGCATGCTTTCACGCCTCAAAGGGTAGAAGGTCAGCGTGGTCGCTGGTTGCACCTTTGACATGGATCTCCGAAGCCCTCGAAAGGCGTTTTCCAAATAATACCGTCGCGCCGGCTCACTTCGGCGAGCTCTTGGAGGCTTACGAGGCTTCCGGGCTAGCACCGCCGAACATACGGCTAGAGGTTACCGCCGGGGAGCGCGGGCTTCGCGCTCACATCTGGGAGGCGATGCTTTATCGGCATTTTTCGGAGCTTGGCTTCGAGTTCCGGCGCGACAAGGTGCAAAAAGCGGGACAGAAGGGTCCAGATTTTGGCCTACTCCACAATGGAGCGACCATCTGGGTCGAGGCTATCGTGCCTGCGCCCGAGGGCATTCCAGCCGAGTATCTGAGAACTCCGAAGGTCGGGGAGGTCATCCTGAAGATGGTGCCCCACCAGGCGAAGCTTCTTCGGTGGACGGCGGCTCTGAAAGAAAAGCGCAATAAGTACCAGAGATATGTAGAGAGTGGAATCATTCCGGCGGCCGATCCAACCGTAATTGCGGTCAACGGATGTCGGCTGGCAGATTGGTCAATCGATGACAACGGCATCAGTCGAATGCCCCTCGCGGTCGAGGCCACCTTTCCCGTCGGCCCGATAGCTGTGCAGATCTCAAGAGATGGTCTAATCGACGGCGAGACGACGCGCATTCCGCGCTATTCAATCAAGAACGCCAATGGGGCTGAGGTCCGAACCGACAGCTTCCTCAACCCGCTTTATGCGAATGTGAGTGCCGTTCTCGGGTGCGTTAAAGGGGACATGCTCAAGCCGTTGCCCCTTACGCTCATCCAT
This sequence comes from uncultured Alphaproteobacteria bacterium, assembly GCA_963781215.1. Lineage (GTDB taxonomy): Bacteria > Pseudomonadota > Alphaproteobacteria > ATCC43930 > CGMCC-115725 > AP-15. Next base: position 17,448 of record CAWAFE010000045.1, read on the forward strand.
AACCCGCTGGCGCACGTGGCGCTACCCAGGGAGATCTTCAGAACGACTAAGGAATACGTGGCTGACGAACAAGGAGACGATTACTTGTTGCGGCCTCTGAGCGAGCCGGAACCGTAATGGTTGCCACCCTCATCAGCCTTGTCGCCCTGATCGTCGCCGCATTCTCGTTTTTCGTCGCGTCAGAGCGGTTTCGACTCGACCTCTACAACAAGCGGTTCGACATCTACATGCGGACCGTCAGGTTCTACCAAGCCCTAATAACCTCGAAGCGGGACAATGAGGACGAGGCGTTTTCCGCGCTGCGGAAGGACTTCATCCTAGCAAGTCGGGAATCCCAATTTCTATTCAGCCCAGAATCGGGCGTCCACGATCTGCTGACCCGTCTTAACTCGGATTCGTTCAAGATTACCGGACAGAAAGACATGCCGAAGGAACTGCCGCCGGAACAGATTGTGGCAAACCACAATCAGTTCTGGGGAGCGCAGATGCGCTGGAATTCGAGCATGGAACCGCTGGAGGCGATGATGGCTCCATACCTGAATTATCACTACGTCTCTGCGCCCTCAGCACTGTTTGGCCGATTTCGGCAATGGGTCTCTCGATCCGTGCGTGGCCTTGGAAGATAGGGCCATTCGTGTCGAGGATCTGAGCAAGTTGCTCTAGAATGCCGAATTGTGCTCTAACTCCGCGAAAGGTGGCTTTCGGCGCCGGAATCCACCCCCCCTTGCGGAAATTCAAGCCGAGCCACTACCCAGCGGCGCCGATCCACGGCTCGCGGGGGTCTAATCGGCCAGCGCCTATGCCGCCAGGCGCATCCGTTGTCGCACCATGTCCGACACCTTCTCGCCGATCATGATCGTCGCCGCATTGGTATTGCCCGAAACGACCGTCGGCATGATCGAGGCGTCGGCGACGCGCAGGCCCTCGATGCCGTGCACCCGCAGGTCCGGATCGACCACCGCCATCGTATCCACCCCCATCTTGCAGGTGCTGGTTGGGTGATAGACCGTGCCGCCGCGCCGGCGGGCGTAGTCGAGCAGCTGCTCGTCGGTCTCGATCTCCGGGCCCGGCTGGAACTCCGCGGTGATAAAGCGTTGCATCTGCGGGGTCGCCATGATCCGGCGCAGCAGCTTGAGGCCCTCGACGATGGTTTGCTGGTCGGTCGCGGTCGCCAGATAGTTCGGATAGACCGCCGGCGGGTCGGCCGGGTTGGCGCTTTTGAGCTCGATCCGGCCGCGGCTTTCCGGGCCGCAACTGATAGACGATCGTGGTAAATCCCGACCATGGATGCAGCCCGTCCTGCGGGCGATCGGCGCTGAACGGCGAGCATGAGCATTTGATGTCGGGCGAGGCCAGCTCTGGCCGGGTGCGCGCGAACAGCGCCGCGGGCGAAGTCCCCATCGCCAGCGGGCCGGTTTTGAACGTGTAGTATTGCAGCCCGGCTTTCAGCTTTTTCAGATTGCTCTGCATCACGTCGTTGACAGTAATCGGCAATGCGCATTTGAACTTGAGCGGCGCCGAATAATGGTCCTGCAGGCTCTGCCCCACTCCCGGGAGATGATGCAATACCGGGATGCCGAGCCCCACCAGATGCTCGGCTTTGCCGATGCCGGACAACATCAGTAACTGCGGCGAGTTGACCGCGCCGCCGCACAAAATGATTTCGCTCGCGGCCCGCGCGGTGCGGATCTGCCCGTCCTGGCGGAATGTGACGCCGGTGGCGCGCCGCCCGTCGAAGACGATTTTTTCGGTCAGCGCGTTGGTAATGACGCGGAGATTGGGGCGGGCCATCGCCGGGCGCAGATAGCCGACCGCGGTCGAGCAGCGCTTGCCGTTGCGGGTCGTCGTCTGGTGATAGCCGACCCCATCCTGGCGCGCGCCGTTGAAATCGTCGTTGCGCGGAAAGCCCAAACTCATCGCGCTTTCGATGAACGCCTCACAGATCGGGTGTTTATCGGGTACGTCGGAAACGCAAAGCGGGCCGCCCGTTCCATGGAACGCGTCGGCGCCCCGGGTTTGGTGCTCGGAGCGCTTGAAATAGGGCAGCACATCCTCGGAAGACCAGCCAGTGTTGCCGAGCTGGCGCCAATGGTCGAAATCCTCGGCCTGGCCGCGGATATAGACCATGCCGTTGATCGAGGACGAGCCGCCCAGCACCTTGCCGCGCGGCCAGAAGACGCGGCGGTCGGCCGCCCCCGGGTCGGGCTCGGTCTCATAGCACCAGTTGACCGACGGGTCGGCGAAGGTCTTGCCGAAGCCCAATGGGATGTGAATCCAGCGGTTCTTGTCCTCGCCGCCGGCTTCGAGCAGCAGCACGCGGGTCGCCCTGTCCTCGCTGAGCCGTGCCGCCACCGCGCACCCGGCAGAGCCGGCGCCGATCACGATGAAATCGGTTTCGATCAGATCCTGCCGGTCGTCCATCTCGATCCTCCTCCTCGAGCCGCCGTCGGAGTGTACAGCGGTCCGGCGCTAGTCCGCGACGGGAACGGCGGCAATTGCGCCTCGCTCGGGTCTGATATACGGTAAACGCAAGGCGCCCGCCAGAACGGGCCACTGGGAGGAATCAGCATGACCCTATCGATCGTCCGTCCCGCAAATTCCGCGTCTGGCGCTGGGGCGGCAAACTTGACCCGCCGCGACGTTCTGGCGCTGAGCGCACTCGGGCTCGTCGCCGGCGCTCCCGGCCTCGCCCGTGCCGCCGCGCCCTCGGGGCAGCTGACCTGGGGGGTGCATATCTCGCTGGCTCCGACCTGGTTCGACCCGGCCGAAACGCCGGGCCTGATCACCCCCTTTATGATCCTCTATGCACTGCACGACGCGATGGTAAAGCCGATGCCCGGCCAGCCGATGGCGCCGAGCCTCGCCGAATCCTATTCGGCTACGGAAGACGGCATGAGCTACGAGTTCCTCCTTCGCAAGAATATCAAGTTCCACGACGGCGAGCCGGTGACGGCGGAGGACGTCAAGTTCTCGTTCGAGCGCTACCGCGGCGCGTCTCACGACCTGATGAAGGCGCGGGTAGCCGCGATCGAGACCCCGGACGCGCAGCGTGTCCGCTTCAAGCTCAATAAGCCGTGGCCCGACTTCCTCACCTTTTACGCGACCGCGACCGGAGCCGGCTGGATCGTGCCCAAGAAATACGTCGAGAAGGTCGGCGACGACGGCTTCAAGAAGGCGCCGATCGGTGCCGGTCCCTATAAGTTCGTCTCGTTCACGCCGGGTGTCGAGCTGGTGTTCGAGGCGTTCGACCAGTATTGGCGCAAGACCCCGAGCGTCAAGCGGCTCGTGCTCAAGGTGATCCCCGAGGAGTCGACCCGGCTGGCGGCGCTCAAGCGCGGCGAGGTCGACATCGTCTATTCGATCCGCGGCGAGCTCGCCGAAGAGCTGCGTAGCACTCCGGGGCTGACCCTGAAACCGGTGGCCTCACCGGCCACGTTCTGGCTCTATTTCGCTGACCAATGGGATCCGAAATCGCCCTGGCACGACGAGCGGGTGCGACTGGCTGCCAATTTGGCTATCGACTGCAAGACGATTAACGAGGCCCTCACCCTTGGTTACTCGAAGCTGACGGACAGCATCATCCCAATCAGCTACGATTTTTACTGGCAGCCGCCGCCTTCCGTGTACGATCCAGTCAAGGCCAAGCAATTGCTGGCGGAGGCGGGTCATGCCGGCGGCTTCGACGCCGGGGATTACTACTGCAACTCATCGTATTCCAATGTCGGTGAGGCAGTGCTGAATAATCTTCAAGAGGTTGGTATCCGTTCGAAGCTCCGGCCGATCGAGCGGGCAGCTTTCTTGAAAGGCTGGAGTGACAAGATTTACAAGAATCTCATCCAGTGCGGCAGCGGTGCTTTCGGCAACGCCGCGACCCGCCTCGATGCCTTCATCGTCAAGGGCGGGACCTATGTCTACGGCAGCTATCCCGACATCGACGCGCTGGCCCCGCAGCAGGCGACCGAGCTCGATCGCAAACGGCGTGCGGCGATTCTGCAGAAGATGCAGCAGCTCGTGCAGGAGAAATCCGTCGTCGCGCCGATCTGGCAGCTGGCGTTCATCAACGGCGTCGGGCCGCGGGTTGGCGAGTCCGGGTTCGGCCTGATCACCGATTTCGCCTACACGGCACCCTACGAGGACATCACGATCAAGAGCGCCTGACGCCCGAGCCGAAGACGCAGTGGCCGCCCGGCGTCCGCTGCGTCCGTCAACGGTTGGCGGTGCCGATCAAATTAAACGGACATCCGACGGTTGCCCGGCTTCCGCTATTGCATTACTGTCGGCGCCAACGCGTAAAGCAAACCCCAATCCACCTCCTCCGAGCGTGGCCCAAGGGTTGACCAGTTGAACGGAGGCTATCATGCTGGATCTTCTCGAGCAGCAAAAATCTTTGACAATCAATCAGTGGAAAATCTTCACGGCTTGCTTGTTCTCGATAGTTATCGATTTCTTTGATTTTGCCCTGATCGGTTTCGTCCTGGCGTTTTTCGTAAAGGATTGGCATCTGACGTTCGGGCAGTCGGGGGCGATCCTCTTTGCCTCGGGGATAGCGGCGATCCCGGGCGGGATTTTCTTTGGTTGGCTCGGCGACAAGATCGGCCGGCGCAAGGTGTTCATGATAATGATCCTGACCCTCTCCTTCGCGACCGGCGTGATGGCGCTGGCGCCGGAGAACGGGTGGATCTTCATCGCGACGATGCGGTTCATCGTCGGTTTGGGGGTGGGCGGGCTCGCCGCGGTCGATTTGCCATTGCTGCAGGAGTTCGTGCCTGCCTCGAAGCGCGGCTGGGTCAGCGGCCTGTCGATCGGCTTGTTGCCGCTGGGTCCGTTGCTGGCCGCGCTGTTCAGCGCGTCGCTCGGCGCGATCATCGGCTGGCGCGGCTTGTTCGCGATCGGGCTGGTGCCGGCGGCGTTTGCGTTTGTGATCCGCCTCTGGGTCCCGGAATCGCCGCGCTGGCTGTTTGGCCAGGGGCGCTTTGAGGAGGCGCGCCGTTCGCTCGCCTGGGCGCTCAAGGTGGACCCTGGCGAGATTCAGCTGCCGGCGTCACTGCCCGAGCAGCCGCATGGGTCGTGGCTCGAGCTGTTCAAATATCCGCGCAGCATCGCTGCAGGGATCATGACCGGGCTGAGTTCAACGGGCGCGGTCGGCGTGGCGCTGTGGGGCGCCACCCTGCTGGTGCTGGTGCTTAAGGTCACGCCCGCCGAGGCGGCTTACCTGTCGGTGTGGATCGCGCTGGTTGGCATCCCCGGACGGGCCGTCGGCGCCTGGCTGTCTGATGCGCTCGGACGCCGCCCAGCCGGGGTTCTGCTCGCGATTGGTGCGGGCTGCGCGACGGCGCTCGCGGGCTATCTGCATGGCATCTATCTCGGCGCCACGTCGGCGTTCTTCCTGTTGCTGCTGGTGGCCAGCTTCTTCTCGAACGCCAGCTTCTCGGTCGTCTTCCCATATATGGCGGAGCTGTGGCCGACAAAGCTGCGCGCCAGCGGCTTCGGCCTCGTCTACGGTTGTTCGAACGTCGCCAAGTTTATCGGCCCGGCCGGCCTCGCGGTCATCGCCGGCGCCACCAACTACGTCGCTCCAAAGGCGACGCTCGACGCGCTGACGCCGGCCTTTATCTATTTCGCCGCGTGGTATCTGCTCGCGGTTGGCGCCTTCCTGTTCGTCGGCATCGAGACGCGCGGCCGCACGATCGAGGAACTCGATGCGGTGCTGGCCAGATCCGCACCTGCCAAAGCCGTGGCGTCGTAGGGGTGAAGCAGTTCTACCGCGATCTGAATTAAAGCGAAGACATTCATTCGGTTTAGGAATGGCCGAAATCTGCTGCGAGCGGCCGTCTGCCCCACTACGATAGAATCGCGTGTAAGCGCCGGAGGAGAAAATCTCTCGGTGAAGCGGCCGGGCAGTCCGGTTGCACGGCAACGCCGCCACCCGGCTCGAAGCGTTTGTCGTCAAGGGCGGCACATATGTCTACGGCAGCTGGCCCGACATCGACGCGATGTTCGAGGAGCAGGCGGCCGAGACCGACCAGAAGCGGCGCGCCGTGATCCTGCAGAAGATCCAGGAGGTCGTCACCGAGCGGGCGATTTTCGCGCCGATCTGGCAATTGGGCTTCATCAACGGCGCCGGGCCGCGGGTCGGCAAATCCGGGTTCGGCCTGATCCCGGGCTTCGCCTATACCGCGCCTTGCGAGGACATCGCGATCAAGGGCGCCTAGCCGGTCGACAGGCCGGCCGCCGGGCCGCTAGGATCGGCGAATGCATCGAACGCAGAGGCCATCGACATGACCCGCCATTTCGGCGTCTTGATCCCGTCGACCAACACCACCGTCGAGACCGAATGCCGGCTGCTGCCGCCCTTCTATCAGGCGCATGTCGGGCGGCTGATGACGAGCGCGCCGGGCCAGACCTTTTCGCCGCCGCGAGATGACGATCTCGATTACCAGTCGCGCCTCCTCGGCACCGCCAAGGTCGAGATGGTGATCCTGGCGCAGACCTCGGCGAGCGTCTTCGCCGACGATTACGACGAGGTCACGACGCAGCGGATGAGCGAAGGCGCCGGCGCCCCGGCGGTGACCTCGGCGCAGGCGATCGGCCGCGCGGTACGGGCTTTAGGGGCGCGCCGCATCGGGCTGGTCTCGCCCTATTCGGCGGCGGTCAACCGGCGCGCCGCCGATCTGTTCCAACGCAAGCACGGGCTCGAAACCGTCGCCCTCGAAGGCTTCGGCGCGACAAATTCCTACGCGATCGGCAATCTCGGCCCGGAGCACGCGCGCGACGCCTTCCGCCGCATCGACCGGCCGGAGATCGAGGTCCTCGTCGTCCCCGGCGGCAACTTTCCGACGATGGCCTCAATCGCCGAATGGGAGCGCGAGTTCGGCAAGCCCGTCGTCACCACCAACCAGGCGTCGTTCTGGGCGATGCTGGTCATGCTGAAGACCGGCGACAAGGTGCCCGGCTACGGCCGCCTGCTCAACGAGGCGCCGGCCGGTTAGAGCCTGACCCAAAAGTTTGCACGGCCCAATTGTCGGCAGCGGCCGACCGCTTTGGAACCCACAGCCGCCGCTCAGCCTCGGTGGCGGGAACCGCTCTTGATGCCCCACAGCCGACCTTCGACCCAGCGGAAGCGGCCGCCTCGGGTTGCAGCGGTTATTCCCGAATTGCTCGGCCGGCGATACCGCCAACCCGAAAGTGGACCGTCAGAGATCGGCGGCGCGAAGCAGCGGGTCGGGCTCATGTAGCCCTCGCCCCATCTTGATCCGAGGACCAGACAGCAACAGTTCCTGGTGCTCGGGCTTGCGGAGCTGATTGGGTAATCAGCACATGGGCGAGACGGGCTTGCGGCTAATGTATGATTTCGCGCTCGTCCCTCGATCCGCCTTAATCCCAAATTCTCGCTCACACAGCGATCGGTCTGCCAAACGACAAGGTTCCAGCTGGTCCTGCCGGCGTCCAGCCCTTGCAGAACGCTCGGATTGGGACTACCCTGCCTTCGTGGCCGCCAAATTGGTTGTTCATCGGGGAAATCCCGGATCAGCTGGGGCTAACCGCAGTCGATGACACCAAGAGACTACAATCCCAGATGAATGTGTTCTGGTTTGAAGGCCGCATGAAATCGTCCCCAAAGGAGGATCAAGACGTGACATCTAAATTCGTCTGTAGATCGTTCATGATCATTAGATCATCTATAATCATTTTCGGCATGGTCGTTGGCATGTCCCTCTCGACGAACGCCGAAACTGTCAAGGTGACGGCTGAGGCATCAACTGACGGCTCGTTCACCATCGCCCAAACCAACGGCCAGAACCGCCGGGACACCCGGCAGGACTGCCGTCAGGATCAGGGGGCTGTCGGCGCGGACAAGCGCAACTGCAAACAGCAGGGACGCCAGAATTAGTCGCGGCACTGCCGCGCGTCGCGTATCAACGTCGTCAGCGTGTAGCGCACCGGCTCGGCATTCGGGACAGCTTGTTGCCGGTTCCACTCGGCGATGAAGCGCGTCAAGCCCTTGGCCTCACCGTGAGCATCGTAAATTAATAGGTCTCGGGTACAAAGCGCTGACTCGATAGCTTTGGGCGCTTGTAGCCAGTATCGGGTTGCCGTGGAGGCAGCTCGATCTCGACAGGGTCCATTTCGTTATAGGGAACTTGCGACAGCAGATAGACAATGCAGTTGAGCCGCGCCCGCTTTTTATCATCAGAATTCACGACATACCACGGGCTCACCTTAGTGTCGGTTTGGGCGAACATAAGGTCCTTTGACTGTGAATAATCGACCAATGCCGGCGGGATTCGATATCCATCGTGCTAAGCTTCCAGCGTTTGATCGGATTGCGCATGCGGTCTTGGAACCGTTTCTCCGGCTCCTCGTCATTCACTGAAACCCATACTTGACGAGAAGCTTTCCACACGGCGCGATGTTGCGGTGGCGCTATGCGGATCTCTCACCAATTGGATTGAGACTATCATAAAAAAACCTTGAACGACTTGCATCAATGGATTAAGGAGTTGCCGTCCATTCCCGAAGGGACAACAATCGAGTGGACGCTTGGCGATGACGACATGAGGGTCGGATACATCGGCGACTGCATCGTTGTTATGCGGACGCTCGAATTGCCGCCTCGATAATCCCGGAGACCCAGATGAGAGCGGTTGCTGGATTCGTGAAAACCACGCTGATCGGCGGCCTCCTCATCGTCCTGCCGGTCTATATCGCGGTGCTGTTGATCCTGAAGGCCGTCCAAGGTCTTGTGACTGCGGTGAAGCCGATCACGGCTGCAATCCCCGGTTCCGTGAAATTTGAGGAGATCCTGGCGATTTTAATACTCGCCGCCATTTGCTTCATCGCCGGTTTGATCATCCGCACCAGGGCGGGTTTACGAGCGAAGAATCTTATTGAACGGAGGGTACTACAAAGGCTCCCCGGCTACACGCTGTTGCAGGGCCTCACCGGACGCGTCATGGGTCAGGCGGACGACCCGGCATTCGCGCCCTGTCTCGCCGAGATTGAGGAGGCACTGGTTCCGGCACTGATTGTCGAGGAATTAGAAAACGGTTCCTATACGGTGCTGGTGCCTTCGGTGCCGACGCCGATGGCTGGAGCGGTCTACATCCTACCGCCCGAACGAGTGCACCCTGTGGATGTGCCATTTACGGCAGCACTCAGGGTTTTCACGAAATGGGGTGCCGGGTCCAGTGAGTTCGTCCAAGCCATGGAGGCGGCGAATAAGCGATAAGTGACGATTTCCGGCGGCGCGGCCTGGGCCTGGGGACGCAGTACGCCGAGCCGGCGCAAAGCCCTTCACAAATTGATTTGCCGACCTTAGCCCTCGCTCGCCCGCCATTTTTGGGTCAGGCTCCTAGCTATTATTGGTTCGCGCCAGACGCTTTGTCACCCCCCGCGTCCTACCGTCGGTGTGACGAAGATTTTTTGGGATGTGATCTGTCGGAATTGCTCCACCAGATATCCCGCAAATTGTAGTTCCGCAGCCGACGGCAAGCTCGCGCTGCTTCGTCATCGCCGAGCTCTTGCCGTTCCGCGGCCCGGATCGGTTATCCCGCGAACGGCGATCAGCAGCTCTCGCGCGTCTGCCAGCCTCTCCAGCCGGGCGATCGCCGCCAGAGCCGCATCGACGCTTGCATCCGGTGGCGGTCGCAACGCGTTGCGCGCGCAATCGCGGAACTTCGCTTCGAACTGGGCATCGCTCAGCGGCTTCTGCGGCGATCCGATGGGATCGGTGGCCTCGACCGTGACCGAGCGCCCGTCGGTCCGCCGCACCATGATGCTCAGCGACCTTCTCGGCCGGCCGTCCCGCGCCACCCCCACGATCCGGTCCGACAATGCCAGCACCGCGGCGTCTCCGAGCCCGTCGACATCCGCGATCCCGACCTTGCCGTGCACCAAGGCGGTAGCGACCAGGAAAGGCTGGGCAAACTGCGCCTCCACCACCTGGGTCGGGCGGCGCTTGGCGGGCGTGCCGCCAAACTGGTCGGCGTGGCCGGCGGGATCGGCCTCGATCGTCACCGCGGCGATGTCCCCGGCCCCCTCGATCCCTAGGGCGGCTCGTGCCGCCAGGGCCGCGTCGATCGCCGCGTGCAACGGACGGCCGCACGGGTAGGGCTTGTAGCTCAGCGCCTCCCCGCAAAAAACCGTGCCCAGGTCGCGCAGCAGCAGCGAGGCGTCGTACCCATCCGGCTGGTAGAGCGCGAAGAACCCGAAACGGCCGTTGAAGATGTTGTGCGCCCCGGTGAACCCGGTCCGCGCCAAGACCGCTGAGAACACGCCGGCACTTGCCGCCTGCCCGGCCTGCATGCGCTTGGTCAGCGCCCCGTCCAGGATGCACTGGCGGTTGCCGGCGGCGTGGCTGTAGGCGATGCCGAAGGCGTTCAGCATCTGCTCCGGCGAGAGGCCCAGCAGCTTGCCGGCCGCCGCCGTGGCGCCGAACACCCCGATCGCGGCGGTGCGATGCCAGCCGCGGTCCAAGGTGCTGGCAAACGCGATGCGGCACGATATGTCGAGCCCCAGCGCCACCGCCAGCAGCAGATCCCGCCCGCTGACGCCCCCCATTCTATCGGCCACCGCCAGCACCGAGGCGAGCACGCTGACGCCCGGATGGATCGAGCCGCCGGTGTCCAGCGTGTCGTCGAAGTCCAGCGCGTGGCCCATGCTGGCGTTTAGGAGCGCGGCCTGCGGCGCGGGCAGGCGCATCCCGCGCAGCAGCACGCGGCTTTCCTCCCGCCCGCCCCAATGACCGATCACCGTAGACAGCTCGTCGATACCCGGCGAGCCGCTGCCGCCGAGCATGCAGCCGAAGGTGTCGAGAATATCGCGGCGGGCGGATTGGATGGCGCTCGCGGGCAGGTCCGCGTGGCCGATACCGGTGACATGCTGCGCAAGCGGCCAGGCGGGGTCATCGGTCATCGGTTTTCTCCCACATCGCCCCGCAGGCTAACCGGCGGCGATGTTGGCGGCCAGCCGGTCGATCGGGCCTTGCGCGATCTTCTTGCGATTTGACGAGACAGATGATCGGCATTCCGCAGCGCACAGCAAATTGCCATGATCATATGTCACGCTGACGCCTCCGGGCCGGTACGGAGGCGGCGCCGGCGGATGATGCATGGGAGTGTCGGCTGGCTGCAGATTCCTTGCAGATAACAGCGAAAACAGCGGGCGCTCTCCGCTTATCGTCCTCGGCCCCAATTCAGCCCTGATCGTCCATAGGAGCAGGGGCATAATGGTTAATGGGAAGAAGGTCTTCAACGGCCGCCGGGGCGTTCCCATCTGATGCCTGTTTACTCGCGAGGGAGGCCGTTCATGAGAATATTCTCGGCGTTATTCTGTGCAGCCAGTGTAATCGCGGCTGTCGCCGGCGCACCGCCGGCGCACGCGCTGACGATGAAAGAGTGCAGCGCGAAGTATCAGGCCGCGCAACAGGCGGGCACGCTCAACGGTATGAAATGGAACGATTTCCGAAAGACCGAGTGCGGTGCCGCTGGTCCGGCTGCGGCGGCGGCGCCTGCGTCCGGTGGCAAACCGGCAAATCCAGCGGCTCCGGTGTCCGCTTCCGGCGGCAAATCGGCAAATCCGGCCTCTCCGGCGAAGGAAACACAGGCGCCGGCGGGCAACGCCGTCTTTCCCCCCGCCGTCTCGCCGAAATATTCCAGCGAGTCGGCCGGGAAGGCGCGCATGCACACCTGTCTCGACCAGTACAACGCCAACAAGGCCAACAATGCCAATGGCGGCCTCCACTGGATCCAAAAAGGCGGCGGTTATTACAGCGTGTGCAACAACCGCCTGAAAGGTTAGCGCGGTTTCCGATCGGGTCGATGCGCGGATCTGTCTTTCGGCAGCAGCCGGGAATGACAGAGCCCCTCGGTCATGGGGCGGAGGAGCTCAGCCCCGGCATGTAGACGGGTGGGTCGAGCCCGATGCCGACGAGGTGGCCGAAATGCCTGGCGAGGATGCGCCGGTCGGTTTCGGGGAGCGGCGGCTTCAGGATCGAGGCGATGTTGCTGCGCAAATGCCCGGGGTCGCCGGTGCCGAAAAGGACGACGTCGACCCCCGGCTCGTGGCGCACGAAGCGGTAGGCGGCGTCGGTGATATCGGCGGCGCCGGCCTCGTGGAGGAGGAAACCGAGCGGGTTCGGCGCATCGGCGAGCCAGCGCGCGACCTTCCCGTCGTTCGCGAGCTGCCGCAGCTCGGCCGTGAGCCGGTCGGGCCGCGAGAAGATGTTGCGCACCGCGAACATCAGTAAGGTGCCGACCCGGTTGGCGATGGTCCGCGGAAAGACCTCGGTCCGGGCGTTCTGGTGCATCATGTGGAAGGCCAGCATCAGCGTGTCCCAGATGCCGTCCTCGACGGCGCGCCGGGCCATCCGGTGCTCGCCGTCGCTGGAGCCGGTCTCGGTCACGCCGAGATGGCGGATCTTGCCCTTGGCCTGCTCGGCCAGCAAAGCCGGCGCGATCGTGTCGCGGGCCCGGTCGTAGGACTCGGGCGCCACGCCGTGCAATTGGAACACGTCGATATAGTCGGTATCGAGCCGCCTGAGCGAATTGTCGAGGCTTTCCACCGCGCGATCGGCGGCGGAGCGACCCTCGCGGCGGGGGATCCACGCCTTCGTCGCGATCACCACCTGGTCGCGCGGCGCCGCCTTCAGCGCCTTTCCCAATACCTCCTCGGTGCCGTAGACCGAGGCCGTGTCGAACAGGTTGACGCCGAGGTCCAATGCCTGATGGACGAGGTCGATCGCGTCGGCCTCGCTCTTGCCGGTGCCGAGCCCGAGCCGGCTGAACCCGCCGCAGCCGAGGCCGGCGACGCTGACCCTGAGCCCGGTGCGGCCGAGTGTGGTGTATTCCATGTCACGCGGTCCTCAGACAGGGCATTACACGCTCAGCAAAGAGGCGCATCGAGCGCTCGGCGATCCCGGCTTCGGGGCCGCCGAAATTCATCAGGCAGGCGATCTCCTTCACGCCCAGCGCGGCGTATTGGTTTACCCGGTCGATGCATTCGGCAGCCTCGCCGATGATGAAATGGTCGGTGTCGACCTGTGTGGGCGAGCGAGCGCCCGCGCCGAGCCCGGTTACATTCTGATGGCCCCAGGCATCGTAGAGCCGCAGAAAGCGCCCGGTGAAGAAATCGAGCGCGGCTTCTTTTGAGGCGCCGTCAGGAACGACATGGACGATGCGGTTGAGGGTTGGCGCCTTTTGCGCGGGGTCCAGGCCCAGCCGGCGCAATTCGTCGCGATAGACATCAAGCACGCGCGGGATGTCGCCGATGTTTTGGGTCGTGCTGATCAAAAATTCGTCGCCGAGACGGGCCGCCCGGCGGATCGCCGCATCGACGGTGCCCCCCATGTAGATCGGCGGGCATGGCCGCTGGACCGGCTTTGGGAAGAGCGTGAAGCCATCGAGGCGGGACTGCGGGGTCTCCAGCACGACCTGATCGCCGGTCCAGACCGCGCGGATCAGCGCGATGCCGTCGCGCATGCGCCGCGCCCGATCGCCCTCCGGCACCGCGAACGCGCGCAGATCGGCCGCCGAATAGCCGGCGCTGACCCCGAGCTTGAGCCGCCCGCCCGAGGCGACATCGACCATCGCGGCGTCCTCGGCGACGCGCAGCGGGTGGTGCAGCGGCAAGAGCAGCATGTTGGTGCCGAGCCCGATCTGCTTTGTCGCTCCGGCCAACACCGCCAGGGTCATCAGCGGCGAGGGGTAGATCGTCCCGCCGGAATGGTGCTCGTGCACCCACAGCATGTCGTAGCCGAGCGCCTCGGCGAGCGAGGCTTGCCGCAGCATCGCATCGAAGCGGCCCTCGGACTGGACCGGTGATAGGCCGAACCGCATGTCCCTTCCCTGCCCTTTCCGCCCCCTCACAGAAAACCGATCGACAGCCACGGGATCGCGGCGACAACGGCGAGGGAAACGACGAGGGCGGCAATATAGGGCCAGATGCGCCACAGCGCATCGTCGGGCGAGACCCGGCCGATGGCACAAGCGCCGTAATAGCCGACCCCAAAGGGCGGCGCGAAGAGGCCGACACCCATCGCCAGGATCACGATCATCGCATAGTGGACTTCGTGCACCCCCATCGCCTTCGCCACCGGGAACAGCAGCGGGCCAAAGAGCACGATCGCCGGCAGGCCTTCGAGCACGCTGCCGAGGATGATGAAGGCGACGATGGTGATCGCGAGAAAGCCCATCGTGCCGCCCGGCACCGCGGCCATGACCGAGACCAGCCATTGCGAGAAGCCCGATTGCGTCAGGGCCCAGGCCATCCCCGTCGCGGTGCCGATGATCAACATCACCGCCCCCGTCAACGACAACGTGTCGACGAGGATCGGGTAGACCCGGCGCCAATCGAACCGGCGGTAGACGAGAAGCCCCAGGAGGGCGGTATAGACGACGCCGACGGTCGAGACCTCGGTCGCCGTCGCCACCCCTTCGATGACCGCGGCGCGGATCACGAAGGGCAGGGTCAGGCCCGGGATTGCGATGACGAAGGTCCACGCCATCAGCGACACCGGCGCGCGGGCAACGCCGCCGGTATCCTCGCCGCGCGAGCGCCACCAGGCGACGACGACGAGCCCCAGCGCCGCCACCGCCGCCGGGAGGAGGCCACCGGTAAAGAGTGCGGTGATCGAAATGTTGGTCACCGAGCCGATCGTGATCAGAACGAGGCTCGGCGGGATCGTCTCCGACATCGCGCTCGACGTGGCCAAGAGCGAGGCGAGCTCGCCCGGATGGGCGCCGCGGCGGCGCATCTCCGGGAACAGGATCGGCGCCACCGCGGCCATATCGGCCGCCTTCGACCCCGAGATCCCAGAGACGAGATACATCGCCCCCAGCAGCACGTAGGACAGCCCGCCTCTGACATGGCCAATCAACGCCGCGAGGAAATTCACCATCACCCGCGCGATCCCGGTCATCTCCATCAGGAGGCCGAGAAAGACAAACATCGGCACCGCCAGCAGCAGCATGTTCGAAATGCCGTCATCCATGCGGTTGACGACGATCGACAGCGGCAAATCGGTGGTCAGCGCCAGATAGGAAAAGGTCGCGATCCCGAAGGTGAAGGCGATCGGCACGCCGATCCCGACACAGACGGCGACGATGACGACAAAGAACAGCACCAGGCTGCCGTGACCCATCGCGATCAGCAGAGGCTGCGCCAGCCACAGGACGAGCGAAACCCCGCCGACGACGGCGAGCGCCGCGAGAAAGCCGCGCCGGCTCGTGGTCTCGAGGAGGCGCGCGAGGGCGACGATCGCGGTCAGGATCGAGCCGACGAGGATCGCAACCACCCGGTAGCCGTCCGAGATCGGCAGAGTGATCAGCTCGGTCGATTGCTGGATTTGCAGATACTGCGCAGCGGGCAGCAGGATTTCGAGGACGAAGACGATGACGAGAAGCGCGCTGACCGTTCCCAGCCATTGCCCCCATTCGGGCGTGACCCAGTTGACGAAGGTGGTCAGCCGCATGTGCTCCTGACGGCGGAAGGCGACGACGACCCCCAGCATCGAGAGCCACAGGAAGAGAAACGTCGCCAGCTCGTCGGTCCACATGAGCGGGCTGTTGAAGATGTAGCGCGAGACGACGCCGGCAAAGAGGATGCAGGTCTCCGCCAGCACCAGGAAGGCGCCGACGGCTTCGGTCAGATGGCCGATCGTGGTGTCGAGGCTCCGCGCGAGCCGGCGCAGCCCGGCCGAGCCCATCCCCTCCGCGGCAGGGAGAGGGAGTTCAGCCGTCATGCGAGATTGCCGACATAGCCCTCGAGCAGGCCCCACGCCTTCTCCCCCGATTTCCTCTTCATCTCGGGATAGAAATCGGTCTTGCGCAGCGCGTCCTGGAACGGTTTGGGATCGGGCGAATTGAACACCATGCCCTTTTCCTTCAACGTCTCGATCTCTTTCTCGGTCATCGTCTGCCAGTCGCCGCGCTCCTGCAGCGCCTTCTCGTTGAAGTGCTTCTCCGACAACTCCTGCAAGTCGCGGGGCAGCCGCTTCCACGCGATATTGCTGAACGAGATGTGAATCCCGGCCCAAATATGATTGGTCAGGCTGCAGTATTTCTGTACTTCGTAAAGCTTGGCGGTGTCGATCAGCACCAGCGGATTTTCCTGCCCGTCGACGACGCCCGTCTGCAACGCGCTGTAGACTTCCGCGAAATTGATCGGGGTGGGCGACGCGCCGAGGCGCTGAAACAACGCGATAAAATAGGGCGCCACCGGGAGGCGGATCTTGAAACCCTTCAAATCCTCCGGTTTTTCAATCGGCTTGGTGCGCGTGGTAATCTGACGAAAGCCGTGGTCGTAACAGTTATGAACCACATGGAAGCCGATCTGCTCGGCGATGCCGCGCAGGTGATCGCCGAGCCCGCCATCCATCGCCTCCCAAATATGGTCGTAGCCAAGAAAGGCGTAGCCGACACCGAAAATGCCGCAAGCAGGGTTCTTGGCCGCGAGCAGATCGAGTGGCAGCGTGTACATTTCGAGCGCCCCGGCGATCGTCTGCGAGATCATCGCCGTGTCGCCGCCGAGGAGGCTGTTGGTGTAGAGCGTGATGTCGAGCCGGCCGCCGCTCTCCTCCTTGATCAGCTGCATCGCCTCGCGCGCCCGGATCGCCATCGGATGACCGTCGGGCAATGAGCCGCCGCATTTGTAGGTGAATTCGGCGGCGTTCGCGGGCCAGCGCAACACGAGAGGCGCTGCGAGCCCGGCCGCGGCGCCGATGAGCAGTTTTCTGCGCAATATCGTCATCAGGGTCTCCTCCTCGGGAATGCGCGGGCCGGCTTTGCGCCGTTCGGGTGCGTGGAGGTTGCCGGCCGGAGCGAAATGCTGTCAAGCCGCGCCAAAACAGGGCCGCCGCGCGCGGCGCCGGGTAGCCATATGCCCGAAATTGGGTAAGACTGCTTCCCTGCGGCAGCCTCGCGCCATCCGCGGCGGCGGCCGAGCCGGAGGGACGAGAGATGATCACCAAATTCACCACCGTCTATGCGGGCCATGTCGATCTTCCCGACCGTGGGCAGGACACGACCCCGGCCAACGAGCGGCGTTATTCGAACGAGCATCTGGCCAGCGTCTTCGCCAAGACCGAGGCGATCGCCCGGCGGATGGACGATCTCGGCTATGAGACATTGTGGCTCGCCGAGCATCATTTTCAGCACGAAGGCTACGAGTGCATTCCCAACATCCTGCTCCTGGCGGTGCATCTGGCGCGGGTGACCAAGCAGCTGAAGATCGGCTGCGGCTTCAACATCGTGCCGATGTGGCACCCGCTGCGGCTCGCCGAGGATTTCGCCGCCGCCGACATTCTGACCGGCGGGCGCGTCGTCATGGGCTTCGGCCGCGGCTATCACACCCGCGAGGTCGAGAGCCTCGGCGGGCCGATGCTCGACCAGAACGCCAACCGCGAATTCTTCGAGGAGGGCGTCGAAATCGTCTTCAAGGCCTTCAACAACGAATCCTTCTCGCACAAGGGCCAATACTTCACGCTGCCGCCGCGGGTGCCGTACCGCGGCTACGAGCTCGAAGAGCTGACCCTGGTGCCGCGTCCGATCCACACCCCGGTCGAGTGCTGGCAGCCGATCGTCAGCGCCAATCCGCGCGGGCTCGACTTCATGGTCAAACACGGCATCAAGGGAGCGGTCGGCGGCGGAGCGGCGACGATGCAGGCAGGCCCGATCACCGCCTACCGCGAGGCCGCGGCGCGCGCCGGCAAGGAACTGGCACTCGGCGAAGACTTGCAGCTCGGCCTCCATTTCCACCTCGCCAAGACCCGCGAACAGGCGATCCGCGAGATCAAGCCGATCTACGAGGAGCACGTGAAGATGTTCGCACCCCTGGGCTTTGTCCCCGGGCTGACGCCGGCCCAGGTCGAGGCGGTGGCCGGGCGCGGCGGCTGGGACGCCGCCGGCGTGCCGACCGTCGAGCATTATATGAAACTGGGCTCGTGGTTCGCCGGCACCCCCGACCAGCTCGTCGACCTGTTGAAAGGCTTCGAGGAACGCTATCCCGGCATGCGGCACATCAGCCTATCGAGCCCGATCGGCACGCCGCAGGCGACGATGATCGAGCAGTTCCAATGGGTAGCCGAGGAAGTGATGCCGGCCTTCAGCTCAAACCGGGGGTGAAGGTCAGGTCGAAAAATCGACCGCGATATCAATGCGTCAACCGTCATTCCCGCGAAAGCGGGAAGCCAGGGACCGCAAGTCTCGAACGGTTGCGCTGTTTTCGCAGATGTGACGACAGCCTGCTGGAAACGCCCTGGTTCAGTTTGCGTTGGGTGCTGAGATAGGAGGCCGGAAATGACCGGGTTGGGGTTGCCGCAGGCCGGGCATCCGGCAGAGATCGGGTTGTCGCCGGAACGGCTGGAGCGGATCTCGGCGACATTGAGGAACGATGTCGAGCGCCGGCTGCTGCCCGGTGCCGTCATGGCGATCGCCCGTGGCGGGCGGATCGGCTATGCCGAGGCCTTCGGCTGGCGCGACCGCGAAGCCGGCGCGCCGATGGCATTGGACGCGATCTTCCGCGTCGCCTCGATGACCAAGCCCGTCACCTCGGTCGCGGCAATGATCTTGGCCGAGGAAGGAAAATTGCAGGTCTCGGCCCCGGTCGCCGAATACCTGCCCGAACTCAAGGATCGCACGGTCGGCGTCGAGCGCGCGCCTGCCGAGCGGACCATGACGGTGCAGGATCTGCTGCGCCACACTTCGGGCCTCACCTACGCCGCCTTTGGCGATTCGGCCGTGCAGATGGTCTGGCGCGACGCCGATTTGATGAACGAGGACCAATCGAACGCCGAGCTGGTGTCGAAGCTCGCCCGCCTGCCGTTGATGTTCGAGCCCGGCACCACCTGGGAATACAGCATGTCGACCGATGTGCTGGGCCGGGTGGTCGAAGTGGTGTCCGGCCAGAGCTTGTCCGAATTTTTCGCGGCGCGCATCACCGGCCCGCTCGGCATGAGCGACACCGCGTTCGAGGCGACGGGCGACAAGGCGGCGCGCCTCGCCGAGCCGCAGGCCGACGCCGCCACCGGCGCCCGCCCGCCGATGCGCAATGTCGCAAGGCCGCATCGCTGGGCCTCGGGCGGCGGCGGGCTGGTTTCCACCGTCGCCGACTATCTCCGGTTCTGCCAGATGCTGCTGAACGGCGGCGAGCTCGACGGGGTGCGGCTGTTGGCGCCGAAGACGGTCCGGCACATGGCCTCCGACCATCTGCCGCCCGGTGTGCGGCTATGGTGAGACCGCGCGCGCCCGCGTTTCGGCGCGCTTGGCGCCGGTGCCGGAGATGGGCTACGGCTTCGGCCTTGGTTTTGCGGTGCGGACTGCACCCGGCATGTCGCCGGTGCCGGGCTCGGTCGGCGAGTTCTTCTGGGGCGGCGTCACCGGCACCTATTTCTGGATCGACCCGGCCGAGGAGCTGGTCGCCGTCTTCCTCTCCCAGGCCCCCGACCGCCGCCTTTACTACCGCTACCTGTCGCGCCAGCTGGTTTACGCCGCCATCACCGGCCCGGCCTGCGTCGTGATTATTTCGGTGGGGCACTGAGCGGGGCAAGTCTACCGGCACTTTATGGGCGAGGCGGGAGAGGAGGCGTGACCGAGCCGACGGCTGGCTTGACGGAGCAGGAGAGCTTGGCGGCTGGAGTCCTCGGCGAGCGTTCCGTCGACGCGCCGCCGGACGGGCATTGGCCAGCGGTCTCGGCGCGCGCGACTGGCGGCTGGCGAGTTCTCGAGAACCGGACAGCGCAGGACGGGCTGGGGTGCGTCTTGAGCCTAGTCGCGGCAGTGGTTGGCGTGGTGATTATCTGCTTTCTCGTCGCGAGGGGTCCCTTTAAAACCCTGCACGCCAGTGAGCAGGATCGCGCCGACATCGCCCGGCGGCGGGCGCGGTGGAAGATGCATCAGGGCCGGCTGAACCCCAAGCGTCTGGTGTTCCTCGACGAAACCCCCACCTTCGCGAGGGCAGGCTCTGGGCCAAGACCAACATGACCCGCCGCCACGGGCGCTGTGCGCGTGGCGCCCGGCTGGTCGCCAAGGTGCCGCACGGCCGCTGGCGCACGCTGACCTTTCTGGCGGCGCTGCGCCACGATCGCATCACCGCGCCCTGCGTCATCGACGGGCCGATCAACGGCACCAGCTTTCGCGCCTATGTCGAGCAGTTCCTGGTGCCCACCCTCAGCCCTGGCGATGTCGTCGTCATGGACAATCTCGGCAGCCACAAGGGCCAGGCGGTGCGCCGGCTGATCCGCGCCGCCGGCGGCAAGCTGTTCTTCCTGCCGCGCTACTCGCCCGATCTCAACCCGATCGAGCAAGTCTTTGCCAAGCTCAAGACGCTGCTGCGCAAAACCGATCCGCGCTCAATAGGAGGATCGGTGTGAGCGATCCGAGGGGCGGCTCTCCGGCTCAGGAAAGGCGGGCGCGCCGGGAGCGATGGCGCACACCGGCGCGCCGGCGAGCGCAGGGGGCGGTTGGCGCAGGCCGCCCGCCTCGCCGTCTCGCCGCTTGCGGCTTCTGAAAGACCCGACTTGGCAGGACCTGCTGGGCCTAATCCTGAGCGTAGTGGCGGTAATATCTGTCGCGGTGGTCCTCGTGTTCCTGGTTCAGGGTGTGGCGGGCCGCACGATCTACATCGAGCCGATAGCAGTCCCGAAAACACTCGCCGACGAAGGATACGGGCCCGACGTCGCCGCCCGCCGGCTGCAGGACGCGATCAACAGGCTCCGCGCTCCGATCGAGCAGGCTGCGGTGTCGACACCAGTGCTCCACGCTTCCGAGCGGCGCTCGAGCTCCGGTCTGGATGTCAGTGTCTTTGCGTCGCCGCAGCAGCGTTTCGATACGTCCCTGCCCTCGGACATCCCTGCCATCGTCATTCCCGGCGTCGGCGCTTCGCTCGACTCTGTGGCGATATCGATCCAGAGGTTCTTCGGCTGGGAACGCCGTTTGACGATCTCCGGCGAGTTTACGATCGTCGGAGAGAAGCTTTGGCTGGTGCTCCGAACCAATCACCGGGTGATCTTCAAGAACGAAGCGGGCGGAGACCGCGAAAAGCCGGATCTGCTGCTCGACCAAGCATCGATCAGCCTGTTCGACATTGCCGAACCAAAGCAAGCAGCGATGATCCACAACAATCTTGGCAAGGCAAAGCATGGCGAGGGCAACACAGAAGAGGCGATTTCCGAGTATCGGAAAGCAATGCGCCTCGATGGTTCGACCGCGATCATGCATGCGAATCTGGGCAACGCCCTTGCCGACCAGGGGAACCCCGAAGAGGCCACCGCCGAATACAACACCGCGATCCAGCTCGACCCCAAATCCGCCCCGCCGCATATCGGTCTTGGCACTCTCCTCTCCGACCAGGGCAAGCCCGACGAGGCCGCCGCCGAATACCGCACCGCGATCCAGCTCGACCCCAAATTCACTTTGCCGCACAATAACCTCGGCAATCTCCTCTCCGACCAGGGCAAGCCCGACGAGGCCACCGCCGAATACAACACCGCGATCCGGCTCGACCCCAAATACGCCATGCCGCACATCGGTCTCGGCAATGTCCTCTCGAGCCAGGGCAAGCCCGACGAGGCCGCCGCCGAATACCGCACCGCGATCCAGCTCGACCCCAAATCCGCCCTGCCGCACAACAACCTCGGCGATGTCCTCACAGACCAGGGCAAGCCCGACGAGGCCGCCGCCGAATACCACACCGCGATCCAGCTCGACCCCAAATACGCCCTGCCGCACAACAACCTCGGCAATGTCCTCGCCGACCAGGGCAAGCCCGACGAGGCCGCCGCCGAATACCGCACCGCGATCCAGCTCGACCCCAAATCCGCCCTGCCGCACAACAACCTCGGCATTGTCCTCGCCGACCAGGGCAAGCCCGACGAGGCCGCCGCCGAATACCGCACCGCGATCCAGCTCGACCCCAAATACGCCACTGCCGCACAACAACCTCGGCAATGTCCTCACAGACCAGGGCAAGCCCGACGAGGCCGCCGCCGAATACCGCACCGCGATCCAGCTCGACCCCAAATCCGCCCTGCCGCACAACGGCCTCGGCAATGTCCTCATCAGACCAGGGCAAGCCCGACGAGGCCGCCGCCGAATACCGGACCGCGATCCTGCTCGACCCCAAATCCGCCCTGCCGCACAACAGCCTCGGCATTGTCCTCGCAGACCAGGGCAAGCCCGACGAGGCCGCCGCCGAATACAGCACCGCGATCCAGCTCGACCCCAAATACGCCCTGCCGCACTACAACCTCGGCATTATGCTGCGTGGCCGCGCCACCAAAGAATCCCCGAGCGAGCGCGACGCGCTGCTGACGGAGGCTTGCCGGCACTTCATGATCGGCGCTGAACTCGCTCCCGAGGATCCGGACTACCCGGCCGCGCTGCGTTCGTCGATGCGCTGCTGGCGAACGGTCAGCACTGCCCGCCGCATTGAATGACCGGTTTTCCGGTTCAGGCGACCTCGTCGAGGGTCGAGCCGGTATCGAGAGTGGTGGCGCGGCGGAGGTCGCGCGGCATTGTGTCGTCGTGCGGGCGGCCGCGGTGCATCGTGCAGCGGTTGTCCCAGATCACGAGGTCGCCGACCCGCCATTTGTGGCTGTAGACGAAGTCGGGGCGGGTCGCGTGGGTGTTGAGGTCCAACAGCAACAGCCGGCCTTCGGCAACCGGCCAGCCGACGATGTGCGAGGCGTGCGCCGAGAGGTATAGCGTCTTGCGCCCGGAGCCCGGATGGCGGCGCACCAGCCGCTGCCGCGAGGGCGGGTATTTCTCCCGGTCGCCCGGGGCGAACTCGGTAAAGCCGATCTGCCGCGCGACCAGAAGGTCTGTCCGAATCCAGCAACGATAAAATTGCCATTTTGTTATCGCAACCTGCACTCTTGACGGCGGCCCGGGGTGGGGCGCCGGGCCATGGGGAGATGCGGATGGCTGTAGATTCCCTGCAGATAACAGCGAAAGCAGCGGGACGGAGCCGCCGGCATGGGCGATGCGCTCGATGATTGGCCGACGGGGACGGTGGGGGTGCGGAGTTCGCGATCCCCGCGCGGGCATGCGCGCCGCCCCGGGCCGCCGACGTCAGGATGCGTTGCCGAAGATCGGGTAGAGCACTTGGTCGCCGGGCTTGATCCCGAGTCGGGCTGCGGTGCCGCCGTCGAGCTCGATCACCGCGCGCACCGGCGCTGCCGCGGCGATGATGTCATCCGATTGCGGCACCGCCCGCTCGTGGATGTTGACGATCCGTCCGTGCTCGTCGACGAACAGCATGTCGAGCGGGATCAGCGTGTTGCGCATCCACATCGTCGCCATGGTCGGCTCTTTGTAGTCGAACAGCATCCCGGCGTCGGCGGCGAGCGCACGGCGGAACATCAGCCCTTGCGCCATCTGCGCCGAGGTCAGGGCGAGCTCGACGGTGAAGCGGTACCGCCCGCCGGCGCTGACGATCGTCAATTGCGAGGTCTCGAACCGCTGGAGTTGGGCATCGGCGCCGCTTGCGGATAAAAACACCGGCAACAATATCGGCAACAGGAGAAAGCTACGTCGCGCGATCATCCGTCAGCAACCTCTCGGTTCATTGAGTCTCTATTATCGCGCGGCACGGCAGATTGGCGACAGGCGCGCGTTTGACGCAGGCGGGCGCGGCGTCTCTTGTGAAGACCAGGCGCGGCCGCTACGGTTCTGGCCGCCGAGCCCGCCATGCACGAAACCGTTCTGACCGTCTTTGCCGTCACGGCACTCCTCGGGCTCGTCAGCCTGCTGCTGCCGCTCGCCGAGCGGTTCGCCATTTCCTATACCGTATTGCTGGCCCTGGTGGGGATCGCGATCGGCGCCGTTACCAACATCCCGGCGGCCTACAACGCCGGCGGCATCGTCGGCGACATCCTGGGCACGCTGCGCGACTTTGGCCTCAGCGCCGAATCGCTGCTCTACATCTTCCTGCCGGCGTTGCTGTTCGAGGCGGCCCTCAATGTCGATGTCCGCCAGCTCGGCGACGAGCTGGCGCCGGTTCTGCTGCTCGCGGTGGTCGGCGTCGTCGTCTGCACCTTTGTCGTCGGCCTTGCGCTGTGGCCGATCTCGCCGGTCGGCGTCGTCGCCTGCATCGTTCTGGGCGCGATCATCGCGACGACCGATCCGGTCGCTGTCGTCGCGATTTTCCGCGACATCGGCGCGCCGCGGCGGCTGTCGACCCTGGTGCAGGGCGAAAGCCTGTTCAACGACGCTGCGGCGATCGCGGTCTATTCGCTCGCCGTCGCGATGCTGACCGGCGACCGCCCGGCGAGCCCGCTCGACGGCGTCCTGGCGTTCCTGCGCCAGTTCGGGGGCGGCCTCGCGGTCGGCTATCTGGCCGGCTGGCTCGTCACCCTGTGCATGCCGATCCTGCGGTCGAGCCGGCTCGCCGAGGCGACCCTGACGATCGGCTTTGCCTATTTCATCTTCATCGTTTGCGACCATTACCTCGGCTTTTCCGGGGTCGTGGCGGTCGCCACCGCGGCGCTCGCGGTCAGCGCTGGCGGCCGGCGCCGTATGTCGCCCTCCAATTTCGAGAGCCTTGCCGTGTCGTGGGAGCAGCTCGCCTTCTGGGCGAGCTCGCTGATCTTCCTGTTCGCGGCGATGAAGACGCCCGAGCTGCTGCTGCGCGCGACCTGGCGCGATATCGCATTGCTCGGCGCGCTGATCGCGGCCGCGCTCGTCGCCCGCGCGCTGACCCTTTACGGGCTGATCCCGATCCTGAGCTTCGCCCGGATCGCCCGCCCGATCGACGCCGGCTACAAGATCGTCATGTTGTGGGGCGGGATGCGCGGCGCGGTCTCGCTGGCGCTGGCGCTGGCGGCGACCGAGGAAACCTCGCTGCCGCCCGAAATCCGGCAGTTCGTCGGCGTGCTGGCCACGGGCTTTGTCCTGTTCACCTTGCTGGTGACGGCGCCGACGATGCGCCCCTTGATGCGCTTCTTGAAGCTCAGCAAGGTGCCGCCGGCCGAGATGGCGTTGCGCGAGCGGGTGATCGGCCTGTCGCTGTCCTCGATCCGGCAGGAGATCGAAAAGGTCGGCGAAGAGCACCAGATCCCCCGGAGCTCGTCGGCGAGGCCGCCGCCTTTTACGACGCGCACAGCCGCGACCCCGCCGACATCGCCGAGGAGAACGCCCAGCTGCCCGCCCCATTGCGGACCCGGGCGGCGATCGCGGTGCTGGCCGATCGCGAGCAGGAATTCTGCCTCGACTATTTCGAGGGGCGCACCGTCTCGCGGCGCGTCGCCGCCGCCTTGCTCACGCATACGGCCCGGCTGCGAGACGGCGCCCGCACGAACGGCGTCGAAGGTTATCAGGAGGCGGCGGCACGGCTGCGCAGGTTTGGCCCGACCTTCCGCCTGGCGATGGCGCTGCACCGGCGGCTGGGCATCGCGGCCCCGCTCGCCCGCCAGCTCGCCGACCGGTTCGAGGTGCAATTGGCTGCCCGCCTCGTCCTGGAAAACTTGACCGCGTTCAACCGCGATCAAATCGAGCGGCTGTTCGGCACCGGGCCGCGGAGCGCAATGGCCCGGCAGATCGAGCTGCGCGTCACCGAGATCGACCGCTCGATCGCGGCCTTGAAGCTGCAATACCCGAGCTACGTCCGCCGGCTCGAAAGCCAGTTCCTGGCGCGGATCGCGGCCCGGCTCGAGGAAGAAAGCTATCGCCGGCTGCGCGCCGAATCGATCATCAACCAGGAGCTGTTCGAGGAATTGGACCGCGCCTTGCGCCGGCGCCGCCGGGGGGTCGAGGCGCGAACCATCCTCGATCTCGGGCTGAAGCGCGACGAGCTGGTCGGCCGGGTGCCGATGTTCGCGGCACTCGACGCCGCGGCGCGGCGCGCGGTGGCGCGCCTGCTGCGGCCGCGCCTGGCGGTGCCCGACGAGTTCATCGTGCGCAAGGGCGAGCGCGGCGATGCGATGTACTTCATCTCGTCGGGGGCGGTCGAAGTCCGCATCCTGCCGACCCCGGTTCAACTCGGCAGCGGCGATTTCTTCGGCGAGCTCGCCCTGCTGGTCGCCGATCGGCGCAATGCCGATGTCGTGTCGCTGGGCTTTTGCCAGCTGTTGAGCCTAGCGGCGCGCGACCTGGACCGCCTGTTCGACGCCGAGCCGGCCTTGCGCGACCAAATCCGCGCCGTGGCCGAAGCCCGCACGGCCGCGGCCACCGCCGCCGCCGAATCCGGCTAAGTGGCTGCGGCGAAGGCGGGGGCGGCGCAAGTCGGGCATTCCGGGTCCTTGCCGATCCGGATCGAGTGAAAGCGGGCGCGCAGCGCGTCGTAGAGGAGGAGCGTGCCGTCGAGGCTGTCGCCGAGCCCGAGCAGTTCCTTCAACACCTCGACCGCCTCCAAGGTGCCGAGCACCCCGGCGACGGCGCCGAGGATGCCGGCCGTCTCGCAGCGCGGCACCAGATCGGGCGGCGGCGGGTCGCGGAAGAGGCAGCGATAGCAGGGATGGCCGGCGCCGAGATAGGGCCGGAAGGTCGAAAGCTGGCCTTCGAACGGCGCCAGCGCCGCGGCGACGAGAGGCTTCTTCAGGCGAAAGCACAGATCGGTCAGCAGATAGCGCGTGGCGAAATTGTCGCTGCCGTCGGCGACGAGATCGTAGCGGGCGATCAGCGCTTCGGCGTTCTCGGACGCAAGACGCATCGGGTGGGCTTCGACCCGCACCTCCGGGTTGACGGAGGCAAGGGTGGCGCGCGCGCTCTCGACCTTGAGCGCGCCGACCCGCTCGGTCGCGTGCACGATCTGCCGCTGCAGATTGGTCAGGTCCACGCGGTCGTCGTCAACGACCCCGAGAGTGCCGACCCCGGCCGCGGCGAGATACAGCAGCAAGGGCGAGCCGAGCCCGCCGGCGCCGATGACGAGGACGCGCGATTGGAGCAGCCGGAGCTGCCCCTCCTCGCCGACCTCGTCGAGGATCAGATGCCGGGCGTAGCGCTGAAACTGCTCCTCGCTGAGCTCCATCGCGGCACCTCTTAGATCCCATCGAACAAAGCGGTCGACAGATAGCGCTCGGCAAAGTCGGGCAGCACGACGACGAGCGTCTTGCCGGCCATTTCCGGCCGCGCCCCAACCTCGAGGGCGGCGGCGAGTGCGGCCCCCGACGAGATGCCGACGGCGAGCGCGTCCAGCCGGGCCGCCTCGCGCGCCACCCGGAACGCGGTATCGTTGCCGATGCGGACCACCTCGTCGATCAACCCGGTATCGAGGACCTCGGGGACGAAGCCCGCGCCGATACCCTGGATTCGGTGCGAGCCCGGCGGTGCTCCGGACAGCACCGCGCTGTCCTCCGGTTCGACCGCGATCATCTTGAGCCCGGGCTTGCGCGGCTTGAGGACCGAGCCGACCCCGGTCAAGGTGCCGCCGGTGCCGACGCCGCAGACCACGACATCGACCATGCCGCCGGTATCCTTCCAGATTTCCTCGGCCGTTGTCCGGCGATGAATTTCGGGGTTTGCAGGGTTCTGGAACTGCTGCGGGATGAATGCGTCCGGCAGCGACTTGGCAATCTCCTCGGCCTTGGCGATGGCGCCCTTCATGCCTTGCGCCGCCGGGGTCAGCTCGAGCTCGGCGCCGAGCAGGAGCAGCATCTTGCGCCGTTCGAGCGACATGCTGTCGGGCATTGTCAGAATCAGCCGATAGCCCTTCGCGGCACAGACAAAGGCGAGCGCGATGCCGGTATTGCCCGAGGTCGGCTCGACCATAACGGTGCCGGGCTTGATCCGGCCGGCCCCCTCGGCGGCGGCGATCATCGATACGCCGATGCGGTCCTTGACCGAGTCGAACGGGTTGAAGAACTCGCATTTGGCGAGGATGTCGGCCTTGGCCCCGGCCTGGGCCGCCAAGCGGTGGACACGCACCAGAGGCGTCGCCCCGATCGTCTCGGTGATGCTCTCATAGACGCGGCCGCGAAACTCGGCATGTTGCGGCATCGTCGTGTTGGTGGTGTTCATCAGGAGCTTCTCCCGGAGGTAATTCGTTATTTAAGTTAAGCTCCCGGTCGGCGCGCCGCAACGAAGCCGCACGACAGTATCAGATTACAAAGTCGCCGCCTTCCGTGGTTCGGCCGCTGATCCCGGCATCATGGGCGCGGGCGCAGAGGTCTTCGAGGCTCAGCGCGTCGAGCCGCAGCATCATCTCGTCCTGCAGGTCGAGCCACAGCGGCCGCACGACCTGGTGGCCGAGCGCGCTGCCGGCCGGATCGCTGATCGGGTCCTCGGCGGTCTCCAGGCCGCGCACCGTGCGCACGATGTCGCCGAGGCTGATCCGACGCCGCTCGCGCGCCAGACGATAGCCCCCGCTCGGTCCGCGGATTCCGATCAGGATCCTGTGCCGTACCAGCTCCTGCAGCACCGGTTCGAGATAGCGCCGCGGGATCCCCTGCCGCTCGGTGATCTCGGCCGAGCGCACCGGTACCGCGCCGCCGTTATAGGCGATGTCGAGCACCGCCTCGATGGCGAACAGCAGCTTCTTGGTCAGCCGAACCATGTCACGAGTTTGACCCGGCGGCGCGCGCGTGACAAGCAGCCTCGCTCGCGACGAGGTGTTCCCCTTGTGAGGCCCAGAAGATCCCTAGGCAACGATGACCCCGCAAGCCCACGGCGGCTTCCCGTTCCGGCTCGTCTGCTTTACGATCGCCGCGACGGCAGCGAGCAGAACCGGAATGAGCGACAACAGCGACAACATCATCGTCGACACCGCGACCCGGATCTTTCGGGATTTGTGCGAGCCCGGCACCGTCAACGAGGCCGAGGAAGGGAAGTGGCCGAAGGCGTTGTGGGACGCGCTCGAGGAATCGGGGCTGACCCTCGCCTGGATCCCCGACGATCTCGGTGGCGCCGGGGCCGAGATCGGCGACGGCTTTGCGGTGTTGCGCGTCGCCGGGCGGTTTGCGGCACCGGTGCCGATCGCCGAGACTTTGATGGCGGGGTGGCTGCTGGCGCGCGCCGGCATCGCGGTGCCGGGTGGGCCGATGACGATCGCGCCGGTGCATGCCGACGGGCATATCACGCTCAGCGCCGACGGAAAGCTCGCCGGCCGCGCCCGCCGGGTGCCGTTCGCCCGCGACGCCGGCCACATCGCGGTCCTCGCCCATCAGGGCAATGGCCGGGTGGTGGCGCTGGTGGCGGCGGCGGGGCTCCCGATCAGCCAATCCACGAGCCTCGCCGGCGAGCCTCGAGACGATGTCTCGTTCGACAGCGTCACCCCGGTGGCGGTGCGGCCGGCGTCGATCGACCAGGATCGGCTCGTCACCTTCGGCGCCGCGGTGCGGCTGCAGCAGATCGCGGGAGCGCTCGAAAAGATCCTCGATCAGTCGGTCCAGTGGGCGCTCGACCGCTCGCAGTTCGGCCGCCCGATCGCCAAGTTCCAGGCGGTTCAGCATAACCTCGCGACATTGGCGGGCGAGGTTGCCGCCGCGGGAGCCGCGGCCGATGCCGCGGCCGAGGCCTGCGCCGGGGCCGATTTCGCCATCGCCGAGGTGGCGATCGCCAAGGTGCGGGGCGGCGAGGCCGCCGGCACGGGGGCAGCGATCGCCCACCAGGTGCATGGCGCCATGGGCTTTACCTACGAGCATTCGCTGCATCATGCGACGCGCCGGCTGTGGTCCTGGCGCGAGGAGTTCGGCAACGAGGCGGTGTGGGCCCGGCGCCTCGGCCATATGGTCGCGGCGCAGGGCGCCGACCGGCTCTGGTCCTTCATTACCGCGGGATCGTGAGGCGCCAATGAACGCTACCTTTCGCTTTGACCCGATCGAATTGCCGCCCGCGGCCAGGGAATTACGCCAGGAGGTCCGGAACTTTTTGCAGCACGAGATCGAGGCCGGCACCTTCTCGCCCCACGGTGGCAAGGGCTCCTTCTCGCGCGAGTTCAGCCGCAAGGTCGGAGCCAAGGGCTGGATCGGCATGACCTGGCCCAAGAAATACGGCGGCCACGAGCGCTCGCATCTCGAACGCTATGTCGTGACCGAGGAGATGCTGGCGGCGCGCGCCCCAACTCGCTCGCATTCGACCGCCGACCGGCAATCGGGCCCGGTCATCCTGCGCTACGGCCAGGAGGAAATCCGGCAGAAGATCCTGCCGCGGATCGCGTCGGGCGAATTGTGCTTCTGCATCGGCCTCTCCGAGCCCAATTCGGGCTCCGACGTGTTCGCCGCCTCGACCCGCGCGACCAAGACCGACGGCGGCTGGCTCGTCAACGGCCGCAAGATCTGGACCAGCAACGCGCATCAGGCCGACTACATGATCGCGCTGTTGCGCACTTCGCCGGCGACGAAGGAAAACCGCCGGCACGGGCTGACCCAGTTTCTGGTCGAGATGAAGATTCCGGGGATCACCACTCGGCCGATCATCAACCTGACCGGCAGTCATGATTTCAACGAGGTCGTGTTCGACGACGCGTTCCTGCCCGATTCACATCTGATTGGCGAGGTCGACATGGCCTGGAAACAGGCAACCGACGAGCTCGCCTATGAGAGGAGC
This sequence comes from uncultured Alphaproteobacteria bacterium, assembly GCA_963781215.1. Classification (GTDB taxonomy): domain Bacteria; phylum Pseudomonadota; class Alphaproteobacteria; order ATCC43930; family CGMCC-115725; genus AP-15. Next base: position 47,921 of record CAWAFE010000045.1, read on the forward strand.
GGCCCCGACCGCTGGATCGAGACCTTTCCCGCCTTGGTCGAGCTGGTTCGCCAGGCCGGCGAGGCGCCGAGCGAGCACCTGGCCGAGGGCATCGGCCGCGAGGTCGCCCACCTTGCCACCCTGAGGCGCATGTCGCTCTCCGTCGCCGGCATGCTGCAGGCCGGCAAGACGCCGGCGGTCGAGGCCGCGGTGGTCAAGGACCTCGGCACCAATTTCGAGCAGGCGCTCCCCGACAAGGTCCGCCTGCTGGCGCCGGAAATGGGCGACTCACAGCCCGACAGCAACGACGACCGGTTCGAGGAGGCGTTGCGCCACGCCACCCTGATCGCACCGAAATTGACGATCCAGGGCGGCACCCGCGAGGTTTTGCGCGGCATCATCGCCCGCGGCCTCGGCCTGCGCTAGCTCCTGGCTTGCAGCCCGTCGCGGAGGGGAAGGCGGCGCGGCAGGGCTCCTGGCGGGTCAATATCGTGCTCACCTTGGCCAGCATCTTGCTGGCTTTGCTGTCGGCCGAGGTGATCCTGCGCTGGGTCGGGTACGACCACCCGCAATTCTACATGCTCGATCCGGTCGTCGGCTGGCGCCCGCGTCCCGGGGTCGCCGGCTGGAGCTCCGGCGAGACCGAGGCCTATGTCGCGATCAACGCGGAGGGCTATCGCGATCTCGATCATCCGCTGACCAAGCCGGGCAATGTTTATCGCATTGTTTTACTTGGAGATTCGATGACCGAAGGCGTCGAGGTCGCCCTCGACGATTTGTACTGGAAGCGGCTCGAGACGCTGCTGTCGCAGTGCCCCGCTCTTGATAGTCGGCGCGTCGAGGTGATCAGCCTTGCGGTCAACGGCTACGGCACCGCTCAGGAATATCTGACCCTGAAGGAGCGCGGCCTCAAATACCGGCCCGACCTCGTACTGCTCGCGTTCTTTACCGGGAACGACTTCACCGACAATCTCGAAGCCTTGGGCCGGCATCGCGACCGTCCCTATTTCTCCCTGGAAAGCGGCCGGCTCGCGGTCCGGCACACCGCGGGGGACGAGCCCGATTTTGCCCCGCGCCGACGTTGGGCCGAGCTGTGGTATCGCACATTGGACCAGGTCCGGCTCGTCCAGCTTGCTCGGCAGGCCTATTCCCGGTTGCGGCTTCTGCTGCGCTACGGCCGCCCCGACGCCGGCCAGATCGAGCAGCCTGGGCTGGACAGCCGGGTTTTCCTGCCGCCGGTGGCGCCGGAGTGGAAGGAAGCCTGGTCCGTCGCCGAGGCGCTGATCGCGGCGATCGCCGACAAGTCCGCGCGAGCGGGAGCGGCGTTTGCGATGACGACCCTCGCCAACCCGCTGCAGGACCTTCCCGACATCGCCGCCCGCGAACGCCTGGCAAGCAAGCTGGGGGCCGCCGACCTCAATTACCCCGATCGCCGCCTGGCGCAGTATGCGGAGGCCCGCCAATTCCCCGACGTCGCGCTGGTAGGGCCGCTCGCCGCCTATGCCGCCGAGCATCACACGGCGTTGCACGGGGCCGATCCGCGCAACCCGGTCGGGCATTGGAATGCGCTCGGGCACCGCGTCGCGGCGCAGGCGCTGAGCCATGGCCTGTGCGATGCTCTGACCACCGGGAAATTACCGCTGCCGTCAACGCACCCTCAATCGGGGTCGAACACGTCGCGGTAGTCGAGCTTCAGCGCGGGGTTCTGCCGCTCTTTGCGCAAAAAGCAGTCGCCGATCGCCAGCGCCTCGATCTCGGTCCCCATAAAGCAGCGGAAAGCGTCTTCAGGGGTGCAGGCGATCGGCTCGCCGCGCACGTTAAAGCTGGTGTTGACCAGGACCGGACAGCCGGTCTTCGCCTTGAAGGCGGAGATCAGGCTGTGATAGCGCGGGTTGCTCTCGCGGTCGACGGTCTGCACCCGCGCCGAATAGTCGACATGCGTGACCGCCGGGATTTCCGAGCGCGGAACGTTCAGCTTATCGATCCCGAACAGCGTCGGCTCGGAGCCGTTCGGCGCAATCCGCCGCTTCTCAGCCACATTGGCGACGAGCAGCATGTAAGGGCTGTCGGCATCGAGCTCGAACCAGTCCCGGACATCCTCGCGCAGCACAGAGGGGGCGAACGGGCGGAAGCTCTCGCGGTACTTGACGCGCAGGTTAAGTGTGCGCTGCATCGTCGGGCTGCGGGGGTCGCCGAGGATCGAGCGACCGCCGAGGGCCCGCGGGCCAAACTCCATCCGGCCCTGGAACCAGCCGACCGCCTTGCCCTCGGTCAACGCCGCGATCGTCGTGTCGATCAGCTCCGTCTCGCCCATCACGGTAAAGACCGCGCCCGCCGCGGCCAGCCGCCGCTCGATCTCGGCCTGACCGAAGGCCGGGCCGAGAAAGCTGCCCTGCATCGCGTCGCGCGCGTTGCGCGGCGGCCGAGGCGCGCCGTGGTAGAGGTGATAGCCGGCGAGCGCCGCACCCAGCGCGCCACCGGCATCTCCGGCCGCCGGCTGCACCCAAAGCCGCTCGAACCGGCCGTCGCGCTGCACCTTGCCGTTGGCTACGCAATTGAGCGCGACGCCGCCGGCGAGGCACAAATTCTTCATGCCGGTGTCGCTGGCGATGGCGCGGGTCAGGCGCAATACGATCTCTTCGGTCACCGCCTGGATCGAGGCGGCCAGATCCATCTCGCGCTGGGTCAGCGGGGCATCTTCGCTGCGGGCCGGCCCGCCGAACAGCGCATCGAAGCGCCGGCTCGTCATTTTGAAGCCGACGCAATAGTCGAAATATGCCTGATTGAGCCGGAAGCTGCCGTCGGGCTTGAGGTCGATCAGATGGTCGAGAATCAGTCGCGCGTAGCGCGGCTCGCCATAGGGGGCGAGACCCATGACCTTGTATTCGCCGGAATTGACGCGGAACCCGGTGTAATAGGTGAAGGCCGAATACAACAGCCCGATCGAATCGGGAAACAGCAGTTCCCGCGTCATCTCGAGCGTATTGCCGCGGCCGAGCGCCGCCGAGGTCGTCGCCCACTCGCCGACACCGTCCATCGTCAGCACTGCCGCTTCTTCGAACGGGGAAGCGAAGAACGCGGAGGCGGCATGGCTCAGATGGTGCTCGGCGAACAGCAGCCGCTCGCCCCAGTCGTAACCGGGCGCGAATCGCTGAAGCTGTTTGCCGAGAAGCCGTTTCTGAAACAGCTTTTCCTTCAACCACAACGGGATCGCGGTGGCAAACGAACGAAAGCCGCGCGGCGCGAACGCGACGTAGGTCTCCAACAGGCGCTCGAATTTGAGGAACGGCTTGTCGTAGAAAACGACACGGTCGACCTCCGAGAGCCCGATCCCGGCCTCGTCGAGGCAATAGCCGATGGCGGCGGCCGGAAACCGCGAATCCTGCTTCTTGCGCGTGAAGCGTTCCTCTTGCGCCGCTGCCACGATGCGGCCGTCGACGACCAGCGCCGCGGCGCTGTCATGGTAGAATGCGGAGATGCCGAGCACGCGCATCCGGGCTGAAATCCTCCGCTATCGGTTGTCGCCGCCGCCGCGGTCTTAGAACAGGGTGTAGATAAAGGGCGCAATCACCGATCCCTGGCCCAAGACGGCAAGTCCCCCAAAAATCCCCATAACAAGGATGATCGGCAGCAGCCAGAATTTTTTTCTGGCGCGCAGAAACGCCCACAATTCGCGTAAAAACGCCACGGCACGGTCAGAATTGGTTTTTCATTGTTTCAGGCGCCGGACCCGGCGGCTTTCGCTCGATCCAATAGCTCGCGGCAGCGGGATCGCGCCGGAGCCGCAGCGGGTCTTTGCCCAATGCGCGCATGGCAAGGCCGACCGGAACCACCGTCGCGACGAATACGACGAGCATGAGGAGCGGTGTGACGAGAAGGTGGAGCAACCATCCGAGCCTGCCCCAGAGCCGATTGAGCGGCGCCAGGGTTTGCGGCCGTATCGATGCGATCGCCAGAAACGCGATGCCTGCGGCGAGCCAGATCCAGCTGCCCTGGCTGCCGAACCACAGCTTGGCGAGGCCGATCGCGGCGCCGACCGCGGCGAACGTCATCCCGAAGCTGCGATCTGTCGCACCGGCGACGTCGTCGCCGCGTCTGAAGTCTTCGTGAAACGAGCCCGAGGCCATGGTCGCTAGACTGGTGGAATGCGGGCTCATTAGCATGGCGAGGAATGGACGGCAACCGCGCCCGGCCGCGCCGCAGCCGCGATGCGATCGCGCTGTATTTTCGGACGCGGATTGGGGACACTGGGGGCATCGGCCCCGCCTGCCCTACCAGTCTCCCTTATCGTTGGATTGAGATGCCGGACCTCCGACCACTGCTTTCGCCCGACAGCGTCGCCATCATCGGCGCGTCGCCCGACACCGAGACCCTACGCGGACGGCTGACACACGCGCTGATCGGCCACGGCTACGGCGGGCGCGTCTATCCGGTGACCCGCAGCCGGGACGAGGTCTTGGGCCTGTGCGCCTATCGGACGGTCGCAGCACTCCCCGAGCCGCCCGATTTGGCAATCGTGCTGGTGCCGGCGGCGGCGGTACCCGAGACGCTCGAAGAATGCGGCCGGCGCGGCATCCCGGCCGCGGTCATCATCAGCTCGGGTTTCGCCGAGGAGAGCGGCGAGGGCGCCCGGGCCCGCGACCTCGATCTCAAGCGCATCATCGAGCAATACGGCATCGCCGTCTGTGGCCCCAATTCCGAGGGGATCGTCAACCCGCTCATGCCCCTCGTTGCCACCTTCAGCCCGGTCTTCCACGACCCGCGGCAAAGCCTCCTGCCGGCCGCCGGCAGGAGCCGGCCAATCGCCGTCAGCTGCCAGAGCGGCGCTTTGACCTTCGCCTTTTTGAGCCGTGGTCGGCCGCGGCAATTGCGCTTCACGCACCAAGTCAGCGCCGGCAACCAGACCAACCTCGAAGCCCATGATTACGTCGATTGGTGGCTCGACGAGGGAGCCGCCGATGTCTTCCTCCTCTATCTCGAAGGGATCCGCCGCCCCGACGTGTTCCGCGCCGTCGCCGAGAAGGCCGCCGCGGCCGGCAAGCCACTGATCGTCGCCAAGGTCGGCCGCTCGGACGCCGGGCGCCGCGCAGCCGCCTCGCACACCGGCTCGCTCGCCCATTCCGGGGCGATCGACGACGCGATCTTTCGCCACCACGGCATCGTCCGCGGCGAGGATCTCGACCACATGCTCGACATCGCTGCGGCCTTCGCCTTCTGCCCATTGCCGCGCGGCAACCGCGTCGCGGTGATCACTGGCTCGGGCGGCAGTGCCGTCTGGATGGCCGATATCCTCTCGGCGCACGGCCTCGAATTGCCGGTGCTGGAGGACGACATCCAGAAGCGCGTGCTGGCACTCCTGCCGTCCTATGCCTCGGCGCAAAACCCGGTCGATGGCACCGCCCAGGCGATCCACGAGGTCGGCTACGCGCGGCTCGTCGAGATCGTCCGAGAATCGCAGCGGATCGATACCATTCTGCTGATCGGCTCGCTGGCCAACGACGCGACCGCCGAGAAGCGCGCCGAGGAGCTGGCGGGACTCGCCGGGACGACGGAGAAGCCAATTCTGCTGTCGACCTATACCGGCGCTTCGCCGCGGGCGATGGCGGCCTTCGCGGCGGCCGGCATCCCCTGCTACACCTCGATGCCGAGCTGCGCCCGCGCGATCCGCGCGCTGGTCGATTACAGCCGCTTCCAGGAGTGGCGGCAGCGCTCGCAACCGGCGTCCGCGGCCCCACCCGGCGCGCGCGAGGAGGTCGGCCGTGCGCTGGCTGCCGCCGGCCCGGTGCTGACCGAGGCCGAGGCCAAGGCGCTGCTCGCCCGCTACGGGGTGCCGCGCCCGCCCGAGGCGCTGGCGACGACCGCCAACGAGGCGGTGGCCGCCGCCGCCCGCATCGGCGGCGAGGTCGCGCTCAAGGTGCAGTCGCCCGGCATCACCCACAAGACCGAGGCCGGTGCCGTGGCGCTCGGCCTCGAAGGCGAAGCGGCGGTGCGCGAGGCCTACCGGCGGATCACGGCGAGTGCGGCGGCGGCCCATCCCGATGCTCCGATCCAGGGCGTGCTCGTGCAAAAAATGGCCCCGCCCGGCCGCGAGATCATCCTCGGCGTCAGCCGCGACCCCGATTTCGGCCCGATGCTGATGGTCGGGCTCGGCGGCATCCATGTCGAGGTGCTGCGCGACGTGGCCTTCACCCCGGTGCCGATCGGCCCGGACGAGGCGCTCGAGCTGCTGGGCCGGCTGAAGGGTGCCGCCCTTCTCGACGCGTTCCGCGGCACGCCCCCCGCCGACCGCGACGCCCTGGCCCGGCTGATGGCGGCATTGTCGCGCTTTGCCGCCGACCACGCCGAGCTGATCGACGAGATCGACCTGAACCCGGTCATTGTCCACCCGCAAGGCCAGGGCCTGAGCGTCGTCGACGCGCTGATCGTCAAGCGCAGAATCGCGAACTCATGAGGTCGCAGCTGGTTATGCGCAATTAAAGGAGCTTCCCGATGACCGACACGCCCGAATACACGCCGCCCAAGGTCTGGGTTTGGAACAAGCCGAGCGGCGGCAGGTTCGCGAACATCAACCGCCCGACCGCGGGCGCCACACACGAAAAGGAATTGCCGGTCGGCAAGCACCCGATGCAGCTCTATTCGCTCGGCACGCCGAACGGGGTCAAGGTCACGATCATGCTCGAAGAGCTGCTGGCCCGCGGCCATAAGGGTGCCGAGTACGATGCCTGGCTGATCCGGATCGGCGACGGCGACCAGTTCGGCAGCGGCTTTGTCGCGATCAACCCGAACTCGAAGATCCCGGCATTGCTCGACCGCAGCGGCCCCAAGCCGATCCGGGTCTTCGAAACCGGTGCCATCCTGATGCACCTGGCCGAGAAGTTCGGCGAGTTCCTGCCGACCGAGGCCGCCGCGCGCGCGGAATGCCTCTCATGGCTGTTCTGGCAGATGGGCAGCACGCCCTACGTCGGCGGCGGCTTTGGCCATTTCTACGCCTATGCGCCGACCAAGATCGAGTATGCGATCGATCGGTTTGCGATGGAGACGAAGCGCTTGCTCGACGTGCTCGATCGCCGGCTGGCGGAGAGCGAGTATGTCGCGGGCCCGGCCTACACGATCGCCGACATCGCGATCTTTCCCTGGTACGGCGGGCTGGCGAAGTTCGGCCAATACGGGGCGGCCGAATTCCTCGCGGTCCACGAGTACAAGAATGTCCAGCGCTGGGCCGACACCCTCCTCGAACGGCCGGCGGTAAGGCGCGGGCGCATGGTCAACCGCCTCTCCGGCGAGCCCTCGAGCCAATTGCACGAGCGCCACGACGCCAGCGACTTCGAGACGAAGACCGCGGACAAGCTCGCCGCCGCCGCGAATTGACTGTTTTGCCCACGATAAGCAACAATCGATCTTGAGCCGCTCAACATCGGAGGAGTCCCATCATGCCGCTCGATGCCGCCGTAGCCACCAAGACCCTGACCTCGACGCTCCATTATCTGAAACGCGGCGCCGAAAAGCCGGCGAGCTATCGCATCGAACCGCCGCCGGGCGTGCCGCGCTGGAACGGCACCGACGACCCGCACGACGTCACGATCGAGGACGCGCGCGGCCGTGAAGCGGAGTTCACGCTCGACCGCAACGGCTTCGCCCTGGTCAAGGCGCCGACTGCGGTCGCGGATTTCTATTCACCCGAGGAGATCAAGCGCGTCTACTACCCCGAAGTCGAGCGCCTGGTGCGCGACACGCTGGGCGCCAGCCGCGTCTTCGTCTTCGACCACAACGTGCGCAACGCCACCCGGGATGGCCTAGCCAAACCCTCACGGCAGGTGCACAACGACCATACGGTGAACTCGGCACCGCGCCGGGTGCGCGACCATCTCGGCGCCGACGCCGAAGAGCTGTTGAAGCACCGCTTCGGTATCGTCAATGTATGGCGGCCGATCCGCGGGCCGGTGCAGGATTCGCCGCTGGCGCTGTGCGACGCGCGCAGCTTCACCGACGACGATTTGATCGCCAGCGACCTCGTCTACGCCCATGTGCGCGGCGAGACCTCGCGGGTCGCGTACAACCCGGCGCACCGCTGGTACTATTTCTCGGACCTGCAACCCGACGAGGTGCTGTTCATCCGAGTGCACGACAGCGCCAATGACGGCCGCGCCCGGCTGTCGTTCCACACCTCCTTCGATAACCCGCTGACCCCCGATGCGCCGCCGCGGGAAAGCATCGAAGTGCGCACGCTGGTGTTCTTCCCACCGGCTGCCTGACTCTGTTCTCTTGACGCGGCCGCCTTGCTCCGAGTGCCTTCGGGGCAAGGCGGCAGGGGCGTGCTCGAATATGCCTCACCACCGTCCGCCAACCGTGTGGCCGCCCCTCATTCCCGCAGCATCGCGGCGACCTGGTCGAGGCTTCGGATGCGCGCGTACATTTTCATCGCCTTGTCGAGGCTGTAGGCGTGGGCGGCCGGGTCGCCGCTCCAGCAGCATTCGCGCACCACGACGGAGGCGAGGTCGAGGTTGAAGGCTTCGCGCACACTGGTCTCGACGCCGCTATTGGTGGCGCCGCCGCCGATGATGATCGTGTCGCGCCGCAGCATGTGCAGCAGCTCGGCGACACCCGTCCCGTAGAAGGCGCTCGGCCGGCGCTTGAGAAAGACGTAATCCTCGGGTCGCGGCGCGATCTCGTCGGGGAAGCCGGCCTCCGCCGTGCCCTCGATACCGTTGGTCAGCGGCGGCACGCCGGTCTCCGCCGAAAGGTCGGTCGGCAGCAGGACGACGTCGGCGCCATCGGCGCGGCTGACCGGCGTCGTGTAGATCACCGGCACGCCCGCCGCCCGGGCCGACCGCGATCATCCGCACCCAGGCATCGAGCACCGGGCGCATCGCGGCCCTGCGTGCAGAATCCGACGGCGTGAGCGCGCGCCGGCAGACGTCGTAAGCGATCAGCGCCGCCCGGCGCCGATCGATATGTTCGGGTTCGGGCATCGCCACCTCCTCAGGTGAGGGAGAACTGCCCCGAGCGTAACCGCCCGACAGCCGAAATCAATTGGCTTCGCAAAGGAAACCATGACCACAAGACGTCGTGGTCCCCGCCAGTTGCCCGGATTGGCATGACTTCGATGGTCAATTTCGTCCGCCCTTCCCGATGCACGCTTGTTACCCGTCCGGTTCCGCCCCTCAACCGACCTTGCTGGCGCGCTGAGCCTGGACCCGTAACGCCGATCGCACTGAGGATGCGCTTAGGTCTTCGTCCTCCGTTCACCGAGACCGGGCGGCCTGCATCGCGATGCATCACCGAGGCCCGACCCAATACCTATTTCCTGGGGCCCACGGAATTCCCACATTCGTCTGCTGTGAACCCGCAAACTCGAAGGCTCCTGATCCAACGTCTGCTCCAACCTATTGGTGTGATAGGTCCGGACTTCGAGCGCTTTGCTGGGCTCTTCCTGGACCATGTGCTCTCCACGCCGCTCGAGCACAACGGGTTGAACACGCTTGGCTTTTCGGTCAGCCGCGTGGTTGATAGCAGCAGCCCCGATGGTGCGATCGTGGCGGAATATTCAGCTGAGAACGACTACTTCACGAGAGGGATGCCCAAGGCCGAGAAGGACCTTGCCCACGCGTTGTCTCATCGTCCGAACGCGAAGCTGGTGCTCCTCATCGCCGCCCGACCGGATCGCCCCAGATCGCGGAGGAGTTCGTCCAGTCGGCAATGGCGAAGCCGGAGATGGCAGGGCGCTCGCTGCGGATCTGGGGTGCCGAACGCATTGCCGAATACCTGATCGACAAGATCACGTTCAACGACGTGGCGGTCGAGGCGTTGTCGGCCTATCTGCCCGCGCTCACCGAGATTTGGGAAGAAGCGGCGCGCGACCGCCTCTTCCCCGCGCCAGACCCGCGGCACCTGCCGCGTCCCGCGGTCTCCGACGAGAATTCATCGGCGCCTCAGCAGCAACACATGCGTCAGCTTGGGCGGCATCGCCGGTAGTGGAAAATCGGACGCGGCGAAGGCCTACGGCGCCGATCACCGCCAGGACTACGACCTTCTGATCTGGCTCGACGGCGACGAGGTCCGCCGCGTGGAGGACCTGCGGGCGGCCTTGCTGATGCGGGGACAAGAGAAGCGCAACATAGCAAGTTTGATGCGGACCCGTCGTTGCCTAGTGGTGATCGATGACCCCAAGACGCCGCCCGAAGCCTTGACGCTAGCTGCGTTTTGCGGCCCGGGCTCCCACGTTCTGGTCACAAGTCGGGAACTCCAGCTCGACGACTATGCGATACCGGCGATGTCACCTGCCGAAGCGCACGCTGTCCTCGATGCCGGCATGCCCGAGACTTGTCCACAAGACGTCTTTGATAAGAATCTGGGCGACCGTCGGGGGCCATCCGCTGAGCTTGGCCCTCATGAACGGTGCCGTCCGCGACGGCGCCACTTGGCGCGACATTCATGACGATTGCGCGGCGGTGGGCCGCCTGCCCGACGCGACGCAGCGGCTGGCGGATCGCCTCCTGCTGCGGCGCCGAGATCTCCTACAAGACCCGCTTGCCGTCTTTGAGTGGGCCGGTCGACCCGACTGCGATGCTGGCTTTCTTCGGTTCGCGGTCCATCCCGCCGGCGTACGCATCCTGCGTAGCCACGCATTGACCGCTGCGGACCGCGATGCCGTGGTCCGTTTGCATGACGTGGTGTTCTCCAGTCTTTCCAGCCTGGACTGGTGGACACCGGGCGGCCACACGCGGCTCGACGATCAGCTCGAGTCCTATCTAATCGCGGCGTCCGCGACCAATGATCTGAGCCTCTGGAGTGCGGCTGGAAGCTACCGGCGCCGGCTTGAAGCCCTTGTCGCCGCCGGTGACCTTCGCCCTGCCTTCCTGCTTGCCCTGCTGACGGTCTGGCCGCCGGAGGAAATCGACCCCGGCCCACTAGTGCACTGGCTCAAACGGAAGGTACAGGCAGTCGGTTGAGCTTGGCGAGAATGGCGTCGGCGGGTTTGGTCCAGACGAAGGGCTTGGGGTCATCATTGTGCGCTTTGAGATAGCGGTTGATAGCGGCCTGGAGGTCGGCGATGGAGCGGAAGACGCCGCGCTTGAGGCGCTCTCGGGTGAGTGCGGAGAAGAAGTTCTCGACGGCGTTGAGCCAGGAACCCGAGGTTGGCGTGAAGTGGAAGGTCCAGCGCGGATGGCGGGCGAGCCAAGCTTTGACTTTGGGATGCTTATGGGTGGCGTAGTTATCGAGGATGGCGTGGACCGGCTTGTCGGTCGGCGCCGCGCGTTCGACGGCGTTGAGGAAGCGGATGAATTCCTGATGGGTGTGGCGCTGCATGCAACGGCCGAGGACGACGCCGTCTAGCGTGTTGAGGGCGGCAAACAAGGTCGTCGTGCCGTGGCGCTTGTAGTCATGCGTCATGGTCCCGCACTTGCCGGGCTTCATGGGCAGACCCGGCTGGGTGCGATCGAGTGCCTGGATCTGGGATTTCTCGTCGATCGACAGCACCACGGCATGGGCCGGTGGATGCATATAGAGGCCGACAATGTCCTCGACCTTTTCAGCGAAGGCGGGGTCGGTGGAGCGCTTGAAGGTGCGTATGCGGTGCGGCTGCAGGCGGTGCTTTTCCCAGATCCGTTGGATCGTGCGCAACGACAGGCCAACCGCCTTGGCCATCGCCCGGCCGGTCCAGTGGGTGGTCTCGCCCGGCGGCTCGGCACAGGTCAGCGCCAGCACCGCGGCCACGGTGGCGGGCGCCACCGGTGCTTTGCCCGGCGGTCGGGTCTTGTCGCGCAACAGACCTTCCACCCCGGCCTCGGCATAGCGGCGCTGCCAGCGCCACACCGCCGGACGGCTGACCCCAGCGCGCCGCGCGACCTCGATGACCGGCAGCCGATCCGCCGAGAACAGGACAATCCGGGACCGCTGCAGATGCTTCAGCGGCCGGCTCCGATCGCCGACCATCGCGGTCAACCGCGCACGATCCTCGGCTCCAACGACGACGCAGACTTCCTGTGCCATGCCCCGACAATAGCACACTTCGCCTGTTGAATCCTATGTTTGTGTCAGTGCACTAGGAGATCCGGCGGCCAAGGCAGCAGCGCTGGCGGCGGCAGGGCGTCCGGTCGACCCAGTGGAGTTTCGGCTGCTCATCGAGACCGTCGAGCAACTATTCCGTCGCGCACAAACGCAGGGGAAGGCAGCGGTGACAGCCTTCCTCGACGCCAGCCTACCGATGTTCGATAGCCTGGCCGCGCTTCCGACCCTGAGCCCTCGGCAAACAGCCGAGATTCATCACCATCGCGGCAAGGTCTATCGTTGGCTGCACCGCGATCCGGATGCTCTTCGCGAGTTCGAAACGGTGATGTCCGGGCCGTTTCCGCTCGACGCCACGTGCCTGCAGCTGATCCGCCTCTACAAGCGGAGTAGGAAGTTCTCGGCGGCCGCAGACCTCGGCAAGGAGGTTCTGAGGGCGGCGGAAGTCACTGGTGACGTTTCGCCCTCGGTGTTGCTGGCAGTAATCCAGGATCTGCCTTGGCAGGATGCTCCGGTTCGGACGCGGCTCCTTTGGCCAAAGCAGGCCTTCATCGAACAGACCATCATCAGCCACGCGAATGCCGGCTACGATCAAGCATATAAAACCCTAGCAGCGGTGGCGCGCTGGTGGTCCAAGGAGGCGCCGGAGGTCTTGACGCGCGTTCTGGCCGCGATCCCCGCCCTGAGCGCGGAACGCGTCAACGACGACGAGGATCGCTTTGCTTTTGGGGACATCCTGTTCGAGGCGTCGCGGGCGTCGGGTGCCGAAGCGAGGGAGACCCAGATGCTCGCCTTGTCCTTTTTTGAGGCCGAGGACAAGCCGAAGAACTTCCACATTCAGCGTCACGCGGAACTGTTGCTCGACATGGGCCGAGCTCGCAAAGCTGAAGCGCTGCTGAAGGCCCACAGGCAGCTCGAACTCCAGCTGCTGGATCCACCGTCTGATGGCACGGGCCCGTCTCGCACAGGATGACGCGACCGCCGCACTGGTCTGGATTGATCGCGCCTTGGCGGACGACAAGGGGGTCAACCGACACGACGAGTTCCTGGAACTCCGTTACGAGATCCGCCGAGCACTCGGCGATGCGGATGCTCTAGGAGATCTTAGGGTAGCGGTCGATCTTGCGCCGGCGGGCCGGCGGCGCGCCCGGCTCGAGTCCGTGCTCGCAGCCGCGACGAGGAAGTCTGATGCCGCTCGATGGTCCGGTGGCTAGAGGTCGGTTCGGCCAAGCCTGATGTGCGGCCTATGGCTGTTATTGGTGCGTAGCGGCCGTCGGTGCGGATCGGTGTGGTCTGTCTAAGCCAGCGCCAGCTTGCGATAGCCGTCTGCCCTCACCGCGTCGCAGTGCTCGCGGAAGGCCGGGTGGCCGCCGCTGTAGCGCATGATCTTGCGGGTCTCTTTGCCCTCGACGTTGCGGTTGACGCCGGTCATCCACGAGTCGATCTCGTTCATCAAGAGCCCCTCGCCCGTCGCGAGGACGTGTCGGGTCCAGTCGGCGACGCCGGTGGAGGTGGCTTCGATGCGCGTCAGACCCCGCTCTTGGGCAAAGCGCACCAGGCCGGTCACCCACTCGACGCTGTATTCGGCGGCGCGCGGAAAGTTGCCGAGCCCGGCATGCGGGCCCATCACCATCAGCATGTTGGGGAAGCCCTCGACCAGGATGCCGAGATAGGTCTGCGGTCCCGCCGCCCACTTATCCTTCAGCCGCTGACCGTCGATCCCGCGGATATCGATCCGGTCGAAGCTGCCGGTGATCGCGTCGAAACCGGTGGCGTAGATGATCATATCGAATTCGTATTCGGCGTCGCTGGTCTTGATTCCCGCGGGCGTGATGCGTTCGATCGGGGTTTCGTTGATGTCAATGAGCGTGACGTTGGGCTGGTTGTAGACCTCGTAGTAGCGGGTCTCCAGCGGCACGCGGCGAGTGCCGAAGCCGTGGTTCTTCGGGATCAGCTTCTCGGCGACCAAGGGGTCCTTGACGCGCTCGCGGATCTTGCGGGCGATGAAGTCGGAGACCAGCGCGTTCGCCTCGCGGTCGACCAGGATGTCGCGGAAATTGCCCTGCCAGATGCCGAAGCCGGGCTCGGCGTACAGCTTCTCCCAGAAGGCCTCGCGTTCGTCGGGCGTCACCTCGAAAGTGGCGCGCGGGTCGGGGGCGTGGATGAAGCAGCCGGGAGTCTCGGCGCAGCGCGCCAGGATCTCGGGGTAATTGGCCCGGATCTGGCGCATCTCGTCGGCGCCGATCTTGCCGTTGTGCAATGGCGCGCACCATTGCGGAGTGCGCTGAAAAACAGTCAGGTGGCCGACGGTCTTGGCCACTTCCTGGATCGTCTGCACCGCGGTGGCGCCGGTGCCGATCACCGCGACCCTCTTGCCCGCGAAGTTCACCTTTTCCTTGGGCCAGTAGTGGGTATGGCAGGACTGGCCCTTGAACGCGTCGACGCCTGCGATGCGCGGCATGGTCGGGGCAGAGAGCACGCCAATCGCGGTAATCAAAAGGCGTGTGTTGTAATGCCTGTCGTCCTCCAGCACGATTTCCCAGCTACGCGTGTCTTCCTGGTAATGCGCGGCGGCAACTCGGCTGTTGCACTGGATGTCGCGGCGCAGGTCGAACTTGTCGGCGACATAATTCAGATACCGCTCGTTCTCGGGCTGACCTGAGAAGCGCTCGGCCCAGTGCCATTCCTCCAGCAGCTCCGGCGAAAAGGAGTAGCCGTAGGTATAGCTCTCCGAATCGAAGCGGGCGCCGGGATAGCGGTTCCAGTACCAGGTGCCGCCGACACCGGTGCCGGTCTCGAACACCCGTACTCTGAGGCCGAGCTGGCGCAGCCGGTAGAGCTGGTAGAGGCCGGAAACGCCGGCGCCGAGGATGACCGCGTCGAAATCCGCAGCCGGGTCGGCTTCGACGTTGCGCGCTGCCGTCTGCAAACCGGTCATTTTATGCTCCTGACGCCGCAGATGGACCACTTGGCCGGCAAACGATCCGCAAAGCGGCAAAGACATCGTAACTTACACTCATCGTCGACGCAAAGGTGGAAGCGGCCCGTCCGTTGCCTTAACCGGCGCCGGCGTGAACTCTTCGATCATTCGGGGACCGTCGAGCGGAGCTTGCTGACGGCCTCGGCGACACCGGCGCCATAGGCTGGATCGGCCTTGGAACAGTTGGCGATATGCCGCTCCTTGATATGAAAGCGCGCATCGCCCATCGCGCGGGCAGTGTTCTCGAACAGCACCTGCTGCTGCGCCGGCGTCATCAGCCGAAAAAGATTCCCGGGCTGCTCCCAGTGATCGTCGTCGGCGTAATGGTTGTAGTGGGCCGCCTCTCCTTCAATGGGTAGCGGCGGCTCGGCGAAGTCGGGCTGGTTGTCCCATAACCCGGCGCTGTTCGGGTTGAAGCTGGTCGTGCCGCCGAGATTGCCGTCAACCCGCATTGCTCCGTCGCGGTGATAGCTCATGAACGGGCATTTCGGCGCATTGACCGGGATCTGATAGAAATTGACACCGAGACGGTAACGAACCGCGTCGTTGTACGAGAACAGGCGCGCCTGCAGCATCCGGTCCGGAGAGAAGCCGATGCCGGGGACGACGTTCGACGGCCCGAACGCCGCCTGCTCGACTTCGGCAAAATAGTTGTCCGGCCAGCGGTTGAGCTCCATGACACCGACCTCGATCAGCGGATACTCGGCTTTCGGCCAGACCTTGGTCAGATCGAATGGGTTGTGGCGATGCGTCTTCGCCTGCGCTTGGGTCATCACCTGGATGAAAAGCGTCCAGCGCGGGAAGTCGCCGGCCTCAATCGCGTTGAACAAGTCACGGCCGTGGCTTTCGCGGTCTTTTGCCACGAGGGCCTCGGCCTCGGCGTCGGTCAGGTTCTCGATGCCCTGCCGGGTCCGGAAATGGAATTTGACCCATTCTCGCTCATTGGCGGCATTGATCATCGAGAAGGTGTGGCTGCCAAAGCCATGCATATGGCGGAAGCTCCGAGGGAGGCCGCGGTCCGACATCACGATCGTGACCTGGTGCAGCGCTTCGGGCAATAATGTCCAGAAATCCCAATTGTTGTCGGCGCTGCGCAGGCCGGTGCGCGGGTCGCGCTTGATCGCGTGGTTGAGATCGGGAAAGCGCAGCGGGTCGCGAAAGAAGAACACCGGCGTGTTATTGCCGACGATGTCCCAATTACCCTCCTCCGTGTAGAACTTAAGCGCAAAGCCGCGGATGTCACGCTCGGCGTCGGCGGCGCCCCGTTCGCCGGCGACAGTCGAGAAGCGGGCAAACATAGGCGTCTGCTTTCCGAGTTCGGAAAAGATCTTCGCCTTCGTGAAGCGCGTGATGTCGTGTGTCACGGTGAAGTTGCCATACGCGCCCCAGCCCTTTGCATGCATGCGGCGCTCCGGGATCACTTCGCGGTCGAAATGCGCCAGCTTTTCGAGCAGCCAGATGTCCTGCAATAGCGCCGGACCGCGCGGACCGGCGGTCATAATGTTGGTGTTATCGGCAACCGGTGCGCCGCTTTCATGGGTGAAGCGCTTTGATTGCGACATAGCGAATTCTCCTTTAGTTCGAACGAAGCCCGCGACGCCTGCCCATCGACGCGCCCCCGAAATGGACCCGGCCGAGTGGCGGGACAGCAGCGGCGGCTTGGCATTCCTGACCAATTCGGTCATTTCGCGACCAGCATGCCCTAGCTGCCAGCCGCGGGTCGAGTTGAAAGCGAATAATGCGGTCGCCACCAGCCTCGCCCGAAACAAAGTGCGGGTTGGTGCTTGGTTGAGGCGTTCGGCTCACGGGCTTACCCTGGCGGAGTGAATATTAGGCTGGGCGCTTCTATTTGAACGCAGGTTCCGTCGAATAGCTTCCGCTCAATGACGGCGACCGACACCCCGGCATCGGTCAGCCGCCCGGCCAGCGATAGACCAGCCTGCTCGGCGCCGATGACAATCGCGTCGAAGCGTCGGTTCATGGGATCATCCGCACGATGACGATTGCAGCGACGATCGCGGCCGCATCCTCAATCAACGCTGCCGGCATGTCTCTGCCGAAAGCGGTCGCCAGCTTCGCGCGCGCAGCGCGCCCGCCGAAAGTGCCGATTACCGCACCCAGGACGCCCGCAACTCCGCCGGCCACCAGCATCCCGGCGGCCGCGCCGATCGCCGCGCCCGAGATCGCGCCCGTCACGATGCGAGCGCCAAACTGGACGGGTACCGTCCGGCTCGGCGTCGAAGGGAGCTGATCGGTGACAAGCTCGACGAGCGCCAGCAGCGTCAGGACCCAGGGCGTCCAGACATATCCCAGGAACGCGAGCCAGGTACCGTCAAGGTGCAGCCACCCCAGATGCGCAGCCCAGCTGATCGCGGCCGGCGCCGTCAGGGTACGCAGTCCGGCGACGATCCCAATGAGAAGCGCCAGCAGCAGAAGGGTCATGATTGTCTTTCAGTTTACACGTTGCCCCGACCCTCGCCGGTCAGCGCACCACAGAGACATCGAAGGCTACCTCCAACCGCTCAACGAAGGCTTTGCTCATGCCGACGCAGTGCAGGCGGTTGAGCCATACATAACCGGGATGAGCCATGAGAAGATGCGGCGAAGTATGCAACGGCGTCTCGCTCGCGACGAGGCTTCCTTGCGGGAGTTGCTCGTAGCCGTCCTCGGCTTAGACGAAGTTGACGGCGTCAAACTTGGAGAATTGCGCTCCCGGCGATGTCGGGTGACGTGCGGCCTCGCGGGCCCGGATCGGAGGCCCGCGACCGGAACCGCACAAATCAGTTCATGCCGTAAAAGCCCAAGGCACCGCCGGCCATCACCTGGTGCTTCGCCTCGGCGGACAATGGCCCAAGCCGCTCGCGGACCATCTCCGGCGCACCCGGGAAGAAGCCATCCTGATGCGGATAATCGGTCGCCCACATGATCTTGTGCGGGCCGATATAGTCGGCCAGCACCGCGATGCTGTTTTCGACCGGCTCGAACGAAATCCAGCAATTGCGCTGGAACAGCTCGCTCGGCCGCATCTTCGGGGCGGTGTCGTTGAAGCCGTGGTCGTCGAAATGCCGGTCCATGCGGTCGAGCCAGGGTGCCATCCAGCCGCCACCCGATTCGAGGAACGCGACGCGCAACCGCGGGTGACGATCGACGACACCACCCCAGATCACGCTCATCGCCGCCAGCATCATCTCCATCGTGTGGCTGATCATGTGGCGCGCTGCACGGTCCCCTTCGAAGCGGTCGACGCCGACGGTCGGCATCGCGTTGGTCGAGCCTTCGTGGAAGCCGATCGAGAAGTCGAGCTCCTCGGCCATCGCCCAGAACGGCTCGTACATCGGGTCGCTGATCATCTTGTTGCCGTGGTAAGGGTTCGGCCGCAAGAACCCGCCGCGCATCCCGAGCGTTTCGCGCGCGTAGCGCATCTCCCCGATCGCCAGCTCGACCGACTGCATCGGCAGCATCGCGACCCCGAACAGGCGGTCGGGATAGGGCTTGCAGTAATCGGCGAGCCAGCGGTTGTAGGCGCGGCACATCGCGCCCGCGAGTCCGGGGTCCTCGACCGCGCCGGCGAACAGCCCGAGGCTCGGATACAGGAAAGCGGCGTCGATGCCGTCGGCATCCATGTCGACGATGCGCGCGTGCGGGTCGAACCCGCCCTTCTTCCCTTCGGCATATTTGAGGCTGTCGAGCTTGACCGTGCCTTGCCGCACCCCGACCGAACCGAGGCTGCCGATCCCCCGCGGGTTGCCCAGCAATTTGCCCTCGACCGCGAGGCGCTCCTTGCCGTTCTGGTCGATGGTAAACCGCGGCCGGCGCTCGCGGAATTCGGGCTCGATGTATTTGTCCCAGAGGTCGAGCGGCTCCAGAATGTGGCCGTCGGCATCGATGACGTTGTAGGCGAGAGCCATGACCCTTCTCCTTCCGGATGCCTGTAATGCAATGATCCTAACGGACGCGCGATGCCAGCGCGAGGCCTTAGCTGCGCCTGACGAACCCGTTGGCCGGGCCCCGTATCTATGAGACAGTCCTTGCCGCCTATGCCGAACAGCCGCGGGCGGGCAACCACATCCGGTCTGCCGGCCTTCGGAGACAATCAGTGCACGAATCCGACCTGATCCTTTTCTGAAAAACAGGCCAAGGTAAATTAGTCGTTGTGCCCTATGGGAAAAGAGGAGCTTGCAGCATGACCGACACGCCCGTCTACCGCGAGATCGGGGTCAGTCGCGACGGCTTTGTCGCCACCGTCGAGATGCGTCGGCCGCCGCATAATTTCTTCGACAGCGCGCTGGTCGCCGAGATCGGCGAGGCGTTCGAGCGGCTCGACGCCGATCCCGAATGCCGCTCGATCGTCTTTGCCGCCGACGGCCGCTCGTTCTGCGCCGGCGCCGATTTCTCGAGGCGGATGGATACCGGCACGGTCTCGGAGGGTACCCGCAGCGGGGCCGGGAAGCATCTCTACAAGGAGGCGATCCGTCTCTTTCGCACCCGAAAGCCGATTGTCGCCGCGGTGCAGGGTGCGGCTATCGGCGGCGGGCTCGGCCTGGCGCTGGTTGCCGATTTTCGCGTGACCTGCCAGGAGGCCCGGTTCAGCGCCAATTTCAACCGGCTCGGCTTTCATCCGGGCTTCGGCCTGACCGCGACCCTGCCGCGACTCGTCGGCGCGCAGCAGGCGGCCCTCCTGTTCTATACCGGCCGCCGCATCCCGGGCGACGAAGCGGTCCGCATCGGCCTCGCCGACCTGTTGGTGGCGCAGGCCGAGGTTCGCGCCGCCGCTCAGGCATTGGCGCTCGAAATCGCGCAATCCGCACCACTCGCTGTCACGTCGACGCGCGAGACGGTGCGCCGCGGTCTGGTCGACGCGATCGAAGCCGCGACCGAACGTGAGCTCGTCGAGCAGGACTGGCTGCGCCGCACCGAGGACTTCAAGGAAGGCATCAAGGCGATGGCCGACCGCCGCCTCCCGGACTTCCAGGGGAGATAGAAGACGTCCCGCGCGACCTGCGGAGCCTCGTCGTCCGGCCGGCGCCGGTGCGACACCTCAATATCGGTTGCGCAAGGCGGCGAGCGCGAGCCGCCAGCCTTGCATCGGGTCCACGGCGGCAAGCGCGCGGTCGAACGGGTCGTATCCGGCCCGCCTCAAGCGGGTCAGGATGCGCGCCGCGACGACCGCCGGCAGCAATGCCGGAAGGGCAGGCCGGGGGATTGCCGCGCGGCGGAGCCGCGTTGCCTGCAAATGGCCTTCGGCCGAAGCGGCGATCTCGGCAACGGCATCGCGCAGCGCCGGCGTGCCGCGTGCCGCCGCCCAATCCCGCGCGTCGAAGCCGAGCCGAGCGGCGATGTCGGCTGGGATCATCGGGCGTCGCCGCCCCGGCTGAAACGGCGAGCCCCGCAGCAAGCCGGCGAGTGCATAAGCGATCCCGACATGTCCTGCCGGCTGCACCGCTTCCGGGATAGCGGCGCCAAGAACCTCCAACGCGAGATGCACCAAGGCTGCCGACGTCTCTTCGGCATAGAGCTCGAGCGCGGCCAGGCTCGCCGGCGGGTCGGCGTCGAAATCGCCCTCGCGCCCGTTAATCAGGCGGTCGAAATGCGCCCGCGTCAGTGCGAGCTCGCGGATCGCCATGGTCAGCGGTTCGACCACATCGTGCCGTCGGACGGGCCCGCCATCAAAGGCCGCGGCGATGCTCTCTCGCCACCATTCCAGGCGGATCCGGGCCAGGACCGGCTGGGTGACGCTCTCCCGTACCCTTGCAATCTCCCAGTTGAAGGCGTAAAGCGCGAACAGCGCCTCGCGGCGCGCGGCGGGCGCGAAAAGCGCCGTCTGAAACCGGTCTCTGTCGTGGTGGCGGACAAGCGCCGCGACCGGAGAAAGGCGCTGCGGGCTGCGGGAACGCGGTCTCAGAACGGACGTTTCTCCATCAAGCCCTTTCACCATAACCCGGGATGGTCGCCATGGCTTTTGAACTGCCGCCTCTGCCCTATCCGAAAAACGCGCTCGAGCCGCATATCTCGGCGAACACCTTCGATTTCCATCACGGCCGGCATCACCAGGCCTACGTCACCAATCTCAACAACCTGATCAAGGGCTCGCCGCAGGAGAGCCAGTCGCTCGAGGATTTGATCAAGGGAAGCTACAAGGACGCCACGAAAGCCGGCTTATTCAATAACGCCGCCCAGGTGTGGAACCACACCTTCTTCTGGAATTCGATGAAGCCGCATGGCGGCGGCGCGCCGCCGGCAAACTCGCCGCGGCGATAACCCGCGATTGCGGCGGCCTCAAGAAGTTCAAGGAGCAGTTCAAGGCAGCCGCGGTCGGCCAGTTCGGCAGCGGCTGGGCTTTCCTCGTCGCCGACAAGGGCCAGCTGAAGATCGTCGCGACGCCGAACGCAGTCACTCCCTTGGCCGAGGGCCAGTCGGCGCTCCTGACCTGCGATGTCTGGGAGCACGCCTACTACCTCGACTATCAGAACCGGCGGCCCGATTTCGTTCAGGCCTTTCTCGACACTGGTCAATTGGGACTTTGCCGCCCAGAACCTCGCCAAAGCGGGGTGAGCTGTCGGGTTCCAACTTGGGGCTCCGCCTCGGCGGAGCCCTTCTCACAGGTGCACGCCGCGATGGAGCAGCACCGAAGTGTAGTCCCGGTACGTCATACCAATCGCCTCGGCGCGGGCGAGGCGCGCCAGCGCAATTTCGCGCGGCGGCGTCTTCCAAGCCCGTGCATGCGCCTTGCGCCAGCAGAAGGCGCGCCAGTCGGCTCCCGGATCGAGTGGGGGCCCGCCATTATGCCCGAACCCAGGCGGGCGAAAAAAGGTGCTGGGTTCGTCGGGTGCCATCGCGGCCCTGCCGGTTTCTCCTTGCGCCTCCGTTCGTGCAAGAAGCGCACCGCCGGGCGC
>CAWAFE010000046.1:0-91937 GCA_963781215.1 uncultured Alphaproteobacteria bacterium
CTCGCGTTTCTGAGCCTAGGGTTGGTGCGCCTCGCCGTGGTTAAAAATTACCGCCGAGTTGTCTAACGCTAGAGAGATACGATAAGCGTTTCCAACGTGTTAATCACTAGACCGAGTAGTACATCTGGAATTCGATCGGGTGGGGGGTGTGCTCGAAATTGTACACCTCCTCCCATTTCAATTCCATGTAGGCCTCGATCTGGTCGCGGTTGAAGACCTCGCCCTTCAATAAAAAGGCGTGGTCGGCGCGCAATTCGCCCAAGGCCTCGCGCAGCGAGCCGCACACCACCGGCACATCCTTCAATTCCTCGGGCGGCAGGTCGTAGAGGTTCTTGTCGATCGGGTCGCCCGGGTGGATCTTGTTCTGGATGCCGTCCAAGCCGGCCATCAGCATCGCGGCAAAGGCGAGGTACGGGTTGGCGGCGGGGTCGGGGTAGCGCACCTCGACGCGCTTGCCCTTGGGGCTCGCCACATAGGGGATGCGGCACGAGGCCGAGCGGTTGCGCGAGGAATAGGCCAGCAGAGCACCGGCGCCTCGAAGCCCGGGATCAGCCGCTTGTAGCTGTTCGTCGTCGGGTTGGTGAAGGCGTTGATCGCCTTCGCATGCCGGATGATGCCGCCGATGTAGTAGAGGGCGGTCTCCGAGAGATCGGCATAGAGGTTGCCGGCAAAGACCGTGTTCTCGCCCTTCCACACCGACTGGTGGGTGTGCATCCCCGAGCCGTTGTCGCCCATGATCGGCTTGGGCATGAAGGTGGCGGTCTTGCCGTATTGCTGGGCGACACTCTGGGCCACGTATTTGTAGATCTGCAGATTGTCGGCGGTGCGCACCAGGGTCGAGAACTGAAAGCCCAATTCGGCTTGGGAGGGGGCCACCTCATGGTGGTGCTTTTCGACCTCGAGCCCCATATCGGCCATCACCGAGAGCATCTCGGCGCGGATGTCCGACTGCCCGTCGACCGGCGGCACCGGGAAATAGCCGCCCTTGATCGGCGGCCGGTGGCCGGGGTTGCCGTCGGCCAGCTTCTTGGCCGAGACCCAGGGCCCCTCCTCGCTGTCGATCGCGTACATCGCCCCGTTCATGCCGGCCGAGTAGCGCACATCGTCGAAGATGAAGAACTCCGCCTCCGGCCCGAAATAGGCCCGGTCGCCGATCCCGGTCGACACCAGGTGGCGCTCCGCCTTCTTCGCCGTCGAGCGCGGGTCGCGGCCATAGGGCTGCCCCGAGAGCGGCTCGTGCACATCGCAAAAGACGATCAGCGAGGGCTGTGCCGCAAACGGGTCCATGACCGCCGTCGAACAGTCCGGCACCAGCATCATGTCGGAATCGTTGATCGCCTTCCAGCCGGCGATCGACGAGCCGTCGAACATCACCCCCTCGTTCAAAAAATCCTCGCTGATCGTGCGCACGTGATGCGCCAGATGCTGCCACTTGCCGCGCGGGTCGGTGAAGCGGAAGTCGACATACTTGACCTCGTGCTCCGCAATCAGCGCCATCACCTTCTCGGTCTCGGACATCGTAAGGTTCCGCTGCAGGGTTTGAGACAACTCCCGGGCGTGCTGCCCTTCGCACGTCGTCACCAAAAAGCCTTGCGCGGCGCGTGTCAAGGCCCGCACACCCTGGGCGTCGGAGGGACATCATGAGCCGGCCGCTGCTCGTCATCGATGGCGACTCGTTCGCACATCGCGCCTATCACGGACTGCCGAAATCGATCCGGCGGCGCGGTGGCAAGGGCGGCGGCGCGATCGTCGGGTTCGCCAATTTCCTGCTGCGTCTCTACGCGCAGGAAGAGGCCCGCGCGGTGCTTGTCGGCTGGGACACCCTCGACGCGCCAACCTACCGGCACCGGGCGCTCGAAAGCTATCAGAGCGGGCGCGTGTTCGACGCCGAGCTCGTCGAGCAGCTAGACATCCTGCCGCAATTCGTCGCTGCCTGCGGGTTCGCCTGCGCGAAAGCCGCCGGGTACGAGGCAGACGATTTCCTCGCCGCGGCGGTGGCTCGGGAGGAGCGGCGAGGCGGCACCGCGATCGTGGCGAGCGGCGACCGGGACGCCTTTCAGTTGGCATCGGCCTCGACGGTGATCGTCCAGCCGGTGCGCGCCGGGGAAATGGCGCGGATCGGACCCGCCGAGGTGCGCGAGCGCTACGGCGTCGAGCCGGCGCAGGTTCCCGATTTCATCGCGATCCGCGGCGATCCGTCGGACAAGATACCCGGCGTCAAGGGTGTCGGCGCCAAGGGTGCCGCGAGCCTGCTTCGCCACTACGGCTCGCTTGAAACGGCACTCGCAGACGGAAGGTTCGCGGCCCAGGCGGAACAGCTGAGGCTCTACCGGTCGATCGCGACGATGAACGCCGCCGCACCTCTCCCCACCCTGGGCGACCAGGTGCCGAGTTGGGACAAAGCGGCGGCGCTGGCTCGCGAGTGGGAGCTGAACCGGCTGGCCGATCGTCTCGAAGAGATCGCCGCGATTTGAACCAGCCTTTAGCCGCCGCGGCACGAGCGCGTGAAAGGCGCGTGGCGGCGCGGGCCTGATGAGCACGCCTTGGGTTGTTAGGCCAGGGCCAAAATGCGGCCATAGCCAGCGATCGGCTGCCGCACCCGGGCCTCGCGCAACGCGTGCCACATCATCGCCGAGGCGCTGGAGATAACGGGCTTGCCGAGATCCTGCTCGAGCGCCGCCAACACCGGCAAGGTCGGCATCCCGGTGCCGGTCAGGAACACGGCTTCGGCCTCTTCGCGGTCGACGAGGCGCGCCAGCGCGTAGGCCCGTTCGGCGGTCTCATCGTAGATGTTCGTCACTCCCTTCAGATTGTCGAAGCTAACCACTTCGAGCCCATGCGCCTCGAGATGTGCCTTTCCCTGCAAGGTCGTCTCGCGGGAATAGGGCGCGGCCAGCGCCAGCTTGCGCACTCCGAGGCGTTCGAGCGCCCGCAGCACCGCCCCGAACGCGGTGACGACGCGCGTGCCGGTGGATTGCTCCAGCCGCGCCAAAAGATCGGCCTCGCCGTGGCGGCCGAGGTAGTAGCTCGTCGCGGTGTGGGCGATGACAACGACATCGGGCTTGACCATCGCCAAGAGCTCGATGCTGCCGTCGATATTGTCGACCATCGTGCGGTTGCGTTCGGCCTGACCGTCGAGCGAGCCCGGCACGCCACGGGCGGTCATCCGGTGGAAATGCAGCGACACGCCGGAGGGCGCCAAGGCCATCATTTCCGGCTCGACGGTCGGGTTTCCGGGCGGCACAAGGAAGCCCAGCCGCGCGCGCCAGCCGATCATCCCGCCGCCTCCCGCGAGGCCGCGCCTCAGCTCATCCCCGACACCGAGCCGGGCTCGATCTCGTACATGATGCGGACCTCGCCAGGCTGGCGGAACGGGTATTTGTCCTTGCCGAGGTATTTCTTGGCGAGCCCGTCGATGTGCGCGTCGGCGCCGTCCTCGCTGGCGCGGGTGACGCGGCCGCGGATCTGGACGTAGCGGTAGGGGTTGTCGGGGTCCATGATCGACAGGGCTACCGGCGCACCCTGCTTCAAATTGCGCGCCTTGACCCGGCCCTTGGCCGTGTTCACCCGGATGACGCCGCCGGCATAGTCGAACCAGACCGGCGTCACCTGCGGCGAGCCGTCGGCCATCACCGTCGCCAGATCGGCGATCGCCTTTTTCTGCTGCAACAGGTCGAGCCAGGTTTCGGGAATTGCCGTCATTCGATTGGTCCTCTCAGCTGTCTTTGGGTGCGCTCTCTGCCCAGCGTTTCATCAGGGTGTTGGAGGGGCGGGTCTCGTCGACGAGCTTCCTGGCGGTCTCGACCCCGGCGACCGGCAGGCCCTTGGGGTCGAGCAGGCCGATCTGCACCAGCACGCTCGCCTGGTCCCAGTAGATGTGCTCGTGACAGAGCTTGTCGCCGCGGAATTTGACGATGGCGACGGTCGGCGCCTCGACATAGCGCCCGGTCGGCGGCACTCCGGGGAGCATAAAGTCAATCTCGGTGTCGTGGGTGAAGCACAACAGCATTTCATCGACGACACAGTCGGCGCCGACCGTGCGCGAGATCGGCACCAGCTTGGTATCGGCCGGCAATTTCGGGATGAAGTGGTTGGCGTAGAAGCGGGCGAGGTCGCCCGCGCCAACACCGCCGGTCATC
The DNA here is from genome assembly GCA_963781215.1 of uncultured Alphaproteobacteria bacterium. Taxonomy (GTDB): domain Bacteria; phylum Pseudomonadota; class Alphaproteobacteria; order ATCC43930; family CGMCC-115725; genus AP-15. The sequence goes on from CAWAFE010000046.1 coordinate 4,140, forward strand.
ACCGGTATGTGGTTGACGTAGGGGTCGGCGACCATTGTCGCCATCGTCGCGTCGACATCTCGGGTGGCGAACTCGTAGGTCGTGTGCGCCTCCCACAGCGCTTCGAGATCGTAATGCGGCCCCATCACCCGCCGCAGCAACGCGATCGAGCGCGAATGCGCGAGGCCCGCCGCACTCTTGTCGTAATCGCCCCCGTCCGGGCGGTTGAAGCCGTGCCGGGCTCCGGAATAAGTGAAGACCTCAAAGTTCCGGCGGCCGGCAATAGCCTCTTTCACCTGGGCGACCGCCGCCGCCGGGACGTAATCGTCGTTCTCGGCGAAATGCAGGACCATCGAGCAGTTGATCCGGGCTGCGAGGTCGAGCGCCGCTTCGATGCCGACGCCGTAGTAGGCGACGGCGCAATCGATGCCCGACACCGCGGCGGCACGATAGGCAAGGCCGCCACCGAGACAGAACCCTACCGCGCCGATCTTTCCGGTGCACTCGCTGCGGGCACGCAGAGCCTGCACGGTCGCGGTAATGTCGGGGATGGCGGCCGCGCGGTCGAATTTCTCGGAAAGTGCCAGCATCCGTTGGCGGTCAGCCTCGTTTTGGTCGAGATCCAATCCCGGTGCTACGCGCCAATAAAGGTCGGGGCAGAGCACGACATAACCTTCCTCGGCGTAGAGATCGGCGACCTCGCGCATGTGCCGGTCGAGGCCGAAGGACGTATGCAGCAGGATCAGGCCCGGCCCGCTCCCCGCTTCAGGGATCGCGAGGTAGGCGCTGAAACCGCCGCCGGCAACGCCGATATCGATCATCTGTCCGGTCATGGGCCTTCTCCCTCACGCCGTGTCGAAGCTCTCCCGGAGTGCCACGGCGATTTCGTCGAGCGTCGAGCCTGCCGCCTGCACGATCTTGCCCATCATCAAGAATCCGTGGATCTGGTCCTCGATATGCCGATGCTGCACGGCGACGCCGCACTCTTCCAGGCGGCGGGCATAGGCGGTGCCTTCGTCGCAGAGCGGGTCGTGGCCGGCAGTCAGGACAAAGGCCGGGGCGACGCCTGAGAGGTCGGCGGCGCGCAATGGCGAGGCGCGCCAATCGGTGGTGTCCTCTTGCCCACGCAGGTAGTGCTCGCTGAACCAGCGCATCGTTGCCATGGTCAACAGATAGCCCTCGGCGAAGCGCTGATGCGAGGCGCGGGTCATGACGAAATCGACCGCAGGGTAGAGAAGGAACTGGGAGCACAATGTTGGCGTACCGCAGTCGCGCGCCAAGAGGCTGACGACCGCGGCAAGGTTGCCGCCGGCGCTGTCGCCGCCGACCGCCAGCCGGGCGCCGTCAATGCCCAGCGCCGCCCCGGTCTCGGCCAGCCACCGGGTCGCGGCAAAGCAATCCTCGACCGCGGCCGGGAATTTGTCCTCCGGCGCGAGGCGGTAATGCACCGACGCGACGGCGCACCGCGCGGCGTTGGCGAGATGGCGGCAAATGCCGTCGTGGCTGTCGAGATCGCCGATCACCCAGCCGCCGCCGTGAAAGAAGACGAGCGCCGGCAATAGGGCGCCGACATCGGTGCCCGCACCCCGGTAGAGGCGAACCGGGATCGCGCTGCCATCCGCGCCTGGTGCGGCGATCTCGCGGATCTCGGCGACCGGCGGCGGCTCGGGGGACAGCACCTCGCGGCCGGCGAGAAACAGCGCGCGGGCCTCCGCCGGGCTCAAGGTGTCGTAGGATGGTCGCCCGGAGAGGCGCACCATTTCCAGAACCCGCTCTGCATCGCGATCGAGCGCCATCGGCGACTCCTCCTATTGGCGTCTCCTGGATATTGTAGGGTGTCGGCGGCGCCGCGCCAGAGCTTCGTACCCGACATGGCCGAGCGCCATACAGAAAAGCCCCGGCTGGGGAGCCGGGGCTTCTGTGTCCTGTTGGTTTGCCCGTCCAACAGGCGCGAAATGCATCGTTGGGGGGACGTAACGATGCAGACAACATATTGCGGTATTTCCAGCGAGGTTTCAATTCATATGTGCAAAATTAACCACGAATTCTGGAAATTCCCTTTGTCAATGGCAGATGACGCGGGCTTCCCCTTGTCGGGCCGGACCCGGTGTTAACTTTGGGGGTCGAGGTGGGCTCTGGCAGCGGCCACCTCTGCCTCGTCCCAATAGCCGATCAGGATGCCCGATTTGAGCTGCTGTCCCAGGGCGTAGCCGGCGATCCGGCCGTCCGGCATCGTTATCCGGTTGTGGTCGCGCAATGCCCAGCCGAGGAGCGCCTCGCGCAGCCGCCCTCGCTCGCCGTCAAACCGCGGGTCGGCGCCGAGATCGTGCAATTCCTGCGGGTCGATTTGGAGATCGAAAAGCATCGGTCGGAAGCCCGTCGCATGGATGAATTTCCATCTTCCGTCGAACACCATGAAGAGCCGGCAATCGCCGATCCGCTGGTTCAAGGTGAGCCGCGCCTCCAGCATCGCGTAGTCGTATTCCGAGAACACAAAGGGGCGCCATTGCGCCGGCGTCTCGCCGCGCAGCAACGGCATCAGCGAGCGCCCTTCGACGACGTGCGGCGGCACCACGCCGCCGAAATATTCGAGGAAGGTCGGTGCCAGATCGATCGCCTCCACCAGCGCGTCGCAGACCGAGCCACGCGACATATCTGCAGCCCCATCCGGGTCGGCCACGATCAGCGGGATCTTGACCGCGCAGTCGTGAAAGAAGTCCTTCTCGCCGAGCCAATGGTCGCCGAGATAATCGCCGTGATCGGAGGTGAAGACGATCAACGTGTTGCCGGCGAGGCCGCGTTCGTCGAGAAAGCGGAAGAGCACGCCCAGCTGATCGTCGATCTGCCTGATCAGGCCCATATAAGCCGGGATCACCCGCGAGCGCACCTCGTCGCGGGCAAAATTGCGCGACGGCCGCATCGCCATGAAGGCCTGGTAGACCGGGTGCGGATCGGCGCGCTCGGCCTCGGCGCGTACCGGCGCCAGCACGTCGCCCGGGCCGTAGAGCGCGTGGTAGGGCGGCGGTGCGATATAGGGCCAGTGCGGCTTGATGTAGGAGAGGTGTAGGCACCAGGGCCGGCCGTCGCGCGCCGCCTCGTCGATGAAGGCCATGGCGCGGCGGGTAATGTAGGGTGTCTCCGAATGCTCCTCCGCCACCCGCGCCGGCTTGTCGGCATGCGCCAGGAGCCAGCCGCTCAATACCCCACCACCGGCGCCGTCGGCCGAGCCCGCCCATTCCTCCCAGGGGTTCGCCGCGTCGTAGCCCTGCTCGCGGAGATAGGCGTCGTAGCGCGGGCGGGGACGGCTCGTAGGGTGCACTCCGTCGTCGCGCTCATAGGGCTCGAAGCCGCATTGTGACAGATGGACGCCGGTCGCCGAAGCGGGGTCGATGCCGAGCCGCGCCATGCCGTCGGTGTCGGCGGCCATGTGGGTCTTGCCGACCAGGACGTTGCGCACACCCAATTCCTTCAGGTGGTCGCCCAAGGTCGGCTCGCCGACGCGCAGCGGGAAGCCGTTCCAGTTGGCGCCGTGCGAGCGCATGTAGCGGCCGGTGTAAAAGCTCATCCGCGACGGCCCGCAGATAGGCGATTGGACATAGGCGCGGGTAAAGCGCACGCCGCGCGCAGCCAGCGCATCGATATTCGGCGTCTCGAGCCGCGGATGGCCATAACAGCCGAGATAGTCGAACCGCAGCTGGTCGCACATGATGAAGAGGACATTGCGCTTGGCAACCATTGGCACGGCCCTTTCCTCGCGGCGCTTCCCGGCGGCCCGATCCGCACCGCCGCCGAAAGCCGGCATTCTCGTCGAAAAGGCCCGCAGAAGCGACCAATCTGGGTTATGCTTCTGCCGGTCGTGGATGTCTCGTGAAAGCCGAACAGCACCTGTGGTCATGGCGCGCTCAGCCGAGAAAGAGACGCGGCGGGTTTCGGAGACCCTCGACGGGCTGACGCCGGCGCCGCTGCGGGGCCTGATCGACCTGCTCTTGCCGACGGGCGCTAAGGAGCGGATCAAATCGATGCTCCGCTCGGGACCGATGCAACGGCTGAACCAGGTCCTCGAACACCGCGCCGACCGCCGTTACGCGACGGGAAAGCGGATCACGTCGGCGGCCGAAATTTACGCGGCTCTGCGTGGCCTCCCGTTGCCCGGCGGCGCGGTGATGTTCGTCCACAGCGCGATGAGCAAGCTCGGCTACGTCGAGGGCGGGGCCGACACATTGGTGGCGGCGCTGCGCGGCATGGTCGTCGAAGAACGAAAGGGAACGGTGGCCGTGCCGACCTTTTCGATGACCGGCGGAATGGCCGAAACGTTGCGTGCCGGCGAGGTGTTCGACATCCGAAACACGCCGTCCGGGACCGGACGGATCACCGAATTGCTGCGCCTGCAGCCCGATGCGCACCGCTCTCTCCACCCCACCCACTCCGTTGCGGCAATCGGGCCGCGGGCGGCCTGGCTGGTCAGCGGGCATCATCTCGACTCGCGGGCCTTTGGCCCGTCCTCGCCCCTGGGACGGCTCTTGGAAGCCGACGGCTTTATCTTGGGGCTCGGCGTCGATCTCGGACCCGTGACGTTCTACCACGTGCTCGAGGATCTCGGCTCCTTCCCGAGACCCGTCTACACCATCGACTCGCCACTCGGCGCGGTTTGCTTGGACGAGCAGGGCAGGAGGGTGGATTTGCGCGTCATGGCTCATGATCCGGCGGCCTCGGCCACCCGTATCGACCGGCCCAATGGCGCCGCGGTCCGCGCCTACATGACGGCCGTGCTCGAAGGTGCGGCCGGGCTGACGTGGCACGAGATCGGTGACGGCCAGATGTGGCTGGTGTCTGCCCGCCGCCTCTACGCGTGCCTCGACCGGCTCAAGGACCAGGGGATCACGATTTATGCGACGGCGGACCAAGTCGACGGCTTCCCGCCGGCGCAAACGGTTCTGCGCGGCCCGGTCTGATTGGCTGCCGACAGGCGATCGGTGAAAATTCGCCAATTGTCGAAGGCGTATGCGAAGCGCGTTCTTCGCCCGGTCATCGATCATATCGAATTCAATCGCCTGCCTGTGGCCGCAAAGCATGCAGTGCGGATCGATCACGCCGGACTGCCGACGTTCGATCCGGGTCCGCAAGCAGCGATCGAGGCGGCGCTCGGATGGCTCAGGCACGCCCAGGACCGCTCTCGCGCGGCCGATGGCGGGGTGGCCCGGCACTACAGCCTGATAACCGGCTGGGGCTCTTCCTATCCCGAGACGACCGGCTATATCGTGCCGACCATGCTGGCGCAGGCGGCGCGGCGACATGACCCCGATCTGCTGGCGCGCGGCCGGCGGATGCTCGACTGGCTGGTCGCGATCCAATATCCCGAAGGCGGCTTTTGCGGCGGGACGATCGACCAGAAGCCGGCGGTGCCGGTCACCTTCAATAGCGGACAGATCCTGCTCGGCCTGGCAGCCGGCGCCAAGGAATTGGGCGACGCGTATCGGATCCCGATGCGCAAGGCGGCAGATTGGCTGGCCGGGTCGCTGGACCCTGACGGCTGCTGGCGCAGGCATCGGACGCCCTTTGCCTCTCAGGACGACAAGAGCTACGAGACGCATGTTTCATGGGGGCTGTTCGAGGCGGCGCGCGTCGAGGAAAATTCACGCTGGGCGGAGGCCGGGCTGCGTCAGGTGCGATGGGCGCTAACCAAGCAGCGCGCAAACGGCTGGATGGAGGCCTGCTGTCTTGAAGACCCGTCCTGCCCACTAACCCACACGCTCGGCTACGCGCTGCGCGGGATTTTGGAGTGCTGGCGATTTTCACGTCAGGACGAGTTCCTCGCAGCGGCGCGCCGTCTCGCGGACGGATTGCTGACAGCGCAGCGCCCGGAAGGCCGGCTGCCGGGTCGGCTGTGGCCGGACTGGTCGGCGGGAGTGTCATGGGCATGTCTGACGGGTTCGGTGCAGATCGCCCATTGCTGGCTGATCCTCTACTTCGAAACCGGTGAGGAGCGCTATCGCGACGCCGGCTGCGCGGCCAATGCGTTTGTCAGGCGGTGCGTAAGCTACGACGGCCCCGACGATATTCGCGGCGGGGTCAAGGGGAGCTTTCCGGTGGACAGCGATTACGGCAGGTTCGAATATTTGAACTGGGCGGCGAAATTCTTCATCGACAGCAATCAGGCGGAGATGGACATCCGCCAAGGCGCCGCGCCTGGCGGGTGAATGCTCAATACGCCGAGCGCGGCGCAGATGGCGATCAGCCCGTCGGCGTTCGCCATCAGGGCGCGGCCCGCCGCGATTATCTCGGGCGGCGTGCTCATGCCTGAGGCGAATATCGCGCGCGAGTCACAGCGATAAGATGCGCGGCAGCCACAGCGAGATGGCTGGGATGTAGGTCACCAGCATCAGCACGAAGAACATGACCGCGTAGAACGGCCAGATCTCGCGCACGACCTGTTCGATCGTCACTCGGCCGACTGCGCAGCCGACGAACAGGATCGAGCCGACCGGCGGATGGCACAGGCCGATGCCGAGGTTCAACAGCATGATCATGCCGAAATGCACCGGGTCGACGCCGAACTTGACCATCACCGGCAACAGAATCGGGGTCACGATCAGGATTGACGGCGCCATGTCCAACAGGCAGCCGAGCACCAGCAGCAGGATGTTGACTAAAAACAGGATCACGTACTTGTCGCTGGACAAGGTCAGCAATATCGAGGTGACCCGCGCCGGCACCTGCATCAGCGCCATCACATAGCCGACGCTGGCGGCAAACGCGATCAAGGTCATGACCATCGCCACCGTGCGCATCGTGCGGTGGATCAGGAGCGGCAGATCGCGCCAGCGATAGTCGCGGTAGATGAACATCGTGACGAAGAACGCCCAGATGCAGGCGACCGCACCCGCCTCGATCGCGGTAAACACTCCGCCCAATATGCCGCCGAGGATGATCGCCAGGGTCACGAGACCCCAGAACGCGTCGATGGCGATCCTGACCGCCTCGCGCCAGGGGACGGTCTCGCCGCGCGGGTGGCCGTTGCGGTAGGCCAGCACGAGGCACAGCACGATCAGCGACGCGCCCAGCAACAGCCCCGGGACGACCCCGGCCATGAACAGGCTGATGATCGAGATCGTGCCGCCGGTGGCGAGCGAATAGATGACCGCGTTATGGCTGGGCGGGACCAGGAGCGCCTGCACCGATGCGCTGATCGTCACATTGGTGGCGAAGACCCGCGGATAGCCGGTTTTCTCCATCTGCGGGATCATCACCGAGCCGATCGCCGAGGTGTCGGCCACCGCCGAGCCCGAGATGCCGCTCAAAAAGGTGGTGGCGAGCACATTGACCGCGGAAAGCCCGCCGCGGACCCGGACGATCCCAACCAGGACGTTGGCGAACGCCACCAGCCGCCTGGCCATGCCGCCCTCGGCCATGATCGCACCGGCGAGCACGAAGAACGGGATCGTCAGCATCGCGAACTTGCTGACCCCGCTCGACACCTGCAGCATCACCGCTTCGAGCGGGATGCCGATCCACCAGGCGCCGGCCAATGCCGCCAGGCCCAGCGCGTAGGCGATCGGCACGCCCAGCGCGAAGCAGCCGAACAGGGTCCCGACGACGATCAGGATTTCCATCGACGGCGGCTTCTGGCGGGGTCAGTCGCCATGCAGATCGGCCGGTTGCGGCGGCGGCCCGATCAGCAGGCGCTCGGCGACGAAAAGCAGGGTGATGGCGCCGCCGATCGGGATCGGCAGATAGGTGACGCCAACCGACAGCGCCGGAAACTCGGCGATCGATTGGTGCCAGGTCGCCTCGACGAGCCGCGTCCCCCAGATGACCATGAACAGGCTCAACAGCGCAGTCAGCATCTCGGCGAGCGGCTCGACCAACCTCTGCCACGGCCGCGGCAGGGCGCGCACAAGAATCGACACGCGCATATGCGTGCCGGTGCGGTAGCAGGCGGCGGCACCGAAGAAAGTGAGGACGATGGTCAACAGGATCGCCATCGGCTCCGGCCACGAGGCGGCGCGGTTGAGGACGTAGCGGGTGTAGACGCTCCACGGGATGACCGCCGAGATCAGCACCAATGCCGAGCCGGAGATGACGGCGCAGGCGAGGTATAGCGCATCCATCGCCTTGCGCAGGCGACGCTCCATGGCCGTTGCCGAAGCTGGAGGGAGCGGCTAATTCACCGCCTCGATGCGCTTGATCAGATCGGCGTATTTGGCGCCGTATTTGTCCCAGACCGGCTTTACCGCTTTTTGGAACGGGGTCTTGTCGGAGATCGTGATGATCTCGATGCCGGCGGCCTTCATCTTGGCCATCGCCTGTTCTTCCTTCTCGTTCCACAGCCGGCGCTCGTCGAGCTGCGCCTCGCGCGCCAATTTCCTGATCAACGCCTGGTCGTCCTTGGACAGCGTGTCCCAGACCGGCCGCGAGAATACCAGGATCTCGGGCACGATCAGATGCTCGGTCAAGGTATAGTATTTGGCGACCTGGTAATGATTATCGAAATAGAAGCTCGGCGGGTTGTTCTCGGCGCCGTCGACGACCCCGGTCTGCAAGGCGCTGAACACCTGGTCGTAGCCCATCGCGACACCATTGCCGCCGAGCGCGTTCATCATGTCGACGAACATCGGGTTGCCCATGACGCGGACCTTGAGGCCCTTGACGTCGGCGATGTCTTTGATCGGCTTCTTGGTGTCGTAGAGGTTGCGCGCGCCGGCGTCCATGAAGGCGAGGCCGACGAGATGCGTGTTCGGGTTGTCGGTGACCTTGTCGAGCAGTTCCTGCCCGATGGGCCCGTCGATCACCTTGTCCATGTGTGCGGTGTTGCGGAAGAGGAACGGCAGGTTGAAGACGTTGAGGTCGTCGACCACCGGCCCCAAGGCGCCGACGCTGACGCGAGCCATTTGAATGGCGCCCACCTGCGCCTGCTCGATCGCCTCCTTTTCGCCGCCGAGCTGCATCGATGCGTACATCTGGATCGTCAGCCGGCCGCCGGTCGCCTCGGCGAGCTTCTTGCCCATGTTCTCGACCGCCTGGACCGTCGGATAGCCCTCCGGATGCACGTCCGAGGCCTTGAGCACCATCTTCTGGTCCGCCGCCCTGGCGCCACTGCCGCCGATCACGCCGAACAAGGATGCCGCGATCCCGAGCCGCAGCGCATCGCGTCTGTCGATCATGTCTGAACCCTCCCTGTGCTCAATGCTGTGATCAGCTCGCCGCTTCCGGCTTCTCTATCAGCGCCAGGCTCTCCATGGCGAGCCCGTAGCCGAGCAGATCGTGCATCTGGCGGCGCAGATATTCGGTGAAGAGGAGCCGGGTGTAGCGCAACAGCAGGGTCGGTTTCCTGGTCAGGTCGGCGGCCAATTCCCAGGCCCGCGCCATGAGCTTCTCGGGCGGCAATACCTCGGCGACGAGGCCGAGGCGCAAGGCTTCGGCGGCGTCCAGGGTCTGCCCGGTCATCAGGAAATACCGGCCGCGGTTCATCCCGAGCAGCAGCGGGTAGACGATGTGCATGCCGTCGCCCGGCACCACGTCCGAGGCGAAATGCGCCGAATCCTGAAATTGCGCGGTGTCGGCGGCGAGCACGATGTCGCACAAGAGCGGGATCTCGGAATGGCGCCAGGCCGGACCGTTGATGGCGCTGATCACCGGCACCTCGATATTGAGGAGGTTCATCAACAGGTGCCGGCCCTCCCAGTGAATCCGGTCGATGCGCTCGATCGACGGGCGCGACGGGAAGGACGAGGTGCCGGGCGTCGCCCGCGGGCCGGAGAACTCGGCGCCCGTGCCGGTCAGGATCACCACCCGGTTGTCGCGATCGGCGCCGATGTCGTGAAACAATTCCGGCAATTCGCCGTGCGGCAGAAACCCCCAGCGCAGCGACTGCCCCTCGGTGTGGAGCGTGACCTCCAGAATGCCGTCGCGGCGCTCCATCCGCGCGGATTGGTATTTCGTCGCATACTGATCAAGCGAGCTCATCTCCGCCTCCCAGAATGATGGGACGTTCTACCGCACCGCCGCGCAACCGGGGAGTCGCCGGGCGCGGCGAAATATCCTAAGATCGGTTCGCCTCGCATTTCAGGGAGAGTGTCATGCCTGTCATCAAAGCCTACGACCTCGCTTATGGGCGGCTGCGCTCGCCCGATCTCGACAAGCAGGAAGAGTTTCTGACCGATTTCGGCATGGTCCGCGCCGACCGGACCAAGAATCGCGCTCTACATGCGCGGCACCGATGCGCCGCACCACCTCCATGTCACCGAATTGGGCGAGCCGCGCTATGTCGGCATCGCGGTCCACGCCGCCGACATGGAAGACCTCGAGCGGGTGGCGCGGGTCGAGGGTGCCTCGAAGATCGAGGACATCGACGAGCCGGGCGGCGGCAAGCGGGTCCGCCTGACCGACCCCGACGGCTACCAGGTCGAAATCGTCCACGGCATGCAGATGCTCGCTCCGATCCCGGTGCATCGCCCAAAGGTGAATTCCGGCGAGGACAAATATCGCCGCAAGGGCGAACTGTTCCGGGTCGATCCCGGCCCTTCACATATCAAGCGGCTCGGCCATTTCGTGGTGATGAGCAAGAACTTCGAGAAGACGCTCGGCTGGTATCGCGAGACGCTGGGCTTCCGCTGCTCGGATGAGTTTTACGCCGGCGAGCCGAACAACGTCGTCGGCTCGTTCAACCGGCTCGACCGTGGCGATGACTATGTCGACCACCATGCGTTCTTCTGCATTCGCGGCGACAAGAGCGGGCTCAACCATCTGTCCTACGAGGCGGCCGATATCGACGACGTGATGGCCGGCCACGAGCAGCTGGAGAAGAAGGGCTATCAGCATATGTGGGGGATCGGCCGCCATCTGATCGGCAGCCAGCTGTTCGATTACTGGGCCGATCCGTGGGGCCGGGTGCACGAGCACTGGGCCGACACCGACGTGCTGAACGCCAGCACTCCGCCCAACCGCCTGGAGCGCGGCGCCGGCGCTGGCGGACCGTGGGGCCAGCCGATCCCGGCGATCTTCATGGGCCACGCCTCGCCCTGAGCCGACACGCCCCTCACCCCGACCCTCTCCCCGCCCGCGGGGAGAGGGAGAGGCAAGCCCATGGCGAAATACGGCATCGGCCAACCGGTCTCGCGCTTTGAGGATCCGCGGCTGCTGCGCGGCCGGGGGCGTTACCAGGACGATCTGAACCTGCCCGGCCAAGCCTACACGGTGTTTCTGCGTTCGCCGCATGCCCATGCAAGGCTGCGCGCCGTCGACACTTCGGCGGGGGCAGCTCTGCCCGGCGTTCTCGCCATCTTCACCGGCGAGGATGTCGCTCGTGACGGGCTCGGCACGATGGCGATGCGGTTGCAGCGCAAGCGGCCGGACGGCGCGCCGATGTTCGCGCGGCCGCATCCGGGCCTGGCGCGCGGCCGGGTCCGCCATGTCGGCGACCCGGTGGCGATGATCGTCGCCGAAACCTTGGCGCAGGCGAAGGACGCGGCCGAGCGGGTCGCCGTCGATTACCAGCCCCTGCCGTCGGTCACCGACACCGCCGCCGCAACCGAGCCCGGCGCGCCGCCGGTCTGGGACGAGTGCCCGGACAACATCTCAAACCTGTTCGAGGCCGGCGACAAAGCGGCAACCGCCGCCGCCTTTGCCCGTGCTGCCCGCATCGTGCGGCGGCGCTATCCGATCTCGCGGGTCTATGCGCACTACATGGAAACCCGGGGTGCTGTCGGCAGCTACGATCCGGGCGAGGACCGCTACACCCTCTACGCCGACTGCCAATACCCGCACCGGGTGCGCAACGCGCTCGCCGCCAACATCTTCAAGGTGCCGGAGAGCAAGGTCCGGGTCATCGCCGGCGATGTCGGCGGTGGCTTCGGCACCAAGGGCTGGCAATATGTCGAGCACCGGCTGGTGCTGTGGGCGGCGAAGAAGCTCGGCCGCCCGGTCAAATGGATTTGCGAGCGCAGCGAGGCGATAGAGGCCGACGAGCACGCCCGCGACAATCTGAGCGAGGCCGAATTGGCGCTCGACGCCGAGGGCCGGTTCATCGGGCTGCGGGTGCGTACACTCGCCGGCCACGGCGCCTACCTGTCATCCGAGCGCAACCTTTTGCCGACCTTCGCCAATGTCCACACCTTGGCCGGCGTCTATGCGATCCCGGCCGCGCATGTCGAGGTCCGGGGCGTCTTCGGCAACAAGAACCCGGTCGCACCCTATCGCGGCGCCGGTCGGCCGGAAGCGATCTATGTCATCGAGCGCCTGATCGACGACGCGGCGCGCGAGCTCGGCCGCGATCCGGTCGAGTTGCGGCGCCAGAACCTGATCCCGGCGGGTGCGATGCCGTACCGGAACGCGTTCGGCATCATCTATGATTGCGGCGCCTTCGCCGAGGTGCTCGATGCGGCATTGCACGCCGCCATCTACGCGGATTTTCCGGCCCGGCGCGCCGAGGCGGCCGGGCGCGGCAAATTGCGCGGCATCGGCCTCGGCTTTGCGATCGAGCGCGCCGCCTCGCCCGGCCTCGAATTCGCCGAGATCCGCTTCAACCCGGGCGGCAGCGCGATCCTCTTCATGGGCACCAAGAATCAGGGCCAGGGCCACGAGACGATTTTCAAGCAGATCTTGAATGAGCGCCTCGGCATCGAGCCCGCCGAGGTGCAATACATTGACGGCGACACCGACCGCGTCGCCTTCGGCATGGGCTCGACCGGCTCGCGCTCGACGGTGATCGGCGGCACCGCGGTGTGGATGGCGGCCGACAAGGTCATCGCCAAGGGCAAGAAGATCGCCGCTCAATTGCTTGAGGTCGCCGCCGCCGATCTTGACTTCGCTGACGGCAATTTCTCTGTCGCCGGCACCGACCGCGCCGTCAGCTTGAAGGAGGTCGCGCGCGCCGCCTTTCAGCCGGGCCGGCTGCCCGCGGATCTCGAAGGCGGCCTCTACGAGACCGGCACCTTCCGGCCGGCGTCGGACACCTTCCCCAATGGCTGCCACCTCTGCGAGGTCGAGATCGACCCGGAAACCGGTGCGGTCGAGGTCGTCAACTATACCGTCGTCGACGATGTCGGCACCGTGATCAATCCGACGACGCTCAAGGGCCAGATCCATGGTGGCGTGGCGCAAGGGCTGGGCCAGGTGCTGATGGAGGAGGTCGCCTACGACCCGGAGTCCGGCCAGCTCCTGACCGGAAGCCTGATGGATTACTGCCTGCCGCGCGCCGACAATTTAAGTGATATTCATGTCCTCAGCCGCCCGGTGCCGACCAGGCTCAACCCGCTCGGCGCCAAGGGCGCGGGCGAGGCGGGCACGGTCGGCGCCCTGCCGGCGGTCATGAACGCGGTGCTGAACGCGCTGGCGCCGCTCGCTGCGGACGGCCTCGATATGCCGGCGACCAGCGAAAAAATCTGGCGCGCGATGCGTGGCGCGGGTGGTTGCTCCGCCCGAGCGAGGTGACCGTCGCCCACACCGGCCGACGGGTCCGGCCTCGGCCGGCCCGAGGACAAGCTCCGGCCGGTGCCCATGGCGGAAATGGGTCCGGGCCTTGCCGGGAGACAAAGTAGGGTGGCGCCGCGCCAAATCGTTTGAATGCACCTGAACGCTAGCAGGGACAATGAGCGATGGAATCCGAATTCAAGCTGTTCCCGCACGATTGGCAATCGGCCGAGTACGTCTCGCATTGGGTCGGCCATGACGTGACCCGCGACGACGAACGGCGCCCCTTGCTGCGGCAAATGCTGGCATCGGCCGGGCTGTCGCCCGAGGCGGCGCCCGAGGTGCTGGACATCGGCGCCGGATATGGTGCCGTCACCGAGGAAGTGCTGGCGGCGTTCCCGGCGGCGCGAGTGACGTTGCAGGACTATTCCGGACCGATGCTCGACCACGCCCGGCGGCGTCTCGCCCGGCAGGCCGACCGGTTGCGCTGGGCGGTGTGCGACCTCACCGACCCGGCATGGCCGCAATATGTCGGCGGCCCGTTCGACCTCGCGGTCTCGGCCATCGCATTGCACAATCTGCCGCGGCGAGACGACATCTTCGCCTGCTATCGGGCGATCTGCGGCCTGCTGCGGCCGGGCGGCGGCTTTTTGAACTGCGACCGGTTCCCCGACGGTGTCGCCGGGCATATCGCGGCACTCCGCGACGCCGGCTTTGGCCACGTCGACTGCACCTGGGAGGACCCGCCCCGCGCCACCCTTGCCGCCACCCGATCCGCGGGCTGAATTGCAAAACCCTTCAGTTCTTGAGCATCCCCGCCTTCAGTGCTGCAGTATTGTATTCGAGCATGCTTACATAGGTCGCGGCCGGCCCGTCGGGGCGCGACAATGCGTCGGAATAGAGCGGCGGGCCGAGTGCGGCGCCGGTCTCGCGGGCGAGCGCCTGCATCAGCCGCGGGTCGGAGATGTTTTCGAGAAAAAGTGCCCTGATCCCCTCCCGCCGGATCTGCCGGACCAGCCCGGCAATTGCCTGCGCCGAGGGCTCGCTGTCGGTCGTCACCCCTTCGGGCGCCAGAAAGGCCACGCCATAGGCGCGGCCGTAATAGGCAAAGGCGTCGTGGGTCGTGATCACTCGCCGCTTGGCCGCCGGCACCGCCGCGATCGCCTCGCGCACCTGCCGATCGAGCGCTCGGAGCTCCTCCTGGTAACGCTGGGACCGCTCGCGATAGGCCTCGGCATGCGCCGGATCGGCGGCCATCAGAGCGCGTGCGATGTTTCCGGCATAGACAATGGCATTGCTGACATCCTGCCAGGCGTGCGGATCGGTCACCGGCTTTGCCGCGCCGGGCTCGGTTGCGCTAAGCGGGGTGATGCCGCTGCTGGCGACGACGACCGGGCCGCGGTAATGCGCCGACTGGACGAGCCGCGTCAGCCAGCCTTCGAGGCCGAGGCCGTTGACGACGACGAGCTGCGCCTGAGCGACGAGGCGCGCCTGATCCGGGCTTGGCTCGAAGACATGCGCGTCGGCGTCGCGCCCGACGAGGCTCGTGACCCCGACATCGCTGCCGCCCACTTGACGGACGATGTCCTCGAGAATGCTGAACGAAGCCACGACGCGCAGCGGTGCGGCCACCGCGGCCGGGCCATAGGCGGTCCAGACGAGAAAGGTAAAGACGGCGGCGGCGATTCGACCGACAATCCGCCGGCCCTTTATCGAGGAGCCCGTCATCCGATGCCTTCGCCCGAGCCCGCGCCGCTGATCCCGGTGACATTGCTGACCGGTTTTCTCGGCAGCGGCAAGACCACCGTCTTGAACCACGTGCTGAAGGAGCCCGGCATGGCGGGGACCGCGGTCATCGTCAACGAGTTCGGCGAGATCGGCCTCGATCATCTGCTGGTCGAAAGCGCCACCGACGACGTGGTGCTGATGAGCAGCGGCTGCCTCTGCTGCACCGTCAGGAGCGACATCGTCGACACTTTGCTCAATCTGTTCAGCGGCCGGGCCAGCGGCAAGATCCCCGATTTCAGCCGCGTCGTGATCGAGACCACCGGGCTCGCCGACCCGGCGCCGATCTTGCACACCCTGATCTCCGACCCCTTGGTCGCGGCGCGTTATACGCTCGACGGGGTGGTGGCGACGATCGATGCTGTCAACGGCGGCGGCACCCTCGACCGACAGCCAGAGGCGGTCAAGCAGGCGGCGGTCGCCGACCGGCTGCTCGTGACCAAGACCGATCTTGCCGATGACGACCGTGCTGCAGCATTGACGGCTCGGCTGACGGCGCTCAACCCTTCGGCCACGATCTTGAGGGTGGCGGGAGGGGCAGTCGACCCCGTGCTGCTCTTCAACCTCGGGTTCTACGACCCCGCGACCAAGAGTGTGGACGTGCAGCGCTGGCTGCGCGACGAGGCGTTCGAGGAAGGCCACGAGCACGAGCACGAGCACCACGGGCTCGATCCGAACCGGCACGACGACCGCATCCGCGCCTTCTGCATCACCCGCGAGAAGCCGATTTCATGGGCCGCATTGTCGACGTGGCTCGACGCGCTGGCGACGATGCGCGGCGACGATCTCCTCCGCCTGAAGGCGATCGTCGCCTTGTCCGACCGCCCCGATGAACCCGTCGTGATCCATGGGGTGCAGCACCTCTTTCATCCGCCGGTGCTGCTGCCGCAATGGCCGAGCGACGACCGCCGCACGCGCATGGTGTTCATCACTCGCGACATGCCGAAAGAGGCGATCGAAAAGACCCTGACCGCCTTTGAGGAGGCGGTGGAGGAATCTCCGTCACCCACGTCCTCTTCCCAGGAGGGGGGCGAAACGGGGACCCGGCGCGACTTTCTCGCGTCCGTGGGTGCGGCCGCCGTGACAACCGCGCTTGCAGGTCCAGCGCGGGCCGTCATGGCACCGGACGACAAGTTCGATCTCGTAATCAAGGGCGGCGAGGTGCTCGATCCAAGTCAGTCGCTCAGGGCCAGGCGCGATATCGGGATCCGTTATGGGATCGTCGAAGCGCTCGAGCCTGAAATTCCCGCGGCCCGCGCGTTGCGGGTGCTCGACGCCGCCGGGAAGCTGGTGACGCCGGGTCTTGTCGATCTCCACACGCACGTCTACCCCTACGGCTCGGCCATCGGCATTCCGGCCGACGAGCTGGTCGCCCATCAGTGCACGACGACCTGCGTATCGGCCGGCGATGCCGGAGCCAACAACTTCGCCGCGTTCCGCCGCTTCATCGTGGCGCAGACGCGTACTCGCCTCTGTGCCTTTATACACATCGCCAATTCTGGGCTTGCGTCGTTCCCGATCGCGGAGCTCACAAACATCAACGTCGCGGATGTGGGCTCGGCAGCGAAGGCCATCGCCGAAAATGCCGACATCGTGATCGGCGCGAAGGTACGCATGTCGGAGAACGTGATCGCCAAAAACGGGATCGAGCCGTTGAAGCGGGCGATCGCGGCCTGCGAACAGGCAGGAACGGGGGGCCGAGTTATGGTCCACATCGGCGGCGTCGAGACCCGCGCCTTGATGTCGCAGATCCTCGATCTGATGCGGCCCGGAGATATTTTGACCCACGCCTACTCGGGTGCGCCAAATCTGTCCGGCGACTTCACCAATATCGTCCAAGACGGCAGCCTGTTGCCGTCGGCGTTGGCCGCCAAGCAACGTGGCATCGTCTTCGATGTCGGCCACGGTGGAGGCAGCTTCGATTACACTGTGGCGGAAGCCGCGATGGCGCAGGGATGTCCGCCGGACACTATCTCGTCCGACATCCATGTGTTCTCCGGCAACACACCGGGCATGCCCTATTTGACCTGGGTGATGAGCAAGTTCCTCGGCTTGGGCTTTACCCTCGAGCAGGTCGTTGCCATGGCCACGATCAATCCTGCGAAAATCATCAACCGGCTGCCGAAGCTCGGCACCCTTCAAATCGGAGCCCCCGGCGATGTGGCAATCATGGAGCTGGTCGAGGGTCCAGTGACCTTCGTCGATACCCGCAACAATACCCGCAGCGGAAACGCTTATTTGAAACCCGTGCAGACGGTGACAGCGGGCGTTCCGTTTGGCCGACCCTATAACGCGCCATTCTCAGTGAGATGACTTGGGTGCCGGTCGCTGGGGATTCCTGAGCTCCGAAGGCCGGCAGATGCCTGGAGGCCGTTTAGTGCTCAATCGATCGGGAACCGCGTCGCCACGATGCAGTTTTCGAGGATGCCGCGGCCGCGGTCGGGGAGGTGGCGCCCGCGCGCGAAGCGGTCATGGATTTGGGTTACGGCTTCGGGTCCGAGCCCCGCGGCGGTCGGCACGTATTGCACGAGGTTGTCGTGGAAGCCGCGACGGGTCACGAAAATCGGCTCCAGCCCGCGGGCGCGGGCGACCGTCGCCAGCGACTCGGCCATGGGCCTGACATTCGGGTTGACCGCGAAATCGGCCCAGTTGTTGGCGAGGCAGCCGCCCGGCGCCAGCGCGTCGAGGCAGCGGCCCCAGAACACCTCGTCGCTCGCGGCCGGGCCGTCTGCGTTGTAGAGATCGACCAGGATCGCATCGAACCCGCCGCTGGTGGCGGCGAGAAAGCGCTGCGCGGTGTCGTGCACGACCGGCTGGGTCAGGTAGAACCAGCGGCGTGCCAGGCCGATCACGGTTTCGTCGGATTCGACGATTGTCGGCGCGCAATCGGGCACATAGCCGCGCATGAAGCGCAGCATCGCCGCGCCGCCGAGCCCGAGCAGCAATGCGTTGACCGGCCGCGGGGTCATCCCGAGCGCCAAGGTCATCAGCCGCTCGTAATGGAAGACGAGCCGCGCCGGGTAGAGCAGATCCATGCTCGACTGCTCGGTCACCTGCAGCCCCGTCCCGAACGAGCCCAGGGTGCGGAAATGACGCGTCCCGCGATCGAAATCGACGACGAAAACCGGCGCGCCGAAAGTGTCGGCGCGGCGCAGCAGCCGGATCCGCGAATCGTCGCCGAAATAATCGAGGATGTAGCGCCTCAGACGCTCGTCGCCGGGGTCGGTGATCATGGCGGCGCGGCGGTTTCGGGTCAGGCGGCAACCGGCAGGGCGGGCAGCGCGTCGGCAAAGCGGGTCAGCGCCGCACGGCCGTCGTCGCTCAGCGCGTAGGTGCCGCGCTCGATCCGCGTGAACCAGCCATAGACGTTGCGCTGCACGATCTGGGCGGCCCTTGGGACGTTCGCAGCGGTCCGGAGTGCGGCGACCCGCATCGGCCCCGAGAGCGCGAGGATGCGGACCAGGCGCAACGCATCCTGGCGATAGGCGGTGACGATCGGCACACCGGCAACCCCGCCGATATTCGTGTCGCCGACGCGGCGGGCGAATTCCTCGGCAAGGCGCAACGCCCGCAGCGGCGACTGGCGCGGGCGGTAGGGTACCGGCTCTTCGAGGATATCGACGCTTCGCCTACCGGCCCCGACCAGGATCAGCCCCAGCCCGAGCCGCCGGCACAACCTGCGGATGCCGGCACCGTCGGGGGAAAGCCGCTGCCGCCGGGCCTCGGGGCGCGGCACCGCGAGATAGACCCGGTCGCTCAGTGACAGCCGGTCGATCCCCTGCAAGACCAGCGGCAGGCTGAAGCGCCGCTTCAGCTCGACAATGACCAGCGGCTCGTCGCCGCGCCGGGCTACGAGGTCGCAGCCCCTCACCTCGCCCTTGACCTCGTAGCCCCGACGTTCGAGAAAATCCTTGAGCGGCGGATAGAGAGCGGCCTCCGCCCGCGCCGCTGGGGGCGACGCGACACATGATGCGGTGTCGTCGGCTCGGGTCACGCGCCGCAGTAGTAGCGATCCGGCCGATGATTTCAAGCACATCGGCTGCCGCGATGGTTTACAAGACCGACCCGGCGACGCCGATTGACGAGGGAGCGGCCAGAAGCATGGATACCGGCACCATTCGCGCGACCGAGGACGAGGCCTTGCTGTTCCATTCCAGCGGCCGTCCCGGGAAGCTGTCGATCGCGCCGCACAAGCCGCTGACGACACAGCGCGACCTGTCGCTCGCCTATTCGCCGGGGGTCGCCTTCCCGTGCCTGCACATCCAGCGGGATCCGAGTGCTGCCTTCGACTACACCTCGAAGGGGAATTTTGTGGCGGTGATCTCGAACGGCACCGCTGTGCTCGGGCTCGGCGACCTCGGCGCGCTGGCGGCGAAACCTGTCATGGAGGGCAAGGCCGCGCTCTTCAAGCGCTTTGCCGACATCGATTCGATCGATCTCGAAATCGACACCCGCGACGTCGACGAGTTCGTCAATTGCGTGCGCTTTCTGCATCCGTCCTTCGGCGGCATCAACCTCGAGGACATCAAGGCGCCGGAATGCTTCATCATCGAGGAGCGCCTGCGCGAGCTCTTGGACATTCCGGTGTTTCACGACGATCAGCACGGCACCGCGATCATCGCCGCCGCCGGGCTGCTCAACGCGCTGCAGTTGACGGGCCGCTCGCTCGACCAGGCGCGGATGGTGGTCAACGGCGCCGGCGCCGCCTCGATCGCCTGCGTCGAGCTGTTGAAGACTATGGGCCTGCCGCCCCATAACGTCGTCCTCTGCGACACCAGGGGCGTCATCTGGCGCGGCCGCACCGACGGGATGAACCAGTGGAAGTCGGCCCACGCGGTCGAGACCAGGGCGCGCACCCTCGCCGAGGCGATCGAAGGCGCCGACGTGTTCTTCGGGCTCTCGGCCAAGGGTGCCGTCGACCGGGGGATGGTCCGCTCGATGGCGGATCGGCCGATCATCTTCGCAATGGCCAACCCCGACCCGGAGATCACCCCCGAGGAGGTGCGGGCGGTGCGCTCGGACGCGATCGTCGCCACAGGCCGATCCGACTACCCGAACCAGGTCAACAACGTCCTAGGTTTTCCCTACATCTTCCGCGGCGCGCTCGATGTGCGCGCCTCGACGATCAACGACGCGATGAAGATCGCCGCCGCCGAGGCCTTGGCCGGGCTCGCCCGCGAGGACGTGCCGGACGAGGTCGCCGCCGCCTATTCCGGCGAGCGCCTGCGCTATGGGCCGGACTACATCATCCCCGCCCCCTTCGACCCGCGCCTGGTCTGGGCGGTGCCGTCGGCGGTGGCCAAGGCGGCGATGGATTCGGGCGTCGCGCGCAAGCCGATCGTCAACATGGAAGCCTACAAACGCACCCTGCGCGGGCGCCTCGACCCGACCGCGGCGGGGCTCGAGCAGATCTTCGAGCGGGTGCGCGCCGAGCCCAAGCGCGTCGTCTTCGCCGAGGGCGAGGAGGAGAAGACGATCCGCGCGGCACTCCTCTTCGCCGGCAGCGGCTACGGCACGCCGGTGCTGGTCGGTCGCGAGGATCGGATCACCTCGACGATGTCGGCGATGGGTCTGAGCTCGCCCGAGGGCCTGGAAATCCACAACGCCCGGCTGTCGCACCAGAACAAGCGCTACACCGATCTTCTCTACGAGCGCCAGCAGCGCCAGGGCATGCTCTACCGCGACTGCCAGCGGATGGTGAACCAGGACCGCAACGTCTTTGCCGCCTGCATGGTCGCCTGCGGCGACGCCGACGCGATGGTGACCGGGGTCACCCGCAACTCGTTCGACGCGCTCGCCGAGATTTCGCGGGTGATCGCGCCCAAACCGGGCTCTGTCCTCTTCGGCCTGACCGTGCTGCTCGCCCGCGAGCGCACCGTGTTGCTGGCCGACACCCTCGTCCACGAGGTGCCGAGCCCGGCCGAGCTCGCGGACATCGCCATCCAGGCGGCGGCGAAGGCGCACCAGCTCGGCCTCGTGCCGCGGGTGGCGCTGTTGTCCTACTCGAATTTCGGCAACCCGATGGGCCGGGACGGGCAGCGCGTGCGCGACGCGGTGGCCCTCCTCGACCAGCGCGCGGTCGGCTTCGAATATGACGGCGAGGTCAGCGCCGATGTCGCACTCGACGAGCGGCTGATGCGCCAACTCTATCCGTTCTGCCGCCTCGGCGGGCCGGCCAACGTCCTGGTGATGCCCGAATTGCACAGCGCCAACATCACCGCCAAGCTGCTGCCGCGGCTGGGTGGCGGCACCGCGGTCGGGCCGCTCCTCCTCGGGCTCGCGTACCCGGTCCAGATCGTCAATATCGGGGCGACCGTGTCGGATCTCGTCAACCTCGCCGCGCTGTCGGCGCACGACGCGATCCGCTGATCGCGGAGTGACCGGCGGGCGCGCCAACGCATTGCGTCGGCTCGTGGCGCTGGCCGCTTCGGTGTCGGCGCCGGGGCTTCTGGCCCTCGCGGTCCTTGTCGGGTCGGGCAGGCTCGCCGTCGGGACCGCGGCCGTCGCCGGCCTTGCAGCGCTGGCGCTGGGTTGCCTCGTGGTCGGCCGCTACGCGGCCGCGGTCGAGGCCGCGCGCGAAGTGGTCGAAGGGTTGGGCCGCGGCGACGATCTGCCGGCGGCACCGGCCTTGGAGCGGATCGGACGCGGCCTGAGCCCGGCGACGCGGGGCTTGTGGCTGGCGATGATCCGTTCGGCGCGGACTTGGCGCCAGCGGCTCGGCGCCGCCGAGGCGCGCGCGGCGGCGGCCGAAGCCGTCATCGCCGCCGTGCCCGACCCGCTGATCCTGATCGACGAGCGGCGGCGGATCGTCGGCACCAACGCCGAGGCGGCGCCGTTCGCCGGCGTGAATTCCGGGCCGCGTGACCTCGCCGCCGCCTTGCGCAACCCGGCGGTCCTGGCGGCGGCGGACGCGGTCTTGCGCGGCGAAGCGGCGAGAGTGGTCGAATTCGGCGTTGCCGCTCCGGTCGAGCGGCACCTGCGCGCCCGTTTCGCTCGCATCGGCCGACCCTCGCTCGACGGCGCCGTCGCGGTGCTGGCCCTGCATGACGTCACCGAATTGAAGCGGGCCGAGCAGATGCGCGCCGACTTTATCGCCAATGCGAGCCACGAGCTGCGCACGCCGCTCGCCAGCCTGACCGGGTTTATCGAGACTTTGCGTGGCCCGGCGCGCGACGACGAGGAGGCCCGCGAGCGGTTTCTCGCGATCATGCACGCGCAAGCCGCCCGCATGACGCGCCTCGTCGAGGATTTGCTGTCGCTCTCCCGCATCGAATTGAACGAGCATGTGATGCCGCAGGGCAGCGTCGCCCTGGCGCCGCTGCTGCGCCACCTCGCCGATGCCCTGGAATTGCGTGCCGGCGAGCGCGGCATGCGCATCCGGTTCGCCCTGCCGGCTAATCTCCCCGACGTGCTAGGCGAGCGCGACGAGCTGACCCAGCTTTTTCAGAACCTCCTCGACAACGCGATCAAATATGGCCGTGGCGAGACCGAGATCGCGGTCGATGCCGCAATCGTCTCGCGCCGGGCGCCGGAGGGCGAGCGGGACCCGATCGCGTTCCTATCGGTGGCGGTGCGCGATCACGGCGACGGCATCCCGCGCGAGCATCTGCCGCGTCTGACCGAGCGCTTCTACCGCGTCGACACCGCTCGCTCGCGAGAGATGGGCGGTACCGGGCTCGGGCTGGCGATAGTCAAGCACATCGTCGCCCGCCACCGCGGCTTTCTGGAAATTGAAAGCGCGCAAGGAAAGGGTTCGGTCTTCACCGTGTTCCTGCGCCCCATCGCTGTCGATCCGCGGGCGCCTGTGTCATAAAACTGCAATAAATTCGTCATATAACTTTATGAATGATTCGTTAAGAGGGGGCGGCCCGTGGGCTTCTCCCTCTCTAACGATGGAGCATGTTTTGAACCCTTATCGCATCGCATTCTTCGGGATAGCCATAGCCGCCGCGATCGGCCTGAATGCACAGGCCGCAGAGATCAGTGGCGCCGGCGCCACCTTCCCATATCCGATCTATGCCAAGTGGGCCGAAGCCTACGCCGCCAAGACCGGATTGAAAATGAATTACCAATCCATCGGCTCGGGCGGTGGCATCGCCCAGATTAAAGCCAAGACAGTCGATTTTGGCGCGTCCGATATGCCGCTAAAACCCGCGGACCTCGAAACGGATGGTCTCATGCAATTTCCGCCGGTCATCGGCGGCGAGGTGATGGTGGTGAACCTTCCCGGTATTCAATCGGGGCAGATGACGCTCGACGGCCCAACCATCGCCGATATTTATCTGGGCAAGATCACCAAATGGAATGACCCCGCCATCGCGAAGCTCAATCCGGGCCTGAAATTGCCCGACACGAGCATCGCCGTGATTCACCGCTCCGACGGGTCAGGGACCACGTTCATCTTCGCCAACTATCTTTCGAAGGTAAGTCCTGAATGGAAAGACAAAGTGGGTGAGGGTACCTCGGTTCAATGGCCGACCGGACTCGGCGGCAAGGGTAATGAGGGGGTTGCAGCATTGACCGCGCGGACGATGGGCGCAATCGGCTATGTCGAATATGCCTACGCGCTGCAGAACAAGATGGTCCATACCAAGCTGATCAACCACGACGGTGCGACATTGCAGCCTAACAGCAACGTTTTCCAGGCAGCCGCGGCCAATGCGGATTGGAAGAAGGCGTCAGGTTTCTATCTGATCCTGACCGATCAAGCCGGCAAGGACAGCTGGCCGATTACCGGCGCGACCTTCATCCTGATGCACAAAAAGCAGGATCACCCCGAGCGGGCGAAAGAGGTGCTGGCCTTCTTCGATTGGGCCTACAAGAATGGTGGCAAGCTGGCGGAATCGCTCGACTATATCCCGATGCCGCCAAATGCAGTTGCGATCTTTGAAGATAGCTGGAAGCAGATAGTTGGGCCCGAGGGCAAACCGGTCTGGGACGGGAAGTCGTCCTAACCTTGCGCATACTTGAGATCGATGTCCCCGGGGCATTAAGCCTCGGGGACCGAGTGGCTGTAACGGGGGATGATTTTGGCTGCTGACGTTGCGCTCCCGCGAGTGGATGCGCCGAAATCCCGGCGCGGTGTGATCGGGGATCTGGTATTCCGCCATCTCACCTTTCTCTTCGCGCTGCTCGTCCTCCTTATCCTTGGCGGCGTCATCGTCGCGCTGATCGACGGCGCGATTCCGGCGTTGCGGGCCTTCGGCATCGGATTCCTCTTCACCGAGGTCTGGAACCCGGTCACGCAGCAGTTCGGAGCGCTGGCGCCAATCTACGGGACCCTCGTCACCTCGGCGATCGCGATGGTGATCGGCGTCCCGGTCGCCTTCGGGGTGGCAATGTTCATCACCGAAATCTCGCCGATCTGGCTCAAGCGGCCGCTGGCAACGATGATCGAGCTGCTGGCGGCGATCCCAAGCATCATTTACGGCATTTGGGGTCTTTTTGTCTTCGCGCCGTTCGTCCAGCAATATATCCAGCCGGCGATCATCGGATCATTCGGGCAGATCCCCGGAATTGGCGCTCTGTTTGCCGGGCCGCCTCTTGGGATCGGCATCCTGACTGCTGGCTTCATTCTTGCGATCATGGTATTGCCGTTCATTTCGTCCATTATGCGGGACGTATTTGAAACCGTCCCGGCGATGCTAAAGGAGAGCGCCTACGGCCTCGGCGCGACAAAGACCGAAGTCGTCTGGCGCATCGTCCTGCCCTATACTCGCATCGGCGTTGTCGGCGGCGTCATGCTTGGCCTCGGCCGAGCGCTCGGCGAGACGATGGCTGTCACCTTCGTCATCGGCAACGCGCACCGTATCAGCGCCTCGATCCTGCAGCCGGGGACGACGATCTCGGCCTCGCTGGCGAACGAGTTTACCGAGGCCGTCGGCGATCTTTACCTTTCGTCTCTGATTGCGTTGGGCCTGATCCTATTCGTGATCACCTTCATCGTGCTGGCGATCGCGAAAATCTTGCTGCTCAGGCTACAGCAGCGCGCGGGAAGCTGACCGATGGGGATTTACGCCAAGCGCCGCGTGGTCAACGGTGTCGTACTGGGCCTGGCGATCGCCGCCACCGCCTTCGGCCTGCTATGGCTCGTGCTGGTGCTGTGGACCCTGCTCAAGGAAGGGGTCACCGCGCTGACCCCGGCGTTGTTCAGTCAAATGACGCCGCCGCCCGGCAGCGCCGGCGGGTTGTTGAATGCGATCTTCGGCAGCTTGGTGATGACGCTGATCGCGACGTTGATCGGCACGCCGACCGGTATCCTCGCCGGCACGTTTCTCGCCGAATACAGTCGAGGCAGCAAGTTCGGCGAGGTCGTAAGATTCATAAACGACATCCTATTGAGCGCGCCATCGATCATCGTCGGGCTTTTCGTCTACGAGATCATGGTCGTGCAAATGGGGCATTTCTCGGCCTGGGCCGGGGCGATCGCGCTGGCGATCATCGTCATCCCGGTGGTGGTTCGGACGACCGAAGACATGCTGACCCTGGTGCCGAACGCACTGCGCGAGGCGGCGTCGGCGCTCGGTGCGCCCAAATGGAAGGTGGTCGTGATGATCTCCTACCGCGCGGCAATCCAGGGGATGGTGACGGGGGTCATGCTCGCGGTCGCGCGCATTGCCGGGGAGACCGCCCCGCTGCTGTTCACGGCACTAAACAATCAGTTCTGGAGCACGAACCTGAATGCGCCGATGGCCAATCTTCCGGTCGTCATCTTTCAGTTCGCAATGAGCCCATATGCCGATTGGCAGGTGCTTGCCTGGGGAGGGGCGCTCCTGATCACGATCACGGTCCTATGCCTCAATATCGGCGCGCGTCTGCTCGCCTCATGGAGCACTCTGAGATAATGAGCCCTATCTCGACCAGTTCGGTGCGGGCGGTTCCGCCTTTGACGAATGAGCGCTCTGCCGCCCCGGCCCCGCGTCATAAGGTACTGATCCGAAACGTCGAGTTCTATTACGACAACTTCAAGGCGTTGAAGAACGTCAGCCTGCCCCTTCATGACAAACGCGTGACCGCTTTCATCGGCCCTTCCGGTTGCGGCAAGTCGACGTTGCTGCGGGTGTTGAATCGTATCTACGAGCTTTATCCGGGGCAGCGAGCGACTGGCGAAGTGCTGGTTGACGACGAGAACATCCTGGCCCCGGGCCGCGACCTCAATCTCCTCCGCGCCCGGATCGGCATGGTGTTCCAGAAACCGACCCCGTTTCCGATGTCGATTTACGACAACATCACTTTCGGCATCCGCCTATACGAGAGGCTGCCGCAATCCGAGCTCGAGGATCGTGTCGAATCGGCGTTGCGGCGGGCGGCGCTCTGGGACGAGGTCAAAGATAAATTACGTCAAAGCGGCCTCGGGCTTTCCGGCGGTCAGCAGCAGCGGTTGTGCATTGCCCGGGCAATCGCGGTCCGGCCGGAGATCCTGCTGCTCGACGAGCCGGCCTCCGCGCTCGACCCCCTCTCGACGCAGCGCATCGAGGAGCTGATCGCCGAATTGAAATCGGATTATTGCATTGCCATCGTCACCCATAACATGCAGCAGGCGGCGCGCAGCTCCGACTACACCGCCTTCATGTATCTCGGCGAACTGATAGAGTTTGATGAAACCGAGCGGATTTTTACCCATCCGCAACAGCGGCAAACCGAAGATTACATCACCGGCCGCTTTGGCTGAGTTAGCGAAGGGTATTCCCGATGGTTTCTGATCACATCGTCAAGGGCTATGACGAGGAGCTGCGCACGCTCAGCAACACGATCGCCGAGATGGGCGGCCTGGCAGAGAGCCAGCTCAACACGGCAATCGAGGCAGTGACGGCGCGCGACAGCGAACTCGCCTCCAACGTCGTCGAGGGTGACGCAAAAGTCGACCAGTTGCAGCGCGATCTCGACAATTTGGCGATACGGCTGTTGGCCTTGCGCCAGCCGGTGGCCCGCGACCTGCGCGAGATATTCTCGGCGATCAAGATCGCGAGCGACCTCGAGCGGATCTGCGACTACGCCGCCAATGTCGCCAAGCGCTCGATGGCCCTCAACCAGGCGCCTCCGGCGCAGCCGGTCTACGCCCTGCCGCGCATGGCGCGCTTGGCTCAGATGCTGGTCAAGGATGTGATCGACGCCTATGTCACCCGCGACGCCGACAAGGCCTATTCGGTCTGGATGCGGGACGAGGAGCTCGACGAGATGTATGCGAGCCTGTTTCGTGAGCTCCTCACCTACATGATGGAGGATCCGCGCAACATCGGCGCCAGCACGCACCTGTTGTTCATGGCCAAGAACATCGAGCGGATCGGCGACCACGCGACCAACATCGCCGAGGATCTGTACTACCTCGTGCATGGCACGGCGCTGACCCAGGCGCGCCCGAAGGGTGGCGACCCCAGCCTAGAGATCCTGACTCGCGAACGGCCCTGACGAACTAGCCGCCGAATGTCACATCGAATATCCACCGTTTGTCTGTTATTCCCGCGAAAGCGGGTATCCGGCACTCCATGTACTAGAACGGCCGCCCCCGGGTCAGGTCCGGGGCGGGCTCTGGACCCCCTCTTTTGCGGGGGCGACGGTGGCGTGTGGGGCCTGCATGCGTCATTTCCGACCGGATGGGCACGGCGATGAAGCCGCTGGTCCTGATCGTCGAAGACGAGGCGCCGCTCGTCACCCTCTTGCGTTACAATCTCGAAAAGGACGGTTTCGAGGTATCCGAGGCCGGCGACGGCGAAGAGGCGATGGTCAAGATCGCCGAGCGGAAGCCCGACATCGTGCTGCTCGACTGGATGCTGCCGCTGGTTTCCGGGATCGAGGTATGCCGCCAAATCCGGCGCTCGCCGAAGACTCGGGGGCTGCCGGTTGTCATGCTGACCGCGCGCGGCGAGGAGGGCGACCGGGTTCGTGGGCTCGATGCCGGCGCCGACGATTATGTGACCAAACCCTTCAGCCTGCGCGAGTTGAGCGCCCGGCTGCGCGCGGTGATCCGCCGCGCCCAGCCTTCCGCCACGCAGGAAATATTGCGCTTTGCCGACGTGTCGCTCGACGTCGCGGCGCACCGGGTGTCGCGGGCGAGCAGGCCGGTCCATCTCGGCCCGACCGAGTACCGCCTGTTGCTTTATCTAATGCAGCATCCCGGCCGGGTGTTCTCGCGCGAGCAGCTGCTCGACGCGGTTTGGGGTCATGATGTCTATGTCGAGGCGCGCACCGTCGACGTCCATATCCGCCGCCTGCGCAAGTCCTTGAACGCCGAGGGCGGAGCCGACATCGTGCGCACCGTGCGCTCGGCCGGCTACGCCATCGACCATCCCTTCTGAAGTTGTCTTCACACCCCTCTATCGACGACAAACCGGATCACAAAGCAGCGCGGATCATTGCCGCTGCGAGCATGTCGCCGGAGAACGAGACACATCCGACCTTGGCATCGACCCCCCGGAGCTCGGCCGTGATATTGTAGGTTTATCGTCCTCATTTATCTCGATCGGCTTCGCCGAAAAAGTGAATGCGCTCGCGCCGCTCCACACCGGCTCGACATCAAGCATCCCGCGCAGCGAGGGAAAGTCGAAACTGTCGCCGAACCGGTCGAACACCCGGTCCATCTCGTTGCGCAACGACTGCGAGATTTCAGGCACATTGGCGCGCGCCGCCGGCGTTGTCTTCCTCACCTCGACCGGTACTTCTGATATGGCTGTCTCCATCGGTGGTCAGGCAACGGGCGTTTCGCCCGGCCAATTCACCCTCCCCCCGAACCCCACCGCCGCAGCCGCATCGCCCGCCGCACCCGCCCGCTCGCGAGCGACATCGCGGCCTCGCGCGGCAACGCACCCGTACGCCGCACCTCGTCGAGCACGGCCTGGGTGTTGGCGCGGATTTTCCCGTCGATCAATGCCAGCGCGTCGGCCTCGGTTCCCCCCCGATATTCGACTGCGGCACAAATGACGCCGCCGGCATTGGCGATGAAATCGGGCAGGACCAGCACGCCCCGGTCGGCAAGCGCTTGCTCGGCCTCGGGCGAGCACGGGATGTTGGCGCCCTCGGCGACCAACCGCGTATTGAGCCGCGCCACGTTGCCCGCGTGGATCACATCCGGCCGCGCCGCCGGGATCCAGATTTCGCACGGGATGTCGATGACGGCGTCGAGTCCGAGCTTGCGTCCGCGTGGATGATCGTGCAGCGCGCGTCCCGCCTCCTTGAGCGCAATCAGCCGGGCTAGGTCGAGCCCCTCCTCGTCGACCAGCGTTCCGCTGGTGTCGCTGGCGCCGATTAGCACCGCCCCCTTCTCGGCAAGAAAGCGGGCGACGTGCTTGCCGACCGAGCCGAAGCCCTGGACGACGACCCTGGCGCCCGCCAGCGGCAATCCGATCTCCCGGCTGGCCAGATCGACCGCGGCGGCGAGGCCGAAGCCGGTGGCGCCGATCTCGTCGAGCGGGATGCCGCCGATCTCGCGCGGCAACCCGACCGCACGACCAGTCTCGTCCTTGATCCAACCCATCGCCAGCTCGTCCGTCCCCATATCCGGACCGGGGATGTAGTCGACGAGATCGGCAATTGCCGCGGCGAAGGCGCGGATCAGCCTCTCCTTCTCTGGCAAAGGCATCTTCGGGTCGGCAAAGATCACCGATTTACCGCCACCATGCGGCAAGCCTGCGGCGGCGTTCTTCAGGGTCATCGCCCGCGCCAGCCGAAAGGCCTCCTCGGCGCTGACATCGGGCGCCATGCGCACGCCGCCGATCGAAGGTCCGCAGGCGACGTTGTCGATTGCCACGACCGCCTTCAGCCCGACCGACGGCCGATGAATGTGAACGAGCTTGTACGGCCCGAGTTCGTCGGCGAGACGAGACGCGTCTTCCATTTTTCCTCCATTTGCCGCAGGGCATCACCAGAACCCACCTTGCAACCGTTGCCTCCGGCTGGAAAGGCGGATCGCACACCGGCAGGCCGGAGAAAGAATCGCGAATGCGCCTGCAGTGTGATCGGGCTCACACTTCCGTTATTTCACGGCCGGGTATTCACCTCTCGTAACTATCCTCGCGGCGGACGCTGGTCTGTGGCGCGGCGCCGATCGCACCCGCGGCGGTCGGGTGGCTAATCGAGCAGTTCGGCCAGATCTTTGTCCAATTCTACGGCTCGTCCGAGGCGGCAATGAGCGTCTCTGTGCCGAACAAGCGGGACCACGACACCAGCGCCGAGGCGGCGCGGCGGCGGCTTGGCTCGGCCGGGTGGATCACGCCGGGGGTCGAGCTGATCAAAACCGACGACGACGGCCGACCGTCGCCGATCGACACCCCCGGCGAGATCTGGATCCGCTTGCGCGCGACGATCCCCGGCTATTACCGGGACCCGGAAGCCACTGCGGCCGAGTTCAGCAACGGTTTCTGGAAATCCGGCGATCTCGGCTACGTCGACGACGGCGGCTCAGCCGGCGGCGCGCTGCGCCAGAAACCAGTCGAGGATCTCTTCGCCGGTCCAGAACAAGACGTCGCGGTGCTGGCGGATGCGGGCGAGCGTCATGCGTAGATATTTGAGGCGGTGCGGCGCGCCCATGATGTAGGGGTGCACGACCAGCGCCATGATCCGGGCCGATTGGGCGGCATCCTCATAGATCTGCTCGAACTGGTCGATCGCGCGGTCGTAGTATTCGCCGGCCTTGTGATGCTGGATCAGCATCATCGCCACATCGTTGCATTCCTGCGTGTAGGGCAGGTTGACGATCGGCCGGGTGCGGGTTTTCAGCCACACCGGCTGGTCGTCGAGCACCCAGTCGCAAACGTAGTCGTAGCCCTCCTCGGCCAGCAAATCCGGCGTCTCCCAGGTCTCGGTCAGGCCGGGGCCAAGCCAGCCGCGCGGGTTCTTGGCCGTAACGGCGCGGATCGCGGCGGCGGTCTTGCAGATGTCGAGGCGCTCGTCGGCGACCCTCTGCATGTTCTTTTGGCTAAAACCGTGGCCGATGAATTCCCAGCCGCGCTCGACCGCTGCCTTGACGATCGGCGCATAGCGCGCGATCGCCGAGCCGTTGATCGCTAAGACCGCGCGGATCTGCTGCGTGTCGAACACCTCGAGCATCCGCCAGAACCCGACCCTGTTGCCATATTCGTGCCAGGCCCAGTTTGGGATGTCGGGCATCGGCGCGCCGCCCGCCGGTGGCGTGATCACGGTGCGCGGCATCGGCTCCTGCGGGTCCCACTCCTCGACATTGACGATGATCCAGACCGCCATCCGCGCGCCGCCCGGCAGTACGAGCGGCGGCCGCTCGGTGATCGCCGAATAGTCGAGGCGCTCGGTCGGCAGCATTACGACCTCCCTCTGGTCCTGAGGTACCACTCCAGGATCTCGACCCCGTTCCAGTGCAATACGCCGGCGTAGCGGTTGACGTGGTCGTAGACCGCTTCGAGGTATTTGATCCGGTGCGGCTGGCCGCTGATATAGGGGTGGATCGCGATCGCCATGATCTTGGCCCGCTCCGCCCCCTCCTGATAGAGCCGCTCGAAGCTGTCGATGCAGCGCTGCGTGAAATGGGCTGATTCGTGGTGCTGAACGAGCATCATCGGGATGTCGTTCAACTCGACCGAATAGGGCAAGGTCACCAGCGGCCCGCTCCCGGTGCGGATTTCCGTCGGCTCGTCGTCATAGACCCAGTCGCCGATGTATTTGATCCCGGCGGCCGCCAGGAGCTCGGGCGTCTCGTAGGTCTGGGTGAGCCCCGGCCCGAGCCAGCCCTTGGGCCTGGCGCCGGCGAAGCGCTCCAATGTGTCGAGCGATTTCGCGATCATCGCCTTCTGGTCCTCGACCTTGTGAATGGGCATCTGCTCCCAGGCGTGGCCCATGAATTCCCAGCCGGCCTCGCGCGCGGCGCCGGCGACGCGCTCGTACTCCCCGCAGACCCTCGCGTTGATCGACAGGGTCGGGCGGATCCCGAGACGACGATAGAGGTCGAAGAAGCGCCACACACCGACCCGCATCCCGTATTCGTGCCAGGCCCAATTCGGGATATCGGGCTGCAGCACCTGGCCGGTCGGCGCCGGCAACACCTGCCTCGCCATCGGCCGCCGGATCGACCAGAATTCGAGGTTGACGATGGTCCACACGACAATCCGGGCGCCATCCGGCAATTTGAGCGCCGGCCGGTCGACGATCGCCGAATAGGGGCTGCGCCTGCGCGGGATCATCATTTCCGCTCCGACGCCTCGGCCGCCTTCATCGCCGCTTCCGCGCGCCGCCGCATCTCGTCGGGAGGCACGTCCTCGATATGTGTGGCGATGTGCCAGAGGTGGCCGAACGGGTCCTCGATAGTACCGAGCCGGTCGCCGTAGAACTGGTCGGCCGCCGGCCGCAAGAGCTTCGCCCCCGCCGCGACCGCCCGGCTCGCAACCGCGTCGACATCCTCAATGTAGAGATGGATGCCGACGGGCGAGCCGCCGATCGAGTGGGGGCCGCGCGCGCCCATTTCCGGGTGCTCGTCGGCGAGCATGATCACCGATCCGCCGATAATCAGCTCGGCGTGGCCGATCCGGCCGCCGGGTGCGGCAAAGCGCATCCGCTCGCTCGCGCCGAAGACGTTTTTGTAGAACTCGATCGCCGCGGCGGCGCCGTCGACGATCAGATAGGGCGTGACGCTCTCGTAGCCTTTGGGGATCGATTTGACCGTAGCCATCGTTCATCTCCTCGGACGCAACCGTCGGCGCCATGCTGCCGCCGAGCGGCGAACGAGTGCAACCCTGTGCCGACCCCCGAATTGCCTGCATTGCAGCAGTGCAAAGTCAACATTCCCAAACAGACACGCCAGCGGACATCTTCTGACCCGCAGTTCACGGGTTGGGATGGCCGAGCCGGAAAGGGTGGAGCCGATGAGATTGCAGTATTTCCGAGGCAACGTCTTTGTCGCGAACCTGCCGCCGGATTTGTCCGACGATCAGCTGGCCGAGGCTTTCGACTCGTATGGGATCGTGCTGAGCGCCTCGGTCGCGCGCGACCCGGCGACCGGCAAGCGCCTGCGTTACGGGTTCGTCGACATCGCCACCGAGCGCGCCGCCAAGCGCGCGGTCGATGCGATGAACGGCGTCGAGCTCGACGGCCACAATCTCGATGTGCGGATCAGCGAGCGGCCGGCGAAGGGCAAGAAGCCGGCGCGGCCTGCGCTGTCGCTGCGCCACCCCGCCGGCCGGCCGCCGCCGCGACCGCGGGTGTTCGAGGAGCACGAGCCGGCCGACGGGTACGCGCCGCAATTCCGGCCGAGAAAGCAGCCCACCTTTCAGGTCGAGCGCCGCCCGCTGCCGCGCCGGTTCTCGCCGCCCTGATCACCCGCCGATAATCTCGACCCCGGCATCGGCCATCGCGCGCATTGCCCTCCTGAGCGAGCCATCGACATCGATACCGCGGCAGGCGTTCGCCGCGACAGTAACGTGGAACCCGGCCTCGCGGGCGTCGATCGCCGA
Organism: uncultured Alphaproteobacteria bacterium; assembly: GCA_963781215.1. Classification (GTDB taxonomy): domain Bacteria; phylum Pseudomonadota; class Alphaproteobacteria; order ATCC43930; family CGMCC-115725; genus AP-15. Next base: position 37,721 of record CAWAFE010000046.1, read on the forward strand.
AAAAAGCACACAGAAATCGGTCGCCAGCCCGCAGAGTGTAAGCCGCTCGAGCCGGCGCTCGCGCAGATAGCCGGCGAGGCCGGTCGGCGTGCGCCGGTCGTTTTCGCGGAACGCCGAATAGGAATCGATCTCCCGCCGAAAGCCCTTGCGCAGCACCAGCTCCGCGTGCGGGATGTCGAGGCCGGGGTGGAATTCCGCACCGCGCGTCCCTTGCACGCAATGGTCGGGCCACAGGATCTGCGCGCCGTAGGAAACCTCGACAGTGTCGTACGGGCGCCGGCCGGGATGCGCGGCGGCAAACGACGCGTGCCCGGCAGCATGCCAATCCTGGGTCAGGATCACATGGGCGAACCCATCTGCCAGGCGATTGACCACGGGAACGATCGCATCCCCCTCCGGCACGCCGAGCGCGCCCCCGGGACAGAAATCGTTCTGGATATCGACCACCAGCAGCACGTCACGATCGGAGTGCATTTTCATCTCAATTCGTCAAGTTCCAACCGCGAGCGGACTCGTCAGCTTTTTGAGGGCGGCGACGACCGAGAGCGGGGTCAGCCGGCCGGTTTTCGGGTTCTCGGCTGATGGTACGTTTTCGATCTGCAACGAGAAGCGGGCTGAATCGGCCTCGACCTCGATCCGGTGAATGTTGCGGGTGATGCCGGGGTCGGCCCAGATCTCGATCGTCGTGCGCTGCGGCCCGATGCCGGCGAGCGCCAAGGCCGCGGCGACGTTGACATTGGCCGGAAAGCCGCGCGCCGCGTCGCGCGCATTGCCGGCAAAGACCCGCTTCGGCTCCGACAAATGGGCGATGTCGATGCTGTTCTCCAGGAGATAGGGCGCGCCCGCGAGGCCCCCCGGCGGCTTTCGGGTGACCATGTGCACTTTTGAAATCTCGCCCTCGGCAGCGGCCGCTACCGCATCGAGGCCGAGCAATGCGCCGGTCGGCACCAGGATACGCCCGCCATGGCGGCGCGCCAGAGTCGACCAGGTCGAAATTATCGAGGAGCGCGCCGCAGCTCAGCACCATCAGGATGCGGCCATGGCAGAGCGCCGGCTCGGCGATCTCGCGCAACAAGCCGCCGGCGCGCATTCGACGACGATATCGGCCTCCTCCCCGAGCCGCGCCAGCGGCACCACCGGCACTCTACGCGCGAACCCCACAATCACCGCCTCGGCCCGCACCACATCGCGCGCCGACACCCCGGCGAGCGTCAGCCCGTCGATCCCCTCGTCGAGCCGCCGGGCCACCACCTGTCCGATCGCCCCAAATCCGCCGACCGCGACGCGCAGAGTCATATCGCGCTTCCCGTGGGGCGAGATGCCCCGGAGCATCTTCTCAGAAATTCGGAGATCGTCGTCACAGGATTTCAGTCGCGGAGGCCACGCCTGGCCACGCGACGCAGGAGTGGGTTGATGCAGAAGCGGCCCAGACGACGCAAGGCATCCTATCATCGGGCGTATTCGAGGAAACTTGCATCAACTGATGGGTTAATCATATAAGATCAATCGAATGCCGTGAGCCCGAGCGGAGTTGGCGCGATGGTGAACGTTTTTCGATTTGCCTCCGTCATCGCAGTACCGGCGCTACTCACCAGCTGCATCACCGCCGCCACCACGATCAGCGACACGCATCGATTGATCAGCGCCGACCCCATTCAAACCGAATTTGCGGCGACGGCGAGCAACGGAACGACGATTACTTTGTCCCCGACGGCTTTCGGTGAATACAAAAAAGAATATCTGGGACTTGTCCTGATCGATTCGGGAACCAAATGCCAGGCGTTCGCCGACCGCCTTTCGACCGCCCAGCGTGGCGTAGACACCAGCTTCGACATCTTGTCCGGGATTTTGTCGGCGCTGGCGACCGCGCTTACTCCGCTGAGCACGGTTCACGCGCTGACGGCTGCGGCGACCATCTCTACCGGCACCAAATCGGCGATCGCCGCCGATATCTATGCGAAGGCCACCGCATCGCTGATCTTACAGCAAATAAATCGGACGTATTACGCAAACATAGACAATTATCGCAAAGACCTCGTGAAGCGGGACGCCGACAGCATCGTCCCGGCCCTGGAAGTCAGCCGAATTCAGGCGATCCATCGCGAATGCTCGCTCGATGCGGCAATCGCAAATCTCTCGGAAGCGAGCGCGGTGACGACCGCCACATTGGGGGCGCTGTCCGGGGCTGTCCAAGGGGCCAGCACCGCCGACGACAAAGGACTGACAAGAGAAGCCGGCGCCATCATCGGCGCCGCGGCGGGAGCCGCCGGTGCGACCGGAGGAGCCTCCGCGGCCTCGGACGCCGCCGCAAGACAGGGTGCGGCTGCCGCCGCTGGCGTCGGCTCGCCGGCCGCCCTGCCCTCGGCTCCCGGAGCAGGCACGCTCGGCGGCGGCGCTCCGGCGCCGGGCGCGACAACTCCGGGCGCCGGCCAGAGAATAAAGGTCAGACCGCCGACGACGGCGCGGTCCAATCTATTTCGCGCCCTGTCGCTTGACGCCCACGGGAAGATCGATCCCGCTCGCGGCCAGTTGATGCGAGAGTGCTGGGCGGAATTGCTGCATCCGGTGCCCACACTCTACTTTGCCTGGCTGCAACAGGCGAGCGACCAGACCCTGCAGGAAGTTGCGGATTGCATCAACAAAAAGGCGTTGGGTATCCCTTGAGCGACGGGTTTGATAGGGTCGCGGCTCTGCTGCGGGCGAGGATCCGGCACGCGGGTCGCCCAAACCTCAAGCAGCCCGCCCGGCGTTGACCCGAAGCCCCGCCGGGACCGCCGGCGGGCAACAATTCAGCCGCCGACCTCTACTGCCGGCAAAGGGAGTCGTCGAGATGATCAACCAAATCTTTACCGATGTCCCGCCGGGCGAGCTGGAAATGGCCGCCAATGCGATCGCATTCGACAACGGGACATTCACCCAGGAAGTGCAAGAGGACGGAAATTTCACTCTCTTCGCGGTATTTCCCGGCGATCCGCCGCCGGAACAGCAGCCAGCGCCTGGCCAGGGGTTTCCCTGGATGCCGATCGCGCGGGGCGAGCTGGGAGTCGCAGAGGGTGCGGCCGATACCCGCATCACGGAGTATTTCAGAACCACCAGCCTCGGCCCGGAGCCGAGCTCGGTGCCATGGTGCTCCGCATTCGTCAATTTCTGCGTCGAGCGCGGCGGCCTGATCGGCACCAACTCCGCCCTCGCGCGCTCTTGGCTGACCTGGGGCCAGGATGCCGGCGACTTTTTGCCGGGTTGCATCGTGGTCGGCTCGCGCGGCAGCCCGGCGCTGGGTCATGTCGGCTTCTATATCGGAGATGACGGACAGGGCTCGATCCTGGTGCTCGGCGGCAACCAGCATAATTCGGTAAACGTCTCCAAGTTTCCGAAGGCCAATGTCCTGGGGCGGCGGGTACCGGGCGCGGGCGCCCAGACGGCGGCTCCTCCGGCCCCGTCCGAGACGGCCGGGGGCGGTTTCAACCTCGACCAAATTCCGGGCCAGCGCCGCGCCATGGCCAGGCACATCATCGATGTCTTTGCCGCCCAGGGGTTCGGCAGGGTGCAGCAGGCGACGGCGCTCGCCAACGCGTTTGCCGAATCCGGGCTCGATCCCAGGCAAAGAACCACGTCATCGAGGGAAGACAGCGTCGGTCTGTTTCAGCTCAACCGGAAAGGCGGTGAAGGCGAAGGCCATACGGTCGAGGAATTGATGGATCCGGATGCCAATATCGCGATCACTATATCCAAAATAATAAACATCACTGCATTCAACAGGGCGGCATCGCTCCGTGATGCCGTTGACGCCTTTGTCAGGCTCTTCGAAAGGCCACAGGATATCCCTGGAGAAATTGCCGCATGCCTGGCGCTCGCGCAGCGCCTCTTGGCGTGAGGATTCGCGCCCGCCCCTCAATAGGATTTCGGCAATCCCAGCACCCGTTCGGCGATGTGGCTAAGGATCAGCTGCGGGCTCACGGGCGCGATGCGGGCGATCTGGATCTCTCGGAAATAGCGCTCGACATGGTACTCGCGGGCGTAGCCCATGCCGCCATGGGTCATGATCGCTGTCTCGCAGGCGCGGAAGCCGGCCTCGGCGGCGCAGTATTTGGCGGCATTGGCCCAGGCGCCGACCGTGCCCGTCTCCTCGCCGCGGTCATAGGCGGCGGCGGCGCGCAAGGTCATCAGCTCGGCCGCCTCGAGCTCGATCCAGCGCTCGGCGAGCGGGTGCTGGATCCCCTGGTTCTGGCCGATCGGCCGGCCGAAGACGACCCGCTCTCCGGCATAGCGTGCGGCCCGCGCCAATGCCGCGCGGCCGAGTCCAACGGCTTCCGCGGCGATCAGGATGCGCTCCGGATTCATCCCGTGCAGGATGTAGTGGAAGCCCTTTCCTTCCTCGCCGATGCGGTCCTCTGCCGGCACTTCGAGCCCGTCGATGAACAACATGTTCGAGTCGACAGCGCTGCGACCCATCTTGTGGATCTCGCGCACCTCGATCCGGCTGCGATCGAGATCGGTGTAGAACAATGTCATCCCCAAGGATGGCCGCGCCGCCTCCTCGAAGGGCGTCGTGCGCGCGAGGATCAGCATCTTCTCGGAGACCTGCGCGGTCGAAGTCCAGATCTTGCGGCCGGAAAGGACATACCGGTCGCCCCGGCGCACCGCCCGCGTGGCGAGCCGGGTCGTGTCGAGGCCGGCGTCGGGCTCGGTCACGGCAAAGCAGGTCTTCTCCCGGCCGGCGATCAATGGCGGCAAAAAGCGCCGCTTCTGCTCCTCGCTGCCGAACACGACCACCGGGTGCAGCCCGAAGATGTTCATATGGATCGCCGAGGCGCCGCTGAACCCGGCCCCCGACTGGGCCACCGCCTGCATCAGCACCGCCGCCTCGGTGATGCCCAGGCCGCTGCCGCCATAAGCCTCGGGCATCGCAATGCCGAGCCAGCCCGCCTCGGCCATCGCCCGATGAAACTCATGCGGGAAGCCGCCTTCCACGTCCTTTGTCAGCCAATAATCGTCGCCGAAGCGCTGGCACAGCCGCGCCACCGCGTCGCGCAATTCCAATTGCTCGGGGGTCAACGCAAAGCTCATGTCACCCTCCCGCGGCGCGCTGCTTGCGTTGTCCCGCCGCCACAGGGCGTGTATCAGAAATCGAAGTCCGACCGACAGGGGGAAGCCGATGGCCGTGACGATCGGCGAGGCGGTCACGGCGGATGCTACGGAATGCTGGCCCCATCCTCTACGCCGCCTTTGCCGCGATGGCCGCCTAGCACAACTTTCCAACTGTAAAGAGCCCACGCCCCTTATCTCCCGCCGATCTTGTAGTGAATGCAGCCCATTTTCCCGGTGCCGCGGGCTTGTGGTTTGCATAGGTGTCCGACCCAAAGGCGAAATGTTCCGTGCCGATCACCTGTGGATGCCAGGGCGGGTGAACCTCGAACCAATTTCGGATTGCCGACGCCGTCCCGAGCCGCCGCATCGCCCTGTATCGACCCGGCGCCTTCCTCCCTATATTCTGTGTCGAACCTGAGGGTGGAGCGGATCCTTTGCCCTTCGACATCGTGCCCAGCGTCTGCCCGCATGACTGCCCGAGCGCCTGCGCGATCGAGGTCGAGCGCATCGACAGCCAGCGCGTCGGGCGGGTACGCGGGGCCCGCTCGCAGACCTATACCGCCGGCGTGGTCTGCGCCAAGGTCGCCCGCTACGCCGAGCGCCAGCACCATCCCGAACGGCTGTCGCGGCCGCTGCGGCGGATCGGCGAGAAGGGCGTGGGCATCGCCGCCTTCGCGCCGATCTCCTGGGACGCCGCCCTCGACGAGGTTGCCGAACGGCTGACCCGCGCCGCCCAACGCCACGATTCGGAGGCGGTCTGGCCCTATTACTATGCCGGGACGATGGGCGTGGTGCAGCGTGACGGCATCAACCGGCTGCGCCATGCGATGCGCTGGTCGCGCGAGGATTTGACGATATGCAACGCGCTCTCCGATGCCGGCTGGCTCGCCGGGGTCGGGGTCAAGCGCGGCGTCGACGGGCGCGAGATCGCCAAATCCGATTTGATCGTGGTCTGGGGCGGCAACCCGGTCTCGACCCAGGTCAATTTGATGACCCACATCGCGGCGGCGCGCAGGGAGCGCGGCGCGAGGCTCGTCGTGATCGACCCCTACCGCACCGCGACCGCCGAGCAGGCCGACCTGCATCTGGCGCCGCTGCCCGGCACCGACGGCGCGCTGGCCTGCGCGGTCATGCACGTGTTGTTCAAAGAAGGTCATGCCGACCGCCCCTATATGGCGCGCTATACCGACGACCCCGCCGGGCTCGAAGCGCATCTCGCCACCCGCGGCCCGGCGTGGGCGGCGCGGATCACCGGGCTCTGCGAGGACGAGATCACCGCCTTCGCCCGGCTCTACGGAAGCACCCGGCGCAGCTATATCCGCGTCGGTTACGGCTTCTCGCGCTCGCGCAACGGCTCGGCGCAGCTTTTCGCGGTCACCTGCCTGCCGGGAGTGACCGGCGCCTGGGCGCACGAGGGCGGCGGCGCGCTCTATTCGAACCACGGCCTCGTCGCGATCGACCGCACCCTCGCCGAGGGGCTCGATGTGCTCGACCCGGCGACCCGCATCCTCGATCAGTCGCGGATCGGCCCGGTGCTGACCGGCGACCGTCGCGATCTCGGCGATGGGCCGCCAGTCGCCGCACTTTTCATTCAGAATACCAACCCGATGGTGGTGGCCCCTGATTCGGGTCTCGTGCACCGCGGCTTCGGGCGCGACGATCTGTTTGTCTGCGTGCACGAGCAGTTCATGACCGAGACCGCGGCGATGGCCGACATCGTATTGCCGGCGACGACCTTCCTCGAGCACGACGACCTCTACACCGCCGGCGCCCACACCTACATCCAGTTCAGCCGCGCCGTCATGTCGCCCCACGCGGAATGCCGCTCGAACCACGAGGTCATCTGTGCGCTCGCCCGGCGGCTTGGGGCGCGCCACCCCGGCTTCGACCTCAGCGCGATCGAGCTGATCGACCGCACCCTGCGGGCGAGCAGGCTCCCCGGCGTCGAGAGCTACCCGGCCGACGGCTGGCTCGATTGCCGCCCGCCCTTCGAGACCCACCACTTTCTCGACGGGTTCGGGCACGCCGACGGAAGGTTCCATTTCCGCGCCGATTGGCGGGCGCTCGGGACCGGCCATCAGCGGCTTTCGGCGTTTCCCGACCATGAAGCGGTGATCGACGATGGCGATCCGGAGCGGCCGTTCCGCCTGGTCGCCGCACCCTCGCGCTCGTTTCTCAACACAACCTTCAACAACATGCCGTCGAGCGTCGCCCGCGAAGGCCGGCCGACCGCCCTGATCCATCCCGAAGCGCTGGGGGAGCTGCGGCTCGACGACGGCGACCGGGTGCGGATCGGCAATCGGCAGGGCAGCGTCGTCGTCCACGCCCGCGCCTTCGACGGGCTGCAGCCGCGCGTGGTTGTCGTCGAGGGGCTGTGGCCCAACCATGCCTTCGAGGAGGGTGTCGGGATCAATCTGTTGACGAGCGCCGACCCCGGCCTGCCGTGCGGCGGCGCCGTCTTTCACGACACCTCGGTCTGGCTCCGGCCGGCGTAAGGACCCCATGAACGAGGACAAGAGCCGACTTCCGACCGAGTCCCGCTCGGCTGAAGTCGAAGATTTTCTGAAGCGGGTCAAAGAGGCGCCGCCGGTCGCGCCGGGAGGCGGGCGCGGGCGGCTGATCTTCGCGCTCGACGCCACCGCCAGCCGCGAGCCGACCTGGGACCGCGCCTGCCGCATCCAGGGCGAGATGTTCGAGTCGACCGCGGCCCTCGGCGGGCTCGAAATCCAGCTCGTCTTTTATCGCGGCTTCGCCGAATGCCGGTCGAGCCGGTGGATGACCAACGCGGCCGAATTGCACCGGGTCATGCGCTCGGTTTCTTGCGTCGGCGGCGAGACCCAGATCGAGCGGGTACTCTCTCATGCGATCCGCGAGACCGGGCGCCGGCGGGTGAACGCGCTCGTTTTTGTCGGCGACGCGATGGAGGAGAAAGTCGACCGGCTGTGCCGGCTGGCGGGCGAGCTCGGCCTGCTGGGGGTGCCGGTCTTCCTGTTTCACGAGGGCCGCGACCGGGTCGCGGCGGCGGCCTTCAAGCAGATCGCGTCATTGTCGCGCGGCGCCTATCTGAGCTTTGACCTCGCCAGCGCCGACCGGCTGAAGGAATTGCTGGCTGCGGTCGCGGTCTATGCCGCCGGCGGCTATCGCGCCCTCGCCGCCTATGGCGAGGGCAAGGGAGGCGAGGTGTTGCGGCTGACTTCGCAGCTGCGCGGCTGAAGGGCGATGCTGTACCTGCTCGGCGGGTTTGCGATCCTCGGCGGCTTCCTGTTGCTGATCTACCTGTTCGTCAACGCCGACCCGGCGCGGCTCGCCCGCAACCTCAAATGGACCGGGATCACCGTCGCCGCCGTCGCAGCGATCGCACTGATCATCCTGCCTCCGGCGCGCGAGCTGGCCGCATTGCTGGTCCCGCTCGCAATGGCGATGCCGCTGCTGGCGCGGTTGCGCTCGATCCTCGACCGCTATCGCACCCCGGCCGGCGGGCAGAGCTCGACGGTGGCGACGGCGTTCCTGCGGATGACGCTCGACCACGATACCGGCAGCATGGACGGCACCGTCCTGCGCGGCCAGTTCGCCGGCATGCGGTTGGCGGAGCTGGACCCGCCGCGGTTGTTGGCATTGCTGCGCGAGTGCCGGGCCGAAGACGAGGAGGGCGCGCGCCTGCTCGAAGCCTATCTCGACCGGCTGCGCCCCGATTGGCGCGATGAATTCGCCGGCGCGCAGCCGGGCGGGGCCGGTTCCGGCGGCGCCCGGCCGGCGAGCGGCAACATGAGTGTGGAGGAGGCCTATGCGATCCTGGGCCTCTCCCCCGGCGCCGACGCCGATGCGGTCCGGGAGGCGCATCGCCGGCTGATGATTAAGCTGCACCCCGACCATGGCGGCTCGGACTATCTGGCGACCCAGATCAACCGCGCCCGCGACGTGCTGCTGCACCGCTGAGCGGTGTCGTCAGATACAGTCGAAATGGGCATAGCGCTCGCCGGCGCCGAGACCCTCGTAATAGACCTTTCTGAGCTTCGCGGTCTTATTGTAGGCGGCGCAAGCACGCCCGGCTTGCACCGTCGCCTCGTCGAGGCCGTTCATGACGCCGTCGTAACGCACGGAGACGGCGGTCGGCGAGCTTTCGACCACCCGCACCGCGTCGCAGGCGCCCAACGCGAGCACGATTGCAGCGAGGGCCGGCCAGCAAATCTGTTTGACCAAAAAGGCAATCATTGAAGCCTCGATGGCTTGCGGCTGTGTCGCGCGCTATCCTTCGCCGATGAAACGGATCAATCAATATGTCGGGTGATGTCGCGTCCCGGCATTTCTTGAGACGTCTTCGGGCGGCGGCCGGGAGAGGTGCATGCGCGTGACGGCGTCGCGCCAGGTCCTGGTGCCGCTGGTCGTCGCCTGCGCGATGTTCATGCAGAACCTCGATTCGACGGTGATCGCCACCGCCTTGCCAGCAATCGCCCAATCGCTCGACGAGACCCCGTTGCGCCTCAATGTCGCGATCACCTGCTATCTGCTGAGCCTCGCCGTCTTTGTCCCGATCAGCGGCTGGACCGCGGACCGGTTCGGGGCGCGGCGCGTGTTCAGCGCGGCGATCGTCGTCTTCACCCTGGGCTCGATCGGCTGCGGCCTTTCCGGCTCGCTGCCGGCCCTCGTCCTCGCCCGCATCGTGCAGGGCATGGGTGGGGCGCTGATGGTCCCGGTCGGGCGCCTCGTGCTGCTGCGGACGGTGCCGAAATCCGATCTGGTGCGGGCGATGTCCTATGTCAGCGTGCCGGCACTGATCGGGCCGGTGATGGGGCCGCCGCTCGGCGGCTTCATCGTCACCTATGCGTCGTGGCGCTGGATCTTCTTCATCAACATCCCGATCGGCATTCTGGGTGTCGTTCTGGTCAACCTCTTGATCGACAATCTGCGCGAGACGGGCCGCAGGCCGTTCGATATCGGCGGCTTCCTGCTGACCGGCATCGGGCTCGCAGCACTCGCCTTCGGCTTCGAGAATGTCGGACGCGGCGCGCTGCCGGGCGTTGCCGTGATGGCGCTGCTCGCCGTCGGCGCCGTCTGCATCGGGTTCTACGTTCGCCACGCCTATCGCGTTGAGCACCCGGTCATCGACCTCGCCTTGCTGAAGATCCCGACCTACGCGGCGGCGACGACCGGCGGTTTCCTGTTTCGCATGGGGCTCGGCGCATTGCCGTTCCTGTTGCCGCTGATGCTTCAGGTCGGCTTTGGCCTCAGCGCGCTGAACTCGGGGCTGTTGACCTTCGCCAGCGCCGCGGGTGCGATGACGATGAAGATGACGGCGGTGCGGATCATCCGCACCTTCGGCTTCCGCCTCGTGCTCGTCGGCGACGCGGTGATCAGCGCCTTCTTTCTGTTCGGCTACAGCCTTTTCCGGCCGGACACGCCGCATCTGGTGATCTTCCTGGCGCTCTTGGCCGGCGGCTTTTTCCGCTCGCTGCAGATGACCAGCATCAACACCTTGAGCTATGCCGATGTGCCGCCCTCGATGCTGAGCCGCGCCACCAGCCTGACCAGCATGGCGCAACAGCTCTCGCAGACCGTCGGCGTCGCGTCGGGCGCGTTGCTGTTGCACCTCGCGCTCCAATGGCGTGGCGGGGAGGCGCTGGAGGCGGCCGATTTCTACCCGACCCTGGTCGGGATCGCGATGATCTCGCTGTCGTCGGTGCCGTTCTTTCTCAAGATGTCCCCCGACGCCGGCGCCGAGGTCAGCGGCCGGGCGCCGGTGCGGCCTCCTGGGCCACCGCGAGCACCGCATCCTTCGCCTTGATCCCGGACCACCGCCGGCCGAATGTCTCGAGGTTGCCATACGAGGTCCTCGCCGGCGGCGCTGGGGTAACCGGGTCGAGCCCGGCCCCGACGAGAGAGGGGCAAGGATCGAGTGGAACCCAGCTACCTTAGCCCCTAATCGCCGACGGCTCGGAGCGGCTGCCGAGCGCCGGCGATCTGGCGGCGAATCAGCCTGGCATAGAGCCCGTTGCGCGCCAGAAGCTCGCCGTGGCTGCCGGTCTCGACGAGGCGCCCGCGGTCGAGTACCGCCAGCAGGTCGGCGTTGCGCACGGTCGAGAGGCGGTGGGCGATGACGATCGTCGTGCGGTCGCGCATCAGCGCGTCGAGCGCGTCGCGCACCTGAGCCTCGCTGACCGCGTCGAGATGCGAGGTCGCCTCGTCGAGGATCAGGGTCGGCGCGTTCTTCAGAAAGGCGCGGGCGATCGCGACGCGCTGGCGCTGCCCACCCGACAGCTGTACGCCGCGCTCGCCGACCCTTGTGTCGAGGCCATCGGGCAGGCTCGCGACAAACTCGGCCAGCGCCGCCTGATCGAGGGCGCGCCGGATCGCCGCCTCGTCGGCCTCGGGCCGGGCGAGAAGCACGTTGGCGCGCAGGGTGTCGTTGAAGAGATAGGTGTCCTGCGAGACGAGCGAGATGCGGCGGCGCAGATGGTCGAGCTCGAACTCGCGCAGATCGACGCCGTCGATCAGGAGCCGGCCCTCACCCGGGTCCCAGAAGCGCAGCAGAAGGTTGGCGACCGTCGTCTTGCCGGCGCCCGAGGGGCCGACCAGCGCCATCGTCGCACCGGCCGGAATGTCGAGCCCGATATCGGCGAGCGCCGGCCGGCGCGCACCTGGATAGGAAAAGCTCACCCCTTCGAAGCGGATCGCCGAGCCGCCCGCCGGCTCGGGCGGACGCAATGGCCCCTCGATGACCGCCGGCATCTCCTGCTGCACCGCGTGGTAGCGGCGGGTCGAGGCGATCGTGTCGGCGAGCTGGCGGGCGACATGGGCGATCTCGGAGATCGGCAGGAACGAGGCCAGCGCCAGCAGGATCAACAGCGGCAGGGTCGTCGCTGCCAGCTGGTGCTCGGCGGCAAGGCGGGCGCCGACCACCGCGACGGCGAGCCCGCCGAGCCCGGTGACGATCTCGAGCCGGGCGGTTTGCGAGGACAGATCACGCAGCAGCTCGAGCCGGACCCGCTGGTAGCCGCGCACCAGCTCCATGAAGCCCTGCCGCCGGCCGGCCACCGCCTGGAAGGCGACAAGGTCGGAGAGGCCTTGGATGGTTTCGGTGACATAGGCACCCAAGAGCCCCAGCGCGTCGCGCGCCCGGCCGCCGAGGCGGTCGATCCGCGTGCGCGTCAGCACCGGGGCGAAGCCGGCATAGAGGACGAACGGCAGCAACGCCAAGGCGATCGGCCAGGCGGCGACCGCGAGGGCAGCAAGGACCGCCGATGGGACCAGCACTGCGACCAGGGCCGGCGCCACGGTGTGGGCGAAGAAATATTCGATCGTCTCGACATCCTGGTTGGCGAGCGCTACCAGGTCGCCGGAGCGCCGCCGCACCAGATAGGCGGGCGCCAGGGTGTCGAGCTTCTCGAACAATGCGATGCGCATCTCGGCCAGCAGGCGGTAGGCGATGTCGTGGGCGAGCCAGGATTTCGAGCCAGTGCAGCAACCCGGCGAGCGGTGCCGCCAGCGCCAGCAGGATCAAGAGCCAGCCGAACGGCGATCCGGTCTTGACCGCGGCGACCGTGAGCGCGCTGAGGACGCCGACTCCAATGAACGCGGCCACGCGCGCGATGCCGGAGCCGACGACGACGCCGAAGCGGCGGCGCCACGGCGCGATGATGCGGATCAGGGTGCCGAGTGTGGTTCCCCAGCCGACCGCCGCCGCGCCGGCGGCCATCGCGTCGGTCGCGGTCTCGCCGAACACCCCGCTATCCTCATCGCGGCGCCCCTCGACCCATGCCGGGTCATCCTCGGCGAGCGCGAGATCGTCCTCGCGCTCCTCGGCCTGCGCGCCCATCAGCCGGCGATAGGGGCCGTCGCGGCGGATCAGCTCGGCGTGGCGGCCGGTTTCGACGACGCGGCCATGGTCGAGCACCAGGATGCGGTCGGCGCCGATCACGCTGGAGAGCCGGTGCGCCAGGATCAGGGTCGTGCGTCCGGACGACAGGCGGTCGATCGCCTGCTGGATCACCGCCTCGTTCTCGGCGTCGACCGAAGAGAGGGCCTCGTCTAGGATCAGGATCGGCGCGTCGCGCAGCAAGGCCCGGGCGATCGCCAGGCGCTGGCGCTGCCCACCCGACAGCACGACCCCGCGCTCGCCGATGGCGGTGGCATAGCCCTGCGGCAGGGCTGCGATGAAGTCGTGCGCGTTGGCGTCGCGGGCGGCGGCCTCGAGCTCCTCATGGTCGGCGTCGGGCTTGCCGAGTCGCAGATTCTCCTCGACCGTGCCGTGGAAGAGATAGGTGTCCTGGTGAACCACGGCGATCATCCCGCGCACGGTCTCAGGATTGAGCGTTCTAAGGTCATGGCCGCCGATCCGGATCGTCCCCTGCTGCGGGTCGAAGAGACGCAGCAACAGGCGCGCGACCGAGGATTTGCCCGAGCCGCTCGGCCCGACAATGCCGATCTTCTCGCCGGCGGCGACGGTGAAGGAGAGCCCGTCATGGGCGTCGCCGCGCCCGCCGGGATAGGCAAAACGCACGTCCTCGAAGGCAATGGTCGGCAAGAGCGGGGCACTGCTGCGCGCGGGCGCTGCCGACCCCGCCGGAACCAGCGGCTCGGTGGCGAGGAGCGCATTGATGCCGGCCGCGGCGGATTGGCCGAGCATCCCTTGATGCAGCACCATGCGCAGGTCGCGCAACGGGCGGAACACCTCGGTGCCGGCCATCAGCACGATCAAGAGCGCCTGAATGCTCATCTCGCCGTGCGACACCCGCCAGGCGGCGAGCGCCAATGCCGCGGCAGCGCCGATGGCGACGCCGCAATCGGTGATGCCGCGGGTCATGACACCGGTCGACAAGACCCTGAGCGAGCTGTCGCAGAGCTCGCGCGCCCGGTCGGCGAGCCGGCGGCCGTAGGCCGCGCTCTGGCCGAACGCCTTCAAGGTCGGCAGGCCCTGGACGCCATCGAGAAACTCCGAGCCGAACGCCTTCAGCGCCCCCTGGCGACCGTGGCTCGAACGGCGCTCGACATGGATAAAGACTGCCGGCGCCACCAGGGTAAAGAGCGCGAAGACCAGCATCACCGCCGCCACCGGCACGTCCCAGAAGGCGATGAACGCAAAGATCGCAAGCGGGGTCAGCACCGCGATGCAAAGCTGCGGCACGTATTGGCCGAAAAAGGTCTGCAACTGCTCGACGCCGTCAACCACCGACAGCATCACGCCGCCGGTGCGCTCGCCGGCGAACCAGGCCGGCCCGAGCTCGGCGATCTTGTCGTAGAGGCGGCCGCGCAGCTCCTCCTGCACCAGGGTTGCGGTGCGGTGCGAGATCATCGTGCGATGATGGTCGACGATCCCGCGCAACAGCACGGCCGCGGCGACCCCGGCGGCCGGCAGCGCGACGGCGGCAAAGCCCGCGCCGTTGAAGACGTGCGACAGCAGCACACCGAGGAGCGCAAAGCGGGCGATGCCGACCACCGAGGCGGCGAGCCCGAGCAGGATCGAGAACCCGATCCAGCCGCGCAGCCCGCGGGTCAACTGCCAAAGGCGCTTATCGAAATACATCGGCGGCTCCGTGTCGGGGCGCGAGCATATCCCAAGATAGCGCGTTCGGATGCGGCAATCGCTCGCGCTCCAGGCCGATATCGGTAATGGGATGCCGGCGGAGACCGGCGAGCAATCGATGCGGCGTGCCCGGTGGGCGAGCGAAGACGAGCATCGAACCACTCCATGCGGCCATCCTTCGATCCGCCCAATCTGGTGACACGCAGAGAGATCGGGGATCGACGATTTCGGCAACCGGCGATACGATACCGTATCATGATCAACGGCAATGGCGCCTGGGACTGGGACAATGTGCGGGTATTCCTCGCCGTCGCGCGTCACGGCTCGCTGCGGGCCGCGGGCCGCGCTCTCGGCCTGAGCCAGCCCACGATCGGCCGTCGGCTCGGCGCCTTCGAGACGGCGTTCGGCGGGCCCCTCCTGTTCGATCGTCTGCCCGAAGGTCTGCGGCTCAACGCCGCCGGCGAGGGGTTGATGGACGCGGCGGAGCAGCTGGAAATTGCCGCCTTGTCGCTCGAACGCCGCCGCGCCGCCGCCTCGCCGACGCTGAGCGGGACGGTGCGGATCTCGGTCGGCGAATGGGCGGCTAGCTTTCTGGCGAGCAACCTTGCCGATGAAACCGCGGCGGCGCTGAAGCCGGCGATGACCGTCGAGTTGGTCGAGACGCAGGAGACGGCGAACCTGGCGCGCCGAGAAGCGGATTTGGCGGTTCGCCACCACCCGCCGCAAAGCGGCGACCTGTACATCGCCAAGGTCGGGGTGTTCGCCTGCACCGTCTACCGTCGGCGAGGGTCCGAGCGTGACGGCTGGGTCACCTACACCGAGGAGCAGGCCCATTATCCGACCGCGGCTTGGGTGCGTCGCCGCTTGCAGGAGGCCGGCGGCCGCATCGCGTTGCGCGCCTCCAATATGCCGATGCAGCTGGCGGCGATCCGGGCCGGCGCCGGCTGTGGGCTGTTGCCGTGCTTTGCCGCCGACGGCGATGCGCTGCTTGAGCGGCTGATGCCGCCGGTGCCCGAGCTGGCGGCGGATTATTGGCTGATCGTGCACCGCGACCTGCGCCGCGCCGCCTGCGTCCGGGCGGCAATGGATTGGGTTCGCAGCCTGTTCGAGCGGCAGCGGCGGGCCCTCGCCGGATTGGACCGCTCGCCGCGGCAATTCGAGACCGCCGCCGCTCGCACCGGCCCATGCGTCGATCTCGCCGTCTGACCGATCCGTGCGCTCGATCGGCGAGCCGTTAAAAGGACTCGGCCGCGAGTTCTACTGGACGGCGGTGCGCGTTGGCGCTATTATATTGGTACGCGCTCGGAGCCGTCGCGCAAGGCGCAGTCCGCAATCGTGGTTAACTTATCTCCAGTTGGCGATGCAGCTCAGACTGTTCCGACATTTCATCCCTGTTTCGGTCGTGCTGCTCGTCTCATCCGACGCTTTGCTGATCGCCGCCGCTTTTTATCACATGTTGTCTCAGTCGGGCATGGGCACGCCCACGGCATTCGGGGTTTCGAGCTTTCCCGCCCAGTTCTCCGCGGGGCTGTCGGTCGCCGCCGTCACCGCGATGGTTTCGGTCGGGCTCTACGGCCAGGAAAGCTTTGTCGACTTTCGTGTGCTGCTCGGCAAGATCTTCGTCGTCTCGGTCATCGTGCTGACCCTGGCCGTCGTCTCCGCCTCCTACTGGCGTGACGGGTTCGACGACCTCGGGGATGTCGCCAACCTGCCGTTGAAGGCGACACTGATCTGGCTCGCCTGCATATCGCTGACGCGGGGGACATTTTTGGTCACTCTGGGCCGGGGGTTGTTGAAGCGGCGCATCATCATCCTCGGCAGCGGCGCGCAGGCCGCCCGAATCGCACAGCTCGTCGAGGCCCGCGGCAACCAGCACTTCCTGCCGCTGTCCTTCATCAGGATGCCGCGCGAGCCGGCGTTGGTCCGCTCCGACACGGTCGACTGGTCGCAATCCGAGCCCGATGCGCTGGCCGATATGGGATACCGGCTCGGCGCCAGCGAGATCGTCGTAGCGGCCGACGACCGCCGCGGCCTCCCCGTCCGGCAGCTTTTGCATTGCAAGCTCTCCGGCCTCAAGGTGACCGATTTCCTGGACTTTTGGGAGCGGGAGACCCGAACGGTCGATCTCGAGGCGTTGCGGCCGAGCTGGCTCTTCTATTCAGACGGATTTCGCTGCGGGATGCTGGACGAGGTTCTGAAGCGCGGCTTCGATATCGTCGTCAGCCTGGGATTGCTGGCGTTTACGCTTCCCTTGCTGGTGGTGACGGCGTGTCTGATCAAGCTCGACAGCCCAGGCCCGGTCTTCTATCGCCAGAACAGGGTCGGACGGCACGGCCGCAGCTTCACGATTTTCAAGTTCCGCAGCATGCGGGTGGATGCCGAGGGCGACGGCAGCCCGCGCTGGGCGGCCAAAGGCGATCCGCGCATCACCCGCGTCGGCGCCATCATCCGCAAGCTGCGCATCGACGAGCTGGCGCAGATACTCAATGTCCTGCGCGGCGATATGAGCTTTGTCGGGCCTCGGCCGGAGCGCCCGTTCTTTGTTGACGATTTGACCAAAGTGATCCCCTACTATGCCGAGCGGCACTGGGTGCGGCCCGGAATCACCGGCTGGGCCCAGATCAACTTTCCGTACGGCGCTTCCATAGACGATGCCCGGCATAAGCTCTCCTTCGATCTTTACTATATCAAGAACCGCAGCATCTTTCTGGATTTCGTCATATTATTGCAGACAGCCCGGGTGATCTTCTGGGATCACGGGGCGAGATAGGATCGGTCATCTGGCCTCCGTCGTAGCCGAGACGGTCTACCTGGGATGCGCGCTCGCCTTCCTCCTGGTCATCGTGCTGATGCTGCTGCGCGGCCGCACGAGCCGAACCGGTCTCGCCATCATCGGCTGCTGCATCGCATCCGCCCTCTGGGCGGCGGCGATGGCAGGCGCCGCAGTATTCCCGGTCGGCGTCCTGATGTTGCTCGACGGCGTCAGGCTGTCGGCTTGGCTGCTGTTCGCGGTGACGCTGGTTACCGCGGGTGGGGACGTCGGCCTCGGACGGCGCTATCTGGTGTTCGCGGTGGTTTTCTGCGCGGTGGCGATCGGCAATGACGCCTGGGTGCTCGCGGCAAACCTCGGGTCAACCGGTGTCTACACCTCGCAGATCTTGGTCCGCGTCGGCTTCGGCGTCTTCGGCCTACTGACGACCGAGAACCTCTGGCGCAACACCGAGCCCGCGCGGCGGTGGCACGTGTGGCCGGTGTGTTTGGCGCTCGGACTGTTCTTCGCCTACGAGCTGTTCCTGTTCTCCGATGCCTTCATCACGCGCGGCCGGGTCGATCCCGGCCTCGCCTTGGGGCGCGCCATCGCGGCGGGCTTCATGGCGCCGCTGTTGGCGCTGGCGATGGCGCGCAACCGGGAGTGGCGGGTCGACATCCACGTTTCCCGGCAGGTCGTGCTGCACACGGCGACGCTGCTGGCCAGCGGCTGCTTTCTGCTCGCCGTGGCGCTGGTCGCCATGTTGCTGCGCGGGTTCGGCGGTGATTGGGGGCTGGTGGTGCAGCTCGTCATGCTGTTGGGCAGCATCGTCGTGCTCGGCACCGTTCTGTCCTCGGGAACTCTCCGGCAGCGGCTCAAGTTTCTAATCTCGCAGAAATTTTTTCACCCACCGCTACGATTATCGCGTCGAATGGCTGAAATTCATCGAGCTGGTGTCCGAGCCGGGAGAGGCGGGGGAGCTTCAGGTCAGGGTCATTCGCGCCCTGGCCGAGTTCGTTGACAGCCCGGCCGGAACCCTGTGGTCGCTGCGGCCTGGAGTGGGCTATTGCCGGACCGCTGCCTGGAAGGTCCCGGCTTCGGATCAGACGATCGTGCCCGCGCACGATCCGTTCATCGCCGGTTTTCGCGACGGCAGCTGGATCCAGGAACGGGGCCCGGGTGCGCCGACCGCGGATTGGCCATTCATCCGCGGCAAAGCATGGCTAGCCGTCCCGCTGCGGCATCGCCAGGAAACCGTCGGCTTCGTCGTCCTCGATCGCGCAAACCATTCGGTTGCGCCTGACTGGGAAGCCTTCGAACTGTTGCGCGCGGCAGGACGACAAGCCGCCAGCTATCTCGCCGAGGAACACTCGACCCGGGGCTTGCGCGACGCCGAGCTGTTGACCGAATACAGCAAACGTTTCGCCTTTGTCGTCCACGACATCAAGAACCTCGCCAGCCAGCTCGGCCTGATCGTGTCGAATGCGCGCCGGTACATCGACAATCCGGAATTTCAGCGCGACATGCTGCAAACGGTCGCGGACGCGGTGGCGCGGATGAACTATCTTCTCGGCCAGCTCAAGGCCGACCAGACGCCGCGCCCGGCGTCCTGTGTCGATCCCGACAGCATCCTTGTCGCGGTCGCTGCCGGTTTCGCCGACGGCGCCGTCATCGTCCAGTGCCACGCGGAGGGCGAGGCGCATTCGGTGGCGATCGATCCCGACCGGCTCAGAACCGCCCTCACCCACCTTGTGCAAAACGCCGTCGATGCTTCGCCCCCGGGCGAGCCTGTCATCCTCGCCTCGCGCCGCCTCGGAGCCCGGTCCGTCATTGATGTCGTCGACCGCGGCCCTGGCATGAACGATGTGTTCATTCGTGACGAGCTATTTTTACCGTTTCGCTCGACCAAGTCGGGCGGGTACGGGATCGGCGCGTTTCAGACTCGCGAGCTGATCCGGATGGCCGGCGGCGACCTCGAGGTCATCTCCAAGAAAGGAGTGGGCACGACGATGCGCATCATCCTGCCGCTTTTTGCCGACGCCGAGCCGGCAGCCGCCTCCTCTGCCGCAGCATAGGGATCCCATGCCGCTGGCCGCCAAACCGTTGCTGATCGTCGACGACGATGCCGGGCTGCTTCGGCAGCTCCGCTGGGCGTTCTCGGAACATGAGGTGCGTTCGGCGGGCTCCCGGCAGGAAGCGATCCGGATCATCAGAGACGATCCAGTTCCGGTCGCGATCGTCGATCTCGGGCTGCCGCCCGATCCGGACGGGGCTTCCGAAGGTCTGGCGACGCTCGCGGAAATCCGCGAAATCGCGCCATCGACCAAGGTGATCATCGCCACCGGTAACGAGACCCGCGGGCACGCGCTGCAGGCGATTGCCCTTGGCGCGTACGATTTCTATCAAAAGCCGATCGATATCGAGGTTCTCCAGCTGATCGTCGACCGCGCCGAACAGATATTCGAGATCGAGGCGGAGAACCGGCGGCTGAACGACGCCGCCGTCGCAGCGCCGATCGACGGCATCATCGCGAGCAGCCCGCCGATGCTGGGCGTGCTCCGCAATATCGAAAAGATCGCGCCCACCGACGTGACGGTCTTGTTGCTCGGTGAGAGCGGGACGGGCAAGGAATTGCTGGCCCAGGCGATCCATCGCATGAGCCGACGCGGGCAGGCGCCGTTTGTGCCGATCAACTGCGCCGCAATCCCCGAGACGCTGCTCGAAAGCGAGCTGTTCGGCCACGAAAAAGGCGCTTTTACCGGTGCAATTAGGCAATCGATCGGAAAGATCGAAAGCGCGCATCGCGGCACGCTCTTCCTCGACGAGATCGGCGATGTGCCGCTGGCGATGCAGGTGAAGCTGTTGCGGTTTTTGCAGGACCAGATCGTCGAGCGGATCGGCGGGCGCAAGCCTGTGCAGGTGGACGTGCGCATCGTCTGCGCCACCAACCAGGATCTCGATCGGATGATGGCCGAGGGCGCCTTTCGCGAGGATCTGTATTATCGCCTGAACGAAGTCGCGGTGCGGGTGCCGCCGCTGCGCGAGCGGCTGGCCGATGCGGTCGTGCTGGCCAGCTTCTTTCTGCGGCGGTTCGCGCACGAATACAATCGCCCGGTTCACGGCCTCGGCGCATCGGCGCTCAATGCAATCAAGGGCCACTCGTGGCCCGGCAACGTTCGCGAGCTGGAAAACCGCATAAAGCGCGCGGTGGTCATGACCGAAGGGCCCTCGCTCTCCGCCGTCGATCTCGACCTCGAGACACCTGGCGAAGACGATCAGAAGTCGCTCGACATTCGCCTCGCCCGGGCGCGCGCCGAGCGTGAGGTCATCCAGCTGGCTCTGGCGCAATCCGGCTCGAACCTGTCGAAAGCAGCCAAGCTGCTCGGGATCAGTCGGCCTACCCTCTACGACCTGATGCAGCAGCACCAGCTCGGCCTTGATGCGTGACCGCCGGTCGCAAAGGAAAGGAAAGTCGATGCCTCAGGCTTCACGCGGTTTGCAATGGCGTTGGATGGTTCTCGCCGCTGCGATGCTGGCCGCTGCCGGATCGGGCTTGCAGGCGAAAGAGTCGCCGGCCTCGGTCGCCAGCGCCGAGGAATACATCGCCAATGGAAATCTCAAGGCCGCCGAGATCGAGCTGCGCAACGCCATCCGCGAAGCGCCGCAGGACCCGGCCATCCGGGCAAAGCTCGCCGCGGTCTATCTGCGGCTCGGCGAGCCGGCGCAGGCGGAGCGCGAGGCGCGCGCCGCGCGCGAGCGCAACGGCGACGAAGCGGATTATCTGCCGACCCTGGCAAACGCCTTGCTGCTTCAGGGCAAATTCGCCGATGTCGTCGATCTGGTCAAGCCGGGCGACCGCAGCCCCGCGGTCGAAAGCAAGATCCGGCTGGCGCTCGGCGCGGCGGCCGCGGGGACGCGCGATCCCAAAAAGGCCGAGGCGATGCTGCGGGACGCGGTTCGCCTCGACCCGAACGCCATCCCACCGAAGATTGCGCTGGCACGGTTTGTGGCCGCCAAGGACCCGGCCGAGGCGGACAAGCTGATCGACGCGGCGATCGTTGCCGACCCCCACTCGGCCGAGGCGATCCAGGTCAAAGGGGAGATGCTGCGGGTCCGGGGCGATCCGGAGGGGGCGCTGCGCCAGTTCGACGACGCGCTGAAGATCGACCCGAAATACCTTCCGGCCGAGCTGAGCCGCGCCGACCTCAACATTGCCCAAGGCAAGTTCAAGGCCGCCGATGAGGATCTCGATCCGATCCTCAAGGCCTCACCGAACAATTTCACCGCCAATTACCTCCGCGGCATCGAGCTCGCCAAGCAGCAAAAATATGCCGAAGCCGATCGGATCTTCGATCGCCTGAGCCCGGCCTTCCCCAGGGTCGTGTCCGGCTTTTATCTCCAGGGAGCGACCAAGCTGGCGCTCGGGCAATATGCTCAAGCCGAGTCGATCCTGGTCAAATATCTCGCCAATGCGCCCAACGATCTGCGCGCCGCGCGCCTGATCGCCGGCGCGGCGCTGCGCCAGCGCGCTCCCGGCCGAGCCATCGAATATCTGAAGCCGGTGATGGAGAAGAACCCCCCCGATGCGGCGGCGCTGACCTTGCTCGGCAATGCCTATATGGCCGCCGGCAAGCCGGACCTGGCGCTCCAGCAGTTCGAAAAGGCGGGCGAGCTCGATCCCGATAACGCGTCGATCAAAACCCGCGCCGCGATCTCCGAGATCGATGCGGGCCAGGGAAAACAGGGCCTCGCCGCGCTTGAAAAGGTGTACGAAACCGAATCAGGCGCCGCCGTCGCCGGCCCGACCCTGGTGTTGACCCTGATGCGCACCGGGCAGAACGACCAGGCTGCCGATGTCGCCGCTGCGCTGATCAAGCGAGACGCCGACAATCCGCTCTACCAGACATTGCTCGGCTCGGTGCGTGTCGCGCAAAAGGATTATCCGGCGGCAGAGACCGCGTTTCGCGCGGCGCTGACCCGCCAGCCGGACTTTGCCCCGGCGATCCGGGATTTGGCCCAGCTCTATCTGGCGACCGGGCGCATCGACGACGCCAGGAAGGTCTATTCCGATCGTCTGACGAAGAAGGGCGACGATGTCACGGCTCTCCTCGGTATGGCGAACATCGCCGTCGCGGAAAAGAAATGGCAGGACGCGATCGACTATATCAATCGCGCCCGCACCGCCGCGCCGACCGACCCGACGCCGGGGCTGGCCCTCATCCACATCTACGAGCTGCGGCAGGATTGGACCAACGCCAAGGCGGTGGCGACCGCGCTGAGCGCCCAATTCCCCACGGACGTCAATGTCTTGGACGCACAGGGCCGGGCCCAGCTCGGGGCCGGTGACAGCAATGGCGCGATCTCCAGCTACAAGCGCGCCTATGAATTGGCGCCGAATTCGCAGCCGATCCTCGCCCGTTATCTCACCCTGCTGAATACTGCGAAATATTATCGGGAGGCGCAAGCAGTATTACAGGCCGCCGTCGACCGCGATCCGCACAATGTCTCCCTCAAAGGCGATCTGATCAGGGCCACCGCCGAGGTCGACGGCCTGGACGCAGCGATTGTGAAGGCGCGCGGCTACACCAAGGACGATCCCGGCACAGATCTCTACGACCTCGTCGCAGCCCAACTTTATGAAAATGCGGGACGGATCGGGGATGGCGTTGCTTTGCTCGAAAACTCGGTCAGGAGCCGTCCATCGAGCGACGCGCTGACCGTCGCGCTTTCGCGCCTTTATATTCGGACCGGCGACTTCGACAAGGCCGAGGCGGTTCTGAAGAGCAGGCTGACGGCCGACCCTAAGAATGCCGCCACCCGCGCGGTCCTGGCGCCGCTGTACTTGGCGACCGGTCATCCCGACGATGCGCGCAAGGTCTATGACGACCTGCTTGCGGTGAAGCCAAACGACGTTGCCGCCCTCCTCGGCCTCGCCGACGTCGCGATTACAGAGAAGAAGTGGCCGGAGGCGACGGAGCTCATCGGCCGCGCGCGCGCGGCCGCGCCCGACAATCCGGCGCCGGGGCTCAAATTGATCAATCTCTACGGGTACCGGCAGGATTGGAAGGGTGCCGTGGCGGCGGCGAATGAACTGGCCGCCAAATTCCCGACAAACCTCGATGTTCTCGACACGCAGGCTCGAAGCGAGCTGGGAGCCGGCGACACCGAGGCGGCCATCGCAATTTATAAGCATGCCTTCGAGTTGGCGCCGAAATCCCCCGAAATCCTGTCCCGGTACGTCTCCGCGCTCAACACTGCCAAGAAGTTTCCCGAGGAGAGGACGGTGCTGCAGGGGGCGCTTGATCGGGATCCGAAAAACGCGGTGCTCAAGGCGGATTTGATCCGGGTCGAGGACGAGATCGGCGGCTTGGACGCCGGCTTGGCAAAGGTCCGTGAATTCGCCAAAGCTGATCCGAACGACACGCTTTACGACGTGGTCGAGTCCGAGCTCTATGTCAAAGCCGGAAATCGGCCGCAGGCGATCGCCGTGCTCGAAAAAGCCTCGGCGGCCAAACCGACGGACGACCGGCTGATGATCGCCTTGTCCAAGCTCTATGCCGATGCGGGCGATGCGAACAAGGCCGAGGCACTGTTGACCGGCCGCCTAAAGTCCGACCCCGATAATTTCGTGATCCGAACGGCGCTGGCCTCGATTTATCTCGAGGGCAAGAAATACGATGCAGCGACCCAGGAATATACCCGTCTCATCGCCGCCCGACCGGCCGACCCGGCCGCGCTGAACAATCTCGCCTGGCTCTACCAGCAGCAGGGGGATTTGGCCAAGGCGCGCAAATTCGCCGAACGAGCCATCGCGGTGGCGCCGCAAGCGCCGCAAATAGACGACACCCTGGGCTGGATCCTGCTGGCGCAGGGCGAAGCCGACAAGGCGGTGACCTATCTCACTGCCGCCAACGTCTCCTCGCCGCGCGACCCGGCGATCCAATATCACCTCGCCGCCGCTCTCAGCCGCGTCGGCCGTGGGGCCGATGCCCTGGCCATGCTCGAAAAGCTATTGGGATCGGGGGCGGCCTTCACCGAGAAGGCCGAAGCTGAAAAGCTGCTCGAACAGCTGAAGCGCGGCTGAGCGCCACCTTACCGCCACCTCTTCGCGACTTCTCCGAGCGCCTTCAGAAAAACCGCTTTTCTTTGCGGTTTGCGCGTGGTCCGATGAGGTCCGGTCCTGACCGGCCGCGCGGCATCGTGCCCGCTCGGACCGTCGGCAATATGTCTCGAGCCCGCTGGGGGATGGCCCGATGTTCTTTCGCGGCAGCCGCTACGAGAACGTGCCGACGGCCGAGCTTGCCGCGCCAGACGGTCGGCTCCTGCGCTATGTGAGAATGCGCTTCATTCCGGCGGTGGCGGCCGGCCTGCCCGGCTACACCGTGCAGCAAGGCGACCGGCCGGATCTCGCGGCCTATCGAATCCTTGGCGATCCGGAACAGTTCTGGTCGCTGTGCGACGCGAATATCGTGCAGCAGCCGGCAGATCTGACCGCCACGCCCGGCGCCAGGCTGATCGTGCCGGGCCCGCGCATGAGCTAGCGGCAAATGCCGCTGTTGCCGTCCTTCTTTGCCGTGCAGGTCGCATTCGCGCCGCTGCCGGCGCTGTTCATGCGGGCCTTGCGGCAGATCGAGATCGAAACCGCGGTCGGCCAAGCCTCGATCTTCCGCCTGCATTTCGATCTCAGCCGCAACTTCATCGGCGATTTCGACGCGATGGCGATCGATGTCTTCCTACCGCTGACGCCCATCTCGATCCGGCTGTCGAGCCTCTTCGGTGCGCCGCAATGCCTAGTCAACGGCTTTGTCCGGGATACGAGGCTGGCGGCACGGAACCAGCCTGGGCAATCCACCCTCGAAGTCGTCGGGATGGACAAGCTCGGCACCGTGATGAGCCATGTGCAGCAGCCTTTCACATGGCCCAACCTGCCCGATAGCACGATCGCCCAGGCGATCTTCGCCAGATACGGCATGCCGTCGATCAGCATCCCGACGCCGCCGACGCGCACCGCGCTCGATACCGTCACCACGCAACGAGCGCACGATGCCGCATTTTTGATCCAGCTAGCGGCGCGCAATCGCTACGAGCTCTACATTCAGCCCGACCTGGCCGCCGGCCTCGATGTCGGCCATTTCCACCAGCCGTTGACGACGGCGCCGCCGCAAGGCGTGCTGTCGGTCGATTTTGGCACGCAGACGAACCTGACTCGCTTCGATGTATCTTACGATATGCTGAAGCCGACCGGGGTAGCCACCGCCTCGTCCGACCCGCTGACGCGGGTACCGGTCGTCGCTGCAGCGGCCGCTTCGATCGACCCGCCGATGGGACGGGAGCCGACATTGGCCCGGATATTGCCGCCGCCGGTCGAGCGCACCTATGGCACCGACGCCGCCAACCCGGCCGAGGTGCTGATCCGGGCGCTGGCGCATGCCACGACTTCGAGCCGCACGATCCGAGCTACCGGCGAGGTCGACGGCATCAAATACACCCGCGCGCTGCTGCCCGGCCTGCCGGTGCTGGTGCGCGGCGCCGGGGGGCAGCACAGCGGCCTTTATTACGTCACCTCGGTCACTCACCGCCTGTCGCGCGACGACTATACCCAGAGCTTTTCGGCTTGGCGCAACGCGGTCGGCCTGACCGGTGCCGAGGTGTTCGTCGATCCCTTGGCGGCGGTGGCCTGACATGGCGATCGGCGACCTCGACGCCCTGGGCCTCGGCGCCGATCGGGAATTGCGCGAGCGGGTCTACGGCAAATATCGCGGCATCGTGGTCGACAATCTCGATCCCGACGGGCTCGGCCGAGTCCAGGCGCAGGTCGTGGATGTCCTGGGTGAGGTCTCGACCGGTTGGGCCACACCTTGCGTTCCCTATGCCGGACCGGGATCGGGGTTCTACACCGTGCCACCGATCGGCGCCGGCATATGGATCGAGTTCGAGGCCGGCGACGTGTCGCGGCCGGTATGGAGTGGCTGCTACTGGGGCACGCGCGAGCCGCCGACCGTGCCGCCGACGCCTCCCGGCACGCAGACGCCGCCAACGACCAAGCTCTGGCGCAGCGATCTCGGCCTGACGACCGCATTCGACGATGCCGCACAGAGCATCACGGTCACCGATGCGCTCGGCGCCAACCGCATCGTCATCGATGTCGCGGCCGGCACCGTCACTGTGAACGGGTTGGCCCGGGTGGTGCTCGACAGCGCGCTCGTGCAGCACGGTAGCCAGGCGGCGGCGCATCCCGGGGTGCTCGGCGATCTGCTGCTGGCCTACCTGACCCAGCTCGTGACCTTGTTCAACACGCATGTTCATCCGGGCGAGCTGGCGCTCGGCATCCTGCCCGTCACGCCGGCGCCGCCGGTGGCGCCGATGCCGCCGCCAAGCCCTAGCCTCCTCTCGATAAAGGTGCTGCTCGAATGACCGCTATCGCGCCATGACGACGCCGCTCAATCCCGGCGACCTGACGGCCGACCCCCTGGACTACTCGCGCTTCGACGGCTCGCTCGCCGATCTGATCGACCATGAGCTCGACCGCCTACTGCGACTCGATTCGCCGGGCGCCGGCCTCTCCTTCGACGATGGCGACCGGGATGTGCGCGCGCGCCGGCGGCTCTTCGTCGCCATCGCGCGCGGCGTGCTGCTCTATCTCGCGCGCAACCCCGATGCGATCGACATCACGGTGCCGACCATCCCCAGCACGGTAAATCCGGTCATCGACGTGGCCGGGGCCTAGTCGTGTCGCAAGACGGCACCGCTCTCGCACTGCCTTTCGCGATCGATGCGCGCGGCCGCAGTGCGCTCGCCGGCGCCGACCGCCATCTGCGCGACATGATCGAGCTGGTGCTGTTCACTACCCCGGGCGAGCGGGTCAATCGGCCGGAATTCGGCTGCGGCGTCCGCCAGTTGGTTTTTGCCCCGAATTCCGACGCGCTCGCCGCCGCGACCGAGCAGCTGATCCACGGCGCGCTGATCCGCTGGCTTGATTCGGTTATGTCGATCCAGCAGGTGCAGGTTTCTTCCGACGATGCGACATTGACGATCCGTGTCGCCTACACCAGGCGCGACACCGGCGAGCAGCAGCTCGACGCGTTCAGCACCCCGATCCCGGGCTAGCATGGCGATCCTCGACGGCACGATCCGCTGCGACGACGACCGCCGCTCGGCGGTATTGCGGGCGCCGGCGCATCCGCTGAACGGCATCGACTTCGTCGAATACCGCCGCGCGCCATCGGCTCCGCCGGACCGGCGTCATGTGCTCGAAGTGACGTTTCTGAAACCGCCGCCTGCGGTGGCGGCAGCGGATTTCTCGGTGATCGGCGGCGTGCGCATCATCGGCGTCGGGGTCATCGGCCTCGAGGTCGATATTACGGACCCGCTCCGCCTGTTCGTCTACGTCGACCGCGAGGGCGATTTTTCCTGCTACGTCTTGCGGATGGCGCATGCCGGGATCGATGCGCGGCGGGCGGAGGCACGCTTCAGCTTCAAGGCCGGATGCCCATCGCCGTTCGACTGCCGCGTCCCGGTCGTCTGCGAGCCGCCTGCGCTCCCCGAGCCGGCGCTCGACTACCTGGCGAAGGACTATCAGAGCTTCCGGCGGCTGATGGTGGATCTGATCGCGCTGCGCAACCCCGGCTGGCAGGAGCGGCTGCCGGCCGATCTCGGCATGACCCTGGTCGAGCTCCTGGCCTATGCCGGCGATTACCTGAGCTATCGCCAGGATGCCGGGCCTGGCACTGAATCCTATCTCGACACCTGCCTGCACCGGGTATCCGCGGCGCGCCACGCGCGGCTCGTGGACTATCGCATGCACAACGGCCGCAATGCCTATGCCGGCGTGCATTTCGCCGCCGGGGCTGGGACCGATGGGGTGGTGCCGGCCGGGGCGAAACTTGTGACGCGCATCGGTACGGCTCTGATCGGAGCGACCGCGCCGCCGGGGACGGTATTGCCCGATACCGCTGATTTCGACACCGACCCGGCGCTCCTCGACGCCACCGTCTTCGAGACGACGGCGCTCGTTCGCGTCGTCGATCTGCACAACGAGCTGCGCATCCATACATGGGGCGACGCCCAGTGCTGCATGGCCGTCGGCACCCAGGAGGCGTGGCTCTTTGCCATGACCGGCGCCGTCGGGGCGGAGACCGCGGTCGCGCCGCAGCTCCAGGCCGGCGATTTTCTGCTCGTCGAGGAGGTCCGCAGCCCGGTTACCGGCGCCGCCGCCGATCGCGACCCGGCGCACCGGCAGGTGGTGCGCCTGACGCTGGCCGAGGCGACCAGCGACGAGGCCTTCACCGACGCGGTGCCGAGCGGCCAGCTGACCCCCCGCGACAACCCCGCCGACCCGGCGTTGCCGCTGCAGCACGTCGTGTGGCGGCAGGAGGATCGGCTGAGCTTTCCCCTGTGCCTGTCGGCGCTGACCGTCGATGGCAGGCTGATCGATCCCGTGTCGGTTGCACGCGGCAACACGACCCTCGCCGACCACGGCCGCACCGTCCTTCGGGATGTCGATCCCCCCGACCCCGGTTCGGGTCGCTGGCCGCTTGCCGCATCGTCGCTCCCGGCGGCGCCCATGACGCAGCAGCCGATGCCGGAAGAGCCTGAATACGACGCGGCCGGGAGGCTGCTGATGGGCCGGACGGATCTCTCCGCCGACCCGACCACGGTGGCGCCTGCGGTCAACCTGCTGCTGCGCTTTCCAGGCAACGTCGACGAGCTGTGGACGCCGGTCGCCGACCTGTTGAGCAGTACCCCCTACGATCAGGCATTTGTCGCCGAGATCGACAATCTGGGTCAGGCGGTGTTGCGCTTCGGCGACGACGAGTATGGCCGCCGGCCGGCCGACGTCATCGAAATGCGCGCGCGCTGGCGCGTCGGCAACGGCGCCGCCGGCAATATCGGTGCCGGCGCCCTGGTGCACATCGCAACCCCCGACCCCGCCGATCCGCTCGATCCGGCTAATCCGGGCGCGCCGCTGACCTTCGCCGCTGTCGCCAATGTCTACCAGCCGCTGGCAGCCCGCCTCGGCGTCGACCCGCAGAGCATCGAGGAGGTCCGCCAACTCGCCCCCGAGGCGTTTCGCGCGATCCAGTTCCGCGCGGTGACCGAAGCCGATTGGCAGGAGATGGCGCTGCGCAACCCAGATGTCGCCGCCGCTAAGGCGCGCTTTCGCTGGACCGGCAGCTGGTACACGGTATTTGTCGCGATCCAGCCGCGTGATCCCGTAAACCTGATTCGTCTGGCGGGTGGTGGCGCAGCGCTGGCGCCGGCCTTCGCGGCCTCGGTCGAGGCCTATCTGACCCAATTCCTGCTGGCGGGCTACGATCTGGCCGTCCAGGCAGCGGTTTACGTGCCACTCGAAATCGCGATTACCCTTTGCCTCGCCCCCGGTTATTTCGTGGCGATGTCGAGGCGGCGGTATTGCGCGTGCTGTCGAACCGCTCCTATGCCGACGGCACTGGCGGCTTCTTCGACCCGCTGAATTTTGGTTTCGGCCAGTCGGTCTATCTGTCGCGCCTCTACGCGGCGTTGGAGACGGTCGAGGGGCTCGATTCGGCGCAGGTGACGGTCTTCAAGCGCTACTGCGGAGATCGCCCGCGACGAGCTCGCCCGCGGGCTGATCGCGATGGGCCAGATGGAAATCTCGCGCCTCGACAACGACCCGAATTTTCCCGAAGACGGCGTGCTGCGCCTGACTGTAATCGGCAGGCGGTGAGATGACGGGCGCTGCCGATCCCGCCTGCTTCTGCGACTGCTGCATCGCACCGGCGCCGCGTGCTCCGCTCGACGTATCGAACCGGCCGGGCCTGTCGCAGATCAGCTTTCGCATCGGCACCTTCGCGACGTTCCGCGAGGCGCTGGTGGATCGGATCAATGCTGAACCGGCGCTTGCCGCATTGACGACCCGCGACAGCGACGATTACGCGATCACCCTGTTCGAGCTTTCGGCCGCGGTCGGCGACGTGCTGTCCTTCTATAATGAGCGCATCGCCAATGAGCTCTACCTGCGCACCGCGCGCGAACGCGATTCGATCCTGCGCCTCGTTCGACTGATCGGCTACCGGTTGCGCCCCGGCCTGGCGGCAACGACGCTGCTCGCCTTTACCCTCGACGCCGGTGCGCAGGTGCGCATCCGCCGCGGGCTCAAGGTCATGAGCCTGCCGGCCCAGGACGAGCAGCCGCAGACCTTCGAGACGTTGGAGCAGATCACCGCCCACGGCGATTTGAACGCGATGCCGGGCTTTGCGCCGCCGATCCTGTTCAACGGCTTTCGGACCGGCGGCGCCGATGCGCCGCTGGCGAGCGTGCCGACGCCGCTGACGCCTTCCGACCGGCTCCTGTTCTACGGCACCGGCTTGATCGAGGAGAAACATGTCGCCGCGTTGCCGACCGGACCCGGCGGCGTGCGGCTGCAATTCGCCCCGCCGGTACAGACCGCTTCGTGGTGGCCCGGCGTCGCCTGGGCCGAAAAGACCGAGCGCCGGCTGCGGTTCTTCGGCTACAACGCGCCGGACAGCTATCAGTCCTACGACGCCGATCCGGCGGTCGCGCCGCAGGATCGCTGGAAGACGACACCGATCGTTCCGAGCTTTCCCGCCGGCCTCTCCCTTTATCCGGTCGACGCACGCTACGAGGATTTGCGGCCCGGGACACGCTTCTTGATCGATGCCGGGCCGGGTGCGGCGATGCGCCTCGTTAGCGCCGTCGTCACCGGGACGGCCGAGCAAGCTGCGACCCAGGGCAATCTTTCCGACACGGTCACCTATGCGAGCATTCGTCAGACGATCCGCGGTAAGCCGGCGCCCGTTGCCGTCGGCTCGGCCCACGGGGTGCTGGTGCGCGGCGGCGCCGGGTCGGTGCTGGCCTTCGACGGCGGCGGCGGTCTGGCGGTGCCGTTGAATTTTGGCGGCTTTGTCGGGTCGAGTGATATTTCCGCCGTGTCGCCAGCTCCCGGCCGCGTCGATGTGTTCGTCCGCGATGCCTTGGCCGCCATCGCGACCGTCACCTGGACACCAGGCGGCTGGACCGCGTGGACCGAGTTCGACGGCCCCGTGACCTCGAACCCGGTGGCGCTGGCGCTCGCCGGCGGCGAGCTTCTCGTTTTCGCGCGCGGCCTCGACGGAAGCTTGTGGGTTCGCCCGAGGCTGCCAGTGGCCGGTCCCTGGGCGTCGCTCGGCGGAGCGAACGGTTCGGATCCGGTTCCCGTCAGCTGGGGCGGCGATCGGATCGACGTGTTCGTGCGCGGCGCCGACCGGGGATTGTGGGTGATCTCGCGCGAGGGCGGCTCGTGGTCGGCCTGGGAGAGCCTCGATGGGGTGTTGGCAGGGGTACCCGCCGCTGCTTCCGTCGCCCCAAACCGACTCGATGTGGTGGCGCTGAGCGACACCGGTACCCTGATCCACCGCCGCTGGGACGGGGCGATGTGGAGCGGCTGGCTCGACCTCGGCGGGCGCGGGCAGGGTGCGCCTGCGATTGTCGCAACCGGGCCGGATCGCGTCGATGTCTTCGTCTGGGGCGGCGACGGCCAGATGTGGCAGATCGCCCGCACCGGCAACGACTGGTCGGGCTGGGTGGCGCTCGGCGGTGCGTTGGGGTCGGCACCGGCGCCCCTTGCGGCCGCCGGTTCGCTCTTCGTTTATGTGCGTGATGCGGCCGGCACGCTGGTGCGCCGAGTTTGGACCGGCGGCGGCTGGCAGCCCTGGGCGGCGATGCCGGCTGGACTTGATGCGATCCCCGACCGGCGGCAGGCCCGCATCTATCAACTCGCGGCGCAGGAGATCGCCTTCCGCGGCTATGACTACCCGCCGCTCGCCTCCGGCGGACGGATTGCGCTGCGGCTGCCGCAAGGCGGCGATACCGGCGGCTTTTCGTTACTCGCCAAGGGCCGGCGCATTGTACTCGATAGCGACCGCGCCGAGCTGGCGGCCACGGTCGCCGCGGCGACGCCATGGGCCACGACCCTCGGCGATCCGCCCGACCATCTCCTCATCGACTTCGCCCCGAGCCTGCCCGAGCCGTCGTCGAGCTCTGACCTTGCGCGGCAACATCGCGGCGACGAGCCAGGGGGAAACCCAGCCCGACGAGCCACTCGGCAATGCCGACGCCGCAATCCCGTTCGCGCAATTCCGCCTGTCGCGCTCGCCGCTGACCTATATCGCGAGCCAGAGCGACATCGAAGGCCAGGCCGCGCTCGAAATCCGGGTCAACGACGAGGCCTGGCAAGAGGTGCCAAGCCTCTACGCACGCGGGCCGACCGAGCGGATTTATACCGCGCGGCAGAGCGACACAGGCGACACCTATGTCACCTTCGGCGATGGCGCCACCGGGGCGCGGCTGCCCTCAGGAGCGATGAACGTCGTCGCCCGCTACCGCACCGGGCTCGGGCTCGCCGGCGACATGAGGGCGGGCCAGCTGTCGATCCTGTTGGAGCGGCCGGTCGGGCTGCGCGGCGTCGCCAACCCGTTGGCGGCCGATGGCGGCGCCGATCCCGGAGCCGCGCGACGAGGCGCGGGACAACGCGCCGACTACGGTGCGCACCTTTGGCCGCGCCGTGTCGCTCGAAGATTTCGAGTGGTTTGCCACTCGTCTGGCCTCGTCGCCCGCGCCTATGTCGACGTGGGTCTGGCATTCAATTGCAGCGCGCCGTGCACCTGACCGTCGCGGGGCCGGGCGGAGCAGCGCTCTCCACCGCCTCGATGGATACTGCTCGTATGCCGCGTTGACCGCGGCGCGCGACCCGAATCGGCACGCTCTTACTCGCCAATCTGGTGCGGGTGCCGATCGTCGTCGGCGCACGGCTGCTGCGCGACCCGGCCTACGACCGCCGACACGGCGCTCGCCAACGCGACGCACCGCGCTGCTCGACGCCTATTCGCTTCGCGGCGATGCCACTGGGCGCGGCGGTGCATGCGAGCCATGTGATGGCGGTCCTGCAATCGGCGCCCGGGCGTGGCGGCGGTCGGGCTCGACCTCTTCCAGCTCAAGGGCTTCGCCGACTCTCTCGGCCAAGGAGCGGGCGGTGCGGGCGGTGACCGCCGACCCGGTGCAGGACCACATCCGCATCTTCCCGGCGCGCCCCACGCCGGCCGATACCTCGCTGATCGACCGTTATGCGCGCGCTGGCTTCACCGGCTCGCCGCCGCCGGTGCTGGCCGCCGAGCAGGCCTTCATCCAAGACCCGGCCGTCGATCTCGGCTTCGTCGTCGTCGAGGCGCTCTGACCCATGGCGACCTACTCGAACGCCCAAACCGACAAGCTCTACGGCCTCCTGCCGGCCGTCATCCGCGAGCGGGATTCGGCCGAAGGCGAGCCGCTGCGCGCGCTGATGCGCATCGTCGAGGGCCAGATGGATGCGATCGACGCCGACATCGGCCAGCTCGAGCGCGACGCCTTTATCGAGACCTGCGAGCCTTGGGTCATCCCCTATATCGGCGATCTGGTTGGCACGATCGCCGCTCTTCGACGAGAGCCGGGTGCAACGACGCCGGCACCGCGACCGAGCTGTTCCGCGACCTGACCGGCCCCAGCCTGACCGCGCCGATAGCGCTCAGGGCGCGCGCTGACGTCGCCAAGACGATCTACTACCGCCGCCGCAAGGGCACCCTGGCGATGCTGGAGGAGCTGGCGCGCGACGTGACCGGATGGGCGGCGCATGCAGTGGCGATGTGCGCAGCTCCTCGAATGGACGCAGTGGGTGCGCAACCATCTGCGACCGCAGGCGAGGCGAACCTCGGACATCCGCTCGGTCGAGCGGACGAGCCGGATCGGCGGCCCCTTCGACAGCGCTATGCATACCGTCGATGTCCGTCCGATCAGCCAGGACGAGGGCTGGCACAACATCCAGAACCTCGTCGTCTTTCTGTGGCGGCTGACCGCCTTTCCGCTGGCGCCGGTGACGGCGCGCCGGCTCGGGGCGTCGGGGGATTTTCGCTACCATTTCAGCCCGCTCGGCAATTCGGCGCCGTTGTTTGGCCGCGCTCGCGGCCCGACCGCCGGCGAGCCCGCTCGCGAGCGAGCTCAGCGTGCCGCAGGCGATCCGCCCGGCGCGGTTCTTCGCCGATCTGGAAGCTTATGCAAGCCTGTCGGGGACAAAGCCCGGCTTTACCGAATTCTACGGGCTGTTCGACGCTTTCCCGGAATTCAACCTCGCCCCCGCCCCGAGCCTGATGGTCTACGTCGACGGCAACCCGGTACCGGCGGAGGATGTCCGCTGCCGCAATCTGTCGACCTGGGGCCAGCCGGCCGGCAGCGAGATCGGCATCGACGTGGCGCTCGGCCGGCTGGCGCTCGGGCCCGGCGTCTGCTGCCGGCCGCCGAGGTGTCGGTCTTCTATTATTACGGTTTCCCCGTCGACCCTCGGCGGCGGCCCTTACCGGCGGCGCGCCTGGCTGATGCAGCAGATGCGCTCGCCGAGCGCGGTGCTGACCGTCGACGGCAGCGGTGCGCCCGGCACCTTCGCAACGATCGGCGCAGCACTGGCGCAATGGGTCGCGGACGGCGGCCCCGACGCGATTGATCCGCATCCAGGATAATCGCACCTACGCAGGAGGCGCTCGCCGTCGACACTGGCCCGGCTGGCGGCACTTTCCTGGCGATCGAAGCGGCCGATGGGTTCCGCCCGCACTTGCTCCTCGCGGGGCCGCTGGTGGTTGCCGGCAACCGTCCGGATTTCACGCTGACATTGGGCGGCCTTCTGGTCGAAGGATGGATCGATCTGCAAGGCTCGCTGCGGGGGCTGCGGCTGATCCACACGACCCTGGTGCCGGTTGTCTCGATCGCCGAGCCCGATCCGTCCCTGCCGCCGCCTCCGCCGCCGCCGGTCCAGCCGAGCCTCCAGGTGGCAGGCGCCGATGCCGGCGGCACGCCGTTGAACACAGAACTCACCGTGGCACTCGCCTTCACGATCACCGGAGCCACTGCGCATCCCTGACCACGCCCAGCGGCTCTATACGCTCGACAGCATCGTCGACGGCGCCGGTATCGCGGCGATCGCCGGCCCCGGAGCGTCGGACGCTGCCGGACCGCCATTGCACCTC
This sequence comes from uncultured Alphaproteobacteria bacterium, assembly GCA_963781215.1. Classification (GTDB taxonomy): domain Bacteria; phylum Pseudomonadota; class Alphaproteobacteria; order ATCC43930; family CGMCC-115725; genus AP-15. The sequence goes on from CAWAFE010000046.1 coordinate 73,104, forward strand.
GAACGGACGACAATTCGCGGCACGGTCCGGGCCCGGCAGATCGATCTCGCCACCGAAGTCATTTTCGACGGCCTGGCGACCTCGCAGCGAACCCAGATCGGCTGCGTCCGCTTTAGCTATGTCGAGCCGGGGTCGCAGCGTGCCGCGCCGCTATCGCTGCCAGCCCGATCTGGCCGAGCGGACGCGACTCGACGCCGCATTGCCGCTTCCGGCCCGCTGACGCCAAACCGAGATCGACCGCATCCGCACGCGAGGTGCGGCTGCGCGTACGGCCCGACCTACACCGATCTGCGCTACGGCCAGCCCGCCTACCTGCAGCTGGCTCTGACGCGGCCCGCGGAGAGATCGCAACCGGCGCCGAGGATGGCTCGGAAATGGGCGCCTACTGCCATCTGAAGCAGCCGCAGCGCGAAGCGCAATCTGCGCCAGCGTCTCGCGGAATATCGTGCCGTTCGGTCTCGATTACGGCCTGGTCTACGAGACCTGAAGCGGGGGAAGTGCACGACGATGAGCGGAGACTACACGCGGTTCACCTTCGATCCCCGTAAGCGCTTTTCCGGCGTCCTGCAGCAACAGGGGCGGGTGCAGCTCGATGCCGAATGGAACGAGGCGGTGTCGATCTTCAAGCGCCGCATCCGCGTTCAGGCGCTCGACACCTTCGGCCCGGTCGGCGTGGCCCAGCTGACGACACCCGACGCCTTCAGCGTGTCGGTGGCCGCGGGGCCGCCGCTCGACCTAGCGCTGCAGCCCGGCCGCATCTATGTCGACGGCATCCTCGCCGAGCTGTTCCCGGACGAGGCCGCGAGCTACCTCAATCAGCCGTTCTTCCCCGATCCGCCGCCGCTGCCGAATGGCGACGCCGTCGTGTATCTCGACCTCTGGGAGCGCGAGGTCACCTACATTGAGGATCCGTCGCTGCTGGAGCCGGCGCTGGGCGGCGTCGACACCGCAACCCGCACGCAGAGCGTCTGGCAGCTCAAGGTCGATGCCCAACCGGGGGCGGTGTGCGGTATGGAAGTCGGCGTCCGCCTTCCGCCGGGAGGCTGTCGAGTGAGGCGATCGCACCGCCGGCGCCCGACGACCCTGCATTCTGCCGCCGGTCGCCGGCTATCGCGGGCTCGAAAACCGGCTCTATCGGCTCGAAATCCACACCGGCGGGCCGCTCGGCACGGCGCGCTTCAAATGGTCGCGCGACAACGGCTCGATCGTCTCGGCGGTCGGCGACATCGCCGTCGCCGGCGGGCAGACGACCCTGACCGTCAACCGGCTCGGCCGCGACCAGGTGCTGCGTTTTGTCGTCGGCAATTGGGTGACCGTCACCGACGACTTCCGCGAGCTGGTGGGCGAACCCGGCGAGATGGCGCGCATCGTCGCGATCGACGAGACCAATACCAAGCTGGTGCTCGACCGCGGCCTGCCGACAGGATCGGGACGGCCGTTCGGCGCCAACCGCGCGAACTCGCCGGCCGTCATACACGCGTGCAGCGCTGGGACCAGAGCGCCCCCGCCAATACGGTCGATGCTGATGGGCTGATCGCTACCGCCACCGGGCCGCTCGATATCGAGGAAGGCATCCGTGTCAGCTTCTCGGCCGACCCGGCGGGCGGCGCCTTCAACGACGGCGATTACTGGGTGTTCTGGGCGCGCACCGCGACCGCCTCGATCGAGGTGCTGAACACAGCGCCGCCGCGCGGCGTCCGACACCATTACGTCCAGCTCGCCGCAGCGACCGGGCTCGGCGGGCCATCGCCGATGACCACCGACTGCCGGCCGCGCCCGCCGGCCGGAGAGGAATGCTGCTGCACCTTTGTTGTGGCTCCCGGACAGGACATCCAAAAGGCAATCGACGGGTTGCCGGACGCCGGCGGCTGTGTCTGCCTGAAGACCGGTGTGCACCTGATCGGGCAAACGCTGACCATCGCTCGGAGCGATGTAAGGCCTCGTCGGCGAAAGCCCCGGTACTATCGTGCGCGTGCGCACCGCCGTCCCGCGTTGCTGATCGGCGCTCTACCCGGCAACAGGCCGCGGCGATGCAGCGCTTCGATGCGGCGATCGAGCAGCAGAAGAGGGCCCTCGCCGTGGTCCAGAGCGCGATGGCCACTGCCAGGCGGGTGTTCCAGGGTTCGGCGCCACCGGCGGGCGAAAAAAGCAGTTAGGCTCATCGAGAGGTCAGGCGGATGCAGATCGGGTTTGTCGGCACCGGAACCATGGGCACACCGATCGCTGGCTGCCTGCTTGACGCCGGGCATCGGCTGACGATCTACGACATCCGGCGCGAGACGACGGCGGCGCTTGCCGGCCGGGGGGCGCAACAGGCGGATAGCCCGCGGGCGGTCGCGGCGGAGAGCGAGGTGGTCTTCACCTCCCTGCCGGGCCCAGACGAGGTCGAGGATGCGGTCCTTGATCCCGCCATCGGCATCCTCGCCGGGATGCGGGCCGGCGGGACATATATCGACCTGACCACCAGCGCGCCGACTGTCGCGCGCCGCGTCGGCGAGGCGTGTCGCGCCCGCGGTGTCGATATGCTCGACGCCCCGGTCAGCGGCCGTCCGCCGGGAATGACGGTCATGGTCGGTGGCCCGGAACCGGTCTTCGCCCGATGCCGGCCGCTCTTCGACGCGATCGCCCGCAACGTCTTCTATATCGGCGGATCGGGTGCGGGGTGCATCGCCAAGCTCGTGACCCAATATCTGGGCTACACCAACTTCATCGCCGCGCTCGAAGGCCTCTTGATCGGCGCCAAGGCCGGGGTCGATCCCGGTATGCTGGCGCGGATAGTCCCGTTCAGCGCCGGGGCCAGCCGCACCTTCGACAACATCCCGCGCTCGGTATTGAGCGGTGCTTTCACCGCCGGCGGCACCCTCGACATCGTCGCCAAGGATCTTCACCTTGCCTGCGAGCTTGCTCGCGAAGTCGGGGCACCCGCGCCTCTGGGTCTCCTCGCGCACGATGTCCTGCACCGAGCCCAAGCCCAGGGCTGGGGGCAGCAGGGGTTTCCGGTGGCCGCCCGCATCCTCGAAGCGATGGCCGGCTGCGAGCTGCGCGCCGCGCCCGCGGAAAATGCGGTAAGCTACCAAGCGGAAGATCCGCGACGCGCGCCCGTCCAGCATACGCATGAAGACGGGAATCCAAAAGGCTGAGGGGATTTTGGGTTGCCCCGACCCCCGCCGTGCCCGTCCCGCGGCTCCTGTTCCACCTGTTCGAATATCTGGCGGGCCGCTTTGCGATTTACGTACGGTCGCGCTGTTCGGCAGCGAGGTGCTGCCGGCTCTGTTACACTGATCGCCGTGCGCGAACGCACCTGCGCGCTGGCGTGGGCGCTACGGCGGCCATAACATGGGATGAGCAAAGCGGAGGGCGGCGATGACGAGCGCGACGGCATCGGGGTATCGCAAGGGTCTCGTCGATCTGGACAGAGGCCAGGTCAGCCGCGAGATCTTCGTCAACGAGGAGATCTACGCGCAGGAGCAGGAGCGGCTCTTTGCCCGCGCCTGGCTCTTTGTCGGGCATGAGAGCCAGATCCCGAACCCCGGCGATTTCTTTGTCTCCGGCATGGGCGAGGAGAGCGTGATCCTGTGCCGCGACCGGGCCGGCGAGGTGCATGTCTTTCTCAATTCCTGCCGGCACCGCGGCATGAAGGTGTGCCGCTACGACGAGGGCAACACGCCGGTCTTCACCTGCCCCTACCACGGCTGGAGCTACGGCACCGACGGCAGGCTGGTCGGCGTCCCTTATTTCCGCGAGGCCTACCACTCGAAGCTCGATCGCTCGCAATGGGGTCTCGTCGAGGTGGCGCAGCTCTGCCGCTACAAGGGCACGGTGTGGGCCACCTGGGATCCGCAGGCGCCGCCCTTTCTCGAATATCTCGGCGGTTTCGCCCGCTATCTCGATTTGATCCTCGACGGCAGGGACGGCCGCGAGGGTCAGGCCGAGGTGCTGTGCGGCATCCAGAAATGGCTGATCCCGTGCAACTGGAAGTTCCCAGCCGAGAATTTCAGCGGCGACAGCTACCACAACATCAGCCACCGCTCGGTCGATCTCGCCGGTATCGGCCCCTCCGGCGCCGGCCGCCGCGACATGGGCGAGCTGACGCTCGGTCGCAAATTGCATGTCTGCTTGCCCGATCGCGGCCATCAGACGATCGTCTATGTATTGCCGAAGGACCGGCCGCCACCGTCGACCTACCAGCATTCGCCGGTCGTCTCCGAATATTTCCGGCATTGCGAGGAGGAGCGGCGCCGAACCCGCGGCGACGAGAGCCGGCTGATGGGTGCGCCGGGCGAAATTTTCCCGAATGTCGCGCTGCTGCCGCGCCAGCCGCGCACGATCGCGGTGTGGCACCCGCGCGGCGCCGCACCAGACCGAGGTGTGGCGCTGGTTTCTTGTCGACCGCGAGGCGCCACAGGAGGTCAAGGATTTCCTGCGCGATTATTACATCCGTTATTCCGGGCCGGCCGGCATGACCGAGCAGGACGACATGGAGAACTGGAACTACGCCCATCAGGCGAGCCGCGGCCCGATTGCGCGCCGCTATCCCTACAGCTACGAGATGGGGCTCGGCTGCTCGGTCGAGAATTTCGAATGGGACGGGCTGCGCATCCCCGGCAAGGTCATCGACATCACCCAGGCGCAATCGAGCGAGGAGCCGATGCGCAACCTCTACGGGCGCTGGGCCCAGTTCATGGAAGCCGAGAGCTGGGACGACCTCGCCACCTGGCGCCGTCCGAACGGTGGCGTCGCACAAGCCGCGGAATGACCATCGGGTTCCGATCGACCGCATTTCACCGCACCGGGCAGCTTGGAATGCTACGCTGCGCCGGGCCGCCCCCATCATTCGGTATAATATCGATATAAATAATAAAAACTTCTCATCGTGGGCACCTCGCCAAGCGAGGCCTCGAAGGCGCATGGCATTCTCTTGCCCGGCCTCTGTGCACGAATATGCGGGTCCGCGCGAGACGATTTAGGCAATTTGACCGGGAGAGAGCTATGAGCGTCGAGGCGAAGACCGCCATCATCGAACATCTCGGCCGCCAGCATCAGGCGATGGTCGCCTTGCTGGCCGAATTGGTGAACATCGATTCGGGCAGCTACAACAAGCGCGGCGTCGATGCGGTCGGCGAACGGCTGCGGGCTCGTCTCGAAATCGCCGGCATCGCCTGCGAGGCGTTTCCCAACGCGACCTACGGCGACGGCATCGCCGCACGAGTTCCGGAGGGTGGCGGCGGCAACCGGCCGATCGTACTGATGGGGCATCGCGACACCGTGTTTCCCGACGGCACCGCCGCCCAGCGGCCGTTCCGGATCGACGGCGATCGGGCGTTCGGGCCGGGGGTCGCCGACATGAAATCGGGCCTCGTCATGAACACCTTCGTCATCGAGGCGCTGCACCGCTTCGGCGCACCCTGCCCCTTGACCGGGCTCTACACCGCGGACGAGGAAATCGCGTCGCCTTCCTCGCGCCCGCTGATCGAGGCCGAGGCGAGGAACGCGCGCGCGGTGTTCAACTCGGAGCCCGGCCGGGCCAGCGGCAACCTCGTGTCGCGGCGCAAGGGGGCGGCCTTTATCGAATTGGAGGTGACCGGCGTTGCCGCCCATTCGGGTGCCGCGCACGCGCAAGGGGTCAGCGCCATCGAGGCGCTCGCGCGCAAGGTCCAGCGCCTGCACAAGCTCACCGACTACGATCTCGGCACGACGGTCAATGTCGGGCTCGCCCAGGGCGGCACCGCGGTCAACACCGTCGCCGCGCGCGCCACCGCGGCGATCGACGTGCGCTTTCCGACGCTCAACATCATGGAGAAGATCCTCGGCGAAGTGCGCGAGATATGCCTCTGCTGCGAGCTGCCGGGGAGCGAGAGCCGCATCCTGCGCGAGGGCAATTTCCTGCCGCTCGAGCAGGACGAGGCCAGCCGGCAATTGCTGGAGCTCTACGGCCGGTCGGCGTCGGAGCTGGGTTTCCAGGTGTCCGCCGAGCCGACCGGCGGCTCGGCCGACAGCGGCTTCACTGCCGCACTCGGCACGCCGACCCTGTGCGGGACCGGCCCTGTCGGCGGCAACGCCCATCGCGACGACGAGTGGTGCCGGATAGACACCATGGTGCCGCGCGCCCAGGCCCTGGCGCTGACCATCCTCCAGATGACGGCGGGGTGACACCGGCCAATCGTCACGGCCGGGGCTTTGCCGGTTGGTCCGGCACCCCTGTTTCATGGCAATTTTGCCGCCGCCGAGCCCTTCGATGCACTCTCATCGCATACAGGGCGACGGGAATGCGCGGCTCGGGGCTTTGCCGAATGACCCCAGGGGCGATCGCCACCGCACGGCCAACTGGGCGCGGGCGATATTGCGCCGGAGCCGCCGGCATGCGAGAATTGAGGACGATCCGAGACGCGAAGGAGCGCGCCCCATGACCGAAGTCAAAGGTTATCATGCGCATGTCTATTACGACACAACGACCCGGCCCACGGCCGAGCGGCTGCGCGAGACGATCATCGGGAAATTCACGGTCGAGCCCGGCGGCTTCAGTGACGCGCCCGCCGGCCCGCACCCGATCTCGCAGTTCAACGTGATCTTCAAGACCGAGGAATTCCAGAACGTCGTGCCGTGGCTGATGCTGAACCGCGAGGGTCTCGACGTCCTCGTCCATCCGTTGACCGAAAGCTCCTACGACGACCACAGCAAGAATGCGCTGTGGCTCGGCACGCCGGTTCCGATGAAGCTCGACATCCTGCGCCCGACCTACCGTCAGGAATTGCTGCCGAAGGACCAGCGCACGCCGGTCTAGCGCCGGGTCGTCTCCTCCGGCCTATCGGGGGAGTTTTTTTCGCAGGGGTGTGAGCGCGCTCACACCTGCGTCTGCCGAGGGCTGCCATACTCTGGAAACGGCTTTCGCCGCCGACCCAATTCGAGCAGGGAGCCCTTCCCGATGCCATCCAACCGACTGAGCGCGCGCAACGCCGAGGCGACCGCGCATTCTCGCAGGCCTACCCTGCCGACGCCGACGTCGCGCGAGCTGGCCCGGCACATCATCGAGTTCGACGCCGAGGATCAGTCGACCTACGCGTCATTTTCGCTGCCGGCAGCGGCGCTCGCCGCGGCGGCCGTGCGCAGCCCCATCCCTTGGCCCGATGGCCTCGCGCCAACCCCAGCACCTCTCCCGGCAGCACCCGATCGGGAGGCGCCGCTGCCGCAATTCGATTATCTCCTCGTTACTTGGACGGTCGCCGAGGCGAAGTGTCTGGCCGACACGTTGACCCCCGGCTTCCCGAGCCGGACCGCCTGGTACGAATACGCCCACAATTTTACCTCTGACTACCTGCCGCTGATCCGCAAGGGCGCGCCGGCGCGGCATTCCAACCGCTTGGGTAGCTGGTTCCCGGCCGCGATTGGCGGCAAGCGGGTCATGTGCTTCAAATCCGAGCTGCATTTGAGCCAGGACGGCCCCAAACTGCCGATCGCCAACCTCTGGCGGCAGCTGATCGCCGAGGTCCGGCCAAAGCTCGTGATCACCACCGGCACGGCGGGCGGCATCGGCGCCGGCGTCGAGCTTGGAGATGTGGTGATAGCGCGCTCGGTAAGGTTCGATTGCCTCAAGGAGTTCAAATCGCGTCCGTTTCATAACAGCAGCTACGCTTGCACGCCGGTGGCGGCGGCGAGCCTCGCCGCGGCGGCGCAGCTGTTCGCGGCCAATGCGGGCCATCTGCCGCCGGCGCCGCGCCCTCCGGCCATCTTTATCGCGCCGACCGCGGAGGTTCCGACCCCGGAGGTGGTGACGACGGATTTCTTCGCCTTCGACGACACCGACAACACGTTCCAATTGCAGGGATTGGGCGGTGCGGTGGAGATGGGCGACGCGGTCCTCGGGATGGTGATCGAGGAGCTCGGCGCGGCGGCACCGCGCTGGGCCGCGGTGCGCAACGCCTCGGACCCGGAGATCGACTCCACGGGGCTGACGAAGAAGCAGGCCGCCACCAAAGCGGCGCAGATCTACGAGCGGTTCGGCTATTGGACCACGATCCCGAGCGCCATCACCTGCTGGGGCTTGATCGCCACCGACTAGTCCCGTCGGAGGGGATCTCGTAGACCGGTCCCGGCTGCCTTCGCCGATATCCGCAGTAAGAATATGGCCAGCGCTGCTATTCCGCCGCGATCGCTGAGCGCTCCTCGGCGATCAGCCGCTCGACCATGCGGCGCATATGCATCCGTGTCGCATCCGAGGCGATGTCGACAAGGCCCGCTTCGCCGGATTCGCCGAGCCGCGCCTGTTGCGCCTCGACCATGACCCGGTCCTCGACAAAGGTCGGCGCGATCTCGCGGTAGAGCTGCTCGGTCGCCTCGGGCTCGTTCTGGCGATAGCCGTTCGCCACCGACCAGAAATAAAAGCAGCTGCTCTCGGTCTCCGGGGTCAGGCCGTGGAACAGGCGGAACTGGAACGCAAAATCGTGCTTGTTGCCGTCGTCGCTGCCGGTCCCGGCATCGGCCGCACCGGTCCATTGCAGCACATTCGAGGGCGCGACGAACTCGAACTCCTGACAGCGATCGACCCGGCCCTCGAAGCCGGCGGCCTTGACGTAGCTCGGCGGCGGCACCGAGTTCCGCATCCAGCGGGTAAATTTGAGCCCCGTGGGCGTACGCACCGTCTTCATTTCGGCCGCGACATGCTGCGACGGGTTGCCGCCGACGGTCTTGGCGTGGAGATGGCCGAGATGCGTCAAATCCATCAGATTGTCGACCATCAGCATGTAATTGCCCTTGATCGGGTAGACATCATGCTTGTTCGGCCATTTGCCGGGGTCGTTATGGTACGGGAAATCGACGATCCGGCCCGTATCGGCCCTGGCCGGGTCGCCCACCCACACCCACACCAACTGGTCTTTTTCGACCGTGGGGTAGCTGCGCACACGTGCCTCCTCGGGGATCAGCTCCTGGCCGGGGATGTGCACGCAGCGCCCGCTGCGATCGATCACCAGCCCGTGGTAGCCGCATTGGATCCCCTGCTCGACCACGGTGCCCCTGCTCAAGGGTGCCGCGCGATGGCAGCAGCGGTCGGCGAGTGCCGCGGCCCGCCCCGTCCGATCGCGGAACAGCACGATCGGCTCGTCGCAGATCCGGCGCGCGAGCGGCGCGGCTCCGATTTCGTCTCCCCATGCGGCGATGTACCAGGCGTTGCGCAGCAGCATTCGGCGGCCTTCCGTTTCAGCGAGGCGATGGTAAGCGCACCCTGGTGCGTTGAAAAGCGGCGAGTTGGTGTCTGGCCTCGTCCGATGGTCCCCCTGTCTGTGCCCCCGTCAGGCCGAGAAGGCGCGATTGCTTGGCGGTGAGCAGACCCAGCTCGGGCAGATCGGGCAGGGCGATGTTCGGCGGCGCCCGCGGCCCGGCGATTTAGCGGATGATTCGGACCAGCGAGCCCGGCGCCGCGGCGCGCAGCACTGCGAGCAGATCGGCGAGCGCCAGTGCGACGCAGCCGGCGGTCGGCGAAAAATCGGGGCGGGCGACGTGGAGAAAGATCGCGCTGCCGCGGCCGGGCACGACCGGGTCATCGTTGTAGCCGAGCGGGACGATCAAATCGTAGACCGGCTCGTCGAGCCACAAATGCTCGCAATGCGCTGGGTAGGGCAGCCGCACGAGGCGGTTGTAGGCGAGGTCGGTGGGCTCGTCGCACCAGCCGTCCTCGGGCGTCAGCTCGCGGCAGGGCAGCGGAGTCACGATCTCGCCGAGCCGGTCGCCGCGGAACAGCACCTCGCGCATCGCCCACCGGCCTGCGGGCGTGCCGCCGTCACCCTCGCGCTTGTCGCAGACGACCCCGGCGCGACCGACCGCGCAGCGCAGCCGCCGCCCCGCCCACGATGCCACGCCACTGCCATGGACGACGAGGTCCACCCGCCCGTCCCTCAGAGAAAATGGCCGCTGCGGGTGGCCTTGGTGCGCAGGTAGCGCTCGTTGTGGCCGTTCGACGCGAAGACGTGCGGCACGCGTTCGGCGACGCGGATGCCGTAGCGTTCGAGTGCGGCCACCTTGTCCGGGTTGTTGGTCAGCAGCCGAATGGCACCGAAGCCGAGCTGGCGCAGCATCTCGGCCGCCGGAAGATAGACCCGCTCGTCGGCGTCGAAGCCCAGTTGTTCGTTGGCGTCGAGCGTGTCGAAGCCGGCGTCTTGCAGCTGATAGGCGCGCAGCTTGTTGACCAGCCCGATGCCGCGGCCCTCCTGCGCGAGGTAGAGCAGCACCCCGCCCCCCGCCTGGGCGATCGCCGCGATGCCGCCGCGCAGCTGGTCGCCGCAATCGCAGCGCAGGCTCGCCAGCAGGTCGCCGGTAAAGCATTCCGAATGCAGCCGGACCAGCACCGAGGCGGCAGGATCGGGTGCGCCGATCAGGATCGCCAAGTGCTCGGCGCCGCCATCGCGCGGGCGGAACGCGATCAGCCGGGCATTCTCGGCGTCGGCAAGCGGCACCCGCGCCTCGGCGACGCGTTCGAGCCCGGCGGTGGCCGCATCGCGTTTGAACACGGTAGCGGCCTCAATCACAGCGAGATCGCCACGCTGGGCAAAGCGTGCGGCTTCGTCGTTGCCGAGTTGCAGCACCAGGGCGGCCGGCAGCAGTGCTGCGAGCTTGGCCAAGGCGACCGCCGCCAGGGCGCCGCCCTTGGCGGCCACCGGCGCCGGGCCGAACCCGGGCGGCTCCGCTCCTAGGGATGCTCCGGGATCGGCCAGATTGCGGATGACCGCCGCCGGCAATTCGGACGAGACCGAGATCGTCATGGCGCCCGCCAATTCGATGCGGGGGGCGAGGCCGAGCGCCACCGCGCGGCGACGCGTCAGCACGACCCGCGCCGGGGCTTGGGACAGCGCCCGCAGCTGCTGCAAATTCTCTTCGGTCACCAGTTCGGCGGCGACCGCGAGAACGTTGATCTGATCGTCGCGGATCAGCACCGGCTCGCCGCGGCGTAGCGCGGTGATCGCTTCGGCGAGGGCGCGGCCGTCGCGCGCCGCCGTTGCTGCAGTCCCAGGCTCGGGCACTTTCTTCTCCTTGCCGCCGCCGCGCCGGCAACCTACTCGAACCCGACCCGATCGGCCTCCACCGATAGCAGCATGACGATGTCGGCGGCAAATGAATAGGTAAGGAGCCCGAGCGCTGCGGCGCAGGCGGCAGCGGCCCAGGGCGCGGGGGCCGCCGGGACGAGGGCGAAGATCAGCGCCAGGCTTTGGATGACGGCGATCGTCTTGCGGCGCCGCTCGGCGGTGCCAGTCGCCGGCAACGCCCGGCGCAAGGGCGGCGAGACCTGCGCCACCGCGAGGTAGAGGTAGCGCATCGCTCCGATGCCGAGCACCCAGACCGGGGCCGCATCGGCCCTTAAGACGATGACCGCGAGAGCGAGGATGGCGAAGGCGTCGACCTCCAGGTCGAAACGCGCGCCGAACGCCGACGCCAGGCCCTGGCGGCGCGCCGCCCAGCCATCGGCGCCGTCGAGCAGCAGGGCGGCGCCGGCGAGGGCGGCCAACACCCAGCGCTCGCCGCCGCCGAGTGGGGCCGGATCGAGCACCCGGCAGGCGATCAGCAAGGCGACCCCCAGCCGAACCAGGGTGATCCGGTTCGCGAGCCCAAGGCGGGGATATGGGTGATGCGCGGCGAGCCGGCGCTCCATGGCGACGACCAGCCCGGCGAACACGATCAGCCCGGCCGCCGCCGGCACGGCTCCGAAGACGCCGCCCAGAACCAGCAGCGGCGCCGCCACCGCGGCCAGCCCGAGGGCGCAAACGAATACTGAGCGCGCCTCCCGCTTCAGCGCGAGCGAGCGCGATGGAGACAAGGCATCCTGGATCGACATCGGTAGGGGATTGCTGGATCCGCCCGTATGGCCCGCCGCCGCTTCGAGCGGCAGGTAGCCCCGGTAAGACCTCCGCCGGGCCGGAGTTATTCCATGCCCGTGAACGCGAAAGCGAGCCCCGAATTGCTCGGCGAAGCGCGGGCGTTTTGGGTCGCCTCTCCGGGCCGCGGCGAGATCAGGACGCAGCCTTTGCCGCCGTTGCGGCCCGGCGAAGTGCTGGTCCGCGCCGTGGCCAGCGCCATCAGCCGCGGCACCGAGAGCCTCGTCTTCCGCGGCGAGGTGCCGCGGAGCGAATGGCAGCGGATGCGCTGCCCGGTTCAGGAGGGCGCGTTCCCGGCACCGGTCAAATACGGCTATTCGATGGTCGGGGTCGTCGAGGATGGCGCTCGGGCGCAGCTCGGCCGGCGGGTCTTTTGCCTCCACCCGCATCAGGACCGGTTCATCGTGCCGCAGGAGGCGGTGGTCGCCGTGCCCGACGATGTCCCGGACCGGCGCGCCGACTTGCGGCCAATATGGAAACAGCGGTCAACGGGCTGTGGGACGGCGCGCCCGGTCCGGGCGACCGGATCGCGGTCATCGGCGCCGGGGTCGTCGGCGCCCTGTCGCGCGCGCTGGCGGCGAGGCTGCCCGGCGCCGAGGTCGAACTGATCGACATCGATCGCGGCCGCGAAGACTGGCCGCGGCGCTGGGCTGCCGGTTTGCCTCGCCGAGCCGGCGCGCGGCGATGCCGATATCGTCTTTCATGCGAGCGGCAGCGCGGCGGGTTGCGACGGCGCTCGCCCTCGCCGGTTTCGAGGCCAATGTGATCGAGATGAGCTGGTACGGCACCAAGACCGTCGCGGTGCCGCTCGGCGAGGCCTTTCATCCCGGCGGCTGACCTTCCGCTCGTCGCAGGTCGGCGCCAGCCGGCACGCCGGCGGGGGCGCAGGCCGCACCGCCGCCGGCTCACACTGGCGCTCGAGCTGCTGCGCGACCCGGTCTTTGACCTTCTCCTCACCGGCGAAAGCGGTTTCGCCGATATGCCGGAGCTGATGCCGACGCTCGCGGCGCGCCGCCGGCGCGCTCTGCCAAACGTCCGCTATACGTCAACTCGCGATGTGGAGAAACATGTATAGTCTTACGGTCAGCCATCATTTCATGGTCGCGCACAGCCTGTGGCGACATCTTTGGGCCGGCGCAGCGGCTGCACGGCGCGACCTATGTGGTCGAGGCCGAGCTGCGCCGCGAGGCGCTCGACGCCGATGGTATCGTCTGCGATATCGGCCGCGCCCTCGACGCTGAAGACCGTGCTCGGCGAATTTGACTCCGCAATCTCGATGACATGCCGGAATTCCCCGGCCGCAACACGACGACCGAATTCCTGGCCGGAGAGATCTACCGGCGGCTCCACGGCGAATCGGCGAGGAGCGCTTGGGCCCGATGCAACAGCGGCCATGGACAGCCTGAAAATGGTGGTGCGGGAAAATCCGACGGCCTGGGCCGGCTATGTCCCGCCGCTCGGATGACCAGGCTGTTTCTAGTCGTCCCAGGCCGGCTGGAACAGCTTACCGGCGGCTATCTCTACGACCGCCATATCCTCGAGGGCCTGCGCAACTGCGGCCGCGAGGTACGGGTGATCGAGCTCTCGTCGCGGCGCCGGAGGACGGTGATCCGCGCGCCTGCCTCTCCGATGGGACCCCGACAGTCGTCGACGGCCTCGCCCTCGCCAGGTCTCAAAGGTGTATTGTCGGCTCATGCCGGCCGGCTGCGGCTCGTTGGCTTCGTCCATCATCCCCTAGCGGAGGAGACCGGCCTTTCCAAGGCTGCGGCGCGGCAGGCCGCGGAGTTCGAAGCGGCGGTGTTGCCGCGGTTTTGCGGCGTCCTCTGCCCGAGCCGAGCAACCGCCAAGGCGGTGGAAGGCTACGGCGTGCATCCGGCAGTATCGCCGTCGTCCCGCCCGGGACGGCGAAGCCGCGACGGCATACCGCGCGACAGCGCGGCCGGGTTCGCCAATTGCGTGCGTCGCGAGCCTAATTCCGCGCAAGGGCCACCTCGTGCTCGTCCAAGCGTGGCGACGCCTCCGCGACCTTGAGTGGCGCCTGCCCCGTGTCGGCTCGCTGGGTCGCGACCCGCCGAACTCCGAGCGGTACGACGAATGATTTTGGCGGCGGGCCTCGACCGGCGAATCACGCTCGCCGGCGAGCGGCCGCAACGCTGGGTGGAAAGGCTTACCGCGCGGCCGACGCGTTCGTGCTGCCATCCTTTCACGAGGGCTACGGCATGGCGTATGCCGAGGCGATGGCGCACGGCCTGCCGATGATCGCGACCGACGCCGGGGCAATCCCCGAGACGGTCCCATGCGGCGCCGGGTTGCTGGTTCCGCCGGGCGACCCGGCCGCCCTAGCGCTGGCTTGCAGCAACTGATTGCCTAACCCGGGCTCGCTGCGCGACTGGCCGCCGGGTCGCGCGCCGCCGGCGCCCGTCTGCGGGTGGCGGCAAACGACGGACGATGGGAGCGCGCTGAATCGCCTGGCGGCGCTCGGCCCGCCCGCACCTCGCCTGGAAGCTCCCCCGCGTTGGTTTAATATCGAATTACCGCTGTCGGGGATGAGCCGGCCGCGCCCTGCGGATAATCAGGTTCCCGGCGATTCCCGGTCGGGAGAATCATGAGGGCTGCCCGCAAAATATTGATTGTCGACGACGATGGCGCGCTGCGCCATCGCCGAGAGCAGCTCGAGTCAATGGAGAGTTCGTCACCATCGAGTGCGAAACGGTGCGCGGGCACTGGAAATCACCAGGGGCGAACGTTTCGACGCCGTGCCGCTCGAGTCGGCCTTCCCGACATGGATGGGCGAGAGCTTTGCCGCCCGCTGCGGCGCGCGGGCGTACGGGTGCCGATTGTGATGCTGACGGGCGCGGACAGCGATGCCGACACCGTCCTCGGCCTCGAATCCGGCGCCGACGATTATGTGACCAAGCCGTTCCGCCTGAGAGCGCTGCCGGCCCGCCTGCGGGCGCATCTACGCCAGAGCGAGCACAGCGAGATGCGGTGTTTACGATCGGCCCCTACACGTTCCGCCCGAGCGCCAAGCTGTTGATCGATCCGACCGGGCGCAAGAAGGTCAGGCTGACCGAAAAGGAAACGGCGATTTTCAAATACCTCTATCGCGCGGGCGACCAGGCGATCGGGCGCAACACGCTGCTGGGCGAAGTGTGGGGGTATAATGCGGGGTGACGACCCATACCCTGGAGACCCACGTGTACCGGCTGCGGCAAAAGATCGAGCGCGACCCGGCCCGGGCCGAAATCCTGGTAACCGAGCCCGGCGGCTATCGCCTCGTGCCCTGAGCGATGCCGCCGGGCCGGCTGCTGATCGTCAGCGGCGCCGACCGCGGCTATTTTCCGCTGTTGCGTGACATGGTCCTGTCGGACCGCGCGGCGCCCGACGCTGCGATCGGCATCCTGGATTTCGGGCTAGAGGGCGACCAACGGGAATGGTTGTCCGCTCGCGTCCAGCATCTGGTTCGGCCGGGATGGGACTCGACTTCCCGAACCGCGACCGCACCCCGGAAACACGCAAGGCGCAGCTCGCGCGGCCCTTTCTGCGCCGCCATTTCCCCGGCCGCAGACACTACCTGTGGATCGACGCCGATGCGCCTGGGTTCAGGATTGGCGGGCGATCGAACCTGATGTCGCCGCCGCCGGGCACGACAAGCTGGCCATCACCCCGGAGATCGACCGCGCCTACAAGCGCCATTACAAGCGGCCCGGAGTTGTCCCGGCCGCACCCTTGCCTGGAAGAACTACCGCGAGGCGTTCGGCTGGCGCGTCGCTGACCGACTCGCCCTCAACCCGATGCTGAATTGCGGCGTCTTTGCGCTGCACCATGACGCCCCCCATTGGGACGCTTGGACGCGGATCATGGCGCTGGCTTTGCGGCGCACGCGGTTTTTCTTTATTCTGAGCAGACCGCGCTCAACTACGCGATCTTCGCCGAGCGCCTGCCGGCCAATTTCCTGCCGGCCTATTGCAACTGGATGCCGGGAGACGCCGCACCGGCATTCGACGCCGCGCGCGGGGTTTCGTCGAGCCCTTTGCGCCGCACGAGGCGATCGGGATCATGCACCTCGCCGGCCCAGAGCAAAAGACGCATCGTTTCCGGCTGAAGCTGCTCGGCGGCGGCGGGGTCGAGACGTCGCTGCGCTACAGCGAGAGCCGGCCGCTATGTGGCGGTGTCGCAAAGACCCCACGGCCGGGCCGAATTGGCCGAGGAGCGCGACGGCGCGGATGGGGTCGCGATCACGAACAGGTGAACGGGGATCCGGTCAGCGACGGCCGATGCCGCCGTTTTCGGCTTCTCGCCAGATCGCGTTTCAATAGTCTGCGCCTGCGAGGGAACGCCAAACAGGAGAAGCAACATGCATAACTTGCGGCTGTTGGTGATCGGCGTCCTCACGGCTGTTTTGGTCTGGGGGAACGCTCGGGCCGACACGATCCGCTTCAAGGCCGACATCGCCACCGCTCCGGGGGTCACCAGCGCCGGCAAGGGCAGCGCCACCGCGGCCCTCGACACCGCGAGCAAGACCTTGACCTGGGACGTAACCTATTCGGGTCTCAGCGGCCCGGTGGTTGCGGCCCACATCCACGGGCCGGCGGCGCCCGGCGCCAACGCCCCGATCGTGGTTCCGTTCACCGGCGACCTTGCCAGCCCGATCAAGGGCTCGGCGATCTTGACGGATGCCCAGATCGCGGACCTTGAAGCCGGAAAATGGACGTCAACCTGCACACTGCCGCCAACAAGGGCGGGGAGGCACGCGGCCAACTCGTCCGCTCGCCGTAGGTAGCCGCAGCGAACCGTCGATCAATCACGGTCCGCAGTGACAAACGGGGACTGAAGCCCTTGCCTGGGTGCGGAACGCTCGATCAGCGCGGCGCCTGAGGGCCGGTGCTGTAGGGCGTCAGGCCGGGCCCACCGGTCGACGGGCCGGGCATTCCCATGCTGTTGCCACCCTGCATCGGCGGTGCGGGTGGTGGTATCGGCGGGGGCGGCGGCGCGCCGCCCTGCAGGCGGGCGAGCTCGGCCCGGTTTAGTTGTGCCGTCTTATCCGTCGCCGAGCTCGGGCCATGATGCATCGCCTTGGCATGCATGGCGTGATGGCGAGCCGGGCGATTCATCAGCGGCTGTGCCGAGGTCGCGGCGGGCGGGGCCGCACCAGCGTTGTAGGGCGTCAGGCCGGGCCCGCCCGGACTTGGACCGGGCATGCCCATCGGATTTCCGCCCTGCTGCGCCCAGACTGGCGCGGACAGCGCAAACGCCGCGGCGATCGCAACGCCGCGTAAGACACAATTCATCGTCGGATCCTCCGCCTTGGTTCTACCGGAGAGCTATTCCACCCGAGCCGCAGCGTTCGGCAAGGCAGACGGGCGCCGGTCGGCGGGGTCCCTCCCCGATTTGGATCGGCGCCGCCCTGCTTAGCTGCAAGCCAGACCCGCGATCATCGCGATCCGGTTCCTCCCGAGGTCGTCTTGCCCGGACCCGGAGACGACGGGATGTAGTTGCCGCCCGATGTCTTTGGCCCAGGAGCACGCCCGACGACATAGCGGCAGGCGGGGGCTCCGGCGGCGCGCCTGCCTGCAGGCGGGCAAGCTCGGCCTGATTCAGCTGGGCGGCCGTATCCGTGGTCGACCCCGGACCGGGTGGAACCTTCTTGGCGGATCTGGCGCGCGACGGCCGATGCATCGGCGGCTGTGCCGAGGTCGCGGCGGGCGGCGCCGCGCCCGTGCTGTAGGGGGTCAGGCCGGGCCCGCCCGGGCTCGGGCCGGGCGTACCCATCGGGTTTCCGCCTCCTTGCGCCCATGCTGGCGCGGCAACCGCGAGCGCCGCAGCGATCGCAACGCCATTCAAGAGATGCTTCATGCCTGTGATCCTCTGTGGCAGTTCCGGATCGGCCGGGATGGAATGCACACCCACTCCACCCAAACCCTCGTCGGCCGTGGAAACGCCGCAGCGCCTCATTTGGTTCCCGCGGGCACGCAACTCCAGCGTCGTGGGCCTTTCCCGACCAGAAACGAATAATATGGTCGAAACCGTCTCCATTCAAGCGTTTGAGTAGCTCAATATGCAAAAGAATAACGGCAGAAGCGAGTGCCCCGGACGTCGCCTGACCGGTGGGCGGCTTAGCGGGCGATTTGCCGAGGCCGCGCTGCTGGCGCTGGCCGCGGCGGCTGCCCTGCACCCGGGCGCCGCCGCCGCGCAACACGATAATTTGACGATCGGCATCACTCAATTCCCGTCGACCTTGAACCCGAACATGGATGCGATGGCGGCCAAGAGCTACGTGCTCGGGATGACGCTGCGGCCGTTCACGGCCTACGACGCCGACTGGAAGCTCGTCTGTCTCCTCTGCGTCAGCCTCCCGTCGATCGAGAATGGCGGCGCCGTCCCGGTCGCTCTGCCGGGCGGCGGCAAGGGCATCGATATCACCTACACGATCCGGCCTGACGCCAATTGGGGCGACGGCGTGCCGGTGACCACATCAGACGTGCTGTTCACCTATGAGGTCGGGCACAATCCGGCGAGTGCCGTCAGCGACGGCGAGCTCTACCGCCGCATAACCGGCATCACCGTAAAGGACGACAAGACCTTCACCCTGCACGTCGACAAGCTGACCTTCGACTACGCGGCGATCGACGATTTCGTGCTGCTGCCGGCACATCTCGAAAAGAGCGCGTTCGCAGACCCCGCGCAATACCGGTTGCGCACCCGCTACGACACGGAGCCGACCAACCCCGGCCTCTACAACGGGCCCTACCGGATCACCGAGGTTTCCCCGGGCTCGCACATCGTGCTCGAGCCGAACCCGCATTGGGCCGGGCCACAGCCGAAATTTCGCCGGATCACGGTGCGGGCGATCGAGAACACCGCCGCGCTCAAGGCGAATCTGCTCTCCTCCTCGATCGACATGATCGCCGGCGAACTGGGCCTCTCGCTCGAGGAAGGGCTCGCCTTCGAGAAGCGCCATCCCCGACGCTTATCG
>CAWAFE010000047.1:0-27415 GCA_963781215.1 uncultured Alphaproteobacteria bacterium
CGAGAGCCGGCTGATGGGTGCGCCGGGGGAAATTTTTCCGAATGTCGCGCTGCTGCCGCGCCAGCCGCGCACGATCGCCGTGTGGCACCCGCGCGGCCCGCACCAGACCGAGGTGTGGCGCTGGTTCCTCGTCGACCGCGAGGCGCCGCAGGAGGTCAAGGATTTCCTGCGCGACTACTACATCCGCTATTCGGGCCCGGCCGGGATGACCGAGCAGGACGACATGGAAAACTGGAACTATGCCCATCAGGCGAGCCGCGGGCCGATCGCCCGCCGCCATCCCTACTGCTACGAGATGGGGCTCGGCGCTCGGCCGAGAATTTCGAATGGGACGGGCTGCGCATCCCCGGCAAGGTCATCGACATCACCCAGGCGCAATCGAGCGAGGAGCCGATGCGCAACCTCTACGGGCGCTGGGCCCAGTTCATGGAAGCCGAGAGCTGGGACGACCTCGCCACCTGGCGCCGTCCGAACGGTGGCGTCGCACAAGCCGCGGAATGACCATCGGGTTCCGATCGACCGCATTTGACCGCACCGGGCAGCTTAGAATGCTCCGCTGCGCCGGGCCGCCCCCATCATTCGGTATAATATTGATATAATTAATAAAAACTTCTCATCGTGGGCACCTCGCCAAGCGAGGCCTCGAAGGCGCATGGCATTCTCTTGCCCGGCCTCTGTGCACGAATATGCGGGTCCGCGCGAGACGATTTAGGCAATTTGACCGGGAGAGAGCTATGAGCGTCGAGGCGAAGACCGCCATCATCGAACATCTCGGCCGCCAGCATCAGGCGATGGTCGCCTTGCTGGCCGAATTGGTGAACATCGATTCGGGCAGCTACAACAAGCGCGGCGTCGATGCGGTCGGCGAACGGCTGCGGGCTCGTCTCGAAATCGCCGGCATCGCCTGCGAGGCGTTTCCCAACGCGACCTACGGCGACGGCATCGCCGCACGAGTTCCGGAGGGTGGCGGCGGCAACCGGCCGATCGTACTGATGGGGCATCGCGACACCGTGTTTCCCGACGGCACCGCCGCCCAGCGGCCGTTCCGGATCGACGGCGATCGGGCGTTCGGGCCGGGGGTCGCCGACATGAAATCGGGCCTCGTCATGAACACCTTCGTCATCGAGGCGCTGCACCGCTTCGGCGCACCCTGCCCCTTGACCGGGCTCTACACCGCGGACGAGGAAATCGCGTCGCCTTCCTCGCGCCCGCTGATCGAGGCCGAGGCGAGGAACGCGCGCGCGGTGTTCAACTCGGAGCCCGGCCGGGCCAGCGGCAACCTCGTGTCGCGGCGCAAGGGGGCGGCCTTTATCGAATTGGAGGTGACCGGTGTTGCCGCCCATTCGGGTGCCGCGCACGCGCAAGGGGTCAGCGCCATCGAGGCGCTCGCGCGCAAGGTCCAGCGCCTGCACAAGCTCACCGACTACGATCTCGGCACGACGGTCAATGTCGGGCTCGCCCAGGGCGGCACCGCGGTCAACACCGTCGCCGCGCGCGCCACCGCGGCGATCGACGTGCGCTTTCCGACGCTCAACATCATGGAGAAGATCCTCGGCGAAGTGCGCGAGATATGCCTCTGCTGCGAGCTGCCGGGGAGCGAGAGCCGCATCCTGCGCGAGGGCAATTTCCTGCCGCTCGAGCAGGACGAGGCCAGCCGGCAATTGCTGGAGCTCTACGGCCGGTCGGCGTCGGAGCTGGGTTTCCAGGTGTCCGCCGAGCCGACCGGCGGCTCGGCCGACAGCGGCTTCACTGCCGCACTCGGCACGCCGACCCTGTGCGGGACCGGCCCTGTCGGCGGCAACGCCCATCGCGACGACGAGTGGTGCCGGATAGACACCATGGTGCCGCGCGCCCAGGCCCTGGCGCTGACCATCCTCCAGATGACGGCGGGGTGACACCGGCCAATCGTCACGGCCGGGGCTTTGCCGGTTGGTCCGGCGCCCCTGTTTCATGGCAATTTTGCCGCCGCCGAGCCCTTCGATGCACTCTCATCGCATACAGGGCGACGGGAATGCGCGGCTCGGGGCTTTGCCGAATGACCCCAGGGGCGATCGCCACCGCACAGCCAACTGGGCGCGGGCGATATTGCGCCGGAGCCGCCGGCATGCGAGAATCGAAGACGATCCGAGACGCGAAGGAGCGCGCCCCATGACCGAAGTCAAAGGTTATCATGCGCATGTCTATTACGACACAACGACCCGGCCCATGGCCGAGCGGCTGCGCGAGACGATCATCGGGAAATTCACGGTCGAGCCCGGCGGCTTCAGTGACGCGCCCGCCGGCCCGCACCCGATCTCGCAGTTCAACGTGATCTTCAAGACCGAGGAATTCCAGAACGTCGTGCCGTGGCTGATGCTGAACCGCGAGGGTCTCGACGTCCTCGTCCATCCGTTGACCGAAAGCTCCTACGACGACCACAGCAAGAATGCGCTGTGGCTCGGCACGCCGGTTCCGATGAAGCTCGACATCCTGCGCCCGACCTACCGTCAGGAATTGCTGCCGAAGGACCAGCGCACGCCGGTCTAGCGCCGGGTCGTCTCCTCCGGCCTATCGGGGGAGTTTTTTCGCAGGGGTGTGAGCGCGCTCACACCTGCGTCTGCCGAGGGCTGCCATACTCTGGAAACGGCTTTCGCCGCCGACCCAATTCGAGCAGGGAGCCCTTCCCGATGCCATCCAACCGACTGAGCGCGCGCAACGCCGAGGCGACCGCGCATTCTCGCAGGCCTACCCTGCCGACACCGACGTCGCGCGAGCTGGCCCGGCACATCATCGAGTTCGACGCCGAGGATCAGTCGACCTACGCGTCATTTTCGCTGCCGGCAGCGGCGCTCGCCGCGGCGGCCGTGCGCAGCCCCATCCCTTGGCCCGATGGCCTCGCGCCAACCCCAGCACCTCTCCCGGCAGCACCCGATCGGGAGGCGCCGCTGCCGCAATTCGATTACCTCCTCGTTACTTGGACGGTCGCCGAGGCGAAGTGTCTGGCCGACACGTTGACCCCCGGCTTCCCGAGCCGGACCGCCTGGTACGAATACGCCCACAATTTTACCTCTGACTACCTGCCGCTGATCCGCAAGGGCGCGCCGGCGCGGCATTCCAACCGCTTGGGTAGCTGGTTCCCGGCCGCGATTGGCGGCAAGCGGGTCATGTGCTTCAAATCCGAGCTGCATTTGAGCCAGGACGGCCCCAAACTGCCGATCGCCAACCTCTGGCGGCAGCTGATCGCCGAGGTCCGGCCAAAGCTCGTGATCACCACCGGCACGGCGGGCGGCATCGGCGCCGGCGTCGAGCTTGGAGATGTGGTGATAGCGCGCTCGGTAAGGTTCGATTGCCTCAAGGAGTTCAAATCGCGTCCGTTTCATAACAGCAGCTACGCTTGCACGCCGGTGGCGGCGGCGAGCCTCGCCGCGGCGGCGCAGCTGTTCGCGGCCAATGCGGGCCATCTGCCGCCGGCGCCGCGCCCTCCGGCCATCTTTATCGCGCCGACCGCGGAGGTTCCGACCCCGGAGGTGGTGACGACGGATTTCTTCGCCTTCGACGACACCGACAACACGTTCCAATTGCAGGGATTGGGCGGTGCGGTGGAGATGGGCGACGCGGTCCTCGGGATGGTGATCGAGGAGCTCGGCGCGGCGGCACCGCGCTGGGCCGCGGTGCGCAACGCCTCGGACCCGGAGATCGACTCCACGGGGCTGACGAAGAAGCAGGCCGCCACCAAAGCGGCGCAGATCTACGAGCGGTTCGGCTATTGGACCACGATCCCGAGCGCCATCACCTGCTGGGGCTTGATCGCCACCGACTAGTCCCGTCGGAGGGGATCTCGTAGACCGGTCCCGGCTGCCTTCGCCGATATCCGCAGTAAGAATACGGCCAGCGCTGCTATTCCGCCGCGATCGCTGAGCGCTCCTCGGCGATCAGCCGCTCGACCATGCGGCGCATATGCATCCGTGTCGCATCCGAGGCGATGTCGACAAGGCCCGCTTCGCCGGATTCGCCGAGCCGCGCCTGTTGCGCCTCGACCATAACCCGGTCCTCGACAAAGGTCGGCGCGATCTCGCGGTAGAGCTGCTCGGTCGCCTCGGGCTCGTTCTGGCGATAGCCGTTCGCCACCGACCAGAAATAAAAGCAGCTGCTCTCGGTCTCCGGGGTCAGGCCGTGGAACAGGCGGAACTGGAACGCAAAATCGTGCTTGTTGTCGTCGTCGCTGCCGGTCCCGGCATCGGCCGCACCGGTCCACTGCAGCACATTCGAGGGCGCGACAAACTCGAACTCCTGGCAGCGATCGACCCGGCCCTCGAAGCCGGCGGCCTTGACGTAGCTCGGCGGCGGCACCGAGTTCCGCATCCAGCGGGTAAATTTGAGCCCCGTGGGCGTGCGCACCGTCTTCATTTCGGCCGCGACATGCTGCGACGGGTTGCCGCCGACGGTCTTGGCGTGGAGATGGCCGAGATGCGTCAAATCCATCAGATTGTCGACCATCAGCATGTAATTGCCCTTGATCGGGTAGACATCATGCTTGTTCGGCCATTTGCCGGGGTCGTTATGATACGGGAAATCAACGATCCGGCCCGCATCGGCCCTGGCCGGGTCGCCCACCCACACCCACACCAGCTGGTCTTTTTCGACCGTGGGATAGCTGCGCACACGTGCCTCCTCGGGGATCAGCTCCTGGCCGGGGATGTGCACGCAGCGCCCGCTGCGATCGATCACCAGCCCGTGGTAGCCGCATTGGATCCCCTGCTCGACCACGGTGCCCATGCTCAAGGGTGCCGCGCGATGGCAGCAGCGGTCGGCGAGTGCCGCGGCCCGCCCCGTCCGATCGCGGAACAGCACGATCGGCTCGTCGCAGATCCGGCGCGCGAGCGGCGCGGCACCGATCTCGTCTCCCCATGCGGCGATGTACCAGGCGTTGCGCAGCAGCATTCGGCGGCCTCCCGTTTCAGCGAGGCGATGGTAAGCGCACCCTGGTGCGTTGAAAAGCGGCGAGTTCGTGACTGGCTTTGTCCGATGGTCCCTGTGTCCGTGCCCGCCAGGCCGAGAAGGGCGCCGATTTCCTTGGCGGTGAGCAGGCCCAGCTCGGGCAGATCGGGCAGCGCGCTGTCCGGCAACCGTGGCCCGGTGATTTAGCGGATGATTCGAACCAGCGAGCCCGGCGCCGCCGCGCGCAGCACTGCGAGCAGATCGGCGAGCGCCAGCGCGACGCAGCCGGCGGTCGGCGCAAAATCGGGGCGGGCGACGTGGAGAAAGATCGCGCTGCCGCGGCCGGGCACGACCGGGTCATCGTTGTAGCCGAGCGGGACGATCAAATCGTAGACCGGCTCGTCGAGCCACAAATGCTCGCAATGCGCTGGGTAGGGCAGCCGCACGAGGCGGTTGTAGGCGAGGTCGGTGGGCTCGTCGCACCAGCCGTCCGCGGGCGTCAGCTCGCGGCAGGGCAGCGGAGTCACGATCTCGCCGAGCCGGTCGCCGCGGAACAGCACCTCGCGCATCGCCCACCGGCCTGCGGGCGTGCCGCCATCGCCCTCTCGCTTGTCGTCGACGATGCCGGCGCGGCCGACGGCGCAGCGCAGCCGCCGCCCCGCCCACGATGCCGCGCCACTGCCATGGACGACGAGGTCCACCCGCCTGTCCCTCAGAGAAAATGGCCGCTGCGGGTGGCTTTGGTGCGCAAATAGCGCTCGTTGTGGCCGTTCGACGCGAAGACGTGCGGCACGCGTTCGGCGACGCGGATGCCATAGCGTTCGAGTGCGGCCACCTTGTCCGGGTTGTTGGTCAGCAGCCGAATGGCACCGAAGCCGAGCTGGCGCAGCATCTCGGCCGCCGGAAGATAGACCCGCTCGTCGGCGTCAAAGCCCAGTTGCTCGTTGGCGTCGAGCGTGTCGAAGCCGGCGTCTTGCAGCTGATAGGCGCGCAGCTTGTTGACCAGCCCGATGCCGCGGCCCTCCTGCGCGAGGTAGAGCAGCACCCCGCCCCCCGCCTGGGCGATCGCCGCGATGCCGCCGCGCAGCTGGTCGCCGCAATCGCAGCGCAGGCTCGCCAGCAGGTCGCCGGTAAAGCATTCCGAATGCAGCCGGACCAGCACCGAGGCGGCAGGATCGGGTGCGCCGATCAGGATCGCCAAGTGCTCGGCGCCGCCATCGCGCGGGCGGAACGCGATCAGCCGGGCATTCTCGGCGTCGGCAAGCGGCACCCGCGCCTCGGCGACGCGTTCGAGCCCGGCGGTGGCCGCATCGCGTTTGAACACGGTAGCGGCCTCAATCACAGCGAGATCGCCACGCTGGGCAAAGCGTGCGGCTTCGTCGTTGCCGAGTCGCAGCACGAGGGCGGCCGGCAGCAGTGCTGCGAGCTTGGCCAAGGCGACCGCCGCCAGGGCGCCGCCCTTGGCGGCCACCGGCGCCGGGCCGAACCCGGGCGGCTCCGCTCCTAGGGATGCTCCGGGATCGGCCAGATTGCGGATGACCGCCGCCGGCAATTCGGACGAGACCGAGATCGTCATGGCGCCCGCCAATTCGATGCGGGGGGCGAGGCCGAGCGCCACCGCGCGGCGACGCGTCAGCACGACCCGCGCCGGGGCTTGGGACAGCGCCCGCAGCTGCTGCAAATTCTCTTCGGTCACCAGTTCGGCGGCGACCGCGAGAACGTTGATCTGATCGTCGCGGATCAGCACCGGCTCGCCGCGGCGTAGCGCGGTGATCGCTTCGGCGAGGGCGCGGCCGTCGCGCGCCGCCGTTGCTGCAGTCCCAGGCTCGGGCACTTTCTTCTCCTTGCCGCCGCCGCGCCGGCAACCTACTCGAACCCGACCCGATCGGCCTCCACCGATAGCAGCATGACGATGTCGGCGGCAAATGAATAGGTAAGGAGCCCGAGCGCTGCGGCGCAGGCGGCAGCGGCCCAGGGCGCGGGAGCCGCCGGGACGAGGGCGAAGATCAGCGCCACGCTTTGGATGACGGCGATCGTCTTGCGGCGCCGCTCGGCGGTGCCAGTCGCCGGCAACGCCCGGCGCAAGGGCGGCGAGACCTGCGCCACCGCGAGGTAGAGGTAGCGCATCGCCCCGATGCCGAGCACCCAGACCGGGGCCGCATCGGCCCTTAAGACGATGACCGCGAGAGCGAGGATGGCGAAGGCGTCGACCTCCAGGTCGAAACGCGCGCCGAACGCCGACACCAGGCCCTGGCGGCGCGCCGCCCAGCCATCGGCGCCGTCGAGCAGCAGGGCGGCGCCGGCGAGGGCGGCCAACACCCAGCGCTCGCCGCCGCCGAGTGGGGCCGGATCGAGCACCCGGCAGGCGATCAGCAAGGCGACCCCCAGCCGAACCAGGGTGATCCGGTTCGCGAGCCCAAGGCGGGGATATGGGTGATGCGCGGCGAGCCGGCGCTCCATGGCGACGACCAGCCCGGCGAACACGATCAGCCCGGCCGCCGCCGGCACGGCTCCGAAGACGCCGCCCAGAACCAGCAGCGGCGCCGCCACCGCGGCCAGCCCGAGGGCGCAAACGAATACCGAGCGCGCCTCCCGCTTCAGCGCGAGCGAGCGCGATGGAGACAAGGCATCCTGGATCGACATCGGTAGGGGATTGCTGTATCTGCCGGCATGGCCCGCCGCCGCTTCGAGCGGCAGGTAGCCCCGGTAAGACCTCCGCCGGGCCGGAGTTATTCCATGCCCGTGAACGCGAAAGCGAGCCCCGAATTGCTCGGCGAAGCGCGGGCGTTTTGGGTCGCCTCTCCGGGCCGCGGCGAGATCAGGACGCAGCCCTTGCCGCCGTTGCGGCCCGGCGAGGTGCTGGTCCGGGCCGTGGCCAGCGCCGTGAGCCGCGGCACCGAGAGCCTCGTCTTCCGCGGCGAGGTGCCGCGGAGCGAATGGCAGCGGATGCGCTGCCCGGTCCAGGAGGGCGCGTTCCCGGCACCGGTCAAATACGGCTATTCGATGGTCGGGGTCGTCGAGGACGGCGCTCGGGAGCAGCTCGGCCGGCGGGTCTTTTGCCTCCACCCGCATCAGGACCGGTTCATCGTGCCGCAGGAGGCGGTGGTCGCCGTCCCCGACGGCGTCCCGGACCGGCGCGCCGCACTTGCCGCCAACATGGAAACCGCGGTCAACGGGCTGTGGGACGGCGCGCCCGGCCCGGGCGACCGGATCGCGGTCGTCGGCGGGGGGGTCGTCGGCGCCCTGGTCGCGGCACTCGCGGCGCGGCTCCCCGGCGCCGAGGTCGAGCTGATCGACATCGATCCCGGCCGCGAGGCACTGGCGGCGGGGCTGGGGTGCCGGTTCGCATCGCCCGAGACCGCGCGGGGCGAGGCCGACCTCGTCGTTCACGCGAGCGGGAACCCCGACGGGTTGCGCACGGCGCTCGCCCTCGCCGGTTTCGAGGCGAATGTGATCGAGATGAGCTGGTTCGGCACCAAGACCGTCGAGCTGCCGCTCGGCGAGGCCTTTCACTCGAGGCGGCTGACCTTGCGCTCGTCGCAGGTCGGCGCCGTGCCGGCAGGCCGGCGGGGGCGCTGGCCGCCCCGCCGCCGGCTCACGCTGGCACTCGAGCTGCTGCGCGACCCGGTCTTCGACCTGCTGCTGACCGGCGACAGCGATTTCGCCGATCTGCCTTCGCTGATGCCGACGCTGGCGGCAGCACCAGCCGGCGTGCTCTGCCACACGCTGCGCTATAGGTGAACCGTGAATCGTGGAGCAACACCATGTACAGCCTGACGGTGAGCCATCATTTCATGGTCGCGCACAGCCTGGTCGGCGCCGTCTTCGGGCCGGCGCAGCAGCTGCATGGCGCCACCCTTGTGGTCGAGGCCGAGCTGCGCCGCGAGGCGCTCGACGCCGACGGCATCGTCTGCGACATCGGCCGCGCCCTCGACGCCTTGAAGACCGTGCTCGGCGAATTTGACTACCGCAATCTCGACGACTTGCCGGAGTTCCGCGGCCGCAATACGACGACCGAGTTCCTGGCCGGGGAAATCCACCGGCGGCTCGCGCGGCGCATCGGCGACGGGGCGCTGGGGCCCGATGCCACAGCGGCCATGCACAGCCTCAGAGTGGTGGTGCGGGAAAATCCGGTGGCCTGGGCCGGCTATGACGCGCCACTCGGATGAGCGGGCTGGTTCTGGTCGTTCCCGGCCGGCTCGAACAGCTCACCGGCGGCTATCTCTACGACCGCCATATCCTCGACGGCCTGCGCGCCCGCGGCCGAGCGGTACGGGTGATCGAGCTCTCGGCGCGGCGCCCGGAGGACGGTGATCCGCTCGCCGGCCTCTCCGATGGAACCCTGACGGTCGTCGACGGCCTCGCCCTGCCAGACCTCAAAGGCGCGGTGTCCGCGCATGCCGGCCGGCTACGGCTGGTGGGCTTCGTCCATCATCCCCTGGCCGAGGAGACCGGCCTTTCCCCGGCCGCGGCGCGGCGGGCCGCCGAGCTCGAAGCGGCGTTGCTGCCGCGGCTTTGCGGCATTCTCTGCCCGAGCCGTGCCACGGCCAAGGCGGTGGAAGGCTGCGGCGTCGCATCCGGCCGTATCGCCGTCGTCCCGCCGGGGACGCTGAAGCCGCGACGGCCTCCGCTTCGACAGCGCGGCCGGGTTCGCCAATTGCTGTGCGTCGCGAGCCTAGTTCCGCGCAAGGGCCACCTCGTGCTCGTCCAAGCGCTGGCGCGGATCCGGGATCTCGACTGGCGCCTGCTCTGTGTCGGCTCGCTGCGGCGCGATCCGCGGACCGTGCGCGCGGTGCGCCGGATGATTTCGGCGACGCGCCTCGACCGGCGCATCACGCTCGCCGGCGAGCGGCCGCAGCGCTCGGTGGCAAAGGCCTATCGGGCGGCCGACGCGTTCGTGCTGCCATCCTTTCACGAGGGGTACGGCATGGCTTACGCCGAGGCGATGGCGCACGGCCTGCCGGTGATCGCGACCAACGCGGGGGCAATCGCCGAGACCGTCCCATGCGGCGCCGGGTTGCTGGTGCCGCCGGGCGATCCGGCTGCCTTGGCGCGGGCATTGCGGCATCTGATCGCGGAACCCGCGCTCGCGGCGCGCCTGGCCGCCGGGTCGCGCGCCGCGGGCGCCCGGCTGCGGGATTGGCCGCAGACCACGGCGGAGTGGGAGCGCGCATGCAATCGCTTGGCGGCGCTCGGCCCGCCCGCGCCTCGGCTGGAACCTCTCCCTCGGTTGGTTTAATATCGAATTATCGCTGTCGAGGGATGTGCCGGCCGCGTTCTGCGGATAATCGAGGATCGCGGCAACTCCGGTCGGGAGAATCATGAGGGCTGGCCGCAGAATATTGATCGTCGACGACGATGGCGCGCTGCGCCAGTCGCTCGCGGAGCAGCTCGAGCTCAACGGCGAGTTCATCGCCATCGACTGCGACAATGCGGCGGGGGCGATGGAAATCGTCAAGCGCGACCGTTTCGACGCGGTGCTGCTCGATGTCGGCCTTCCCGACATGGATGGACGCGAGCTCTGCCGCCAGCTGCGGCGGGCTGGCGTGCAGGTGCCGATCCTGATGCTGACCGGAGCGGACAGCGACGCCGACACTGTCCTCGGCCTCGAATTCCGGCGCCGACGATTACGTGACCAAGCCGTTCCGCCTTAGTGTGCTGCTGGCGCGGCTGCGGGCGCATCTACGCCAGAGCGAGCACAGCGACGATGCCGTCTTTACGATCGGCCCCTACACCTTCCGCCCGAGCGCCAAGCTGTTGACCGACCCGACCGGGCGCAAGAAGGTCCGGCTGACCGAGAAGGAAACGGCGATCCTCAAATACCTCTACCGCTCGGGCGAGCGGGTGATCGGGCGCAACACGCTGTTGGGCGAGGTGTGGGGATATAATGCCGGGGTGACGACCCATACCCTGGAGACGCATGTGTATCGGCTGCGGCAAAAGATCGAGCGCGACCCGGCCCGGGCCGAAATCCTGGTAACCGAGCCCGGCGGCTATCGCCTCGTGCCCTGAGCGATGCCGCCGGGCCGGCTGCTGATCGTCAGCGGCGCCGACCGCGGCTATTTTCCGCTGTTGCGTGACATGGTCCTGTCGGTCCGGGCGCAGCGCCGCGACGCTGCGATCGGCATCCTGGATTTCGGGCTCGACGGCGACCAACGGGAATGGTTGTCCGCTCGCGTCCAGCATCTGGTTCGACCGGGATGGGACCTCGACTTCCCGAACCGCGACCGCACCCCGGAAACACGCAAGGCGCAGCTCGCGCGGCCCTTTCTGCGCCGCCATTTCCCCGGCTGGGAGCACTACCTGTGGATCGACGCCGATGCCTGGGTTCAGGATTGGCGGGCGATCGAACTCTATGTCGCCGCCGCCGGGCGCGACAAGCTGGCCATCACCCCGGAGATCGACCGCGCCTACAAGCGCCATTACAAGCGGCCCAAGCTGTTCGGCCGCACCCTTGCCTGGAAGAACTACCGCGAGGCGTTCGGCTGGCGCGTCGCCGACCAACTCGGCCGCAACCCGATGCTGAATTGCGGCGTCTTTGCGCTGCACCACGACGCCCCCCATTGGGACGCTTGGGCGCGGATCATGGCGCTGGCTTTGCGGCGCACGCGGTTTTTCTTTATCGAGCAGACCGCGCTCAACTACGCGATCTTCGCCGAGCGCCTGCCGGCCAATTTCCTGCCGGCCTATTGCAACTGGATGCCGGGAGACGCCGCACCGGCATTCGACGCCGCGCGCGGCGTTTTCGTCGAGCCCTTTGCGCCGCACGAGGCGATCGGGATCATGCACCTCGCCGGTCCGGAGCAAAAAACGCATCGTTTCCGGCTGAAGCTGCTCGGCGGCGGCGAGGTCGAGACGTCGCTGCGCTACAGCGAGAGCCGGCCGCTATGTGGCGGTGTCGCAAATTACGCCGCGGCCGGGCCGAGTTGGGCCGAGGAGCGCGACGGCGCGGGTGGGGTCGCGATCACGAACAGGTGAACGGGGATCCGGTCCGCGACGGCCGATGCCGCCGTTTTCGGCTTCTCGCCCAGATCGCGTTTCAATAGTCTGCGCCTGCGAGGGAACGCCAAACGGGAGAAGCAACATGCATAACTTGCGGCTGTTGGCGATCGGCGTCCTCGCGGCTGTTTTGGTCTGGGGGAACGCTCGGGCCGACACGATCCGCTTCAAGGCCGACATCGCCGCCGCTCCGGGGGTCACCAGCGCCGGCAAGGGCAGCGCCACCGCGGCACTCGACACCGCGACCAAGACCTTGACCTGGGACGTAACCTATTCGGGTCTCAGCGGCCCGGTGGTTGCGGCCCACATCCACGGACCGGCGGCGCCCGGCGCCAACGCCCCGATCGTGGTTCCGTTCACCGGCGACCTTGCCAGCCCGATCAAGGGCTCGGCGACCTTGACGGATGCCCAGATCGCGGACCTCGAAGCCGGGAAATGGTACGTCAACCTGCACACTGCCGCCAACAAGGGCGGAGAGGTACGCGGCCAGCTCGTCCGCTCGCCTTAGGTGGCCGCAGCGGACCGTCGATCAATCACGGTCCGCAATGACAAAGGGGGACTGAAGCCCCTTGCCTGGGCGCGGCACGCTCGATCAGCGCGGCGCCTGGGGCCGGTGCTGTAGGGCGTCAGGCCGGGCCCACCGGTCGACGGGCCGGGCATCCCCATGCTGTTGCCACCCTGCATCGGCGGCGCGGGTGGTGGTGCCGGCGGGGGCGGCGGCGCGCCGCCCTGCAGGCGGGCGAGCTCGGCCCGGTTCAGTTGTGCCGTCGTATCCGTCGCCGAGCTCGGGCCATGATGCATCGCCTTGGCATGCATGGCGTGATGGCGAGCCGGGCGATTTATCGGCGGCTGTGCCGAGGTCGCGGCGGGCGGGGCCGCACCAGCGTTGTAGGGCGTCAGGCCGGGCCCGCCCGGACTTGGACCGGGCATGCCCATCGGATTTCCGCCCTGCTGCGCCCAGACTGGCGCGGAAAGCGCGAACGCCGCGGCGATCGCAACGCCGCGTGAGAAACGATTCATCGTCGGATCCTCCTCCTTGATTCTACCGGAGAGCTATTCCACCCGCGCCGCGGCGTTCGGCAAGGCAGACGGGCGCCGGTCGGAGGGGTCCCTCCCCGATTTGGATCGGCGCCGCCCTGCTCAGCTGCAAGCCAGACCCGCGATCATCGCGATCCGGTTCCTCCCGAGGTCGTCTTGCCCGGACCCGGAGACGACGGGATGTAGTTGCCGCCCGATGTCTTTGGCCCAGGAGCACGCCCCGACGACATAGCGGCAGGCGGGGGCTCCGGCGGCGCGCCTGCCTGCAGGCGGGCAAGCTCGGCCTGATTCAGCTGGGCGGCCGTATCCGTGGTCGACCCCGGACCGGGCGGAACCTTCTTGGCGGATCTGGCGCGCGACGGCCGATGCATCGGCGGCTGTGCCGAGGTCGCGGCGGGCGGCGCCGCGCCCGTGCTGTAGGGGGTCAGGCCGGGCCCGCCCGGGCTCGGGCCGGGCGTACCCATCGGGTTTCCGCCTCCTTGCGCCCATGCTGGCGCGGCAACCGCGAGCGCCGCAGCGATCGCAACGCCATTCAAGAGATGCTTCATGCCTGTGATCCTCTGTGGCAGTTCCGGATCGGCCGGGATGGAATGCACACCCACTCCACCCAGACCCTCGTCGGCCGTGGAAACGCCGCAGCGCCTCATTCGGTTCCCGCGGGCACGCAACTCCAGCGTCGTGGGCCTTTCCCGACCAGAAACGAATAATATGGTCGAAACCGTCTCCATTCAAGCGTTTGGGTAGCTCAATATGCAAAAGAATAACGGCAGAAGCGAGTGCCCCGGACGTCGCCTGACCGGTGGGCGGCTTAGCCGGCGATTTGCCGCGGCCGCGCTGCTGGCGCTGGCCGCGGCGGCTGCCCTGCACCCGGGCGCCGCCGCCGCGCAACACGATAATTTGACGATCGGCATCACTCAATTCCCGTCGACCTTGAACCCGAACATGGATGCGATGGCGGCCAAGAGCTACGTGCTCGGGATGACGCTGCGGCCGTTCACGGCCTACGACGCCGACTGGAAGCTCGTCTGTCTCCTGTGCGTCAGCCTCCCGTCGATCGAGAATGGCGGCGCCGTCCCGGTCGCTCTGCCGGGCGGCGGCAAGGGCATCGATATCACCTACACGATCCGGCCCGACGCCGATTGGGGCGACGGCGTGCCGGTGACCACATCAGACGTGCTGTTCACCTATGAGGTCGGGCACAATCCGGCGAGTGCCGTCAGCGACGGCGAGCTCTACCGCCGCATAACCGGCATCACCGTAAAGGACGACAAGACCTTCACCCTGCACGTCGACAAGCTGACCTTCGACTACGCGGCGATCGACGACTTCGTGCTGCTGCCGGCTCATCTCGAAAAGAGCGCGTTCGCAGACCCCGCGCAATACCGGTTGCGCACCCGCTACGACACGGAGCCGACCAACCCCGGCCTCTACAACGGGCCCTACCGGATCACCGAGGTTTCCCCGGGCTCGCACATCGTGCTCGAGCCGAACCCGCATTGGGCCGGGCCACAGCCGAAATTTCGCCGGATCACGGTGCGGGCGATCGAGAACACCGCCGCGCTCGAGGCGAATCTGCTCTCCGGCTCGATCGACATGATCGCCGGCGAACTCGGCCTCTCGCTCGAGGAAGGGCTCGCCTTCGAGAAGCGCCACCCCGACGCTTATCGAATTCTCTACAAGCCGAGCCTCGTCTTCGAGCACGTCGACTGCAACCTCGGGCTCCCCACCCTCGCCGATCGGCGGGTACGCCAGGCGCTGCTTTTCGGCCTCGACCGCGACGCGATCAGCCGGCAGCTCTTCGGCGGGCGCCAGCCGGTCGCGGACAGTTTCGTGAGCCCGCTCGACCGCGGCTACACCGCCGACATCCCGAAATATCCCTACGATCCCGAGCGCGCCGCGGCGCTGCTCGACGCGGCCGGCTGGACGGCGAGCCCGGACGGGCCGCGCCGCGACGCCGGCGGCAACGCGCTGGCGTTGGAGCTGACGACAACCGCCGGCAATCGCTCGCGCGAGCTGGTCGAGCAAGTGCTGCAGAGCCAGTGGCGCCGGATCGGCGTCGATATCCACATCCGCAACGAGCCGGCGCGGGTGCTCTTCGGCGAGACGCTGCGACAGCGCCGCTTCGCGTTGGCGATGTATGCCTGGATCAGCGCGCCGGAGAACGTCCCCCGGTCGATCCTGCACTCGAGCGAAATCCCCAGTGCCGCCAACGCCTTCGCCGGTGAGAATTTGACCGGCTTCGCCAGCCCCGAGATGGACCGGATCATCGACGCGCTCGAGGTCGAGCTCGATCCCGAGAAGCGCGGTGCGCTGTGGGCCGAGGCACAGCGCCTCTATGCGACCGAGCTGCCGTCGCTGCCGCTCTATTTCCGCTCCTCGGTCTTCGTCCTGCCGAAATGGCTCGGCGGCGTGCGTCCGACCGGAAACCAGTCGCCGACGACGCTATGGGTTGCCGATTGGACGCCGGAGCCGTGATGCGACGGTGCCGCGGGCCATGATCCGCTTCGCCGGGACACGGCTCGTCGAGATCCTCGCGATGCTGGTCCTGATGTCTTTCGTCATCTACTCGCTGATCGGTCTGATGCCGGGGGATCCGATCGATTTGCTGCGGTCGGCGGATCCGCGCGCGACCGCCGCCGACATCGCTCGCCTGAAGGCAGTCTATGGCCTCGACCGCCCCCTTCCGGCCCGGTATCTGGCCTGGGCCGGAGCGGCGCTCGGTGGCGATTTCGGCTATTCGCGCCTCTTCGCGCAGCCGGTGCTGGGGACGATCCTGCCGCGGCTGGCCAACTCGCTGCTGCTGATGGGGACGAGCTTTGCCCTCGCCTTCTCGCTGGCGCTGGCGCTCGGGATCGCAGCGGCGCGACGGCCGGGTTCGCGGCTCGATGCCGCGGTCAATCTCGTCTCGTTCGCCGGGATCTCGATGCCGAGCTTCTGGCTCGCCTTGATCCTGATCCTGGTATTCGCCGCGAGCCTGGGTTGGCTGCCGGCGAGCGGCATGGCGACCGCCGGAGACAGCGGCTTTGGCGATCGAGCCCGGCACCTCGTGCTGCCGGTCGCCACACTGACCCTCGCCAGCCTCGGCTCCTACACCCGCTACGTCCGCGCCGCGATGCGCGAGGCGCTCTCCCAGCACCACATCCGCACCGCCCGCGCCAAGGGGGCGAGCGAGGCGCGCGTCGTTCTTCGACATGCGCTGCCCTCGGCGCTGGTCCCGCTGGCGACCATTCTCGCCTTGTCCTGCGGCAGCCTCGTCTCGGGCGCACTCGTGACCGAAACCATGTTCGCCTATCCGGGGATGGGAAAGCTCGTCTTCGATGCGGTGATGGGGAACGACTACAATCTGGCGCTGGCGGCGCTGCTATTCGCGACCGCGACGACGCTGCTGGCCAACCTCGCCGCCGATCTCGCCTATGCCTGGCTCGACCCGCGGGTGTCCTACCGGTGAGGCTGCCGCTCCTCCTGCTCGGCGCGATTGGCGTTGCCGCCGCTGCCGGGCCATGGCTCGGCGCCGCGCTCGGCATCGATGCCCAGTCGGTTGACCTCTTCGCGCGGCTGGCCGGGCCGTCGCTGTCGCACCCGCTCGGCACCGACGAGCTCGGCCGCGATATTTTGCTGCGGCTGCTCGAAGGCGGGCGGGTGTCGCTCGCCGTCGGCATCGCCGCGGCGCTCGCCGCCGCCGCGGTCGGGACCGTCATCGGGCTTGCTGCCGGGTATCTCGGCGGCTGGACCGATCGGATGCTGATGCGCCTGACCGATGCGGTGATCGCGTTGCCGCTGTTGCCGCTCTTGATCGTGCTCGCTGCCCTCGACCTCGGCAAGATCGGCGTCCCGCGCCAACTCCTGCGTTCGGAAGAGCTCAGCCTCTTGCGCATCGTAGCACTGGTGACCCTGGTCGGCTGGACCACGGCCGCCCGGCTCGTCCGCGGCGCCACACTCGTCGCCCGGCAGCAGGACTTTGTCCGCGCCGCCCGCAGCCTCGGCGCGTCGGTGCCGCATATTCTGCTGCGGCACGTGCTGCCGAACGTGACCGGGCCGCTGATCGTGGCGACGGCACTCGGCGTCGGCGACATCATCCTATTGGAATCGGTGCTGAGCTTCCTCGGGCTCGGCATCCAGCCGCCGATGGCCAGCTGGGGCAGCATGCTGACCAACGCGCAGGAAGAGATCGCCGCGGCGCCGATGCTGGCGATCTATCCCGGCGCGATGATTTTTGCGACGGTGATGTCCTGCAACCTCTTGGGCGACGCGCTGCATCGGCGCCTCGCACCAAACCTCTTGGCGCGATCCTGAGCCGCGCGGTCCTTCGCCAGCATCGTGTCGGCGTGATCTCGAAGATTCGGCTGATGATCGGCATCGCCGGACAATTGTTGGAGGCAGGGCGGCGGCCGGCGCCGCCCTACCATTTCCCGGTAAGTTACGAGGTTTGGGTCGGCTTTGTGGTCTTCTTCTTGGCTGCTGAAGATTTGGTGGCCTTTGTGCTTTTTTTCTTCGAGGTATGCTTGGTCGACTTGTGGGTCGACTTTTTCGGCGTCGTGCTCGTCGACGGGGCCATGGCCGGGGCCTCCGTCGTTGCCGACGGCGTCGCCCCGGTGGCCTGGGCGCTGGCGGCGATCGGGACCATGTTGGCGGCGAGGAAACTAACCAAGGCGAACACCGAGATAAGCGCCTTCATGAGGGGGCTCCTGGATCGAATAACGGTTGGTCGTTTTGCTCGCACTCTTTGGGAGTGCGCAACGGCGTTAGCGTCGCACCCGTTGCGGCGCAAGGCCACGCACTGAGATTACCATCGCTCGATCAACGCCGATAACGTTATGCCGGATCTGGCCATGCACCGAGCCCGCCGGCCTCCGGCAAGTTTCTCTAATGGCGGAAATGCTCGCGAATTCGTGCAAAACGGCGCGGCGGCCCGACCGGCTCCGACATCGCCTTTGTCGCCGCTCCTCCTCATAGAAGCGAATCGGCGTGCCGGGCCGTCCGAGCAATTCTCGGGTTGGCGAAATTCGCGATCACCGAATCGGCCGACGCCGTACAAAAAAACCCGCCGCGGTTTCCCGCGGCGGGCTGCCCCCGGGCCTCGCGAAAGCCCGGGGAGCAGGTAGGAGGTACTTGGTTACGGGAACATGATCTCGACGCGGCGGTTTTGCGGCTCGCGCACACCGAGCGGTGTCGGCACGCGAGGATCGTTCATGCCGCGGCCGGTAACGACCATGTCGTTGCGCGCCACGCCCATGCTCGCCAGAGCGTTCGCCACCGCATTGGCGCGCCGCTCGGAGAGCCGCTGGTTGTAGCCGGCCGAGCCGGTGAGATCGGTGTAGCCGGTAACCTGGAGCTGCACCGAGCCGCCCGCCTTGTACTGGGCCGCTGCCTTTTGCAGGATCGCCATGCCGTCCGACGTGATGTTGTATTTATCCCAGTCGAAGAACACGAGATAAACCTGATGGACCGCTGGCGGCGGCGGGGCCGGAGGCGCCGGCGGCGGCGCTGCCGCAGGCGCGCCGAACTTCATCGTCAAGCTGGCGACGATGTTCTGCGTTTGGTAGCGAGATTTGAAGCTGCTTAAGACGCAGCATACGTCAACACGCGTATTGCGGGCGCGGCTGAATGTGCTCTCCGGCGTCGCAAGGTAGCGATAGTCGAGATCAAAGGCCAGCGCCGGGTTGATGTCGTAGCGCACACCCGCAATCCCCTGATAGCCGAACTGCCAGGTGTTGCCGCTGAGCGAGGTGCTGAAGGGGACGAGCGGGCTGTTCGCGACGTTCGTGCGCGTTGCGGTGCCGTTGGCCCCAATGGTCCGGTCGATATTTACTGCACCAATCCCGGCCCCGAGATGCGGTGTAATCGGCCATCCAAACGTGAAATCATAGATCACGTTTGTCATGATCGCATTCGAGTGGGCACTTCCGTTGGAGCGTCCGGCAAAGGTAAATAGACCGTTCGACCCGGCGAAGTTCCGGCTCGATGAGGAGTTGTCCCGGTAGCTGTATTCTTCTTCAAAGCGCCATGGCCCCCACTGGTAGCCCCCACGGGCGCCCACGTTGAAGCCGCTGTCGAAATTGGAGTTGCCGCCGCCGTGGACGGCGCTCCGTCCCGCAGGACCGACAACAGTCGCATTTATAGACTGGCTCTGCAGCTGGGTCCAGCCGCCCTCGGGACCCAGATAGAAGGCCCCCGGGAATGGCCCGAACATTTGTGCGTGCGCCTGGACGCCACCAAACGCCACGGCAAGCGCTACACCGGCGCCTAGCAGACAGCGATTTATCATCCCTTACCTCCGGCCGCAAATACGCGTGTGACGATGGTAGTCACGCCACCGTTGCCTGATATTCAACATGTCCTCGCCCGATGGCAACCGGTTTTTATCCGAACGACGCCACTCTCCGGGAAATCTTTGCAGAACGCAGCGTGCTGCGACATTCCCGCAACAGTTTGGCCGGCGAGCCAACGAAACACTGGGATCGTGCCGCGTCTTTTTCGCAACACCAGACCATTGCACAAGATTCGGTCAAACTTGGCGAGCCTGGATTAGCGAGGAAGGGCCGCAGCGGCGCTCGTCGGACGACATCCGGCGCGGCCCTTGCCCTATTCAACGTCAGGTGACGAACGGCCGCCAACCGGATCGATCAGCACACCGGGATTGAGCAAGCCATGCGGATCGAGCGCCCCCTTTGCCGCGACGAGCGCCGCGGCGAACAGGTCCGGCCGCTCCCGGTCGTACCACGGGCGATGATCGCGGCCGACCGCGTGGTGGTGGGTGATCGTCCCGCCGGCGGCGATTAGCGCCTCGCTGGCCGCGGTCTTGATCGCCCGCCACTGCTCCTCGAGCGCGCCGTGGCGCCCGAGCGCATGAAACGAGAAATAGGGAGCCGGCCCGTCGGGATAGGCGTGGGTGAAGCGGCAGGTGACCTGTCCCGGCCGCCCCGTCGCCTCGCGGATAGCCGCTTCCGTCGCCGCCTTCACCTTTTCGTGAAACGCCTCGAACCGTTCCCAGGTGATCGCGGTCTCGAAAGTGTCGGCGATGACCGCCCGCTCGACCAGCGGCTCGCGGGCATAGGGCATGCGGATGAAGGCGTTGCGCCACATGCCGGCGGCCCCTTCGCGATGGGAATCCGTGCCGCCCGACTGCTCGGGCGTCCCACCGTGGTCGGCGCAGCATTCGAGCGCCCGGCCGATCCACGCGTCGAGCGGATGGTCGGCCGATTCGAACGCCAGCACCATGATCGCGGCGCGGCCGTCGCCGGCGCCGGTGTTGTGCGCCTCCTGCGGGTCGAGAATGCGGCAATTGGCGGGGTAAAGCCCGGCCAGGGCGATCGCCCTCACGGCGCGGGCGGCGGCGAAAAAGTCGGGGAAGCGGACCGCCCCGCCCGCGCGATGGCGCGGCCGCTCCTGCAGCCGCATCCAAGCCTCGGTGATGACCCCGAGAATGCCCTCCGAGCCGATGAACAACCGGTCGGGGCTCGGCCCGGCCCCGGAGCCGGGCAGCCGGCGGGTCTCGACGATGCCGCGCGGGGTCGCCACCCGCAGGCTTTCGACGAGATCGTCGATATGAGTATAAAGGGTGGCGAAGTGGCCGCCCGACCGGGTCGCGATCCAGCCGCCCAACGTCGAATATTCGAAGCTTTGCGGGAAATGCCGCAAGGTCAGCCCGTGCGGCTTCAGCTGGGCTTCGAGCGCAGGGCCGAAGACCCCGGCCTCGATGCGTGCGGCGCGCGAGGCATGGTCGATCTCGATCACCCGGTCGAGGTGCCGCAGGTCGAGAGTCACCGCACCCCTATAACGCGTGCGGTCGATTCGCGGCTCGACCCCGCCGACCACGCTGCTGCCGCCGCCGAACGGGATCAGCGCCGCCTCGGCGGCACCCGCCCAGTCGATGACGGATGCCACCTCGGCTTCATTGCGCGGGTAGGCGACGATGTCGGGCGCGACGTCATAATGCCTGTCCAGACCTCGCACATAGTCGCAATAGGACTTGCCGTAGGTGTGGGCTGCCCGGTCATAGGTGTCGCGCGAGCAGCAGGGTGCCAGCGCGGCCGGCGGTGCGAGGCGCGGCGGCGGCAGCCGGATCTCGGCGAGCGGCGGCGGTGCCACGGTCTCGAATTGGTCGACGGCGAACAGCCGGCGATAGCGGTCGAGTGCTGCGGCCTCCTCCGCCGCCGTCAGCCCCTCGCCCTCGCGACCCCAGCCGAAATGTTTGAGCCGCCCTTCGGTCATCCTTCTCGCCCCCGCGGTTCGCCGAGCCGAGAATAGCCGGCCGGCGGGGATAGAGCCAGCATGCAGCCCCGCGCGGGGTGCAAGACTTGCGGCGCCGGGCTTGCTACTTTGCCGCGTTGCTCCATGGAGGCTGTCGGTTGCAGGTAGCCCGGACCATCGCCGACCTCAGAGGCCATGTCGCCAGTTGGCGACAATCAGGCGAGCGCATCGGCCTGGTACCGACGATGGGGGCGCTGCACGACGGGCATCTGGCGCTGGTCCGCGCCGCGCGGGCCGGCTGCGACCGGGTCGTCGTCTCGATCTTCGTCAACCCCAGGCAATTCGCGCCGAGCGAGGATCTCGGCTCCTATCCCCGGCGCGAGGCGGCCGACCTCGACATGCTGCGCGCGGCACGGGTCGACCTCGCCTTCGTCCCCGGCGCCCAAGAAATCTACCCGCCGGACTTTTCGACGACGATCCAGGTGGGCGGGTTGACCGAGGGCCTGTGCGGCGCACACCGCGCCGGCCATTTCGACGGCGTGGCGACGGTGGTGGCGAAGCTGCTGATCCAGTCGCTGCCCGACGCCGCCTATTTCGGCGAGAAGGATTACCAACAGCTGATGGTGGTGCGCCGCCTGGCGCGCGACCTCGACATCCCGGCGCGCATCGAGGGGGTCCCGACGTTCCGCGAGTCGGACGGGCTCGCGATGTCGTCGCGCAATGCCTACCTGACGCCCGAGGAACGCCGCACCGCCCCCACGCTCGCACGGACATTGGGCTCGGTCGCCGCCGCGGTCGCTGGCGATCCATCCGCGGTTGCGCACGCGCTTGCCCGAGGCAGGCGCGAGTTGGAAAGCGCCGGGTTCACCGTCGAATACCTCGAAATCCGCGAGGCGGAGAGCCTAGCTCCGGTCACCGCCAAGGTGACGGCCCCGTCCCGCGTCTTCGCCGCAGCACTCCTCGGCCGCACCCGCCTGATCGACAATATGCCGATCGGGCCTTCGACCTGATCGTCGATCACAGCCGCTGCGGCCCGCCGGCGGGACGATCGGGTCGGCCCGGATTCCGAAGCAACCGCAGTCTGCCATCGGAGCGAGGCCGTCGGCCTCTCGGCGGTCACTCGTCTCGCAACGGGATCTCCTTCAGCCCAAAGGTGGCGATCGTGGTCAGCGCTCCAATGACGGCGGCGCAGAGAAAGACGTGCGAAAAGGCGGCGCGGAAAGTGGCCCCCAACCCGGCGAGGATGCCTGGGATCAAATTGACGGCGCTCCTGGTCGGCGAGCTTTTCCGCCTGATCCTGGCAATGTTTCTTGCCAGCCTCGATCACACCATCGTCGCCACCTCGCTGTCGACGCGATGGCGCTCGATTTGAACGGCTGGGCGCTGATCGATCGAGACGATCTTCGGCCGCGTGAGATGAAGTGTCGTTTCGGCTCGGCCATCATGGGGCGGCCGGTCTAGCGGCGGATCGGGGCCGGCGCAGTCGCCGCGGTGGGCACCGAGGCCGCCATTCGGGGTTGCGTTCGGCGCGGCTCGGCGCGATTGCTAGGGTGCACCCGGAAGGAGCCGGCGATGGACGAGAACCAGGAGCAGCCGCCAAGGTGGCAGGACGAGCTCTACGATCTGCTGCGCCGGCACGACGTCACGCAATTCGCCTATGTGCCGGATGCCGGCCATCGGATTCTGATCGACCGCTCGCTCGCCGATCCCGCTGCCCATTCGGTGGCGCTGACGACCGAGGAGGAAGGTGTCGCATTGCTTGCCGGCGCCGATCTCGGCGGCGCGCGGGGCGTGCTGTTGATGCAGAGCAGCGGTGCCGGCAACTGCATCAACATGCTGTCTCTGATCAAGGGCGGCCGGTTTCCGTTTCTGGCCCTCGTCAGCATGCGCGGCGATT
The DNA here is from genome assembly GCA_963781215.1 of uncultured Alphaproteobacteria bacterium. Taxonomy (GTDB): domain Bacteria; phylum Pseudomonadota; class Alphaproteobacteria; order ATCC43930; family CGMCC-115725; genus AP-15. Next base: position 23,042 of record CAWAFE010000047.1, read on the forward strand.
TCGGCGAAGGGAACCCGTGGCAGTTTCCGATGGGCCAGGCGGTCGCGCCCGTGCTCGAGGCGATGGGGGTCATCTGTCTGCGGGTCGAGCGCCCGGATGATGTCGCAGAGACGGTCGGCGCCGCGCTGACGATGGTATTCCAAAGCGGCAATGCGGTGGCCGTGCTGCTGACGCAAAAGCTCCTCGGCGCCAAGCAGTTCTGAGGCCGCCTACCAACTGATCGTCAGCTTGCCGTTGCGCATCTCGTAGCTCTGCAGGCGGTTCAGGAAGCTCATCCCAAGCAGCGACACGCTGAGGTTCTCCATCACCGCGGCGGGCACGTCGTCGACCGCGAGCTGGCCGATGCGGATCTCGCGCAAGGTGACCGGCGCCATCCGCGCGACGCCGTTCGCGGTACGCACGCGATGGTTAAAGATCAGATCGGCCGGGGTGATGCCGGCAGCGCGCGCATCCTCGGGGGTCAAGGTGACGAGACTGGCGCCGGTATCGACGAGCAGGCGAACCGACGCGCCGTTGATCACCGCGTCGACCAGCACGTGGCCGCGCTCGTTGGCTGGGTAGACGAGGGTGTTGAACACCGGGTCGGCAGCCGGCCTGGGCGCCCCCACCGCCCGCGAGGCGCCGTCATGCGTTGGTGCCAAGGCCGACCAATAGCCGCCGCGGTCCCACAAGACGACGCACAGGACGGCGACGATGCACCACAGCAACACCCAGCGCAATACCGAGCCGGTCACACCGCTGCCCCGACCAAAGCCGTCCGATCGGCTCGCGCACGAGCCCGATCGGAATCTGCTACGAAGTGATTAAAGCTCGGTGAAACCTTTTTCGGGCAGCGGCTGATCCGCGGCCGATGGCGCGTCGGGATAGCCGTCGGCGCGCCAGCGCCGCGGCCCGATCTGCCGCAGTTCGGCTTCGATCCCCGGGCGTCCCGGCCCGGCGGCGCCAAGCGCGCGATAGGTACTCGACGTTTCGGGTCGACCTCTTGGCAGCGAAAGGGTTTCAAGACCGTTTCGCACAACCGGGAATTTCCGCGCTCGCATCGTCACGACAACTCGTTTGACCGCCGCACGCGCCCATTTTAGGCTCCGGGCAGTCGATCGATGCATTCCCGGAGGACATGATGGACGGTTCGGCAGTCGCGGATCTGAAGAGCGTCATGGCGCCGCTCTACTTTCTCGCCCCGATGGCTGAAAAGCCGGTCTCCTACAATTACGACCCGCCACCGGGGACGCCGGTGCGGACCGGCAAGAACGTCGAGCATCGGGTGCCGATCGGCAACGCGCGGCCGATCGTCGACCAACTGTCGCTCGACAAGGAAGGGTTCGTGCTGTTGCGGCACCAGACGGCGGTCGCGGATTTCTACGACGAGGACGAAATCGCCAGGGTCTACTATCCTGAATGCGAACGCGTGGTCAAAGCCGCGACGGGGGCGGCGCGGGTGGTGGCGTTCGACCACATCGTGCGCAACGCGGCCAAGGCGGCGATCAAGGGCAGCGGCATCAAGATGCCGGCGAAGCGCCTGCACAACGATTACACGGCCTGGTCGTCGCCGCAGCGGGTGCGCGACCTGATGGGTGACGAAGCCGAGGAATTGCTAAAAAACCGTTTCGCGATCGTCAATCTGTGGCGGCCGATCCGCGGGCCCTTGCTGGATTCGCCGTTGGCGCTGTGTGACGCGCAGAGCCTGTCGCAGGAGAACTTGATCGCCAGCGACCTCAAATACCCGGACCGCACCGGCGAGACCTATTCGATCACCTACAACCCGAACCAGCGTTACTATTATTTCCCGAAGATGGAGGCCGACGAGGTGGTGCTGATTCGCTGCTTCGATTCCGGGCTCGAAGGCGCGCGCCGGTTTTCCGCGCACACCGGTTTCGACGATCCGGAGACGCCGGCGGACGCGCCGCCGCGCGAGAGCCTCGAAGTGCGCACCCTCGTCTTCTTCCCGCCCGGCGCCTAAGGGCTTGCTTCCCGCCGCACCGGCGAATGGTCGGGGCGTGCGGCTCGTTTGCGCGCTGATGCTGCCCGCGACCGCATCGCCGCGGCGCTGGTGGCGGCATTGAACACGGCAGGGATCCTCCGGGATTAGCCAACCCGGCCATTTTTGCCCACACGCTGCGCGTCCCGCTATCCTCCGGGCGCCCGTCCGGCTATTTTCGCGGCATCAACCTCTTCCCGAAGCTACACCGCGCTGCGCACCCGTGATCCGCGTCATTCGACATCCAGGCCCCGCCTCGAACCATCCGCGCGGCGCGGTGCTGGCCATGGGCAATTTCGACGGCCTGCATCGCGGTCACGCGATATTGATAGGCCGGGCGCGCGATCTCGCCCTGGCGCAGGGCCGGCCGACCGCGGTGTTGACCTTCGAGCCGCATCCGCGCAGCGTGCTCTTCCCCGCCGCCGCGCCGTTCCGACTGACGCCGTTCCGGGTCAAGGAGCGCGAACTGGCGCGGCTCGGCGTCGACCTTCTCTTTGTCCAGCATTTCGATCTCGGCTTTGCCGCGAAAAGTGCCGAAGACTTCATCGCCGAGGTCATCGTCGGGGCGATCGGTGCCGCGCACGTCGTCGTCGGTTGGGATTGCACCTTTGGCAACCGCCGCCGCGGGACGCCCGAGGTCCTGCGGGCCGCCGGCGCCGAGCACGGCTTTGGCGTCACCGTGCTCGACCCGGTCCGCGGCGCCGACGCGACGGTCTATTCGGCAACCCATATCCGCGAGCTGCTGAAGGCCGGCAGGCCGCGCGAGGCGGCCGTGCTGCTCGGCCGTTTCTGGGAGATCGACGGCCGCGTCGCGACCGGCGACCGGCGCGGCCGCACGATCGGCTTTCCGACCGCCAACCTTGCCCTCGACGATTATCTGCACCCGGCCTTCGGCGTCTATGCCGTGCGCGTCAGCGGCGACGGTGCCGATGACCCGCTCGCCGGCCGCACCGTCGACGGGGTCGCCAATCTCGGCCTGCGCCCGACGGTCGGCGGCTTGGTCCCGCGGCTCGAAGCGCACCTCTTCGACACCGACACCGACCTCTACGGCCGCCATCTGCGGGTCGCGCTCGTCGATTTCATCCGCCCGGAGCAGAAATTTTCTGGCCTCGACGCGCTCAAGGCACAGATTGCCGCCGACGCCGCCCGCGCTCGCGAGATGCTCGCGACAGCGCCGCCCGACTAACTACAGCGCCCTCAGCATCGCCTCGGCGCTGGAAACGTCGACCTGACCCGGCTGCGGCTCGACATTGAGCGATTTGACGACACCGTTGTCGACCAGCATCGAATAGCGCTTGGAGCGGACGCCGAGCCCCATTCTGGTGGCGTCGAGCTCTAGCCCGAGCGCGCGGGCGAGGTCACCGCTGCCGTCGGCCAGCATGTGCACCTTGCCTTCGGCCTTCTGGTCCTTGCCCCAGGCGGTGAGGACAAAGGCGTCGTTGACCGCGACGCAGGCGACCTCGTCGACCCCCTTCGCCTTGATGTCGGCCGCCCTCTCGACAAACCCCGGCAGATGGCGCTGCGAGCAGGCCGGCGTAAAGGCGCCGGGGACCGCGAACAGCGCCACCTTCTTGCCATGGAAGAACGCGTCGGTGGTGATCTCCTGCACACCCTCCGGGGTCATGTGCTTCAGCGTCACCGTTGGCAGCTTGTCGCCGACCTGGATCGTCATCACCCGTCCCTCCGATGCTCCGAAATGCGAGGACAAAGCGATAGCACAGCGCCGTACCCGCGGCAAAGGGCGCCGCTTTTTTGTGCCCGGTCTAGCGACGGGATTCCTGTATACTGCAGTCGGGTGAGGCTTCGGATCGAGGGAGCGCGATGGAGCACGAGGCGAGCTCGCTCGCGGGTCAGCTGCTGGTGGCGATGCCGCAGATGCTGGATCAGCGTTTTGCCCGCTCGGTTGTCTATCTGTGCGCGCACAGTGGCGATGCCGGGGCGATGGGTCTCGTCGTCAACAAACTTTTGGGCTCGCTGACGATGGGCGAGCTGTTCGGCCAGCTCGACATCGAGCCGGGCGTGATCGCCGGTGGCCGCCCAGTCCATTTCGGCGGCCCGGTCGAAGCCGGCCGCGGCTTTGTGCTGCACACCGCCGACTACCGCGAGGATGCGACCTTGGTAGTCGACGGCAATATCGCGATGACGGCCACACTCGACATCCTGCGGGCGATCGGCAAGGGGGAGGGGCCGCGCCAGAGCCTCTTTGCGCTCGGCTATGCCGGCTGGGCGCCGGGCCAGCTCGACGCCGAGATCCAGGCCAATGGCTGGCTTTCGGTGGCGGCCGACGACGGGCTGGTGTTCGACCTTGACGATCACGGCAAATGGCAGCGGGCCCTGGCCAAGATCGGTATCGATTTGTCGATGCTGTCGAGCGAGGCCGGCCGCGCCTGATGCCG
>CAWAFE010000048.1:0-96528 GCA_963781215.1 uncultured Alphaproteobacteria bacterium
GCGGCTACGATCGAGGGGCTGTAGGTCAGCATGCCTTTGCCGGTGAAGAGCCAGCGCATGACCTCACCGGCAAGAGGCAGGCCGCGCGAGCGCTCGTTGGCGGTCTGCGCGCCGACCACCGGGTAGGAGACGCGGGCGACATAGTGGTCCTGCATGTTCTTGCCGACGCCGCGCAACTCGTGCACGACCGGCACTCCGATCTTGGCCAGATGCTCGGGGTCGCCAACGCCCGACAATTGCAATATGTGCGGCGAGCCGATGGCCCCCGCCGACAGGATCACCTCGCGCGCCGCATCGGCCCGCTCGACGGCACCGTTGCGGGAAAATTCGACGCCGGTCGCGCGCTTGCCGTCAAACAAGATGCGGTGCACCAGCGCCTTGGTGACCAGCTGCAGATTCGGGCGCTTCAGTACCGGGTGCAAATAGGTGCGCGCGGTCGAGGCGCGGCGGCGGCCGCCGCGGGTCTGCTGGCACCAGCCGATGCAGTCCTTATGGCCCGGCGGCAGGTCGTTCAAATCCTCGCGGTATTCGAGGCCGATTTCTTTGCCCGCCTCGAGCACGGTCGCGCAAATCGCTGGCCGGTCGGTCTTCGAGGTGAAGAGCGGCCCCTCCTTGCCGCGCGCCTCGCTGCCGTCCCCTTCCCAGCGCTCGGCCTGGCGGAAATAGGGCAGACAATCATCCCACGACCAGCCGCGGTTTCCGAGCTGCGCCCAGTGGTCGTAGTCCTCGGGTTGGCCGCGGATATAGATCATGCCGTTGATCGACGATGACCCGCCGATCACCCGGCCGCGGGTGTAGACGATGGCGCGGCCGTTGGTGCCGGGGTCCGGCTCGGCCCGAAACTTCCAGGTCAGGGTGTCGTGGTCGAGCATCTTGAAGAACCCGGCCGGGATGTGAATGAGCGGGTTCCAGTCGCGCCCGCCTGCCTCGATCAGCAGCACTTTGGTGCCGGGGTCCTCGGTCAGCCGGTTGGCCAGCACGCAACCCGCCGAGCCCGCCCCGATGATGATGTAATCCGCCTGCATCTTCTGGCACTCCCCGAGACCCATGGCTCGGCCCCACTGCCGAACTGCTTATTCGCGTAGTCTAGCGCATCATGGCCATACCGAAAGCGCCTATCAGGCGATCGTCCAGGCGCAACGGGATTGAGCGGATAGAAAAACTGGGTCGGATACGAGTTTGGCTCGGGGTTCGAGGGTAGCCGCGGCGCGGGCGAGTGCGGCCTCCCCGCATCCCCGCTCGCGGGGAGAGAGCCGGGTAAGGCGAGACTCGCGGGATCATCGCGACAGCCGCTCTCGTCGCAGCACGCCCTCGCGCAGCGTGTCGTAGATCGGCGGGATGCGCAGCAGATTGGCGGCCAGCATCGCGGCAAAGCAGGCGGCCAGCATTGGCAGCAAGGTCGCGAACGCGGCAGTCATTTCGGTGACCAGCACGATGCCGGTAATCGGCGCCTGGACAACGCCGGTGAAGAACGCCGCCATGGCGACGACGGCGAACGTCTCCGGCTCGATGCCGAGGCCGGGGAAGGCCGCCTGGCACGCCGCGCCGCATACGAGCCCGAGCTGGGCGCCGAGCACCAGGAGCGGTGCAAACAGTCCGCCGGGCGTGCGCGCGGCGTAGGACGCGGTCCCGAGCAAAAAACGCACCGCGAAGGCGAGCGGGATCGAGCCGACTGCCACGCTGCCCGCGAGCACGCGCTGGGTAACCGCATCGCCGCCGCCGATCAGTCCGGGGAGAACCAGCCGATCAGCCCCACCGATGCGCCGATCGCCGCCGCCTGGATCTCGACCGGATAACGGTCGAATTGCCCGGCCAGCCATATGCCGCCGATGATCGCGCGGTTGTAGAGGCCGCCGGCGATCCCGGCTACGGCTCCGAGCGCCAGAAAAATCGGCCAGACGGCGGCAGCGGCGTAGGGCAGCGGGCCCGTCGCCGTGCTCGCTCCGGCCGAAATCGCAACGGTGAAGTCCGGCGCGTCGCCGAGAAGCAGGCGAGAGATCAGGATCGCCGCCGCAGAAGCGCCGAGGGCGGCGATCGCGATCCGCGTATCGAACCGCCGCATCAGCTCCTCGAGGACGAACACCGCTCCGGCGATTGGCGCGTTGAACGCGACCGCGAGACCGGCTCCGGCCCCGGCGGCGAGAAGTGCCTGGCAATCCGGCCAACTGCGGCGCGCCGCCTGGCCCACGTGATGCGCGATCACCGCGCCCATCTGCACGCTCGGCCCCTCCCGGCCGAGCGCCATGCCGGAACCGATCGCGAGCAGCCCGCCGAAGAACTTCACCAGGATCAGCCGCGGCGGTGCTGGCGGCAAGTCGCCGGTCAGCGCCGCCTCGACCTGGGGAATGCCGCTTCCCGACGCGTAGGGCGAAAATCGACGGACGAGCCAGGCCGCGACCGCCGCCGCCGCGCCACAGGCTGCGATCACGAAGAGGAAGCCCGCGATCCCTTGGCCTTGAGCCCGAGCGATGACGGTGTCGCGAAGCTCGTCGGCCCGCGCCAGTGCCAGCCGAAAAATCGCGACCAGCAACCCCGAGGCGCCGCCCGCGACGGCGGCCAGCAATCCCAGCACCAGCAAATTGCCGTGCCGCTCCGCCGGGTTGGCGGTATTGTTGCTCGACACGTAGTTCCCCCAAAGCTACACCGGCCGACCCCGGCACGCTCGCGCGGGTCAGGGCCGGCGCATCCCCATCGCGCGACAACGCCTCTTCAAAGGCCGGGTGGTCAAGCGCTAGTGTGCGGGTAGGCATTACGGTCTGTCCCATGCTGAACTATCCGCACAGTTGTGCGATGCTCTTTGTCGGCCCTTTACGCTGAATCGAGGAGTCTCGATGGAAAGCCAGCCGGGCCCGCTTTCCGATCCTTCGACGATTCGGCGTCCCGTCCCGTTTCCGGCTGACCAGTCGAACGCGCCAGCGTCAGAAACGACCGACGACAACATCCGCCGGATCGGCCTGGTCAATCTTTCGGCGCTGGCCTTGGTCGTGGGTGTCGTGACCGGATTTGGCGCCGTCGGCTTCCGTGATCTGATCGGGCTGATCCACAACGCACTATTTCTTGGCAAATTGGCGTTTCGGTACGACGCCAACCTGTTCACGCCGCCAAGCCCATGGGGAGCGGGCGTCATCCTGGTGCCGGTGATCGGCGCGCTGGCGGTGACCTTCCTCGTCAGCAAATTCGCGCCCGAGGCCAGGGGCCACGGCGTGCCGGAGGTCATGGACGCGATCTATTATAAAGGGGGCGTGATCCGGCCGATCGTCGCGATCGTAAAATCGCTGGCTTCTGCGATCGCGATTGGCAGCGGTGCCGCAGTCGGGCGAGAGGGTCCGATCATTCAGATCGGGTCGGCCCTCGGATCGACCTTGGGCCAGATCGTGCGAATGCCACCGGGGGAGCGGATCATTCTGGTCGCGGCCGGTGCCGGCGCCGGCATCGCCGCCACCTTCAACACCCCGATCGGCGGCGTCATGTTCGCGATCGAGTTGATGATGCCCGAGGTTAGCGTCCGCACGTTCCTGCCGGTGGCACTCGCCACCGGCACGGCGACCTTCATCGGGCACGTCTTCTTTGGTTCGCAGCCGGCGTTCGCGGTTCCTCATCTCGCGCCATTGCGCGCCGACGTCACCTCCGGCATCGTGCTCTGTCTTTACGCCTTGCTCGGGGTTGTCAGCGGCGTCGCCGCGGCCGGGTTCGTCCGCGGCTTGCATCTACTGGAAGACCTCTTCGACAAGATCAGGGAACGCTATACCAGGCACGTGCTGGGGATGCTGCTGGTCGGCGTGCTGATCTACGCCTTGCAGCAGCGTTTCGGCCATTACTACGTCGAGGGCGTCGGCTACGCGACGGTCCAGGCGATCCTGCTCGGCCAGCTGGCGGGGGCCGGACTGCTTCTCCTGCTCTTTTTGTGCAAGCTGCTGGCCACCACGGTCAGTCTCGGGTCTGGCTCGTCGGGCGGGATCTTCTCGCCCTCCCTGTTCATGGGCGCGACGATCGGCGGCGCATTCGCGGCGGCACTCGCCGCCCTTCATCCGGCGCTCGCCATCGATATCCCGTCTTTCGCCATGGTCGGCATGGGGGCGATGGTCGGCGGCGGCACCGGGGCGGTGATGACTGCCGTTACGATGATCTTCGAGATGACGCGCGACTACGACATCGTCCTGCCGATGATCCTCGCGGTCGCGTTCAGCGTCGGCGTGCGTCGCGTGCTGTCGCGCGAGAATATCTACACCTTAAAGCTGTATCGCCGCGGGCATGTCATCCCAAAGGCGCTGCACGCCAACATGTTTCTCGTCCGCCGTGCCAAGGAGGTGATGGATACCGATTTGGTTCTGGCGCCGGCCGGGATGAGCTTCGCCAGCTTTCTCTCGCGTCCCGACCATGGCGGCCGAATGCGCCATGTCGTGGTGACCGAAGACAATCGCATTCTGGGCCTGCTGCGCGTCAATACGGCACTGAGGACCGGGCTGGAGGGCACCCAACCGGGCATCGCTCTGCGCGACCTTGCGAACCGCGGCTTCACCATCGTGCGCGAGGACGACATCATTTTCGATGTGATCCAGCGGATTTGGCGCAGGCAGGCGGGAATGGCTCTCGTTGTGCGCGGCCGCGGCGTGCCGCGGCCAGGGGACATTGCCGGCGTGATCACCAAGGAGCACGTCGCCGACTCCGTGGCCAGCAGCATCAAGGTCTATCCCGGCTGAGGGCGAACGGGCTCTCGCCCCGACGCCCCTTCTATCGGCGACCTCTCAAGCGCTACTGTACCGCCGACGCACCATCGCGGAAAGGAAGCGCCATGACCGCAGCATCGCACCGCCCGACCATCGCCGTCACCCGCCACGCCATCGCGGCCGGCCACTACCTCGCCGCCACCGCGGGGTTCGCGATCCTCGAAGCCGGCGGCAACGCGATCGATGCGGGGTGTGCGGCGGGCATTGCGCTCGGCGTGTTGCAGAGCGACCTCGTCGATGTCGCCGGTGTCGCGCCGATCATGATTTACCATGCCGAGAGCCGCGAGGTCGTCACGATCGCCGGGCTCGGCACCTGGCCAAAGGCGCTCGATCCCGAGCTGTTCATGCGCCAGCACGGCGGCAAGATCCCGAAGGGAGTCTTGCGCACGGTGGTGCCGGCCGCCCCCGACGCCTGGATCACAGCATTGCGACGCTGGGGCACGATGAGCTTTGGCGAGGTCGCGGCGGCGGCGATCCGGCTGGCGCGTGACGGCTTCCCGATGTACCCGCTGATGGCCGAGAGCCTGAAGCGGCACGAGGCGGATCACCGCGTCTGGCCGTCCTCGGCCGCGATCTTTCTGCCGAACGGGCGGGTGCCGCAGGCGGGCGAGGTGTTCCGCCAAACGGACCTTGCCGGTTCCCTGCAATACATGGCCGACGAGGAGCGTGGGGCCGCTGGGCGTGGGCGCGAGGCCGGGCTCGAAGCGGCGCGCGACGCCTTCTACCGCGGCGACATCGCCCGCAAGATCGTCGCCTTCATCAAGCAGGAGGGCGGACTTCTGTCGGCGGAGGATCTCGCCGAATACCATTCGCCGGTCGGCCCGCCGGAGCGCCGGCGTTTCGGCGACCTCGAAGTCTTCACCTGCGGCGCCTGGTGCCAGGGGCCGGTGCTGCTGCAGACCCTGGCGCTGCTCGAAGGCACCGATCTCGCGGGGCTCGGGCAGAACAGTGCCGATTATGTCCACCATCTGACCGAGGCGCTTAAGCTCGCCTTCGCCGACCGCGAGGCCTATTACGGCGACCCGGCGATGGTCGAGGTGCCGCTCCCCACGTTGATCTCGGAGGAATACGCGGCCGAACGGCGAAAGCTGATCCGGCCCGAGCGCGCCTGGCCCGAGATGCCGCCCGCCGGAAAGCTGGGCGGCGGCGTCGGCCGCACCACCGGCCGCTTCGCGCCGGCTGCGGGCGACCCGAACCCCGAGCCCGACACCTCCTATGTCTGCGCGGCCGACCGCTGGGGCAACATCTTCTCGGCGACGCCGAGCGACGGCTCCTACGGCTCGCCGGTAGTGCCGGGGACTGGGCTGATCCCGTCGAACCGCGGCTCGCAGTCGCGGCCCGACCCGCGCCACCCGGCCGGCGTGGCGCCGGGCAAGCGGCCGCGGCTGACGCCCAACCCGGCATTGGCGATCAAGGGTCGCGACCAGTTCATGCCGTTCGGCACCCCGGGCGGTGACGTGCAGACCCAGGCGATGCTGCAGGTGCTCTTGAACCGTTTCGTCTTTGGCCAGGACATGCAGTCGGCGATCGAGGCCCCGCGTTTCGCGAGCTACAGCTATCCGTCGTCCTTCGCGCCGTTCGAATACTACCCCGGCCGGCTCGCCGTCGAAGGCCGCATCGCCGAGCCGATCGTGGCCGAGCTCGAACGCCGCGGCCACCAGAATCCAGCGCTGGCCCGACTGGATCTGGACCGCGGGTGCGGTTTGCGCGATCCACGTCGACAAACAGCGCGGCGTCATGGAAGCCGGCGCCGACCCTCGCCGCGCCGCCTACGCGCTGGGATGGTAGAAGTAGCCGCCGCTACTCCTCGGCCGGCCTGCGCCGATCGAGGGCGAGGCGGATTGCCGCAACGGGATTGACCAGCGCCTCGGCCGCGATCCGCCGGCGCGAGGGGTGGATGCAGAGAGGGGGCCGGGCTTCCTCCAGCGTCGGAACATGGTTGGGAACGGCGAGGCGGGTGGCGATCTGGGCCGCACCCGTTCGATCGTTGGGGACCAGGTGGAGGACCAGCGCGCGCATCAAAAACTCCTCGAAGGCGCGGTATTCGGCGAGCGAGAGGCGTCCTTCGAGATGCCCGGCCACGAGTGCTTCGACCACCGCATCGGCGTCGGCGAGATCGTGGGTGAATCCCTTGCCGCCGAGGAACGACCGGCCAATCTGCGCCGGCTTGAGACCCGCCCGGCAGGCCCAGATCAGATCGCGGGAGGAAAGCGACACGACCCAATCGGCATCGTTCAGCAGCACGCGGACCGGGGCGTCGTCTATTAGGCGCAGCCGCTCCCGCTGCGCCATAGGCAGCTCCCCACGCCACTCTTCGAGGAGATACGGGTCGCCCCGGAAGACGACCGACAAACCGGTGCGCTCCAGAATCCCGCCGATCAGGCGGCGATAGACCGCGGGCGCCGACAGCTCCGGTAGCGGCGTCTCGATTAGGGCGAGATCGTCGGCCGCCTGGCCGAGGACCAGCACGACACCGCAGTCACGGCGAGCGAAGAGCGGCGGCGTCAGCGTCTGCGATGCGCGCCGCCGGTCTTCATCCGGGGCAAGCCGGCGGTAGGCGTCGGCGCGGAGCTGCTCGCGCCGGCCGATGTCTTCGGGCAGGGCCAGGCGGCGATACCAGTCGGCATCGGCCAGCAGCGAGCGGTTCGGCAGCGGCGTCGCCCGCTCCTCAAAATAATAGAGGTTGCCAACCGGAAAGCGCTCGATTGCGAACAGGCGCAGGGCTCGTCGCCGCCCGACCTCCTGCAAGGCGCGGGCATAGATCGCACTGCCGGAGTAGACGACGGCATGGGAGAACGGCCCCTTGCGCTCCAGGGCGGCGAGCCAGAAGTCGATCCAGTCGCGCGCCGCCGCCATGCACAGCAGCAGGTCCTCGCGATCGCGGGCGGAGGCGAAGATGCGGTCCAGGATCTGCGGATCGCGGTTCGGGCCGGCCTCGCCGACCCAGCGCGCCAGCAGCATCCGGAGGAGCTCGCTGCGGGCGCAGCCGAAGACCTCGATGCCGTGGTGCTCATGTGCGATCAACTCGGCCGGTCCCAGCGCGGCCAACGCCCGCAGATGCGCAGCGAGCTTCCCGGCCAAAGGGCGGTAATCGCCGTGACGCCGCCACCAGGCGCGGCGGGATCTTTCCGTCCACAGCCGAATGCGCTCGGCGGCGGCGAGGTCATGCAGCAGCCGGAATTGGCGGTGGCCGAAATGCCAAGTGTCCGGGATCAGGATGCGCGGGGTGTCGATCCTCCCCCTCATGCCGCGGCTTCTGCGTAGAGGCGGTACCAGCCGGCCATCACCTCCTCCCAGGCGGGAATGCCGGCGGCCGTCGCAAAAGCGCCCTCGGACAACGCCGCGATGCCGCGCCCGCCATCGGTGAGCAATGCCATGATGCGGGCGCCGTCCGCCGCCGGATCGCCCGACAGCAGCAACGAGTTCTCCCCGTCGCGGGCGAAGTCCGGACACATCCCGACCGGGGTGGACAGAACCGGGACGCCGCTGCCGAGCGCCTCGGGCAGGGAAGCGGGCCCGCCCTCGTAGCGGCTGACGATCAACAGCGCATCGATCGCGGCGACAACCTCCTCCATCAGGCGATAGGGAAGATGTTCCCAGCAATCGGACTCGAAGCCCCGCGACCGGGCGAGCACGGCCTCGCGCCGGCGGCCCTCGCCGACCAAAAGGAACGAGATATGACGGGGATCGAGGCGGCCGAGCAGGCCTTCGAACAAGGCTTCGCCCTTGACACCTTCTCCATAGCGACGGGAGAAGAGGCCGAGGCGGAGGCGTCCGCCGCCCCACCGGCGCGGGCGCTGCGGCAGCGGCAGCACGCGGCGGTCGACGCCATGCGGGATGACGCGGATGTGTTGGATGCCGTGCGCGGCCAGTATCGCGGCTTGGGTTGTGTTCAGGCAATGAACGACACGCGCCTCGCGGCACCGCGGCAGGAACTTGGCGAGCGCCAGCGAGGGTCTCGGGTCGTGCAGGTCGTGGTGGACGCTGACCAGCGAGCGCGGGAGCAACCGCCGCTCCAAATTGGCGCGATGGTAATGGCGCACACATGCCTCGCGGCTCGGCCGCAGCGATCGGGTCACCCGCACGCCTTCGGGCGCGGCGTCGGCAGCACGGCGGATCAGATCGTCGAAGATCGGGCTGCGCACCAATCCCGTCGAAAGCACATGGTCGACGTGCAAAATAGCCATCTGGCGGCGATCCTAGGCAGGCGCCGGGGCGTTGTCGAGGCGGCCCCGGACGCGCCGAGTGGTATGGCAGGTTGCGCGGGCTCGTGAGGCCGACCGGGCCAAGCCGGTCCTGGCGCGGGCGCCTCGCCGACACAATCGCCCTGTTGCCGCCGTTGCGCCCCGCCGCCGCGCGGCTCTATGAATCCACCGGCGCGCTGCGCCCGGCCGCGCGCCTCGCCGGGAATCGCCGCACCGCCTACGGCATGAGGCTGGCGGAGATGGCGCTGGCGCTCGATCGCTGCAGCCTGCCGCTGCCGCCCCCGCCGCGACACCGGGAGCCGAGGCCTTTCAACGGCCGCGTGGTGATGGCGCTCTACGGCTCGGAGCCCTGGTTCGCCAACGGCTATTCGATCCGCTCGCGTTGCCTGTTGACGCAACTCGCGCAGGAGGGGGTGGACTGTGTGGCGGCGACGCGGCCCAATTTTCCGCAGGATACCGCACCGGGGCGGCGCGTCCCGCCGACCGAGGAGGAAGAGTTCGGCGGCATCCGTTATCGCCGGCTCGCGGCGCCAGCCAGCATGATGGACGGCCCGCCGAGCGCCTATATCGCGGCGTTCGCCGATAAGCTGGAACCGCTGGTCCGGTCGAGCGGCGCCAGCGTGGTCCACGCCGCTTCGAACCATCTCGTCGGCCTGGCGGCCTCTCTCGCGGCCGAGCGGACCGGAGCGCGCAGCATTTATGAAATTCGCGGCCTGTGGCATTGGAGCACGGCCGCTCGTCGCGAAGGCTGGGAAGAGACCGACACCTTCGCGCTGCACGAAGCACTGGAACGCCAGGCGGCTTTGCGCGCCGATCGGGTCGTCGTGCTGAGCCCCTCGCTCGCCGATCACGTGAAGCAATGGGGCGTTCCCTCCGAACGCATTGGCATTGTCGCCAACGGCGTCGATGCCGAAGCCTTCCGGCCCCAGGCGCGCGATCCCGTCCTGCGCCGCGCGCTGGGCGCCGGCCCCGGCACCTTTCTGGTCGGGTTTGTCGGCACCTTCACGCCCTATGAGGGGATCGACACCCTGCTCGAAGCGGTGGCGATGCTGCGCCGGCGCGGCATCGCCGCCGCCGCCGCCCTGATTGGCGACGGCGAGGAGGAGCGCCGGCTGCGGGCTCTGGCGCGCCGGCTGCGGGTGCCCGCCGCCTTTCCCGGCCGGGTTCCCTTCGAGCGCGTCCCCGCCTATCTCAACGCCTGCGACGCCCATCCTTTTCCGCGCCGCCCGGCCCAGGTGACCACAATGGTCCCGCCATTGAAGCTCGCCGAAGCGATGGCCTGCGGCGTGCCGGTTGTCGTTGCCGACCTGCCGCCGCTGGTCGAATGCGTGGCGCACGAGCGCACCGGGCTGGTGTTCGGCCTCGGCGCCGCTGGCCTGGCGGCGGCGCTCGAACGCCTGCACATCGAGCCGGGCCTCGCCGCCGCGCTGTCGGTCGCGGGCCGCGCCTGGGTCGCGGAGCATCGCAGCTGGCGTGCCGCGATTCGGCCGCTGCTCGCGGCCTATGCCGATCCCCTCGCGACCTCAGCCGGCGTGTCTTGAGCGGGCGCCGGGCACGCATCACCGAAAATTTCGTTGAGGGCCGCGGCGAGTTCGGCGCCGATCTCGGCGGCGCGATGACCGGCGGCAAGCTGCCGCACGGCCTCGTGCGCCCTGACCCACACCGCGGGATCGCCGGCGCAGCGGGCGATCGCCGCCACCACCTCGTTCATGGTAGCGGCGAAGAGCGGATAATCGTCGCCGAGCAGGCGGCGATGCATCGGCGTCGGGTTGCACACCACCGGCAGCCCGAGGGCGCCGTAGTCGATCAGCTTGGTCGACAATTCGAGCGAGCCGTCGAGCTCCGGCGACCGCCAGGAGAGCCCGATATGGCCCGCCGCCGCCAGCTTCAGCGCATCCGCCCGGGTGAGCGCCCCGTGCCACACGACGCCATCCCGCGACAACGCCGCGCGCATCCGCGCCGGGAACCCGGGATCGGGACGGGAGAGGAGCTTGTCGCCGGCGGCCCGGAGCTCGGCGGCAATGCCCTTGTCGGCCAGCAGCTTGGGCAATTCGGTCATCGACAAGGTGTTCCAGGCGGGGGCAAACTTGCCGATGTAGACGAGCCGCAAGGCCTCGCCAGGGGTCGGCGGACGGGCATCGCGGAGGGCGAACGCCTCATCGGCGGCGATCGGCGGCAGCAGCGCCATCGGCACCGTGTCGGCGTGGGGCACGTGGCTGCGCAGATAGGCTGCGATCTCCGGCGTCTGGCACAGCAGCAGCCGAACCCGCCGCAACGATCTGCCGAGATGCCGACGCTGCATCCAACCGAGGAGGGTCGAAGCCCGCGGCAGGTCGGTGATGTAGCACGCAAGCCTGTCTCGCAGCGCCGGGCTGCGCGCCGCACGCCGGGCGCTCTGTCGTCCTCGCACCAGCACGACGTCGAACCTCTGTTCGGCGTCCAGCCTTTCCAGGAGCCCGACCGCCTGCCTGGCCGACAGCTGCGACCCCGCCGTATGCGCTGCCCAGCCGCGGCGGTATGGGTCGACCAGCGCCACGCCGGGGAGCCTATCGACGGCGGTCAAAACCTCGTTTCGCCGCCGCGGCGCCCGCAACAGCACTGTCACCCGGCAGCCGAATCGGGCCAGCGTCCGCGCGATCTCAGCCAGCCAGATCGCCGGCCCTTCGACGAGATTCGCGTCAACCTCGGCGTAGAGGGCAACCCGCACCTTCACCTCACGACATCGCCAGCGCCCTTGTCGTGCCAGGAGCTTGACCTGCATACGGCCAAGCCGTCAATTCGGCTTGCCGCGAGCTCCGACGAGCACGGGCGGGTCGATTAGCCTCAGGCCCCGGAGCGTGGGTCAGCTTGTTGCAGCTCGGATGCCCTATAGTATGTTGCGCCGCAGAGGGGACGTGCCGGGCGATCGACCCATCGGCATGCGGCGGAGGGTCGAGGACGCGTGCCGGTGCAGGGGGGGTGGAGTGACGGGTCGGCCGACAAGGACGCCGCTGCGGCGCCTGACCGCGCTCATGCTTATGCTCGCCGTTTCAGGCTGTGGCGGGTATAGCCAAACCCCGTCGATGGAAGGGCTGGCGGCGCCTACCCCGGGATCGGCTCCGGAGAATGCCGCACCGGTCGATCCGGGCGTTGCGCAAACCCTCGAGCACGGGACGGCCGGCGAGCGGCTGCAATATAAGTCCGCCGAGGGCCGCCAGCTCTCGTTGGTTCTCGGCCCGATCTATACGTCCGCTCGCGGCGTGCCGTGCCGGCTCGGGCGGGCGGGCCGCGTCGGCGCCAGCGGCGCCAGCCCGACGAGCTATCCGTTCTGCCGCCTGGACAACGGCTGGTACGAGGTGACGCCGGTGGTTATCAGCGGCTACTGAGCGGGCATGCCGCCGCGGGTTCGTCTGAAACCGACCGAAATGCCGAATGACGAATGCGCGATCGATGCTATTCTGGCCGCCGCAAACAGCGAGCCCGCATCGCGGAGGAACATCATGGCAGATGGGACAACCCCGATCGCTCCGGCAGCCCCGGCGCAGGCGCTGGCCCCCGCCGGCATCAACCACCTCGTGATCAATGTGCGCGACATCGAGGAGTCGCACCGGTTCTGGACCGAGATCCTCGGCTTCAAACAGGTGGGCCAGTCGCGCCGCCCCGGCCGCAAGATGCGCTTCTACAGCGGCGACCATGACGGCCGGATGAACCACCACGACATCGCCCTCGTCGAGAACCCGAACCTGCCGGCGCCGCCCGCCGAATGGGCGATGTTCGGCGCGCCGGTCGCGATCAATCACATCGCGATCACGATGCCGAACCGCGAGGCCTGGCTGAAGCAGCTGGCCTTCCTGCGTAGCAAGGGGGTTGAGTTCCATCGCCGCGTCAATCACGGCATGACCCACAGCCTCTATATCAGCGACCCGAACGGCTACGGGGTCGAGGTCTTGTACGAGCTCCCTCGCGAGGTCTGGGGCGGCGACATCCAGGGCGCGCTCGACTACGCCGAACCGGTGCCGACCGAGGGCGACGAGGCCTTCGTCGACGATACCGACTACCCGACCTTCGGCACGGCGAAGGAGCCGGCGCCAACCTAAGGCGAGGCGCCGCCATCGGCTTTCGGCTGTCCCGCCGGCGGTCTGGACCGGGCGGTCGATCGGCCCTATGATCGATGCCCGTGCCGAGTTGAGAGCACGATCGACGTGGGTCCGGGTGCATAGCTCAGTTGGTAGAGCAGCTGACTCTTAATCAGCGGGTCGCAGGTTCGAGTCCTGCTGCACCCACCAATCTTTTTCGCTCCCGATGAGTGATTCAGCGGTCCGTCCGAGGTCGAGAACATCGCAACCCCAGTACTGCTGTTCGGCGTCGTAGAGTATGCAATGGTCGCCGGGTCGATGCAGAGGTGCGTCTGACCTGTCGAGGGCCGAATGGCAACCGCTCCATTCGGAATCATTGCGTTCTTCGTGACAGATATTGCCGGTGTTTATCCCGCTGGAGTCCGTGACGCTCGCCAGAGGGGCTGAGATAGGAAAGGTCGCTGGATACCCGGTTGTGTCGAAAGGTCATTGGTAACTGGTCAGGATGAAGGCCTCCCCGATGGGGGGCTGAGGAGTGCCAACAAGCTCCCTGCACGCCTGCGCGCCAGCGCACGCCGGAGTCGAAGTATAAAAAACAACGCTCTGCGCAAGGTCGCTCGCCTTTGAAGGTGATAGCACTTCAGCGCAGCCCGCAGGGAGCGGGAGGACAAACGGAACAATGATTAACATTTTCTTCGAGCATGGTGCGTACCTGCTCGCCGCGGCGCTCGGTGTCCTGGGAATGGTCGCGGATAAGACGGGTTAGCCCTCGTACAATTATCACCTAAAATCTAGACGATGAGCGTGGCCGGGACCGGCCTCATGTGGTCCTCGACGCGCCGAACACCGGGGGTGTTTTCAGCGGCGACGATGATCGCCCGCTTTTCCCGTTCGGACAGATAGGAAGACCACAAATGGACGACACCGTCTTTGACGGTGACATTGGCCGGCGAGACCTCGGCCCATTTCTGTGCCTTCAGCTCGGCAAGCAGCTTGTCGCGGATCGTGCGGTCGCCGGCTTCGGCGCCGCTCGCCGATTGGGTGATCGTCATGGCGAGTGCCCGTACGAGGTTCGCCCTGCTGACGATCCCGACGAGCTTGCCGTCCCGCAGCACCGGCACCCGCTTGATCCGATTAGTCTCCAGCAGGACTGCGATATCGGCAACCGGCGTCTCCTCGACGACCGACAGGACGTTACGCGTCATGACATCCGTCACCTTCCCGCTATGCGACTTGATGTAGTCCCCGGCAAGCTGGTTGGTCGATACCATCATCTCAAGCCACCACGATCGCCGACGCTCGGTTCCGGTTTCGGCGCGATGCAACAGATCGCCCTCGCTGACCATCCCGATCACCCGGTTATCTCCATCGACGACCGGCACCGCGCTTATTCCGTGCTCGGCCATCAGCTTTGCCACCGCCAGCACGGTCGCGTCTTCGTCGACCGTAATTACCTCACTCGTCATCACGTCTGCAGCTCGCATCGGGTGACCTCGGCCGGTTTGTCGAACCACTGTAAAATCATAACGAGAGGAACTCCAAGCCCTCATTGATCGAGATCAACCGACCGGGATTGGACAGCTCCCGTGCGAGCCAGCGCCGGTTAGGGCTGCATGAGACAGACGATGCTGCATCCACTAATCCGCCTCTCGCGCGCCACCTGCACTTTTCTGCCGGGAAGCGGGTGGCGGTGACATAGGGGCCTGGTAGACTGGACGGATGAGGCGGACAGAAGTTGAGGAGGTGCTCGACGCGGTTCGAGACTGGCTGGAGGAGCGGCGCGAGCGCGCGGCGGAATTGCTGCTTGCATCAGAGCACGCCGAGGTGGAGGTGGATTTTGATGTGCTTGCGGGTGTTTGAGGGGTCCCTTCCTCGTTTGGTGCGGAGGCGCGGCGGGGCTTCTCAATCCGCGCCCGTCTAGCGCCGCCTGGCGTTGGCCATCGTGCGCACGGACGGAAGCTCATGCACGGCGAGCCGGCTGGTGGTTCAAACAGATGGTACAGGGATGCGGTCGAATTTGGCCAGGATGGTTTCGGCGGTTTTAATCGAGACGAAGGGTTTGGGATTGGCATTGTGCTCTTCGAGATTAGCATTGATCGTGGCCTGGAGCGTCATCGTTGGCCTAACACTGGTTTTGTCAGCCTGCTCGACAACAGCAGCGATTGATGTTATCTGCCCACCAGCGGGGCAGTGTCCGAACGTCGGCTCCGGGCACGGAGGCGGTTACTGACGCCCGACAATACGAAACTGGGATCTAAGCTGCGGTAACGCTGGTCAAATGACCCGCGGCCGCGTGTCGCGCGCATGCGCCGCCGGCAGCAGCGTCCACAGCTCCGGCAGGCAGTGGCCGAGCCAGCCGGGCCCGCATGATGACTACGGAGCAAGCTCGGCGACGGTGTCGTCGGAGAGGCGGCCCTGCGCGCGATATTGCCCGATCTTTTCTAAGAGCGGCGCGTCCGAGACGGCATAGAGAATGGCGTCGCCCGTGCCGGTATTGCGGTGGCGGCGCCAGGCGAAGCCCGGCACGACGAAGATGTCGTTTTGCTGCCAGTCGAGGCTCGTGCCGCCGATCTCGGTGGCGCCCTTCCCTTCGATGACCTGATAGAGGCTGCTCGCGGTTTCGCGCTTGAAGCGGGTTTCCTCGCCCGGCCGCAGCAGCAGCGCCCGGTAGTCGAGGGTCGGAAACACCGAGGCCCCGGTCGCCGGGTTGACGAAGCGCAGCGCGATCCCCTCGTAGGGGTCGCCCTCTTCACCACGCAGCCGGTCGAGCGCGTGGCGGATATCGGCGCCGCGATAATGGAACATCGGCGTCGTGCCGCATCCGAAGCCGCGCCGGTGCGAGACGAACCCCGGCACCAGCCCGCCTTGCCCATAGAGGCGGTGCGAGTATCCGTCCTCGAGGGTGGCCTGCTGGGCGCGCACATTGCCCTGGGATTCACCGTGGAATTCCTCGTCGAGCCACACGCAGTCGAGAAATTCCATCAGCGGAAAGTCGAGGACGTCGATCCACACGACCGGCTCGGCGCCGTCATTGCCGTGGTCGTGCCAGGTGCCGTTCGGGGTCAGGATCAGATCGCCGCGCGCCGCCCGGCAGCGCTCGCCCTCGATCGTGGTGTAGCCGCCGTTCTCCGACAGGATCGTCCGGCTGGCGTTGGGTGTGTGGATATGGACCGGGGCGACATCGCCCGGGTTGTAGATCGACACCGCGCAACGCATCGTGCCAGTGACCTGCAGCCGCCCGCCGAGCCCGGGATTGGTCAGCAGGAATTGCTGGCGTTCGGCGAACTCGATCGGCGAGACATCGGCGCCGCGGGCGATCTCGGCGATGCGGTCGAGATAGGGTGCGATTTCGCCCCAGCGCCAGCGATGGGCGACCGGCTTCAATTGCGCGGCTCCGACCCGGCCGGCGGCGATCTGGCCGGACGCCGCCAAGCTGGTTTCGCGAAACCACGGGCGCTGCGCCGGCGCATTCGCCTGGGTGCGGAGCCAGATGTGGAGGCCGCCCGCCTCGGCGTTCAGCCGCTCCATGGCTTCGCGCGCGCCGAGCCGCGGCGCGGTGTCGATCTCGGCCATGCCCCTCTCCTGCTACGCCAATTCGCGGGCGCGGGTCAGCAGCCGGAGGTCGGTTACGAGCCCCTCGTCGCGCTCGATCCCGTATTCGCTGCGCCCGCCCTCGCCCTTTTCCAGAACCATCAGCACCGCCGGATCGTCGGTTTCGTAGACGCGCAGATTGCGGGTTTCGCTGTCGAGCTCGGCGAGCCTTGCTTTGATCGGCAGCGCCGGCAGCCGTTCGGCGATGTCGATCAGCTCGATCGAGCCCTCAACGCTGACCCCAGCCGCCTCGATCTGCCGGCGAATGTCATCGGCGGCGGCCGCCTTCGCCTGCCGCGCCGCCATCAGCTGCCGCGCCCGCTCGCCCGTCTGCTTGCGATACTCGGCGTAATGCGGCCGGATTCTTTCGAGAAAAATCGGGGTCGGGAGATCGCGCGTGTCGAGCCAGCTCTTCGATCGCGTCCAGGTCGTGGCGAGCCACTCGCGGATGCCCGGATCGCGAATTTCGCCGATCCGGTCGGCGCGCAACGCCGCCGCCCATCTGATCTGCGTCGGCGGGCCGGTCAGCTCGGCCCAGCCCGCCTGGTCTGGCGCCGCCGCCGCTTCGGGAGGCGGCTGCCGGTCGCTCGCGGGCGCCGCCGCCTGGCGCTGCTTCGCCAGCTCGAACTGGCGGCGGTACTCCGCCTCCCATTCCTCGCTGTCCTCGTCGGGCACAAAGCCCCGGTTGTCCCAGAAAAAGCGCGTGGTCGCTTCGATCGCCGCCTCGCGCACCGGCCTCAGATCCATGGCGGTTTGATCCTTGCTCTTCGCGGTCTTTGGTCAACCGTATCACGATGCGGCGAGAAGAGGCGAGCAATGCCGCTATCCGTCCCGGGAGCGGGCGGTTCGGCAGATTGCTCCGGCTGCGGCAGGCCGGTCATCATGACAAGCGGGCGAGGCAAACGTAGTATGCGATGATGGCGCGGAGGTTGCGATGGCATCCATGCAGCGGGTTTCGGCAGCGGCGCCGCAGGCCGCCCGGCGCGCTCGCTCGGCGCCGCCCGTCGCGGACAAGATGGCTGGCCCGCGGGTCGGCCGCCCTTACGAGAAGCTCGCGAACATTCCGGTTCTTGCGCGCGACGATCCGCGCGAGCAGCTCGCCGAGAAGATCGCCGCGCAGGCGCTGCGGGCTCCGCCGGCCGAAGCCGCGGCGCGAGATTCGATGCCGCCGACAGCGGCCGGCACTTCCGGCGCGCCGCTCGACGCCGCCGCGCGCGCCTATTTCGAGCCGCGCTTTGGCAGGGATTTCGGCGCCGTCCGCGTGCACACCGATGCGCCCGCCGGCGCCGCCGCCCGAAGCCTCGGGGCCGCCGCCTTCACCATCGGCGCCGACATCGGCTTTGCCGCGGGCCGCTATTCCCCGGCGAGCGTCGCGGGCCGCGGCTTGCTGGCGCACGAGCTGGCGCATGTCGCGCAGCTGGCAGGCGGTCCCCTGGTTCTGGCGCTCCAGCGGGTCGAGCAATATGAAACAAATGCAGTCGGGTTCGACCCGGTCGAGCTCGGCAAATCGGCCGAATTCGGCTACTGGGAGCGACAGATCGGGGCGGTTCTCGATCTGTCCGAGGAGGCGAAGAACATCCAGCCGATCACCTGGTACGCCGCCTCGGACGCGCCCAAAGAGCTGTTCGCGGAATCCTTTGGGCTCTATTACAGCGATCCTGAATGGCTGAAGGAAAACTGGCCCGACCTCTACAATTTCTTCAACAACCTCGACAAGACCGGGATGCCCCCGACACCTTGACGCACCTCGCGGTCGTGATCGAGCGCGACCGTCTGCGAGCGCCGGGCGGAGGATTGCAAAACCCCCGGCCGCGCCGCCATACTTCGCGCGGCAGCCGAGCCGGAGCGGAGGAAACAGCCGATGGCCTACACGATCAGCCCCTTGACCCCTCACACCGGCGCGGAAGTTCGCGGCGTCGACCTGACCGAGCCCGTGGACAGCGAGACCCGCGGCGCGCTCAACCGTGCCTTCGCCGACCATCATGTGCTGGTAGTCCGCGACCAGAAATTCACCCCGCCGCAATTCATTGCCGCGGCACAGGTCTTTGGCGAGCTCTTTCAGCACGACAAGCGCGAAATGCACGTGCCGGGCTACCCGCAGATCTATTATGTCTCGAACGAGCAGACCGTGCCCGGCAAGCGCTATATCTCGGGCGAAACTTTTCACACCGACCATTCGAACCACCCGGCCCCGCCCAAGGCGACGATGCTCTACCCGGTGTCGTTGCCGAAGAGTGGCGGCGACACGCAATACGTCAACATGCACGAGGCCTACGACGATCTGCCCGAGGCGACCAGGAAGCGGATCGACGGGCTGAAGGCGGTGCATGTTTATCTGAGCAAATACAGCCCACGCGAATTGCGCCCGCTGAGCGAGGACAGCAGCCGGCTGGTGCCGCCGCCCGGCGTGCATCCGCTGGTCCGCACCCATCCCGAGAACGGGCGCAAGGCGCTCTACCTCAATCCGGTGCGGATTGAATCGATCGAGGGTATGGAGGACAGCGAGGCGCTCGATCTGGTCGCGGGGCTGATGGCTCACGCGATCCAGAAGAAATACGAATACCGTCACCAGTGGCATTACGGCGACTTCGTGATTTGGGACAACCGCAGCGTCATCCACAAGGCCAACCCCGATTACGACATGAACGAGCGGCGGTATCTCTACCGCCTGATGCTGAAAGGCGAGACGCCGGTCTGACCGTGATGAGCAAGCTGCGGCACCGCACCGTCGAGACCAACGGCATTCGTATGCACTTGGCCGAGCAGGGTGAGGGCCCGCTGATCCTGCTGTGCCACGGCTTCCCCGAATCTTGGTATTCCTGGCGCCATCAGCTATCGGCACTTGCCGAAGCCGGGTTCCACGCGGTCGCGCCC
This sequence comes from uncultured Alphaproteobacteria bacterium, assembly GCA_963781215.1. Taxonomy (GTDB): domain Bacteria; phylum Pseudomonadota; class Alphaproteobacteria; order ATCC43930; family CGMCC-115725; genus AP-15. The sequence continues at coordinate 19,453 of CAWAFE010000048.1, forward strand.
GATATGCGCGGCTACGGTCTGACCGACCAACCGCGAGAGATCGACCAGTACACGGTCTTTCACCTGGTTGGCGACATGGTCGGGTTACTCGACGTGCTGGATGCCTCGTCGGCGGTCATTGCCGGCCACGATTGGGGCGCCATGGTGGCGTGGTACGCTGCGCTGTTGCGCCCGGACCGTTTTCCTCGCGTGATCGGGCTCAGCGTGCCGTACTGGCAGCGTGGGCCGGCGCGGCCGACCACGATCATGCCGCAAACCGAAGACGCGGTGTTTTATCAGCTTTACCTTCAGACTCCCGATGTGCCCGAGGCGGAGCTTGAGCAAGATGTCCGGCGTTACATCCGCGGCATCCTTTATTCGAACTCCGGGGGCAACACGCGGCGAGCGCCCAGGGACGAGGTTGGCATGGTCCCGCGCAAGGGAGGTCTCGTTGCCCGCATGGCGAGCCATCTGGCGAACCCGGCAATCCTGCCGCCCTGGCTCACCGAGGCCGATGTCGATTTCTTCGCCGCCGAATTCGCGCGGACCGGTTTTCGCGGCGGGCTCAACTACTATCGCAACATCGATCGCAACTGGGAGCTTCTCGCTCCCTTCGCTGGGGCGACGGTGACTGTCCCGGCGCTTTATATCGCCGGCGACCGTGATTTGGTGATGGCGTTTCGCGGCATGGACCAGCTGGTGGCGAACCTCGCGCATTTTGTGCCGCAGCTGCGCCGCACCGTCATCCTGCCGGGCTGCGGCCACTGGACCCAGCAGGAGCGGGCTGCGGAGGTCAACGAGGCCATGATCGAGTTTCTCCGCAGCCTGTAAAATGCCGAAACGTCGGGTGTCCGATTAAAACTGAGGAGACGAGGAAATGCGCTGGATACGGTTCGAGACAAAAGGCCATGCGGCTTACGGCATCCTCGATGCCGACACGGTGACCGAAGTCAAGGGCGACCCGTTTGCCGGCTATGAAAGGACCGCAACTCGCCACAAGCTGTCATCGGTCAAATTGCTGATTCCCGTGGAGCCGCGCACCTTCTATTGCGCCGGTCTCAATTACGCCGAGCATGTAATCGAAGCCGCCAGAAAGCGCGGCCAGGAACCGAATTTGCCCAAAGCCGCCGATATTGGCTATCGCGCAAACAACGCGCTGATTGCGCATGGCGAGAACATCGTTCTCCCCAAGGACGCGACCGAGCGCTGCCAGTACGAGGGCGAGCTGGTCGCGGTCATCGGCAAGAGGGCCAAAAACCTGTCGGAACGGGACGCGCTCTCCTGCGTCCTCGGCTGGACGATCGGCAACGACTTCAGCGAGCGCACCTGGCAGGCGGGCGACCGCACCCTCTGGCGCGCCAAAAACGCCGACACCTTCAAGCCGATGGGGCCGTGGATCGAGACCGATTTCGATCTGGCCGCGGCGCAGACGATCATCCGCGTCAACGGCGACGAAAAGATCCGCTTCAAGACCGACCACATGCTGTTCGGCCCGGCGACCTTCATCAGCCGGATGTCGCAATATCTGACGCTCTACCCTGGCGATGTGGTGTGGATGGGCACCGAGGGAGCCCCCGAAAACGTCAAGCACGGCGACACGATCGATATCGAGATCACCGGCATCGGCACCTTGAGCAACCCGGTGGTGCGCGAGGGGATGTAGCGGCGGCGCTCGCGCGCGCGGGTGCCATTGCGAGGATCGCACCGCGCGACGAGGCAATCTCGGCGCAAGGGGCTCGGCGGCCCGGGATTGCTTCGCTGCGCTCGCAATGACAGGCGTTGGCACTGCAGCTCGATTCGACCAGTATTTTCTCTGACGGCGGTCACAACTCGACGATCTGGCGGCGCAGCCCCTTGGCGACGGCTTCGGCGCGGCAGGCGGCGCCGAGCTTGCGAAACAGCTGCTCAACGTGGAACTTGACCGTATGCGGCGAGATGCCGAGCCGCCGAGCCGTGGCCTTGTTGCTCAACCCATCGCCGAGCGCGGTCAGCACCTCGATCTCGCGCGGCGTCAGCGGTTGCGAAAGCGCCTCCGGCAGGGGCCCGAACCGGGTGTCGGGATCGCGCGGCCGCACCATGAGCCCGGCCGCGACAGCGCGCAGCGCGGCATCGAGCTGGACCGGCCCGGCCGTCGCCGGCAGCAGCCCGGCAAACCCGCTCTCGCCTGCTCCCAGCGCGACGATCGGCGCGCCCGCCGATGGCTCGGCCGAGCCATCGGTCAGAACCACATCCGCCGTCTCGCCTGCCACGGCGATCCGATGGCCGCTGCGGGCGACGAGCGCCCCGAGCCTTTCCGCCGCCACCGGATCCGCGGCGGCGACCGCCACGCGAAGCCGCAGCGGGATGCCGTTCATCGTGCCGGCCGCACACCGATCGTGGCAGTTGCCGACTGAAGCTTGCCGGCCCGGATCAACCGCAAGCTGGACCTGCTTTCCGACCGAATCCGAGTCCAGCCGCTCGGCGAGCTGAGAAGCGCTGCCGACCGCAGCGCCGTCGACGCCGATCAGGATATCGCCGACCAGCACGCCCGCCCCCTCCGCCGGCCCGTCGCCGGTCACGCCGATGATCAGCAGCCCCAGCGATTGCCCGGCATCGGCCTGCAGCGCCTCGGGCAGCAGCACCGTCTGCACCGCAGCACCTAGCCAGCCGCGCTCGATCCGACCCCTCGTCAGTAGCGGATCGATGACGCGCTCGACGGTCGAAGCCGGGATCACGAGCACGCGGCGGCGCGGGCCCAGGGTCGAAATGCCGAGGAGCCCACCCGCGGCGTCGAACACAGGCCCGCCCTCCTCGCGGCCCGCGAGTGTGATGTCGAGGGTGATGCGCCGGTCGATGCGGCCGCCGGCGCGGCTGTGCCAGGCCGGGCCGACCGAATGCACCGCACCCAGCCGCACCGAGACGCCGCTCCCACCATCGGCGCCCAGGGCGAGGACCAGCGCGCCCGGCTGCGCTTCCGCGGCCGACGGCAGCGACAATGCGGCGCTGCCCTCGAGGCGCAGCACGGCGATATTGGTGCCGGGATCGCGTCCGGCGACCCGCGCCTGAACGATGCCGCCATCCGCCAGGCGCATTTCGGCGGTCTCGACATCGGGTAGCGCCTGCTCGGACGCGACCACGACATCGCTGCGCCACAACGTGCCCGAGAGCGTTCGCCCGCCCCGCACCAAAATGCCCGCCACCAGCGATCGAGCCGCCGCGGCGCGCTGCGTCAGCGCTGCGGAAAGCTCGGCCAGAATGTCTTGTTTGCTCTCGGGCATCGCCCTCTCCTTTTGTCGATATACCGAAAAAAGGATGGGGCCGGCCGGGCACCGCCGCCACCCGCCGGATGGGGAGGTGATGTGGGATTTTTTACCTTGTCGGACCGTGATGGGCCCGCTACGACTTTATCTGTTGCTCTACCATGGGAAGCCAGCAAATCTGGGATTGTCTGATTCTCCCTTGCCGAAGCCGCTCGAGACGGCTATCTTGCGCTCAGAAAAATCGGGAATCCGGCGGATGTCGGCTGCTACAGTGAGGAGGATGGACTCTTGCGAATGCAGATTGCACTACTATCAATCGTCGGATTTTTCGGGTTGATTATTGCCGCGGACGCGCAAACGCCATCATCTTCGACCGCCGGCACGGTATTTGACGGTACATATCGGGTTGTCTCTTCGGCAAAAGTCAATGAGATGCACTCCTCGCAAAAAGGCGACATGGCCCCATGTCCTGACCGGACACCAGGACCGCTCACCATCGTCAAGGGTCAGGCACGGTATACGACCCAAACAGGCTATGAGCTTCAAGGTTCGGTCGGGCCGAACGGCGAGTTGGATATGCGAGTGATGGCGGCGGGTGGCGGCTCGCGCCCAATGGAGATGCGCTTGGGAGCGGCACAAATCGACAACAAAGGTACAGTACGTGCCCGCCAGATCGGTGCTGGTTGTAGTTATGACTTCGTCTGGCAGAAACAATAAGACCTCAGTCGAGACTCTTAGACTAATCTAGAAACCGAACGCGGCGCTCAGCGCTCGCGCAATTTGGGGTCGAGCGCGTCGCGCAGCGCGTCGCCGAAGATGTTGATGCCGAACACGGTCACCAGGATCGCCAGGCCCGGGAAGATCGCGATCCAGGGTGCGGTCGAGGCGTATTCCTCCGCCCCCCCTTGCAGCATCAGCCCCCAAGCCGGCACCGGCTCCTGCACGCCGAGACCGAGATAGGAGAGCGCCGCCTCGGCCAGGATCGCCTGCCCGACGAACGAGGTGATCATGATCAGGAACGGCGCCATCACGTTCGGCACCATGTGGCGCAGGATGATCCGCGCATGGCTGAAGCCGCAGGCGCGCGCGGCGTCGACATAGGGAATCTCGCGGATCGCTAGCGCGCTCGACCGCACGACCCGGGCGCATCGCGGGATCAGCGGAATGGTAATGGCGACGATGACGTTGTGCACGCCGGTGCCAAAGATCGACACCACCGCCAGCGCCATGATGATCAGCGGAAAAGACATCACGATGTCGAGAAAGCGCTGGACGGTGAGATCGATCCGCCCGCCGAAATAAGCGCTGCCGACGCCGAGCACGAGGCCCGAGAAGCCGCCGATCAGGGCGGAGGAGAGGCCGACGATCAGTGCAGTGCGGGCGCCGAAGATGATCCGCGACAGCTGATCGCGGCCGAACTGGTCGGTGCCGAGCCAGTGCGCCCAGCTCGGCGGCTCGGTCATCGCGGCAAAATCGTTGGCGGTGGGATTGTAGGGTGCGAGCCAATCGGCGCCGAGCCCGGCAATCGCAACGACTAGCGTCAGCGCCATGCCGAAGGTGCCGAGCGGTTGGCGGCGGACGAAGTCAAGGACCCGGCCCAGCACCGACCGGCGGATCTGTCCGACATCATCGAAGGCGACTGCGGCAAACGGGTCGGGCGCGGCGACGGTCATGGCGGGGTTACCTCAGGCAAAACGGATGCGCGGGTCGAGCCACGCGTAGAGCAGGTCGACGACAAGGTTGGCGAGCACGGAAATCACGACGACGAGCATCACCAGCGCCTGCGTCAAGGTATAATCCTGATTCTGCACCGACAATACCATCAGCCGGCCGATGCCATTTAGGTTGAACACCTGTTCGGTCACGACGAGGCCGCCGATCAGAAAGGCGAACTCGATGCCGATCACCGTCACCACCGGCAGCATCGCGTTCTTCAGTGCGTGGCGGTTGATAATGATGCGGTTGATCAGCCCTTTGGCGCGGGCGGTGCGGATATAGTCCTCGCGCAATACTTCGAGCATCGCCGAGCGCGTCATCCGCATCGACACCGCCGCATACCGGTAGCCGACCGTAATCGCCGGCAAGGCGATGATCGACAGGTTGCGGATCGGGTCCTGCCACAGCGGCACATAGTCGATCGGCGGCATCCACGGATGCCCGAGGAAGAGCTGCGTCAGGTCGAGCACGACCAAGAGCGAAATGATCCCGAGCCAGAAGGACGGGGTGGCGATGCCGGCGATCGAAAAGGTGCGCACGAAGAGATCGATCAAGGTGTTCTGCCGCAGTGCCGAGATGGTGCCGAGTGGGATCGCGATCAGCGTCGCGATAATGGTCGCGACCAAGGCGACCTCGAGCGAGACCGGAAAGCGGGTGGCGATCTCCTGAATAACGGGCTTCCCCGACCACATCGAGACGCCGGGGTCGAAGCGGACGAGGCCCCAAATGAAGTCGACGAACTGGACCGGGATCGAGCGGTCGAGCCCGGCCTCGGTGCGGCAGGCGGCCAGCGCCTCGGCGGTGAAGGTGGTGCCACCGGAGCCGAGCCGCACCAGGCAGATGTCGCCTGGGATCAGGCGCATCATCATAAAGACGAGTGCGGCCCCGCCGAGCAGTGTCGGAACCAGCAGCAGCAATCGTTTCACAATGTATCGGTACATCGCCTTCCCTCGGAGCCACCCTGACGCGGGCTATTTATCGAGCCAAATCGTCGCCAAATCCTGGTTGATGAAATGGCTGGGGCTGATCTTCCAGCCTTTGACATACGAACGGTAGGGCACGATCCGATACCACCACAGCACGAACATCTCGTGCGCCTCGGTATCGACGACGTATTTTTCGAACTCGCGCATCAGAACGCGCTGCTTGGCAGGGTCGGTCTCGCGCAGCATTTTGTTGTAAAGGGCGACTTCCTGCGGATCCTCGTATTGCCCGTAGTTTGCGGCATAAACCGATTTCGGGAGATAGGGCTGAACGTCGAGGAGTGGATTGGGAACGCCATGGCAATTGGCTTGCGAGACGACGTCGAAGTTGCCGCTCCGCATCGCCTCCAGCCACGGACCGGTCGGCATCACGCGCTGGGTCACATGCAGCCCGATCTTACTCCAGTCATCGACAAGCCAAGTGCCGACATATTTGTAGGGCTGGTCGACGCCTCGGTTCAAAAGCTCGAAACTAAGCCCCTCGGCTCCTGCCTCCTTCAATAGGCGCTTGGCCTCTGCACGAGACTTCTCGATGTCGGGCCAGAACCCGGCAACCTGCTCGAGCTCTTCCCGGGTTGCCGCCAGCGGCGAGCCGGGAAAGACGATGCCGCCGACGGTGTGCACGTTGGCGATCTTGGCAAGCGACGGCGCGCCGTGCCAGCGATCGAGCGCCAAGGTCAGCGCGCGGCGCACTCGGACATCGTCGAACGGCTTTTTCTTGTGGTTCGCCGTTACCAGGCTGCCGCAGTTCCAGTCGCTTTCCTGCACCGCAACCTTGTCGCCGAGTGCCCTGACGAGCTCATCGCGCGCCGAGGGCGGCAGGCCGCGGAACTCGATCGCCGCCCGGTCACTGCGGATGGCGTCCACCCGAACCGCCTGCTTATCAGCAAAGATAGCGGTAAAGCCGTCGAGATAAGGCAGCCCCTTGCGGTAGTAGTCGGGGTTGCGTTCGCCCTTGATCGACTGACCGGTCTCGTACGCGACAAATTTGAACGGGCCGGAGCCCATTACGTTCTTCTCGTACCAATGCGGGTCCTTATCGAGGATCGTCTTCTCGTAGATGAGCGTGAAAGGATCGGCAAGCGCAGGCAAGAACGCACTGGTCGCGAATTTCAGATGGAACACGACCGTGGTCGGATCGGGGGCTTCGACCTTGTCGACCATCATGTACCAACTTGCGCGCGGGCTCAAAATCCCTGTGGGAGGAAAGATAATCATGTTCCAGCTCGCCGCCACATCGGCCGCGGTTAGCGGCGAGCCGTCGTGAAACTTAATGCCGTCGCGGATCTTGAAGGTGTAGGTCTTGCCGTCGTCGGTCGGCTCCGGCATCGCCGTGCACAAATCGCAGACGAAGTCGGTGGTCGAGGATGGGTTTTCCGGGTTGATCCGGATCAGCACGCTGTAGAAGGGCGCCACCGCGTGCAGGGTGGCGAAGGTTCCCTCGCGATGGGCGTCAAGGCTCGGCGGCGCATCGGCCGGGATCATGTAGGTCAAGGTGCCGCCGCGCTTGGGCGCCTCTTCCTGCGCCGCCGCCGGCGATACCGCGGCGAGAAATGCGAGCAGGACCGCCGCCCTCAATCCCAACCTCGCTTCCATCGCTTTCTCCTGCGTTCTTATTTGTCGAGCCAGACCGTTGCCAGATCTTGGTTTACGTAGTGGCTCGGGCTGATCTTCCACCCTTTTACGTAGGAGCGATAGGGGACAATCCGGTACCACCACAGCAGCATCAGCTTGTGAGCTTGGTCGTCCATCACGTGCTTGGAGAAATCGAGCATCCGGGCGTGCTGCTTGACGGGATCGGTCTCGTGCAGCGCCGCCTCGTAGAGCTTCATCTCCTGCGGGTCTTCGTAGTTGCCGTAATTCTGCTTGCTGACTGAACTCGGCAGATAGGGCTGAACGTCTATCAAGGGGTTGACCACGCTGTGGCAATTGGCCTGCAGATCGACCGTGAAGTCGCCGCCGCGCTCGGCCTGGAACCACGGCCCCGTCGGCAGGACGCGCTGGGTGACGTGGAGCCCGATCTTGCTCCACTCATCGACAAGCCAGATGCCGACATATTTATAGGGCTGATCGACAGCCCGGTTCAGGAGCTCGAAAGTGAGCCCCTCCGCACCCGCCTCCTTCAACAGGCGCTTCGCCTCGGCCCGCGACTTGTCGATATCGGGCCAGAACCCGGCGATCTTCTCCAGTTCCGCCTTGGTCGGCGCCAGCGGCGAGCCTGGAAAGACGATGCTGCCGACGGTGTGCACATTGGCGATCTTCGACAATGACGGCGCGCCGCCCCAGCGGTCGACAGCCAAGGTCAAGGCGCGGCGTACCCGCACGTCGTCGAATGGCTTCTTTTGTTCGTTGATCGTTACCACGCTGCCACAATTCCAGTCGCTTTCCTGGACCGCGACCTTGTCGCCGAGCTCCTTTTTGAGCTCGTCCCGGGCGGACGGCGGCAGCCCACGGAACTCCATCGCCGCCCGGTCGCTGCGGATCGCATCGACACGAACCGCCTGCTTGGGGGCGTAAATACCGACAAACCCGTCAAGGTAAGGCAGGCCCTTGTGGTAGTAATCAGGGTTGCGCTCGCCCTTGATCGACTGGCCGATCTCGTAGCTCGGCGAACTTGAACGGGCCGGAGCCCATGATGTTCTTCTCGTACCAATGCGGGTCCTTTTCGAGGATCTTCTTTTCGTAGATCCAACCGTATGGATCGGCGAGCGCCGGCAAAAATGCGGTTGTGGCGTACTTCAGATGAAAGACGACGGTCGCTGGGTCAGTGGCCTCCACCTTGTCGACCATCATGAAATTGCTGGATCGGGGGCTCAGCATCCCTTCGGGCGGAAAGATGATTTCGTTCCAGCTGGAGGCGACGTCGTCGGCGGTGAGCGACGATCCGTCGTGGAACTTCACCCCCGCTTGAATTTTGAACGTATAGGTCTTGCCGCTGTCGGTAGGCTCCGGCAGCACGGTGCACAAATCGCAGACAAAGTCGGTGGTCGAGGACGGATTGTTGGGATTGACCCGGATCAAGACACTGTAGAAAGGCGCCGCTGAATGAATGGTCGCATAGGTGGTTTCGCGATGGCCGTCGAGGCTGGGCGGCGCGTCGGCCGGGATCATGTAGGTCAGGGTGCCGCCTCGTTTTGGGGTCTCCTCCTGCCCCAGCGCCGGCAGTGTTGCAGCAACGAGGACGGCGAAGCCTGCCGCCCACCAAAGGCGTATTGTTCCCATTTATGTTGCTCCGCGTTGCCTATTTATTCAGCCAGATGTTGGCGAGATCCTGGTTGATGTAGTGGCTCGGGCTGATCTTCCAGCCCATGACATAGGACCGATAGGGAACTATGCGGTACCACCACAAGATCATCAGCGCGTGTGCTTGCTCGTCCATCACGTACTTCGAAAAATCAAACATCAGCGCACGCTGCTTTACGGGGTCGGTCTCGCGCAGCATCTTATCGTAAAGGTCGATCTCCTTTTGGTCGTCGTAATAGCCGTAATTCTCGGCGCTGACCGAAGGCGGCAGATAGGGCTGCACGTCGAGCACGGGATTGACAACGCTGTGGCAATTGGCCTGCAACACGACATCGAAGCCGCCGGTCCGCATCGCCTCGAACCATGGCCCTGTCGGCACCACCTTTTGCGTCACATGCAGCCCGACCTTGCTCCACTGATCAATCAACCAGGTGCCGACGTATTTGTAGGGCTGGTCAACGTTGCGGTTAAGAAGCTCGAAGGTCAGCCCCTCGGCACCGGCCTCTTTCAACAGGCGCGTCGCCTCGGCCCGCGACTTTGCGATGTCCGGCCAGAAGCCCGCGAGTTCTTCGAGTTCTGCCTTGCTCGGCGCCAGCGGCGAGCCGGGAAAGACGATGCTGCCGACGGTGCGGACGTCGGCGATTTTCGCTAAGGCCGGCGCGCCGCCCCAGCGGTCGATCGCCAGGCTCAGCGCCCGGCGCACCCGTACATCGTCGAACGGCTTCTTCTTGTGGTTGGCGGTGACGACGCTGCCGCAGTTCCAATCGCTCTCCTGTACCGTGATCTTGTCGCCCAGCTCCTTGACGAGCTCGTCGCGGGCCGAGGGCGGGAAGCCGCGGAACTCGATCGCGGCGCGGTCGCTGCGGATCGCGTCGACTCGCGTAGCCTGCTTGGGCGAGAAGACTCCGAGGAACCCGTCGAGGTACGGTTGACCCTTGTGGTAGTAATCGGGATTGCGTTCACCCTTGATCGACTGACCGGTCTCGTATGCGACAAGTTTGAACGGTCCGGAGCCCATCACGTTCTTTTCGTACCAATGCGGGTCCTTATCGAGGATCTTCTTTTGATAGATCCAGGCATAGGGATCGGCTAGAGCCGGCAGGAAAGCGGTGGTCGCGAATTTCAGCCCGAAGACGACGGTCGAGGGATCCGTAGCCTCGACCTTGTCGACCATCATGAAATTGCTGGAACGAGGACTAAGGACGCCTTGGGCCGGAAAGATGATCTCGTTCCAGCTCGCCGCCACATCGGCCGCGGTCAGCGGCGAGCCGTCGTGAAACTTGACGCCGTCGCGGATCTTGAAGGTGTAGGTCTTGCCGTCGTCGGTTGGCTGCGGCATCACCGTACACAGATCGCACACGAAGTCCGTCGTCGAGGACGGATTGCTCGGGTTGATCCGGATCAGCACGCTGTAGAAGGGCGCGGTCGAGTGAATGGTCGCGTAGGTGGTCTCGCGGTGGCCATCGAGACTCGGCGGCGCGTCGGCCGGGATCATGTAGGTCAGGGTGCCGCCCCGCTTCGGGGTCTCCTCGTCGGCCACAGCGGATGCCGCGACACTCACCAGAGCGGCAATAGCCGCCGCCAATAGCTCGGAACTCTTTCTCATCGGCTTTAGTCCTTTTATTCGTATCTCACTTGTCGAGCCAGACCGTGCCCAGATCCTGGTTCACGTAGTGGCTCGGGCCGATCTTCCAGCCTTTGACGTATGAGTGATACGGCACGATCCGCTGCCACCACAGCAGGAAGATACCGTGCGCCTGGTCGTCGAGCACGTATTTGGCAAACTCGAGCAACAGCGCCTTTTGCTTGGATTTGTCGAGCTCGCGCAACAGCCGGTCATAGAGCTGCACCTCGTGCTCGTCCTCGAATTTGCCGTAGTTCGAGGCCGAAACCGTATGCGGCAGATACTTGCCGACATCAGCCAGCGGATTGACCACGTTTTGGCAGTTGCCCTCGACCGTCATATCGAAATTTCCGTCGCGCATCGCCTGGAACCAGGGGCCCGTCGGCAGCACGCGCTGCGTCGCCTTGACCCCGATCTTGCTCCACTGATCGACGACCCATATGCCGTAATACTTGTATGGCTGGTCTGTCGAGCGGTTGAGCAGCTCGAAGCTCAAATTCTCGGCGCCGGCTTCCTTCAAAAGGCGCTTCGCCTCGGCTCGCGACTTTTCGATGTCGGGCCAATAGCCGGCGATCTGCTCGAGCTCCTCCTTGCTGGGCGCCAGCGGCGAGCCCGGAAAGGTGACCCCTCCGACCGTGTGCACGATGGCGATCTTGGACAGCTCGGGGGCGCTGCCCCAGCGGTCGATCGCCAGGGTCAGGGCACGTCGGACGCGCGGGTCGTCGAACGGCTTGCGCGTGTGGTTCGGGGTAATCAGCCCGCCACAATTCCAGTCGCTTGTCTGCACGGCGAGCTTGTCGCCCAGTGCCTGCTTCAACTCGTCGCGCACGCTCGGCGGAAAGCCGCGAAACTCGATCGCCGCGCGGTCGCTGCGCAGCGCGTCGACCCGGGTAACCTGACGGTCGGCGAAGATGCCCTTGATCCCGTCGAGATAAGGCAGGCCCCGGTGGTAGTAGTCGGGATTACGCACGCCCTCGATCGACTGGCCCGTCTCGTAACTGACGAATTTGAAGGGGCCCGAGCCGAGGATGTTCTTCTCGTACCAGTGGATGTCCTTGTCGAGCTTGGCCTTGCTGTAGATGAAGGCATAGGGATCGGCCAATGCCGGGACAAAGGCATCCGTGGCGAATTTGAGCTTGAACACGACGGTGCTCGGGTCGGGCGCCTCGATCTTGTCGACCATCACAAAGTTGCTTTGCCGCGGGCTGACGACACCCGGCGGCGGGAACACGATCTTACGCCATGAGGCGACGATGTCCTCGGCCGTCAGCGGCGTGCCGTCGTGGAATTTGACCCCCTGGCGGATCTTAAAGGTGTAGACGGTGCCGCCGTCGGTCGGCTTCGGCATTTCGGTGCACAGATCGCAGACCATATCGGGCGATGACGGGTCCATCGGATTGGCCCGGATCAGCACGCTGTAATACGGCGCCGTGGAGTGGATCGTCGCGTAGGTCTCCTCGCGCTGGCCGTCGAAGCTGGGCGGCGCGTCGGCCGGTATCAGATAGGTCAGTATGCCGCCTCGCTTCGGCGCTTCCTCGTCTGCGGCGGCCGGCAGTGCCGCAGCCAACCCAAGGACGAACGCGAGCATCACCAATTTAACTTGCATCTCCCTCTCTCTTCCTGTCGGCAGTTACTGATCGAGCCAGAGCCGGGCCAGATCCTGATTGATGAAATGGGTCGGCGCGATCTTGAACCCTTTCAGATAGGACCGGTACGGCACGATCCGGTGCCACCACAATACCCAGATTTCGTGCGCCTGTTCATCCACCACGTATGTCTCGAATTGCCGCATCAGCGCGCGCTGTTTGGCCGTATCGGTCTCGCGCAGCATCTTGTTGTAGAGGTCGACCTCGGCCGGGTCTTCGTAATGGCCGTAGTTTTCGCCGTCGACCGAGGCCGGCAGCACCTTTTGCACATCGACCACCGGGTTGACGATGCCGTAGCCCGGAGCCTCGACGACGACATCGAAGTCGCCATTGCGCATCGCCTCGAACCATGGGCCGGTCGGCATCACCCGCTGTGTCACCTTGAGCCCGACCTTGCTCCACTGGTCGATCAGCCAAGTTGCGACGTATTTGTAGGGCTGGTCGACATTGCGATTGAGCAGCTCAAAGCTGAGCCCCTCGGCCCCGGCCTCCTTTAAGAGCCGGCGCGCCTCGGCCCGCGATTTCTCGATATCGGGCCAATACCCGGCCATTCCCTCCAGCTCCTCCTTGGTCGCCGCCAGCGGCGATCCCGGAAACACGAGGCCGCCGACCGTCTGCACGATGGCGATCTTGGAGAGGGCGGGAGCCCCGCCCCAGCGGTCGATCGCCAAGGTCAGCGCGCGGCGCACCCGAGGATCGTCGAACGGCTTTTTCTTATGGTTGGGGGTCACCGCGCTGGCGACGTCCCAATCGCCTTCCTGCACCGTGATCTTGTCGCCGAGCGCCTTGACCAGCTCGTCGCGGGCGGCGGGCGGCATGCCGCGAAACTCGATCGCGGCGCGGTCGGCGCGGATCGCCTCGACCCGCACCGCCTGCTTGGCGGCATAGATGGCGGTAAAGCCGTCGAGATACGGCAAACCCTGGTCATAGTAATCGGGGTTCTTCACCCCCTTGATCGATTGCCCGGTCTCGTACTCGACGAACTTGAACGGGCCGGTGCCCATCACATTCTTCTCGTACCAGTGCGGGTCCCGGTCGAGGATCTTCTTCTGGTAGATCCAGTTGAACGGGTTGGCGAGCGCCGGCAAAAATACCCCGGTCGCAAATTTCAGGTGGAACACGACCGTCGCAGCATCGGCGGCCTCGACCTTGTCGACCATCGAATAGTTGCTGGCGCGCGCGCTCAGCACCCCCTCGGGCGGAAAGATGATCTCGTTCCAACTCGCCGCCACGTCTGCGGCGGTCAGCGGCGAGCCGTCGTGGAATTTGACCCCGGGCCGGATCTTGAAGGCGTAGGTTCGACCGTTGTCGGTCGGTTGCGGCATCGCCGTACACAAATCGCAGACGATGTCGGTGGTCGAAGCCGGGTGCTCAGGGTTGACGCGGACCAGCAAGCTATAGAACGGCGCAAAGGCATGCACTGTGGCAAAAGTGCTTTCGCGGTGCCCGTCGAAGCTCGGCGGCGCGTCGGCCGGGATCATGTAGGTCAGGGTGCCGCCGCGTTTCGGCGCCTCGTCGGCCGCGGCCGACGCGGTTCCGGCAAGAACCACGGCGGCTACTTGCAGACATTTGCGTATTATTTGTCGAGCCATACAGTTGCCAAGTCCTGGTTTAGGTAATGACTCGGACTGGTCTTCCAGCCCTTGACGTATGACCGGTAGGGAACAATTCGATACCACCACAACAGATACATCTCATGCACCTGATCGCCGAGCACGTGCTTCTCGAAGGACCGCATCAGCGTCCGTTGCTTGGCGGCGTCGGTTTCGCGCAGCATCTTGTTGTAGATGTCGATGCCTTGCTGGTCGTCGAACTGGCCATAGTTTCCCGCATAGACCGAGACCGGCAGGTATCTTTGCACGTCGAGCAGCGGGTTGACCACGCTTTGGCAGTTGCCGACGATCCCGACGTCGAAATCGCCTTCCCGGAACGCCTGGAACCAGGGGCCGGTCGGCAGCACGCGCTGGGTGGCGTGCAGGCCAATCTTGCTCCAGTCGTCGATCACCCAATTGGCGTTGTACTTGTAGGGCTGGTCGACGTTGCGGTTCAGGAGCGAGAAGCTGAGCCCCTCGGCGCCGGCCTCCTTCAACAGCCGCCGCGCTTCCGCCCGCGATTTTTCGATGTCGGGCCACCAGCCGGGGATCTGCTGCAATTCCTCCTTGGTCGCGGCCAGCGGCGAGTCGGGGAAGACGATGCCGCCGACGGTGTGGACGATGGCGATCTTGGCGAGCTGGGGTGCCGTATGCCAACGGTCGATCGCCAGGGTCAGCGCGCGGCGCACGCGGACGTCGTCAAACGGCTTTTTCTTATGATTGATCTCGACAAAGGTGCCGCAGTTCCAATCGTTGGTCTGCACCGTGATTTTGTCGCCGAGCTCCTGCTTCAGTTGGTCGACCGCCGAGGGCGGATAGCCGCGGAACTCGATCGCCGCGCGGTCGCTGCGGATCGCGTCGATCTGCACCGCCTGCTTCGGGGCGTAGATCCCGACAAACCCATCGAGATAGGGCAGTCCCTTGTGGTAGTAGTTCGGGTCCCTCGCCCCCTTGATCGACTGGCCGATCTCATAGCCGGTGAACTTGAACGGGCCGGAGCCCATGATGTTCTTCTCGTACCAGTGCGGGTCCTTATCGAGGTTCTTTTTTGCGTAGATCCACGAGTACGGGTCGGCGAGCGCCGGCAGAAAAGCGTTTGTCGCGAACTTCAGGTGGAACACGACGGTGGTCGGGTCGGGCGCCTCGACCGTGTCGACCATCAGGTAATGGCTCCCGCGCGGGCTCAAGACCCCTTCGGGCGGATGAATGATGTGGTTCCAGCTGGCCGCCACGTCGGCGGCGGTCAGCGGCGAGCCGTCGTGAAACTCGACCCCCTCCCGGATCTTGAAGGTGTAGGTTCGGCCGTTGTCGCTCGCCTCCGGCATGACCGTGCAAAGGTCGCAGACCAGGTCCGTCGGCGAGGACGGGTTGTTTGGGTTCACCCGGATCAGCACGCTGTAGAAAGGTGCGGCGCTATGGATCGTCGCAAAGGTGGTCTCGCGGTGCGCGTCAAAGCTCGGCGGCGCGTCGGCCGGGATCACATAGGTCAAGGTGCCGCCGTATTTCGGCGTCTCCTCGTCCGCCGCCGTCGCCGGCGAGGCAAGGATCGCGGCGATAGAGGCTGCCATCAACACTGATAAGATCGTCATCGCTTCCTCCCATTCTGCTGCTTTTTGTTATCGTTCGCGGGGCCGGGCCGCGTTCTCAATTGACCTCGCTGCAGGCGACCCAGTGGCCGGGGCGCAATTCGCGCAATTCGGGTCGCAGCTCTTTGCAGCGCGAAACCGCGATCGGGCAGCGCGGATGGAAGACGCAACCCGAGGGCGGGTTGATTGGGCTCGGCACCTCGCCGGCAACGGGTTGAAAAGTGCGCGTCGCCTCGACCGTCGGATCGGGCACCGGCACCGCCGCCAACAGCGCCTGGGTATAAGGGTGGAGCGGATTGTCGAACAGCTCGTCGCATTCGGCGAGTTCGACGATGCGGCCCAAATACATGACCGCGACCCGCTGGCAGAGATGCCGCACCACCGACAAATCGTGGGCGATAAAGAGATAGGTGAGCCCAAAGCGCTCGCGCAGATCCTCGAGCAGATTGACGACCTGCGCCTGGATCGACACGTCGAGGGCAGAGACCGCCTCGTCGCAGACAATGAACTCGGGGTCGAGCGCCAAGGCGCGGGCGATGCCGACGCGCTGGCGCTGGCCGCCCGACATCTCGTGCGGGTAGCGGTCGGCGAAGCCCGCGTTGAGGCCGCAGACCGATAACAGCTCACGCACCCGGCTGTCGCGTTGCGCGGCGCTCTTGCCGATCCCGTGCACCTTCATCGGCTCGGAGATGATGCTCCCGACCTTCATGCGCGGGTTGAGCGAGCTGTACGGGTCCTGGAAGATCACCTGGATCCGCCGCCGCAGCGCCAGGAGATCCCTGCGCGGCATCTTGGCGATGTCGACGCCCTCGAACAGGATCTCGCCTGCGGTCGGCTTTTCCAGGCGCAGGATGCAGCGCCCGGTGGTGGTCTTGCCGCAGCCGCTCTCGCCGACCAGCCCCAGTGTTTCGCCGCGCCCGATCGTAAAGTCGATGCCGTCGACCGCCTTGACCTCGCCGAGCCTGCGTCCGACGAGAATGCCCTCGGTGATCGGGAAATGCATCTGCAGCCCGCGGACCTCGACGAGCGGCCGGGCGCCGCCGTTTGCCGCCGGCAGGCTCACGCCACGGCTTCCATCGCCGCGCCGATTTCGTGACTGCGGAAGCAGGCGGAGAGATGGGCGGCGCCGCCGGCGGGCTCGAGCGGCGGGCGGGCGCGAGCGCAGGTGTCGATCGCAAAGCGGCAGCGTGGCCGGAACGAGCATCCGGCGTCGAGCCGAGTCAAATCGGGCGGCTGGCCTTCGACCGGGTCGAGCCGCGCCTGCCGCGGCCGGTCGAGCCGCGGCACCGAGCGCAGCAGCGCGATCGTGTAGGGATGCCGCGGGTCGTGATAGACCGAGGCGGCGCTGCCGCTCTCGACCAGGCGGCCGGCATACATGACGTTGACCCGGTGCGCGTAGCGGGCGACGACGCCCAGATTGTGGGTGATGATGATCAGCGCCACGTTGAGCCGGCGCGTCAGCTCCTGCATCAGCTGCAGGATCTGGGCCTGGATCGTCACGTCGAGTGCGGTCGTCGGCTCGTCGGCGATGATCAGCTTGGGGTCGCAGGAGAGCGCTATCGCGATCATCACCCGCTGGCGCATCCCGCCCGAGAGCTGGTGCGGGTACTGCTTGAGCCGCCGCTCGGGATCGGCGATGCCGACGAGGCCGAGCAGCTCGACCGCCCGCCGATCCGCGGCCGCCCGATCCGCGCCGCGATGCTGTTCGATCGTCTCGGTGATCTGGCGGCCGATAGTCAGGACCGGGTTCAGCGAGGTCATCGGCTCCTGAAACACCATGCCGATGTCGCCGCCGCGGATCTCGCGCATCGCCTCCTCGCCGAGCGTCATCAGGTCGCGGCCGGCAAACATCACCTCGCCGCCGGTGATCCGACCCGGCGGGTCGGGGATCAGCCGCAGGATCGAGAGCGCGCTGACCGATTTCCCGGAGCCGCTTTCGCCGACGATCGCGACCGTCTCGCCGGGATCGACGGTGTAGGAGACGCCGTCGACCGCGCGCACGATCCCGGCACCGGTACGGAACTCGGTGTGCAGGTCCCTGACTTCCAACAGCGGGGGCAAACCGGCGGCTCCTCCTGTTCGCGCCGCGACGCGCATCTGTTCTGGCTTGGTGCGACCTTGGTATCGACCGCGCCAAAGGCTGTCAACCGCGCCAGCGGCTGCCGACGGCGCGCTGCCGAGGATTACCGGGGCTTCTCGCCCTTCAGGGTGATCCGCTCCATGACGCGGCGGAAGCCGTGGTAGTCGTTGACCGCGTTGTGCTGGGCCGCGCGGTTGTCCCAGAAGGCGAGCGAGCCCTTCGCCCAGCGGAAGCGGCAGGTGAATTCCGGCTGCTGCTGATGCCGGAAGAGATAGGCCAAGATCGGCGCGCTCTCCTCGACGGTCATGTCCTTGAAATGCGCGGTATGGGCATTGTTGACGTAGAGCGCCCGGCGGCCGGTCTCGGGATGGGTGCGCACCGCCGGGTGCTCGGCGATCAACCGCTGAGCCGCATTCGCGGTCGGATGGTCGCGCGCCCGGTCCTCCCGGGTCTTCGAGCCGTCGGCCTTGGCGGAGTCACTGACCCCGACGAGGCCGTCGAGCAAGGCCCGCATGCCGGCCGACAAATTCTCGTAGGCTAGATACATGTTGGCGAAGAGGGTATCGCCGCCATAGGGCGGAACCTCGCGCGCCAGCAGCATCGTCGCCATTGGCGGTTCCGCGAGATAGGTCGTGTCGGCGTGCCACACGCCGCCGAAATTGACCTTCTCGTGCGGCAGCTTGACGACCGGCGTGATCATCGGAAAGCCGTCGAGGCCGCGCACGAATGGGTACTCGATCGGCTCCCCGAAACAGCGGGCAAAGGCGAGGAATTGCGCCGCGGTCAGATCCTGATCGCGAAAGAAAACGACGAGATGGTCGAGCAACGCCCGGCGGATCCCGGCGACGATCTCCGCCGGCAATTCGCGCGACAGGTCGACACCTGAGATTTCGGCGCCGATCGCCCCGGCGACGGGGTGGATATCAACCTTGCCCGACATCTCCGTCGCCTCGCCCAGCCGCGCTACCCCGCGCGGGTGTAGCGTCGACACTCGATCCGCAGATGGTCGCGGAAATGCGGACGCAGCTTTTGTGTCCACGGCGTGTCGGCCGCCTTGCGCCACGCGTCCGAACGGATCACCTCGGGCGCCGCCAGATGGTAGAGCGCCACATAGCGCTGGGTGCCGCCGGTGCCGCGGTAGCGCCGTGCGCACGCGACGCCGGGCACCGAGCCCAACGCCGGAACGTGCTCGGTATTGTACCATTCGTTGAATTCGTGGTCGTGCTCGGGGGCGACGTTCATGCCGATCAGCAGCAACGCGGCCGCGTCCTTGGGCGCGGTGCGGTCGCCGGGAAAGAGCTGCTCGCCCTCGTAGCGCAGGATCCCTTTGCGGAATTTGGCCGTCCGCTTGGTCCAGGGCGAGCCGTTGTCGCCGCCGACAGCGAGGTAGGGCGGGCTGTGCAGCACGCCGACATTGTCGAGATCGTAGGTCGCGACCGAAACCTTCGGGTTCTCGGTGCCGATCCAGCGATCGGCGTTCAAAAACCCCGGCACCCGCAGCCGCTCCGGGACGTGCTCGAGATCATACCAGTCGTGAAACTCGTCCTCGGCTGCTGCCGAGAAATCCATCGCCGCGATCAGGATGCCCTTTGCCATCGCTTTCTCCCAACAGTCCGCGACATCATCGCCGAGGCCGGCGATGATTTCCAGCGCGGACTGGTGGGCGTCAGCGGCGGGCGCGGGACTGGGCGGCGGCTGTTGCCTGCTGGCGGAACAGCGTGTCGGCGGCCTGCTTCTGGGTCTCGGAGAGGCTGGCGTAAAGGCTGTCGAAGGCTGTTGCCAGGCGCTCGGTGTTGTCGGCGTAGGCGCGGGCGATCTGTGCGTAGGAGTGCATGTTGTCGGTCGCGCTCATCGCGGACACGCCGCCGGCGCGCTGCGTGAAGAGCGACTCCGTGCTCGCGGCGTCGTCGCGCATCACCTGGGCAAAGGCCGACCAGAGGGGCATCTGCGCCTCGGTGATGCCGAGCTGCGACTGCAGCGTGCGGATGCGCTGGTCAACGGCGGCCTGGGTTGCAGCAGAGAGGGGCGGTGGTGCCGGGTGCGCGGCGGCTGGGGCGGCCGCCGCGGCGGGGGGCGGTGCCGTTGCAGGCGCCGGGGCGGCCGGGGCCGCGGAGGCCGGCGCCGCGGGAGGCGTTGCCTGTGCGAGACCGATCGAGGGAAGCAGAAACGTCGCGAAGACGACGCCGCGCAAAGTCGATGCTGCGAACATGTTCATCCTTCGATCACGTTAGCGGCCGTGCCAGCCGCCGGAGCCGTGGCGGGCTTCCTGCCAACCGCCGAAGCCACGCCTGGGTCCGTGCCAATCGTCAACGGCAGGGCCATGCCATCCGCCGCCCCAGGACCGTCCCCAAACGTGCGCCGAGGAAAACCGACCGGCCGGCCGGCCGTGGAAGCCGACGCTGGTCCCGACAAATCCATGCCGCGGACCAAAATGACCAAACCCGAACCCCGCTGAAGCGGTCACAAGGCCGCCGGCAACAAAGCCGCCGCTCCACCAACCAGGTCCGATAGTCGTGAAAGCCAAGGATACGGGGCTCACGACCAGCGCAAAGGCGGGCGGGGCGAAGATCACCGGCGGTGGCGCGGCGGCGACGATCACGGGTGCCGGCAGCACCACGATCGGCGGCGGCAACGCGGCGCCGAGCAGCGCGCGGGGCGACGGCGGCAGCGGAGCGGTCGGGGCGACGGCCACCGGCGCCGGTGCAGCGACGAGTGGCGGCGGCGAAATCACCGGAGGTGCAATGACGATCGGGGGCACAAACGCATAAATCGGCGGAGGCGCGATGATCAGCGGAGGAGCGACGATCACACCAAACGACACACCGATCGCAAAGCCGCCCCAGGGCCAAACACCAACGCCCCAACCCGGGCCCCAGCCCGAACCCCAGGCCCAACCCGGGCCCCAGCCCCAACCGTGGAATCCACCCCCGCCAGCGACAGCGACCGGGCCTACCCGGCCATCCCAAAACCGAGGCGATGCGACGGGTCCGCGCCAGCCATGCCCCGCCCAGCCGCCGCCGTGCCAGCCTACAGCCTGATGCCGTCCGCCTCCATGCCAGCCGCCTGCCCAGCCACCGCCGCCTCCGTGCCAGCCCCCGGCCTGATGCCAACCGCCGCCTCCATGAGAGCCGCCGCCATGCCGGCCCCGTCCTCCGCCATGATCGTGCTGTGCCTGGGAGGGTCGGGCCGCCACGATCATCGCTGCGCAAACGGCGATGAGCAGCCCCGATCCCATGATTCGACAGCGCATCGACGATAATCCCTGCTCTTAATCGGCTATGGCTCGTGGCCTCTGCACTCTCTAACGGCTGACAGGCCCTTGCGACTGAATCGAAAAAGCGGCAAATCGCCCTCGCCGCTTCGAGGGCGGTCTTATTCGCCATCCGCGCCGGGCCGGTTGTTCGGCCAACGCCGATGAGTCGCCCGATTTATGCGCTATGATGAACAACACACGATCGGCGGAGGTCACAGCCATGACGGCCAACACTCCCTTCTTGAAGAACGCGGAACAGTTCGGGCCGCTCGCCTCGCGCTATGTCGAGGTCGAGACCCTCCCGTGGAAGCCTACCCCGTGCGCCGGGATCGACATGAAAATCCTGATGGAGGAACCCGAAACCGGGCTCCTGACAGCACTCTTCCGCTGGCAGCCGGGCGCCGAGCTGAGCTTGCACGAACATGTCGAGATCGAGCAGACCTTTGTCCTCCAAGGGAGCCTCGTCGACGAGGAAGGCGAGGTGACGGCCGGAAATTACGTTTGGCGCCCCAAGGGCAACCGCCATACTGCCCGCTCGCCGCAGGGTGCGCTGGTGCTGTCGGTCTTTCTGAAGCCGAACAAGTTTCTCGCCGGCGACGCCGAGGGGCAGCAATTGCGCTAGCCGGCTCATCCGGCCTGCACCATGATAAGCTGGGAAACCTAAATTCGGTTGGGGGAATGAGCGCCAGGAGCAAGATCTTCTCGAGCTTCGACGAGGCGGTTCGAGACATCCCGGACGGGGCCACGATCGGCTTCGGCGGGTTCGCGGTGGTCGGGATGCCGGTCAACCTCTACGCGGCCGTCGCCCGGCAGGGGGCCAAGGAACTGACCTGCGTGTCGAACTCGACCCGCGGCGGCGCCACTTTGCCGGCCGATGCCCCCGACATGAGCCAGATGATCCGCAACGGCCAAGTCAAAAAGGTCGTCTGCGCCTTCACCGCGCCGACCCGCGCCTCGCAGAAGTTGGTCTTGACCGAATATGTCGAGAAGGGGCTGATCGAGGCGGAGCTCACGCCGCAGGGCACCTTGGCCGAGCGCATGCGCGCCGCCGGCGCCGGCATTCCCGCCTTCTACACCCCGGCTGCGGTCGGCACGGAGCTTGCCGAGGGGCGGGAGACGCGAGTCTTCAACGGCCGCGAATACCTCCTGGAGTACGCGTTGCCGCTCGATTATGCGATGATCCGCGCCTATCAGGCCGACGCCGCGGGCAACCTCCGCTTCCGCCGCTCGCAGCGCAACTTCAACCCGATCATGGCGATGGCCGCACGGGTCACGATCGTCGAGGTCGAGGAGGATATCCTGCCGATCGGCGCCATCGACCCCGACGACGTCCACACATCCGGGATCTTCGTCCACCGCCTCGTCAAGATCCCGCCGGCGCCCGAAGGGTGGTGGCCGCAGCGGCCAGGGAGCATTGCGCGATGAGCGAACGAGCCAAGGGCCTCAGCCGGCAGCAGATGTGTGACCGGCTGGCGATGGAGTTCGGCGACGGCTGGATCGTCAATCTCGGCATCGGCATCCCGACCCTGTGCTCGAACTTCGATTTTGGCGACAAGGAGATCATCTTCCACGCCGAAAACGGGGTGATCGGCTACGGCCCGCTGACCCCGGCCGGCGAGGAGGATCTGCACCTCGTCAACGCCGGCGGTCAGCACGTGACCCTGAGGCCGGGTGCCGCGATCGTCCACCACGCGGATTCTTTTGCCATCATCCGCAGTGGCCGGATCGACGTGACGGTGCTCGGCGCCTACGAGGTTGCCGAGAACGGTGATTTCGCCAATTGGAAGACGGCGGGCCAACAGGGCGGCGGCATCGGCGGGGCGATGGATCTGGCCGCCTGTGCCAAGCACGTCTTTGTCGCGATGGAGCATCAGACCCGGAATGGCAGCCCGCGCATCGTCGAGCGCTGCGCGATCCCGGCCACCGCCCGCGGCGTCGTTAACCTTGTCGTCACCAATCTCGGCCTGTTCGAGGTGACCAAGGAGGGGATGGCGTTGAAGGAAATCGCCCCCGGCGTCTCGGTAGACGAGATCAAGGCCGCCACCGGCTGCACCCTGGTCGTCCCGCGCGAGGTCCCGCTGGTGCGGACGGTGCGGTAGGACACACCGAGACGTGCCGTTGCCGACGGACCGGCGCGCCCCGCTGCGAGACGCTGGTGGTATTGAAAGAACGATCATGATGCATCGAGTGCTGATCACCGGGGCGGGCGGCGGCATCGGCCGTTCGTTGCGCGAGACGTTGCGCGGGGTTTATCCGGTCCTGCGGCTCTCCGACCGGGTGGCGCTGGCGCCAGCGCGGGACGGGGAAGAGGTCGACCCGGCCGAATTGTCCGACATGGCGGCGGTCGAGCGCATCGTCGCGGGGGTCGACGGCATCGTTCATTTGGGCGGCCGTTCCGGCGAGGCCGAGTGGCCGGTCATCCTCGAATCGAACATCGTCGGCGCCTACAATGTGTTCGAGGCGGCGCGCCGGGCGGGGGTCAAGCGCATCATCGTCGCCACCAGCAATCACGCCGTCGGGTTCTATCCGCGTGAGCAAACGATCGACCACCGGGTCGTTCCGCGGCCGGACAGCCGATACGGTCTCAGCAAGGCCTTTGCCGAGGCGCTCGCCAGCCTCTACGCCGACAAGCACGGGATCGGATTTTTGTGCACCCGCATCGGCAATTTCGGGACCGAGCCGATTGACAAGCGGCGGCTTTCGATCTGGATCAGCCCGCGCGATTACACACAGCTTGTGCGCATCGGGCTCGAGCACCCCGACATCCGTTACGAGATTGTCTACGGCATCTCGAACAACCGCCGTTCGTGGTACGACAATTCAAACGCGTTCCGGCTCGGCTACAAGCCGCAGGATGACTCCGAGCCCTATGCCGAGTCGGTGCTGGCCGCCGAGCCGCCCGGCGCCGACCCGATCGCCGAATATTACCAGGGCGGCACCTTCCCTGCCGCCGAATATACGGCGAAGGCGCCGCGCCGCTGAGCCATGCAAGGGATTCGAGATTGCTTCGCTTCACTCGCAATGACGCCCGTCATTGCGAGGAGCCGCTAGGCGACGAAGCAATCTCGCCGAGGCGTTCAGCCGGCGCGATCAGATCACCGCCAGCACGTTCTCCGGCGGCCGGCCAAGCGCCGCTTTGCGGCCCGAGACGACGATCGGGCGTTCGACGATGATCGGATGCTTGACCATCGCTGCGATCAGCTGGTCTTCCGACAAGGCCTTCGGGTCGATATCGGCGGCGGCCGCCTCCTTTTTGCGGACAAGAGCGCTCGCCGGCATCTTCAGCTGACCGAGAAGGTTTTTCAGCTGCGCCGCCGTATAGGGCGTCTTCAGATACTCCACGATCTCGGGCTCGACCCCCTTCTCGCGCAGCAAGGCCAATGTCTTGCGCGAGGTGTTGCAGCGTGGATTGTGATACATCGTCACCGGCATCGCATTTCCTCCTTCCTACGATATGAGACGGGTAGGCCGGCCGCTCGGGCAATGCAAGCTCAGCGCTTGAGGATGCCGCTGAGCAGCTTGCGCAGCTCGGGCATGGCGCCGACCGCCAGCCCCGCGATCAGCGCCGTCCCGATGGCGCCATAGGGATGCGCCCGCACCGAAGCCGCGATCTGCCGCGCCGCGAGGCTGCCGATCTGACCCGCCAGATCATTGACGGCGCTGGCGCTCGAAGCCGGCGCCGCTGCGCCCGCGGGAAGGGGCCGCCACAGGCGGCGCGCCGCCAGCCCGGCCAGCGCCGCCAATGCGAGCCCGACCGCGGCGACGATCAAGGCGGCGGCGGCAGGATCGAGGCGCTTCGACACCAGCAGCAGAAACAGGGAATAGCCGAGAAACCAGGCCGCGATCGCGGCCACGATCGCGGCGACGGCGCCGGCCGCCGCCGCCAGCGCCAGCCGCGCGCCCCAGCGGCCCACCGCGCGCCTAGCTGCGGCGGCTGTTGAGGAGCAGTCCGAACACGAGACCCGTCGCGAACGCCACCAACGCCGACGCAAAGGGACGCGCCTCGATCTCCTGGCCGACCTGCTGCGCCTGACGCGTCACCTCGCCCCACATTTTTTCGGCCGATTCCTGCGCCTTCCCTCCCACCTTGCCAATCCCGCTGCCGGCCATGTCGCGAATGTTAGCCGTCATTTTCGCGAAATCGGCGCGCAGCTGCTGGATGTCGGACTGCAACGTCGTGAGATCGGGTTGAATCGAGTCGGCCATGACATCTCTCCATTGATGGCGGATCAGTAGAAAACACCCATCGGCGCCAAAGGTTCAGGCTCCGTACACCTTCGGGCGGCGCGAGCCCGGGTTGCTTGACCGGCGCGCATGACGCTACGTCTAGCACTTCGGGCGGGCGCTGTCGCCCGAGGCTGCCGAGGGGAGTTCCGTTGCGTCACCCACAATATTGCCGTACTGGTCTGCTATTGATACGACACAGCGGCGGGAAGCCCGGACCCTTCCCTGTTTTTCTCCTGCAAATAACAGGAAGAACAGGCGGCGCGCCGCTCGCCGCGAGGAGATCGTCATGACCGCGTCGAGCGGAGCGAAACCGGGGCCGCTCGCCGGCATCAAGGTGATCGACCTGACGACGGTCGTGCTGGGGCCGCTGGCGGCGCAGATCCTGGGCGACCTCGGCGCCGAGGTGATCAAGGTCGAATCCCCCGAAGGCGACATCATGCGCTACGCCGGCCCGTCGCGGCACCGCGAGATGGGCCACGTCTTTCTCAACCTCAATCGCAACAAACGCTCGCTCGCGCTCGACCTGAAACAGAACGAGGCGAAGGCGGCATTGCTGGCGCTGGTCCGGCAGGCCGATGTGTTCATGCACAACATGCGCCCGCAGGCGATGGCCCGGCTCGGCTTCGCCTATGAGCGATTGCGCGAGGTCAACCCGCGGCTCGTCTATTGCTCAGCGCACGGCTACGGCCAGGACGGCCCGTTCGCCGACCGCCCGGCCTTCGACGACATCATCCAGGGCGGCAGCGGCTTTGTCGCGCTCGAGCAGGCGACCGGCGGCGAGGCGCGGTTTGTCCCGACTCTGGTCGGCGACAAGACGGTTGGGCTGACCATGGTCTATGCCGTGATGGCGGCACTTTTGCAACGCGAGCGGACCGGTGAGGGACAGACGGTCGAAGTGCCGATGCTCGAAACCATGACCGCCTTTATCATGGCCGAGCATCTGGGCGGGCTGACCTTCGAGCCGCCGTTGGGGCCGCCAGGCTATTCGCGCATGCTCGCCCCCGACCGGCGGCCGCACCCGACGGCGGACGGGCATATCTGTATCCTTCCCTACACCGACCGGCATTGGCGCGATTTCTTTCGTATTGCCGGCCGCCCGGAGCTTGAAGACGACCCGCGCCTTGCCGACGCGCAAAGCCGCAGCAGTCACGTCGCCGAGCTTTACGCGCTGATCGCCGAATGCGTGCGCGACCGGCCGACCGCCTATTGGCTCGACCGGCTCAAGGCCGCCGACATCCCGAGCGGGCCGGTCAACCATTTGAGCGAATTGCCGCAGGACGAGCATCTGGCCGCCGTCGATTTCTTCCCGCTGACCAATCACCCGACCGAGGGCCGGATCCGCATGACCCGGCCGCCGGTGCGGTTCGGCGGGGCCGACTGCGGATTGCGGCGGCCGGCGCCGCGGCTGGGCGAGCATTCGCGCGAGATCCTGCAGCGAAGCCGGGCTGGCCGATGCCGAGATCGACGATCTGGTCGCCCGCAAAATCACGATCGCGCCCGGATAGCCGCGATGCACCTCACCGACGAGGAAGAGGCGATGCTCGCCGGTGAACTCGGCGAGCCGAGGCGCTGGGCGTTGGCCCACCAGATCGCGGTCGGCGAATTTTTCGACGCCGCCGATTTCGTGCCGGTGAGCCAAGCGCACATCATGGCCGACACCGAATCCCTGGGCGAGGCGGGGGTCCGGTTTCTCGAAGCCCTGGCCGCCGCTCCGGGGGCCGAGCGGCGGGTGCGGGTGCCGACGATCACCGATCCGCGCGGCATCGACTTCGACGTCTACAAACGGCTCGGGCAGAGCGAGTGGATGGCGGCGCTCGAAACCCGCGCGATCACGGCGCTGCGCGCCTTTGGCGTGCTGATGACCGACACCTGCATCAACTACCAGACGATCATGGCGCCAGTGAAGGGCGACCATCTCGCCTATGGCGACACCGGGGTCGTCATCTATTCGAACAGTGTCTTGGGCGCCCGCAGCAATTTCGAGGGCGGCCCTTCGGCGCTGGCCGCTGCATTGACCGGACGGACCCCGCGCTACGGCTACCACCTCGACGAAAGCCGCAGCACCACTAGGCGGTTCCGGCTCACCGCCGCACCGCGCGACCTCAGCGAATGGGGTGCGGTCGGCGGCATCGTCGGTGAGGCCTGCGGCTCCTATTGGCAGGTGCCGACGATCGAGGGCGTCGAAAGCGTCCCCGGCTCCGATGCGCTGAAGCATTTCGGCACCGCGTTGGCGAGCTTCGGCTCGGTGGCGCTCTTTCACATGCCCGGCATCACCGCCGAGGAATCGGTCTGCGTCGGCGAGGCGGCCATGATCGGCCGCGCTGAGATCGACGCCTTTCTCGCCCGCTACGCGGCACCGGGCGACAAGCTCGATGTCGTCGTCTTCGGCGCGCCGCAATTGTCGCTGTTCGAGATCGAGGCCGTCGCGCATGCTCTGGACGGGCGCCATGTGCACCCAGACACGACCTTGCTGGTGACGACCTCGCCTGAGATCAAGCACGCCGCCGACCGCATGGGCCTGACCCAGCGGATCGAAGCGGCGGGCGGCGTCGTCGCGCAGGGCATCTGCTTTTACCAGAGCTATGCCCGCGAGATGGCCGAGGCCAACGGCTGGGTCCGCCTGATGACCAACTCGGCCAAGCTCGTCAACATCATCGGCGGCTACGGCTATCGCCCGACCCTGGCGAGCCTGGAGCGCTGCGTCGGCTCGGCGGTGGCGGGAAAGGTGCTCTGATGCCGATCCTGCTGCGCTGCCATAAGGGGATCGGCCCGGCGGTGACCGGAACCGCCCTCGTCGCCGCTGATAATTTTTCCGCGCGCTATGATCTCGACCGCAAGAGGGGCGTCTTCTCGCGGCCGGGCCACAAGCTCGCCGGCAAGAGCTACATCGATCGCATTCTGGTTCTGAACGACGCCAAGGGCGGAGTCGCCACCGCCTGGATGCTGCATGAGATGGCCGCGCGCGGCATCGTGCCGCGGGCGCTGATCTTCAACCGGGTCAACCCGATCCTGGCTCAAGGTGCCGCCTTTGGCGATGTCGCGATGGTCGACCGCTTCGACGGCGACGTGACCCGGCTCTTTCATACCGGTGACGAATTGCGCGTCGACCCCGCTGCCGGCACCGTCGAGATCCTGGCCCGCTCCCCGTGAGCCGGGCGGATCAGGCGGCCGGCCGCGAGATGCGGAACAAGGGCGCGCGGCGCGCGCCGTGACGCGTTGGCTCCAGCAGCTCGATCTCGCCCGCGGGAGCGAGGCCGCAATGCAGCAGCACCCTCTGCGAGGCAAGGTTGCCTGGATCGGTGTAGGCGCGGATCGTCGCGAGGCCGAGGGTGCCGAAGACGTAATCGATCAGCGCCGCGACCGCCTCGCGCGCATAGCCGTTGCCCCAATAGGGCCGACCC
The DNA here is from genome assembly GCA_963781215.1 of uncultured Alphaproteobacteria bacterium. Taxonomy (GTDB): domain Bacteria; phylum Pseudomonadota; class Alphaproteobacteria; order ATCC43930; family CGMCC-115725; genus AP-15. Next base: position 48,022 of record CAWAFE010000048.1, read on the forward strand.
AGCCAATAGCCGAGCGCCGGCTCGTCGCCGCCATCGCCGGTGCTACCGTCGAGACCGCAGCCGCCGATCAACCGGTCGGTCTCCTTCAAGGCGATCGCGAAGGTCCGCGGATCAACGGCCGCATGCGCTTGCTGCACTCGCGCGATCCACTCTCGACCGTCCGCCTCGCCGTAGGGATGCGGCATCGTAGCGAGCCAACGCGCAACCTCCCAATCGCCGGCCAGCGCGACGAGGTCGGCAAGGTCGTCCTGGCGATGGGCTCGCAGCCTCAGACGCCCGGTCTCGATCACCATTGCGACCACCCTCCGCCTTGTTGCCGTGGAGATGCCGCGATAACACTTGGCGACGATGACCATTGCCGCCAACCGCGACCGCACGCCGGCAACCGTCCCGGCGACGATCGAGACGCCGCACTCCTGGCTCGTCGCGGTATCGGCGCTCGCGATCCTCTCGATCACGTTCGGCGCACCGCTGATCACCGTCGTGGCCTTGAAGCCGATCGCCGCCGAGTTCGGCGACATGCGCTCGGTGCCGGCCTTGTCCTATGCGCTCGCCTGGCTCGGCTCGTCGGTCGGCGGGATCGCGATGGGCCGGGCCGCCGAGCGCGTGGGCGTGCGCTGGACGGTCGTGTTCGGCGCGGTGATGATCGCGGTCGGTCTCGTCGTGGCGAGCCTCGGCGGGCGTTTGCTGTTCTTCCTCGCCCATGGCGTCTTCATGGGGCTCCTCGGCAATGCCGGGCTCAACGCGCCGCTCTATGTTTATATCGCACGCTGGTTCGACCGCCGCCGCGGCACCGCCCTGGCGATGATCGCCAGCGGCCAGGCCGCCGCCGGGATAATCTGGGCGCCGATCTTCGGCCACGCGGTCGGCTGGGTTCGGCTGGCGCCATACGATGCAGCTCTATGCGGTGGTCGTGGTCGCGGCAGTGGTGCCGGCGGCGTTTCTGGTGCTCCGCGCATTGCCCAAGGCGGCGATCGGCGACGGCATGCGGCCGGAGCCGGCGGCCGGCGCCCCCGTTCTCGGATTGCGGCCGAACACGGCCTTCGGCCTGATGTGCCTGGCGAGCTTCTGCTGCTGCGTGCCGATGGCGATGCCGCAGGGCCACCTCGTCGCCCTTTGCGGCGATCTCGGCATCTCGCTGACGCGCGGCAGCGCGATGCTGTCGCTACTGTTGGCCTGCGCCTTTATCGGCCGCCAGTCTTGGGGCCTCGTCGCCGACCGGATCGGCGGGCTGCGCACGGTCCTGGCGGGCTCGGCCTGCCAGCTCGCGGCGATGACCGGGTTTCTGCTGACCCAGAACGAGGCGGGCCTGTTTACCGTCGCCGCTGTCTTCGGCCTCAGCTTCAGCGGCATCATCCCGGCCTATGTGCTGGCGCTGCGCGAGCTGTTCCCGGCCACTGAGGCACCGTGGCGGATCCCGACCCTTTTGTTGTGCAGCGGCTCGGGCATGGCGGCAGGCGGCTGGCTCGCCGGCGCGATCTACGACTACGCCGGCTTCTACGCGCCGGCCTTCGCCGCTGGCATCGCCTTCAACCTCGCGAACTTTATCGTCGTCGGCGCGCTGGTATTCCGCCAGGCCCGCCTGGGCTCGGCGATCCTCGCGCGAGCATAAGAAGAACAGCGACGATCCGACGCTCGCACGACTGCCCTCGCGGCGCTCGACGCTGGCGAACCCCTCATCCTACCGCCGGTCACGCCAGGGCCTGGAATTCCTCGGGGGTCAAGCGGATCGACGCGGCGCCGAAATTTTCCTCGAAATGGGCGATAGAGGAGGTGCCGGGGATCGGCAGCATGGCGGGCGAGCGGTGCAGCAGCCAGGCGAGCGCGATCTGGCTCGGCGCGGCGTTGCGGCGCTCTGCGATCCGGGCGAGCGGCGAGCCGCGTCCGGCGAGCCGGCCGGCGCCGAGCGGATACCACGGGATGAAGGCGATCCCGGCCTCGGCGCAGAGATCAACGAGACGGTCGGACGACCGGTCGCGGATGTTGTAGTGGTTCTGCACAGAGACGATCTGCGCCAGCCCTGTGCGCGCGGGCGAGCTCGTCGGCCGACACGTTCGAGACGCCGATATGCCGGATCTTTCCCTCGCGCTGGAGGTCGGCGAGCGCGCCGATGGAATCCTCGACCGGTACCCGGTAGTCCACGGCGTGCAGCTGGTAGAGGCCGATGCGATCGAGCCGGAGCCGCCGCAGGCTGTCTTCGCAGGCTTGGCGCAGATGCTCGGGCCGGCAATCGGTGACCCAGCGATCGGGACCCGGACGGGTCAGGCCGCCCTTGGTCGCGACCACCAGCTCCGGCGGATAGGGATGGAGCGCTTTGGCGATCAGCGTCTCGCTGACCTCGGGACCGTACGAATCGGCGGTGTCGATAAAAGTGACACCCTTTTCGACGACCTTCCGCAGCAGCGCCACCGCCCCGCCCTCGTCCTTGGGCGGTCCCCAAATGCCCGGGCCCGTAATGCGCATCGCGCCGAAGCCGAGGCGGAAGACCGTCGGTCCGCCGCCCAGCGTCAAGCTCATCGACGGGTTCGCACCGGCGGCGGGCATAATTACGCGCGGCTTAGGGCGACTTGTCGGCGCTTTGCGTCAACAGGTCGACCTTGCGGTTCAACGCCATGATCAGGCCGTCGACTCCGTCGCGCCGCAGGATCGAATAGAACTCCGAGCGCTGTGTCGCCAGTTGGCTGATCATGCCGTTCAGATAAACGTCCGAGACCTGCCACTGGCCACTATTATTGCGCATCAGATACCCCAGGCTCACCGGAGCGTCATTCGATTTGACGATCGTGGTCTGGACTATGATCTGGTTGTTGTAGGGCTGTTCCCCGGTAACCTGCATCTGCTCGCCCGAATAGCTGTCGAACCGATCGGCATAGGTGGCCGCGACATAATGGGCGAACGCCCGGGTGACCTGCTGTTGCTGGGCCGGGGAAAGGTTTGCCCAAGCGGGGCCGCAGGCGAGGCGGGCCATCAGCGGAATATCGAAGACGCGGTCGACGACCGGCGCCAGCCGCGCGTAGCGCCCGCTCTGCCCGAGGTTGCGGCCCTCTTTCATCGTCGCGAGCAACGTGTCGTAGAAGCCGCGGATGGTGTCTCTCGGCGCCGAAGTCATCGCATCGGCGCCGGTGGCGAAGACCAGGGCCGCGAGCGACAGGGCGACGCCCAGCCTCGCCGCCTTTCCGATCCATGCCCGCGGCATTCCAACCGTGCTCATGACGCTTCTCCCGTCTCGTCACAGGCAGGTAGGGCGTTCCAGCCGGTCAGGCAACCCCATATTACGCCGGTCCCCTACTCGCGGTTTAGCAGCCTGCCGCTACTGCGCTTAATCTACGGAAAACCTCCGACCCGGCTGGCGGATCAGTCGCTATCGGTGGCATGAGGAGGCGGCTTCCGATACTGCGAGGACGTGAAGATGCCATCGAACCAGCGAATCGAGGATTACGCACTGATCGGCGACTGCATGACAGCGGCGCTGGTCGGGCGCAACGGGTCGATCGATTGGCTGTGCCTGCCCCGGTTCGATTCCCCCGCCTGCTTCGCCGCACTTCTCGGCGAGCCCGAGCACGGCCGCTGGCTGATCGCGCCGACAACGCCCGGTGCCCGGGTCCAGCGCCGCTACCTCGATGGCTCCCTGATCCTCGCAACCGTGTTCGAGACCGCCGAGGGCGCGGTCGAGCTGATCGACTTCATGCGTCCCCACCATTCTCCCTCCCACCTCGTCAGGCTGGTCCGGGGTCTGCGCGGGCGGGTGGCGATGCATACCGAGTTCGTGCTGCGCTTCGAGTATGGCTCGGTCGTGCCGTGGGTCGAGCGCCACCCGGAAGGCGGCATCTCCGCGATCGCCGGTCCGGAGATGGTCGTCCTGCGCACATCGGCGTCGCTGCACGGCGAAGATCTCAAGACGGTAGGCGACTTTGCCGTCGACGCCGGCGAGACGATCCCGTTCGTGCTGAGCTACGGACCCTCTCACCTGCCGCCGCCGCGGCCAATCGACCCGGAGCGGGCATTGCACGAGACCGAAGCCTACTGGCGGCGCTGGTCCGGCCGCTGCGCGCCCGCCGGCCCCTGGAGCGATATGGTCAAGCGCTCGCTCGTCGTGCTGAAGGGGCTGACCTACGCGCCGACCGGCGGCATCGTCGCCGCGCCAACGACATCGCTGCCCGAGTATCTCGGCGGCGCGCGCAATTGGGACTATCGCTACTGCTGGCTGCGCGACGCCACCTTCACATTGCTCGCCTTGATGCATGCCGGCTATTCCGAGGAGGCCCGGTCATGGCGGGATTGGCTGCTGCGCGCCGTCGCCGGCAGCCCCGACCAGCTGCAGGTCATCTACGGCGTCGCCGGGGAGCGCCGATTGGGCGAGTGGGAGGCGCCGTGGCTGCCCGGATATGAGCAGTCGCGCCCGGTGCGCATCGGCAACGCCGCCGTCAACCAGACGCAGCTCGATGTTTTCGGTGAAATCTTCGATGCAATGCATCAAGCCGATCTCCGCGGCATACCGACGATCGATCGCGAGCTCGCCATCGGCCGCGAAATCTTGCACCATCTGGCACGGATCTGGGATCGGCCCGACGAGGGGATCTGGGAGGTGCGCGGGCCGCCGCAGCATTTCACCCACTCGAAGGTAATGGCCTGGGTCGCCTTCGACCGCGGGGTCAAGTTCGCCGAGCAGCTCGGCACCGGCGCACGCGGTCGAGCCGTGGCGGCATATCCGCGACAGGATCCACGCCGATGTTTGCGCCAAGGGGTTCGATCCGGACCTTGGCAGCTTTGTCCAAGCCTACGGGTCAAAGGCGCTCGATGCCGCCCTGTTGCTGCTGCCGCTGGTCGGCTTCCTGCCGCCGGCGGACCCGCGCATCATCGGCACGGTAAAGGCGATCGAGCAGCACCTCGTCGCCGATGGCTTGGTCTTGCGTTACGACACCGGCGAGGGGGTCGACGGGTTGCCGCCGGGAGAAGGCGCTTTTTTGCCATGCAGCTTCTGGCTCGCCGACAACTACATCCTGCAAGGCCGAACCGCCGAGGCGGCCGAGTTGTTCCAACGATTGACGGGGCTCTCTAACGATGTCGGCCTCTTCGCGGAGGAATACGATCCTCGCGCAAAGCGCCAGCTGGGGAATTTCCCGCAAGCCTTCTCGCACGTCGCGCTGGTCAATACCGCCTTCAACCTGACCCGGAGCGAAGGCCCGGCGGAACAACGGGCCGCCCGCCGCCCGCGTCATCGCCAAGCCCAGCTATAGCGGCATCGCGCCGGTGGTGCGAATATTGCACGCGGCCCGCTACAGCGGCGGGTCCGCGGCGATCTTCCGTGCCACACGAACAGGGGTGTCGACCCATGGCGATCTATCTCAGCATGCAGCGGGTCCGCTTTTCCAGCACCGACGACTACGAGAAGTTCAAGATCGTGTTTGGCGACGTGCGGCATCATCTGAAGGGCTTGCCGGGGTTCCTCCACCTCACTTGGTGGACCCATCCGCAGGACCCGACCTGGCACAACGAGGTCAGCTTCTGGACGAGCTACGAGGCGCTCAATGACTGGCACATGAACACCTACCACAAGCACGCCAAGGAATGGGCGGTCCGCTCGGGCGCGATCATGGAAGACATCATCACCAATTTCGAGTTCAAGCGCGCCCGCCTGATCCGCGTCTGTCCCACCTGCGCCCTCATTCAGGACAAGCCCTACGATCTGCATCTTGAGCAGGCAGTTTTGGCCGAGCCCTGCCCGAAATGCGGCTATCACTTCCCGATCATGCCGGAGACGCCCGAGAGTACTGCCGTGTTCAAGGACGTGCCGGAGCTGGCGGCCGCGCTCCCGGGCTGAGGCGGGACTTCAGCTCTTCGCGGCGAGCCCCGCGCGCAACGCCGCGGCGCAATCGGCAAGCGCCCGCCGGGCGGCGCCGACCAGCCTGCCGTAGCGGATGAAGCCGTGGTTGAGCCCTTCGACGACGCTGAGCGTGCACGGGACCCCGGCCTTTTCAAGGGCGGCTTCGAGGTTGCGGCTGTCGTCGAGCGAGCGGGTCGAGGCTGCCGACGATCATGATGGGCCGGCGGCAGCCCCTTGAGGTCGCCGAGGAGCGGGGCGGCGCGCCAATCCTTCTGCTGCTCGGGTTTTTCGAGGTAGGTCTCCCAGATCCAGCGCATCTGCGTTTGCGACAAGCCCGGCGCCCTTGCCGAACCGCTGCCATGACGGCGCTCTCGCTGTCGGCCGAATAGACACCGTAGATAAGGAGCATGAACCGCAGCGCGCGTTCGCCCGCATCGCGCAGCGCCAGTGCTGCGGCAAGCGCCAGATTGCCGCCCGCCGAATCGCCGCCGACCGCGATCCGGGTCGGGTCGACGCCGAGCCCCGCACCCTCGCGCGCCACGAGCCGGATCATCGCCACGGTCTCGTCGAAGGCCTTCGGAAAGCGGTGCTCGGGCGACAGCTTGTAGTCGACCGACAGCGCCGCGACACCCGACTGGCGCACCAGCTCGCGCAGCATCGCGTCCCAGGACTCGGGAGCTCCCCTGCATAAAGCCGCCGCCATGCGCGTAGACGATGACCGGCGGCTTCTCGGCGCCGTCCGGCAGGTAGAGCCGGCACGGAACCTGCCCGTGCGGACCCGGCAGGCTCAGGTCGCGCTCGTGCTGCAGCGGCACCGAGCCCTCGCCGAGAAACGCGCCGATCCGGTCGACCGCGGCGCGCACCTCGGACAAGCGGCGCCTGGGTGCGGTCGGGCGCAACGAGCCCGCGCTCCTGCAACAGCTTCCCGGCGGCGACCAGCTCGGGATCGATCCACTGGCATCGGCGTCGCGTCGTTCATCGCTCTCCTCCCATCCTTGCCTCCCCGATTTAACTCCGCTCACCAATCTTTCGGCAAGCTCGTGCAATCGCGCGCCGCGGTTGAACTCCGATGCTCAAGGCGAACATAGTGGCACCGCAATTCCCGACGGGGAGGGAAGCGGTGCTGGATGCCGCTTGTGCATGGAAGCTCGGCTCGCTCGCCTTCAAGCTGTTGGCGGGCGCGTCGAAGGCTTTCGATCACGAGGCGGTGGCCAATTTTCTCGAGATCGGCGCCACCTCTGTCGAGGCCGGGAATGTGCTGCGCGAACGCCAGCGCGACGTGGTGCGCACAGCCGCCACTCGCCTCCAGAAGCGGATCGAGCAGAACGCCGATGACTGGCTGCGTGCCGAATTCGGCTCCGATCCGTCGGGCGGAGAGGATGCAGCGGCGGCGATCGCGGCTCTGGACGATCTTCTTCCCAAATGCCTCCCCGATGGATTGAGCGTCGCTCAGGCCAATCTCGACGCCGAACGGATCGCCGGGCTGGTTGTGACAAGGGCAGGCGCCGGCGACGAGATGTTCCGAGAGGGGACATTCGGCGGGCGGATGCTGCGCCGCCTGGTGCGGGAAGCGTATCAGGAGGCCAAGCGCGATAAGGAATTCGCGACCCTGATCGGCATTTCCGTGCAGGAGGTATTGCTCGGACGGACGGAGGAACTGCTGACAGGGCAGGCGGCGATGCAACAGCAATTCGCCGCGCTGGCCACGCAGGTGAGCGCGGACAAAGGGGTGCCGCTGCCGATGCTTCGCGAGATTCTCGTGCGTCTCGGCGAGGCCGAGGTGCCGCTCGACGCGGCACAGATAGAGCAGCGCCTGAGGACGAAGGCGGACGAATATCGGGATCTGCGCGAACGCCTGGGCCGCCTGACAAACGACGATCCGCTCGTGCAGACACTGCGCCGCGAGGCCGCAGGCCTGATCGACGAAGGCCGTTTCGACGAGGCGGATGCGAGCCTTTCGCGAGCCGAGGAGATCGACCTTGCGGCCGTCGAGGAACTGGAATCGATCGCCCTGCGTCGCCGCGCGAGCGCTGCCGCAAGCCGTTCCGAACGCGCCGCCGCAGCCCGCCTGCGGCTCAGACTACCGCATGGCGGCCGCCCATTTCGCTGAAGCGGCGACGATCGTCGCAAACGACGACGGTTCGGCGTGGAATTATCGCCTCCGCCAGGCGCGTGCGCTTTACGACCAGGGCTCCGAGTTCGGCGACAACGCGGCCCTGAGCCAAGCGGTCGCTGTTCTTCGCGATGCGCTGCATCTGACGCCCCGCGATCGGGTGCCGCTCGACTGGGCGGGGACGCAGAACAACCTCGGCAACGCGCTCTGGACGCTGGGCGAGCGGGAGAGCGGCACGGCGCGGCTGGAGGAGGCGGTCGCCGCCTACCGCGCGGCGCTGGCGGAAAGGGCGCGCGATCGGGTGCCGCTCGACTGGGCGATGACCCAGAACAACCTCGGCAACGCGCTCTGGAGGCTGGGCGAGCGGGAGAGCGGGACGGCGCGGCTGGAAGAGGCGGTCGCCGCCTACCGCGCGGCGCTTGAGGAATACACGCGCGAGCGGGCGCCGTTGCGATGGGCGACAACCCAGAACAACCTCGGCAACGCGCTCTCGAGGCTGGGCGAGCGGGAGAACGGCACGGCGCGGCTGGAAGAGGCGGTCGCCGCCTACCGCGCGGCGCTTGGAAGAACGGACGCGCGAGCGGGTGCCGCTCGACTGGGCGATGACCCAGAACAACCTCGGCAATGCGCTCCGGGTGCTCGGGGAGCGGGAGAGCGGGACGGCGCGGCTGGAGGAGGCGGTCGCCGCCTACCGCGCGGCGCTGGAGGAATGGACGCGCGAGCGGGTGCCGCTCGACTGGGCGGCGACGCAGAACAACCTCGGCAACGCGCTCCGGACGCTCGGGGAGCGGGAGAGCGGGACGGCGCGGCTGGAGGAGGCGGTCGCCGCCTACCGCGCGGCGCTGGAGGAAAGGACGCGCGAGCGGGTGCCGCTCGACTGGGCGATGACGCAGAACAACCTCGGCAACGCGCTCTCGAGGCTGGGGGAGCGGGAGAGCGGGACGGCGCGGCTGGAGGAGGCGGTCGCCGCCTACCGCGCGGCGCTGGAGGAATGGACGCGCGAGCGGGTGCCGCTCGACTGGGCGGCGACGCAGAACAACCTCGGCGCCGCGCTCTGGAGGTTGGGCGAGCGGGAGAGCGGGACCGCGCGTCTGGAGGATGCGGTCGCCGCCTATCGCGCGGCGCTCGAGGAACGGACGCGCGAGCGGGTGCCGCTCAACTGGGCGGCGACGCAGAACAACCTCGGCACCGCGCTCCAAACGCTCGGGGAGCGGGAGAGCGGCACGGCGCGCCTGCAACAGGCGGTCGACGCCTACCGCGGGGCGCTTGAGGAACGAACGCGCGAGCGGGTGCCGCTCGACTGGGCAACGACCCAGAACAACCTCGGCACCGCGCTCCGGACGCTCGGGGAGCGGGAGAGCGGGACGGCGCGGTTGGAGGAGGCGGTCGCCGCCTACCGCGCGGCGCTCGGGGAACGGACGCGCGAGCGGGTGCCGCTCGACTGGGCGATGAGCACCGGTAATCGGGGTGTGGCCTTGATGGTTCTCGCCGAACGGCTCGGCGACGCGTCGATCGCGCGCGCCGCCGTCGAGCAGATCGAGGCTGCGCTGGCGACAATGCGGGAGGGTGGGCATGCCCCCTTTGCCGCGTATTACGAAGAACAGCTGCCGAAGGCCCGAGCCCTGCTCGATCGCCTCGCCGGCCGCTGACCCAGCGGCGTGTTTGATCGGGCTCCAGGCATGGCGGCGGCCCGCGTTTTACCGATTGCCGAAAGCCACATCGGTAAAATTGCCATAATTACATGATACCCCTCGACCCATCGGCGCCTCGGCCAAGCGGGCCCGGGACCGGAACAGCGGAACTACGGCCGGAACTTTTGCTGTTGATTCGTTGCAAATAACAGCAAAAACAGCAAAACGTAGCGCCCCACCTCACCCCGGCCCTCTCCGCCAAAGGGCGGAGAGGGAGTATTTGCGGGTGAGCGATATTGCCCTCTCCGCCAAAAGGGGGAGAGGGAGGGGACCCGTCGCGCGAGCGATGGGGAGGGTGAGGTGGCGCCTAGTCAGTCTCTGGCGCCCGCCCGACCTCACCCCAACCCTCTCCCCCCAAAGGGCGGAGTGGGAGTAATTGTGCGCCTACGCCTCCCCCAGAGGGCGGAGAGGAGGAGGATTGGAAACAATGGTGGTGAAACCGCGCACACGGGTCGCAAGGCGTTTTGCGGCGCGATGCGACCGACGCCGAACAGCGTCTCTGGCGAGCGTTGCGCGAGCTGTAGGGGAAATACCGTTTTCGCCGCCAGCATCCGATCGGGCCATACATCGTCGATTTCGCCTGCCCGGCGGGCAGGCTTGCAATCGAGCTCGACGGCGGGCAGCACGCGCAACAAGAGGCAGAAGACGCGGCCCGGACCGAGGCGATCGCGCGCCAGGGCTACCGGGTGATCCGCTTTTGGAACAGCGACGTGACCAGCAATCTTCCGGGCGTGATCAATCGCGTCCGGCAAGAGCTTGCAGATATGCCGGAATGACCTAGCGGCCGTCCACCTCACCCCGACTCTCTCCCCCAAGGGCGGAGAGGGAGTAATTGTGCGCCAATGCCCTCTCCGCCGCAGGGGGAGAGGGAGGGGACCCATCGCGCGAGCGATGGGGAGGGTGAGGTGGCGCTTCGGCTGTCTCTGGCGCCCGCCCCACCTCACCCCGGCCCTCTCCCCCCAAAGGGCGGAGAGGGAGGCTCTGACTACTCCGCGGCCTGCCGCGCCGGCGCGGGCGTTGTGGTGGCGGCGGGCAGGCGCGGCAGGACTTCCTTGGCCATCAGGCGGATGCCCTTTTCGGCCTCCTGGTGGTCGAGGAAGCCCGAGCGGCCGATGAAGATGAAATGGGCGAAGCCGCCGACCTTGTCGTAGATGTCCATGATCTGCCGGTGGACCGTGTCGGGATTGCCGGCGACGAGGATGCCGCGGGCGATCGCCTGCTCGGCGGTGATGCCGATCAGGCCATCGGCCGGGCGGCGCGCCGCACCGGGCTTCGGTTGCGAGCGGTAGTTCTGCGCCTGCACCTCCGGCGGCATGCGGCCCGGGCAGAAATTTCGACATCTGCGGCGACTGCTTGAGGCTGGTGTTGAGAAACCACAAGAGCTTGCGAACCGACGCGCAGCCCCTCCTCGTCGGTGTCGCCGACATAGGCGAGGGCGGCGTAGGCGAATTTGTCGGTGCCGGGCGCCGGCAATCCGGCCTCGCGGCGGGCCTCGCGATAGGCGTCGAAGGCGCGCTTGGAAGCCTCCGGGCCGCGCAACACCAGCGCATTGACCATGCCGCGCCGGCCCAATTCGGCTGAGGTCTCCGGGTCGCCGGTCGCCGCCCACATCGGCGGGTGCGGGCGCTGGTAGGCGGGCGGCCAGATGTTGACGTGGCGGTGGGTGAAGTGCTTGCCCTCCCAGCTGAACGGGCCGTCATGCGAGGTCAGGGTCTTCTGGATGAGGTCGATCGCCTCCCAGAAGCGCTCGACATAGCCGACCGGGTTGGCGTTCCCGGACACCATCTCGCTGTCGCCCGATTTAACAAAGCCGATATCGAGCCGACCGCGCGAGATCACGTCGGCGGTCGCGTATTCCTCGGCCACCCGCACCGGGTCGGGGCGGATCGTGATCAGGGTGCCGAGGCTCAGGATGCGGACCTTCTTCGTCTGCCGGGCCAGGATGCCGAGGATCATCGGGCTCGCGCCATAGAGGCTGTTGATCCCCGAATGATGCTCGATCGAGACGACGTTGACGCCGAGGTCGTCGCACAACAGATGCTCGTCGAGGCATTCTTCGAAGAGATCGGCCGAGATCTTTGGGTCGCAATATTTGTTGGGCAGGCTGGCGCGCACCGAGTCCGCGCGGTCAAGAATTTCCTGCGCCACGAAGGGATAGACATTCTCGCAATGATACCAAGCCTGCATGAGGTCTCTCCCCCTATTGCCCTAGAAACCGCGCGACCTGCTCGACAAACGCTTCGGGCTGCTCGATCTCGGGATGATGGCCGGCGCGCTCGATCAGCGCGAAGCGTGCGTTGGGAATCAGCCCGGCATAGGCGCGGCCGTAGTCCGGCGTGACCACCCCGTCGCTCTGCGCCCCACAGCACCAGGGTCGGCACCGAAATCCGGCCGAGCCAGCGCGGCAATTGCGGGTTGTACATATAGGGGTGCCAGGCATAGAGGCAGAGCGCCTCGCGATTGCGGGCGTGGACAATGAGCGCCTCGTCCGACATCGCGTTGTAATCGGGCGCCGAGCGGTCGGGATCGTGCCAGCTGCGGCGACGCACCTCGTCGGGCGATCTGTTGAAGATGTCGAGGATGTCCGGCGTCTCGCGGTCGCTGATCTTGATCCCGAGGGGATCGACGAGGATCAGCTTCTCCAGGCGGTGGCTGCAGGCGGCGGCAATTTCGGCCGCGAGCCAGCCGCCGAAGGAAAACCCGATGAGGGTCGCCTTGTCGCATGGCAGCGCCTCGAGCACGGCGAGATGGAGATGGACGAGGTCGTAGACGGTGTCGAAATCAGGCGGCCGCGGCGACTGGCCAAAGCCGGGGGAGGAGGGTGCCGTGATCTCGGCATGCCGGCCGAGGAGGTCGAGAAACGGCGCCCGCGGGTCGATCGTGTCGAAGCCGTGCAACATCAGGACCGGATGCCCGGCGCCGCGCCGCAGCACCTCGAGCTCGATCCCGGATACCTCCAGCCGCCCGAAGTCCGTCATCGCATATTTTTCCCAGCCGAATTTCTCGGGAGCGATTTATAGCCTCGATCGGCGCCGGCAGGGAGCGTCACCTCGCAGTAATTGTCGAGGTCGGTATAGCGGTAGACCAATGCCGGCGCGCTGGCGGGTGTGGCCGCATCGCGCCAGGGCGACCCGCGCATTGCCGCACCGCGCCGCTGGACATGCCGACGAGCTCGGGCTCGACCCGCTGCCGGTCGGCCCGCTGCTGCGGGATCGGATCGAAACCGCGACACGAGGCCGCACCGGCGGACAGCAAGAGGGCGAGCACGCCCCGATCACTGCGCGGCTGTAGCGGCTTACGGGCGGCTGATCTCAACGTCGCATGGAATGCCGGGGCAAGGGGCGTGCCCAGATAAAATAGGCAAGACATCCGTGCATGGCTGAGCTACACTCTGCGCAATGCTCTCGGCAAGAGAGCGTCTGGGAGCACGGAGGGTCATGGCCGGCAATCGCAGGCGCTTCCGCCGGCACCGCGTTGAACGCCAAACACCTTCGGCGGTGGGCAGCCGCCGAAGGTGCCGCGGACGAATGCCTTCGAGAAAGTACCCCAGTCTCCATTCGGATCGGCGTCGACGACTGCCGGCACATTGCGCCGGCCGACAGGGAGGAGGCCATGGAAAAGACCATGCTGACACGGCGAACCATGCTGCGGACGGCGCTGGCGACGGGCGCGTTGGCCGCACCCCTGGTGCGTGCCGCGGCGGCCGGAGAGGCGGCGCCCAGCGGCAAGATGGTGCTCGGCTGGCACACCAACATCGCGCCGCGCTGGCTCGATCCGCTGCAGCACGACGGGGGCGCCACCCCGGACAACTTCCTCAATGTGGTGCAGGACGGGCTGATCAAGAATTTTCGTGAGCAGCTCTACGATCATCTGGCGCTCGCCGACCATTTCGAATTTGCCGAGGACGCCAAAAGCGCCGTCTTTCGGCTGCGAGAGGGTATCAAATTCCACAATGGCGAACCGGTTACGCCGGCCGATGTCAAGTGGACCTATGAACATTACCATGGCGCCTGGGCGCAGGTGTTGCACGACAAGACCGATGGGATCGAGCTGACCGACGATCGTACAATCCGGTTTCATTTCAAGGTGCCGTTCCTCGATTTTCCGCGGCTGTTGGGGACGGCCAATGTTTGCGGCGCCGGCTGGGTCGTGCCTTCCAAGTATTATGAGCAGGTCGGGCAGGAAGGATTTGTCAAGAACCCGATCGGCGCCGGGCCTTATAAGCTCGTCGCCCAGGAGCCGGGAACAAAGCTCGAATTCGAGGCCTTCGAAGGCTATTACCGCCCGGTGCACGTGAAGAAGTTTACCATCGTCAGCGTCACGGATCCGGCGACGCGGGTGGCCATGCTCGAGCGAGGCGAGGCGGACATCATCTATTTTATCCCGGGCGAGCTGATCGCCCGTATCCAGAGCGATCACAAGATGATGCTGGCGCCGGTCGTCTCCGGCAATTGGTGGCTAGAGTTCCCCGGCTTTCAGGATCCGAAGAGCCCATTCCACGACAAGCGCGTGCGCGAGGCCATCAGCCTCGCGATCGACCGCGATGCGATGAACCAGGCCGAGTGCGACGGGCTCGGCCGGGTCGACGGCAATTGGATCAACGACGACGTTGAATACGGGATGGTGTGGCCGAAATGGGAGCATAACATCGGTAAGGCCAAGAAATTAATGGCCGACGCCGGCTTTCCCAACGGTTTCAACATCGATTGGCTGACACCGGCGCCGCCCTATTATTCACGCGGCGAGCGCATCTTGTCGCAACTGCAGGCGATCGGCATCCGCGGCAAGATGCAGACCCTGGAGCGGGCCGTTTACACCAAGCGGCGGCAGGGTGGGATGAAGGAGTGGCCGGGGATCAACATTATCCTCGCCGGGGCGCGCATCGGTGCCACCTGGGCCAACTGGTACGAGGCGGTGTTCAAATGCGGCGGCTTTCTCTCCGCCGACGCGTTCTGCGTCAAGGACCTCGACGCCAAATACGACCGCTACCTGATCCTCGACAAGCCGGCCGAGCGCAAGGCGCTGGCCGAGGAGATCCAGCGCGCCATCCTCGAAAGCTACTATTTCGTGCCGGTGTTCCGCCATGCCTTCATGAACGGGATCGGGCCACGCATCGCGGCGACGAAGTGGCAGGACGTGTTCCCGAGCTACAAAAGCACCGGTTACGCCTATCCCTGGGAGGACATCCAGCTCAAAACCTAGTGAAGAGTCCGGCCCCTCGCTGGACACCGGTGGCACCCTGCCATATCCTCCCAGGCAGTCGGGAGGCAAGAATGAGACAACGCGGCTGGGAAATCCGCCGGGAAATCGAATGATAACAAGGGCGGTTACCCGGCGCACCGTGCTGAGGGCGACGCTTGCAGGGGCGGCGGCAATGCCGTTCGTCCGCGCCGCCCGCGCGGCTGGAAACGTCGCGCCAAGCGGCAAGATCGTGCTTGCCTGGCACACCAACATCGCCTCGCGCTGGCTCGACCCGCAGCAGCATGACGGCACCGCGAGCCCCGATAACTTCATCATGGCGCTGCACGACGCATTGATAAAAAACCTCCGCGAGAAGCGCTACGACGACCCGGCTCTCTCCGAGAGCTACGTGATGGCCGAGGACGCCAGGACCGCCACCTTCCAGCTGCGGCCGGGCACGAAATTCCACGACGGCTCGCCCGTCACGCCCGACGACATAAAATGGAGCTTCGAGCACTACCGCGGCGCCTGGGGCGAGGTGCTCCACGAGCGCACCCAAGGGGTGGAGATGGTCGACGGCCACACCCTGCGCTTTCACTTCAAGGAGCCGTTTCTCGATTTTCCGATCCTGCTCGGCACCAGCAACGTCAGCGGCGCCGGCTGGGTGGTGCCGGCGAAATATTATGAGAAGGTCGGGCAATCCGGGTTCATGCAGAAGCCGGTCGGCGCCGGACCCTACAAGCTCGTATCGCAGGAGCCGGGGGTGCGGCTCGAATTCGAGGCCTTCGAGGACTATTACCGCCCGGTCCACGTCAAGCAGCTGGCGATGGTCAGCGTGCCGGAGGCGGCGACCCGGATTGCCATGCTCGAGCGCGGCGAAGCCGACATCATCTACAATGTGCCGGGCGAGCTGATCGACCGGGTCAAAAGCAATCCCAAGCTGATGCTGGCGCCGGTGGTCTCGGCAAACTTTTGGCTCGAATTTCCCGGCTTTCAGGACGCCAAGAGCCCGTTCCACGACAAGCGGGTGCGCCAGGCGGTGAGCCTCGCCATTGACCGCGACGCGATCAACCAGGCCGAATGCGACGGGCTCGGCCGGGTCGATGGCAATTGGATCAACGACGATGTCGAATACGGCATGCCTTGGCCGAAATGGGAGCACAATGTCGCCAAGGCCAAAGGGCTGATGGCCGAGGCCGGCGTTCCGAACGGCTTTGCCGTAGACTGGGTGACGCCGGTGCCGAACTATTATTCGCGCGGCGAGCGCGTCGTCTCGCAGCTCCAGGCGATCGGCATCCGGGCCAAATTGCAGACGATCGAGCGCGGCGTCTTTCTGAAGCGCCTGCAAGGCGGGCTCAAGGAATGGCCCGGCACGCAGATCATCATGAACGCGGCGCGGGTCGGCGGCACCTGGTCGAACTGGTACGATTCCTTCATGCGCTGCGGCGGCTTCAACGGCAAAGACCGCAACTGCGTGCCGGAGCTCGACGCCAAGTTCGCCAAATACCTGGCCTCGATCGATACCGCCGAACGCCAAAAGCTGGCCGAGGAGATCCAGCGCGAGATCCTCGAAAACTACTATTTCGTGCCGGTCTTCCGCCATGCCGCGATGCAGGCGATCGGGCCGCGCATCAAGGCGGCGAAATGGCAGGACGTGTTCCCGACCGTCACCACCGCCTACGCCTACCCGTGGGAAGACATCGAGCTCAAAGGGTGACGACCGTCCGGCAATAGATTGGCGCAGTTATTTGAACAGCGGAGGAAGTAAAAATGGAGAATACGACGGTAACGCGGCGCACGGTCTTGCGGAATGCGGCGCTGGCCACGACGGCGCTGGCGGTGCCGTTCGTCCGCGGCGCCCGCGCGGCCGGCGGTGTGGCCCCTAGCGGCAAGATGGTGCTCGCCTGGCACACCAACATCGCCTCGCGCTGGCTCGACCCGCAGCAGCATGACGGCACCGCCAGCCCCGATAATTTCATTTTCACCTTGCAGGACGCGCTGATCAAAAACTTCCGTGAGGTGCGGTACGACCACCCGGCCCTGGCCCAAGGCTTTGATTTTGCCGAGGACGCCAAGAGCGCCACTTTCAAGCTGCGGCCCGGAATCAAATTTCATGATGGCTCGCCGGTTACACCCGATGACGTGAAATGGAGTTTCGAACACTATCGTGGCGCTTGGGGCGAAGTCCTCCACAAGAGCACCGAGGCGGTCGAGATCGTGGGCGGCGACACCGTGCGGTTTCACTTCAAGGAGCCGTTCTTCGATTTTCCGATCCTGCTCGGCACCGGCAATGTGTGCGGTGCCGGTTGGGTGGTGCCGGCGAAATACTACGAGCAAGGTCGGGCAGTCCGGGTTCATGCAGAAGCCTATCGGCGCTGGGCCGTACAAGCTCGTATCGCAGGAGCCGGGAGTGCGGCTCGAATTCGAGGCCTTCGAGGACTATTACCGCCCGGTGCACATCAAGAACTTCACGATGGTCAGCGTGCCGGAGGCGGCGACGCGGGTGGCGATGCTCGAGCGCGGCGAAGCCGACATCATGTATTTTGTCCCGGGCGAGCTGATCGATCGGGTCAAGAGCAACCCGAAGTTAATGCTAGCACCGGTCGTGTCGGGCAATTGGTGGCTCGAATTCCCCGGCTTTCAGGACGCCAAGAGCCCGTTCCACGATAAGCGGGTGCGCCAGGCAATCAGCCTCGCCATCGACCGCGACGCGATCAACCAGGCCGAATGCGACGGGATGGGCCAGGTCGACGGTAACTGGATCAACGACGATGTCGAATACGGCATGCCCTGGCCGAAATGGGAGCACAATGTAGCCAAGGCGAAGCAGCTGATGGCCGAGGCCGGCTTCCCCAACGGCTTCCCGGTCGATTGGGTGACGCCGGTGCCGAACTACTACTCGCGCGGCGAGCGCGTCGTCTCGCAGCTTCAGGCGATCGGCATCCGCTCGAAGATGCAGACCATGGAGCGCGGCGTCTTTCTGAAGCGGCTGCAAAGCGGGCTCAAGGAGTGGCCCGGCACGCAGATCATCATGAACGCGGCGCGGGTCGGCGGCACCTGGTCGAACTGGTACAATTCCTTCATGCGCTGCGGCGGCTTCAACGGCAAGGACCGCAATTGCGTGCCGGAGCTCGACGACAAGTTCAACAAGTACCTGTCCTCGATCGACCGCAACGAGCGCAAGAAACTGGCCGAGGAAATCCAGCGCGGGATCCTCGAAAACTATTATTTCGTGCCGGTCTTCCGCCATGCCTTCGTCAACGCGATCGGGCCGCGCATCGCTGCCACGAAATGGCAGGACGTGTTTCCGAGCTTCTCCACCAGCGGCTACGCCTATCCGTGGGAAGATATCCAGCTGAAGGAAACCGCGGCCCAGAGGTAGCGGCCCGCCAGCGACATCCGAGGACAGCCGATGCGCCAGTTCATCATCCGGCGGGCCCTGTACGCGGTCATCACCCTGTTCATCCTGAGCCTGACCATCTTCTCGGTGGTCAGGCTCACGGGCGACCCGGTATCGCTCTTGGCCGAGCCCGGTGCCCGCGCTGAGGATCTGGCGCGGGTCCGGACCGAATGGGGTCTCGATCGGCCGTTGCCGGCACAGTACCTCAGCTTCCTCTACAACATCGCCACCGGTCAGCTGGGAAAGTCGTTCAACTACGAGATGTCGGTCAGCGCCCTTTATTTTCAGCGTCTGCCCAATTCTCTGGAACTGGCGCTCGCCGCGTCGCTGATTTCGTTTCTGATCGGCATCCCGGCCGGGCTGATCTCGGCGGTGCGGGTCAACAGCGCCTGGGACAATTTCGGCAAGATCGTCGCCTTGCTCGGCTTGTCGATCCCCGGCTTCTGGCTCGGGCTGGTGCTGATCCTGGTGTTCTCGGTATGGCTCGAATGGCTGCCGACGAGCGGCCAGGGCGGCTGGCAGCACCTGGTCATGCCGGCGCTGGCGCTGGGCTGGTATTTCGCCGCCTCGCTGTTGCGGCTGACGCGCTCGAGCATGCTCGAAGTATTGCGCAGCGAATACATCAAGCTGGCGCGCCTCAAAGGGCTGCCCGGCGTCGTGGTGATCGCGGTCCACGCCTTCAAGAATGCGCTGATCCCGGTCTTGACCCTGGCCGGCGTCAACCTGGTGGTGATGATCAACGCGGCCGTGATCATCGAGGTGATCTTTGCCTGGCCGGGGATCGGCCGGCTGCTCTACGAAGGGATCTTCCAGCGCGATTTCCCGCTGGTGCAAGGGATTGTGCTCTTAGCCGGGATCATGATCGTCGCGATCAACCTGATCATTGACATTCTTTACGCCTTTATCGACCCCCGCATCCGCCTGACCAAGTAGGTATGCCATGACCACCACCGAAGAGATCGCCTCTGCCTCGGCGGCGATTGCCCGACCGGCCGCGGCGGAGTTCTTCGAGCGCCGACCGAGTTGGCTGCGGCTGGGGCGGGAATTGCCGGCGGTGCCGCTGGCGATCCTGGTGCCGTTCGTCCTGATCGCGGTCTTCGCCAACTTCATCGCGCCCTATGATCCGACCGAGCCGATCCCGGGGGCCAAAATCTTCGAGCCGCCCTTCTGGATGGCGGGCGGCAGCGCGCACACGCTCCTCGGGACCGACTTCCAATCCCGCGACGTGTTGAGCCGGCTGATCTTCGGCGCCAGGGTGTCGCTGATCGTCGGCGTGACCGGGACTATCGTCGCCGGCAGCATCGGCACCACGCTGGGAATCTTGTCGGGTTATCTCGGCGGCTGGGTGGATCAGGTGGTCATGCGTGTCACCGACGCCTGGCTCGCCCTGCCAGCACTGGTCTTTGCGATCTTTCTCGCCACCGTGGTCGGGCCGAGCATGTGGAACATCGTCATCATCCTCGGCCTCGTCTATTGGACCCGCTACACTCGCGTGATCCGCGGCGAGGTCTTGAGCCTGCGCGAGCGCGAGTTCGTCAAGCTCGCCGAAATCGCCGGCGCTTCGCGAACGCGGATCATCCTGCGCCACATCCTGCCCAATGTGATGAATTCGGCGATGGTGCTGGCGAGCCTGACTATCGGCGTCGTCATCATCGCCGAGGCGTCGCTGAGCTTTCTCGGGATCGGCGTGCCGGCGCCGCAGCCGGCCTGGGGTTCGATGCTTTCCGATGGGCGCTCGATGCTGATGGTCGGCGACTGGTGGCTCACCGTCTTCCCGGGCCTGTGCATCCTGCTCGTCGTGCTGGCGACTCAGCTGCTCGGCGATTGGCTGCGAATCAGGCTCGATCCGCAGCTGCGAAACCTGTAGGCGGCGGAAGACACCGGATATGGCCGACCTGCTGCGAGTCACGGGCCTGCGGACGCACTACACCTCCTTCGGCGGCTCCCGCGTGGTCAAGGCCGTCGACGGCATCAGCTTTACCCTGCGCGAGGGCGAGACGATCGGCCTCGTCGGCGAGTTCGGGATGCGGCAAGACCACGACCTGCCTGTCGGTCGTGGGACTGCTCCCGTCGGCGGCGCGCATCGTCGGCGGCACGATCGAATTCGACGGTGAGGAGCTGACGACCAAGCGGCCGCGCGAGATGCGTCACATACGCGGCAACAAGATAGCGATGATCCTGCAGGACCCGATGGCGTCCCTGAACCCGCTCTTCAGCATCTACTGGCAGGTTGCCGAACCGGCCTACCATCATCAGGGAGTGCGCGGCCGCTCGCTGTGGCAGCGGGTGCAGGAGCTGTTGCGGGCGGTCCGCATCGCCTCGCCCGAGGCGCGGATGCGCGAATACCCGCATCAGATGTCGGGCGGCATGCGTCAGCGCGTCGTCGGCGCGATCGCCATGGCCGGCGGGCCGAAGCTGATCATCGCCGACGAGCCGACGACCAACCTCGACGTGACGATCCAGGCGCAATACCTCGAAGTGCTCAAAGACATCCAGCGGGAGACCGGGGTCGCGCTGATCTTCGTCACCCACAATCTCGGCATTGTCGCCAAGATGTGCGACCGGATGGCGGTCATGTACGCCGGCAAGATCGTCGAGCAAGGGAGCGTGCGCGACCTCTTCCGCAACGCCAGGCACCCCTACACCCAGGCCTTGCTCGGCTCGATGCCGAAGCTCGGCAGCAAGGAGCCGCTCTTCGCGATCCCCGGCCAGCCGCCCAACCTCGCGCGGCTGCCGTCCGGCTGCGCCTTTCACCCGCGCTGCGTCCACGCGATGCCGCGTTGCATGGACGAGGAGCCCGTGGACCGGCTGATCGGTGCCGAATGGACCGCGCGGTGCTGGCTCGTCGACCAGCCGGCGAAGGAGGCTTATGCCAGCGCCACTGCTTGAGGTGAAGGAGCTGCAAAAGTACTTTCCGGTCAAAATCGGGAGCTTGCTGCGGCGCAAAAGCGGCTGGGTCAAGGCGGTGGACGGCGTCGATTTCGCCATCTATCCGGGCGAGACCTTGGGACTGATCGGCGAATTCGGGCTGCGGCAAGACGACGACCTCGAAGCTAATCCTGCTGCAGGAAACGCCGACCGCCGGGACGATCCGGTTCGGCGGCGAGGATGTGGCGAGCTTCGAGGGGCCGGCGCTGATGCGTTACCGGCGCGAGGTCCAGGTCGTGTTTCAGGACCCGTACAGCTCATTGAGCCCGCGCATGCGGGTCGGCGACATCATTGCCGAGCCGTTGGAGATCCACACCGACCTGTCGCGCCAAGCGTTGGCCGAGCGGGTGGCCGAAGTGCTGGAGCTCGTCGGCCTGCAGCCGGATCTGGCCCGGCTCTTCCCGCACGAGTTCAGCGGCGGGCAGCGCCAGCGCATCGCCATCGCCCGCGCCCTGGCAACCAATACCCGGCTGATCGTGCTCGACGAGGCGGTGTCGGCGCTCGACGTGTCGATCCGGGCGCAGATCATGAACCAGCTGGAGGAGCTGCAGAGCACACTCGGGGTCAGCTACCTCTTCATCGGCCATGATCTGGCGACCGTGGCGCATATCAGCGACCGCATCGCCGTCATGTATCTGGGACAGATCGTCGAGCTCGCCGACAGCCTCGAATTGTGCACCAAGCCGCTCCATCCCTATACCCAGGCATTGTTTACCGCGGCTCTGCCGGCGCACCCCGACGAGCGGCACGAGAAGCTCGCGATCACCGGAGAGGTCCCGAGCGCGCTCAACCCGCCCTCGGGATGCCGCTTTCACCCGCGCTGTCCCCATGCCATGCCGCAATGCGCGGTCGCGGCGCCGCTGGCAAAGGAAGTTGCCCCGCAGCACACGGTCGCCTGCCACCTATATTGAGAAATTCGACAACCGTACATGGTCGCAGTGTCCAGGTTGCGTTAAGATATGCAGGATTGATCAGCCCTGGGGGTTGCGATGGACGAGCGAGAGTTGCGAGGCCTGATCGCGGTGGTGAAGGCAGGCCGCGTCTCGCGGCGCGCCTTTGTGCGCCGCATGGTCGGGTTGGGCCTGACGGCGCCGCTGGCGAACCGGCTTCTGGCGCGGGCCGGGTTCGCTCAATCCCCGGCTGCCTTCCAGTACAAGCCGGCCAAGGCCGGGGGCGGCGGGCCGCTCCGGACCTTGTTCTGGCAGAGCCCGACCCTGCTCAACCCGCATTTCGCGGTCGGCACCAAGGACCAGGAGGGCTCGCGGATCTTTTACGAGCCGCTCGCCGCCTGGGATGCGGACGGCAACCTGACGCCGGTTCTCGCCGCCGAGGTCCCCGACCTCGAAAACGGCGGCGTCGCCCCCGACGGCATGTCGGTCACCTGGAAGCTCAAAAAGGACGTGCGCTGGCACGATGGCCAGCCCTTCACCGCCGACGACGTCGTCTTCAACTGGGAATATGCCGCCGACCCGGCGACGGCGGCCACGACGATCGGCAGCTACAAGGACATCAAGGTCGAAAAGGTCGATCCGCTGACCGTGCGGCTCCGGTTCGAGAAGCCGACGCCGGCCTGGGCGGACGCCTTTGTCGGCCAGCGCGGCATGGTCATCCCGAAGCATCTGTTCGAATCGTACAAAGGTGGCAACTCGCGCGACGCGCAGGCGAATTTGAAGCCGGTCGGCACCGGCCCCTACCGGTTCGTCGACTTCAAGCCGGGCGATCTCGTCAAGGGCGAGCGCAACCCCGACTATCACCTGGCCAACCGGCCCTATTTCGACACGATCGAGATGAAGGGCGGCGGCGACGCGATCTCCGCGGCGCGCGCGGTCATCCAGACCGGCGAATACGACTTCGCCTGGAACATGCAGGTCGAGGACGAGATCCTGGTCCGGCTGGAAGACGGCGGCAAGGCAAAAGGCCGTATCGAGATCGTGCCGGGCGGCAACGTCGAGCACATCCAGCTCAACACCACCGACCCGTGGACCGAGGTCGACGGCGAGCGCTCGAGCACCAAAACGAAGCATCCCTTGTTCAGCGACCCTGCGGTCAGAAAGGCGATGGCGCTGCTCGTCGACCGCGCCGCGGTCGAGGCGCACATCTATGGGCGCACCGGCGTCGCCACCGGCAACTTCGTCAACAACCCGCAGCGCTTCGTCTCAAAGAACACGCATTGGGAGTTCAACATCGACAAAGCGAACCAGCTGCTCGATGAGGCCGGCTGGCAGCGCGGCTCGGACGGCGTGCGCGCCAAGGACGGCAAGCGGCTGAAGCTCCTCTACCAGACCTCGATCAACCAGCCGCGGCAGAAGACGCAGGCGATCGTCAAGCAGGCCTGCCAGAAGGCCGGGATCGAGGTCGAGCTGAAATCGGTGACGGCGTCGGTGTATTTCTCGTCGGATGTCGCCAACCCCGACACCTATTCTAAATTCTATGCCGATATGCAGATGTACACGACGACCATGGGCGAGCCCGATCCCGGGGTCTTCATGCGGCAGTTCACCTCATGGGAGGTTGCATCCAAGGAGAACAAATGGCAGGGCCGCAACATCACTCGCTGGCGCAACGACGAATACGACAAGGCCTATCGGGCGGCCGAGGCTGAGCTCGACCCGGTCAAGCGCGCGGCTCTGTTCATCCAGATGAATGATCTGGTGGTCGGCGATCCAGTCGAAATCCCGGTCGTCTATCGTCCGACCGTGAACGCGATGTCGCACACGCTGAGGGCGAGGCTGAGCGGGTGGGACAACGTCATGTGGGATGTGAGAAACTGGTACCGCGAGACGTGAGCGCGCCAGGGTTGTCGTCACAGCCGGGCTCGGCCCGGCGATCGAGCGCGGCGCGCGGCCTTGTGCAGACGCCCGGATCAAGCCCGGGCGCGACCGAATAGCAACCATGGGCCGCTATCTGCTTAGGCGCCTCTTAATCGCGGTCCCGAGCCTGCTCGGCATCAGCCTGGTGCTGTTCACGGTGCTGGCGCTGGCTCCCGGCGACCCGTTCGGCGAGCTCGCCAGCAACCCCAATGTCCCGCCCGAGGTGGCCGCCGCCTTGCGCGCCAAGTTCGGCCTCGACGACCCGATCGTGCTGCGCTACCTGCACTGGCTCGCGGCGATGCTGCAAGGCAACTGGGGCTTCTCGTTCGAAAGCCGGGTCAATGTCGATACCCTGATATTGCAGCGCCTGCCGGTGACGTTGCTGGTCATCGGCTCCTCGCAGATCCTGGCGCTGCTGATCGCACTGCCGGTCGGCGTCTATTCGGCGACGCGGCCGTACTCGTTCTTCGACCAGATTGCCAACACCCTGGCATTTTTCGGCTTTTCGCTGCCGCCCTTCTTTACCGGCCTATTGTTCATCCTGGTCTTCAGCATTTCGCTCGATTGGCTGCCATTCGTGTTCCGCGCCGATCTCGCCGCCACCGGCTGGCGCTGGTACTGGGAGGAATTCCGTCAGGCGATCATGCCCGTGATGGTGCTGGGCCTGTTCCAGGGCGCGTCGTGGACCCGCTACGTGCGCGCCGCCGTGCTCGACGCGATCCGCCTCGACCATGTCACCACGGCGCGCGCCAAGGGGCTGGCCGAGCGGGTGGTCGTGGTCAAGCACGTCGTGCGCAATGCGCTGATCCCGGTGGTGACCCTGGTTGCCCTGTCGATGCCTGCGGTTTTTGGCGGCGCTATCGTCACCGAGCAGATCTTTCGCATCCCCGGCATCGGCTCGCTCTTGATCAGCGCGATCCTGGCCAACGACACGCCGGTGATCATGGCAGTGACCTTTGTCTTCGCCTGCCTCGTGATCCTCTTCAACCTCGCCGCCGACATCCTCTATGGCTGGCTCGACCCTCGCATCGCCTACCGCTAGCGGCTCCCTGGCCGGGACCGCCCGCCGGCACCGCGTGTCGCCTAGTCTGGAGACGTGGCGGCGGTTTCGCCGGCACCGCCCGGCGGTGGTCAGCATTTTCGTCCTGGCGGCGATGATGCTGGCGGTAGCGCTCGGCCCGTCGCTGTGGCGCGTCCCGATCAATGACATCGATTTCGCCGCGCATCTCGCCGGTCCGTCCTGGGCGCATCCGTTCGGCACCGACGATCTGGGCCAGGACCTCCTCGCCCGCATGCTCTATGGCGGGCGGATCTCGCTCGCGGTCGGGCTGACGGCAATGGCGGTGGCGGTCATCGTCGGCACCCTCGTCGGCGCGGTCGCCGGGATGTCGCGCGGCGCGGTCGATCTCGGGCTGATGTGGCTGACCGACCTCTTTCTGTCGCTGCCCGCGTTGCCGCTGCTGCTGCTGATCATCTACCTGTTTCGCGCGCCGCTGACCGCGCTGGTCGGGCCCGAGCTCGGCGTCTTCATCCTGGTCGTCGCGGTGATCGGGGCCTTTCGCTGGATGCCGGTGGCGCGGCTGGTGCGCGCGCAATTCCTGTCGCTGCGCGAGAAGGAGTTCGTCGAGGCCGCCCGCGCGCTGGGTGCCACCAGGCTGCGGCTGGTGCTGCGGCACATCCTGCCCAACTCCCTGGGTCCGGTCATCGTCGCCGGCACCGTCGACGTCGCCGCCGCGATCATCATCGAATCCACCCTCTCCTTTCTCGGCCTCGGCTTTCCGCCGGACATCCCGACCTGGGGGCGCATCCTGTTCGACGCCAAGGATTACCTCGACATTGCTCCGCATTGGGCGCTGTTCCCTGGCGGAGCGATCTTCCTTGCCGTGCTCTCGGTCAATTTTATCGGCGACGGGCTGCGCGACGCCCTCGACCCGCGCAAGGTGATGTGAGGTGGCGGGCGCGGTCGGGGGGCACCTGCTCGAAATCCGCGGCCTGCAAACACATTTCGCCACCGATGACGGCATGGTCCATGCGGTCGACGGCGTCGATCTCGTGATCGACCGCGGCGAGACATTGGGTGTGGTCGGCGAATCCGGTTGCGGCAAGACCGTCACCGCGCTTTCGGTGCTCAAGCTGGTGGCGATGCCGCCGGGGCGGATCGTCGGTGGGCAAATTCTGTGGCAAGGGCGGGATCTGGTGCCGCTCGGCGGCGACGAGATGCGCCTGATCCGCAGCCGGGAGATCGGCATTGTCTTTCAGGAGCCGATGACCTCGTTGAACCCGGTCTATACGGTCGGCGCCCAGATCGCCGAGGTGATCCGCCTGCACCAGGGACTCGGCCGGCGGGCGGCCTTGGAGAAGACGGTCGAGATGCTGCGCCTGGTGCGCATCCCGAACCCGGAGCGGCGGGTGCGCGATTATCCGCACCAATTCTCGGGCGGCATGCGCCAGCGTGTGATGATCGCGATGGCGCTGTCGTGCAGCCCGCAGCTGCTGATCGCCGACGAACCAACGACCGCGCTCGACGTGACCATCCAGGCGCAGATCCTCGACCTCCTCGCCGAGATGAAGGCGCGCCTCGGCATGGCGGTGATGCTGATTACCCACGCCATGGGCGTGGTCGCCGAGACGGCGCAGCGGGTGGCGGTCATGTATGCCGGCAAGGTGGTCGAGGAGGCGCCGGTCGGCGAGCTGTTCGCCCGGCCGCGGCACCCCTACACCCAAGGGTTGATTCGCTCGATCCCGCGCCTCGACCGGGCCGGCGAAAAGACCCGCCTCGAAGCCATCGGCGGCGTCGTGCCGAGCCTGCTGGAGCCGCCGCCCGGCTGCCGCTTCGCGCCGCGCTGCCGGTTCGCCATGACCGCCTGCACCAAGGCGACGCCCGATCTGCGGGAGGTCGCACCGGGCCACAAAGTGGCCTGCATCCTGTGAGCGGTGCGGCATGACCAAACCGCTGCTGCGGGTCGAGAACCTGGTCAAGAACTTCCCGGTCAGGCGCCGGCTGTTGTCGCGGGCTGCCGAAGAGGTGCACGCTGTCGACCGGGTCAGTTTCGAGATCGGCGCCGGAGAGACGTTGGGCCTCGTCGGCGAATCCGGCTGCGGCAAGTCGACCACCGGCCGGTGCATCCTGCGCCTGGTCGAGCCGAGCTCGGGCGAGGTCTGGTTCGATGGCAAGAACATCACCGCGCTCTCCGGTGGCGCGCTTAGAGCGCTCTGCCGCGACATGCAGATCATCTTCCAGGACCCCTATGCCTCGCTCGACCCGCGGATGACGGTTGGAGCCATCGTCGGCGAGGCGCTGACCATCCATCGGCTCGCCACGAGCCGGCGGGTATTCGAAGACCGGGTCGTCGAATTGCTCGAAACCGTCGGGCTCGACGCCGACCACATGCGCCGCTACCCGCACGAATTCTCGGGCGGCCAGCGGCAGCGCATCGGGATCGCCCGCGCGCTGGCGGTGTCGCCGAAATTGATCGTCTGCGATGAGCCGGTCTCGGCACTCGACGTGTCGATCCAGGCGCAGGTCGTCAACCTGCTCGAGGACCTGCAGCAGCAGCTCGGCCTGACCTATCTCTTCATCGCGCACGATCTTTCGGTCGTCGAGCACATCAGCACGCGGGTCGCGGTGATGTATCTCGGCCGCATCGTCGAGGTCGCCCCGGCGCACGATCTCTACACCGCGCCGCTTCATCCCTATACCGAGGCGCTCTTGTCGGCGGTGCCAATCCCGGACCCGGCGGTGAAGCGCCGGCGCATCACCCTCGAGGGCGATGTGCCGAGCCCGATCCGGCCGCCTCCGGGCTGCCATTTCCACCCGCGCTGTCCGCGGGCGATGCCGGTCTGCGCGGTGGAGGCGCCGGTGCGCAAGGAGATCGCACCGCAGCACGCGGTTGCCTGCCACCTTTATTGAGCGGCGCCCAGCTCTTCCATGGAAGTAGGGTAATATTAACCCAGGATCGCCTATTCTCAAGGCGGCGATTGTCGATGTCTCGTTGATGATCTGCAACCACACGGCCGGCCGGCCGTTTCGGCTGGAGCGGAAACCCGCGCTAATGCAACTTTCTCTCCGGCTCAGCCGCTGCAAAAGGCGCATCCGGGCTGTCTATGCGGTGATTGCGCTCAGCGCGGTGCTCGTCGCCGCCTACGGGGCGAGTACCGCCGTCTTTCTCGCACACTCCCATCGGCAGGCCTTGCGGGACGCTGGTGGCACGCTGGAAAGCACGGCGCTGTCCGCCGCGATCGGCACCAACCGGTCGCTGTTCGAGATCGACGCCATGCTGTTGGGGGTTGAGCGGATGCTCTCGACCGTTCTCCCGGACGCAAAGCTTGACGACCCGGCGGTAACGACGGTGCTGCGCCAGTTCAACGAGGAGAACCTGGCGGTCAGCGACATCCTGATCCTCGACCCCGACGGCCGGGAGGTGAACCGCGCCAACTCGGCCGGCATCAGGCGCGATTACCGAGGCGAGGCGTTCTTTACGACGCATCGTTCGACGGGTCCGGCGGGCCTCTTCATCGGCGCTCCCGAAATGAGCCCGGTCGATGGCGAGCGGTCGATCATGATGAGCCGCCCACTGACCCGCGACGGGGCCTTTCTCGGCGTCATCGCTGCCG
This sequence comes from uncultured Alphaproteobacteria bacterium, assembly GCA_963781215.1. Classification (GTDB taxonomy): domain Bacteria; phylum Pseudomonadota; class Alphaproteobacteria; order ATCC43930; family CGMCC-115725; genus AP-15. The sequence continues at coordinate 76,583 of CAWAFE010000048.1, forward strand.
AGGTGCCGGTGGCCACCTTCACCGAGTTCTTTGAGGCGATCGCGGCGCCTCGCGGAGCCCGCATCGCGCTTCTGCTCGACAGCGGCGTCCTGGTCGCCAGCGAGCCGATTGACCCCGAAAGGATCGGGCGCGAGCCCCCTGCCGCCGCGGGGTTCGGAACGGAACAGGCGGGTCTGATCGAGATCTCCGGAAACACCGCCACCGGGCCGAGGCTGCTCGCCTTCCGCCGGGTGCCGTCGCGGCCGCTGATCGTGTCGGTGTCGCGCACCCGCGCCGAGATTCTGCGCGGCTGGGCCAAGGAGTGTGGCGCCGCCACCGTCGCCTTTGCGCTATTTGCCCTGACAGCGGCCATCCTCGCCTGGGTAGCCTCTCGGGCTTTGGGCCGCGGCCGGCTCGCCGCCGCGCATATGCGGCGCAGCGAGGCGCGGCTGCAGCGCCAGAGCACGCTTCTCCAGAGCACGCTCGAAAACATCGGCGAGGGCCTCAGCGTGTTCGACGCGCGCGGCCGGTTGCTCGCGTGGAACCGCCGCTTCTGCAAGCTGCTCGACCTACCGGTCGGTCTGCACCCCGGAACGGCCCTGCAGGACATCCTGACGCGGCAGGCGGTTCGCGGCGACTTTGGCGACGGCGAGCCCGAAGCCGAAGTCGCCACGCGGCTCGACCTCTTCTACCGCGACGTGCCGTCGCTCAAGGAACGGGTGACCCAGACCGGGCGGACGTTGCAGATCCGCCGCCGCGCGATGCCTGACGGTGCGGTTCTGTCGGTCTACTCGGACATCACCGAGACGAGGGCGAGCGAGCAACAGATCGTCCAGGCGCGCAGCCAGGCCGAGCTCGCCAACCACTCGAAGAGCGAGTTCCTGGCCAATATGAGCCACGAGCTGCGCACCCCGCTCAATGCGATCATCGGCTTTTCCGAGATCATCTCCAACGAGCTGTTCGGGCCGATGGCGAACGACAAATATCTCGAATACATGAAGGACATTCTGACGAGCAGCCGTCATCTCCTGTCGATCATCAACGATGTGCTCGACATGTCGAAGATCGAGGCCGGCAAGCTCGAGCTGTCAAAAGAGCTGGTGGGGATGCAGTGCGTCGTCGCCGATGTCTTGCGGATGATGCAAGAGCGGGCGCTCAGCCGCCGCATCGAGCTGGTCTCGCAGGTCGTTGCGGCCGAAGTCGTGATCTGGGCCGACGAGCGGGCGATCAAGCAGATCTTTCTGAACCTGCTCTCCAACGCGATCAAATTCTCGCAAGAGGGCGGCACGATCGTCATCCGTCTGACCGCCGAGCCGGGTGGCCTTGCCGTTCTCGAAGTCGAGGATCACGGCATCGGCATGACCGAGGACGAGCAGGAGCGCGCGCTACAGCCTTTCGGGCAGGCGAAGCCCGCGACGACGCGCAACTACGGCGGCACCGGGCTCGGGCTGCCGATCACCAAGGGCCTGGTCGAAGCGCATGGGGGCACGCTGACGATCGACAGCCGGGCCGGTGCCGGCACGACCGTCCGGATCGTCTTGCCGATGGAGCCGGCGCGGCGGGCCCCCGAAATAGCCGCGCCGCCGTGGCCGGTCCCCTCTCACGGGTAAGTGTTGCCGATCGCCGCGCCATTTAGCCTCCCCACCGCCGGCGCCGCACGGCTCGTAGTGGCTTCCGGCGAGCTGGGCTTCGATCCGCTCGCAGGCCGCCTGGAGGTGCCCCCGCGCCTCAGGCGACGAAGAAGAGGTCGGTAATGGCGAGGGTGGGGTGGGTGGTCAGGGTGGCGATCAGCCGGGAGGCACCTGCACCGCTGCCGTCGGCGTCGTAAGAGAGGGCGCCGCTGGTGCTGTTGTAGGCAAAACGCTGGGCGGTGGTGGTAAAGCTGCCGTTGCTCTGCGGCGAGAACAGGGCTCGCCGGCAGGGGCTTGGGCGTGGCACTGGCGCCGGCGAGGCCGAGGCCGAACCCGGCGTTGGAGAGGGCGATCCGGTCGCTGGCATGGGTAAAGTCGGCGATCGTGTCGGTGTCCGGCACGGCAGCTGTGCCCGGCGTGGTCAATTCGAACAGATCGGCCCCGCCGCCGCCGGTCATCGCCGCATGCGGCCCGGCGATCAAGGTATCGGCGCCGGCCCCGCCCTTGAGCGTGTCGCTGCCGCCGCCGCCGACCATCACCACCCGGTTCGGCGCGGTCAGCCCCGAGGCGTTGACGGTGTTGCCAGCATTGCCGCCATTGACCCTGATGAGGCTGCTGGTCACCCCGGTGAAGTTGCTGTTGACGAGGGTCAGGCTGTTGGCCCCGCCATTGGCCAGCGTATAGGTTTCGACTCCGCTGACCCCACCGGCCGCCACCGTGCCGGCGGTGGTCATCACCAGCGTGTCGGCACCGGCGCCGCCCGCGACCATGTCCGCCGCCGAGAGGGCGGCGGCGGTGAACTCGAAGACATCATTGCCGGCGCCGCCGGTGAACACATCCTTGCCGGCGCCGCCGACCAGCACCGCCCGGTTCGGCGCGCTCAGCCCCGAGGCATCGACGTTGTTGCCGGCGGTCCCGCCATAGACCGTGATCGAAGCGCCGGTCACCCCGGTGAAGTTGGCGTTCGTTAGGGTCAGGCTGTTGGCCGCCCCGTTGGCCAGCTCGTAAACCTCGACCCCGCTGACCCCGCCCGCCGCTACCGTGCCGGCCGTGGTCATTTCCAGATAATCGTTGCCGCCGCCGCCCACGACCGTGTCGGTCGCCGCCAGGGTAGCCACCGTAAACATGAAGATGTCGCTGCCGGTCCCGCCGGTGAACACATCCTTGCCGGCGCCGCCGACCATGATCACCCGGTTCGCCGCGCCCGAGGCATTGACGGTGTTGCCGGCACTGCCGCCATTGACCCGGATGACGCTGCCGGTCGACGCCGGTGAAGTTGCCGTTGACGAGGCTCAGGCTGTTGGCCCCGCCATTGGCCAGCGTATAGGTCTCGACCCCGCTGACTCCGCCCGCCAGAACCGTGCCGGCGGTGGTCATCACCAGCGTGGTCGGCACCGGCGCCGCCCGCGACCGTGTCGCTCGCCGCCAGCGCCGCCGCGGTGAACTCGAAGATGTCGTTGCCGGCACCGCCGGTGAACACATCCTTGCCGGCGCCGCCGACCATCACCACCCGGTTCGGTGCGCTCAGCCCCGAGGCATTGACGGTGTTGCCGGCGGTCCCGCCATAGACCGTGATCGAAGAGCCGGTCACCCCGGTGAAGTTGGCGTTCGTCAGGGTCAGGCTGTTCGCCGCCCCATTGGCCAGCTCGTAAACCTCGACCCCGCTGACCCCGCCCGCCAGAACCGTGCCGGCCGTGGTCATTTCCAGATAATCGTTGCCGCCGCCGCCCACGACCGTGTCGGTCGCCGCCAGGGTAGCCACCGCAAACATGAAGATGTCGCTGCCCGTCCCGCCCGTGAAGCTGTCCTTCCCGGCGCCGCCGACCATGATCACCCGGTTCGCCGCGCCCGAGGCGTTGACGGTGTTGCCGGCACTGCCGCCATTGACCCTGATGACGCTGCCGGTCACCCCGGTGAAGTTGCCGTTGACGAGGCTCAGGCTGTTGGCCCCGCCATTGGCCAGCGTATAGGTCTCGACCCCGCTGACTCCGCCCGCCAGAACCGTGCCGGCGGTGGTCATCACCAGCGTGGTCGGCACCGGCGCCGCCCGCGACCGTGTCGCTCGCCGCCAGCGCCGCAGCGGTGAACTCGAAGATGTCGTTGCCGGCACCGCCAGTGAACACATCCTTGCCGGCGCCGCCGACCATCACCACCCGGTTCGGTGCGCTCAGCCCCGAGGCATTGACGGTGTTGCCGGCGGTCCCGCCATAGACCGTGATCGAAGAGCCGGTCACCCCGGTGAAGTTGGCGTTCGACAGGGTCAGGGTGTTCGCCGCCGCCATTGGCCAGCTCGTAAACCTCGACCCCGCTGACCCCGCCCGCCAGAACCGTGCCGGCCGTGGTCATTTCCAGATAATCGTTGCCGCCGCCGCCCACGACCGTGTCGGTCGCCGCCAGGGTAGCCGCCGTAAACATGAAGATGTCGCTGCCGGTCCCGCCGGTGAACACATCCTTGCGGGCGGTCGCCGACAAATATCACTCGGTTCGGCGCGCCATTCGTGACCGTCAGGCTCTGCGCCGCCGTCGCGGGACTCTGGTTGGCGGCGACATCGACCTGGCTGGCGCTGAGGCTGTGCGCCCCAATCGCGAGCGGGCTCGCTGTGGTGATCGACCAAGTGCCGCCCGCCGCCACCACCGCCGTGCCGATCGCCGCGGCGCCGTCGAAGAGGGTGACCGTATCCCCGGCCGCGCCCGTGCCGGCAACCGTCACCGTGTCGCCCGAGGCACCCTTGTCCGCCGCCACCGCAAAGCTCAATGTGGAGGGTGCGGGCGGAAGGACCTGAAACCCGGTGCCGCTCAGTTCAAACACCGTGCCATCGCCATCCGCCCCACCATAACCTGCCGTGCCCGCACCACCCAAACCTGTCGTGCCGAAGAGGTTCCCGGCGGCGTCGGCGATCAGACACGCCGTTGACTCTGCCCCATTCGCGCCATTGAAGCTGGCCAGCGTGATCAACATTCCGTAGCCGCCCGCAGTCTTTGGAATCTCGAACACGGTGCCATCGCCGTTCGTCCCACCTCCGGCCGTCGTGCCGAACAGGTTCCTGGCGGCGTCGGCGATCAGAGTGCCGTCCGGGTTTGCCCCGTCGGTGCCGTTGAAAGTGACCAGTGTGGTGGGCGTGTTCGCGTAGCCGCCGGCGATCTTGACGATCTCGAATACCGTGCCGTCGTTGCTTGACCCGCCGGCATATGTCGTGCCGAAGAGGTCGCCGGCGGCGTCGGCGATCAGACCGCCAGATACATCATTCCCGTCGGTGCCATTGAAACTGACCAGTGTGATCAGTGTTCCATAACCGCCGGCGGTCTTGGGAATTTCGAACACAGTGCCGTCGCCGTTCGTCCCACCTCCCGTCGTCCCGCCGAACAGATTCCCGGCGGCATCGACCATCAGATCGGTCTCCGGTTGTGCCCCATTGGCGCCGTTGAAAGTGGCAAGGAGAGTTCGGCGTGCCGGCGTAGCCGCCGGCCGACTTGACGATCTCGAACACGTTGCCATCGAATTTTACTCCACCCTGAAGTGTCGTGCCGAAGAGGTCGCCGGCGGAGTCAGCGATCACACCGGCATAAGGGGCACTGCCGTCGGTACCGTTGAAGCTGACCAGTGTGGTCGGCGTGCTGGCGTAGCCGCCGGCGGTCTTGGCGATCTCGAACACCGTGCCATTGCCATGCGCCCCTCCGCCCGATGTTGTGCCCAGGAGGTCCCCAGCGGCGTCGGCGATCAGACCGCCTTGCGGTTGATTACCATTGGTGCCATTGAAACTGAGCAGTGTGGTCGGCGTGCTGGCGTAGCCGCCAGCGGTTTTAGCGATTTCGAACACCGTGCCGTCGCCGAACCCGGACGCACCGCCGTTCGCCCCACCGAACGATGTCGTGCCGAACAGATCGCCATTGCCGTCGACGATCAGGTCGAGCGGGCTTGCCCCATTAGCACCGTTGAAGCTGACGAGAGTCGTCAGGGTCGGCGAGCTGACGGCCGCGGCGACTGTGGTCACCGTTGCCGCCGCGTTCGGTGCCGGACTGGGGTCAGCGAGCAGCGCGGCGCCGGGGTTGAGCTCCATCATCCCGCTGGAGCCGAAGGTCACCATATGCGCGGCGCTCGCCGAGAAGTGGGGCCCCGCGTCTAGCAGCAGCCGGTCAGTGGCGCCAGCGATGGTCAGCGCCAGGGCGTTGCCGGCGGCGGTAATCGCGCCGGTGACCGTCTTGACGGTGGAACTCGTCCTGAGAATGGGCGATTTCGCCGTCGTGAGGATCACCACATCGTCGGTGCCGCCGGCGACGCCCGACAGGATCCAATTCCCGGCGGCAAACCAGTCGGTCGAGGACGATCCTATCCAGGTTTTCGTCGCCATCATTGCCTCCCTGGTGCAAGGGGCCCAGTACGGCAGCGGCGCCGCTAAAGCGCCTCCCCGACGTTCACTGCCAAGGCCGGACCCCGGCTATCGGCGACGGCTATTCCGTAACCCTAAAGGGTGACCCGGTGAATTACAAGTTGAATTTATGGTCTACCATAACGTTCCCCGCTCCCGATCGTAGTTTTCCTTCTGCGGGACGGCGGTAGCGAGGAGTTTGAAGCGATCCGATTTTCTCGACCGGATCCAGCCAGAACGCGCTGGGTGCCCTATTCACTGATCGCACGACCGATAAATTGCCACAGTCGCATTATATTCTGGCGGACATCTCGCGCTCGCGTAGAGGGGTTGACGATACCTGATCTCGACCTGATAAAACAGGTGAAACAGGAACGGCGGGAACGGAACGGCCAGCTTTCCTCGGCTGGGCTCAGGAGGAAGACCGATGGCGCAGGGCACCGGGCGCGGCAGCGGTGATCCGCTCCCCGTCAGCCTGACCGGCTTCGACCTGATCAGCCGGCCGATGTTGAACAAGGGCACCGCATTCTCCGAGGAGGAGCGCGATACCTTCGCCTTGCACGGCATCTTGCCGCCGCATGTCGGCACCCTGGACGAGCAGGTGGCGCGGCGGATGGCGGCGCTGCGCATGTACGATTCCGGGTTCGCCAAATACTCGTTTCTGCGCGACTTGCAGGACGCCAACGAGACCCTGTTCTATGCCTTGCTGGTACGCAATCTCGAAGAGATCATGCCGCTCGTCTACACGCCGACGGTCGGCGAGGGCTGCCAGCGCTTCAGCGAGATCTGGCGCAAGCCGCGCGGCCTCTTTCTCAGCTACTCCAACCGGCACCGGATTGACGATATCCTGGCGCATCCCCGCTGGGACCGGGTCCGCGCCATCGTCGTCAGCGACGGGGAGCGCATTCTTGGCCTCGGTGACCAAGGTGCAGGCGGCATGGGGATCCCGATCGGCAAATTGTCGCTCTATACCGCCTGCGCCGGGATACATCCGGAAGAGACCTTGCCCATTCTGCTCGATGTCGGCACCGACAACCCGGAGCGGCTCGCCAACCCGCTCTATCTCGGCTGGCGCCACGAGCGGGTGCGCGGCGCCGAATACGACGACTTTGTCGAGACCTTCGTCGCTGCGGTGATAAAGCGCTGGCCGCATGTGTTGCTGCAATGGGAGGATTTCGCCGGGGCCAATGCCGGCCGCCTATTGCAACGCTATCGCGACCGGCTGTGCACCTTCAACGACGATATTCAGGGCACGGCCGCAGTCGCCGTCGGCACCCTGCTTGCCGCGATCAACGTCACCGGGACGCCATTGCCGGAGCAGCGGATCGCGCTGGTCGGCGCGGGTTCCGCCGGGATCGGGATCTGCGACCTGATCCGCACCGCGATGGTCGAAGCCGGGCTCACCCCGACCGAGGCTTCGAGCCGGTTTTACGCCATCGACCGCGACGGGCTCTTGGTCGAAGGCATGGCCGACATCCGCCCTTCGCAACAGCCGCTGGCGCAGAAGCGGGAAGCGGTGACCGGCTGGGTTCTGCCGAGCCCGGCCAGGATCGGGCTCTTGGAGGTCGTCGCCAACGCCAGGCCGACGCTGTTGATCGGCGTCTCGGCGCAGCCGGGTGCGTTTACGCAAATGGCGGTCCGCACCATGGCCCAGCATTGCCGGCGGCCGATCATCTTCCCGCTCTCCAATCCTACCGCGCGCAGCGAGGCGACCGCGGCCGATCTCGCGAAATGGACCGACGGGCGTGCGCTGATCGGCACCGGCAGCCCGTTTCCGCCGGTCGAGCGCGACGGCAGGCTGGTTCCGGTCGACCAGACCAACAATTCCTACATCTTCCCCGGCATCGGCCTCGGCGTGCTCGCGGCCCGCGCGCGCCGGGTCACCGACGGCATGTTCATGGCCGCCGCCAAGGCATTGGCACAGCTCTCGCCGGCGCGTCAGGATCCGGAAGGCACTCTATTGCCGCCGCTCGGCCAGATCCGTTCCGTCTCGGTCGCCGTCGCCGCCGCCGTCGGCCTTCAGGCGCAGGCGGACGGGGTCGCCGATTCATGCGACCCCGAAACGCTCGAGCGGCAGATCCATGCCGGCGTCTGGGAGCCGGCCTACCGCCCCTATGTCCGGGCCGGGGACTGACGCCTATGGCCAATGATTTTCGCGTCGAAGAGGACGCGCTCGGCGAGGTTCGGGTGCCGAGCGAGCACCTCTGGGGGGCGGAGACCGAGCGGTCGCGCGAGAACTTCCCGATCGGCGTCGACCGGTTCCGCTGGGGCCGCCCGGTGATCCGGGCCTTGGGCATTCTGAAAAAATGCGCAGCACTCGCCAATCTGGAGCTGGGCCAGCTGCCCGCGGAAAAGGTCGAGCTGATCGTACGCGCCGCGCAGGAGGTCATCGACGGCAGGCTCGACGGCGAATTTCCGCTCGTCGTCTTTCAGACCGGCTCGGGCACTCAGACCAATATGAACGCCAACGAGGTGATTTCGAACCGCGCGATCGAGCTCGCGGGCGGCGTGCTCGGCTCGAAAAAGCCGATCCACCCGAACGACGACGTCAACCATTCGCAATCGTCGAACGACACCTTCCCAACGGCGATGCACATTGCCACCGTAGAAGAGATCGCCCGCCGGCTGCTGCCCGCGGTCCGCGCGCTGCGCCAGACCTTGGACGCCAAGGCCAAGGCTTACGCGACGATCGTCATGGTCGGCCGCACCCATTTGCAGGACGCGACGCCGCTGACGGTCGGGCAGATGATCTCGGGCTGGGTAGCGCAGCTCGACGACGCGATGGCAACGATCGGGCGGGCCTTGCCGGGGCTCTTGGAACTGGCGATCGGCGGCACCGCGGTCGGCACCGGGCTCAACGCGCATCCCCGTTTCGGGGAGACGGCGGCGCGTATGATAGCGGCGGAGACCGGGCATGAATTCGTCTCGGCGTCCAATAAATTCGCGGCCTTGTCGGCGCATGATGCGATGGTCAACGCCAGTGCCGCGCTGCGCACCCTGGCTGGCGCCTTGATAAAGATCGCCAACGATGTGCGCTGGTACGCCTGCGGCCCGCGCGCAGGCTTCGCCGAGTTGACCATCCCCGAGAACGAGCCCGGATCGTCGATCATGCCGGGCAAGATCAACCCGACCCAGTGCGAGGCATTGACCATGGTCGCGGTGCAGGTCTTCGGCAACGACCATGCGACCGCCTTTGCCGGCTCGCAGGGCAATTTCCAGCTCAATGTCTATAAGCCACTGATATTACACAATGTTATCGAATCGATCGAGCTGCTGGCGGATGCGTGCCGGTCGTTCGACGAGCATTGCGCCCGCGGCATCGAGCCCAACGAAAAACGCATCGCCGAGCATCTGGAAAACTCGCTGATGCTGGTGACGGCACTCAGTCCCCACATCGGCTACGAGAAGGCGGCGAGGATTTCGCTGACCGCCTATCGCGAGGACATCAGCCTGCGCGAGGCGGCGCTGAAGCTCGGCTTTGTGACCGGAGCCCAGTTCGACGAATGGGTCCGCCCGGAAGACATGACCCACCCGTTGCCCGAAACGTCGCCGTGACGGGTGCGACTCGCTCGCGTTAATCGTGGCCGAGCGGCGGCGCCGGCCCCAGGCTGCGGCCGATCACCGCGTAGAGCGGGTCGCCGCCGCCGGGCGGTGTGCGGTCGAGGCAGCGGATGTCGCCCCAATTGCCGGCTGCGGCAAAATGTTGGGCCACGAGGCACAAGTGCCCGGCATCGTCGAGCAGGCACCAGCAGCCGATCGCACGGGTCGGGAGGCAGCGGTCAGAGAAGGTCACGACCAGCGGCGCCCCGGGCTTCAGCACGCGGCCGACCTCGCGGATGACTTCGCCGGGCCGCGTCAGGTGCTGGACCGCGACGCAGATCGCGGCACCGTCGAACTCGCCATCGGCGAACGGCAGGCGCCGGCTCGCGGTTCAAATCCTGCACGAGCCATTCGTCGAGGAACGCGTTCTCCGCCAGCTCCCGGCGTGCTGGTGCCGATCCCGACCACCCGCGCATAGGGCACCTCCGGCGGCAGGTGGCCAACCCAGCCCGACATCAAATCGAGGATCGCGCCGCCGGCCGGGCAGAACCTCGCGGTGAAGATCGGTGATCGCCGCGATGGCAGCGGCGTCGATGCGCCTGACGCGGGCGGCATCGAGCCCGGCCGATGTCTCGGGCAACGCATCGGCACGGGCAGGCACATAAGTCGGAAGAAGCGGCATTCCCCCGTCTCGGGCTTGTTTGGTCAGAGATAGGGACTGCCGCCCTTCCGGTCCATAGGTGAAGAGCCGACAAATCGACGGTTCGCTCACTTCGATAGTGCCTCCTCGGCGGGCGTCAGCCTTAGGCCGAGGTCGCGCGCCACCGCCGGATGGGTCAGATGCCCGCGGCAGATGTTGAGCCCGGCCCGCAGATGCGGGTCGTCGGACAACGCCCGCCGCCAGCCGCCCTCGGCGAGCGCCAGCACAAAGGGCAAGGTCGCGTTGTTGAGCGCCACCGTCGAGGTGCGGGCGACCGCCCCCGGCATGTTGGTGACGCAGTAATGGACCACCCCCTCCTCGACATAGGTCGGGGCGGCGTGCGTCGTCGGCCGGCTGGTCTCGAAGCAGCCGCCCTGGTCGATCGAGATGTCGACGACGACGGTGCCGGGCCGCATCGCCCGGACGAGCTCGCGGCTGACGAGCCTCGGCGCCGCGGCACCCGGGATCAGCACCGCCCCGATCACCAGATCGGCGGCGGCGACCTCATGCTCGATGTTCTCCATCGTCGAGTACGAGCGTGTGCAGCTGGGCCCCGAACTGCAGGTCGAGCTCGTAGAGGCGCGGCAGCGAGCGGTCGATCACGGTGACGTAGGCCTCAATCCCCATCGCCATTCGCGCCGCGTTGGTGCCGGCCACACCGCCGCCGAGGATCACGACCTTGGCCGCCGGGACGCCGGGGACGCCGCCCAACAGCACGCCGATTCCGCCCTGCTCCTTTTCGAGGCAGTGGGCGCCGACCTGCACCGCCATCCGCCCGGCAACCTCGCTCATCGGGGCGAGGAGCGGCAGGCCGCCGCGCGCGTCGGTGACGGTTTCATAGGCGATCCCGATAATCTCGGAGCCGATCAGCGCCTCGGTCAGCCTCTTGTCGGCGGCGAGGTGCAGATAGGTGAAGAGGATCTGGCCGCGTCGCAACGCCGCGACCTCGTGCGGCTGCGGTTCCTTGACCTTGACGATCAGTTCGGCGGCGGCGAACACCTCGGCGGCACCACGGACGATCGCGGCGCCGGCCGCCTTATAGGCCGCATCGTCGAACCCGATCCCGGCTCCGGCCCCGGTTTCGACCACGACCGAATGCCCGTGATGCACGAGCTCGCGCACGTTCCCCGGAACGAGGCCGACGCGGTATTCGTGGGTCTTGATCTCCTTCGGGACACCGATCAGCATCGCAAACCCCGCTCAGAAGCCAAGCCGTTCTACCACCTCGTCGGCGAGCGGCAAGGAAGCCGTTAGACCCGGGGACTCGATCCCGTAGAGGTTGACGAACCCCGGCACGCCATGGGCTTCCGGCCCCTGCACGAGAAAGTCGGCGGCAGGCTCGCCAGGCCCGCTGATCTTCGGCCGGATTCCGGCATAGCCGGGCTGCAAGGCGCCGTCCCGCAAGCCCGGCCAATAGTTGCGGACCGCGGCATAGAAGGCATCGCCGCGCGCCGGGTCGACCGCGTAGTCGACCTCGGAAATCCACTCGACATCCGGCCCGAAGCGGGCCTGGCCCGCCAGATCCAATGTGATATGGACGCCCAGCCCGCCAGCCATCGGAACCGGATAGACGAGCCGGCGAAACGGCGCCCGCCCGGTCAAGGTGAAATAGACGCCGCGGCAGAAATAGGCCGGCGGGATCGTCTCCGGCGGCACTCCGTCGATCGCGCGGGCCAGGGCCGGCGCGTAGAGACCGGCCGCATTGACGAGAAAACGGCAGCGGATCGCGGCCGGCTCGTCGCCGCCGATGTGGAGGATAAAGCCGTCGTTGCGCACCTCTCCCGACACCACCGGAGTGCGCAGCACGACGAGCGCGCCCGCTGCTTCGGCCTCGCCCTGATAGGCGAGCATCAGCGCGTGGCTGTCGACGATGCCGGTCACCGGCGACAACAGGGCGGAAACGCAGCGCAATGCCGGTTCGAGCCGCCCCGCTTCGGCCGCGTCGAGCCACTGCAATTCGGCGACGCCGTTGGCGCGGGCGGCGGCCTCGATCTTTTCGAGGCCGGGGATCTCGGCCTCGTTGGCGGCGACGATCAGCTTGCCGAGCCGCGCATGGGGGACCCCGTGCTCGCGGCAATAGGCGTAGAGCCGTTCGCGGCCTTCGACGCAGCTCTTTGCCTTCAGGCTGCCGGCCGGGTAATAGATCCCGCCATGGACGACCTCGCTGTTGCGCGAGGAAGTCTCGAACCCGATCGTCCAGGCGCGCTCGAGCACCAGCACGTCACGGCCGCCGAGCGCCAGCGCCCGAGCAGTGGCGAGCCCGACCACCCCGGCGCCGACGACCACGCATTCGACTTCGTCCACCGCTCTCTCCGCCGTTTCGGCGTCGACAATGCCATGCGGCGGCGTCAGGCAATAGCCGCTCGGCGGCGGTCACGAATATCGTCGGGGGCAGAGGCGTCGTCGAGGATGCGCACGAGGTGTCGGGCTTCGCGGCCCAGGGCGTCGGCGATCTGATGGCGGCAGCTGGTGCCACAGGCGGAGAGGAGCGTGTCGGGCGAGGCGGCGCGCAGCCGCGGCAGGACACCGAGCTCCCCGATCTTTAGCGACATCTCGTAATGCTCGGCCTCGTAGCCGAACGAGCCGGCCATGCCACAGCAGGTCGAGTTCGAAGGTCTCGACCGCGAGCTCCGGGATCAGCCGCAATGCCTCGACCGCGGCGCCGACCGTATCGAAGGCCTTCTGGTGGCAGTGCCCGTGCAACAGGGCGGTGGCGCCCGGCATGGGTTGCAGCTTCAGCTCGAAGCGGCCGGCCGCGCGTTCGGCCGTGACGAATTCCTCGAAGAGCTGCGCCTGTGCCGCGAGCGCTTTGGTGTCGGCCCCGGGCAGGATCGCCGGCAGCTCATCGCGCAAGGTCAGCAAGCAAGAGGGCTCGAGGCCGACGACCGGCGAGCCGGCCCGGACATGGGGTGCGAGCGCGTCGACCATGCGGCGCGCCTCCTTGCGCGCCTCGTCGACCAATCCCGCGGCGAGAAAGGTCCGCCCGCAGCACAGCGGCCGGCCGCGTTCGGGGTCGGGGCTGACGATTCGATAGCCGGCGCGGTCGAGCACGCGCTCCGCGGCCCGGGCATTCTCCGGCTCGAACCAGCGGTTGAAGGTGTCGATGAGCAGGACGACCTCTGGCCCGGCGCCGACTGAAACGCCGCGATAGGGACGCGAGGACCATTGCGGTATCGGGCGCGCGGCGCTGAGCCCAAAGAAGCGCTCTGCGAGTTGCGCCAAGATCGGCACCCGGTTGCGCAGGTTCAGCAGCGGTCCCAGCCATGCGGCATAGGGGGCGTAGCGCGGCAAATAGGCGATCAACCGGTCGCGCGCCGAAAGCCCCCGGCCGCGGCGGTAATGGTGCAGGAACTCGATCTTCATCCGCGCCATGTCGACGCCGGTCGGGCATTCGCGCCGGCATCCCTTGCACGAGATGCACAAATCCATCGTCTCGCGCATGTCCTCGCCGACCAGCGCGTCGGCGCCGAGCTGGCCCGACAGCGCCAGCCTCAGGGTGTTGGCGCGGCCCCGGGTCAGGTGCCGCTCGTCGCCGGTGGCGCGGAAGGACGGGCACATGACCGCAGCATCGCGCGCCCGGCAGGCGCCGTTGTTGTTGCACATCTCCACCGCAGCGGAAAAGCCGCCCCATTCCGACCAGTCGAGTGCCTCGGCGAGCGGCAGCGGCCGATAATCCGGCTTGAAGCGGAACAGGCTGCGGTCGTCCATCTTGGGCGCCCGGACGATCTTGCCGGGGTTGAAGAGGCCATCGGGGTCGAAGGCGTCCTTGACCTCCTCGAACGCCCGCACCATCCGCGAGCCGAACATCGCCTCGTGAAACTCCGAGCGCACCAGCCCGTCGCCGTGTTCGCCCGAATGCGAGCCCTTGTATTCGCGGACCATCGCGAAGGCCTCCTCGGCGATCGCCCGCATCTTCCTGACCTCGAGCTCCTGCTTGACGTTGAGCACGGGCCGCACATGCAGGCAGCCGACCGAGGCGTGCGCGTACCAGGTGCCGTAGGTGCCGTGCTTCTCAAAGATGCGGGTGAGTCGCTCGGTGTAGTCGGCGAGGTCTTCCAGCCGCACCGCGCAGTCCTCGAGGAAGGAGACCGGCTTCCCGTCGCCCTTCATCGACATCATGATGTTGAGGCCCTGCGCGCGCACCTCCCAGACCGCCGCCTGAAAGCCCGGATCGACCGCCTCGACCACCCCGTCCGGATGGCCGAGATCGCCCATCAGCTCGCCGAGCGCCTTCAGTCGGCGCAAATTTTCCGCCGGGTCGTCGCCGGCAAATTCGCTCAACAGGATCGCCGCCGGCTCGCCCTTGACGAAACGGTCGACGACGGCGCGGAACATCGGGATGTCGCGCGACAATTCGATCATCGTGCGGTCGACCAGCTCGACCGCGCTGGGGCCGAGCTCGACGATGCGCCGGGTCGCGGCCATCGCGCCGTAGAAGGTCGGGAAATGGCAGATGCCGAGCACCCGGTGCGCCGGGATCGGCTGCAGTTCGAGTTCGATCTCGTTAAAGAAGGCGAGCGTCCCCTCGGAGCCGACGAGCAGGCGCGCCATGTTGTGGCCGCCCTCGCTGATGCTGTCGATGTTGTAGCCGCCGACACGCCGCAACACCTGCGGGAACCGGCGCGCGATTTCGTCCGCCTCGCGCCGATGCAAGTCCCGCATCTGGCGGATCAGGTCGCGATACCGTTCCGGCATCGCGGAGCCGTCGGAATTGTCTGGGAAATTGCCGGGAACCTCGCCGAACCATGCCCGCGTGCCGTCTGCGAGGAGCGCATCGACGCCACACACATTGTGCACCATGTTGCCGTAGCGCAATGAGCGCGAGCCGCAGCTGTTGTTGGCGGTCATGCCGCCCAAGGTCGCCCGGCTCGCCGTCGACGGGTCGACCGGAAAGAACAGCTTGTGCGGCCGCAGCGAGCGGTTGAGGCGGTCGAGGACCACTCCCGGCTCGACCCGCGCCCGGCGGCTTTCGACATCGACCGAGATCACCCGGTCCATGTGCCTGCTGCAATCGACGACGAGGGCGCGCGCCACTGTCTGGCCGCATTGCGAGGTGCCGGCGCCGCGCGGCAAGACCGGCACCCCCTCCTCGCGGGCGATCGCGATCGCCGCCGCCGCGTCCTCGCGGCTCTTCGGCACGACGACCCCCAACGGCTCGATCTGGTAGATCGACGCGTCGGTCGCATAGCGCCCCCGGCTGAACGCGTCGAACATAACCTCGCCGCGGATCTCGCGCCGCAGACGCGTCTCCAGATTTGCTGCCGGGTGATCGTCGAGAGGCATTTCTTCAGGTTATCTACGCGGATCGAGGCTGAACAGGCGTTTCAGCGTACCGGCAGTACAGTCCGATGAGGCAAGCGCCGATCAACCGAGCGCGGGTGCGTCCTTACCATCGGCCGATGGTAACCCAACGCGGACGGCTGTCATGATGAATTCTGCTGCGCCATCGAGGAAGGCCGCCGCGGTCGCGTCGGCCTTGATCCTGCCGGCGGTGCTCGCCATGCTCCACGGCGCGTTCCTGATCTGTTGACAATGCGAATTGCTTCTCCCTATTTTTGTGCTGCACCGATGCGAGGCGTGGAAGCCGGTGGGAGCCCGGCACGGTCGCGCCACTGTGATCGACTCGCGCACTTGGGCGCGGGGCCGAGAGTCAGACCCCCTCGTGATCAGGCAGAGCTCTAACGGGACGCGAAATCCCAAGGAGGACCGGCCATGACAACTGCGATCTTTGCCCCGACCTTAGAGCCGGCCGCCATCCCGGTCCGAGAAGTCTTGCCTTGGGCAATCTTTGGCGGACTGCTCTTGATGCTGGCGATCTACTTCGTCGGCGCCGAAGAGGGCGCGACATCGCTGATTCCAGGCATGTATGTGCATGAGTTCGTGCATGACGGACGTCACCTGCTCGGCTTCCCCTGCCACTAATCGGAAGCCGGCGGCATGGTGGGGTCGTTGCTGCTGCGAGGGATGCTGATCGGCATCGTCGCGGGCCTACTCTCCTTCAGCTTTTTGAAAATCGTTGGCGAGCCACAGGTCGACCGCGCGATCGCCTTCGAAGCCCAACTTGACGAAGCCAAGGTTCAGGCGGCGGCGCAAGTTCTGATCGCCAAGGGCCTGCCCGCGCCAAAGGAAGAGCCGGAACCCGAGCTGGTTAGCCGACCGGTGCAGGCTGGCATCGGCCTGTTCACTGGCGTCATGGTCTATAACGTGGGCTTCGGCGGGCTGTTCGCGTTGGCCTTCGCGTTGACCTACGGCCGCATGGGGAATTTCGGTCCGCGAACCACAGCGGCTTTGCTGGCGGCTCTCGGCCTTGTTGCAATCTACATCGTGCCAAACCTCAAATATCCGGCGAACCCACCCTCGGTCGGCGATCCCGCGACGATCGGTATGCGGACGGGGCTCTATTTCAGCATGATAGCAATCTCGCTCGCGGCGATGATTGCAGCGGGAATGCTGCGTCTGCGGCTTGTCGCTCGTTATGGAGCTTGGAACGCGGCGCTGATTGCCGGCGGCGCCTATCTGATCGTAGTGCTCGCCGTTGGCCTGGCGTTGCCGGCCGTCAACGAGGTGCCCGCGGAGTTCCCGGCCGTCGTGCTGTGGCAATTTAGAATTGCGTCTTTGGGTGCGCAACTGATCATGTGGGCGACGATCGGCCTGGTCTTCGGTGCACTGACCGAGCGGGCCGTGACGATGACCCGGACAGAGCCGCGGGTCAAAACAAGGGCGTTTTGAGCCGATAACTGGCTGGCCGGAACCGTCGTTCCACAGATGGGTTAGCCGCGGGCTCGCAAAGAGACTTCCGGAACGCGCCGTTTCCAATTCTCGCATCCAAAACAACGCTACCGGACTGGACGCTGGCCCCGGTGGTGGCGGCGCTGCAGACGATGCAGCATGGCCAATCCAGCGCTCCCATACTGATCCTGGGCGCCCTCCGGGCCTCCGGCCGCGCCGGATCGCGCCAGGTCAAGGACGCCAAAATCTCCTTCGTCGGCCCCAGCGCCCCGATCGTGACCGGCACGACCTTCATCTTTGTAAGGGAGCCGTATTGGCGTAGGGCGGACCAGCCATCGCTCGCCGGGACGACGTAAACTCCCGTGCTGCTTGGCTGCATGGCGGGCACGAGCCGGCTATGATACGCTCGCATAAGGCCAAGGAGGAGACGTGAATGATGTCGGTACAGCCAGAGCCACAGCAACGGCCGATGCAAGCTGTCATGCCCGAGGACGGCGGCGGCTGGCACCAAATAAAAGCCGGGCCATATCTGCATATGATGTTCCACCCCAACCGGCTCGGCCGGGAGGCGGACGGCATCGAACGGCCCTCGATCGTGGTCGCCGTCGCGGGCAAGCGGGAGCAGGCGCTCCGCTTCGATCCCTTCAGCATGGGCAGCCACTATCACATCCGTCCGACCCTGCGCGGCAGGCAGATCCCGCTTTGGGTGGAGGAGGGGCAGCAGCCACTCGAAATCGCCCTCAAGTTTCTCGAAAAGCCGTTGCGGTTCCGCGGACTCCTCGCCCAGGCCGAGGAAGACGATGTGGCGGCGGGGCTGGATGACGCCGACCTGGCCAGCGCCGCCCGACAGATCCGCGAAGTCTACGCCGCCGCCCGCACCACGCCCGTCGCTTGACGGCAGGGGGCAGAGTGTAGGCGGAACAGCACAGCGAATTCCGCCGAATCGATCCCCGCAACTGGCGGATAGCGCCTAGCTCGTCCGCCCTACGCTTGCCGCGCAGCAGAGAGGCGATCGCGTCGGGCTTGTCCTGACGCTTGGCGATCAGCGTGTAGCGCGGCTCCTCGTGCCGGAACAGCCACGACGTCGCTGGCCATCAGGCGAAGCCATTCCCTTTGCCATCCGTCATCTTCGCCCGGTACATCATGTCCGGATTTGAGCACGCGAGAATCAGGTCATGAGGGGAGCACAGGCCGTTCCAGGTGACACGTTATCTATCTGGTGGAAGGTCGCGGCCGCCGTGACGATGACATTCGGCTTTGCGACCCTCATCCTGCTGACCGTCGAGGCCTACCGCAATGCGCCGCCGATTCCCGTGAAATTCATCGATCCCGCAGGCGCCATCGTGTTCACAAAAGATGACGTGGTCGCGGGCCAGCAGGTCTTCCTCAAGCATGGCTTGATGGACAACGGCACGATTTGGGGCCATGGCGCTTATCTCGGCCCCGACTTTTCGGCCCAATACCTGCACAACTGGTCACTCGATGTCGCCGATCATGCCGCGCGCGGGCAATTCAGCCGCCCTACGACAAGCTGACTGCGGACGAGAAAGCCATGATCGACGGCCACGTTGCCGGGATGATGAAGCTGAACCGCTATGATCCGGCGACTGCCGCGCGTTCTCGCTCAAACGCGGAGCGGAACGTCCGTTCATATCATTCATGTAATAATGGCGTTAGAATAGACTGATTCAGGCGGCAGATCGCGGATTGGACCGAGTATTTTGCGAACCCGTCCAACAATGGTGGCCTCGCTGTTGGAACGGTCGCCGATCCGAGTGAATTGCGGCAGCTGACGGCTTTCTTTGCCTGGACGGCATGGGTGTCGTCCGCGCAGCGGCCCGGCGCCGACAACGCCCAGATTCCCTCTCCCGCTGGGGAAGGGTTAATGAGCCTGGGAGCAACGTAGGGTCTGGCCTTGACCTAGCGGCTCGCAGCGCTACTCCGGCTGGCGGCGCTGGCGCAAGCGGGAGCTCGATCACCCCACAGCCTGGCGGCGGCGCAACTGGCGCAGCGACAACGCATGCAGCAGGATCGAACTGGGCACGGCAAAGGCGGGGATCAGGACCGCCGGATAGGTACCGACGGTCGTGTTGGGGATGCTCGGCACGATCAGCTGCAAGGGGCCGGGCGAGATCGCGAGCCCGATCCCGACGGCGATCGCGAAATCCGTGAGGCCGAAGATGTTCCAGGCGATCGCGGCCCGGTGCGCATTTCTGCTCCCGGCGGCCAGGCCATAGGCGACCGACAATGCCATCAGGCCCGTCGTCACGTCGCCGATGCCGGCCGGCAGGGCGAACACGCCCGGTATCGCGCCGCGCGCCCACCCGACGAGAAACGCGCCGCCGAACACCCGGAAGACCTGAAGCCCGATCAGCCAACCGGCCGGCATCGCATCGAGAAGCTGGCCGACCCGCTTCGACGCCAGCAGGAGCGGCATGAAGACAATGAGCGGCAGGAATATCGCTATCGGCAAGCGTGGCGGGAAATGGCCGGGCAGGAAGGCGCCGTTGACGGCTGTGCTCCAGATCACCGACAACCACAATACATAAGGGACCGCCAGCGCCAGGAAGACGCTTGCGCGTTGGCGCAGAGCGAGGCCAGTGCGCTCCAGCCCGAGCCACAGCCCGAGCGCCACCGAGACGAGAATGCCGAGCCGCGTCGCAGTGCTCGGCACCCCGCTCGCCTGCAAAGCCGGAAAGGCGTAGTTGAAGAGCAGCCACAAGGCGGTCAGCGGCGCCAGCCACAGCAGCGGGCGCCATGGCGACGGACGGGCCGGCTTGGCCGCGGGATCGTAGGTCGCAGCAGTCATCGATCAGCCTCCTCAACCATTGGTCCTTTTAATATAGTTACTATCATATAAGGAGTCTATATCGGATCGATCACAGGGTTGTTACCGTGACCGGTTCGGTGCCCGAACCAGAGCGGGAAAGGGAATGGCGGCAAACTACGACCTGCGCTGTCCGATCGCTCGGACGCTCGATATCATCGGCGACAGCTGGA